>JAHZGC010000033.1:19730-44001 GCA_019421015.1 Coriobacteriaceae bacterium | reverse complement strand
CGCGTTTGGGGCCTGCCTTCGGGCGGGCCCTTTTTTCGTTTGCGCGGGCGCCAAGGCATTAGGAGCTCTCCGGTAAGGTTCTATATGGAGAGAATCGATTCGGACCGGCTCATTTCTATAAAAGATATTGCCTGAGAGCTGGGTTTGGGGTAGAGTTACCGCAGTATTTGGCGCAAGTCTTAGAGAGGAGGTCGACCGATATGTTCGCTGTTGCCATGGCTATGAAGCCCAACAACTGGTGGTGGCGTGCATCTAACTCGGTTGGCCGATGGTGAGCTTGCGCGTTTATAAGCAGCGCAGGGGAAGCTCCTGGCATCGGCCGGGGGCTTTTTTTGTGACAGAATGCGCCTTATAAACTTTTGCTCGATTTGCATTGCATGTACGAAAGCCGTGAGGCACCCTACAGGAGGGCAGCCGCGGCCGAATAGGAAAGGCACTGCCATGAGCGGGAATACCCCCAGCACCACTCCGTCCGGCGCTCGTGTCATCAAGACTGACGCCAATCGATCTACTGGCTCCCTTGACATCAGCTCGCTCATTTTGGTGGCGATCTTACTTGCCGCCGGTGCAGTGCTCAAGCTTACCCTAGGCAGTGTTTTGACGTTCGCCGGCATGAAGCCCAACTTCATCATTGCCATGTATTGCCTTGCCATCATCCTGACGAGGCCGAACCTCGGCCAGTCAGTCATCATCGGTTTGATTGCCGGTCTCGTTTGCCAGATCCCTATGCTCAACGCAACTCCATGGGTCAACATCGCTTCTGAGACCCTCGGTGCTTTGGCTTGCGGCCTTTTGATTCGCGTCCCATTGAAGATCGGCGGTAAGATCGATATCAACCCATTGGTTACCACGTTCCTCTCGACCGTTGTTTCGGGCTATACCTTTGCCATTATCGTCGGTGTGTGCATCAACGGCTTGGAACTGCTTCCCGTAATCGCCATGTACGTCCCCATGGTCTTTGGTACCGCCCTGTTCAACTGCATCTTGGTTCAGATCCTTACGGTGCCGCTGCGCAAGGTCCTCAAGCGTTAAAGGGTATCGTCGCAATGGGCAGGTGCCGGACGTGGGTCCGGTACCTGTTTTCTTATGTGGCGACCCGCTGGGTTGCGTGGTGCCTCCGTTGTATAACGGAGTGTTTTCCCTGAATTGTGGGTTGGGCAAGTCGGTGGAGGCTTGCCGTGACACGAGGATTGCCATGATTGAGATTCGGGACTTCAGTTTTACATACCGTGAGAGCAAAGAGCCTACGGTACGGGATGTCAACCTCACGATTCCCGACGGGACGTTTGTGGGCATTACGGGAGCGGCTGGTTCGGGCAAGTCGACGCTTACATATGCGTTGAACGGAATCATCCCTCATTGCTATCCGGGGGAGTTCATTGGGTCGGTCCTGATCGACGGCCTCGGCACGTTCGAGGGGAGGGTGCCCGATGATGCGCGCGTGGTGGGCAGCGTGTGTCAGGACATCGACAGCCAGATGGTTTCATCGGTGGTCGACGACGAGCTGCTCTATGGTCTTGAGAACTTTGGGATTCCCCATGACGAGATTCCTGGGCGCGTTGACGAGGCGCTCGAGGCCATGGGGATCTTGGACCTCAAAGACTGTGCCATCGACTCCCTTTCGGGAGGGCAAAAACAGAAGGTTGCGATTGCGGCCATCGTGGCGTTGCGGCCGCGCATCCTGGTGCTTGACGAGCCTACGGCGGAGCTGGATCCGGCAAGCTCGGTGGCCGTCTTTGACCTGCTACGGCACTATGCTCAAAGCCATGGGACCACGGTTATCGTGGTCGAGCAAAAGATCGCCCTGCTCTCTGATTTTGCGGACATGCTGGTCATCGTCGATGACGGGCGTCTAAGGTTTGTGGGGTCGCCCTCCGAGGTGCTGGCCCACAGCGACGAACTGCTCGAGATCGGTGTGGCTTGCCCGCGTTCGACCTCGTTGGCGAATCGTTTGCGCTCTGCGGGGCTGTACTACGGTCCCGCCTGCCGTAATGTTGAGGAGGCATGCGATATGGTGGGCGAGGTGCTGGCATGATCGAGTTTCGTGATGTGCATGCATCTTATGACGGAGAGCGTGCAGTGCTTAAAGGGGTGGACTTTACCATTGGCGACGGCGAGTTCGTGTCGTTTGTGGGTACCAATGGTGCGGGCAAGTCTACAACGATGCGCTTGATGAACGGACTGCTCAAGCCTACGCGGGGCGATGTCTTGATTGATGGGGTCTCAACGCGTGATCTCAAGACGAGTCAACTCGCTAGCAGCGTTGGGTTCTTGTTTCAGAACCCAGACCGGCAGATTTGCAACAACACGGTGCGTGAGGAGCTGCTCGTTTTCTTTAAGGCGCTAGGGGAGAAGGGCCCTTATGTCGAAGCTCGCGTAGATGCCATTATCGCCGAGCTTGGGTTTGATCCAGAGGCGGACCCGTTTCTTTTGAACCGGGGAACGAGGCAGCTGCTTGCGTTGGCATCCATTGTTGTGGTGGAACCGTCGGTGGTCGTGCTGGACGAGCCTACGACTGGTCTTGATTACCGCGAGTGCTCAAAGGTCATGGATATCGTCTCACGTTTGCATGAACAGGGGACGACGGTTGTAATGGTCTGCCATGACATGGAGGTCGTGGGGGACTATGCGCGGCGTGTAATCGTGATGAACGACGGTCGCGTTATTGATGACGGGCCGACTTTTGAGGTGTTGCGACGTCCGGAAACGGTACGGCGCGCCTCGCTGGTGCCCCCTCAGATTGTAGGCATCTCAATGGAGTTGGTGCGACGCTACCCATCGCTGGCGCAGACTCCTATTGCCACGGCGAATACCTTGGAAGAAATGGCGAGTGCCATCGAATTGGTGCGCTCCGAGGGTGGTGAGCTGTAATGGGACACTTTTTGGAATACGTGCCGGGCGATAGCCTCCTGCATCGCATGAACCCCGTGGCAAAGCTGTTCTGCGCGCTGTTTCTCTCCATTGCTTGCTTTGTGACGAACAATTTGGTGTTTATCGTGCTTGTGCTTGTGCTTGATTTTGTATTGGCCAAGTCATGCGGATTGACACGGCAGGCGTTGGGGCTGGCCAAAGCAGTGTTCTTTTTTTCTTTGATCCTTGCGGTGATTCAGGTGCTCACCACTCCCGAGGGAACCGAGCTTGTCAGGTTGCCGTGGGGTTACATCGGAACGGGAAGCCTGCTGGCGGCCTTGACCACGATCTTGCGCCTGATTGCTGCGGCAGTTCCGCTGTTTCTGGTGCTGTACGTCACCAAGCTTACCGATCTTTCTAATGCTTTGGTAAAAACGCTACATGTTCCTTATAAATACGCGTTCACCTTTACCTCCACAGTTCGCTTTATCCCTGTGTTTATGAACGACATGAAGGGGATTATGGAGGCTCAGACTGCGCGCGGTGTAGAGTTCGACTCGGGCAGCCTTGTCAAAAAGGTGCGGCTGATGGTTCCGCTGTGCATTCCGCTGCTGGTGAGTTCGGTGCGCAAGGCGAACAGCGCTGCCATTGCTGCGGAAGTGCGCGGGTTTTATCTGCGTAACAGCAGCTCGGCGTTCAAGCAGTATCCCTTTGCGGCTCGCGACTATGCAGCGCTCGTTTTGTGCGTTGCGATGGTGGCCGTGGCGGTTGTGCTGACATTTATGCGATAGCCGTGCGAGACACGCGGAGGACCCCGAGGCTTCTTCTCTCAGGTTGTGCGGGAGGAGCCTTGGGGTTGTTTGTTGAGGGGCGACGTGACGGTGGACGAACGGGGGGCTTTCGTTCCTGTCATGCTGGGCCATAAGGGATTGAACGGCAAAAACGGCGGATACAATGGGCCTGCAGATACGTGACGTCGATAAGATAGGAAGTCGCAGCTCTCGAGTACGGTGATTGCGGAGGGGTCGTGACGGGAGGGGGCCGAGGAGGGCGTGCCGGCCTGCGGGCTGTGGCGATTCGCTTAGGCTGGCAAGGTTGCTGGTCTTTTGCGATGGCAAGGGCCTAAAAAGAGGTTATACTAAACAACTGCATATGCCTTCGTAGCTCAGGGGATAGAGCACCGCTCTCCTAAAGCGGGTGTCGGCCGTTCGAATCGGCCCGGGGGCACCATTAAAACCGCAGGTCGTCGGGGGTGTTTGACCCGGCGGCCTTTGTTTTTAAGGTACACGTGCCATCAAAACGCCATCACGATACGGGCTACCCCTCCGGGCCGTATTCTTTGTTACGAATTCTGCCGCAAGGGCGTGCGACGCGATTGGCGTCGGGTACATCTCTATACTAAGAAGAACGAGCGGAATTCAAACGTGGCTGCGGCGAGCGAACGGGGGCACGATGAGCGATATGAGACCCGTGGGACGGCATTTTGCATCGGCGGTCGCGGGGGAGAAGCCCTTGCAGGCCGAGGAAGAGATTGGGGATGTTCCTGCGGAACCAGGGTGCGGCCTTACGGGGCGCGACTTTGAGGATCGGCCTGTCGCTATCGGGTTCTCGCAGGTGGTGCGTACCTATGGCGTAGGCGAGACGGCCATCAACGCCCTGGACGGCGCCACCTTTGAGGTGCGCCAAGGGGAGCTCGCCATCATCTTGGGTGCCTCGGGTGCGGGCAAGACCACGGCGCTCAACATCTTGGGCGGCATGGACCGTGCCACCCGGGGGCGCGTCGAGGTAGATGGGCAGGATATAACCGACGCCACCGACTCCCAACTGGTTGAATACCGTCGATCAACGGTGGGTTTTGTCTTCCAGTTTTACAACCTGGTGCCCAACCTCACGGCTCTTGAGAACGTGGAGCTGGCCACCCAGGTTTGCAAGAACGCCTTTGACCCGGCCGAGACCCTGGCCAAGGTGGGACTGTCCGATCGCATGGCCAACTTCCCGGCGCAGCTTTCGGGCGGCGAGCAGCAGCGTGTGTCTATTGCGCGCGCGGTGGCCAAGAACCCGCGCCTGCTTTTGTGCGACGAGCCCACGGGAGCCTTGGACTACAAGACGGGCAAGCAGATTCTCAAGCTCTTGCAGGACCTCTGCCGCCAAGAGGGCATCACCGTTGTCATTGTGACCCACAACTCGGCCTTGGCGCCCATGGCGGATCGCCTGATTCGTTTTGCGAGCGGTCGGGTGGTCGAGACGGTCGTAAACGATGCGCCCGTGCCTGTGGAGCAGATCGAGTGGTAGGACGGTGCCCATGAAAGCCTTTGACAAGGACGTCCTGCGGACTATAGGGTCGAGCAAGAAACGCTTCTTCTCGATTATGATCATCTGCGCCCTGGGCGTGACGATGTTCGTGGGGCTGGCGGTGGGTTGTCTGGACCTTCGCCGGTCGGCGGACAAGTTCTTCGACGAGCAGGGCCTCTTTGATGTGGGGATTCTCTCCACCTTGGGCCTGACCGACGAGGACGTCGAGGCGTTGGGAGAGCTACAGGGCGTGGCGGCTGCCGAGGGGGCCTACGAGCAGCCTTCCTACACGGAGGTGGGAGGGCACCAGGCCACGGTGGACGTCAAGGCGCTCTCGGAGCAGGGCATCAACGTGCCCTATGTGCTCGAAGGGCGGTTGCCCCAAGAGGTCAACGAGATCGCGGTCACCGGCGCGTATCTCAAAGACAGCGGCTGTTCCCTGGGCGACACCGTCATGTTTGAGGCTCAGGACCAGGGGGAGGATGCGGCCGACCCGATGTTTGCCGAAAGCCCCTATGTCATCGTGGGCAGCGTGATAGACCCGACCAACGTTATCGAACCCGACGGCTCCACGGCGTTCAGGAGCTCGACCTCAGCGGACTACACGTTCTATGTGCCGCGCGCGGAGGCGTCGGGCGATGTGTACACGGCGGTATACCTGCGGGCCGCCGACACCGATCGCTTGGATTGCTATGCACGGGCCTATGAAGAGCGCATCGAAGCCCTGGAGGACGAGGTCCTGGGCATCGGGGACACCCAAAGGCAGCTCCGCGCCGATGCCGTTCGTTCCGAGGCCCTAGCTGCCGTGGACGATGCCCAGGCGGAGGCGGACCGGTCGTTTGCCGACGCCGAGCAGCAGATGGCGGACGCCCAGGCCCAGATCGACGCTGGCTTGCAGGCTGTCGCCGACAACCGGGCCGGTCTCGACGCCCAGGCGGCAAACTACGACTACCTGGATGCCGAGTCTCAGGCCCAGATCGACGCCGGCTACGAGTCGCTTGCGGCCAGCGAGGCGGAGCTCCAGGCGAGCCAGGCCCAGCTCGACGAGCAGCGGTCTACCTACGAGCAGGCGCGCGCCGACGCCCAGGCCGAGATCGACGAGGCTCGTTCGGATGCGGAGTCTCTGAGCGCCACCTGGTATATCCAGGACCGCATGAGCCTGGGTGGCTACGCGAGCATCGACAGCGACGCCTCCTCGATCGAGACCATCGCGGCGGTGCTGCCGGTCATCTTTTTGATCGTGGCCGTGCTGGTGAGCCTGACCACCGGCATGCGCATGGTCGAGGAGCAGCGTGGGCTTATCGGCGTCTACAAGGCCCTGGGCTATTCCAAGGCGCGCATCATGGGCAAGTATGCGGTGTACATGCTGGCCGCATCGCTGGTGGGTAGCGTCGTGGGTGACCTGCTTGGCTTTTTTGCGCTCCCAGCGTTTCTCTTTGGGATCTTTCGCACCATGTACGTGCTGCCGGAGTTCTCCTTCTCGTTTGATGCGGCCTACGCCTTTGGTGGCGTGGCGCTGTTCGTGGTGGCCATCGTGGGGGCGACGGTTATTGCCTGCAACCGCGACCTGCGGCAAACCCCCGCGGCCTTGATGCGGCCCAAGGCTCCGAAGGCCGGTAAGCGCATCCTGCTCGAGCACATGGGGCCGCTCTGGAAAAAGATGACGTTTCTCAACAAGGTGACTGCCCGCAACATCTTTAGATACAAGGCCCGCTTCTTGATGACGGTCTTTGGCATCCTAGGATGCACGATGCTCCTGGTGTGCGGCTTTGCCATCAAGAACACCGTGGACTCCCTTGCGCAGCGCCAGTACGACGACGTGTACGGCTATGGGCTCATGGCGGTGGTCGCCCCCGACGACCTGGACGACGCGCGTGCTGATCTGGAGGGGCGCGACGGGGTGGAGTCGCTCGAGACCCTGTTTGTGGACAACACGACCGTGGCCAACGGAGACGAGAAGACCTCGATGCAGTTGTTCGTGGTGCCCAAGGGCGCGAGCTTGGAAGGGTACATCGAGCTGAGCGACGCCGACGACGGCTCGCTTGTGGAACTTCCGGCGGAAGGGGTCGTGATTACCGACAACGCGGCACGGCTGTTGGGACTCGAGGTGGGGGAGTCTGCGGAGGTGCGCGACGGTGCGCTCGACCAGGCGTCGCTGCCGGTGGCCGCGGTTGTGACCAACTATCTGGGCAATGCGCTCTATATGAGCCAGGAGGCCTATGAGGGGGCTTTTGGGGCTCTGGAGCAAAACGCGCTGCTGGTCGCGCTGGGGGGAGACGACGAGGAGCAGATCGCCTTTGCCGACGAGCTGGGAGAGGACGACAGGTACCTCACCGTTAGCTCCGTCGCCAAGCTCAAAGCCGACTTCTCCTCGGCGTTCGCCTTGATCGACGGCATCGTGTACATCGTAATCGTGCTGGCGGCCGGCCTGGCGTTCGTGGTGCTCTTTACGCTTTCGACCACCAACATCGCCGAACGTGAGCGCGAGCTGGCCACCCTCAAGGTGCTGGGCTTCAGGCGCAGCGAGGTGCATCGCTATGTGAACAAGGAGACCCTGCTGCTGACCCTGGTAGGGGTGGTGCTCGGTCTGCCGGCGGGGTATCTGCTGAGCTACAGCTTCAAGTTTCTGCTCAAGCTGCCGGCTATCAACTTTGCCACCTATGTAAGTCCATGGACCTATGTGATAGCTGCGGCCATCACCTTTGTGTTCGCCTTTGCGGTGAGCCTCATCACGAACCGGATGCTCGACCGCATCAACATGGTGGAGGCGCTCAAGAGCCCGGAGTAGGCGGGGTGTGCGCCATTTCGGGATGGTGATTGGCAGAAAAGTCGGGAAATCAGGACGTTCGAAGCGTCAGATGGCAAGAAGTTCGAGTAATCAGGAACTTGATGAGTGGATTCCTGGGATTTCTTGCCAGGTCGGACGGCTGGATACGACGAAGGGGCGGCCCCATCGTGTGGGTGCCGCCCCTTCGTCGTTTGATTGCTTGCCCTTGCCCTTACTACGCCGAAGCAGTCTGCCCTGAGCCGCCCTCGCTGTTCGAGGAGCGCGGGGTGACGTGGATCACGATCTCGTCCGAGAGGGGCACGCTGCTGCCGGCGCCGTCCACGGAGCTGATGGTGTAGTTGCCGTAGTTCGAGGGGTCGATGACCGAGGTGCCGTCGGTTACGGTGACGTTCTGGAAGCCGATGCCTTGTAAAGTGTCCACGGCCCCCTGAATCCCGTAGGTGTCGATATCGCTGGGGATGTTGCCGCTGGGGGACGTGTAGCTGCCGTAGGCGTTGATGGTCACGGCCGAGCCCTTGTTGACCTCGGTGCCCGCCGCGGGGTTGGTGCCGAACACGAGGCCTGCGACGTCGGCGCTGGGGGCGGCGGTCGACTGGTCCACGGTCACCGTGAAGCCCTGGGACTCGAGGTCTGCGCGGGCGTTGTCGATGCTCCAGCCCTCGTAGTTGTTGAGCACGAGGGTGTCGGGGCCGTCGCTCACCGTGAGGTAGACGGTGTCTCCGCGGTTGAGCTGGGTGCCGACGGCGGGCTGTACGTCGTAGACGTACCCCCAGGCCACGTCGTTGTTCTTGGTCCAGGTGACGTTGGCGTTGAGACCCAGGGGGGCGAGGATGCCGTCGATGGCGTCGTAGTAAGCCCACATGAGGTTGTCGGGTACCGTGACGACGGGGTCCTGGCCCTTGCTGAGGCCGTAGCGCACGGTGGATCCCTTGGCGACCTGCTGGTTAGCAGGCTGATAGGTTATGACCTGGCCCTGGGCGTAGGTGTCGCTGTAGGCGTCGAGGGTGGCGTCGTGCTGGCCAGTGAGACCGAGGCCCTGGAGAATCTGCATGGCTTCGGCCTCGGTCCTGCCGCGGATATCGGTGACGGTGATGTTCGCGCTGCCGGAGCTGACCCAGATGTTGACCTTGGTGCCCTCGGCAACCTGCGAGTTCGCCGCCGGATCCTGGCGGATGATCTTGCCCACGGGCACGGTGGAGCTGGCTTCTTCCTTGACCTCGCCGATTTCGAGCTTGTCCTCGGCAAGGCGGTTTTTGGCCTGCTGCTGGGTGTAGTTGGCCAACGAGGGGACCTTGACCTGGCCGGCAGGAGCCGTCGTGGCCGTGGGGTTGTTGGTGTTGGGGGAGTTGTCCGGGGTCGACGGGTTGCTGCCTCCGTTGCCTCCGCACATCGTGAGGCTGAGCACCACGATGAGGATGACGGCGATGAGGGCGCCCACGGCGATGCCGACGACGAGGCCGGTGCGGTTGCCGTTGCCGGATTGCTGGCGCATCGAAGAAGAACCGCCGCGTGGTGAGGTGGAGACCTGAGAGCCGGCGCGGTTGATCCGCTGGGTGGGGGCGGTGCCGGAGGCGCGGTTCTGAACGGCTGTGCGCTGCTGCACCGTGGTGCGCTCGCTGCCGGGGGCCATGACCTGGGTCGTGCGGCCCGCCGAGCCGAGCCGCGTCGTGGCGTCGTTGTAGGCGGGTAGGCCGATGGGGCGCCCGTTGATGTAGTTGTTCAGCACATGGCGCAGCTCGTCGGCCGAGCGGAAGCGCCGGCGGGGGTCCTTGTCCATGCAGCGCATGATGATGGCTTCAAGGTTTTCGTCGACGTTGGGGTTGATCTGGCTCGGTGGCACAGGCTGCTCGTTGACCTGCTTGAGGGCCACCGAGACGGCGTCGTCGCCCTCGAAGGGGAGCTTGCCGGTAGCCGCCTCGTACATGACCACGCCTAGTGAGTACAGGTCGGAGGTGGCGTCGAGCTCTTTACCCTGGGCCTGCTCCGGCGAGACGTAGTGGGCGGTTCCCAGCACCGAGTTGGTCTGGGTGAGGTGGGAGTTCTTGGCCCGTGCAATGCCGAAGTCCATGACCTTGGCGTCGCCGTTGGGCTGGATCATGATGTTCTGCGGCTTGATGTCGCGGTGGATGATGTCGTGGGCGTGGGCCACCGAGAGGGCTGAGCACACCTGGGCACCGATCTGGGCCACCTTGCGGGGGGCCAGGGCGCCGTGGGAGCGGATGCCCGTCTTGAGGTCGGTCCCGCGGAGGAACTCCATCACGATGTAGTAGGTGCCCGTGTCGGCATCGCGGCCCCAGTCGTAGGCCTGTACGATGTAGGGGTTCTGGAGCGCCGCGGCCGCTTGCGCCTCCTGCTTGAAGCGTTGGGCAAAGGCGGGATCGGAGGCGTATTGGGGCAGCATCACCTTGATGGCGACCTGGCGGTCGAGCACGTTGTCGATGCCGCGGTACACCGTGGCCATGCCGCCGGTGCCCACCTGCGACTGGACGATGTAGCGTCCTCCGAACACCGTGCCCTTCTCTATGCTCGCCATATTTCTGCGCTCCTAACCTGATGCTGCGTGTAAGTGGTTCGTTTGACGGCTTGGGGTGTGAATGGTCGAGAAGCCCCCCGTGCCCGGGGGCACGGGACTTCTTCCCTGAACGGTGGTGGACTGAGGGGTCTCATATTACCCGACACCTCCCAGAACTTCGAGGGCTACTTGCAAAACGTCACCGGCGATGGCGGTGGCGGTGTGCTCGCCGTCGTCCTCCACGATCACGGCGATGGCGGCCTGCGGCGTGTCGAACGGGGCGTAGCCTATGAACCAGGCGTCGGGTTGCTCGGCGCCGGTCTCGGCCGTACCGGTCTTGCCGGCCACGTCGACGCCCACGATGCTCGCGGCACCGCCCGTGCCCTCGGCTACCGTGGTGAGCATGGCGCTTGCCACCTGGCCGGCTGTGGCGGGGGAGCAGGCTTGCCCCAGGGCGTGGGGCGTGGTGGTGCTCACGTAGGCCCCCGACGGGTCGGTGATGCCTTTGACGAGGTAGGGGTTCATGAGCACGCCGCCGTTGGCGATGGCCGCCGCCACCATGGCGTTTTGTATCACCGTGGTCTGGGGGCCGACGGCGCTGGAGTGCTGGCCTACGGGTTGGCCCGCGCCGGCCCAGGCGGTCTCCCACTCGGTCATCTCGGCCGGGTCGGGCATGAGCGAGGTCACGGTGGAGAAATCCATGCCCACCGACAGGCCGTAGCCAAAGGCCCGGGCCGTGTTCACCAGGCCGTAGGGCCCCAGCTGCACGGCCACCTGCCCGAAGACGGTGTTGCTTGAGACGGCAAAGGCGGTGCGCAGGTCGAGTTCGCCAAAGTCCTGGAGGTTGTAGTTGGTGACCTCGCCGCCCCCTATTTCGATGGAGGCCGGCGCGGCGTAGACCGATTCGAGCGTGGCGATGCCGCTGTCGAGGGCGCCGGCCAAGGTGACGGCCTTGAAGGTGGAGCCGGGGGCATAGAGGGCCTGGGTGGCGCGGTCGAACAGGGGCGCGTTGACGCCGCCGGTGGCAAAGAGCTCCTCGAGCTCGTCGTTGGAGTAGCCGGGGGCCGAGACCTTGGCGAGCACTGCGCCGGTGGAAGGCTCGAGCACCACGATGGCGCCCGTGCGGCCCTGCAACGCCTGCTCGGCGGCGGCTTGGATGCGCGAGTTGATGGTGAGCACCACGTCGTTGCCCACGGTGCCCACGCCGGCCAGCGAGTTGATGAGCCCGTCCCATGTGGCAAAGCTGTTCGACCCGGTGAGGGTGCCGTCGTAGGCCGCCTCGATGCCGGTGGAACCGTAACGGGTGCTCGCGTAGCCCACGGTGTGGGATGCCAGCGATCCTTGGGGATAGCTACGGGTGTAGGTGCCGTCGGCCTGGCGCACGCTCTCGGCCAGGGTCACGCCGTCGCTTGTGAGGATGCTGCCGCGCTCGACGTAGGCCTTGCGTGCGATGGTGTGGTTGTTGGCGGGCATGGCCTTGATCTCGTCGGCCTGGATTACCTG
Source organism: Coriobacteriaceae bacterium (assembly GCA_019421015.1). GTDB lineage: Bacteria > Actinomycetota > Coriobacteriia > Coriobacteriales > UMGS124 > JAHZGC01. The sequence goes on along the minus strand of JAHZGC010000033.1, from coordinate 32,056 downwards.
GATGAAGGCCAGGTTGGCGATGAGCACGGCAAAAAGGGCGGTAAAGAAGCAGGTGAGCACCGTGAGGCGGCGGCTCAGGGCTCGCCGGCCCAGCACACCGCTCTCGGGGGTTTCTAGGTGGGACCCAAGGCCCGCCTGGGTCGACACGCCGCTGCCGGCCATCTCCACCTGGGTGCCGGTGCCCTCGTCGCCACAGCGAAGCAGCAGCCCCACGGCGATGAAGCTGGCCAGAAGCGAGGTGCCGCCCTGGGCCATGAAAGGCAGCGTGATGCCCGTCATGGGGATGAGCTTGGTCACGCCGCCCACGATGATGAAGGCTTGGAGGCTGATGGAGGCCGTGAGGCCCACGGCCATGAAGGCCGACAGGTCGCTGCGCGCCCGGGCGGCGGTAAGAAGCCCGCGCACCGCAAAGAGCATAAAGAGCAGAAGCACGGCCGAGCCGCCCAGAAGCCCCAGCTCCTCGGCGATGGCCGTAAAGATGAAGTCGCTGTAGGAGAGGGGCACCAACGTGGGCATGCCGCGGCCGATGCCCGTGCCGATCAGGCCGCCGTCGGCCAGGGAGTAGAGCGACTGCACGATCTGGTAGCCCTTGTCGGCGGGATCGGCGAAGGGGTCGAGCCAGATGTCGACGCGGGTGCGCACGTGTCCGAAGAACTGGTAGGCCAAGAAGATGCCCACCGCCAGCAGGAGCACCGAGACGATGGGGTAGAACCAGCGGCCCGTGGCCACGAAGAGCATGACCACGAAGATGGCGAAGAACAGCACGGCGCTGCCCAGGTCGCGCTCCCAGACTACGATGGCCAGGGAGACGAGCCAGATGGCAAGCAGGGGCAGCAACATGCGCAGGCGTGGGACCTTGAGGCCCAGGACGTTGCGGTTGGCGATGCTCAGGAGCTCGCGGTTCTCCGAGAGAAAGCTGGCTAAGAAGATAATCACCAGCACCTTGGCCAGCTCGCCGGGCTGAAAGCTGAAGCCGCCTATCTCGATCCAGAGCTTGGAGCCGTAGCGTTCGGTGCCCAAGACCATGGGGGCGAGCAGGAGCACCACGCCGATGATGCCGATGGTGTACTTGTAGCGCGCGAGCCGCTCCAGGCTGCGCACGCAGGCGAGCACCGCCACCATCGCGGCGATGGAGACGAAGAGCCACACCACCTGGCGCACCGCCATGCTGGGGGCGAGGCGTGTGACAAAGGTGATGCCCACGCCCGAGAGCACGAACACGATGGGAAGGATGGCGGGGTCGGCCCCGGGGGCGAGGAGGCGCACGGCCACATGGGCCACCGCAAAGGCGGCGGCCAGGCCGATGGGCACCACGAGGGTCTCGAAGCTCGGCTGGCCCCCCTGCTGTATGACGTACATGGCGTACAGCAGGAACACGGGCACCGCGCCAAGGGCCAGCAGGAGCAGCTCGGTGTTGCGGCGATTGCCCATGCTAGACGCCCCCTCGGGCGGTTTCGGCGTCGGTATCGGCACCGGTGGGTGCGGCGGTGCTCTCGGGGGTGCGGGCCGTGTTCTGCGAGGCCGAGGCCACCTGGTCGCGGTAGCTGGCCAGTGTGGCACGGGCGTCGTCCTCGCTGGAGAAGCTGATGCCCGCCGCTAGGCGCTGGCCTACCGACTCGCTGAGCTGGTCGGTGCGCACGTTGCTGCTTTCGACCAGGTTGTTCATGCCCAGGGCCGGCGACATGCCGGCTATGCCGCGGTAAAGGGCGACGTAGCCGTTGTTGTCGGTGAGGTACCAGCTGTGTTGCGAGACGCCGTAGAGTCCGAGGAAGGCCAAAAGTAGCACGGCGACGCACACCAGGGCTCCGGCCAAGATGTTGCGCAGGCGCGCCCGGAAGGCCCGCGAGGCCACACCGTCGTCTTTGACGTCGATCACGACGCAGGTCACGTTGTCGTGGCCGCCCATGGCGAGGGCTAGGTCGACCAGGGCGTCGGCACAGACCTGGGGCGTGGTGGTGGAGACCATCGTCTCCTCGATGGCGTCGTCGGGAACCATGGAGGAGAGGCCGTCGGAGCACAGCAGCACGCGGTCGCCGCGGGCCACGTCAACAGTAAAGTGGTCCGCCCGCATGGTGCGTTCGCTGCCCAGGGCCCGGGTGATGATCGAGCGGTTGGGGTGGATACGCGCCTCCTCGCGGGTGATCTCGCCGGCGGCCACGAGCTCCTCCACGTAGGAGTGGTCGTGGGTGACGCGCACAAGCTGGCCCGCATGGAGCAGGTAGCAGCGGGAGTCGCCTACGTGGGCCACGGCCATAGTGTGGCCGTCGATGATGGCGGCGGTGCAGGTGGTGCCCATGCCGGCGCGGCCCAGGCCGCTCGCCGCCCCGTCGATGACGTTGAGGTTTGCCTGCTCGACGGCGGCGGCGAGCGCGGCGTCGTCGGGGGTGGAGGGGGCGTCTTCGGCGAGGGAGGAGACCGCTATGGTGCTCGCCACCTCGCCGGCCGCGTGGCCTCCCATGCCGTCGGCGACGGCGAAGAGCGGGAACCGTATGACGAAGGAGTCCTCGTTGTGGTCGCGGACGCAGCCCACGTCGGTGCGCGAACCCCAGGCGAGCGAGCCCGTGCCCTTGGCCGCGCCCGAGATGCGTTCGGTCACAGAGGGGCGGGTGGGCTGTACGGGGGCTGCGACGGGCGTGAAGGGCATCGTCTGGTCGGGTCCCTCGTCGGTCATGAGGGCGGCCAGCTCGATATGGTCGATGGGCGCCGTGTCCTCAGGGCCGGGCTGCGGGGTTCCTTCGGGGTCGGTGTGCCCCTCGGCCGCCCCGGTGGGGACGGGATCGTCCTGCGGCTCGGCGGGCAGCGGGGGTATCTCGTTGGTCAGGGTCTCTGGGTCGGGGTCGCTCACCTCGCGGGTTCCCTCGTCGGAGGCCAGTGCGGCCAACGCTTCAAGTTCGCCGTCGGGAGCGGGGGCGCCAGGGGCGCGGGTGTCTTCTTCGGTCATTGGCGCGTCACCCTCATAACGGTGTCTCCGACCTGGATGAGGTCGCCGTCGTGCAGGACGGTGGGTCCCACCAGCGGTCGCCCGTTGGCGGTCGTGCCGTTCATGGAATCAAGGTCTTCGATGACAAGGGCCGGCCCCTGGGGAGAGAAGCGCGCATGGCGGCCGCTCACGTAAGCCCCGGGCAGAACGATGTCGGCGCCGGGGGAGCGGCCCACCACGATGGGGCCGAGGATGTCGACGTGGCCGCCGCGCACCTCGCTGGGGCCCTCGACGATGTCGACGCACCAGACGGCGGCGTCGCTGCGCTGGCCCTTTACCAGGCCCACCCCGGTCTTCATGATGGCAAAGAGAAAGAGGAACAGCGCCACCACGAGCAGGATGCGGCCTATGAGGAGCACGACGGCGGGCATGGGGCTACAGCTCCTTGAACGCGAGCGTTATGAGGCCCACCGAGATGGTGTCGCCGCTGTGGAGGTCGGCTTGGTCGACGCGCAGCCCGTTGACGCGCGTCCCGTTGGTGGAGCCGAGGTCTTTGATATGCCAGCCGGCCGCGTCGTGCACGATGTCGGCGTGGCGGCGGCTCACGTTGGTGTCGTTGAGCACGAGGTCGGCGCTGGCCTCGTCGCGGCCGATGACCGTGGAGGGCACGCCCAGGCGCCAGGTGCGGCCGGTCGCGGTGTCGGTAATCTCGCAGGAGCCGGATCCGGCAGCCGGCGCGTGGGGGGCGACCCGGGTCTCCCCTGCGAAGGGGGCGTCGGAATCGAGGTCGAGCGGCATCTCTGGAACCGACGCGGGCACCGAGGGGGCGCGGCGGGGCTGGGGCTGCTCGGTCGGCAGGGGCGCGAACTCCTGCCGGGGGGCGGGCTGGCGGTTGGGCTGCGGGGCCGGGCGCGGCGAGGGCATGGGGGTGCCGCGGCGGGCAAAGCCGGCGTGGGACTGGGCGTAGGCGGCCTCTTCGGTGCGCAGGGCCTCGAGGACGTCGGGCGTCACTACTTCGGCCACCACCTCGGTCCTGCCTTGCTTGATGTTGGGGTCGGCGATGAAGCGCACCATGGGGCTGCTCATGAGGGCGTAGCCGCCGTTGTCTACCTCGTGGGAGATGAAGTCGACCAGCTCGTCGGTGACCTGCTGGTACAGGGGGGCGATCACCGCGTCGTCGCCCGGGCTCACGAGCACCGTGTAGAGCGACGGGGCTATCACGCGGCCGTCGACCTTGACCGCGCTGCGCTTCATCTCGCGGACGGCTTTCTTGGCGAGCTTCTTAAACGGCAGGGGTGCCATGGAGTTGCCGCCTTCAAAGATCTGCTGCATCCTGCCTTCGAGAATGTCAAAGAGGTTCATAGCGCGACCTCGCCCTCCTGAGAATCTTCGATATACCGGTCGGCGTCGGCCCCGTCCACGTTAAGCGCCCGAGGCGTGCCGAACAAAAGGACACACATGCAAGCCAGTATAGTTGAGCCAACCGCCGCCGCGAGCACCTCCGACGGCAGGGCCGTCCAAGAACCGCCATTTTCCATACGGCTTACTACGAGCTGCGCGGCCAAAACGATGGTGCCGCCAGCGAGGCATCCCAGGTAACAGCGGCCTTTGGACCCGTTGTGGCACAGGGCCGCCGTGGCCGCGGCGCAGCCCAGCCAGCTGGCCGCCGAGACCCAAAACCCCGGTCCGGCGGGGAGGCCCCGCAGCTCCAGGAGGCACCATTGGGCGGCCGTGCAGGTCAGCGCGCAGAGGCAGGCTGCCACCGGCGGGAGCAGCCAGCCGCACAGGAGCATTCCCGCCGGCGAGGCCGCCGTGCCCGCGGCGGCGCCCAGCAGGGTGGGGGCCGAGCCCAAGGGCCGTTCGCGCACCACGAGCTGCCACCAGGCCGCCCCCGTAAGCACCACCGCCAGGGAGGAGAGCCAATGCCCGGCGACAAACCCCGCCGCTGCCAGGGCTACCAGGGCCAAGGCGCTTCCCAGGGTGGGAGCTGCGTAGCCGAGGGCGGCCACGGCGAACAGGGCGATGAGCCAGGGGGCCGCGCCGCCGTCGGGCGTCAGCGCGGCTACGGCGAGCGCGGCCACGGTGCCGGCGATCCAGGCGCCGGCGATGCGCGGCAGCAGCACGGCCGCGCGGGGGAAGGAACGCAGCAGCGGGCCGCCGTCGGGGTCGTCGCCGACGGCGGCGTACGCGTCGTCGGGCTGCGGGGCGTCCTCTGACGGGGGCTCGGAGTCGTCGAGGATGTCGGTCACAAAGGCGGCGAGGCTCTTGCGGCCGGCCTTGGGGCGCCCCAACCCGGCCATGAGCTCGTCGCCGAAGGCCTCGGCGCTGATGGGGCGCACGTCGGGGTCGGGGTTGAGGGCGACGAGCAGCGCGTCGGCCGCCGCGGGGCTTACGTCCTCGTTGAGGGCGCAGGGGTCGGCCACTCCGCGGTCTACCAGCTCCAACGACTGGGCTGCGGACGCGGCGGCAAAGGGGCGCAGGCCGGTGAGAGCCTCGTACATCACGGCGGCAAAGGCGAACACGTCGGTGCGCACGTCCACGGACTCGCCTTCAATCTGCTCGGGGGGCATGTAGCCCACGGTGCCGCCCCGTGCGCCGGCGTAGCCCGTGGCGCTCGAGAGGGCCGCCATGCCGAAGTCGGCCAGGCGCACGCGGCCCGACATCTCCACGAGGATGTTGTCGGGCTTGATGTCGAGGTGGAGCACCCCGTTGTCGTGGGCGAACTGCAGGGCGTCGCAGACCGCCTCGACCACTGCGGCCGCCTCGTCGGAGGTAAGCAGCCCGTCTTCTGTGGCGTCGAGCAGCTCGGCCAGGCTCGCCCCCTCCACGTATTCCATGATGATATAGGCGTTCTCGTCGTCGTTCTCGAAGTCGAGCATGGCCACGATGTTGGGGTGGGCAAGCATGGAGGCGGTGCGCGTCTCGGCAAGGGCGGCCCGCAGAAGCATGTCGTGGCGGCGCAGCTCGGCAACGGCTTCTTCGGCGGCCTGGCGGGTGTTGGGGCGCCGACCTGCCGGTGAGGAAAGATCGGTCCGGAGCGGGATGGTCTTGATGGCCACGCGGCGCATGAGGCGCGGGTCCCAACAGACGCTCACGGTGCCAAAACCGCCCTTGCCCCGCTCCTCGAGCACCCGGTATCGGCCGAGGAGCAGCTGGTCGGCTATGGAGGCGGCATCGATGGGCACGGTTGCACACTCCCGAGGTCGTTGGTGGAGACGGCATTGTAGCGTGGGGGAGTGGACGGGCTGTGTGGGGGCGGCCCGCGGAACGGGGCGGCGGCCGTGGGCGCGTACTATAGACGCCCTTGGATCTATGGATGGCCTCGGGCTCGGGTGCCGGGAAGGAGGGGCCGTGGTCTACCGCGTGCTCTCGATCGTCGCGAACGTACTGATGGGCCTTGCGAGCGCGGTGCTCGTGGTGTGTCTGGGATGGACGCTGGCGGTGCCCCTGTTCGAGGCGGGGGTCTCGGGCGTACAGGCGTCGTTGGACGATGCGCTGGCCACGGCGTCTGACGCCATGGGGGTGGACCTGGCGGCGGTCGGGGACGACTGGCGCTCGCAGGCGGGCGGCCTGCTGGCGGTCACGGGCGAGGGGCTGTGGGGCTCGCTGGGGTCCGACGGGGGTGTGCAGGGGGTGCAAGATTCAGCCCAGGCCGACGCATACAACCAGTGGAAGGCCGTGGTGGGCGACCCGGTGGGGTCGATCTTGGGCGGCAGCGGCGTGTCGGCCACGGTGCTCGAGGGCATCGCGGGCGGAAGCGGGTCGGCTACCGACGTACTCTCGAGCCTCGACGAGACGGCGCTCTCGGCCATCGAGTCCAACGCGATTCGCTACGGGACCCTTGCCGCCGGCGCGGAGGTGCCCGCATCGCTGCCCGAGGGGGTGCGTGCGTCGATGTGGGAGGCCAACTCGGTGGCCCAAAGCTTTGCGGCCGACGTGCAGGCGCTGGTGGGGAGTGTGCGGGCCTTCAGGGCCGGTGACGGCCTGGCACTGGCGGCGCTCCCTGGTCAGGCGAGCACCGTGGTGGGAGACCTCAACCGCATGAACGACTGCCTGGTGCAGGCGGAGGAGGGGCTGCGGGGGTAGGCCGCGTGGATGCGATGCGGCGTGCGGGGGAGGTGCGGGACTTCACTTGATACATACGGTGGCCCGATTGACCGGTGCCTTAATTTAGGACGCCCTGCATCCAAGGAAGAAATTATATAAACACTGAATCAATTCTTGCATATATATCGTTGTGTGATACCCGGGTCTTCTGACGGAGAAGAAACACTGTGTGTTGCGATCTGTTTTTGTCTTCAGGTTTTATAAATCGTCAGGCACCGACGGGGTAACTGGCTGGCGACGGTTCGTTGCGGTTGGTTGCGTGGGCCTTGTGCGGAAGAGCGAAACGCTGCCTTTGGCCCTGTTTGCCTGGGATTTGTTTGAGAGATGGGTTCGGCGAACGGTAAGGTGCCCGTGTGAGAAGCCGGGGCCGGAGAAGGCTCCTATGAAAGCATGTTTACAACCGTCAACAAAAAGACTGCACGACAGACGTAATAATCGTTCTGATTAACTACTAGGAAAGGGCAGAACCTAATAATCTCTTCAAGTGTTTCTATTAAAATCCTCCTATCTGTATATGTGGGTATGTGGGTACCACCGCACCACGGTCGAAGGTGCCCCAGGGCCAAAGTGAGTGTGCGGCTTTGTTTCCGGAGGGGCTGTTCGGCTGACGAACGACAAGGCACTAGGAGGATGCGATGATGCGCAAAAGAGGCGGTTTTCTTGGAGGACGACTGCTCACGATGGCGTTGGCATGCGTGCTGGCGTCGTCGACATGCGTGGCCGTTGCCATGGGGGCCGATACCGCCCCTTCGACCGAACCGGCAAAAATAGCAACGGGGGGGGGCGCTCTTAGCAGTACTCCTGACGACCAGAGTGCTGATGATGCCGATGCGGGGATTAGTGCGCAGGCGGACCCAGCGACCGAAGACCCCTATGCCCCCTTTGAGGTGCAGGGCTTAAATCCGCCGGGTACCACGGTGAATCTTTTTGATTACTCTACAGGAAATATTAATAGTGCTACAGGGGATTTGTATACTGGTGGCACTAATGCTGACAACTACAAAAGAAATTGGCTTACGAGCGGTACATATAACGAAGAGACCGGCACATGGACCAAGGGAAATATTAATTACGGTCATATTCTTACTTTTGGTAATGGCATGCGGTACATGGGATACTGGAATCAGGGACTTGTGGCTGCCCATGGATCTTTTGCCGACGAGCATCCGGGCATGCAGTATATAGTTAATCCGTTGCTTATGGGGACTGGTTATCCGGCGATTAGCAATTTGGGTTATGCAGAGGGTGCAAAATACACTGCCGATAATGCGGGCTATAATGGAAACCCGACTATTTATAAGGATGCACCCAATAAAGCTGGAACGGGAAAATTATATAGCGAGGCGGGTGGTAAAAACGTATCCGATGGAGTTCAAGAAGCTGCAGCCAAGGCAAACAAAGGCAACGAAGCGGTTCCACTTGCAAATGGCGGATACAATCTGAGCGAGGAGGAGCGCTCTCTCGCCTATCTGTTTAACCCAAGCATTGCCAACCAGGGTAAAATATCATATACCAACGCCGGTGGCCTTTTTCAAATAGATGAACAAGGCTACTACTATTACAATATGCGTAAAAATTATGCAGTGTATGATAAGGATTCGGGCGACTTTATTCTTTATAACAAACCGGCTGGATTACGTACGGACGGTAAGGATGGAAGTAAAAGTATAGGTAACTTTTTCCCGTTTAATCCGGCAAGTCAGGCTTTCAAGATTAATGAAACGACGCATGAACTTGAAAATAATATAAACGCAGACAACGTTTATAATACATCAGATAAGCTCGTCAATCATCATTTGGGATTGACGGTTGAAACGGATTTCCGCCAACCAATAAACGGTCGTGTCGGAAAAAATGATATGACTTTTGAATTTATCGGCGACGATGACATGTGGGTTTTCATCGATGGTGTTCTCGCTCTTGACCTGGGCGGTATCCATTCGGAGCTTTATGGAACAATTAATTTTCAAAGTGGTGTGATTTGCCTCGGTACGGCATTTAATACTAACGGGGAGATTACGAATTCGCCCTTGCTTGTAACCACCATACGGCGGATGTTCGAAAATGCTTATGGAGAAACGGAAGGCGAAAGCCCCTATGTATCAGATATTAAAAATCTTAATTTGCGTGAGGATAGTGCGTTGATTGGGGGTATCAGGTTTAACGGTGAGACCTTTGCATCAAATACGTCCCACACCCTTAAAATGTTCTATCTTGAACGCGGCAATTATGATTCGTCGCTCTCGGTTAAGTTTAACCTCCAGCCAGCTCTTTATCAGCAAATTAAAAAAGTCGATCAAGACGGGAATCCCCTTGAAGGTGCCAAGTTCGATGTTTACGAGCTGCAGACTCCGGCTGGCATAAACAAGGAGAGCGCTAAAAACGTTACGCTTGATCAGGTGCGTGGTCAGATAACAGATGCGTCTAAACCCATTACCTGGGCCCTGACTGATGAAAAGGGCGAGGCTATCTTTTTATCAAACCCAGACGATCGCAACAGTGACCCCTATAACTTCTCAGATAGATACAACGCTGAAACCAATACAGGTCTGCTGTATCTTTTACGCGAAAGCGAGGTTCCTGGCGGCTATAAATCAGTGCCTCAGGATATTTTATTGCGCTTCGATCCTGACAACACAATGTTTGTAGTGAATAACCGTTATCAAACCGGTGCCTATTCAAGCTTTAACAGCTATGTCACATCGGCACCCAACGATGTAGTCTATGGAACCTTGGAAGAAAGTGGGGTCGTAATCGGTCCTTCTGAGGAAGACCTTGCGAGCCAAAGGGTTCCAATTGATATCCAGGAAGATGGACTGGTGGTTGCCATCCCCCTGCTTCGTGAGGGCTCCAATCAATGGAATCCTTTGTACGGCGATAATTTGAACGGCTTTGAAACCACTGGCTCATCTACGTCTGAGTCCATCTTGAAAGCTGTCCTGTTGCAGGCGTCTCAGGCAACGCAGGATACCCGTACCAGTGGTTGGTATCTTGGTTGGGATGAGACCGAAAGGCGCATTAAAGGAACGCTTGAGAATTTGCCGGGACGAGCCGACCGCTATGTTCTAATCAATGACAATGGCGATATGCGCATGCTATATGCCATCATCCAGCCGGTTGGGCTTGCCGATGCCCTGGGCATTTCTCGCGAGGAGCTAAGCGGACTGTCATCGGCCGAGCGTTATGAGCTCCTTGGCGAGATGGTTAAAGAACAAGGTGCAGAAGCGATGCAAGCTGCCCTGACTCATCATTTCCAATTTCTCGATACCTCGCTTTTTGATCGTAACTTCCGTTCTGTGATCTACATCCCTAACGAGGTGCGCCAGCTTCGTGTTATGAAGGTTGACCAAAATGGCAATCCGGTTAACGGTGCCGAATTCACCCTTTATAACGATGAGGCCTGTAAGGACCCCGCCGCAAGCGGTAGAACCGCGACCATTGTGGGAGAGAATGGCGAGCCAATAGACGGCATGCTCATCTTTGAGCCGTGGCAGGCACATAAAGATGCGGAGGATAGTGATGACCCGAACGGTTATGCCAGCGTCAGATGGCCTAACCGAACAATTGACGATGCCGATGCCGATATGTACATGTATTACCTCAAGGAGACAGACCCACCGGCAGTTCCGGAGGGCGAATCTGGGGAGTACGAACTCAATCCCAACGTCATACCGGTTAAGGTGGGTGTGTACTCCATCTATGCCGATGCGGGTAAAGCGGATGACGGCGTTGTTGTTATGGCCGGGGTTGGCAAGCTTGTCCAAACCATGGTCAAGTATACCGATGATCAGGTTAATGTCACCCTACGTGACATCAAGGCGCTTCAACAGTATCAAGAAAGTGGTTCTTTCAGTGCTGCCCAAGAGGCATGGAAGCCCGTATGCTTAAAAGATTCGGTGGGCCAGGACACTAAAATCCAGCGATTTATGGATCTTCGCTACGGCGAGAATGCCGTTATTGATTATGGTCTTGTCCAAAGCGGCGGCGATGGACTTGTCTGGCCGTTCTTCGTTGCGGATACAGGCTATGTGCGAGCGACGGTACGCCAAAATACGGCAGCCTTGGCTGGTTCTACCGTCAACTATGATAATCTAGGCGATACGGACATCACGGGCCTTTTTAGCTTGGTCAATATCGTGGTGGTCACCGACAAAAAGACTGAAGCCGCTCCCACCGGTTCATTGATGGTGAGCAAGAAAGTTGTCGGTGAAGGACTAAGTCTTCCTGCAGATTACATCAGGGGCTACAGATTCAAGTTTGAGTTTACAGACAAAGATGGCAATGCGATTCCGGCTGATAAGAAGTTCTACTATTTTGGTCGCGATATGTCGGGTTATATCGCTAATGGAGGGGAGCTGCTGCTCCATCACGACGAGAGCGTTACCATCCTCGGTCTTCCCGAGGGTATTAAGTACAAAGTGACCGAAATCGAAGCCAACGATGGTGGTTTCTACACACAACCGCTCGTTGGTTACATCGAGGGCGTAATCGTGGCAGACGACAACTCTACGGAGCTGCCGAACGATTCCTCCACGACCAACTCCACCTCCAATCCCGACGTGCCGGACAACGGTGAACCCACCGAACCCAGTAACGACGGCGGCACGACCACCGATGGCACCGGGGATGGCGTCGTTAGCGACCAGACCGACCCGACCGTTCAATCGCGCACGACCGCCGATGAGATTGCCGGCCGCTCCGCCAACAAGGCAGAGTTCGTGAATGCCAAGGGCGTGCCGTTCGTCACTATCGAGAAGTGGCAGAAGGTCGGGACCCTCTCGGCTCAGGACCAGGGCACCGATCAGCAGGACACTGGTTCTACGGGGGCTGACGATAGGAGCGCGTCGGGCGATGCGGGTTCCAACGAGCCCCTGGTGCCTGAGGTCACAAAGAAGCTGGAGGGAGAAGGCTACACCAAGAACCTGCTCGAGGTGGTTTCGGGCGACGTGGTGACCTATGCGCTGGTGGTTACTAACGAGTCGAATGTGGATGCTACCAACGTCATGGTGAAGGACGCCGTTCCCATGGGGCTGGAGTACGTCAAGGGGAGCGCCAAAGTGGTCGGTCGCGACGATATCGCCGTTGACGACATGGACCCCCAGACGCGCGAGATTGTCTGGCAGGTGGGCAATCTGAAGGGTGCCGAGAACGCCGGCGAGTTGGGCGAGTCGGTTGTGGTGACGTTCCAAGCCACGGTGCCGCCCGTCACCGAGCCGACGAAGTGGCTCAACGTGGGCGAGCTGACCTACGACGAGGGGCCGAAGGAACCGGTTCCCACCAACGAGGTCGAGATTGAGGC
>JAHZGC010000033.1:0-19720 GCA_019421015.1 Coriobacteriaceae bacterium | reverse complement strand
TCGGGCTTTGCCTTTGCCAAGAAGGTCGAGGCGGCGGCGGGCACCACGATTCCCGACGACCTCAAGAGCACCAAGTTCCCCTACGACGTGAGCCTGTGGAAGACCGACTCAACCAAACCTGACGAGAAGAACCCGATTGGGGGAACGTTTAAGTACACACTATCCACCCCCACTCCCAAAGACGACGGAACGGTCGAAGAGGTCGTGACGGGCCCGTATGACATCATGTTCAATGAGGAGGGCGCGCTCGACCATTTGGTGACGGACGACAAGGGAAGCGTTGTTCTCGATCTCACCCTGACCGACGGGCAGACAATTACCATCTACGGGCTTCCGCGCGACACTCAGTATGAGGTGACCGAGAGACTGGACAAGCCGTCCGGTGCAGGTACCGACATCCTTGAGAAGCTGGGGTGGAAGGTTGTTGAGCCCGAGACGGGTTCGTACACGGACAAGGTGGAGTTGCTGGAGCTGAACACCAAGCCTCAGGACCCCGCAACGCCGGATGCCTCCACAACGCCCAGCGAGGGTGCCGACCCGTCTGGCCCCACGGCCGACCCCGTCACACCTGATGAGCCGGCGATCATGCCGCTGGCTCAACAGTTCACCGTCAAGGAGTTCACGAACACGCTGGTACCCCAGCTGCAGCTGGAGAAGTGGCAGAACATCAAGGGCAAGCCGTTGCCGAGTGACGTAACGCCGGGCGAGGGCGACCTGGCCGACTTTACGAAGGATCCCCTGCACGCGGCCAGCGACGACGTAGTGGTCTATCGGCTTGTGGTAACTAACACCTCAAAGGTGAACCTGGACGCCGTGACGGTGACCGATGATATTCCCACGGGAATGCCGCCCCTGGAGTACGTGGCCGACAGCGCTTGGGTGATGGGTGCCCCAGATGAGGTGGCTGCCGACCTGGTGGTCCTGACGTACAATAATCCCGACAACCCTGCGGAGGGCGTTGCAGGCATCACTTGGAATGTGGGTGCCCTGGATGCGGGGGCTTCGAAGACCGTAGCTTTTGAGGCCAAGGTTCCCACGGTTGCCGAACCTATAACGTGGACGAACGTGGGCAAAGCAACCTACAAAGACAACCCCGAAGAGCCAACGCCCTCCAATAAGGTGAAGGTCGACGCCGACATCGTGGGCTTTGCCTTTACCAAGCAGGCCGTGAGAACCGATGGGCTTGCACCGACCGAGGCCCAGCTTGCTACGAAGTTCCCCTTCTTGGTAGAGCTGTGGAGCGAAGAGGAGGGCCCCGACGGCACGCCGACACCTGCTGCGCAAACCGGCACCTATAAATATGTTGTGGTCAATGCTGACGGAACGGTCGGGCAGCCGCAGCCCATGGAGTTCGCTAATGCTCCGGAGAACGCTACCGTGGGCGCAGCCACGTGCGAACTTGCTCCCGGAGAGAGCTTGCGCGTCTATGGGCTGCCCGAGGGAACTCATTACCGGGTGAGCGAGGAGGCTCTTGACCCAGCAACGTTCCCGGGCTGGCAGCTGGTGGCTCCTGCGGGTGGCTCGGTGGAAGGGGAGGCCCAGCCTGCTGTCTTTGAAGACGCGGCCCCGACGGTGCCCGTTTTTGCAGCGGTCCACGAGTTCACCAACGCACTGCCGGCGCTCGCAATCGAGAAGTGGCAGAAGGTCGAGCCGAGCTCCGAGTTCACTCAGAAAACCCAGACTGTGACCTCGGCCGACGTGGTTACCTACCGGCTCGTTGTGAGCAACCCGTCGCAGGTTGTGGCGAGGGGCGTGAAGGTTGTGGACTACGTGCCTAACCAGAATCCGCGCCTGACCTACGTTGCTGATAGCGCTGCCATTGAGGACGCGGACAAGCTCGAGCTTCCGGAAAACCCCATAGAGCTGATTAAGGACGGCGCCGACCCCGACAATCCTGAGGCGGGCACCGTTGCGGGTATCACCTGGAACCTGGGCGACCTGGAGCCCGGCGGGTCTCGTGCGGTCACCTTCAAGGTGAAGGTGCCCTCGGTCACGGAGGCATGCCGGTGGGTGAACCAGGGCTCGACCACCTACGAGAACAACCCCGACGGCCCCGAGGAGCCTATAGAGTCCAACGAGGTCGTGATCGAGGGCAAGCCAGGCACGCCGGAGCTGGAGATTCACAAACATCAGGCCGTCGCCGCTGACGGCAACACTGCGCTCACATACACGCAGGAGGTACTGCCCGACCTGAAGCCGGGTACCCAGGTGGCGTACATGTTGGAGGTCACGAACACCAGCGCCACCGACGCGCTTGATGTTAAGGTGACCGACAAGGTGCCGCTGGCGAGCAAGGGAGAGGGGCAGCCGCCACTGAGCTATGTGGATGGCTCGGCTTCCGACGGTGGCCAGTACGACGAGGCAAGCAAAACGATTACCTGGGACCTGGGCACTCTGCCGGCCGGGGAGTCGCGTACGCTCTACTTCCGGGTGCAGGTGCCCCAGGTGACCCAAGACACCGAGTGGACCAACGTCGCGACCCTGACGGCGAAGGACGTTCCCGACAAGCCCTCCGAAGAGGTCAAGGTCGAGAGTCCGGTGCCCCAGCTCAAGATCGAGAAGTGGCAAAAGGTCGAGGACAAGACTGCCTCGGCCCCGCTCGACCCCGATGGGTTCACCCAGCAGACCGAGACCGTGACCTCGGCCGACGAGGTCATCTATAAGCTGGTCGTGACCAACGACTCCAAGGTCACGGCCGAAGGCGTCGTGGTGCGCGACACGGTGCCCGAGGAAGAGCCGCTCCTTTCTTACATAGAAAGGTCCGCCGCCATCGTGGGCGTGGACAACCCCGCCGAGGGAACCATCGTGGTGACCGGCGAGCCGGTACCCACCATTGAGTGGCATGTGGGCGATATCGAGCCCGGCCAGTCTCGTTCGGTGACCTTCCGGGTAAAGGTGCCCTCCATCACCCACCAGAGCACCTGGATAAACCAAGGCTCGACTACCTATACGAACAACCCCGAGGGACCCGACACCCCCATCCCCTCCAACGAGGTGGTCATCGAGGGTCAGCCGGGCGAGCCCAAGCTTGAGATTCACAAGTCCCAGGCCGTGCTCGACGGCGTTCCCGAGGGCGAGCCTATCGACTACACCCGGGAACCGCTGGTGGCCGAGGCGAACAGCACGCTGATCTACCAGCTCCAGGTGAGTAACGACTCCGATACCGATGCCCTCGACGTGGTGGTGACCGACAAGATCCCGGTGACCGAGGGCGTGTCGCTGGTCTATGTTGCCGACTCCGCCATGAGCGACAACGGCGTCGCCGGCGTTGAGCAGGGCGGCACGATCACCTGGAGCCTGGGCACCCTGCCGGCCCATGGCACGCGCGTGATGACCTTCAAGGTCCAGGTGCCCACGGTGACCCAAGACACGGCGTGGACCAACGTCGCCACGGTGACGTCGCCCAACACCCCCGATACCCCTCCCTCGGAGGAGGTCAAGGTCGAGAGCCCGGTGCCCCAGCTTCTTATTGAGAAGCTGCATAGGGTGGGTGCAGAGTCCGAGTTTACGAAGGACCTGCTCCATGTGGAGCGCGACAGCGTCGTGACCTATCAGCTGGTCGTGACGCACGACCCCGCCGATCCCAAGCCGGCCGATGCCAAGGGCCTGCATGTTACCGACGTGGTGCCCACTGCGCCCTCGGGTGCTCCGTACGGCTATGTGTTGGATTCCCTCTGGGGCGCCGTGGTCGACGGCGCTGGCGCAACCGTGGAAGGCCGCGCCGTCAGCGTTGCATACGACGAGGCGAGCCGCACGGTCAGCTGCGATGCCGAGCTGCTGCTGCCCGGTGAAAAGCTGATTGTCTCCTTTGACGTGCGTGTTCCTGCGGTGAAGGAGTATACGCAGTGGACCAACGTGGGCTATCTCTCGTACGACAACAACCCCGAAGGCCCCGGCGAGGAGCAGCCCTCTAACCCGGTCGAGGAGGAGACCGACGTTCCGAACGTCGTCATCAAAAAGCTGCAGAGCACGCCCGGCCAGCACGACGGCAAGCCCGTCGACGTGCTGCTGCACGTGCCGGCCGGTGCCGAGGTGACCTACCACGTCACGGTAACCAACGACCCCAAGCGCCCCGAGTCCACGCAGGCCGCCACCGGTGTCGTGGTGACCGACCACGTGCCCGACGGTCTTGAGCTTGTGGAGGTCCTGGACGACGGCGCGTACGACGCTGAGACGGGCAACATCACCTGGAATGTGGGCGACCTTGCCGCGCGCGAGAGCAAGACGGTGCGCTTTACGGTCAAGGTCCCGCAGGTTCCTGCGTACACGAAGTGGGTGAACACCGCCAGCACCCACTACGACAACAACCCCGACAACCCCGATGACCCCGAGGAGCCCAAGCCCGAGAAGCCCTCGAACGAGGTCGAGGTCGACACCGACGTCACGGGCCTGCTCGTCTCCAAGACGGCAGTGGTACCCGAGGGCGTCGCCGACGACGGCAGCGCGGCCTTTGCCTTCGACGTGACGGTCGTCGCGCCCGACGGCAAGCCGGTGGCGGGCAGCTACTTCATGGCCCGTGCGACCGAGAAGGACGAGGCGGGTGCGTGGGTCTTTGGCGAGCCGGAGCCGGTCCAGTTCGCCGACGGGCGCCCGGTCCTGGCGGACAGCGTCCCGCTGACCCTGCGCAACCTCGAGGCCATACGCTTCATCGGCCTGCCCGAGAAAGCCACCTACCAGGTGGTCGAGACCCCGGCCGACGGCTGGACCCAGACGAAGGTCGAGAACGCCGAGGGTTCGCTGACCACCGGTGCGACCGTTGAGGCCGCCTTTATCAATACGAAGGACTACGGCCCGGCCCATCTGGCCATCGACGGCAGCAAGGTCATGACCGGCCGGCCGTTTGCCGCAGGCGCCTTCACGTTTGTGCTCGCGCCGGGCAACGACCAGACCCAAAAGGCCGTGGAGGAGGGCGCCGTGGTGCTGCCCGAGTCCCTGGAGACCACCAACGGCGACCCGGTCCAGTTCGAGGACGGCTCGGCTGCGTGGTCGGCCCCGTGGGCCTTTGGCGAGATGGCGTTCAACAGAGCCGGCGACTACGAGTTCAAGGTGACCGAGCGGGTGCCGGCCGGCGCCGAGAACGGGCGGCCGGTGAACGGTGTGCGCTACGACACGGTGACGCGCGTCGTCGGCGTGAACGTCTCCCCCGGCACCGAGGGGTCGTTGGTGGCGACCAAGAAGCTGGTGAACGCAACCGAGGCGGACGCCCCGATCGTCTTTACCAACGCCTATGCCGGCGACCGCGTGATGGTGCCCATTACGGGCGTCAAGGTGCTCGAGGGCCGCGAGCTGCAGGCCGGCGAGTTCACCTTCCAGCTGGTGAGCGGCGAGGGTGAGAACGAGCGCGTCATCGCGGTGACCAACAACGGCCAGGGCATCTTTGCGTTCCCGGCCAACGCGCTCACCTACACGGTGGCCGACCTGGCCGACGTGGCCCCGGCCGCCGACGGCACGCGCACCAAGGAGTTCTTCTACGTGGTGCGCGAGCTTGTTCCCGACGACAAGTACGCGCTGCCGGGCGTTACCTACGACCCGGCGCGTTACCTGGTAAAGGTCACGCTCACCGACAACGGGCAGGGCGTGCTCTCGGCCGTCCCGACCGTGACGCTTGAGGGCGCGGAGGGGGCTGTGGACAGCATGGTCTTCTCGAATGTCTATGCGCACCAGGGCGCGGCCGAGGCGGTGCTGCAGGTGGGCAAGGTGCTGACGGGCCGCCCGATCAACAGCAATGAGTTCTCGTTCACGGCGGTCGACCTGGCGACCGGCCGGGTGGCGGCTACGGGCATCGCGCCTGCCACGGCCGACGGAACGCCGGTGTCGGTCTCGCTTGAGAAGATCACCTACGACGCGGCCTCCATGGCCGACGCCGAGCAGTACGAAGACGGCACGCGCGGCAAGGCGTTCACCTACGAGATTGCCGAGAACGTGGGCAACCTGCCGTTGGTGACCTACGACCGCACGCGCTACTACGCCCGCGTGTGGGTGGTCGACGACGGTCTGGGCCAGATGACCGCCAGCGCGCCCGCATACTTCTGGGACATGGCCTGCGAGCAGCCGGTGGAGGGCAACTGGCCCGTCTTTAGGAACGCCTACGACGCTCCCAAGGCGAGCTATACCCCCGAGGCGTACAAGTCTACGTGGGGCCCCGAGGGCGCCGACCTGACGGGACTGAGCTTTGGCTTTGAGGTGACCGACAACAACGGCAGCGACGCGCAGGGCAGCGTGGTGGCGCGCGGCATGGCGAACGCGAACGGGCCGGTGGTCTTTGACAAGGCGCTGGAGTTCTCGGCAGCCGGCACGTACCACTACGTGCTGACGGAGCGCAACAACGGCGCCCCGTCGGTGACCTACGACACCGCGGCGTACCTGCTCGACGTGACCGTGGGCTTTAACGAGGCCGGGGGCCTGGCGGTGACCGAGGCGGTCTACCGCAACGTCGACGGCACCGAGCTCGTCGACGAGTGGGGCAACCGTCTGGCACCTGTGTTCCAGAACTCCTTTAGCGGCAAGGGCACGTTCCTTAACCTGCGCGCCCACAAGCAGTTGGTTGACGGCAACGGCAACCCGCTGGCGCTGAAGCCGGGTGCCTTCTCGTTCTCGGTGATCGACGAGGCCACGGGCGAGCGGGTGAGCTGGGGCGTCAACGACGCCGCGGGCAACGTGAGCTTCCGCACGATCGTGTACTCCTACGACAACATAGTGCCCGAGCCCGCGGTGGTCGAGGAGCCCGTCGAGGTTGTTGAGCCCGTCGAGCCCGCAGCACCCGTCGAGCCCGAGCAGCCGGGCGAGTCCACGGGGCCGATCGACCCCGGTGTGCCGGTGGAGCCTGCGCCCGGGCCTGATCCCGAGCAGCCGGGCGACCCGGGGGTACCCGGGGAGCCCACGGTTCCCGAGCAGCCAGGCGAGCCCGAGGGACCGGTAGAGCCCGAGGGGCCGGCAGAACCCTTGGAGCCCGAGGCTCCGAGCGAGGAGCAGGGTGGCTCTGAGGGGGCCGACGCTCCCGAGGGGCTTGAGGGCGGTGAGGGCCTGATCGAGGCCCTGCTCGCCCCCGAGGTGGCTGTTGCCGACGATGCCGGTGCGATGCCCTATGTGAGCGAGGCCGTGCCCGCTGCACCGGTGCTGACCTCGAGCGCACTGGGCAAGCACAGCTATCTCATAATGGAAGACGTGCCCCTGGGCGCGTACCAGAACCCCGATGGCTCGTGGACCTACAACGGGGTGACCTACGAGCGCGACGTGTACCGTGTCGTGGTGGACGTGCACGAGAACGATCAGAAGAACGCTCTGGTGGCAACCATCGAGAGGATTGACCGTCTGGAGGACGGCGACTCCGATCGTGCGGTCCCGGTGACCATGGAGGGCTTCGACGGCATGGACCACGTGGTGTTCGAGAACGTCGAGCGCCCTGCGGAGCCTCCGGTGGTCAAGCTCGAAGGCACCAAGACCCTCACGGGCCGCGCCATGGAGGCGGAGGAGTTCGGCTTCGAGGTGCTCGATGCGGCCGGCGAGCGGGTGGCGGCC
Organism: Coriobacteriaceae bacterium; assembly: GCA_019421015.1. Lineage (GTDB taxonomy): Bacteria > Actinomycetota > Coriobacteriia > Coriobacteriales > UMGS124 > JAHZGC01. The sequence continues at coordinate 12,202 of JAHZGC010000033.1, read as the reverse complement.
GGCGTCTCGGGTGCTGCGGCCGACGGCCAGCCGTCGCAGATCGCCTTTGCGGAGTTCGCGGTTCCCGCCAAGCCCGGAACCTACGTGTATACGGTGCGCGAGGTGAGCGAGGGACAGGAGATCGCGGGCGTGACCTTCTCGACCCAGGTCTTTACCGTGCAGGTAACGGTGGCCGCCAACCCCGACGGAACCCTGAGCTCCACGGTGGCCTACCCCGACGGCCCGGTGGCGTTCGTCAACACCTACACCCCCGAGGGACCGGCCGAGGTCAAGCTCGAGGGTACCAAGACCCTTGTGGGCCGCGCCATGGAGGCCAATGAGTTCAGCTTTGCGGTGTATGACGTTGCCAGCGGCAAGATGCTTGCCGGCGGTGCGTCGGGGGCGGCGGCCAACGGCGAGGCGGCGGCTATCGACTTTGCCACGATCGCGTTTACGCAGGCCGGCGAGTACGACCTGGTAGTGGTGGAGACGCCCCCGTTTGGCAGCACTGCGGGCGTGGCCTACGACGGCGCACGTTTTGGGGTGCACGTGAGCGTGACCGATGCGGGCGCCGGCAAGCTGGCTGCCGCGGTTAGCTACCCTGACGGCCCGGTGGCGTTCAAGAACACCTATCAGGCCGCGCCGGTTGAGGTGGTGCTCGGGGCCGCCAAGACGCTTGAGGGCCGCGAGCTGACCCACGGTGCCTTTAGGTTCACGGTGACCGACGCCAACGGTGCGCTGGCGGCCGAGGGCGTGAACCTGGCCGACGGCAGCGTGGCGTTCGGCGCGCTGCGCTTTGAGTCGGCCGGTACCTACACCTATACGATCGCCGAGGTCGTGGGTACCGAGGCGGGCATGACCTACGACCGCCGCGCCTATACGGCGGTGGTGGACGTGACCGACGACGGCGAGGGCAACCTGCTGGCAAGCGTGACCTATCCCGACGGCAGCCCGGTGTTCGCCAACCGTTACGAGAAGCCCGAGGAGCCCCCGACGCCCGATAAGCCCACGCCGGGAACGCCCGACACCCCGACTCCCGGCAAGCCGGGAACCCCGGGTTCGAACGTGCCTCAGACCGGGGACGGCACCCCGGGCTGGACGGCCCCGCTGGCGGCGATCGGGGGTGCCTTGGTGGCCTTGGCCGGCGCGGTGCTGGCATGGCTGCGCCTGCGGACGCGGGTCGGCGCGCGGTAGTTGGCCATGTGCCTGGCGGGGTGGTCCCGGCGGTTGGGCCGGGGCTTCTCCGCCGGGATGGGTTTTTGAACGACGTGTGAAGCTGTCTGGTTGAGCAAGTTGCATCTGGACATTTGCATGGAGACGGTGCTATAGTGCAGTTCTGCGCGGGCGTGGCGGAATGGCAGACGCGCATGGTTCAGGTCCATGTGGGGGCAACCCCGTGGAAGTTCAAGTCTTCTCGCCCGCACCACTTTGAATGCAAAAGAGCCCTCGGGTCATCCCGGGGGCTCTTTTCGTATCTCTCTACGCTCTTCTCGGTGCCGCCACGCTCTTCTCGGTGCCGCTACCCTCGCCGTACGGCCTCGCACAAGGGGACCACCAGGGCGCGCACTTGCTGCTCCTGCTCGTCCGACTCGCGCAGGGCGGCACCGAGACGCTCAAACACCTGGGGGTCCACCTTGGCCATGAGGCTTGCGAGGACGGTCTGCTCGGCCTCGGTCAGGGCGTACTCGAACACGACGTTGGCCACGATGCCGTCGAGCAGGCGCCCGTACACCTGCGCCTCGGGCTCGAAGAACAGGTCTTTGGCCATCGAGACCGCCTGGGAGCCGGCACGGCCGCACACGTCGCCCAGCGCAAAGCTCGCCGCCAAGGCTAAGGGCGCGAACGTGATGCCCATGGCGGCCGTGAGCACGCGGGCGCCGGCGGCCCCCACGGTGCGCCCCGCGGTGGAGGCGGCGTTGTCGACCAAGAAGCCCGCCACGTTGGCCTGGGCCACCTGCGAGGCGTCGGCTACCGAGGCGGCCCCGCTGGCCAGGGCCTCTGCGGCCTCTGCGGAGGAGCCCTCGGAGGTCGGGGCGCCCTTTGCCAGCTTGCGGCGGCCAGCGAGCCAGCCGTCGAGCGCCGCGCCGAGGCCGCGGGGGTCCTTGCAGGCCACGGCCCCCGTTGCGGGGTTGTAGGCGACGTTGGGGATGCGGCCGGTCTTGGCCAGGTTGACGCCCTGAAGGTAGGTGAAGGGGCTCTTGCGCACCAGCACGGCTGCCGCGTCGGGGTCTTCGAGCGGCGGGGCCCAGCCGTCGGCGACCTTGCGGCGCACGCGCTGGAGCAGGGCGTCGTACTGGTCGGCCGGGACCTCGATGCGCAAGGGGAGGTCGTCGGTGGTCACCGGCCCCCAAAAGCCCTCGTCGTCGAGACAGCTCTGGAAGGTCTCCTTGACCGTGGGCCGCCAGCGGGTGCGCACGGGGCCGTCGGTGTCGATGGCGGGGGAGGCGGCCTTGCGCCCGGCGCGCCGCATGCGGACGCGGCGGTTCGTCAGGCGCACGCAGGCGGCGGCCAGGCCAAAGAACCGGTCGGCGTCGCGAAAAGGCTGCCCGTCAAGGGTGGGGTGCCCCTCGCGGTGGCTTATGAGCGCGGGGTCGAAGTTGTGCCAGCGTAGGTAGTGGTAGCCGGTATCGGCGGGTGTCTCGCCCAGGTCTTCATCGTCGTCCTCGTCGTCGGCCGGGCCGTCTTTGAGGAAGATCCCGGCGTTGGTGAGCACCAGGCCGTGGGGGCGCGTGCCAAAGGCAACGTCGGCCCACAGGACCTCCTGCTCTACGGGTACGGGGAGCGACTTGTGGATGCGCTTGACCGCGCGGGCCGTGAGCTCGGTCTCACTCGGGCCCAAATCGGCCAGGATCTGGGAGCCCACGTAGGAGAGGCGGCTTATGGGCGAGGCGGCCGGCAGGAGCCGCGCGACGGGGACGGTGGCCATGGGCTAGACCACCTGGAAGATCAGGAACTTGAGGTAGCTGGTCTCGGGGATGCCCCAGACGATGGGGTGGTCGGGGGCCTGCTGGCGCGCCTCGACCTGGCGCAGCTGCACGCCGGCGTCGTGGGCGGCCTCGCGGATCACGTCGCGGAACAGCTGGTCGTCCATGAAGTGGGAGCAGCTGCAGGTGGCCAGGTAGCCGCCGCGCGGCAGCATGCGCATGGCACGGTAGTTGATCTGGCGGTAGCCGCGGGTGGCCTCGTGGACGGTCTTGCGGTTCTTGGTGAACGCCGGCGGGTCGAGCACGATGAGGTCGAAGGGCCCTCCCGCCTCGCGCATGGCGTCGCGGTCGCCGTCGAGGCCCGTGAGCAGGTCAAAGACGTTGGCGCAGGTAAAGCGCGTGCGGTCGGCCACGCCGTTGAGCTCGGCGTTGTGGCGGCAGCAGTCGACGGCGGTGGCGCTGATGTCCACGCCGTGGACGAACTCGGCCCCGGCCACCGCGCAGTTGAGGGCGAAGGTGCCCACGTGGGTAAAGCAGTCGAGCACGCGCCGGCCCTGGGCCAGGCGGGCCACGGCGCGGCGGTTGTACTTCTGGTCGAGGAAGAAGCCCGTCTTCTGGCTGTTCTCCACGTCGATGTTGTAGCGCACGCCGTTCTCGGCCACCACCAGGCGCGCCGACTCGGGCGTGGGCAGTCCCTCCAGGTCGTACCAGCCCTTGTAGAGCGGCAGGCCCTCCTTCTCGCGGATGCGGGCGTCGTTGCGCTCGAAGATGCCGCGCACCGGCGTGCCGTGCTCGCCCACGATGCGGGCGAGCAGGGGGAACAGCACGGGGCGCAGCCGCTCCATGCCCACGGTGAGGCTCTCGGTCACCAGCACGTCTCCGTAGCGGTCGACCACGAGGCCCGGAAAGCCGTCGGCCTCGCTAAAGACCGCGCGGCAGCAGTCGGTGTCGGGGGCGCAGCCGGGCAGGCTGGCGCGGCCCATGGCCGTTTGGCGGTACTCCCAGGCCCAGCGAATCTTGCGCTCCCAAAAGGCCTCGTCAAAGCGGTCGTTGGCGTTGCGTGACACGATGCGCACGCGGATCTTGCTTTGCTGGGAGAGAAGCCCCGTGCCCAGGTAGCCGCCCTTTTCGTCGACGACGTCCACGAGGTCGCCGTTTTGCGCCTCGCGCCCGTCGAGGGGGGCGGGGCGCATCTCGAGCACCTCGGCGTCGTAGACCCACACGTTGCCGGCCTCGAGGAATCGGGCCCCCTTCTTGGTAATGACGGCCTGGGGGTAGGGGCGCAGCTGCTTCATGGGGAGCCTTTCGGGGTGGAGGCGGACGGGGCGGGAGGGCTATGATAGCCGTTCGTGATGGACGGCGCGGACTACAGCACTTCCCCTGCCAGGTAACATTCCTTAATGTAGTCGCGGGGTTGGTAGTAGAAATCGGTGTTGTAGTTCGAGATGGCATCGCTAACCCAGGACTCATAGACGTGCTCGAGATCGTCGATGGGGTTCTCGCCGGTACCGACGTCTTCGATGAGGCGGGCGTAGACGGCCCCTATCGTCCAATAGTCTGGAACGAGGTAGCGGCAGGCGGCCACGTTGTCGAAGCTGCCCGTTTGCAGGGATGCCAACTCTACGTAGGTGTCGGCAACGCTGGCGATGGGTTCGCTGTGGAGCACGTCGGCATGGCGGTATATGCGCTTGAGGGCGTCTGTCCCGAGGCCTTTAACCACTTGGAGGCGCTCGAGATGTTGCTGTCGGCCGATAAACTCGATAAGGCTGCAGGTGAACATAAGGGCGCTGCTGTTACTCATCGGTCACCTCGCGGCTTTCGACGAATTCCAGAGCTGTTAGCGCTCGAGCCGTGTGAAAGCTGATCTGATGAGTCGGGTGTTTGAACTTTGCCAACTCCCAGAAGGCTGCCCGGCTTATCTTGCCGTCCACAAAGTCTTGGACGTAATTGAAGATGGTATCGTCGGCCATAGGTCCCTCGACCACATCGTATTCGCGGGGTGTGCCCAAGCGGCAAGCCGCGATGAAGTCGAGCCATGATTCGGACATCGTGGGGAAGGTAAGCACCTTGAGGTTGGGGTCGGGGTGGTAAAGGTATGTGTTTACCACGCCGCGCCCTGTAAAACGGGTGGCCCATCGGGAGGCTTGTTCTTCGAGCAACGTGCAGTAGAACCCGAAGTAAAAGTCTTTATGGAAGCGCGCCGTCCTGATTTCTGGAAACTCGACGCGCTCTTTGCTTCCGTGATAGAGGGTCAGTTGGGTCATGGTTCCTCGACTGTCGGTTTTGTCTGGCTGTTCTTGCTAATGTGCCATCTGGTTCATCCTACAGTATTTTTGCCCCATTCGCTGTTGCGAGAGTCCGCGGCCGAGTGAGCTGCTGTAGAAAAGCGCCCCCCGAGCTCTGGAAACTCGAGGGGCGTCGGGGCTGCCCGTGGCGGAGGGAGAGGGATTCGAACCCTCGGAACGGGGTTACCGCTCAACGGTTTTCAAGACCGCCGCATTAAACCACTCTGCCATCCCTCCCTATGAATGTCCATGATAGCGCGCGTCGGGATCGGAGGGAACGGCGTGGCACGGCTTCATCGAGGCTGCGTATGGGAGCCCCCTGGGCGGTTGTACACGGTTGCGCACGATTGCGCACCGTTGTATACCGTTGTGCACGCTGTGACGGAAAGGGTGTGGCGGGGGCAACGGTGCACCCAAGCCGCCCGGCCTTCTTTTCCTACCGGATCGCCACCCCGCTCGGCCCGATTACGTCGTTGGTAAGCCCCCAGGCGTACTCGAGGGGGTCGACCCCCTCGTTCGAGAGGTTGTCGTGGGCCCAGGCGAGCTCGGGGGTGTAGTCGCGCAGCTTGAAGACCTCGTGGTAGTCGCCGTCGATGTGGTTGATGAGCGGCGTCCAGGCCAGGTCGGTGAGCGTGATGGGCCCGTGCTGGCCCAGCCGCTCGAACACGCAGGTAAAGCACCCCTCTACATTGGCGTAGGCGTAGGGCTGGTTGCTCAGGAAGTTGCCGAGCGAGAACACCACGAGAGTCTGCGACCCGGTGGGGTTGCCCGCGGCGTCGAGCTGCTGGTACCACTCGATGGGCTGGATCACGTGGGGGCCAAAGCCCACCACCAGGTCGACCCCGAGGTTGGCGAGCAGCTGAGCGAAGTAGCGCTGGGTCTCGTTGGGCACGAAGTCGTTCTCGCTGCCCCAGCTCATGGCCACGATCACCACGTCGGCCAGCTCGTGGGCCCGGGTGACATCGGCCACCATGGCGTCGGTGTCGGCCGTGGCCACCGCGTACTCGTAGCCGCTCGGTACCGGGATGCCATTGAGGTAGTCGGTGTAGGAGAGGAACGCAAAGGTGATGCCGTTCTTCTCGACGGTGCGGATACGGGCGCGGTCCTCGGGGCTCACAAAGGTGCCCGTCACCACGACCTCGGGGTGGGCGGCCCAGGTGGCGCTCGAGTTGTTGATGCCCTCGATGCCCACGTCGAGCGAGTGGTTGGTGGCCGTGGTGGCCAGGTTCCAGCCAAAGTCGGCCACCTCGTCGGCGATGGCCGCGGGCGAGTTGAACGAGGGGTATCCCGTGAGGCCCAGATGGTCGCCGCCCAGGATGGTCTCGATGTCGATGAAGTTGAGGTCATGGGTGGCCACGATGTCGGCGACGCCCTGGTACATGGGGGTAAAGTCGTAGAGCCCGTCGTACATCTCGCCGGCGTTGGCGTCGGCGGCCTCCACCACCGGCAGGTTCATGAGGTTGTCGCCCACGGCCGAGAAGCTCACGGTGGTGTAGGAGACCTCCCGCAGCGTGGGCACGTCGCGCTGGCGCACGGTGGCGGTGGAGGCGATGGAGGGCTCGGTGGCCATGCGGACGGCGCCTGAGATTCCCGAGATTCCGGCAAAGACTACCGCCCCAGCTGCCAACGCGGTGACGCCCGGGCCCAGGAAGAACCGGTGCCCCAGGGAATGGGCGCGCTTGGAGTAGGACCTAGCACGCTTGCGGGAGTAGACGCGCACGGAGGCATGGTCGGCGGTGGCTCGCGGGGTGTCGGCCGGGGGCGCGGCGGGCTGGGGACGGAACCGCGTGCCGGCAGGGGACTGGTCGGCTCGGCGCGGGGCGCCGGATGCCGGTTGCTGCGCAGCGGGGGAAGGTGCGAAGTGTTTTCCGCCGGCAGGCGTGGTCACGGGCGCGGTCCTTTGCGGTCGGGAGCTTGGGGCACCGTCCTGCAATGGGCGGGAGGTGCGGTTTTGTCGCTGCACAGCATACAGGAGAATCGCGGCGCGGGTCCCGGAGGGATGGAATGCCCGCAAATTCGCCGGGGAGGGAAGTTTGGTGGCCGGATGCGGGGGTTGTGAGCGATATGAGCGACTTGATATGCTTCTCCCCACCGCCCCCCGCGTTTCTCCGCCGCAAGCGAAAGGACCCTCAGTCCCTATGGTCAGCCCGCATCTGCCTGCCCAGAACCCCTGCCGTGCCCTTGCCCCCCGTCGCGAGGCCGACGAGCGGTTCATGCGCCTCGCCCTTGAGCAGGCGCGGCTGGCGGCGGCCATGGGCGAGGTGCCCATCGGGGCCGTGGTGGTGTGCGGGGGAGCGGTGGTCGCACGGGCCCACAACCGGCGCGAAACCGACGCCGACCCCTCGGCCCACGCCGAGTTCAGCGCCATGGTGGCGGCCGCCCGGGAGCTGGGACGCTGGCGGCTTACGGGTTGCACGGTCTACGTGACCCTCGAGCCCTGCCTCATGTGCGCGGGCCTTATGGTGAACGGGCGTGTGGACCGCTGTGTGTACGGGGCACCCGACCCCAAGGGGGGTGCGCTCGGCACGCTCTACGACGTGAGCGGCGACCCACGGCTCAACCATGCTTTCGAGGTGACCCGCGGCGTCCTTGAGCGGGAGTGCGCCCAGGAGCTGCGGGCGTTCTTCAAGCGCCGTCGCCGCGAGGCCAAGGAGGCACGCCGGACCCAAAAAGGCTGCCGGCCGCAGTAGGGTCGCGCGGCTGGCAGCCTTGAGAGGCGCCTCGTGGCGGCAATTCTGCGGTTCGCCCTACGAGTACTGCGCGATGCGGGCGCTGGCCACGACCATAAAGCCGTCGTTGTCGAAGGCGGCGTAGTACCAGCCGTCCTCGTCGTAGGGCCAGTAGAGCATGGTCTGCGCGGTCTCACCCGGTTGGATGGGGCCGATGTAGGTGGCCGAGGTCACATAGTCGGGCGAGGGGTCGCCGAACCAGGGCGCGGCGTCTTCCATGGGGTAGAGGCGCGGTGCGTAGAGCTTGTAGAGGTCGGCCGTGAGCTCCTGGGGCTCGGCGCTGTTGTTGGTGATCGAGAGCGGCACGCCTACGCACCAGCGACCGTTCCAGGCGTCGTTATAGGGGTCCCATGCCTGGATCCACAAGAACGACGCCTCGTCGGCCGAGAACGTCAGGGTCAGCGGTCCCACGCTGAAGGGGGTGCCGTAGGGCACGGCGTTCTGGGCGCTTGTGGAGCCCAGGTCGCCGTCGGGCAGGGGGCGCAGCCCCGAGGCCTGCGACCCGCTGAGCTCGAACGGGAGCTGGGCTTTGCGACCCAGCAGGTTGTCGAACTCAAGCTGGTAGGTGCCGGAGCCGCGGTAGGGCACGTGAATCACGGCCTGCTCGGTGGCACCGGCCGGGATGTTGCCGCGCTGGAGGATGTCGCTGTCGGTGTAGTAGCCCGAGATGTCCGCCTGGATCTGGCCGTCGGGCGACACGACCTTGCAGTAGTGGTTGTTGATCAGGTGGCTGGACTCGTCGTTGTTGGTGACGCTGATGGGGAGGGCGACCACGAGGCTGCCGTTGTTGGCTGACTGCGGGTTGTTGATCTTGTCCCACGTCCAGGTGGTCGGGTCGGTGCCCAGGGTGACGACGAGCCCCTCGAACTCCACGGTGTTGGGGGGCAGCGACGGCACGTCAGTTTGGACGGGCTCCTCGGCCGCGGGGTCTTTGATCCCCAGGAACGAGTCGCAGCCGGCAAGCGGTGCCACCAGCGCGAGCGCCCCCAGGGCGAGGCCCGCGCGGGCGAACCGCCTGCGGTCTATGGATGCGCCCAAGATGGTGGTTGCGTTGTGCATGCCGACTCCCCGCTATGTCTCTATGTGCCGATCTGCCATAGTCTGCTTGGTCGTGGGCCGTGCGTCAACGGATGACCCCGGAGACTTCATCAACCTTACTAGATTGTGAGAAGGTCCCCACGCGAGGGGCCCGTTGCAAGAAGGCCCGACCCGCAGACTGTATGCCGGATACCCCTCCGGAGCTTGCCCGCAACGGTTTTTGGGAGAACCCCAGCGATTCTGCAGGTTTTCTCCCCCGTGGAACGCGGCGAGCCGGTTCGGGGTGTGCCCCCCTAAAGTGAATTGCCGCCCGTGGGGTGCCCCCTGCTAAAAGTGGATCGCCGCTCGCAAGGCGCGCAGGTGTGAAGCGTACTGGACGTACGTGAGCACCTGCGGAACGCGGCGAGCGGCGATCCACCCGCAAACTAGCTGTGGCGGCCGAAGCGGCCGGCGGTGGGTCCCCGACCACGCCCCCTGCTCCCGCTGAAGAGCGCGCGCTGCGAGCGCGACGTGGCGCGCTTGGCGTTGGGCACGATGCGTCCTTGGGCAAAGGTGAACCCCTCGGGCTCCCAGAGGGGCACGAGCTCCTTGGTGAAGTACTCGATCTCGCGCAGGGGGCCCACCTCGTCGGGGGCCATGAAGGTAAAGGCGATGCCCGTCTCGCCCGCGCGGCCGGTGCGCCCGATGCGGTGCACGTAGTCCTCGGGGTCGAGCGGCACGTCGAAGTTCACCACCCAGTCGATGTCGCTCACGTCGATGCCGCGGCTCATGACGTCGGTGGCCACCAGCGCCTCGAGCCCGCCTTCGCGGAACCCTTTGAGGGCACGCTCGCGCTCCTTTTGGCGACGGTCGGCGTGCATGACGTCGACCTTGAGGCCGGCGCGCTCGAGGGCGGCCGCCACGGAGTCGACGCGCTGCTTGGTGCGGCAGAAGATGAGCACGCGTTTGGGGCGGTGCTGCTCGATGAGGTGGGTGAGCAGCGCGACCTTCTGACCTTGGACTACCGGCACCAGGCGCTGCTCCACGGTCTCGGCCGTCTGGCCCGAGCGCGAGATCTCGACCTGGGCGGGGTCTTTGAGCATGGTGGGCATGCTCGTTTGGATGTCGCCGCTGATGGTGGCCGAGAAGAGCAGGGTCTGGCGCTCGCGGGGCAGTTTGGCGATGATCTTGCGCACGCTGGGCCAAAAGCCCATGTCGAGCATGCGGTCGGCCTCGTCGAGCACGAGCACCTGCACCTGCGAGAGGTCCACGTCGTGGCGCTCCATGAGGTCGATGAGCCGCCCCGGCGTGGCCACGAGCATGTCGCAGCCGCGCTTGAGCCCCTTGAGCTGGCGGTCGTAGCGCTCGCCGCCGATGACGGTCACCACCTGCTGGCCCGTTTGGGCTGCCACGGCGCTCGCCACCTTGTCGATCTGCTGGGCGAGCTCGCGGGTGGGGGTGATGACCAGGGCGCGTGGGCCGGTGGGGGACTGCTTTTTGGGGCGCCTGTGCTGCCGGGGTTTCTCCGCTGCGGGGGCTTCGGGGGCCGCTGGGGATGCCGGTGGCTGCGGGGCGGGTTCCGGCTGCTGCTCAAGGGCAGGCTGCCGCCGTTCGATGATCTGCAGCACCGGCAGGGTGAAGGCGGCCGTCTTGCCTGTGCCGGTCTGGGCCGACGCCACGACGTCGCGCCCGGCGAGCACCAGGGGTATGGCCTGCGCCTGGACGGGGGTTGGGGTTGAGAAGCCCAGGGCCTCCACGCCCTGTAAGATGTGCTCGTTAAGCCCGAGCTCGGCAAATGTGGTATCCATGGGTAAACAGTATGCGACATTTGCGATGCAAGTGCAGCCGTGACGGGCGTTTTGTTTGGGGAGAAGCCCGAAAAGTGGGGAAACGACGTTTTGGGACGAAGAGGAGGGTGGGTGGATCGGGGCGTCTACGAGAGCCCATGAGGTCGTTACGAGAGCCAATAGTTTTATAGAATGATACATTCTGGCTTACTGCGCGAAACTTACTGCGTGAAGCTCGCCGTGTGAAATTTACTATGGGAATATGGGATTCCGTTCGAGTTGGCCTGCAGTGCGATTTTTGTCGGGGTCCCCGTGAAAAAGGTACCTAGAGCGTTTTGAGAAAGTTCCTGCACAAGGCGCGCCGGGGCGCGGTGTGCTAGGGCAGATAAGCCCCGGCGCAACGCGGTGCAGGACTTTATCAAAATGCTCTAAAGAGTGGCCCTGAGAAGAGATGCCCGGGGGAGGAGACGTATGAAGCACGCCGAGAAGAATCGTTTTGCTCGTACGGGCGTTTGCAGGAACGTTTGCATGGGCTTGCGCCTTGGTGCCCTGGCGGTGTCGCTGGCGCTTTGTGGCCTGCTTGCGGGATGCGGGGGCAACGGGGCCGACCCTGCCGAGAAGGCGATCGTCGACGACGTGGCCGCCGGTGTCGAAGCCTACGACAGCGTGCTTTCGGCGCTGGGGGTGGATCCGCAGACCGGTGCGGTCGAGGGTGGCGGGGAGGTCTCGGAGGGGTTGCGCCATCCGGTGCAGACCGACCTGACCCCCGTGACGCTCGAGCGCGTGGTTGACGGCGACACCATCGTGGTCGAGATGAACGGAACCAGGGAGCGCGTGCGCCTCATCGGGATCAACACTCCCGAGAGCGTAGCCCCCGAGCAAGAGCGCAACACCGAGGAGGGCAAGGATGCGAGCTCGTTTCTCGAAGCCAACGTGGAGGCCGGCGACTGTCTGTGGCTGATGTTCGACACCGATGTGACCGACCGCTACGACCGCCTGCTCGCCTATGTGTGGACGGCCGTGCCCGACGACTTCACCGATCCCGACGAGGTGGCCGCCAAGATGCTGAACGGCTTTATGGCCAGTGAGGGGTATGCCGTGGTGCACGCCTACAAGCCCAACGACGCCTACTGCGACATCCTCCACGACCTGGCCGACGACGCCGAGGCTGCCGGGCGCGGGCTGTGGGCTGACGGGTCCGATTGGGCCGAGGGGATTTAGGGCACGGCGCGTACGCGGTGGCGAGGGTGCTGCCGGGGGAGCTCCCTTCCGAGACCCTTCTTAGAACAGTTGCGTATAAGTGCATAAATTTTCTTTATTATGCATATTGAATACCTACTCATTAATTGTTTTCCGACAAGGGTTTTCTTGTTGGTCAAAAAATCCGGTTGGACAACATCTTTTGAGTTTCCGCCGCCCTATGCCCGGTAGCGCGCGCAAGTGTGGTGTAAGAGAGCCCAGCGAAGCGCTGGGCGAGCAAG
>JAHZGC010000032.1 GCA_019421015.1 Coriobacteriaceae bacterium | reverse complement strand
CTATGACGTTCTGATTCGTAGTCAGACCCTCTATCCAGCTGAGGTAACGCCGCATCTGAGCTTGGATATAATGCCACTCTTTCGGTTCATGTCAACGGCGTGCGCCCTTTTTCACGCCGATACCCTACAATTTGCTCCATGACCGCAACGATCCCAGCCTCTGAGCGACCCCATGCCCCCGAGGAGTCCCGATGACCCAGCCCGCAGCACCCGACCGGCCCCCCGTGCTCACGCACGTCTTTGACCTGCACTGCGACACCCTCGACATGCTCGCCATGCGCGACTTCGAACCCTACGCGAGCCACGGCCTCCACGACGGCGACCCAGGCTTCACCGACCTCGCCCGCAACGACGCCGCCGTAAGCCTCGAACGCATGGAGGACTACGCCTGGTGCCAGTGCTTCGCCGTCTGGGTCCCCGACTCCTACCGCCACCACGACGCCTACGACTTCTACACCCGTGCCCGCGACTTCTTCTACGCCCAGACCACCTTGCACGCCGACCGCGTGGAGCAGGTCCGCGACGCCCGCAAGATCGACGCCGTGCTCGCCCAGGGCAAGGTGGCCGCGCTGCTCACCCTCGAGAACACGACGCCCATCAACCACAGCATGCGCGCCATAGAGGACCTGGCCGCCGACGGCGTCAAGATGGCCACGCTCACCTGGAACGACCGCAACTCCATCGGCAGCGGCAACCTCACCTCAGAGGGCCTCACCACACTGGGGCGCGAGGCCATCCGCGCCTTCGAGGACGCCCGCATCGTCGTGGACGTCTCGCACCTGAACCGCGCCGGGTTCGCCGACCTGCTCGACGTGGTGCGGCGCCCCTTCGTGGCCTCCCACTCCAACGCACGCTCGGTCTGTGACCACCCGCGCAACCTCTCCGACGACCAGTTCCGCGCCATCCGCGACATGGGCGGCCTCGTGGGGCTCAACTTCTACACACGCTTCATCACCGAGCGCAACACCAAGGTGACCGGCGACGTGACCTTTGACGAGCTGGCCGCCCATGTGGAGCACTTCCTCGACCTCGGCGGAGAAGACACCCTGGCCCTGGGCAGCGACTGGGACGGCTCCGACGTCCCCGCCTGGCTCGCCCACTGCGACGCCGCCGGCGAGCTGCACCGCCTCATGGCGGCCCGGTTCGGCCCCGAGCTGGCCCGCAAGATCTTCTTCGCCAACGCCCACGATTTCTTTGTGCGCAACGAGACGGCCTAACCCCGCAAACAATGGCCCCGGCCCTCCGAGTCTCAGAGGGCCGGGGCGCAGTCCCCGCGTGCCCGAGCGCGCCTACGGCCTTACGCCCGCGCCGCCCGTGCCTTCGCTATCGTCGGGTCGTCCTCGCAGTTCACATACACCAGGTTCACGCCGGTCACGCCCTCGATGGCGGCAAACCCCGCCGCAAGCCCCTGGGACTCGTCAAGGCTCGGCGCCTCGATTGAGACGACGAGCTTGGCCCCCACGCGCTCGTGGACCTCGACGCCGGAGCATGCCTGCGCCTCCAGCGCGGCCGCGACCGCGTCGGTGCGCCCCGGCAGCGTCTCCACCACCAGCGACGAGATGACCACGGGCTCCCCCGCCCGCTCCCCTGCGGACCGCCCCGTCCCTTCGGCCATAATGCACCTCCCCTTACGCCGAGTGGCAGGTGTTGCAGGTGGCGCGCACCGGGTCCAGGGCTCCGTCTACCAGGTGGCTCTCGGGCACCGCCGGGGCCGCGCCGCCCTCGCCGTGACAGGCCGTGCAGCCGTCGGCCCCCATGGCGGCAAAACGCCCCGCATGGTCGGAGGGGGCGAGCGGCACCGTGGCCTGGGCCGCGTCGCCCGTGCTCGTGGCCACGCCCGTGGCACCGGGGAGCTGGGCGTCGACCTTCTCAAGACGCACGCAGGTCTTCTTGAAGTCGGGCTCCTTCGAGAGCGGGTCGTAGGTGTCCTGCACCACGAGGTTCACCAGGGCCTCGTCGGCAAAGAAGGGAGCAAACGAGCTCCCCGCCGGCGGCTGCACGCGCCCGTCGGTCGAAGCCTTCATGTCGACGGTGCCAAAGCGCGAGGTCACACGCACGGTGTCGCCGTCTGCTATGCCGAGGGCCGCGCAGTCGTCGGGGTTCAGGTAGAGCAGTGCCTCGGGCAGCGCCTCGTGCAGCTCGGGCACGCGGCGGGTCATCGAGCCGGTGTGCCAGTGCTCGAGCAGGCGGCCCGTGCAGAGCCAGAACGGGTACTCCTCGCTCGGCTCCTCCGCCGGCGGCTCGTAGGGGCGGAACACCACCGACGGCCGCTTGCCCGCGCTCTTGTAAAAGCTCACGCTGCCAGCCAGTCCGTGGTCACCATAGGCGTCCACGCCGTACTGGTCAAAGCCCTCCTCCTGGGGGCCGTCGGCAAAGCGCCACGCGGTCTGGACCCACGCGCCGTCGACCTCGCGCACCGGCCAGGTCATGCCGTGTTGCTCGAGGTAGGCGTCGTAGGGGGCGAGCTGCTTGGCCTCCATCTTGAGCTTGGCACCAAAGACCTCGCCCTCGTCGGCGTCGATGGCCGCGGCGCGCTCGTTCAGCGAGGGGTTCGAGAACGTGCGGTACTCCTCCCACACGCTGCGGCTCACCTCGCGCTGCGTCCCCTTGAAGGCGGCGGCGTCCTTGTCGTACCAGGCGCCGAAGAGGCGGTCGAAGGCGTCGACCCCGTCGATCGTCTCGCCGGCGAGCACGCGTTTGGCCACCTCGAGCAGAACCCAGGCGTCCCAGCGGGCGTCACCGGGGGGCAGCACCGCCTGCTCAAAGACCGCCGTGCGGCGCTCGCCGTTGCCGAACTGCCCCTCGCGCTCCACCCACATGGCCACGGGGAACACCACGTCGGCATACTGGGTCGAAAGCGTGGGGTACACCTCGTCCACCACGATGAAGGCGTCCATGACGCCGGTCTGCTCCCCCTTGCCCAAGAAGCGCGTGAGGTTGGGCATCGAGACGGCCCAGTTGTTGTGGGCGGTCCACATAAAGTCGACGTTGCCCTTCGAGAGCTCGCGGAACATCTTGACCGTGTGCATGCCCGGCTTCTGGATCTCGTCGAGGTAGCCTTCGGGCAGGTCCCAGACGGCCTCGGTGTAGCGGCGGTGCTGTTCGTTGGCCACGAGCAGGTCGGCCGGCAGGCGGTGGCTGAACGTGCCCACCTCGCGGGCAGTCCCGCAGGCCGTGGGCTGGCCCGTCAGCGAGAAGGGGCAGTTGCCCGGCTGGGCGATGCGCCCCGTGAGCAGGTGGAGGTTCGTGATGGCGTGGTTCACCCAGGTGCCGCGGTTGTGCTGGTTCACGCCCATGGTCCAGAGCGACATGATCTTGGTGCCGGGCTCGGCAAAGACGCGGGCGAGCTCCTCCAGGTCGGCCACCGGCACGCCCGAGAGCTCCGAGACGTACTCGAAGGTGTAGGGCTCCAGGCGCTTGGCGTACGCCTCGAACTCGATCGGCTCCACCGCGTCGACGCCCTTGCCCACGTCGCTGGCGTCGTAGTCGTCGGCCGTGGGGTTGCCGATATCCTCGGCACCCTGCTTGAACTGCAGGTGGTCGGCCACGAAGTCGTGGTCGTACAGGTCGTTCTGCACCAGGTAGTTGGCGATGCAGTTGGCGATGGCCAGGTCAGTGCCGGGCCTAAAGACGAGCACCTTGTCGGCCGTGGCCGAGGTGCGCGTCACCATGGTGCCCAGGTCGTAGTGGCGCACCGAAGGGTCTTCGAGCTTGCGGGCGGCCAGGCGCGAGAAGAGCATCGGGTGTGCCTCGGCCATGTTCGCGCCCCAGGTCACAAAGACGTCGGCCTGCTCTATGTCGTCATAGCAGCCGGCAGGCTCGTCGGTCTGGAACATGTTCATGTAGCCCACCACCGCGCTCGCCATGCACAGGCGCGCGTTGGGCTCGATGTTGTTCGAGAGCAGGCCGGCCTTCCAGAACTTGGTGGTGAGGTAGCCCTCGACGATGGGCTGCTGGCCGCTGCCCCAAAACGCCAGGCGGCTCTTGTCGGCCTTCCAGGTCTCGCGGAGCTTTGCGGCCACGAGGTCGAGCGCCTCCTCCCAGGTGGCCTCGCGCAGGCCCTCGGGGGTGCCCTTGGTCGAGGGGTCGTCGCGGACGAGCGGCACGGTCAGGCGGTCGTCGCCGTAGAGGATCTTTGCCAGGTGGTAGCCCTTGACGCAGGCCATGCCGCGGTTGGTGCGGTTGTCAGGGTCGGCCGCCACGCCTACGAGCACGCCGTCCTTGACCTCGCAGAGCATGCCGCAACCGCATCCGCAAAAGCGGCATACCGCCTGGTACACGCCGTCGGCGGGGGCGTCCGCCGCCTCGCTCGCCCAGGCAAGGGGCTCCCTGCGCGCACCATCCAGCGACGCGGCGGCCCCCGCGGCCGCGGCGCTCGCCATCGCAATGGCGCCGGCCTTCACGAACGACCTTCTCGAGACGTCCATAGCAGCTCCCTCTCTTCTGCCCGCATGACGGTCCAACGTCCGTCGTCGGACCCCTCCACGACGTATTGTGCAGACCCCGCAGCCGCCCCGTCCTTGACCTAGCTCAAGTGGGCGATGGGGTATTTGTGAGGTATCCTTGCATCCGTGACCCAGCGACCCGAGGAGGCCCACGATGCCCGTCCTTATGAACAAGGGAGCCGACCCGCGCCAGGCGGCGTGGCTGTTCTACACCGACCGCGCGACCCTCGACGGCCTCGGCGCCCTCACCGTCAGCGAGCGCTACGACGCCGGCGTGCTCACGGTAGACGCCGCCGACCTCGACGCGGCCAAGAAGGCCTCCACTGAGGTGCCCGTCTACCTGGCCATAGCCACCCTGGTGCCCAAGGACTTCGACCTCGCGCAGCTCAGCGAGGCCACCGCCCAAGACCAGCCTGAAGACGCGGACGAGAACCCCGGCACCCTTCCCTACGACCCGGTCCCCGCGCCCGAGGGCACGCGCGTCCCCGTAGGGCTCACCACGGCCGCGGCCGCCCGCGCGTTCATCCAGCCGCGCGAGGTCGACGGCGAGCCCTGGGCGGCCGAGCTGCCCGGCCTGCAAATGCTCGCCCAGCTCATCGACCACCTGCGCCAGCACAGCGGGCTGCCCGCCTACGCCATTTGGCATGTGGACGAGACGGGCGTGCTGCGCATGGCCCCCGCCAAGCAGGTTAAACCCATGGCCGGCAACGTGCTCAAGTGCAAGCTCTAAAGCATCTTGAATAATTCCGCGCACCGCGTTCTGCTCGGGCCTACGTGCTCCGGCACGCCGCGCCTTCGAACCTGATTTGTCCCCCTGAAACACCCGGAAAAACAAAAACCGTTCGAGGGCGTAAGATACTACAGTATTTGATAAAGTGTTTATGGAGAAGGTAACCATAATACCAGTTGATATGTGAATATTTGCAATATTAATATCAAATAAGTAATATCTATCACGCCCTCGGCGCGTTTTTGAGTTTCACGAACCCCCTCCGACATCGGCGACCGGGCGTTTCTTGGACTCTAAGACCCTGGTACAGAGTCACGCACTCGCGGCCACCCTGATTCAGAAGCGTTGAGTCGCGCAAAAGCCCGCGCACCCCCCTTGCAAACTCCTCGCCCAGCGGCTATCCTTCCCATTGCGTATCTGTTACGGGGCGAGGTGCAAATCCTCACCGGCGGTATGGGCCAGACGGCCCAAAGCCCGCGAGCTGGCCAGCAAGGGGCCGGCTGACCTGGTGCGATTCCAGGGCCGACGGTATAGTCCGGATGAAAGTAACGGAGAGCACGTCATCGCCTGACGCGCTTGAAGGGACCCGCTGCAGCCGTGCACGGGTCCCTTTTTGGTTCCCGTGCCCCAACCACTAGCCAGGCCCCGCGGGGCCGCTACATCGAAGGGGTTCGCATGAGCACCAGCACCGACGCAACCAGCACCACCAAGAAAGCCGCCGCCCGCCGCGCCCACTGGGACGTGCGCGAGCTGGTGACCCTGGCCATCTTCTGCGCCATGGGCATGGCCCTGAGCTTCATCCAGATCCCGATCTTCCCGCCCGCACCGTACCTGCAGTACGACCCGTCGGGCATCGTCACTCTCTCGGTGGCCCTCATGTTCGGTCCCGCCGCCGGCCTGGTGGTGCAGGTCATCAGCTGGCTGCCCAAGCTCATCATGAGCCCGCTGGGCACTCTGCTCACCCTCGTGGCCATGACCGGCATGGTGCTCGTCGTGGGCCTCATCTACAAGAAGATGCACAACATCCGCGGCGCCGTGGTGAGCCTTGTGGTGGGCGCCGTCGTGTTCATCGCCCTGGCCATCGCCATGAACTTCGTCATCACCCCCATCTACACCCCCGGCGTGACCGTGGAGGCCGTGGCCGGCATGGTGCTGCCGATCCTGCTGCCCTTCAACATCATCAAGTGCGCCATCAACGTGGCCGCCACGCTGCTCATCTACAAGCCCGTCTCGAACCTGATCAAGAAGCGCGACTCCCGCGCCCGGGCCTAGGGGAGAAGGCCTTCCGGGTTGCGCGGCCGCCGGAGGTTGGGTCGGTGCTCGACAGTCCTCGTACCGAAGCGGCTTTGCCGCTTCGCTGCGGAACTGCGCCTGGCCCAACCTCCGGCGGCCTTGCGGTAACGGACCCCTCTGGGGCCCTCACAGGCGGGGCAATCCCGACAGCGAGGAATGACAAGGGCTGCGGGGCCGCTCAACCCGACCTTTCACACGGCACGCACCCATACTAGGAAGGGGAACCGCACGGTATGGAACGATTGGAGCAACAAGGCGCCGAGCCGGCCATCCTGTTCGACGGGGTGACCTTCTCCTACGAGGGGGAGCGCGACGTCTTGGACGGCATCGACTTCTCCATCGAGCCCGGTACCTACGTGGCGGTGCTGGGCCACAACGGTAGCGGAAAGTCCACCATGGCCCGCTGCATCAACGCCCTGCTCGTTCCCGACCAGGGCACCGTGCGCGTCATGGGGCTCGACACCTCCGACCTCGACGACCAGCTCGAGGTGCGCCGCAGCGCCGGCATGGTCTTTCAGAACCCCGACAACCAGATGGTCACGAGCATCGTGGCCGACGACGTGGCCTTCGGCCCCGAGAACCTGGGCATTCCCCAGCCCCAGATCGTGGAGCGCGTGAACGAGGCCCTGGCCGCCGTGGCCATGACCGACTTCGCCGAAGCCGACCCCACCGAGCTCTCGGGCGGCCAGAAGCAGCGCGTCTCCATCGCCGGGGTCCTCGCCATGCGTCCCGATATCCTGATCTTCGACGAGCCCTGCGCCATGCTCGACCCCCGTGGCCGCCGCGGCATCCGCCGCGTGATGCGCGACCTCAACGACGGCGGCTCCACCATCGTCCACATCACCCACTTCATGGAAGACGCCCTCGAGGCGGACCTCGTCTTCGTCATGGACCAGGGAAAGATCGTGCTGCGCGGGACCCCCGACGAGGTCTTCGCCCACGGGGAGCTGCTGCGCAGCCTGGGGCTTGAGCAGCCCTTTGCCATGCAGTTGGCCACCCGCCTGCGCGATTTGGGCGTCGACGTGCCCGACACCCCCCACCTCGCCGTGCTTGAGGAGGCGCTATGCCGATAACCTTTGACCACGTGACCTACCACTACCCCAGCGAGGTGGTGGGGGCCGCGCTCAACGACGTGTCGCTCACCATCGAAGACGGCAGCTTCACCGCCTTCATCGGCCACACCGGTAGCGGCAAGTCCACCCTCATCGAGCACTGCAACGCCATCAAGCTCCCCAGCTCGGGCACCGTGTCGGTTGACGGCCTTCCCACCTCCGACAAGAAACAGCGCCGCCAGGTGCGCCGCCTCGTGGGCTACGTGGCCCAGTACCCCGAGTACCAGCTCTTTGCCGAGACCGTCCGCGAGGACGTGGGCTTCGGCCCGCGCAACCTCGGCATGGACGACGCCGAGGTGGACCAGGCCGTCCGAGACGCCATCGAGCTCGTGGGCCTCTCCTACGACGAGGTGGCCGAGAAATCCCCCTTCGACCTCTCGGGGGGTCAGAAACGCCGCGTGGCCCTGGCCGGCATCATCGCCATGCACCCCAAGTACCTCGTGCTCGACGAACCCATGGTGGGGCTGGATCCCCAAGGCCGCGCCGAGATCTTCTCCATCGTGCAGCGCCTCCACCGGCAGGGCACTACCATCATCATGGTCTCCCACTCCATGGAGGACGTGGCCGAGGCGGCCACCCGCATCGTGGTGCTCGACCACGGGACCGTCGTCGACGACGGCACGCCGGCCGAGGTCTTCTCCCACGGCGAGCTGCTCCACCGCATCGGCCTCGACGTGCCGCTGCCCACCCGTGTTGCGCAAGACCTCACAGAGCGCGGCTGGGACTTCGGGGCCTCCATGCCCCTCACCATCGACGAGCTGGCCCAGGCCATCGCGCGCCAGCGCCAGGGAGGCCGTTCATGAGCTCCACCATCACCATCGGTTCCTACTACAACACCCGCTCCCCGATGCACGCCATGGACCCACGGGTCAAACTCGTGATCATGGTCGTCTTCATGGTGTCGGTCTTCCTCGCCAAGGCGCCCTGGGGCCTCGCCCCCATCGCAGCGGCCCTTGTGGCCATGGTCGCCCTCTCGCGCGTCCCGGTCAAGGTCATCCTCAAGGCCTGCAAGCCCCTGTGGTTCTTCGTGATATTCACCGCGCTCGTGAACATCTTCCTCGTGCAGACCGGCGAGGTGGCCTTTCACATAGGCCCCTTCGCCATCCACGACACGGCCCTTGCCCAGAGCGTCGTCATGGCCTTCAGGGTGTTCGCCCTCATGATGGCCGGCGTCATGTTCTCGCTCACCACCTCGCCCATCGCCATCACCGACGGCACCGAGCGCCTGCTCTCCCCCTTTGAGCGGCTGGGCATGCCCGTGCACGAGCTCGCGATGATGTACACCATCGCCATCCGCTTCGTGCCCACGCTCTTTGACGAGGCGAACCACATCATGACCGCCCAGGCAGCTCGCGGCGCCCGCATCGACGAGGGCCGGCTCATCGACCGCGTCAAGTTCTTTGTGCCGATTCTCGTGCCCCTCTTCGCAAGCGCCCTGCGCCACGCCGAGGAGCTCGCCAACGCCATGGAGGCCCGCTGCTACACCGGCGGCGAGGGGCGTACCCACTACCACATCCTCAAGATACGCAAGGTCGACTGGCTGGCCATGGGCCTGTTCGCCCTCTACCTCGCAGCTCTCATCCTCATCGGCGTCTTCCTTTAGATCGGCAGCTCCACATCGGCCTCCACCAGTTCCTCGCGCTCGGCGCGCGGCTTGAGCCCAAAGGCCTTCATGCGCATGTCGAGCTGGGAGGTGCGGTAGGAGCAGTGCTCGCACTGCAGGCACGCGATGCTTCCCGTATCGCAGGGGACCGCGGTGAGCGCCTCTTCGAGCCCAAGCCCCTGGCGCACGTAGTAGTCCCCCACGGCGGCGCGCAGGGCCTCGGCGGCAATGAGGGGCCGAGTGGCCCTGTCGGCCGGGATCGCGCCCATACGCTCGCGCAGCATGGGCCCCGTGATCTCGAGCACCTCGTCCAACGTCCTTCCCCGGGCCATCTCGGCGGCCAGGCTCGCCGAGGCGATCATGGCCAGGGTGCCGCTCGCCCTGAACGCGGCGTCGCGCACCACAAGCGTCTCGGGATCGACCGCCATCGAGACGAGCGCCATCTCCTCGCCGTGCTTGGAGCGCCCGCACATGCCCACGGCGTTGGCCCCCTCGAGCACGCCGGCGTTGTCAAAGGTCGCACAGATGCGCAGGACCTCGGGGCCGTACCCCTCCACGCCGTGCTCGGTCTGGGTCTGGTAGACGTCCTCGGTGCGGATAAGCGCCCGGTCCTCGGGCACATAGGTCATGTTCCGAACGGCGTCAAAGGTGTTGGGCTGGTTCAGTTCGTCTTCGATGTGGGGTTTCTTGACGACGGTTGCGTTCATGGGCTCATTCCTCCTTGGGGACACACCGGCACGTCTACACGTTCAGGGGCTTCTCCACCGAATACCATTGAGCGAGCGCTTTAGCCTGGGCATGGCTCAGGTAGTCGGTCGAGTAAAAGTACACGTCGCCGTTGGTGGCCGCCACGCGCTCGATGTCAGGGTGCTCCCCAGACTCCCGCACGGCCCTGTAGGCGGCCTCGACCCGCTCCATGTCCCAGCGGTACGGAAAGTTCTTGAACGACTTGGCCAGCATCGGGCGCGGGTAGACCCGTGACTCCTCGCGCACGTTGTCCACAAAGGTCACGAGGTCGTCGTTTTCGGCCGCCAGATAGGCCCAGTGGGCAAAGTTGTCGGTCATGGACTCGCGGCTATAGAGGTACGTGTCCGCCTTTCCCTCGATAACCGCGATGTCATCGCAGCTCAAAGGCGCATGGGCCTCTTCTAGGGCCGCAGGCTCCACCCATTGCGCCGCGTCTTCGGCATCCTCCTCACCCACAACAGCGGCCTTGTCTGCAGGGCCTTCGCCCTGTGCGGCGGAGACGCCATCGGCATCCCCGGCGGTACCGTCCTCAGGCGTTTCCTCCGCCTTGGCCGCCGCCTCCTCCGAAGCCGCGACGTCAAAGTCCAGCGGCGTCCCCTCGAGCACGACGTCGTCGCCCACCGCGTCCCCAGCCGTCTCGGCCGCCGCGGCTACGGGGTCGCCGAGATCTTCCTGCCCGTCGGCCTCGTCGTCCTCGGGCGCGGGAATGCCGGACCCCTCGAACGGCCGCCCCTCCCGACACGCCTCCAGGGCCTCGAACGCCATGGTCACAAACTCGTCGTCGCCCATGTGGGACGGAACGGTCACAAGCTCCGCAAGCTGCGACGCCGCACCCAGCTGCCCCTTGGCCGAGCGCCTGCGCACCGCCCGCCACAGCCCTTCGAGCGCCGTACGCTCCACCACGAACTGGGTCTCCGCAGCGCTCATCGCACGCTCCTTGGGAGCGTCGGGCTCCTCGGGCTTCGGCCTGAGCCCGGCCCCCACCTGCGACGCGAAGTCTCCGCTCACCTCCGCCGAGGTGTTCAGCATGTGCGCCAAAAACCGCTCGAGTTCCGTCGGCTCCTCACCCGGGACCGAGCCCGTCGTCTCCTGCGCACCCATGGGAACCGCAACCTCGTCTGTCATGGCCGTCTCCTCCCCGCACCATCAAATTTCGTCCCGCCTTTCATACCCTCCTCGCCCAAAAACGTTCCCGTCAGTGCCAAAATAGGCGTGTTGGTTTCTCAACAAAGAACGTCATGTCGCACGGGCGCGAGACCGCCACCCATAGGCCGCGCCCAGGGGGAGGCGCCCATGGGTTCCGCTGCAGCCACCGACGAGGGCGCTGCCCGTCAACACTGGTTCATATCGTCCCAAAGCCGTCGGGCCCTCGCCGACCTCGCCCCCGCCGTCCTCGGCTTTGCGCTCGCCCGCTCGGCGTTCCTCGCCGCGTCCTACGGCAGCTACCGCGGCACCGACGCCGGCCTGTTCACGGCGCTCCCCACCCTCGTCGCCGCGCTGGTCGCGCTCGTCCCGTTCGTGTGGTTCGGCAACGTCGACCACCGCCTGGGCAAGCGTACGGTATACCGGCTCTCGAACGCCGGGGCCGCCGGCCTCGTCGCGGTCCTTTTGCTCCACACGCTCGCGTTGTCTTCCCCAAACGCCAGCGCCGCCCTGCTTTTCGTTCTGAGCACGGTTTCAAACCTCTGCTACATGGCCACGAGCTTCTTCTGGCTGCGGCGCGCCCGCGGAGCTCACTCCGACGTCGTGGCCCTGCTGGTCTTCGGCACCCTCGCCGTCAGCTCCCTGCTCAACTACGGCCTTGCATGGCTGCCCGCCTCCGTGGCGAGCCCGCTCATGGCCGTCCTCGCCTGCCTGCAGTTCTGCTGCATGGCCGCGGCACGCAAGAGGCCGTTGCCCGTGCATGTGACGGTACACAACCGTCTCGACGGCTACTTTGCCTCCCCCACCCAGGCGGCCATCGGCTCTAAGCGCTTCCTCGCCGTCACGGCCCTCGGCATCGTCATCCTCGCCATGGCCGACGGGCTGCTGCGGGGTTTTCCCTTTGGCAACTCGATCGCCTTTGGGCCGCTGACCCGCACCGGCTACAGCCTGCTCGTCGTAGCCGTCTCCTTCGGGCTGCTCTACGGATCGGTCCGCGGCAGCGCCAAGACCATGACCCTCAACGCATGGCTGCTTATGCAGGTCCTCGGCACGGCGGCCCTGGTGCTCTACACCGTCGCCCCCCAGAACCTCGCCATAGGGGCTATGGCGGCGAACACCCTGAACGACGTGCTTGTCTGCTACAAGTGGTACGTCACGATAGCCTTCATGACCTACGGGCCCCACGACCCCTACTACTACTGCATCGGCGGCTGGATCGCCACCCTCGTTCCCCGCGCCTTCGCCCGGGTCGGTGCCATCGCCTTTTTGGGAGCCCCCACCTCGATCCCCCCGCTCACGGCCATCGTGGGCGCGCTGCTGCTCCTGTCCGCCCAGGCGGTCTTTGTGCAGCTCTACAACCAGACCGGCGAAAAAACCGCCCATGCCAACGACCTTCCCCAAGGCCTTGACCGTCTCCTCGGCCTCCAAGGCATCCACACCTTTGCCGACGCCTCCCAGGCCCTGGCCCGCGACGAGGTCGCCCGTATCAAAGAGCGCTTCGGCCTCTCCCGGCGCGAGGCCGAAGTCCTGGGCTTTTACGTGCTCGGCCATACGCAGGCCCGCATCGCAGAGGAGCTCTCGATCACGCCCGACACCGTCCACGCCCACATCAAACGCATCTACGCCAAGTGCGACCTGCACTCCCGCCAAGACTTTCTCGACTACATGACGGCCGCCCACGACGACGTCCGCCCCGCGGACCGCGACGACGGCGAACATTAATGCAAGCCTAAGAATCCGTTCATCTGGGGTCAGGCCCGCAAGGGTATACTAGTGGACAGACCTTTCGAGAAAGGACCCGCCGTGGGTATCGTCAACTTCCTCTGCAACGTCATCTGGTTCATCTTCGCCGGGATCTGGCTCACCCTGGCCTGGGCGCTCGTGGGCGTGCTCTGGTGCGTCACCATCGTGGGCATCCCCATCGGCGTACAGTGCTTCAAGGTGGCCCGCCTCGCCCTCGCCCCCTTCGGCACCGAGGTGGAGTACGGCGGTCACTTCGGGTCCTTGCTGCTCAACGTGCTCTGGATCGTCTTTGGCGGCCTCGAGCTTTGCATCGTGGCCCTCGTGGCCGGGGCCGTCTGCTGCATCACCATCGTAGGCATCCCCGCCGGCATCCAGAGCTTCAAGTTCGCCAAACTCGCGCTCATGCCCTTCGGCTCGAGCGTCCGTTAGAGAGGTTAGAGCACTCCACAAAATTGTTGGACGAGACGCGCAAGGGCGCGGTGTGCCGAGGCGCATGAGCCCGAGCGCAACGAAGTACCGGCATTTTGTGGAGTGCCCTAGCGGTCGTCGGCACCGGTATAGAGACGCTCCCGCCACTTGCCGAAGCGCCAGTACAGCACGAACACCGCACCCGTAAGCACCCAGCTCAGCGGGTAGACCGTCGCGACCCACAGGACCTCCCAGTGGAACGGCACCACGGCCATCATCCACACCACGCGCAGCAGGCAGGTGCACACCAGCGTGATGACCATGGGCCGCACGGTCTCCCCGGCCCCGCGAATGGCGCCGGCCAAGACCTCTCCCACAACAAAGGTCGTGTACCACGGGGCCAAAAACCTAAAGACCTGGCCGCACACCTCGAGCGCCGGCGCGTCGTCAGTAAAGAGCGAGGCCACCGCAGCGCCCCAGAAGTACACCGCCACGCAGAGCGGCACAAGCATGGCGGTGCCCAGCACGATGCACACAAGCACGCTTTTGCGCGCACGGCGGTTGAGGCCTGCGCCGTAGCATTGGGCCACAAACGTCGTGGAGGCAACGCCAAAGGAGTCGAGGACCAGCCAGATGAACAGGTCCACCTTGCCCGTGAGCGCCCAGCCCGTGACCACCGTGCTGCCCAGCCCGTTGATGCCCCACTGCACCGTGGTGTTGCTCAAGGGGTAGAGCGCGGCCCCGATGCCCGTGGGAAGCCCCAGCGTGACCATGCGCCTCAACAGCCGCCGGTCGAGGCGCATGCCCTTGAGCACCAGCCGGCACGGCCCCGCATAGCGCATCAGGGCAACCACGGCCAGCACGCAGCAGACGGCCTCAGAAATCACGGTCGCCCAGGCGGCCCCGGCCACACCCCATCCCAAAACGGGGACAAAAAGAATGTCGAGCGCGATGTTGAGGACCGTCGAGACCGCGATGAAGTAGAACGGCCGGCGCGAGTCGCCCACGGCGCGCAGGATCGCCGCGCACATGTTGTAAACCATCAGCGGGAACATGCCCACAAAGTAGATGAGGATAAAGGTGAGCGCGTAGTCCCAGTTCTCCGCGGGGGTATTGAGGAGCCCGAGCAGCGGCGCCGAAAGCGCGAGGCCCAGCACCATGACCAACGCCCCGCAGGCCACCGAGAAGAGGAACGAGGCGTACACGGCCGACCCCACCTCGCGGTCCTTGCGCGCCCCCCAAAGCTGGGCCACCACGATCGAGGCGCCCGACGATATGCCCACAAAGAAGTTCACGAGCAGCCGCACGATGGAGTTCGTGGAGTCGATGGCCCCCAGCGCCACCGAGCCTACGAAGTTGCCCACGATGGCGGCGTCGACCACGGTATAGAGCTGTTGGAACAACGACGCAGCCATAAGGGGCAGCACATAGAGCAGCACACGTCCCCAGATGTTGCCGCTCGTTACGTCGGCGTCGCGCCGGCCGCCCCCTCTGCGGCCCGCGCCCTTCTCCGCCATGCCCTGCCGCTCTTCGCCCACCGTGACCTCGGACATCCTATGCGACCTCCACCGCAGACCCGCCCCGGGCGACCTCGTCGCCGGGATGTTCCGGCCCCTGTTCAAGCCGCTTGCGCCAACCGCCGAACCGATAGTACGCCAAGCTCACCAGCCCCGTAAACCACCACGACACCGGATAGGCCATGGCCACGGTCGTCGGGCCGGGAAACGCCACGACCGCCGTGTAGTTCCATACCACCCGCAGCACGCACACGCCCACCAGCACGATAAGCATGGGCTTGAGCGTCTCTCCCGTACCGCGGACGGCACCGGTGAGCACCTGGGCGATGATAAAACCGTAAAAACCCGGCACCATGAGCCACAGGAATGCCTGGATGTTGGGGAGCAACGACACGTCGTCGGTGAAGAGGCCCGCGATCCACGGCGCAAAGGCGAGGATCAACACCCCGAGCGGGACACAGATCGCGCAGCACATGGCGATGGCCACCCAGGGGGAGCGCTTGGCACGGGAGATCTCGCCAGCACCGTAGCACTGCCCCATGAAGGTGGTCGACGCCAAGGCAAACGCGTCGAGCACGAGCCACATGACCATGGAGCACTTGCCGCATACCGCAAATGCCGAGACGACCTCGGACCCGCACTCGTTGATGCTTGTCTGGATAATCATGTTGCTGATCGAGAACATGCTCATCTGCACGCCGGTCGGCAGGCCGATGCCCACAACCTTGCGCAGCATGGGGCCGTCAAAACGCACGCGGCTCAAGGCCACGCGGTAGGGGGCGTCAACGCTGCACAGCGCGCGCACCACCAGAACGGCGCTCACCGCGATGGCAAGCAGCGTGGCCCAGGCCGCACCGGCCACGCCCCAGCCGAAGACGGCGACGAAGAGCAGCTCGAGGGCGATGTTGACGACCGAGCACACCACGAGGAAGTAGAACGGCCGACGCGAGTCGCCCACGGCGCGCAGGATGCTCGCCCCCATGTTGTAGACCATCATGAACACGATACCAAGCAGCTGGACGCGGATGAACGAAAGCGCGTAGCCCATGTTCTCGGGCGGCGTGTTCATGAAGCGCAGGATGGGCTCGGCCAAGGGCAGGCAGACCACCGTGATGGCAAGCCCCGCCACAAAGGCAAAGGCGAGGGCGGTATGAACCGCCGTGCTCAAGCGGCGGTTGTCGTGCGCGCCCCAAAGCTGGCTGATGACCACCGTGGCGCCCGTGCACAGGCCTACAAAGAAGTCCACGAACAGGCCGAGCACCGGCTGGGTCGAGTCCACGGCACCCAGGGCCGTGGCACCCACCACGTGGCCCACGACCATGGCGTCCACATAGTAGTAGAGCTGCTGGAACAGCGTGCCGGCCATGATGGGAAGCACGAATGCCGCCATGCGCCGCCACAGCGGCCCGTGAACGATATCGACCTCGCGGGCCATGCGACCACACCTCCCGACGAACCCATCGAATCCTGCGGACTGCTCTAGGGCGATTCGGATGCCCCCAAACGCCCTAGAGCATTTTGAATAAAGTCCTGCACCGCGTTGCGGCGGGGCTTATGTGCCCTAGCACACCGCGCCCCGCCGCGCCTTGTGCAGGAACTTTCTCAAAATGCTCTAGAAGCTCCAGCCAAAGGCCAGCATCACGAGGCCCGCCGCCACACCCACGATGTACAAAAACGCCACGAGCGCGAGGTTCTGCCGCGCACTCGCGTTGGTGCGGAACAGCACCAGGTAGCCGACGCCCGCCGCCACCAACGTTCCCGCCAGCAGGGCGGCCGACCCAAGGGTGCCGTCAAGGTACAGCTCCGTCACGACCACGCTCGCCGCGCAGTTGGGGATAAGCCCCACGAGCGCCGAAGAAAACACCGAGAGCACGGGGTTGCCGGCCATGAAGGCGCCAAAGGCGTCTTCTCCCACAACCATGATCGCGCCGCCCACCACGAGCGTCACCAAGAAGATGAAGAGCGTGACCTGCAGCGTGTGCTTGGTCGCGCTGCGCACGACGCCGCCCCACGTCCCCTCCCCCTCGTGGCAGTCATGGCCCTCGCAGCCGCAGTGTTCGCGCTCACAGAGCTCGTGCACGTGCATGTGGCCGTCGCCGTCTCGGTGCAGCAGCCGTAAGACGGCGTCGACCGCCAGCCCGACCGCGATGCCGATGGCCATCTTGGTCAGCAGGATACGGGCCAACAGCCCCAGCGGGGCCCCTTCCGCCAAGAACACCGGCAGCAGCTCGTCGCTTGTTGAGAGGAACACCGCTATCAGCGTGCCCACCGTCACGAGCCGACCCGACCACAGCGTGGCCGCCACGGCCGAAAAACCGCATTGGGGCACGACGCCCAGCACGCCGCCGAGCGCAGGCCCCGCCTTCCCGGCCTTCTGCACGGCCTCGACGGCCTTGCGGGCCGCCTTGGTCTCGAGCGCCTCCATAGCCAGGTAGGTAAGCCACAGGAACGGCACGAGCACCAAGGTGTCCTTGAGCGCATCGAGCACAATGTCCAGTACCAGCTCCATAAGCGCGCGCCTCCCAGCCCTTAGCGGCCCGTCAGCCCCTCGGCCTCGAGCATGGCCTTGATGCGGTCCATCGCTTCTTTGCAATCCTCGGCACGGCCGAACGCCGAAAGGCGCAGATACCCCTCGCCAGCCGGACCAAAGCCCACGCCGGGAGTGCCCACGACCTGCGCCTTCTCGAGCAACAGGTCAAAGAAGTCCCACGAGCGCATACCACCGGGACACTCCATCCAGATATACGGGGAGTTCGCGCCGCCCGTATAGCGGATACCCATCTCGTCCAAGGCTGCGGCGATGGTGTGGGCGTTTGCCAGATAGGCGTCGACCTGGGAGGCCGTCTCGCGCTTGCCGACCTCGCCCAAGGTGGCCTCAGCCGCCCGCTGCACGATATAGGGCACGCCGTTGAACTTGGTGTTCTGACGGCGGCGCCACAGGGCGTTCAGGTTCCCGTTGGCCACGGTGAGCGTCTTGGGCACCACGGTGAAGCCGCAGCGCACGCCCGTGAAGCCGGCGCGCTTCGAGAACGACGAGATCTCGACGGCGCAACGCTCGGCCCCATCGATCTCGTAGATCGTATGGGGCAGGCCCTCGGTGCGAATGAACGCCTCGTAGGCCGAGTCAAAAAGAATCAGCGCGTCGTGGCGCAGGGCGTAGTCGACCCAGGCGGCCAGCCCCTCGGCCCCATAGGTCGCGCCGGTGGGGTTGTTGGGTGAGCAGATGTACACCACGTCGGCGTCAACCGCGTCGTCGGGCATAGGCAAAAACCCATCTTCGGCCGTGCCGCTCGCATACACGATGTGGTTCCCCGCCATGACGTTGGTGTCCACGTAGGCCGGGTCGACCGGGTCCGGGATGACGACCGTCGAGCCGGGGGCGATGATGTCGAGGAAGTTCCCCAGGTCGCTCTTGGCACCGTCCGAGACGAACACCTCGTCGATACCCACCGTGGCCCCCAGGCCGGCGTAATGGTCGGCAACGGCCTGGCGCAAAAACTCGTAGCCCTCCGCATCGTCGCAGTAGCCGCGGAACGTCTCGGCCTTTGCCATCTCGTCGACCGCCCCATGCAGGGCGCGGATGACCGAAGGGACGAGCGGCAGCGTCACGTCGCCGATGCCCAGGCGGATAACGCGCGCCTCGGGGTTGGCCGCCTTGTAGGCGTTCACCTTGCGGGCGATGGTCGAAAAAAGATAGCTCTGCTCGAGCCGGGAGTAGTTCTCGTTAACTCGCATCGGAGGTGCTCCGTTTCCTTGGGGATGTGACTGCCTATTGTGGACTCAAAGCGACCGGCCCGCAGCACCTCCAAGGAACGGCCACACCCACTCACAAGAAACCCATGGTCCCCCCCAGCTGATATGCCGCCTACCAGGGCCGTAGCACGCCGTCTGGATAGCGCACGTCCCAAAAGGTAAGCCCCTTCGCCGGAGCGCACGGCCCGGCAGCCCGTCGGTCGCATGCCGACAAGACCTCCGCGACCCAATCGGGCTCCCTGCGCCCGCAACCCACCTCCATGAGCGTGCCCACGATGGTGCGCACCATCGAATGGAGGAACGCGTTGCCCACCACGTCGAACACCAGGCGGCGCTCGCCGTAGGCCTCCTCCCACTCCAGGCGGACGTGCTCCACAAACCGGCTCGTAGGCTTGTCCACCGCACTTGCCGTCTTGCAGAAGCTCTTGAAGTCGTGCTCCCCCTCCAGATGGCGCGCCCCCGCCGCCATGGCCTCCACGTCGACCTCCCATGGGCTCGCGCTGCGCTGCCACCACGTCCACCGCGCCCCAAAGAGCGGCTCCACCGGCCCCACGCTCACCCCGTAGCGGTAGTGGCGCGCCGTGGCGTCGAACCGGGCCGAGAAACCCTCGGGTGCCCTAAACACCCGATCGACCCGCACGTCCTCGGGAAGAATCGCCCCCAAGGACCGCAGCAACCGCCCCCCGTCGAGCTCCAAGGCCTCTCGACCGTCCACTGCAAAGCTCACGTGCTGGGCTCGGGCGTGCACACCGGCGTCAGTGCGGCCTGCACAGGTGAGCTCCACGTCGCGACGCAGCAGCATCCTTAACGCCGTGCGCAGCTCCCCGGCGACCGTGCGCACGTGGGGCTGCTTCTCCTGAATCGCGTAACCCGAAAAACCGGTCCCATCGTAGCCGACCCTCAGCACCGCGGTCGCCCCGGGCAGCCCCTGCACCGGGGGCCTCTCCACCGTAGAACCCATAGACGCACCGTCCCCTCTCATACGTGCCGACTACCCTAAAACCCATACGGCCACGGCAGCCGCCAACCCCACCACAAGCACGGCGACGTCCGTCGCGCCCATTCGGGAGGTCGTGAGGCAGGTGCGCCCCTTTCCTCGGTAGCAACGCGCCACCATCGCGTTCGACAAAGCGTCGGAACGCCTGAACAGCCCCACGAACACCGGAATCATGACCGGGACCCACGAGGTCACGCGCGCGACGGGGCCTCCCTGCCCCACGCGCGCCCCACGGGCCCGTTGCGCCATGGCCACCCGCTCGAGCTGCTCGCCGCACACGGGAATGAACCGCAGCGCGATCGAGAGCATCGTGGCCACGTCGTCGACCGGCACCCCAAAACGCCTCAAAGGCCCTGTCAGGCTCAGAAACGCCTCCATGAGCTGCGCCGCGCTCGTGGTCGCCGTCACCAGGAGGCTCAGAAGCACCATGAGCCCGATGCGTACCACAATCTTCCCGCCCCCCTCAAGGCCTTCGGGCGAAACGCCCAGATCGCCCCAGAGGCCCCAGCCGCCGGTACCGTCAAAACGCAGCGAGTTTGCCACCAAGATTACCAGCAAGACGAGCGCCACGGGTGCCAGGCTGCGCACCGCACGCGATACCTCGATACCAGCAGCCTGGACCGCGCAGAGCACCCCGGCCACCGCGGCAGCCAGCATCCACCAGGAGGCCATCGAGAGCACCGCTGCCGTCCATACAAACAGAAGGGTCACTTTGACCCGCGCGTCCAACCGGTGCAGCGCCGTGGCGCCTGCCCTATAGGAGCCCAAGGGACCGCCGTCAACGAGCATCGAGAGCGCTTCCTTTCTTCAAGTCCCGAAGCCGCCGAAGCTCGTTTTGAAACTCGCGGAGTCTCGAGAACGCCGCCACCCCCCAGCCGCCGAGCCGGTCAGGCTGGCCCGACAGCTCCTCGGCCGAGCCGCTCCAAAGCACCTCGCCTTCGGCCATCGCAACCACGTCGTCGGCAAGGGGCAGCAGCCGGTCGAGGTCGTGCGACACCATGAGGACCCCCGCCCCCGCGGCCGTCAGCTCCCGAACCATCCGCTCAAGGTCGGCAAGGCCCGACGCATCGAGCCCGACCGTGGGCTCGTCCAGCACGACAAAGGGCGACTCCAGCGCAAACACCCCCGCAAGCGCCACCCTTCTCCTCTGTCCTCCCGAAAGGGCGAAGGGGCTGCGCGACCCATAGAGGTCGGGATCCATGCCAACGCGACGCAAGGCACGGCGGGCCCGTCTTTCGGCCTCATCGGCGGTCAGCCCCACATTCTTGGGGCCAAACGCGACGTCCGCCAACACCGTGTCGGCAAACAGCTGGTCGTCTGCGCTTTGAAAGGAGTAGCCCACCTGTCCTGCCTCGACTGGCCTGGCCGCCAACGTGACCTCGCCCCGACCGGGCCGCAACAATCCAGAAAGCAACTTTGCCACCGTCGACTTACCTGAACCGGTTATCCCGACCATAAGGACCACGCGGCCCGATTCCAGTTTGACGTTCACGTTACGGACCGTCGCCTCAGCCCCGCGTCGCACACCGTAAGAGAACGCGACCTCGTCTGCCATGAGGGCCTCCTTAACGAGTTGCCCTGGGGTACGACAACCCCTCGGGCACAACCCCTCGCCCGGCAACAGCTCCGCGATTTCACGAGCCGTCCCACGCGCAAAAACCTGTGCGGCACACGAACAGGGGTCCGTTAGGTCGGCGTCCTCCGAAAGCAGCCCCTCCTTTACAAGCGTGCGGGCTAGCTTAAGCCAGTCCGAGACCAGGCATCCCGACTTTCTCACAGCCGCATCGTCGAGCACGAATTCAGTGGGAGAACCCTCCCAGGCTAGGCCGCCCTCTCCAAGCACGACAAGACGGTCATAGGCAAGAACGTCCTCGAGCTCGTGAGTCACCTGAACGATTGCCGTCCCCGCCTCGTGGGCACGCTCCAGGGCATAGGTCACGGAGCTGCGAGAAAGCGCATCGAGCATCGCGCAAGGCTCGTCCAGCAGTAGGTAGTCGGGCTCCATGGCCAAGACCCCCGCGATGGCCACCCGCTGTCTCTGGCCACCCGACAGGGTGGAGACATCCCGGTCGTCAAAACCCGTCAGTTCGCATAGGGCCAGCGATCGACGTACGGCCTCACGAATACGCTCGGGCTTCCAGCCCAGGTTGCACGGGCCAAACGCCACCTCGTCAAAGACCAGCGACGAAACCATCTGGTCGTCGGGGTCCTGTCCCACGTAGCCTACGCGTTCGCGCAGGCCCGTCCTAGAAGCGCGATCGACAACCGGAACCCCATCAAGAACCAAAACCCCCTGCTGGACGTCGATCTGAGCGCAAGCGCATCGAAGCAACGTCGACTTGCCAGACCCGTTCGCACCCAAAACAGCAAGGCGCTCCCCTTTGTCAACCGTAAGGCTTACCGAACGGAGAATAGGGTCGTGGTACCCAACGGTGACGTCGCGCATCTCCAACATAGCGTCCCCAAAACAGGTTTTCGAAAAACGAAGGGGCCCCGCGGGACCCCTTCGCCATATCACCCCTACTGCAAAGAACCAACCGGTCGGTTAAGCCTCGGCCTTGTCCTTAGCCTCGTCCTCAGCGGGAGCGGCGGCCTCGTCGGAGGCAGGAAGCTCGGGCTCGGTAAGGGTCTCGTCCTCAACGATCTTAGCCTCAGCCACCAGCTTTGCTTCCTCAACAGGCTCAGCAACAGCCTTCTTCTTGGGGGTGCAAGGCTCGGTGACAAGCTCCATGATGACCATGGGGGCGTTGTCGCCCTTACGAGGGCCGAGCTTATAGATGCGAGTAAAACCGCAGCAGCGGTCGGCCCACATGCCCTGCTCGACCTTCTCAAAGACCTCGCGAACAACTTCCTTGTTGTTCAGCTTGGCAATGGCCAGACGACGAGAGTGCAGGTCGCCCTTCTTGGCCCAGGTGATCACACGGTCAACATCGCCGCGGATAACCTTGGCGCGCGTCTCGGTGGTCTTGATGCGGTCGTTCAGGAACAGCGAGCAAACCAGGTTGCGCTTCATCAGTTTGGTATGCGAAGCGTCGGTACCAATCTTGCCGCCGGCGTGCTTAATGTGTCGTGCCATGGTTATCTCCCGTTTTACTGCTTAAGGCCCATGCCCATGGAGGCAAGCTTGTCCTTGACCTCTTCAATGGACTTGACACCAAAATTGCGAATATTGAGCAGGTCGTTCTCGCTGAAATCGAGCAGCTGACGGACCGAGTGGATGCCAGCGCGCTTCAGGCAATTGAAGGAGCGCACCGAGAGGTCGAGGTCGTCGATCCTCTTGTCCAGCTCGACGTTGTCGCTGGTCTCTTCCTGAGCAAAGATGGAGGTCTCCTCGGGAACATCGGCAACGGCAGTAAGCGTGAGGAACGCATTCACATGCTGGTTAACGATGTTTGCTGCCTGCACGAGCGCCTCGGACGGACTGATCGCGCCATTGGTTTCAACCTCAAGAACAAGGCTGTCGTAGTCGGTACGCTGACCAACGCGGCACGGCTCAACCAGCTTGGTGCAGCGACGGACCGGCGAGAACAGCGAATCCACGTGGATGATTCCGATGGAGTCATCGGAACGTGCATTCATCTCGCCGGGCACATAGCCGCGACCGGTTCCGATGCGCATCGACATCGTCAGATGCACACCGTCCTCAAGCGTTGCAATCACATGCTCGGGATTGACGAGGTCAAACTCCGCAGGCACAAAGAAATCGTCGCCGGTCACAACGGTCGGACCGTCGATATCGATGGTCGCCGTCGCCTCGTCACCAAGGCCGTTGGCCTTGAAGACAAGTCCCTTAACGTTCAGGACGATGTCGGTGACGTCCTCACGCACGCCCTTCAGCGCCTGGAACTCATGCTGGACACCCTCGATGTGGATTGCCTCGACGGCAGCACCATCGAGCGAAGAGAGCAGCACGCGGCGCAGGGAGTTGCCCAACGTGTCACCAAAACCACGCTCAAGAGGCTCGACCGTGAAACGCGCGAAAGAGTCGCTGATATTCTCGACGATTACCTGGGGCCTGATGAACTCTGACATGTAGTAGTACCTCCAGACTCCTTGGCCGCAGATTACTTCGAGTAAAGCTCGACGATAAGCTGCTCCTGGATGTCCATGTCGATCTGGTCACGCGTGGGGATATTGAGCACCGAGCCCTGAAGCTTCTCGATGTCAAGCTCGAGCCAGCTGGGAACCTGACGGTTCTCAGAGGAAACCAGAGCGCTCTTGATGACAAGCAGGTCGCGAGCCTTGGGAGCAACAGCAACGACGTCGCCGGCCTTCACGCGATACGAGGGGATGTCGACACGGCGGCCGTTCACAAAGATGTGACCATGACCGACGGTCTGACGGGCCTCACGACGGGTGCGGGCAAAGCCCAGACGGAAGACGACGCTATCGAGACGGGTCTCCAGAAGCGACATCAGGTTGTTACCGGTGATGCCGGGCATACGGAGGGCCTTCTCGTAATACATATGGAACTGCTTCTCGAGAACGCCGTAGATAAACTTGGCCTTCTGCTTCTCGCGAAGCTGGGTGCCGTACTCGCTCTCCTGACGACGGCGACGCTTCTGAGGCTGACGCTTGGACTCCTTGGTATAGCCCATGACGATAGGGTCAATACCCAGGGCCCGGCACCGCTTAAGTACAGGGGTCCTATCCACTGCCATAGTTGGTTATCCTTCCTTACTTACACGCGACGACGCTTGCGCGGACGGCAACCGTTGTGCGGAGTGGGGGTCTTGTCCTGAATGCTCGTAACCTCGAGACCGGCTGCCTGAAGCGAACGGATTGCAGTCTCACGGCCAGAGCCCGGGCCCTTGACGAACACGGCGACCTTGCGCATACCGTGCTCCTGGGCAGCCTTGGCGCAAGCCTCGGCAGCCATCTGGGCTGCGAAGGGGGTCGACTTACGGGAGCCCTTGAAACCCACGGTGCCTGCAGACTGCCATGCAATCACGTTGCCCTGGGGGTCCGTGATGGACACAATGGTGTTGTTGAACGAGCTCTTGATGTGGGCCTGACCCACAGCGATGTTCTTACGGTCGGCGCGCTTGATACGCGTACGGACCGCCTTCTTGTTGGTTGCCATAGTACTTTAGCCCCTCTTCTTCGCACCGATTTGACGACGGGGACCCTTGCGGGTACGAGCGTTGGTGTGGGTGCGCTGGCCGCGGACCGGAAGACCCTTACGATGACGCAGGCCGCGATAGCAGCCAATCTCCATCAGACGCTTGATGTTCTGGCTCTGCTCACGACGGAGGTCGCCCTCGACCATGATCTTGCCGTCGATAGCATCGCGAAGCCTCGTGACCTCGTCCTCAGTCAGGTCCTTGACACGGGTATCGGGGTTCACGCCGGTCTCTGCGCACAGCTTGGAAGCAGTGGTACGACCGATGCCATAGATATACGTAAGGCCGATCTCAACGCGCTTCTCACGCGGAAGGTCGACACCAAAGATACGGGCCAACGTTCTCTCCTCTCTTAACCCTGACGCTGCTTATGGCGCGGGTTCTCGCACACAACGAGAAGCTTGCCATGGCGACGAATAATCTTGCACTTATCGCACATCTTCTTGACCGAAGGACGTACTTTCATTGCCCTTTTCCTTTCGGTTCGATCCTACATATATCTAGTCGTCCAGCCGCAGACGTTATTGCCTTAAAACTTACGCATGCAAAAGTTTACTTCCTGCGCGTATAAAACAGCCCGTCGGAAGCAAAACAAAAAAGTGAAGGAACAATCCTACTTATAACGATAGGTAATGCGCCCACGAGAAAGGTCGTAAGGAGAAAGCTCCAAAACAACCTTGTCACCCGGAAGGATTCGAATATAGTTCATTCGAATCTTGCCAGAAATATGAGCTAAAACGGTATGGCCGTTCTCAAGCTCAACCTTGAACATGGCATTGGGCAACGGTTCCACAACCGTACCTTCCAGCTCAATTGCATCTTCTCGCTTCACAACACATCACTTTCTATAAGTAGAGCATACAGCGACAGCATATACTACACCGTACATCACGAAAAAGCCAGTCCTACAAATTATGCCCATTCAGAGTCATTGGGGATTAACAAGAAGCGTTCCTTCCCTCATCTACATCCAATGGGTCAAACCCGGGTTCAACCGTCGTGATGATCGGCCCGTCTTTGGTTATGGCAACGGTATTTTCAAAGTGTGCAGCCGCTCCACCGTCATTGGTCACAACAGTCCAGCCATTACGCAGCGTATGGACATGGCGCTTACCCAAGGTAATCATAGGCTCGATGGCAAGGCACATACCGACCTCGAGCTTAACACCGTGG
Source organism: Coriobacteriaceae bacterium (assembly GCA_019421015.1). GTDB lineage: Bacteria > Actinomycetota > Coriobacteriia > Coriobacteriales > UMGS124 > JAHZGC01. Next base: position 20,086 of record JAHZGC010000032.1, on the reverse strand, counting down.
CCCTTGCGTCCATAGTTGGGCACATTCGGTTCCTCATGCATATGCCGCCCGATGCCATGGCCAACATACTCACGGATAACTCCATAGCCATGCTTTTCGGCGTACGATTGAATGGCATAGCCGATATCACCAAGATGATTGCCGGGGACCGCCTGCTCGATACCGAGAGCGAGGCAATCCCTCGTGACCTCCAACAGGGCCTTGTGTTCGTCGGAGATATGACCGACGGCAAAGGTCCATGCGTTGTCGCCAACCCAACCGTCTACCGTAGCACCGGTGTCGATCGAAAGGATGTCGCCATCGGCAAGCACCCGATCAGAGGATGGAATGCCGTGAACGACCTCGTCATTGACCGAGGCGCAGATCGTCCCAGGAAAACCGCCATAGCCCTTGAATGCCGGCACGCCACCGTGCATGCGGATAAAATCTTCGCAGAACTTGTCAATCTCCAAGGTAGACACACCGGGCTTCACCATTGAGCCGGCAAGTCTCAAAACCTGCTTGGATAGCGCTCCGCAGCGGCGCATGCCCTCGATATCTTCGGGCGACTTGAGCTTAATCATTCGCGATGGCAGCTTTCACATCGGCGTAGACCTCGGCCACCGGACGGTCGCCGTTAATCTCAGCCAAAACCCCGGCACCCTTATAGTAGTCAACCAGAGGCGCGGTCGACTTTTCGTAGACGTTCAGACGGTTCTGAATAGTCTCGGGCTTGTCATCGTCACGCTGGTACATCTCTCCCCCACAAACAGGGCAGGTCTCGTCGACAGCGGTGCCGGTATAGCCGCAGGCCTTGCAAACCCTACGGGACGAGAGGCGCTCGACGATCTTTTCATCAGGGACCACGATGGCGATGGCATGGTCGATGCGACGACCGTCAGCAGCCAGGGCCGTGTCAAGCGCAGCCGCCTGGGTGGTCGTGCGGGGGAACCCATCAAGGATAAAGCCCTTCTGGGCATCGGGCTCAGCGAGGCGCTCCTTCATGAGGTCAATGATAAGGGCATCGGGCACCAGCTCTCCGGCATCCATGTATCCCTTTGCTTTCAGACCAAGCGGAGTACCGTTTTTGACAGCAGCGCGCAGTATGTCACCCGTCGAGATGTGCGGAATCTCGAACTCCTCGACGAGCATCTGCGACTGAGTGCCTTTGCCAGCACCAGGAGCACCCAAAAGAATCAGGTTCATTGCGTTCTCCTCGCTCATTCATTGATTTGAACACCAAACAAAAGGGAGGGCTTCTCCCCGGCCAAAGGCCTACTTGAAGAAACCCTCATAGTCGTGCATCTTAAGCTGACTCTCAACCTTGCTCATGGTATCGAGCGCAACTCCGACCATAATCAGAATCGAAGTCCCGCCAAACGCTTGAATCAGCGTGTTGTCGGTAAAGAAGAACAAGATGCTTGGAACAATCGCAACCAAGGCCAGGAAAATCGCCCCCGGCAATGTAATCCTGTTCAAAACATCCTTTATATACTTTGCCGTAGCCGCACCGGGCCTCACGCCTGGGATAAATCCGCCTTGTTTCCGCAGGTTGTCAGCCGTATCCTCCGGATTGAACACCATCGCCGTATAAAAATACGCGAAAAAGATGATCAGGAACAGGGAGAGAACCCAGTTTAGCCAACCAGCAGACACCGCATTGGCAAACACCTGAATCCAACCTACCGTTGGGAAGAAGACAGCCAACTGCGCAGGAACATACAGCAACGACGAGGCAAAGATGATCGGAATCACACCGGCCGTGTTAACCTTGATGGGGAGATAGGTGGTCTGGCCTCCCATGACCCTACGACCGACTACGCGCTTTGCATACTGGATAGGGATCCGGCGCTGTCCACGCTCAACAAAGATGATAGGCGGAATGACGGCAAGGATTACCAGGACTATCAGAATCGTAAACAAAGCACCATAGCTGGTATAGTTAACCGACGAGAATATGGCCTGCGGCAGACGTGACATGATGTTGGCAAAGATAATCAGCGACATACCGTTGCCAACGCCATGCTGAGTAATAAGCTCGCCCATCCACATGATAAGCATTGAGCCTACAACAAAGCCAAAAACAATCATGATGTTGACAAGGACCGCAGGCACTCCCATGTTGGCAAACGAAATGCCATAAGAAGGCCCGGTAAAAAGCAGAAGGTACCCGATCGCGTTAATCAACGAAAGCAGGATTGTAAGATAGCGAGTGTACTGCGTAATCTTCCGCTGCCCCGTCTCTCCTTCTTTAGCAAGAGTACGAAGGGAAGGAATCACCGCCTGCATCATCTGCATGATGATGGAGGCGGTGATATACGGCATAATACCGAGCGAGAACAGCGACACATACGACAGCGCGCCACCCGAAAAGAGGTTGAGCAACGCCATCGTATTTGCCATACCGGTGTTAGCGGCCTCAAACTGACTCACCAGGCCCTCAAATGGAATGCCGGGCAGCGGGATATACGACCCTATGCGATAGAGAACGATAATCCCCAAAGTAAAGAAAATCTTTTTTCTTAACTCTGGAACCCGGAACGCATTGAGGATGGCAGTTAGCACGGCAGCTCTACCGTCCCTCCCGCAGCCTCAACCTTAGCCTTGGCGCTTTCGGAGCACTTGTCAACCTTGATCGTAAACTTCTTGGTGATATCACCGTCGCCAAGAAGTTTGACGGGAGTAGCAACCTTCTTGATGATGTTCTTCTCGACAAGAGCCTGCTTGTCAATCACAGCACCGTCGTCAAAAACCTCTTCAAGACGCATCACGTTCACAGGAGAATACTCGATGCGAGTAGGGTTGCGGAAACCAGGCAGCTTAGGAAGCTGCATGGAAAGCCTCATACGGCCGCCCTCAAAACCAGGGCCCTTGCCACCGCCGGAACGAGACTTCTGACCCTTCTGACCGCGGCCAGCAGTAGTGCCACCCTTGCCAGAATTGCCACGACCAACGCGCTTACGGTTCTTGCGCGAACCCGGGGCAGGATACAGATCGTTGAGCTGCATAGGTAACTCCTAAATCTCCTCGACGGTGACGAGGTGGCGAACCTTTTGAATCATACCGCGCACCGAGGGGCTATCAGAAAACTCGACAACATCGTTGATGCGGTGGAGACCAAGGGAACGAACGGTATCGCGCTGATCCTGAGGACGACCGATCAGGCTACGAACCTGCTTGATACGCAGGGTTTTCGTATTCTCTGCCATAGTTACTTGCTCTCCTTACCAACGAACATCTCAGCAACGCTGATACCACGACGGGCAGCGGTGGCCTCGTTGCTCTGAAGCTCCTTGAAGCCTTCGGCAGCAGCCTTAACGATGTTCATGGAGTTGCTCGTGCCAAGCGACTTGCCAAGGATATTCTTGATACCGGCAAGCTCACAAAGCGCGCGGACAGGACCGCCGGCAATGATACCGGTACCGGGGACTGCAGGCTTCAAAACCACACGGCCGGCACCGAAATGGCCCTCGACCTCGTGAGGAATAGTACCGTCCTCGGTCACAGGAATGAAGAACATGTTCTTCTTGGCGTCCTCGATGCCCTTCTGGATAGCCAGCGGGACTTCAGCGGACTTACCCATGCCTACGCCCACGTTACCCTTGCCGTCACCAACGACGACGAGGGCAGAAAGCGACATGCGACGTCCACCCTTGACCGTCTTGGAAACACGGTTGATGAAAACAACGCGCTCCTGCAGCTCGGGAGTGGCATTGTTCTGCTGATGATTATTACGAGCCATGCTCTTCATTCCTCCTAGAAGATCAGGCCCGCGCTGCGGGCCCCGTCGGCAAGGGCGGCGACACGGCCATGGTAAAGGTGGCCACCACGGTCAAAAGCAACCTTGGTAATGCCCGCCTCAAGGGCGCGCTTTCCGACGAGCTCGCCAACAAAAGTGGCGGCTTCCTTATTGGAACCGAGCTTGCCCGTAGCCTTAAACTCAGGATCGAGAGTAGAGGCAGAGCACAGGGTATGCCCGGCCAGGTCATCGATCACCTGAGCATAGATGTTGGTGTTGGTACGGTGAACGCACAGACGCGGACGCTCAGGAGTACCGGAAATCTTTCCGCGGATAGCGCGGTGACGACGCGCGAGACGCGCTGCCTTCGCCTTATGCTTGTCCATGCAAATCTCCTTGCTCGCTACCGATGTGCTCTCACATCGGAGAATGCTCTACTACTTCGAGGCCTTGCCCAGCTTACGACGGACATGCTCGCCCTCGTAGCGAATGCCCTTGCCCTTGTAAGGCTCGGGAGGACGGTGGGCCCTGATATCAGCGGCGACCTGGCCTACGCGCTGATTATCGATACCCTTGACAACGATATGGGTGTTATCGGGCACCTCAAAGCTGATGCCGTCCTCGGGCACCACGATGACGGGGTGAGAGAAGCCGAGCGAAAGCTCGAGGTTCTTCCCCTTGAGAGCAACACGGTAGCCAACGCCCTGGAGCTCAAGCTTCTTGGAGAAGCCCTCGGACACGCCGACGACCATGTTGTGGAGCAGGGCACGGGTCAAACCGTGACGAGCACGACAAGTACGGGAATCATCGGGACGGGTAACGATAATCTCGTTCCCTTCCTGAGTAATGGTCAGAAGATCATAGAACGACTTGCTCAGTTCGCCCTTGGGACCCTTTACGGTGACGTTGGTGCCATCAATGGTCACATCTACGCCGGCAGGGACCGGGATGGGCTTCTTACCGATACGAGACACGGTGGTTGCTCCTTTCCAGCAGTCCGTTACCAAACGTAGGCGACGACTTCGCCGCCGACGCCGATCTTACGAGCGTCGCGATCGGTCATGACGCCCTTCGAAGTAGACACAATGGCAATGCCAAGTCCGCCAAGCACACGGGGCAGCTCTTCCTTGCCGACATAAATCCGCAGGCCGGGCTTGGAAATGCGACGAATGCCACGGATGGTCTTCGCGCGACGCTCACCGTACTTGAGGGTAATGACGAGCTGATCGCGGGGAGTAGCTGCCTCAATGGCATAATCCGCGATGTAGCCCTCCTCTTTCATAACGCGAGCGATCTCGACAAGCTTCTTGCTTGAAGGCATCGAGACCGTGGCCTTGTTCGCAGAGTTTGCATTACGAATGCGCGTAAGCATATCTGCGATCGGGTCACTCAGATTCATTGGATTCCTCCTATGGTTCTAGATGAGACTGTTCAGCGGTTCATTTCAACCCATGGCTGAAATGCCTGCCCAAACAGATCCCCGGATCGTTCCTTACCAGCTGGCCTTCTTGACACCGGGGAGTTCGCCCTTGTTGGCAAGCTCGCGGAAGCAGACACGGCACAGACCGAACTTGCGATAGTATGCGCGCGGACGGCCGCAACGCATGCAACGGTTGTGCTGACGGGTCGAGAACTTCGGCTCGCGCTCAGCAGCGGCGATCATCGACTTCTTAGCCACTCTTCCTCCTCACACAGAACTAGACACATACAATTACTTAATAGACGCAAAGAGTTATGATAGCTCTTTACTTCTTGAAGGGGAAGCCAAGGGCACGAAGAAGAGCTTCGCCCTCGGCATTGGTTTGAGCAGTCGTCACAAAAGTAACATCCATGCCGCGAACCTTATCGATCTTGTCGTAAGGAATCTCCGGGAAGATCTGCTGCTCGGTCACACCGAACGAGTAGTTGCCGTGACCGTCGAAAGACTTGGTGGAGAGACCACGGAAGTCACGGATACGAGGGATAGCAATGGAGACGAGGCGATCGAAGAACTCCCACATACGGTCGTTACGCAGGGTAACCTTTGCACCGATCGGCATTCCCTCACGCAGGTGGAAGGAGGCAATCGACTTGCGTGCACGGGCAATCATGGGCTGCTGTCCGGTAATCATACGCAGGTCAGCAACGGCGGCATCAATAGCCTTGGAATCGGTCGCAGCCTCGCCGACGCCCATGTTAACAACAATCTTTTCCATTTTAGGAATCAGGTTAACATTCTTATAGCCGAACTGCTCCTGGAGGGCAGGGCGAACAGTTTCCTGATAAAGAACCTTAAGACGAGGGGCTTCAGACATCACTTTCTCCTTACGGGGTTTTAAGTGCCGGATTGCCAACCCGACACCTCCCAGACCTATTCCGGGAGCCAAATATTAAATAATAGGGACCCCGCCCTGGTTTGTCCAGAACGGAGTCCCGTCTTCATGGGTTATCTAAAGATCTCGCTTTAGAACTCAGCACCGCACTTCTTGCAGATGCGAATCTTGTTGCCTTCGGCGCTCACGCCACCGTGACCCACACGGGTGGGCTTGCCGCACTTGGGGCAGATGAGCTGGACGCGGGACACATCGATAGGAGCTTCCTTCTCGATGATGCCACCACGCGGATTCATCTGGGTCGGGCGCACCGACTTCTTCATCTTGGCAACGCCCTTTACCACGACACGACCCTCGCTGGGAAGTGCACGGATAATCTCGCCGGTGACACCGGCGTCCTTACCGGAAAGCACCTTGACGTTATCGCCCTTACGGACGGTCAACTTTGCCATAGCTTCCACTTCTCCTTAAAGCGTCTCAGGTGCGAGCGACGCGATCTTGAGGTACTTGCGGTCGCGAAGCTCGCGGGCGACGGGGCCAAAGACGCGGGTACCCTTGGGGGCGCCCGATGCGTCGATCAGAACGGCCGCATTGTCGTCAAAGCGGATATAGCTACCGTCCTTGCGGCGAACCTCTTTCTTCGTACGCACGACAACGCAACGCACGACTGCGCCCTTCTTGATGGAGCCGTTAGGAAGGGCTTCCTGCACAGCGCAGATAATAACGTCGCCCACGCCAGCGTAGCGGCGACGGGAGCCGCCGAGAACCTTGATGCACTTGACCTTGCGTGCACCAGAGTTGTCGGCGACGTTGAGCATGGTTTCTGCCTGAATCATCGCATCCTCCGAATGAATGCTACGGATGACAGAGGTACGCCCACACCTGCGGCATACATGTCATGAGGGTTACTGACGGTCCAAGACCGGATAAAAACTACTTCGCACGCTCGACGATCTCCATGAGACGCCAACGCTTGGTAGCAGACAGAGGGCGAGTCTCCATGATGCGAACGGTGTCGCCAACGTTGGCCTCGTTGTTCTCATCGTGGCAGTGGAACTTCTTGGTGCTCGTCATCATCTTGCCGTACTTGGGGTGACGCTTGCGCTCGGTGGTCTCGACCACGATGGACTTGTTGCCCATAATCGAACGAACTACGCCCTGACGCACCTTACGGCGATTGCGCTCTTCGGTCATTGTTACTCCATGTTCTTCTGGGCAGCGATCTCGCGGGCACGCATCTCGGTAAGGATACGGGCAACGTCCTTCTTGACGTTCTTGACGCGAGCGGTGTTGTCAAGCTGGCTCGTAGCCATCTGGAAACGAAGATTGAAAAGCTCAGCGCGGCACTCCTTGAGCTTCTCCTCGAGCTGCTTGTCGTCAAGCGACCTAATCTCTGCGGGCTTCATTAGTTGGTCTCCTTCGCGTCCTGCTCGGCACGGGTGATGACCTTGGTCTTGATGGGCAGCTTGTGGGCAGCCAGACGCAGGGCCTCCATGGCAACGGCCTCGTCGACGCCATTGATCTCGAACATGACACGGCCGGGCTTCACAACAGCGACCCAGCCCTCGGGGCTACCCTTACCCTTACCCATGCGGGTCTCAGCGGGCTTTTTGGTAACGGGCTTATCCGGGAAAATAGTAATCCAGACACGGCCGCCACGCTTCATGTAGCGGGTCATGGCGATACGGGCGGCTTCAATCTGACGGTTGGTAATCCAGTGGGGCTCAAGGGCAACCAGACCGTAGTCGCCGAAGTTGAGCTTGGTCCAACCCTTGGCGTGGCCCTTCATACGGCCGCGCATCACCTTGCGGTGAGCAACACGCTTAGGTGCAAGCATGCCTACTACCTCCTACCTTCGTTGCGGCCGTTGCGGCGCTGACGGGGAGCACCCTCGAGAGCGGGGTTCGGCGCAGGCTGGCCGGGCAGCTTCTCGCCAAGGTAAATCCAGACCTTCACACCGCAGGAACCCATGATGGTGTGAGCGGTGGCCGTACCATAGTCAATCTTGGCACGAAGGGTGTGCAGCGGCACACGGCCCTCACGGTACCACTCACGACGGCCCATCTCGGCACCGCCGAGACGGCCGGAGCACTGAATACGGATGCCCTTTGCACCGGACTTACGAGCAGCCTGAACCGCCTTGCGCATGGCGCGACGGAAAGCGACGCGCTGCTCGAGCTGCTCGGCGATGCTCTGGGCAACCAGGGTTGCGTCAAGCTCGGGGCGCTTGATCTCGATTACCTCTACGCTCAGGTTAGAACCGGACTTACCGGCAACCTTCTCGATCTCCTTGCGGAGGTTGTCGATCTCGGTGCCCTTCTTGCCGATGACGATGCCGGGGCGGGCGGTGTAGATAACGACCTTCACCTTGTCGCCGGCGCGCTCGATCTCGACACGAGAGAGGGCGGCGTCCTTGAGGCGCTTCGTAAGGAACTTGCGGATCGCGAGGTCGCTCTTCAGCGTTGCCTTGTAGTCCTTATCGGCATACCAGCGAGAACGCCAGTTTTCAGTGGTTCCAATACGGAAACCGATAGGATGCACCTTCTGTCCCATAAGGGATTACGCCTCCTTCCGGGGAGCGACGACAACGGTGATGTGGCTCGTGCGCTTGTTGATACGAGAGGCCGAACCCTTAGCGCGGGGACGGATGCGCTTCAGGGTGGGGCCCTCGTCGACGTAGGTGGCCTTGACGACCAAGTTGTCGGCACGCATGCCGTAGTTGTGCTCGGCATTGGCGACAGCGCTGTTCAGCACCTTAGCGACGGTCTCGGCAGCGGAGCGCTCCGAGAAGGCCAGAATGGTGCGGGCTTCGGCGATGTTCTTGCCGCGAATCTGGTCCACAACGAGGCGCACCTTGCGAGGCGCGATCCTCACATAGCGGGCAATGGCCCTAGCTTCCATAACCTTCTTCTCCTGCTCGCTCATTACCGCTTACCCTTATCTGCCGAGTGTCCACGGAACGTACGGGTCGGGGCAAACTCGCCAAGCTTGTGACCAACCATGGACTCCGTGATGTACACGGGAACGTGCTTGCGGCCGTCGTGAACAGCGATGGTGTGGCCGACCATCTCGGGGAAAATCGTGCTGGCACGAGACCAGGTCTTGATAACCTGCTTGTCGCCCGATTCGTTCATCGCAATAATGCGGCCAAGGAGCCTGGGCTCTACAAAGGGGCCCTTCTTGAGGCTTCTGCTCATGTACGTGTTCTCCTTCTTGGATTACTTCTTGCGACGGCGAATGATCATGTGGTTGGAACGCTTCTTCCTGTCGCGGGTCTTGTAACCCTTGCTGGGCATACCCCACGGCGAGACGGAGTGACGTCCCGAAGTGTGGTTCTTGCCCTCGCCGCCGCCGTGCGGGTGGTCGACAGGGTTCATGACCGTACCACGGACCGTCGGACGGATACCGCGCCAGCGGTTACGGCCGGCCTTGCCGATCTTGATGTTGGCATGGTCGGCATTGCCAACCTCACCAACAGTGGCACGGCAGGTCAGGAGCACGCGGCGCATCTCCGAAGAGGGCATGCGGAGGATGGCGTACTTGCCCTCCTTGCCCATGAGCTGGATAGAGGTGCCGGCGGAGCGGGCGATAGCAGCACCCTTGCCCGGCTGGAACTCGACAGCGTGAATCAGGGTACCCACGGGGATGTCGGCCAGCGCCATGGCGTTGCCGGGCTTGATGTCAGAGCCGGGGCCGCTGGTAACGGTGTCGCCGACCTTGAGGCCCTTGGGATGCAAGATATAGGCCTTGATGCCGTCCTGGTACTGAAGCAGGGCGATACGTGCGGAGCGGTTCGGATCGTATTCGATGCTGACAACCTTGGCGGGCACACCGTCGTGGTTGCGCTTGAAATCGATGACACGGTACATCCTCTTGTGGCCGCCGCCCTGGTGGCGCATGGAGATGTGACCGCTGTTGTTACGGCCAGCCTTCTTCTTGAGAGGCTCAAGAAGTTTCTTGCAGGGCTTGTTCGTCGTGATCTCGGCAAAATCCGAGACCGTCTGGAAACGCCTGCCCGGCGAGGTCGGCCTGTACTGCTTAACTCCCATTACTTCTCCTCTCGTCCGATTGCCGCCGGCGTATGGGAGTGAGGTTGTTGCCTCCGCCCGCGACCCCGGACAACCACGGTTCCGGGTGTATCCATCTAACACCCTACAAACTAAGCCCGGGGTTTAACCCCGGGCAAAGCAACAAACTTTAGGCCTGGGTACCAAAGATCTCGATGCTGTCGCCCTCGGCAACAGTCACGATAGCCTTCTTCCAGGTACGGGTATAGCCAGCCTGGGCACGCACGCGCTTCGGCTTAGGCTTGACCCAAGCGGTGTTCACACGGGTGACCTTAACACCGAAAATATCCTCGACGGCACGGCGGATCATCGGCTTGTCGGCGTGACGGTCAACCTCGAACGTATACTTGTTCATCTCCATCTTGTCGAAGGAAGCCTCCGAGACAACGGGACGGATGATGATGTTGTGGGCATCATACTGCGACATTATGCAAGCACCTCCCCAAGGCGGACGGCAACGGGCTGAGCCAGGACAAGCGCATGGTTATCGAGCATGAAGTACGTATCGATCTCGTTGTCGAAAAGGACCGTGACTTCAGGGATATTGCGGAACGAAAGCGCAGTCAGGATGTCTTCGTCGGTAAGGACGAGGGTGATACGCTTGTTCTCAAGGCCGAGGTCCTTGATGAACTTGACGGCATCCTTGGTGTGGGGCTTCTCAAAATCAAACTTGTCGATAACAAGTAGCTCCGAGTCGGCAAGCTTTGCCGAAAGGGCGCTCCTCATGGCAAGCTTGACCTCCTTCTTGTTCATACGGAAGGAGTGGTCGCGGGGGGTCGGGCCAAAGACCACGCCGCCGCCGCGCCACTGAGGAGCGCGAATCGAACCCTGGCGGGCACGACCGGTGCCCTTCTGCCTCCACGGCTTCTTGCCGCCGCCCCTCACGGCAGAGCGGTTCTTGGTGGAATGGGTACCACGACGATCCTTTGCCATGAGGTAGCGGACGCACTGGTGCATGACGGGGACATTGGGCTCGATGCCATAAACAGCATCGGAAAGCTCAAGGTCGGCAACCTTCTCGCCGGCCGTGTTCTTAACTTCAATGGTAGACATTTGTCTATCTCCTTAGCCTTGGGCTTGACGTATCACAGGGCCCGTTAGGCCATACGGACAATGACGAGGCCGTTCTTGTTGCCGGGCACAGCGCCACAAACGAGAATGAGGTTCTGCTCCTCGTCGACGCGCACGACCTTGAGGTTGCGCACCGTCACGCGCTTGTTACCCATCTGACCGGGCATCTTGACGCCCTTGTGCACGCGCGAAGGCGTGGAGCACTGGCCCACGGAGCCATGGGTGCGGTGGAAGTGCGAACCGTGGGTGGTAGGACCGGAATTGAAGTGATGGCGTTTGATCGTGCCCTGGAAACCCTTGCCCTTGGAGCGACCGGTTACGTCGACCTTTGCGACGTTGGCAAAGTCGGCGACCGTTACGAGCTCGCCGCAGGTATGCTCCTCGCCCTCGGGAACGCGAACCTCACGGAGATGACGGACGGGCTTGACGCCGGCCTTGTCAAAATGCCCCTTCATAGGCTTATTGACGTTCTTCTCCTTGATGTCCCCGAAGCCGATCTGAACGGCGCAGTAACCATCGGACTCGACGGTCTTAACCTGCGACACCGCACAGGGGCCTGCCTGGATGACCGTGACGGGAACGACTTCGTCCTTGTCGTTCCACACCTGAGTCATCCCGATCTTGCGACCAAGAATCGTGTTGATCATGGTGTTCCTTACCTCAGGCGGTCATGGGACCAGGAGTCGGCCCTTCCGACTCCACCCAGCGGACCGCGAACTACGTTTGCCATGCAAAAGGCACAGCCTTCGTAGATTACACTACAAAGACCGTGCCTTTCAAGCGATATAGAGAAAAAACTAAAGCTTAATCTCGATATCCACACCAGCCGGCAGATCGAGACGCATCAGCGAGTCAACGGTGCTGGGGGTCGGATCAAGAATGTCGATGAGACGCTTGTGGGTACGCATCTCGAACTGCTCACGGGAGTCCTTGTCCACGTGCGGGGAACGGATGACCGTGTACAGGCTGCGCTCGGTAGGCAGCGGGATGGGGCCGGACACGCGGGCACCGGTCTGAAGAGCGGTGTCAACAATCAGCTTGCCGGACTGATCCACAATCTCGTGGTCAAAGCCCTTCAGGCGGATCCTGATCTTCTGAGAAGCCAACTGAATACCTCCAAAAATCAGGGGAAGGCATTACGCCAAGCGCTCGAGCGCTCCCCTTTATTACCGAAACTGCGCTGCTTTACGCCTTGCCGCCCTTGCTTGCGACCTCGTCGGCCACGTTCTTGGGAACGGGCTCGTACGCACTGAACTGCATGGTGTAGACGGCACGGCCCTGCGTAGCGCTGCGCAGGTCGGTGGCGTAGCCGAACATCTCGCCGAGGGGCACACGCGCACGGATTGCCTTGGCGTTCTTACGGTCTTCCATGCCCTCAATCTTGCCACGGCGGCTCGAGAGGTTGCCCATAACGTCGCCCATGTACTGCTCCGGGGTAACGACCTCGACGGCCATGACCGGCTCGAGCAGCACGGGGTTGGAACGGCGCAGGGCCTCCTTGATTGCCATGGAGCCAGCAATCTTGAACGCGGCCTCAGAAGAGTCGACCTCGTGGTAAGAACCGTCGATAAGCTCCACCTTGATGTCCTCGGTGGGGAAGCCGGCGATGACACCGGTCTCCAGAGCCTCCTGGATGCCCTTGTCGACCGAGGGGATGTACTCCTTGGGGATGACGCCGCCCACGATCTTGTTCTCAAACTGGTAGCCGGTACCGGCAGGCAGAGGCTCCATGTTGATGACACAGTGGCCGTACTGACCGTGGCCGCCGGTCTGACGGACGAACTTGCCCTCGACGTTGGAGACGGCCTTGCCGGCAGTCTCGCGATAGGCAACCTGAGGCTTGCCGACGTTGGCCTCGACCTTGAACTCACGCAGCAGACGGTCGACGATGATCTCGAGGTGCAGCTCGCCCATACCGGCGATGATCGTCTGGCCGGTTTCGGGGTTGGTGTGCACCTTGAAGGTCGGGTCCTCTTCTGCAAGCTTCATGAGGCCGATCTCGAGCTTGGTCTGCTCGTCTTTGCTCTTGGGCTCGACGGCAATGTCGATAACAGGCTCGGGGAAGACCATGGACTCGAGAATCACAGGGTGAGCCTCGTCGCAGAGGGTGTCGCCAGTAGTGGTGTTCTTGAGACCGACGACGGCGACAATGTCGCCGGCAGAGCACGAGTCGCGGTCGATACGGTCGTTGGCGTTCATCTCGAGGATGCGGCCGACACGCTCGCGGCTGTCCTTAGAAGAGTTGAGCGCATAGGAACCGCTCGCAAGCTTGCCCGAGTAAATGCGAAGGTAGGTGAGCTTGCCGACGAAGGGGTCGGTCATGATCTTGAAGGCAAGGGCGCTGAAAGGCTCCTTGACGTCGGCCTTGCGGTCGGTCTCCTCGTCGGTCTTGGGGTTGATGCCCTTGATCGCGGGGATGTCCAGCGGGCTAGGCAGGTAGTCGACCATAGCGTCGAGCAGCTCCTGGACACCCTTGTTCTTGTAGGCGGAACCCACGAGCACCGGGTGGAGCTTGCAGTCGATGGTCCCCTTGCGGATGGCGGCCTTCAGCTTCTCGACCGGGATTTCTTCGCCCTCGAGGATGAGCTCCATGAGCTCGTCGTCGAAGTTGGCGGCCTCGTCGAGCAGCTCCTCGCGCTTGGCGGCGGCGATGTCGGCAAACTCGGCGGGAATCTCGTCCATCGGCTCAGGATAGGTCATGCCCTTGTCGTCGGCCTTGAAGTCCCAGGCAGTCATGGTGACAAGGTCGATAAGGCCCCAGAAGTGGTCCTCCTCGCCCATAGGCACCTGGATGGCAACGGCCGGGGCGTCGAGACGATCGTGCATGGTCTCGATGGCGGCCCAGAAGTCGGCGCCGGTGCGGTCGTACTTGTTCATAAAGGCGATGCGGGGCACGCCGTAGGTCTCAGCCTGACGCCACACGGTCTCGGACTGCGGCTGCACGCCCGAGACGGAGTCGAAGACGGCGACGGCACCGTCGAGAACGCGCAGAGAGCGCTCGACCTCGGCGGTAAAGTCAACGTGGCCGGGGGTGTCGATGATCTGGATGCGGTAATCCTCGCCGTCCTTCTGCCAGGTGCAGGTGGTGGCGGCAGACGTGATGGTCACGCCGCGCTCCTGCTCCTGGATCATCCAGTCCATCTTGGCGGCACCCTCATGGACCTCACCGATCTTGTGGGTCTTGCCGGTGTAGTAGAGGATGCGCTCGGTCGTAGTGGTCTTGCCTGCATCGATGTGGGCCATGATGCCGACGTTGCGGGTGTCGGCAAGTATGTTCTTCTTGGCCATGCGATCCATTCTCCTCAGCGATATTTACCTTGGAGGCGTTAAGCCTGTCGCCTCCGGTTCCCTACTTGGAACGCGGGTCCCGTAGGCAGCCTTACCAGCGGTAGTGCGAGAAGGCGCGGTTGGCCTCGGCCATCTTGTAGGTGTCCTCACGCTTCTTGACAGAGGCGCCCACACCGTTGGCGGCATCCATGATCTCGGCGGCAAGGCGCTCGGCCATCGTGCGCTCCTTGCGCTCGCGCGAGAACTTGACGAGCCAGCGCAGGCCCACGGCGGTCGCGCGACGGGAGTTGACCTCCATCGGCACCTGATACGTGGCACCGCCGACGCGCTTGGCCTTGGTCTCAAGGGTGGGACGGATGTTGTCCATGGCCTTGCGGAAGGTGGCGATGGGGCCGCCGCCGGTCTTCTCGGCAACGATGTCGAAAGCGCTGTAGACGATTCGCTCGGCCAGGGTCTTCTTGCCGTCCAGCATGACCTTGTTGATCAGCTGGGTGACGAGGCGGTTGTTGTAGACGAAATCCGGCGCGACTTCGCGACGGACAGCTCCGTTACGACGAGACATTCAGTAGCTCCTCAGCAGGTAAAGCCTCCCCGAGACGGGGATGCGGCGTAGCGTTGGCAGATGGGCGCGATTACTTCGGGCGCTTGGCTCCGTAGCGAGAACGGCCCTGCTTGCGGTTGGCGACTGCAGCGCAGTCGTAGGCACCGCGGATGACCTTGTAACGCACGCCAGGAAGGTCGCGCACGCGGCCACCGCGAACGAGCACGATCGAGTGCTCCTGCAGGTTGTGGCCCTCGCCGGGGATGTAGGCGGTGGTCTCGATGCCGTTCACCAGACGAACGCGGCAAACCTTACGAAGTGCCGAGTTAGGCTTCTTGGGGCTGGTGGTGTAGACGCGGGTGCACACGCCGCGCTTCTGGGGGTTACCCTTCAGGGCCGCGTTCTTGGACTTAGAAGCGACCTTCTTGCGTCCCTGGCGGACGAGCTGGTTGATAGTAGGCAAAGCTCCACTCCTTCAGAAATCGATTCCTGTAACCGGTCCTGGTCAGTCCAAGACCATTGGACCGGCCGCGACGGGAAAGAATATCGTTCGCCGTCGCTGTTGTCAAAACGCCACGGAGCCGGGCGTATCCATATCCGTGGCACAGCTTCGCAGCTCATAAGCTCATCACCCAGCACTGTGTGAGGTTTAGAGCGCGGAGACTCCATAAGAAAGCCCCACCTGCATGGATTATCCATACAGGTGGGGCACCCGACTAGCTACTCGTCGTCTTCAGTCGACTGAAGAAGAGCGTCGAGCGCGCTCATGTCGTCGTCGATGGGCTCGTCGTCCGCAACGTCCGCGTCGTCGTCCGAGGCCACCCCGCGCGTCATGTTGAGAAGCGCGTCAAGTGACTCGTAGTTCTCGTTGATGACGTCGGCGGAAGACTCGGTGCTCGACGACCCGCCGATCATCTCGTCGTCGTAGTGGTGGACCGAGGGCACCGACGTACCGAGCAGGATGTCGTCGCCGTCCGGCGAGAAGACCATCTCGAGCAGCTGCGAGATGTCCTCGTCATCGGCGATCGAGTCGTCGGGCTCAAGGATATACAACAGGTCGCGCGCTTCAAGACCGTCGCGCAGCTCCTCGATCGCCTTTGCGCCGATGCCGTCGATACGCAGCAGGTCGTCCTCGGTGCGGCCGATAAGGTCTCCGACCGTCTCGATGCCCACCTCGCTGAACTTGTTTGTCCAGCGCTGCGAGACGCCGAGGTCGTCGAAGAGATAGAGCTTGGCGTCTTCGGGCAGCAGCGTGTGCCCGTTGTGGGACATCGCGCCCGACTCGAAGCCGTAGCCGTTGTTCTTGCCCACCCATTCGGGCTGACGGGGCAACCGCTCCTCAATCTCGCGCAGCTCCAAGGGGGCCCACTCGGGCAGTGCGTCCCCGGGACGCACGGAACCGTCGATCTTGCGGCCCCGGTACGTGAGCGGCACGTTGCGGTATGCGTCGAGGCCGGTGCCGGCCGGGATGCGCTTACCGATAATGACGTTGGCCTTGAGGTCGTTGAGGTGGTCTTCCTTGCCCTCAATGGCAGCCTTGGTGAGCACCTCGGCGGTACGCTCGAAGGAGGCCGAGGCGAGCCAGGAATCGGACGCCATGGCCGCACGGACGACGCCGAGAATGACCGGCTGGGCCTTGGGCGGCTCCTTGCCCTCAAGCTGGAGACGCGTGACCTCGTCCTCGAACTCGTGGCGATCGACGTACTGGTTGAGCAGGAACGAGGACTCGCCGATGTCGGTGACGCGCACGCGGCGCAGCATCTGGCGTGCAACCACCTCGATATGCTTCTCGTTGAGGTCGACGCCCTGGCCGGTATACACGTCTTTGACCGTCTTGACGAAGTGGTGCATCGTCGTGGCGGTATCGGTGAGAGCGCGCAGCTGCTTGAAGTCGACAAAGCCCTTTGAGAGCTGGTCGCCGGCCTTGACCTGCTGCCCGTCGCTCAGTCCGTCCATCACGTCGCGTTCGCTCACGCGCGTGTCAAAGGACTCGCCGGTCTCATGGTTGATGACCGTCAGAAGCACGTCGCTGTTCTCGTGGCTCATGTGGAGCGTGCCCGAGACCGTGGAGAGGATAGCCTCGCGGCCGCCCACGATCTTGGAGTTCTTGACCGAAACCACGTTGAAGGCTCGAGAGACGAAGGGCAGGCCCTGGGTGATGTCGTCCTCGCCCGCAACGCCGCCCGAGTGAATGGTACGCATCGTCAGCTGCGTGCCGGGCTCACCAATCGACTGGGCCGCAATGGCGCCGACGGCGGTACCGATGTTGACCGGACGACGGTTCGAGAGGTCCCAGCCGTAGCACTTCTGGCACACGCCATGGATACAGCGGCAGGTCACGACCGAACGGAGCATAATCGAGCTCAGACCGGCATTGACCAGCCCGCGCAAGCTCGGGCGCTCAGGCGAAGTGGTCTCGAGGTCCTCGACGCTGGCGATGTAGCTGTCCTTGGCCGCAATGACCTCGCCGGTCTGCGGGTCGGCGACCGCCTCGAAGACGCAACGGCCCACAAGGTCGGCGTTCAAGGCACCCTTGTCGTCCATCAGGTCGTACGCAACGCCCTCATGGGTACCGCAGTCTTCCTCGCGCACGATGACGTCTTGGGCAACGTCGATGAGACGGCGGGTCAGATAGCCGGAGTCCGAAGTGTGGGACGCCGTGTCGACCAAGCCCTTTCGGGCGCCATAGGTCGAGAGGAAGTACTCCAGCGTGGAGAGGCCCTCGCGGAAGTTGGACTTGATGGGCAGCTCCAGCGCGTCGGGACCGATCACCTTGAGGTCGCGGGGATCGGTGTCGGGAGACAGCGGCTTCTTGGCGTTCAAGACCTTCTTGGTGTTAACGTCTGCCATGAGGCCGCGCATGCCGGCCAGCTGACGCAGCTGGGTGATGGAGCCTCGGGCACCCGAGTCGGCCATCATGAAGATGGGGTTGTCGCGGTCAAAACCGCGCTCCATCTCCTTTGCCACGCGCTGGGCGGCGGAGTTCCAGATGTCGATGACGCCGCGGCGGCGTTCGTCCATCGTGACCATACCCTCTTCGGCCTGCTCGTCGATCTCCTCCACGGCGGCGTCGGCCTCGGCGAGGATGGCCGCCTTGGCCTCGTGCGGAATCACGGCGTCCCACACCGAGATGGTAAGGCCGGCGCGGGTGGCGTAGTGGAAACCAACGGTCTTGAGACCGTCGAGGATGATCTCGACCTGGGACATCGGGAAGCGGTCGCAGCAGTCATTGACCAGCGACGCGACGTCCTTCTTCTTGATCTGGAAGTTCACGAACGGGTACTCGTCGGGCAGCACGGCGTTCAGGATGATGCGGCCCACCGTCGTCGTGATGCGCTCGCCCGCCTTGTGGACTTCGGGGGCGTCGGCATGGTTGAACTTGTCCCACACCACGGTGTCGCGCTCGAGGCGGACCTGGATGGGGGTGTGCAGCTCAAGGCCGGCGCGAGCCTGGTAGGCGTTCTCGGCGTCCTTAAAGCTGGCGTAGGCGCGAGGATGCTCCCCCTCGGGCAGCTCGTCCATGGTCGTGACATAGTACATGCCGATAACCATGTCCTGCGAGGGCACGGTGAGCACCTTGCCCGATGCGGGCGAACGGAGGTTGTTCGACGAGAGCATGAGGATGCGGGCCTCGGCCTGAGCCTCGGCGCACAGCGGCACATGCACGGACATCTGGTCGCCGTCGAAGTCGGCGTTGAAAGGCGCGCAGACCAGGGGGTGAAGGTGGATGGCCTTACCTTCAATCAGCACGGGCTCAAAAGCCTGGATGGACAGGCGGTGCAGGGTTGGCGCGCGGTTCAGCAGCACGAGGCGGTCGGTGATGACCTCCTCGAGCACGTCCCACACGTAGGCGTAGCTGCGATCGATGGCGCGCTTGGCACCTTTGATGTTGTCGGCCTTGCCGGTCTCCACCAGACGCTTCATGACGAACGGCTTGAACAGCTCGAGCGCCATGGCCTTGGGAAGGCCACACTGGTGCAGCTTGAGCTGAGGGTCGACCACGATGACCGAACGGCCGGAGTAGTCGACGCGCTTGCCCAGCAGGTTCTGACGGAAACGGCCCTGCTTGCCCTTGAGGGACTCGGCCAGAGACTTGAGCGGGCGGCCTCCTCGGCCGGTGACCGGACGGCCGCGACGGCCGTTGTCGAACAGGGCGTCCACGGCCTCCTGCAGCATGCGCTTCTCGTTGTTCACGATAATCGCGGGGGCGTCGAGGTCAAGCAGGCGCTTGAGACGGTTGTTGCGGTTGATCACGCGGCGGTACAGGTCGTTGAGGTCGGAGGCGGCGAAGCGGCCACCGTCGAGCTGCACCATGGGGCGCAGGTCCGGCGGGATGACGGGCACGACGTCGAGGATCATGGTCGACGGGGCGCTGCCGCCCTTAAGGAAGGCGTCGACGACCTCAAGGCGCTTCACGGCCTTGGCACGCTTCTGGCCCTTGCCCTCCTCGACCACCGCGCGCAGCTCCTCAGCGAGCTTATGCAGGTCCATGCTGTCGAGCAGGTCGCGGACCGACTCGGCGCCCATGCCGCCGTCGAAGTACATGCTGTAGTACTTGCGCATCTCGCGGAACAGTTCCTCGTCGGAGACAAGGTCCTTGACCCGCAGGCCCATGAACTCATCGTAGGCCTTCTTGCGCAGCCACTTCTCGTCCTCGATCTCCTCTTTGAGGTCGGCGAGCTCAAGCGCAAGGTCCTCGGGAGTCAGCGGGTCCTCGTCGCCGAACTCGTCGACGCCCTCCTCAGCGCGCTGGCGCAGCTTCTCGGCCTGACGCTCGTATTCTGCGTCGAGTTCCTCGAGGTCTGCCTCCATCTCCTCCAAAAGGTCGTCGGCGTCGGCGTCGCGCGCCTCGGTATCGATGCGGGTGACGACGTTTGCGGCAAAGTAGAGGACCTTCTCGAGATCCTTGTTCTTGATCTCGAGAAGGGTGGCCATGGGGCTCGAGGCCGAACCCTTGAAGTACCAGATATGGGAGACGGGGGCGGCGAGCTCGATGTGGCCCATGCGCTCGCGACGCACCTTGGCGCTCGTCACTTCGACGCCGCAGCGCTCGCAGACGATGCCCTTGAAGCGGATGCCCTTGTACTTG
>JAHZGC010000031.1 GCA_019421015.1 Coriobacteriaceae bacterium | reverse complement strand
TGGCGGCCCCGGCCAGGCTCGCGGCGGCCGAGTAGACCAGCCCGTAGGCGGCCGGCATGCCGCCCGCGAAGTTGGCCCCCAGGCCGTAGCCGCTCGACCACGCCCACCCGGCGCTTCCGACGCCGCCCCGCGCGGCCGAGGCCAGCGACGCGCCGGCCCCCGACACCTGCCCGCAGGCCCCGCGCAGTCCGTCGGCCAGGCCCGCGCCCGCCGAGTTTCCGACGGACCACGCGGCCCCCGGCACGCCCGAGAGGGCGGAGCCGGCCGCCGTTGACAGCGACGAGGCGGCCTCCGAGACCTGGCCCCGAGCGCCGGACAGCCCGCCCGCGAGCGACGACCCCGCCGAGCCGCCCAGCGCCCCCATGTTCCCGCCGAGGGCCGACAGCGCCGACCCCGCCGCCGTGGACAGCGCGGAGGCGGACTCGGACACCTTTCCGGACTGCGAAGACAGGCCCGACGCGAGCGACCAGCCGCTTACCTTGCCTCGCGCCTCCATCTCGTCGGGCAGGCTCACCAGGGAGTCGTAGCTCGAGTCGAAGAGCAGCGAGCCCGAGTCGGCCGCCTGGGGGGCTCCGGAGGCCATGCCTTCAGAGAAGCCCGACGCGGCGTCGGACGCCTCGCCGGAAAGCGCCTCGGCGGTGCCGTCGACGCCGCTCGCCGCCGCGTCCTTGATCTGGGCTGCAGCGGCCTGGGCCTCCGGCGCCGTGTCCGACAGGATGGACACGACCTCTCCGGTCGCCGAGTCGAGCTCCACGACCACCCGGTCCGCGCCCTCGCCGACGGAGGTCAGGATGTTGCCGGTCGACTCCGACACCGCCCACGCGCCGGACAGGGCGTCGGTGCCCAGGACGCGGTAGGCGGCCCCCATGCGCTCGATCTCGGCGCTCACGGCGCTGTTCGCTATCGACTGCTCCAGGGTCGCCTGCGCGCCCGCGAGGTCGTGGAGGCTGACGTTGGCGTCCTCGTAGGTGCCGGCTATGTTCTGGAGCTCTCCGAGCGCCTGGGGGCCCTTCTCGACCAGCGCGTCCACGAAGGCTATGTCGGCCTCGGTCTCGCACTGCGCGTACAGGTCGGATACCACCTGCGTGAACTGGTCCACCGTCGCCTGGTCGGCCGCTATCGCCGCCGCTATCTCGTCGGTGGTCTTCGCGAGCTCGCCCAGGCCCGCGTCGGCCGCCGCCGCGTTCTCGGCGGTGTAGGCCAGCGAGGCGGACAGCGGCTCGAATGGGTCGGCCAGCTGCGCCAGGCTGGAGTAGATTGCCGAGAAGCGCTCCACGCTGCCGCCCGTCGCCTCGACGGCCAGGCCGAACTGCGTCATGGTGTAGCCGGCGCCGGTCACGGCGGCGACGACCTCGGGGCCGCCGACCTCGCGCATGGCCGCCGCGACGCTCCCGACGTGCTCGGCCATGCCGTCGATGGCGTCGGCCATGCCCTCGGACACCTGGACCGTCTGGCCCGACGCCGTCTCGTAGTCCACCAGGGCCGCCGTCGCGGACTCGGTGGCATCCGCCATGGCATCCGCGGCCTCGGCGTTCTCCTGCGCCGCGCCGGCCGCGTCCGCGAGGACCTCGCTCGCGGCGGCGGCCTCCTCGCGGGAGGCTGCGACGACCTGCTCGTACTGCTCGGTCGACACCGCCAGGCCGTCGACGCGGGCCTGGGCGGTGTCCACGGCGTCGTTGGCGTCGCACATCGACTGATAGGCGTCCTTCTGGTCGGCCGTCATGGCCTTCAGGCCCTCGTCGGTGAGCCACAGCTTGCCGGTGAAGAGGTCGGCGAGCGTCCAGCCGGACTCCATCGCCTTGTTGTAGGCCTCGAGCGCGGAGCGCGCCTGCTCCTGGGCGACCGCCAGGTCGACCTGGGCCTGCCCCTGCTCGGCGTAGAGCTGCTTGAGCCCGCTGGAGTAGCCCTCGTAGCGGGCCTGGGCGGCGTAGGCGTCGGCCAGGCCCTGCACCGCCTCCGCGTTCACCTTGAGCGCGCCCGTCTGCTCGTCGATGGTCGACACGCTCGCGCCCGTGGTGGACTCGAACCGCTCCACCGCGTCGGCGAGCCTCAGCTGCTCGGCCTCGGTGAGGTCGGAGCGGCTGCCGAGCTCCTCGATGGTGTCGGCCAGGTTCTCTACCTGCTTGATGCCCGACTCGATCGAGAAGTCCTCGGCGGCTAGGTTCTCGTAGAGGTCGAGCGTCCCCTCTGCCGAGTCCTCGATGTCCTCCTTGAGCTTGGCCATCTCCTCGCGCACGGCGGAGACGCCCTCGACGGCCGGGGCGGAGTCGGTGCCGTAGGCGTCTCCCAGGGCGCCCCCGATTCCTCCCGCGAGGTCCGTTACGCGCTGCTCCTGCTCGGCAACGCTCTTGAGGTGGTTGTATATGTTGAGCACGGCACCGGCGGCGATGGCGGCGGCACCTGCCAGCCCCGCCATGCCGAGGAGCCTCGAAGCGTTCGAGGCCGCCGTGCCGATGCCCTCGACCGCCCCGGTGACCTTCCCCATGCTTTTGCCGTCGACGTTGCCAAGCTCGGTCTTGAGGCCTGACGCCTTGCCCTTGGCGGAGTCGGCCTTCTCGCCGACCTTCTCGACCTCGCCCGAGACCTTCGCAGTCTTCTTCGAGTCGACGCCCGAGACCGCCGCGCCGACGCTTGCGACCCCGTCTGCGGCTACGAGGGCGGCGTCACCGACGTTCGCGACCGCGCCGGAGACCTTCGCGGTGGTTTTTGCGTCCACGTCGCCGACGGCGGAGGCGACGCCGCCGACCTTGCCCTTGGCCGCGTCGGCCTTCTCGCCGACCTTCCCGACCTCTGACTGGACGGCCGTCGTCTTCTTGGTGTTGGCGAGGTCGACGGCTGCGGCCGTGCCCTCGACCGCCGTGGTCGCCAGGCCGGCCGCAGCCTCGGCGGCGTCAATCTCTTTCTTTACCCTGGTTGCCTTCTTGCCATCCAGGGCGTCCATGCCAGCGGCGGCCGCACCGATGGCGTCGCCCGCCGCAGACGCGGCCTCGGCCACCGAGCCCGCCCCGGAGAGCGACCCCCTGGCCGCCGACGCGTTGCCGCCCAGCCCGCCGAGGGCGTCGCGCAGGTCGGCCACGGTGGACACCGCGCCGCCGAACGCCGACAGCAGCGGCCCCGCCGCCGCGGCGGCCGCGCCGAAGCCGATGACGAGCTGCTGGGTGGACGTGTCGAGGCCCGCGAACCACTCGGCGGCGTCGCTCACGCCGTCTATCACGGGGCCGAGCGCGTCGACGACGCCGACGAGGGCGTCGGCGAGCGGGCCGCCCACCTTCGCGGCGGCGTTCTCGACGCGATTGCGCAGGACCTCCAGCTTGGCGCTCGTGGTGTCGTTGCGCGCGTTGACCTCGTTCTGCAGCGCCGAGTTCTCGGCCCAGCCCCGGTTCGCGACGCCGACGGTGTCGTTGAGCAGGTCGCCGGCGTTGGCCAGGCGCTTCATGGCGTCGGTCTGGCGCAGCTCGGTGATGCCCAGCTCCTGGAGCATGAGCGACAGGTTGCCGCCGGCGTCGACGCCCCGGCCCATGCCCTCGATGACCATGGACAGGGCCTGCACCGGGTCGTCGCGCCAGGCGGCGGCGAACTGCCCGGCGCTCATGCCGGCGGTCTGCGCCCAGGTCTCCAGGGAGTCGCTGCCGGTCGCCACGCTCTTGTCGATGTTGGATATGATGGTCGAGATGGCGCTTCCGCCCGCCTCGGCCTCGATGCCCACGCTCGAGAGCGCCGCGGAGAGGCCCAGGATGTCGGCCTCCGAGAGGCCCGCCGACGCTCCGGCGCCGGCGATGCGCATCGCCATGGCCATGATGGACGACTCGGTCGTCGCCGTGTTGTTGCCCAGGGCCACGACCGAGGAGCCGAGGCGCTCCATGTCGGTCTGGCTCATGCCGGTGATGTTGGCGAACTGGGCCATCTGGGTCGCTGCGTCCTTGACGCCCAGGTCGGTGGCGACGTCCATGCCCGACACGACCTGGGCGAAGGAGAGCAGGTTCTCGTTGGCGATGCCCAGCTGGCCGCCAAGCTCCTCGATGCGGAACAGCTCGTCGGCGCTTGGCGGCTGCGTCTCGGAGAGGGCCACAGTCGCGTCGTAGAGGCCCTTGAACCCGTCCTCCGTCATGTCCACGGTCTTGCGCACGCCGGCGAAGGCGTTCTCGTACTTGATGGCCGTGGCGGTGGCGGCGGTGGCGGCTGCGGCGATGGGGACGGTGAGGCCTGCCGTCAGCGTCCCGCCGACCCTCGACGCCGACTTGCCGATCTCCTCTATCCTCGCCCCGGCCCTGCCGGCCTTGCCCTCGATCTTGTCGAGGACCTCGCCCGTGCCGTCGTCTTTGGCCGAGACGACCAGCTCGATGCCGCGCCGCTCCTTGCTCGCCATGCACCGCCCCCTATGCTGTTAGAAGAACCTGTCGATGTCGGCCTGGGTCGCCTCGCGCACGTGCTCGGCGTCGTCGGGTGCCTCACCGCCGCCCCACAGCGAGCACATCGCCGAGAAGGTCGGCATGTCGAGGCGCGCCAGCTCGCTAAAGCTCAGCCCCATGCGCTTCGCGCTCGTCAGCACCGCCACCCGCATCGCGGGAGGGGCGCCCGCGGCGCGCCGCCTTCTTCCCCTCGGCCTGCCTTGCGAGCGAAGGAAAGAACGAGGCGAGCGCCTCGGCCTCCACTTCCGCGCGCAGCGCCACGAAGTCGACGTCGCCCAGGCCTGCCGCCCACGACTCGAAGCCCTCGCGCTTCCCCCCGTCGGCCTCGGCGGCGGTCTGCGCCATGGCCCAGGCGCAGCGCAGGATGTCCATCATGGGCAGCTTCGGCGAGCCGTCGGCGCCCACGCGGGTGGACACCCGCACCAGGGCGTCGTAGAGGGTGTCCTCGCCGAACGCGTTGTACCAGGTGAGGACGGTGAGGGGGCCGCCGCCGAGGGCGACCTCCCTCCCGCCGATGGATGCGCTCCGCACGGGCTACGCCCCCTGCTCGACGGCCTTGGCGGCGGGCTTGACGACGCTGGCGAAGAAGGAGTTGTACACGGTCTTGGCCTTGTCGCTCATCGGCAGCGTGTACTTGTAGACGTTCTCCCCGTCCAGCTCGATGGGCGAGGCCGTGAAGTCGGCGCTCTGCACGTCGGGCGTGATGTTGCCCTCGGTGGTGTTGTGCTCGTCGGAGGGGCGGGAGAGGGTGACGTTGTAGAGCCAGTTGCGGCGCCCCTCGTCGTCGGTCTCGAACTGGAAGCCCAGGGCGAAGGGCTTCTTGGCGCCGCCCGACACCTCCACGAGGCCGCCGTTGCTGTCGATGCGGTATCCCATGGCCTCGGCCACGAAGTCGAGGGGGAACAGGGCGAGCTCGAGCGAGCCGGACAGGCCCGAGGCGCTGCCCATCTCGGCGTAGATGCCGTTGTCGGCGTAGAACGGGTTGGAGCTGCCGTTCTCGTCGAGGGTGAGCTTGGTCGCGCCCCTGACGGCGCGCGGGGTCTCCCACGTCGGGGCCCCGTCCTCGGCGGGCTCCCCCATGAACGCCACGTGGATGTTGCAGATGCCGTACTGGATCTTGCCCATTGCGGTTCCTTTCTACGTTTATCCGATCGTCGACAGCGCGAAGTACTCGACCCACGCCCCGCCGCCCGCCGGGCCTCCGCCGGACTCGTCGAAGGAGGCGCCGGAGGCGGACAGGGCGTCCGCCACCAGGGCCCACGTCTCGAAGCCGGGGCCCTGCGTGTAGACCTCGAGCGTCCAGCGCGACACCTTGAGCGCGTTGGCGTTGTCGGCGTGCAGCCACGCGGGGTCCCCGGGCAGCAGTGCCATGTAGGGCAGGCCCGGCGCCTTCTCGGCGCCCCAGTCGCCGGTGGCCCAGGGGAGGCCGGTCGAGTCGAGCGCGTCGCGCAGGTCGTCAAATCTCATCTTTGAGCCTCTTGTCCATGTATCTGATGGCGTCGTCGAAGGCGGGCCCGACGTGCTTGCGGCCCTCGACGCGCCGCCCGGTCGGCTCCGCCCTGTACCCGCCGCCGGGCTGGCGCTTCGGGACGAAGACGGCGTGCCCGTTCTCGAGCAGGCGGGCCAGGCTGGCGTGCTCGCCGCCGTTGTAGACCACGCCGGCCGAGTCGAAGCCGCTGCGGTTGACCGAGGTCGTCCAGCCCCTCGCGTAGGCCCTGGTGCCCTTGAAGAGCGCCCTGGCGCGAGCGGCCAGGCTCCTCTGGAGGTGCTTGGACGTGTCGGCCACGACGCCCTCGACGGTCTTCGCCAAATCGTCGCGCTCCTCGCGCAGGACGTCGCGCACGGCCTCGGAGAGCCTGCCCGCCTGGACGCGGTACTTGCCGGCCGCCCTCACCGCGGCACCGCCCCGGTGTGGCGGGTGGCCGTGAAGTTTACCGAGTAGGGGCCCGGGCAGTTGGCGGCCATGTGCCCGCGCGGGTCGCCGACGACGTCCCAGAGGGTGCCGTCGGGCAGCCCGACGGTGCAGCCCGCCAGCCGCCCTGCCCACTCGGGCGGGAAGTGGAAGCCCATGCGCGCCTCGTCGCCCGCCATGGGGGCCTCCGCGTCGGCGTTGGCGTCGGCGACCAGCGGCGTGTACCACAGGGCGGCCGCCGTGCCGACCTCCTCCAGGGCGTCGGGGCCGGAGGGCGGCCTCCCCCAGGCGTCCCGGCCCCCGCGGGGCCTGAGCACGCGCACCTTTGCGGGCCTAATCGCCATGGCCGGCCTCCCCCCACGCGACCCGCGCGCACCCGGCGCGGCCCCCCGTGAGCCCCAGCGAGCGGCGCTCCTGCCTGGTGAGGTAGAGGTCGCCGGAGGGGTTGGGGAAGATGTAGCTCGTCGAGTAGGGCGTGGCGGTCTGGGTCCACTGGGAGACCGGCGCGCCGTCGGCGACGGCCGAGGACGCCATGGCCCGGGCCACCATCGAGGCGCACACGGCCCTCAGGTTGTCGGCCTGCACGGCGTCGCCGGGGTCCACGGCCACGCGGGCGCGGGCCATCTCCGCGCGCAGCCGCGCTGAGGCGTCGGCGAGCAGGGCGTCGGCCCGGTCGGCCATCTCCTCGGAGTAGCCATCCCAGCGCGCCGCCACGTCGTCGCGCCCCGCGAGCGGCGCGGCGCCCACTAGCGGACCCCGGCGCCCGTCAGGGCCTCGGTGATGGCTTCCTTGGTCGTCTTGCCGGTGATGTCCACGCCCTCGGCCTCGGCGAGCGCCTTGAGCTCGTCGACGCTCATGTCGCCCATCGGCTTGCCGATGCGGGTCTTGGAGATGTAGTCCACGACCTCGGGCAGCATCGCGAAGGAGAGCAGAGCCTGGGTCTCCACGACGTTGCGCGCGTAGTTGGGCTCGTGGTGGATGCCAACGACGCCCAGCTCGGAGGTCGTGTAGGACAGGCCGCCCTCCGCGAGCGCACCGAAGTCGCAGGCGTAGAGGTGGATGTTGTCCACCGGCGTGGCGTAGATGTAGCCCTTCTCGACGCGGCTCGTCACGAAGACGTCGCGCACGCCCAGGAAGTTCTCCAGGTAGTCCATGCCGAAGACGGTCTGGGTCGTGATGGCCGCGCCCGCGAGGTAGGCCGCCACGTCCTGGCGGTTCACGAAGTGGATGATGCGCTCCGCGCTGTCGTCGTTGCTTTCGAGGGCGTCGCGCAGGTCGGCGTCGCAGTAGGCGAACGCGCCCTGGAGGTTCGCGCCCAGGCTCCTCAGCTCGCCGTTCTGCAGGAAGTCGAAGAAGCGCCCGCGCACCAGCGCGCGCATGTCCTTGGCCATCTGGCGGTCGGTGCGCAGCACCGCGTTCTTGAACCCGCCCTTCTGGATGGCGTCCTTGGTCACCACCTTGCGGAAGGGCTCCGAGGTGATCGCGCCGATGGGCAGCTTCTCGAGCTTGTAGTGGGACAGGGGCGTCTCGTCGCCCTCGGCCACGGTGGCGGTGCTGAGCGAGCCGGTCACCTTGTACTGGTACATGGCCTGGCCGGCGCGCATGACCTCCACGCCGAAGATGCCCAGAAGCGACGCCAGGTCGTTCACGGACTGGTCGAAGTTGTTGTTGAACTCGATGTCCAGGGCGGCGACCATGTCGACCTTGGCCACCTGGTTGGTCAGTGCTGCCATTCATGCTCCAATCTGTCAGTGCCTGAAAAGGTCGGTGTGCTGCGCGATGGCGTCCAGCCGCTTCGACGGGTCCTTTATCGCGAGTATCTGCTCGCGGGTCGTCTCCGGTGCCCCCACCTCGCCCTTGTCGCGGCTCTCGGGGTAGGAGGGCCCGGGCATCGCGGCCCTGATCGCCTCGGCGGAGGCGGCCAGCTCCTCGGCGGTCGTGCCGCGCAGGGCCTTGACGGCCTCCACGGGCATGCCGGTGGAGGCGGCCACGCTCACCACGGCGTTGAGGTAGTCGACCTCGGCGCGGGCGGCGTCGCGCTCGCCCTCGGCGGCGGCCACGCTCTCGCCCTTCTCCTTGGCGCGCCCCTCCCACTTGCGCGAGTTTTTGCGCTCGGCCTCGTAGAGGGCCTTGTAGTCGGGCTCCTCTGGCGCGGGTCCCGCCTGCGGCTCGCCGGGCTTCCCGGCGGCCTCGGCCTCGGTGCCGTTCTCGTCTGCCATCGCGTCTCCTCTCGCGGCCCGTGCGGGCCATGTGTAGCGCCCCGTGCGGGGCTGGTTGCTTGCGGCCCGTGCGGGCCAGGGCTTGGCCGTGCGGCCATGTACGAAAAAAGGCCCCGGGGGGCCTTGGTTCGACGTTTTCGGGTTGGCGTGCCGTATACTTGCAAGCGAAGAGGCCGTTTGCCGCCGTATGCGGCTCGCGAGCCTCTTCGTTCTCAGAGGCGCGACACGCCCAGAACTTAGAGTCGGGACACGGTCGCGCTTTCTCATGTTTGCCGTTGTTACGGGTCACCGCGTCAACGATAATTACTTTTTTGCGCGCTGTGGTACAATTGCACATAACGGGGAAGCAGCGCGCCTGCCAGTGTGCGGGAACGACCTACTTCCCCGTTTATTTTGTTCTTACGATTCCCCTGTTGGATGACTGAAAACGTGGTACAGTGATACTGCAGCCTGTTCCCACGCAGTATTGCGAGGGGGTAGGCTGCAATCATTTAATACGGTGCAGGTTCTCATTTTTCGGTATGAAGCCCGAAGTCTCGCTGTTGTACCAGTGTGGCCTGTCGTTGTTTGTGGTACAATAATCCTATCGAGGCGGCTCTGGCTCTGGATAGGGACTGGGTCGCCTCACCTTTTTAAACGAGTTATTTTACCGTCTTTTCCGACGAACAGAACCTCGTCGATTTCATGTCTCGCCATCTCCCTCTCAATCTTTTCCATCACATCTTTATCGGCGGCATCGCGATACAGGTTGTTGAACACGACGCTCACCGGCCCGTTGAAAGCCATGGCCGATCCCGTTTTTTGGTCGTACTGGTTGTGAAACTGTTTCTTCGCCGACCGCAGGCTGCTCTCGACGAACGACAGCTCGCGGCCGGGACGAGGGGGCCTATCCGGCTCCTCCGGGCTCTTGACCTCCCAAAGCCGTCCACCTATGAGCAGGTCGATGTTGCTGAATCCGTCCGGCGCGTCGGCCGCCCTCACCGCGACGTCGAATCCGTTCTCCGCCAACAGGTCGTGGACGTATAGGTCTCTCCACTCCCTTCCGCGGTCGACGATGTTCTCGGGCGAGTAGTCGCCCGAGACGAGCATCCTCCCGTACGACAGGCGCGGCGACGCAGAGTAGTCGACCTCCGGCCGAACCCCGTCGTACAGCCACCCCCGGTCGCGCCTCTCCACCTCGCGGCACGCCTCGCGCACGAGGAAGTCGTCGCGGTACCAGACCCGAAACGCAGCCTCCTCGCCGCGCTTCCCGGCGTGGCGGGCGCGCTCGGCCCCGTCCATGGCGGCCCAGGCGGCCTTGCCCCTGCGCAGGGTCGAGCCGTTGTCCACCGCGTCGAGGCAGTCCTGCCAGCGCTGCCTCATGCCGGCGAACCGCTCGTCGTCTCCGGGGTCGGGGATTCCCGGCACCGCCACGCAGTCGCAGCCCGGGTGCGACCTCGCCGCCGTGGCGGCGCTCCTGTACACGTAGCCCTGCGAGGCGAGCATGAAGCAGAAGCCGCACGTCTCGCGCCCCGTGGGCACGCGGGCGAACCTGACGTCGCTCACTGGGCGGCCTCCACGTTCCTCGCGGTGCAGACCATGGCCTCGCGCCAGACGTAGAACCCGGCGCGCGACGCGCAGTCCCCGGCGAAGCCGGCCAGGTCGCCCTTAACGAGCTTCCCGGCGAAGTAGCGGACCTTCGCGTCGACGTCGGCCGGGTCGGTGAGGCCGTCCATGAGGCGTGCGCGCACGTCTTCCCCGGACGCCTCCATGACCTCGTCGAACAGGTCGCAGGCCAGCGCCTGGGCCTGGGGGCCGTACACGTCCACGGCGTCGGCCACGACGCCCTTGGCGGCCTCGCGGGCGTCGGCCACGGCGAGCCCGGGGCACTCGGAGAGCACCCGCGAGCGCACGTAGCGCTCCGCCTCGCCGCGCACCGCCGCGAGGCTATCGCGGTACCTCTCCACCTCCCGGCCGCTCGGCACCATCGCCCGACCCCCTGTTCCTGTCCAGCACGGCGGTTGCCCCCTCGCGGGCCTGCCTCCTGCGGAAGTCCCCCATGATGGACCTGCGCGCGTCGGCGTCCTTGCCCACGTCCACCCAGAACTCCTCGGTCTGCACGTACTCGGGCGCGGCGCTCACGATCTTGATGGCGCGGTCCGTCGAGGCCGACAGGCTCGGCATGGCCGGGTCCTTGAAGCGCGCCGCCACCGACCGCGCGCCATCCGGCAGCGCGTCCACGGCGCAGTCCCGGCGAACCGCGAGCATGAGCCGGGCCACGTTGCCGAGGCTCTGCGCCATGTCCGCGTTCATGTGCTCGCACAGGGTGACCAGCGGCTTCTCGGCCGCCTCTATCGCCTCTGCGCTGCTCGGGTTGTCGTGGGTCACGCCCAGCTCGCTCATCGGCACGCCCGTGACGCCCGAGAAGTCGGCCGCCAGGTCGCGCTTGATGTCGATGTGCGGCTGCAGGCTCACCTGCGGGAACTGGCCGACGGTCACCTTGCGGGCGTCCTCCTCGTCGCTCGCGGCCATCATGAGGGCGCCCACGGCGTTGCGGAACCGGTCGGAGTCCAGGGCGTCGTACTGCTCGGGGGTCAGCCCGAACGCGTACTTCTGCGGCAGGACGTTCAGCTCGCTCGCCACCTCGACGCGCAGGTTCTCGCGCATCATCGAGTCGCATATCTTGCGCACCTGGCGCGAGATGCGCGAGTGCCCGAAGCGCCAGCGCGTGTCCGCCCGGTAGCACAGCGGCTCCATCAGGGGGCGGCCCGCCGGGTGGGGCAGCGCGACGCAGTGCCACTCGTCGCGGTCGACGTCGGGGCGGGTGAACTCCACCACCGCGTCGCGCGTGTGGAGGTCCACCTTGTTCGGGGCGCACCGGGTGTAGCTCCTGTTCCAGCCCTTGCCGACGACCGCCATCCCCGCCAGCACCTCGTCGCGCGTCTCGTCCCAGATGGCCGACGCCGAGGTCGCTGAGTGGGCGTGCACCACCACGGGGGGCATCCCGTGCGCCCCGCGCCCGACGGTCCAGAAGGAGCACCCGTGGACGAGGGCGATGGGCAGGTTTGAGCGGTACAGCCTGGTGACCCGCGGCGCGATGGCGGCCAGCTCGTCTCCAAGCTCGGCAGACGCGCAGACGAACCCGTCGAGCATGGAGCGGTCCGCGAGCCTGTCCACCGCGATCGCCGCCCAGTCGCAGTCCACGCGCACCTTGCTCAGGACGAAGAAGGCGTTGTCCTCCGGCACCGCGATGCCGAGGTTCTTGAGCGGCACGTCCCCGGCGTAGTAGGCCTCCAGGGACCTGTTGCGCTCGCGGTTGGCGTCGAGCACCTCCGCGAGCCGGCGCATGAGCGGGCGCAGCCCCGGGTCGAGCTCCGGCGCGTCCCACGGCGTGCCGAGTCCGCTGTCCTCTAGCATCCGATCCTCACTTTCTCGCCGCCCGAGCGGTGGCGCTTCCTCTTCGACGCCGCCCACAGCGCGAGCGCGGCCGCCTCGGCGACGCAGGCCCGGGCGGGCGCGGCGTCCGCGAACCCGACGCCCCCGTTGCCGCCTATCTTGCGCACGCCGCACCCGCAGACCGACTCGGTCAGCGTCTCCTGCCCCACGTGGGTCACCCGGCCCGAGCGCACGGCGTCCACCAGCATCGCGCAGGCGTCGCCGACCTCGGAGGGCTTCGGCAGCACCACGCGCCTGCGGCAGTTGGCGGCCGCCAGGTCGTGCACCATGGCCTCCGCCGCGGCGCGCCCGTCGACCACGACAGCGTCGGCGCGCCGGTAGCGCTGCGCGACGTAGGCCGCGTACTCGCCCACGCCCTTGGCCATCGGCCCCAGCATGGCGAGCTCTATGTGCGGGACGCCGCCGGGCCTGCGGGCGCACGCCACGACTGCGCACTCCCTGCCGTCGGCGGAGAACTTGACCGCGTACGCGAGCACCTCGTCGTCGCCCGGCCGGGGCGGCTCGTCGGTGCGGCACGCCGCCCACTCCGCCTCGCCCACGAGGGTCTCGGCGGCCCCGGCGCCCATCCACCAGCACAGGCGCTCCTGCGCGAAGTCGAAGGGCACGGGCATCGCGACCGCCTCGGCCTCCACGGCCGCCTCGGTGATGCGCTCGCCCAGGGCCGGGTTGCACATGTACCAGTACTTCTTCTCGTAGGCCTTCTCGAGGGTGAACCCCTCTATGCTCGAGGCGCTCCACTCGTGCAGGCAGGCGCGACCGCCTGCGCCGCCCGCGATGCGGTCGCGCAGCGGCTGGAACACGTCGCCGTGGATCTTGGGGGTCGGCGGCGTGCCGGCGTAGATGTACTGCGGGTTCTTGAGCGGGGCGGCCGACGCGGCGGGCAGCAGCGCCTTGGTCTGGCCGGTCTGCAGGGCCTGGCACTCGTCCATGACGATCACGTCCACCGTGTAGCCGCGCTTGGCGTTCTCGGTCCGCGTCGAGAAGTAGACCTTCCCGCCGTTCTTGAGGGCGATGTACTCGTGGCCGTTGGTGTGGCCCACGCGCTTGACGCGCCTGTTGAGCCACCCGTACTCGGCCTTCGGGTCGTTCGCCGAGTTGCCGAACACGCGGTAGAGCTCGTCGCGCATCTCGGCGGTCGTGTCGTAGTTGTGCGCGGTGAAAAGGACGCGCTCGCCTTTGACCGCGGCGCCGAAGATGGCTCGCGCCCGCAGGGTGAACGACTTGAGGTTCTGCCGCGGCACCGCCAGCACGCAGGTGGTCGACGCGTACCTGCCGTCGTCGCCGTAGGCGAGCCAGTCGTCGAGCACGCCGCGCTCCACCTCGTCGGGCGCCATCCCGAGCGCCGCCATGAGCGCGCAGGCCGCCGGTCCGTCGGTCCTGGCGTGTTCCGGCGCGACCCTGAGCGTCGGCGGGCACGCCCTAGGCACCGCACATCGCCGCGATCCTCTGCAGGGGGTCGTCATCGTCGTCGCACTCGCTGAGCGCGTCGATCTCGGCCATGACGTTGCGCAGCTCCTTGGACGCGTTGGAGCGCGACGTGCCCGTCGTGTTGGGCAGGTCGGATATGATGGAGTCGCGCAGCATCTCGAGGACGGCCATGCGGCCGTCGGGCGCGGCCGCCCCGGGCGTGTCCCTCCACAGGGGCTCGGCCCCGGCGTCGAGCTGCTTGATGCGCTTGTTGACCGTGCCGATGGACACGCCGACCCTGTCGGCGATCTCCTGCTGCGTCAGGTCGCCGCGGCACAGCGTCGCCAGCACGTCCAGGCAGACGGCGGTCTCGTGCTTCATCTTCACCTTTCCTTTCCGGGGGGAAATCGGCGCTAAGGGCGGCGGGTCGCTGGGCGGGGCAGGGGAGGGGCCGCCCCCCGCCCTCGCGCGCCCGCCCCGCTCGCACCGCCCCCCGCCGCGCTCTCGGCAGCGCTTTGATGCAAACGCGCGTTCGTTACGTCGCGCGCTCCGGGCGCTGGGGGTCGGGGAGTCCTCGCCTTGCGGCCTCGGCCCTCGGGCACGCCTGGACGCGATCACCAGCTCCTGCTCGTCGCGTCGCGGCCCGGCCCGCCCGGCGCGCCCGTGGCGGGTCGGGCCCGGGGCGTCGGCTGCATCGGCTTGTTGCCGCGCCTCTGGTTGCAGATGCGGTGGGCGGGCTGCACGTTGGAGCGGGAGAGCGGGTCGCCGCCCCGGGAGACGGGCACGACCTCGTCCACCTCGAAGCTCAGGGGGTGGCGCTTGCGCCGGCCGTCGGCGGGGTCGACCCACCATTCGAGCGAGTAGTCGATGGGCTGCCCGCAGATCGCGCACGGCAGCCCCTGCGCCTTCAGCCACGCGCGCAGCCCGTTGCGGCGCGCGCCGTTCGCGTACCTCGGGTTGCCCAACTCGGCGGCCTCCTTCCCGTCGGCGTCGTCGCGCCCCGGCGCGCTGCGGGCGCCACGGGGCGGGGGGTGCCTTTCAGCGGGAGCCCCCACACCGGCACACCCCAGGTCCCGATGGCGCCGGTCCCCCGCTAGGACGCGGAGCGCAGGCGCTGGGCCATGGCGGCGTAGTAGGCCGAGTCCATGTCGGTCCAGGGGTCGCCGCTGGTGTAGGTCTGGGAGTCCATGTCGGCGGCGATCTGGTCGCGGGTGGCCTGGGTGAGGCAGGCCGCGTTGGCGGCGATCGCCTCCAGGGCCGCCCGGCTCGCGAGGTTTCCGCGCTGGGGCACCGCGAACTTGGCGGCCGCGATGCACAGCAGCTGCGCCTCGGTCTCGCTCATCGCCAGGGTGACGGTCTGGGTCGCCTTTGCCTCTGCCATGCTCTTCCTCCTAACGAAAAGAGCCGCCCCGGTCTGGGACGGCCCTCGGACGCAACGTAAAAAGCCCCACAGCTTTCGACTGCGGGGCTTGCTTCGTACCTAATAAAACACGGTACACAGTTTAGCACATGGGGCGGAAATCTGCTCCACAAGTGCCGTTAAATAGTGTCTTCCGCGATTCCTCGCCCGTCGCGCAGCCGCGCCCACCCCAGGGAGTCCACCCAGTCGAACATCTGGGCGCACCACGTGCGGGCGGTCCTGTCGGTCACCCCAAGCTCCGACGCCACCTGCGGCCAGCTCATCAGGCCCACGTAGCGCAGCTCCACGGCGTCGGCCTTGCGGCTGAACACCCGGCGCAGCTCCTCGATGCGGCGCAGCGCCTCGCCGATCGTCTCCTCGGTCGCGCGCATCACCTCGCGTGCCCGCTCGTCGCTCGCGAAGCGCGACACCACGGGGCCCCCGGCGCTTGGGTCCGCCCCTCCGCAGCCGTCAGGGCCCGACTCCGGCCCGAACTCGAGCAGCAGCTCGGCGTCGCGGTGCTCGCGCACGGCCCGGGCGACGTCCTCGAAGTACTCCCTAGCCGTCAATGGCCGCCCCCTCGCCCCTCGCGTCCAGCGCCGCCCGCAGCCTGCCCATGGCGCGCTCCTCCTTGGCCATGGCGGCCACGATCTTTGGCAGCCCCAGCGACGTCTTGCTGTCGGCCTCGGCCACGGCGTAGCGCAGGCGCGCGTGCGCCTCCATCAGCTCGCGCATCAGGTCTCGTTCTCCCATGCGTTCTCCCTCGCTATGAAGTTGTGTTTTTGATTTTGTCCGGTGACACCAGAGGGTGGTGGAGGGCGGTGCGTCCCAGGCGCAATAAGAGCGCGCGCTAGAGCGCTCTTATAGCCCTGCCACTTCCTTCTGGTCAGGTGGTGGCGTAGCCTATATTTATATAGGCGTCCCGCCACTAGTACACATGTTCTGATAAACCTCTAAATCGGTATCATCAAAGAATAAAGCTTGCGGGTTGCGGCACGGCACCAGGCCGAACTCGTTCCCGGCTATTCTCACATACCTGAACGCGGCGAACCTGTTCCTCGCGTTGAAGAAGTCGTCGTAGTTGTAATCGTCCATGGCGTCTCCTATGGCGTCGGCGACGTAGCCTATGACGTCCTCTCGCTTTACCACCTCTACGCCTGCGTACTCGCCGGCGAGTGCCCTGAGCACGGCGGAGTTGACCTTGGACTTCACGAGCATGTCGTCCTGCCTGCGCCTGCGCTTCTCGCGCTTCTTGGCCTCGCTCTGCGCCTTGGCGCTCCCGGCTACGCCGGCCCTGTCGAGCGCGCCGCTCTCGTCGATCACGTGCACGGGGTAGCGGAACCACACCTTCTGGGTGGCGGGCGGCCTGAACTCGCGCGTGATCCACGTCGCCTCGAAGGGGGTTCCGTCGGCCTCGGGCATCTGCTCGCCGTCCTCGTCCAGAACCAGCTCCGACACGTCGAGCATGGCGTCGGGGTCGCGGGCGAACACGCCGCTCCCGCTGGCGCGGTCCATGGCGGTCTTGAAGCCCTGCGCGCCCTTGCTCTGGTGGTGGCAGTAGATCACGGCCGCGCCGGTCTCCCTCGCGATGTAGTCGAACAGGTTGCAGAACGCGCCCATGTCGCTCGCCGAGTTCTCGTCGCCGGTCATGACCTTGTATATGGGGTCGATGACTATGGCGATGGGCGGCGACGCCATCTTGGACGCCCTGCGCACGATGCGCGGTGCCAGGCGGTCGAGCGTGAGGCTCTTGCCGCGCAGGTTCCACACCTCGACGTAGCCCGCGTAGTTGCGGCTCACGCCCAGGGCGTCGAACACCTTTGCGAATCGGTCTATGCAGCTGGGGCGGTCTATCTCGAGGTTGACGTAGAGCACGGGGCCCTGCGCGCACCTCTTGCCGAACCAGCTCGTCCCGCTCGCAACAGCCGCGCACAGCTCGATGAGCGCGAAGCTCTTGCCGGCCTTGCTGGGCCCCACGACGAGCATCTTGTGGCCCTGTCGAAGGACGCCGCGTATCAGCTCGGGGGCCTTGGGCGGCATGTCGGCGAACACCTCGGCCAGGCTCTCTGAGCCCGGCATGCCGTCGGCCTCCTCGGCCACCTCCTCGACCCACTCGCGCCAGGGCTTGGGGTGCGCGTCGACGGCCACGAGCCACTGCTTGCCCTCGCCCCGCACGGCTCCAGGCATGCGCGACAGGCGGCTCGGGTTCTTGTTCTGGGTGTCGACCTCGAAGCCCTTCTTGGCGCAGTACTCGTAGAGCAGGTTGACGCGCTTCCTGTACTCCTCGAGGTCGGGGGCGTCCACGCGCACGATGGCGTGGACGGACTTTCCGCCGGAGTCCACCAGCGCAGCGACGGGCAGGCCCAGCGCCTCTATCATGCCGCGCTGCCTGTCCTTGGGCACGCTGTCGGACTCCACGAGCGCGTAGCGGTAGGCGGTGACGTTCTTGTTTCCGCGCCCATCGCCGTCGAGCGGGTTGAAGCACACCCACGCCCCTGCGTCCCTGTCGTATTCCCCCACGGCCTTGGGCAGCTCGTCGCCCCACTTCTCGAGCTCGGAGAGCAGGTAGTCGCGCTCCATGGTGACGCCGCCCACGGGCTTGTGCTTGCCGTCGTCGTCCACGTAGCTGCCGCAGGTGATGCCCACGCGCTCGCCGCTTCTGAAAAGCACCTCCACGTAGCGGGAGAGCTGCCTGCCGGGGTGCCACTCCTCGGGCGGCACGACGGCCCTCGGCTCTATGAACCCCACGTCTATCGGCCTCACGTCCTCCACGGTGATGGTGCCCCAACCCTGCACCTCGTCGGGCTCCGTGCTCGGCTGCCAGCCCCTGCGCCTGGCCATGTCCACGATGGTGCCGCCCTTGACGCTCGACGCCGAGCCGCCGAAGCCCGCCCACTTGCGCTCGCACTCGCCCTGGTGGTAGCGCGGGGCGTCCTGCGCGCTCCACTCGTCCCACGCATCGACGCCGTAGCCTTCGGCATGGAGCGCCATGCCCACCTCGACCCACTCCTGGTACGAGCACTCGCCAGGGTCGATGGACCTGAGGCACGACATCAGGTCGTATCCCGCCATGATCCCCCTTCCCTAAAAAAGGACGCCCCCGAAGGGGCGCCCCGTCAGTCCTAGCCATGTCGGCGGCGGTCAGTACCTGCCGCGCTCGGCGTTGCGGTCCCAGCACCCCCAGGCCGCGTGCCCCAGCTCCTCTTCGGTGACGCAAAAGGCGTAGGCGAAGTTGGTCATCGCCTGCATGAGGTCTGCCAGCTCCTCGAGCATCCTGGAGCGTGCATCCTCCTCGGCCTTTGTGCCGTGAGCCTTGACGTAGTCGCACGCGGCCACCATGAGCTCGCCCGCCTCCTCGTGTACCTTGCGGGCCTGCTCCTTGAGCTGCATGGCGTCGGCCTCGTCCTCGGGCGGGTAGGTCCTCACGTCGTCGAATATCGGGAAGACCCCGTGCGGGCTCGTCTCCCAGACGCTCACTCGGCACCACCCGCCACGACCACGGGCTGCGAGCCGTCGGGCACCACCACGAGGTTGCCCGAGGCCCCTATCTCCCTGAGCGCGTCGATGTAGTTCTGGCGCAGCACCTCGTCCGACAGGCTCTCGGCGAGCACGCGGTTGGCCTCTGCGACGCCCTGGGCCTCTATGACGCGGGTCTCGGCCTCTACCTTCCGGGACTCCTGCTCGTTGAGCGCCTTCGCCTTCATGATCTCCGACGCCTGGGCCTCGGCGTATCGGTCCGTTATCGACTGGGGGTACCTGATTCCCTGCACGCTGACCTGCTCGATCACGATGCCCTTGCCGTCCCACTTCTGCGCCAGGGCCTCCTGGAGCGAGGACGTGAAGCTCCCTCGGTCGGTGAGCAGGGCCAGGGTCTGCATCTTGCCGGCGACCTCTCTGGTCACGCTGCGCACGTCAACGGCGACCACGTACTGGGCGTGATTCTCCTGCGTGCCGTAGTCGATGTAGAGTTGCTCGGCGTAGCTCGGGTCCAGGCTGTAGTTGACCTGGACGTCCGCTTCGAACGAGGTTCCCGACGCGTCGTTGCAGCTGACCTTCGGTCCTGTGGCGTTTCCGTCGTTGTAGTTCTCGGCCTCGTCTCCCATGAAGGATATGACGTTGTTCCTGGTCGAGTAGGTGATGATGTCGTCGAAGGGCGAGGAGAGGTGGAACCCGGGGTTCGACTCCGACCCGTTGACCGTGCCGCCCATCCCTCGAACGACCGAGACCTCTCCGACGTCCTGGGAATAGAAGCCGGGCGTGCAACCGGTGGTGAAGCAGGCGGCGCTAAGGAGCGCACCGGCGAGGACCAGCGAAGCGGACTTTTTCATTAGCGGTCTCCTTTCTTGGATTCCTTTTCGTACTTTCGCGCGAGGATCTCGGCCTCGTCCAGGCGCTCGACGTCGTGGCACTCGGACACCTTGCGCAGCGCCTTGGACGCGAGCCTCGCGACCAGCCACACCGCCCCGGCTATCGCGGCGACCAGGGCCAGAAAACCCGCGGCCCTGGTCAGAAGCAGCACGGCGGTCATTCGACCCCACCCTTCCCCGCCTTGAACCATTCGTCGAGCGCCTTGCGGCACATCGTGCACAGCTCGTCGTTGCTGTGCGTTCGTAGGAGCTTGTACGCAGGGTCTCCCACGAAGGTGTCGTGCACCTCGACCCTCGCGTACTCCCCGGCATCGCCTATCTCGCGGCCGCAGCGGTCGCAGAAGCGCTTTACGCTCATTCGCCGCCCCCCTTCTTGCCAAGATCACGCCCGCACCACGGGCACTTGTCCACAGGCTCGCATCGCCCGTCCATGTCGGGGTCGCGCACGGCCTCCGTGCGCCCGGTCTCATCGCTCATCGCGTCCGTCCTCTCCGTCGAAGTAGGGTATCGGGCACCACCACATGGGCTGGACGCTGCCCCGATAGTTCGGCACCTCGTACGTGGTCACGCCGTCGATCGTCTCGTACGCCCGGCCTACGTACATAAAGCCGTACCTGCCGCACAGCAGGACCGTCTCTCCGAGAGGTGGCGGGCACTTGTCCACGCTCTTCCAGCTACTCATCGCCATCTCCTCCATCCTCCACCGTCGCCCCGCAGCTCGGGCAGAAGTTGGGCTGCGGCAGGTCGCAGCAGTACCCGCACAGCGAGCACGCGAAGTCGTAGCCCTCGCCGTTGGTGCCCTCCTCGCCGCCGAAGTCGCGGCAAGTGCGCTCGGCGCGGCGGTTCCACCTCTCGGCGGCGACCGCCTTAGACCCCTCGTAGTTGTTGGGCTTAGGCGACGCCCAGCACCGCGAGCACTCAACCTTCCACGCCGTCACCATGACCTCGCCCGGCACGACCCAGTCTCTCTCCATCTCGAACTGGGCATCGCCGCCGCAGAACGGGCACGGCAGCAGGTCCGGGACCGCGTCACGCATCTCCTTACCGGGCATCGGCGCTCACCCCCGCCAGGCGCTCGACGGCAGCCGCAAGCTCGCGGATAAGACCAATGCCGTCAAGGTTGATCTTGTTATCGCCGTCGTTGCTGACCTCCACTCTTACCGTCGCCTCAGAGCATCCCGACCGCACGGAGATGGAGACGCGCGCCATGCGGCCATTCACATCCATTTCCCTATTCACCTTGCACCCCCGCCAGTCGCTCGGCGCGGGCAAGGAGGTCGATCTGCTCTGCCGTGTGGCATCCGGCCGTGTCATAGCGCTCGTTCGGCTTCTTGCCGTCCACGAGGGCCGGGCACTTGTCGCAGCAGAAGCCGATGCAGCCCCAGTAGGCTGTGTAGTCCTTGCGCACGTCCTCGTGCAGGCGCTCCCAGCTGTCGGGGCGCTGGTGGGTGAGGAGGCCCGCCGAGATGTACCGTTCCTCGATGAAGAATCCCCTGGCGGGACTCGCTTCCCTCACGCGGCAGTAGCCTTGGTCCGCTTTCATGACGGTCCACTCTCGCCCGTCGTCCGTCCACACCGTGTCGCCGACCTTGACCTCGACGCCGTCCGCGCCGAAGGCCTTGGGGGCGGGGCGCTTGAACGGCGCGCCGTAATCCCGTATCCGACCCAAGCTGCCGCATTTCACTCGCAATTGACTGGCGTCGAACTCGATTGAGGTAATCGGCCTCGTCTCGCCGGCTATGATGCACTCGTCCCCGATGCGCACCGGCTCCCCGTCCTCGTACCTCGGCCAACGCATGCCCTCGGGCATGATGCGGCATGCCTCGCTCAGGGCGTCCAGCTCGGCGGCCTTGGCCTTCCAGCCTTCGACCGCGTCCACCATCTCGTCTACGTCGCCGCAGGTCGTGCACCTGTCCTTGTCGAGGTGCATGCCAGTCATCCGCTTGAGCTCGCGCACCATGTAGTCGTCCTTGAACAGGTCCTCGGCGCGGGCGTCGGCGATGCGGCGCTCTATGTCGGCGCGGGCGTGCTCGCGGTCTTGTTCCGGCCTCGTGCCGTGGATTCCGATGCCGTGCTCCCCGCACCAGACCGTGGGCGCGCAGCTCACCACGGCTCCCATCAGCTCCCGCGCCAGCCGCTCCATGGCGGTGCTGCCGTCGGGCTTGTCGTTCTCGTCCATTTTCATTACTCCTTAAAGTAGTGAGGCATTAAGCTCGCGCGCCCTGGCTTCCACGTCTGCCACGGTCACGCCAAGCTCGAGCGCGGTGTCCTCGTAGCTCCACCCGCTCGCCAGGCACTCCACGAGGTCGCGGTCGTTGCGCCTGGTCCACATGCCGTCTGCTCTTTTGCGCGGCCTCTTGTCCTTGCTGCCGGGCTTTCTGCCCATGGGGCCGTGGAAGTGGACGCCGAGCTTGTGCGCGTGTCCTTTTACGGCGTCGAGCGACCGGGAGAGTGCGACTGCCGCCTCCTCCATGGTCGCACCTCTGTCGGCCAGCGCCCTAAGCTCGCCGTCCTCCCGGTCGCTCCACCTGCGCATCTATCCCTCCGTAGCCTTAGCCGTGACTGCCGACGTCTTCGGCCTGCGCACCAGCTCCAGCCGCTCGTCCGCGCCCACCCAGAAGCCGTTGACGTAGCTGCCGCACGACGCCGCGCCGAAGGTGACGCCCACCACCATCGTCACGAAGCCGCCCGGCAGCTTCACGACGTCGCGCGGCTGCACGGGCCCGTCGTGCTCGGTCATGGGCCAGTAGTCCACGATCACGCGCATAGCTCATCCTCTCTGGGGTCGTATGTGGTCGGGTCGACGTCGTAGGGAGTGCGCCAGTCGTTGGCCGCGATGCGGCCGATCATAGAGCTCGCGGCATCGAAGCTCCACGAGCCGACGTGGAGGAACCCACGCTGCTCGAGCTGGCGTATCTGCTTGGGCGTCGCAAGCCCTGCGTCGCGGCGCCTGTGGAGCTTGTCGAGTATCAGAGACGCAAGGCCCCTGTATCTGACGGATACGGAGTCTATGCCAGCCTTCTCGAGCGCCTGCAGCTGCTTCTCCGTGGGCTCCACGGCCTCCCACGCGAAGGTCGGCTCCCAGTCGGCCAAATCCTCCGCCTCGATGCTCATGGCGTACTGCAGCGGGTCGACGAAGCGCGCCTTACGCCTGCGCTTCTCCTCCAGCTCGCGCGCCAGGCTCTCCTCGCGCTCAGCAACCACGTCGCGCTCGGCCAGGCCCTCAAGCTCGAGCAGGTCCATCTCCTCGCCGCCATCGAGCCTCGCGCCCATGGCCTTGGCCACCTGGGGCGATGCCGCCACGAGAGACGCCGGGCGGCACAGGTCGTGAGACGTGGCCTGCCAGAGGAAGTCGAGCAGGAGCAGGTCGCGCTTGCCCGTCTCCGGCGAGAGCCTGGTGCCCCTGCCAACCATCTGGGCATAGAGGGCCCTGCTCTTCGTGGCCCGCAGAGGCACCACGCAGTCGACGCTCGGGCAGTCCCAGCCTTCGGTGAGCAGCATGGCGTTGCACAGCACGTCGTAGCGGCCCGCGTCGAAGTCGGCGAGCACCTGCGCCCTGTCGGGCGAGTTGCCGTCGACGTGTGCGGCGCTCAGGCCCTCCTCCTGCAGGATCTTGGCGAAGCGCTCGGAGGTGGCGCACAGGGGGAGGAACGCAACGCTCTTGCGCCCCTTGCACCCGGCACCCACCATGGCGCGCGCGATCTCGCGCAGCATGGGGTCGAGCCTTGAGCCGAGGTCTGCCGCGCTCCAGTCGCCTGCCTGCGAGCGCACGCCCGTGAGGTCGATCTCCACGGGCATCTGGAGCGCCCTTATGGGCACCAGGTAGCCGTCGCGCACGGCGCTCGCCATGCCGTACTCGTAGGCTATCGAGTCGAACACCTCCGCCAGGCCCTTGCGGTCGGAGCGGTCCGGGGTGGCGGTCACGCCGAGCACCTTGGCGTTCGGGAAGTGCTCGAGCACCGCCCTGTACGAGCCAGAGGCGCTGTGGTGCGCCTCGTCCACCATCACCAGGCTGAAGGCGTCTGGGGCATAGCGGGCGAGCCGCGCGTCGCGGCACATTGACTGCACCGAGCCGACCACCACGGGCCACGGGTCCTCGCAGCGTTCGGCGCCCTTCTCCACGCCGCAGCGGATGCCCGCGTAGGAGTAGAGCTTGTCGGCCGCCTGGTCGAGCAGCTCGCCGCGGTGCGCCAGGAGCAGCGTGCGGCCGCCGGCCACTGCCTCGCGCCTCGCCATCTCGGCCATGACCACGGTCTTGCCCGTGCCCGTGGCCATACAAAGGAGGGTGCGGCGGTTGCCGCACCCCCACTGGGACTCTATGCCCGCCACCGCCTCGGCCTGGTAGGGCCGAAGCGCCGCCATTTAGAACGCCCTCGCAGGCTGCGTGGGCGCGCCGGTGTTGCGCGGGATGAACGACGTCACCTTGTTGTTCTTCAAGGTCTTGCCGTCCTTGGTGTACTCGTTCACCTCGAAGTCGGCCACCCCGTAGGCCGAGCCGTCGGAAGCGCCGCTCTCGAGCGCGTCCCAGCTGATCTGCACCTTGCCGTCGATGACCGGCGCTCCGATGGCCTTGAAGAGCTGCGACTTTTTCCAGTCGGTCGACTTCACGAGCTTGATGTTCTCGATGACCGTGGTGCGCCCAAGATCGCCGCCGTCCACAGAGAGGTGGATCTCGGCCATGGGCGCGCCGTCCTTAGCACGGGTGCGGATGAGCTTGGAGACGGTGAAGGGGTAGCGGCCATCGGGCAGAAGCGTCCTGTCGCCGCCGTCCTCGACCTCGGTCATGTCCCAGCTCTGGATCTCGTCAGCCATGTCAGTCTCCTATCTAATTGAAGGGAATCTCAACGGTCTCGGCCATGGCCTTGACCGCGTAGGGGAGCACCAGCTCCCACTTGCTCACAAGGCGGTCGAGCAGGTCGTCCGGGTACGCCTCCAGGGGCGTCTCCTCGGGGCGGTAGCCCTGCCCCGCCACGGCCTTGCGCATGGCCGCGTCCTCGATGCCAGACGCCGCCATGAGGTCGCGCAGCTGCATCAGCTTCGCG
This sequence comes from Coriobacteriaceae bacterium, assembly GCA_019421015.1. Taxonomy (GTDB): domain Bacteria; phylum Actinomycetota; class Coriobacteriia; order Coriobacteriales; family UMGS124; genus JAHZGC01. The sequence goes on along the minus strand of JAHZGC010000031.1, from coordinate 23,084 downwards.
CTTGCCACCGAAGCGGGGGCGTGCGCGTCGGCGACGCCCGCCTGCGGGGCCACGACGTAGGGCTCGACGCTCTTGAACTCGAAGGGCACCTCGTTGGGAAGGCCCCAGCGGTTCTTTGCGTCGTAGGCGGCGGTGTGGTTGCAGCACAGGATGCGCCGCGTCCCTCCCGTGCCCTTGGCCTTCTTGTCGGGGCCCATCTCGATGTTGGTCTTGTAGTTCGCGAAGAGAAGCGCGTCGGCCCACTCCTTCACGATGGCCGATATGCTGCTCTTCTTGGAGTCGTTGAGCTTTAGGCTCCACCGGTCGTATGCGGCGGCCGCCTCGGGCGGCTCGTACTTGTCGACGCGGGCGTGGGCCGTGCAGACCACCGTCACCCCGCGGTCTGCCACCAGGGACAGCGCGTCGAGGAACTTCGCGAAGGTGTCCCTGACCACGGCGTAGCCCTTGCCCCAGCCGGGCTCCTCGATGTTGGCCCAGTGGTTGTCGGCGCAGGCGTGCTCGACGCAGAGCTTCTCGGCCCAGTCCAGGGTGTCGACCACCAGCGTCGAGCCGCTGGGGGAGTTGGCGCGGGCGTGCTCCACCTGCTCCATGAGCATCGCCCAGCTCGTGGGCCGGTCGTAGCGGGCCACGTCGTAGTGCAGCGAGCCGCCCTCCGTGTCGATGAAGACCGGGTCCGGGAAGCTCGCCGCGAAGCAGGTCTTCCCGACGCCCTCGCTGCCGTAGACCACGACCTTCTGGGCGCGCCTCACGACGCCGCGCGTGATGTTCAGTGCCATTTTCCCTCCTTAAAACGCCGGCTCGAATGCCCTGTCGGCCACGGTGCCGTCCTCGATGACCACGGTGCACTCGTCGCCGGTGCTCACCCTGGTGCCGATGACCTGCAGGCCCTCGCCCTCGCACCACCGGGCAAACTCGGCAAGAGTCTCGGCGTCCATCTGCTCGAGCTTGTCCACGAGCACAAATCCGCAGGCCGGGTTGATCTTGCGAACGATGGCAGTTGCAACCATGAGCTGCATGCTCGCGCTCATGGAGCCCCACGAGTCACCTTGGTAGGTGAGCGCACCGCCCTCGACCGAGAGCCCTTCAAGCGGCATGTCAGCTCCCTCGAGCAGCCTCACGCGGTCTTTGCGCACCTGCTCTATCTGCTCGGTGAGCCGGTCGTACTCGCCCTGGCGCTTCTCGGCGTCGGCCTTGGCGTCAGCCTTGGCGCGGTTGGCGCGCACCTTGGCGTTGACCTCCTCTGCGCGCTGCGCCTGCTCGGCCATGGGGCCGGTGTCTACGTCGGCGAGCCCTGCGGCCTTCTCTGCCAGCGCGTCGCGCCTTTCGCGCGCCTCTGCCAACGCGACCTCGGCAGACTCCAGCTCAGCGCGCAGCCTGCTTACGTCTGCTTCCGCGCTTGCGGCCTTGTCCAAGGCCAGCTGCGCCTCTCGGCGGACGCGCTCGTTGCAGGCGTTGTGCTCGTATGCCTCCCGCTGGGCGGCCATGATCTCGGAGATGTCAACGGGCTCGTCCGGCGCGTCGCAGTGGTAGGGCATGGCGTCGGCGGCGGCTGCGTACTGGCGCGCCACCTGGCCTGTGACCCTGCGCTGCTCGGCGAGCACGGCCTCGCTCACGTCGAGCGCCCTGAGCTCGTCCTCGACGCCAACGGCCCTGAGCAGCGCGAGCGCCTTGTCCTTGTCGCTTCCCGCCATGAAGCGCGGCAGGTCGAGCGCGAAGGACTCCACGAAGCCGTCCAGGAGCGCCTGGCCGGCCCTGGCCCCGCTGGGGTCTGTGACCTTGAGCGTGCCGTTCTTGCCGCTGCGCTCGGCCACGATGCCGTTGGACAGCTCCACGCGCAGGTGCGGGTCGCTCACGCTGCCGTCGCGCCTGGGGCGGTCGGGCTCGTACCTCTTGCCGCCCAGCGCCCAGCAGATTGCGTCGAGCACGCTGGTCTTGCCCTGTGCGTTCCTGCCGCCGATGACGGTGAGCCCGGCCCGCTCGGGCTTGATGGCCACCGCCTTGATCTTGGTCACGTTCTCCACCTCGAGAGAGGCGATGGTGACCGCCTTGTCCTCACTCATCGGGTTCCTCCCATATGATCGTCACCTCGGTGCGCCTGTCTCCGCCGCGGAAGCGCCCCAGCTTGTCCACGGCCACGCTGGTCACCTGGGCGTCGTCGGCCCATGCGCCGGTGCGCAGCCCCCGGCTCGGGTTTAGCCCGTCCAGGACGAGCTTCAGGATGTTGTCTACGTCCGGCTTGCACGCGAAAGCCTCGAAGGCGACGCGCCTGCTGCGCGACTTGGGCAGCCCGTCGTAGGCCGTGACCTCCACGCGCACGGGCACGTGCGCCGGGGCCCGCACCACGCGTCCGTACTTGCGCAGGCTCTCGCCCTCGTACGCGGCCCACACTGCGGCCTCTGCGTCCGTGGTGGCCTTGGGCGTGTAGACGTGGCCCGCCCTCGTGGTGCGGTGCCTTGCCTTCCCGGCCACGAGCGGCACCGAGAAGGACACCGTGACGGCGCTCATCGCGGCCCCATGCAGTCGCTCGTGATGGCGACGGCTGCCGCAGCGGCCAGCGAGAACACCGCCACCCCGTAGGGCCACGCGACGCCGAAGAGGGCGCACGCGAGGAACGCCGATGCCCCGACGCCCAGGGCGGCGACGGCGCAGCGCTCCATCCTCGCCGCGGCCCGCCCCCTCTCGGCGCGCAGGGCCCTGACCTCGCGCTCGGCTATGCGCACCCGGGCCTCGACCGATGCGCACCTGACGTCTGCCATGCGGCGCGTCTCGTGGCAGACGACCATGGACCGGGCGGCGGCGTCCACGGCCGTGTCGGCCAGGCGCACGGCCCGGCCGGCCTCGACCTTCGCCTCGGCCGCCAGCCGCGCGGCCTGGGACACCGCCGGCTTACTCGCTCGCGCCATCGGGCACCCCCTCGCAGTCGTCGAGCGCCATGAAGCGCATGAAGTCGGCGCGGTTGATGCGCCACACCTGGCCGACCTTCACGGCCCTGATCTTGCCCTTCGCGCACAGCCCGCGGATGTGAGCCTCGCTCACTCTTGCGATGGAGCACGCCTCCTGCACGGTGAGCAGCATGTGGTTGGTTTCCATCTGGCTCGTCCCCCTCACGCCGTCTTGAACTTGATGACCCGCTGGTTGCGCGGGATGCGGTCCTTGCAGTAGCGGTTGATGAAGTGGACCTGGCCCTTGCCGGTCACGGTGACGGTGACCGTCGACCACCCGCTGCCGTCGGGCTTGAGGCCGCTGTGCTCCTTGAGCTTGAAGAGGCCCTGCTCCATGGCGCGCTGCGTCGGCATGTGCTTGCCCGCGCTCCACATGAGGTAGCCGTCCTTGTGGAGCTGAGTGAAGAGCCTGCGCTGCCCGGTCTCGTAGCCGTTCTGCTTGAGCAGCTTGGCGAGGTCGCCCACCAGGATGCAGCGGTCCGACGCGGCCACGGCGTCTGCGAAGAGCGCCTTGGGGGCCATCTCCGCGTTGGCGGCCGCAAGCTCGGCGGCCTTTGCGCGCTCGGCCTTGAGCGCCTGGAGCGTGGCGATCATCACGTCGGGGTCGGCCAGCATCGCCTCGGCGGCCTGCGGCGTGGCGTACATGCCGTGGCGGCGGATGGACGGGATGACCTCGTGGGTGACCCAGCGCTTAAAAGACTTGGCCTGTGGCTTGCGGCTCTTGAGGATGAGTGCGTACAGGCCGGGCTCCGAGATGATGGTCATGTTCTGCGATCCGCCAGGGGTGTCCACACTGTGGACGCCCTTCTCGTCTTCGTCCAAGAGCGCCAGAGACGAGCGTGGATTACCAAGCTCTAGGATCTCGCACACGCCCTTCGCCACGAACCACGGCTCGTGGTCGATTTCGATAGCCTGGATGCTTCCGAACTCGCGGTTGTCAAAGACTTGTACTTGCGTGGTACACTCATTTGCGGCTGGATTCATTCCAGTCTCCTTTTCTGGCCTCCTTATCTGTCACCGCCGCCAAGCTGATGGGCAGATTTGGGGGCCTTCGCGTATGGCATCTCTTCATGCCTTGTAGATTCGCCATTTCCTGCCAGGACATTTATTCGGTGTCCCGGTCTACGCCCCCACGCCAAGTCGGAAAGTGCACTCCGCTCCGGGGTGGCAAGCGCGCCGCGCCGCCCAGCTCGATGCTGATAGACGGCAAGATTCTCAAAGTGCACAGTGCGAGGTGGTCATGGCCTTGTCGTGCTCTAGTCGCTCAGAAGATTCTCGACGGGAACGCCGAAAAATTCTGCGAGCTTGGCTACCGTCGAGATCGAAGGGTTCTTTGTCCGTCCGTACTCGATGTTTGCGATTGCCTCGCGGCTCACACCGGTGTCGTACTCGACTTGCTTGCGGGTGAGGCCCTTTGCCTCGCGCAATTCGCGCAGCTTCTCTCCATCCATGTATCTCACCTCCTTGAGTAAGCGAGTTCGTGTACACGTATAGTAGGTGACTTCACTTACTAGTCAATAGGAAATTTTCCCTTTATAATTGTTCTCGCTTACAAACGGTGCGTGGAAACGCCTACTCCGGAGACAGCAGAGATGCTTTTTGAGTTAAAAAGAATTCGCAAAGAAGCAGGTCTGACCCAAAAAGACGTAGCTGAGAAGTTGGGCGTGCCTTTGGGGACATATCGAAATTGGGAACAGTTAAAAAACGTCCCTCTAGGACCTACAATGAGCGCGCTTGCATCATTTCTACATGTTTCACCGGAAGCCCTGATGGGTTACGACGTTGTGTCCCCAGGTACTTTTGCCAGCATGCACAGCGACGATGACGCTTTCGACTGGGTTCCTCTTTACGGAAAAATTGCTGCAGGGAAGCCGCGCGAGCTAGAAGATGTGGACAGGCACATACAGATTAGGAAAGGTGTTACGAAAAGATACCCACACGCGTTCTTGCTTACCGTAGACGGACCGAGCATGAACAGAGTTATCCCAGACGGAGCGTATGCGCTGGTTGATCCGGACCAGAAAGCACCGATAATAGACGGCAAAATATACGCGGTCAGGGTCAATGGGTGTGACGCAACCGTGAAGCGCGTGAAGAAGCTTACCTTTGGCCTTGAACTCATACCGGACAGCACGGACCCGACCATTACGTCAATCATATTCGACTATAACAAGGATGATACCGACATCGTTACCATAGAGGGTCGAGTGGTGTGGTACACGCTACCAGACGATTACGAGCTTTAGGAGGAAAAGTGAAGAGCATTAGCAGAAGGCAGTTCGTCGCATCATCTATAGCCGTCATGGGATTGCTGTCGCTCACGGGATGTGGCAGTAAGGCAGACACAGAGTATTTCTCGGCTACTGGCGATGCTCTTTGCAAAGAGGTTCAAGCCGCTTTTGAAAGTGGCATCACCGTAGACGGATCCACATGGCACCTTCCCAGCAAAGCCACGGTCTCCGTCGCCGAGTCGCACACTGGCGAGAACGACTACTGGATCCAGGTCAACACCATCGTCCCAGACAGCATGGGGATGGACAACGCAAGAGAAGGCATCAAGTGTGCCTGCGCCGCAGCTATCCTATTAGCGAACAACCCCACGGTTGAACGCCTTGTCTACAATTGCCACAACGAATCAGGCACATCGCTCTACCAGATAATCTATGCGTCTCCGTGGCCCACCATGGTGGGTACCCAGCAGTACTGCATAGATGCGTCAGCGGAGTATCGAGAGAAGTAAAGTGCCGCAGTAGTAATGTGGGCACATTATATAAGCCGCCTCTCACGGGGCGGCTTATTCGTTCACGTCGGAGCAATAGTTGCACATTTTGGTCGGTCTGTTTGAAAGCTGGCGAACCACTTGCTCACACGAGTGGATACCAAATGGATACCAAAATGGATACCAAACAAAAGGTCGGAAGGCTGCTACCCCTTCCGACCTGCGGTTTTTATGGTGGGCCCTGTAGGATTCGAACCTACGACCAAGGGATTATGAGTCCCCTGCGCTGACCGTTGCGCCAAGAGCCCAAAATAAATGTATCCTGCAACTATAACCATCTGACCAGGCAGAGTCAATGAACCGGATGCTCCCAATCGTTTCCCATAACTAAATTCCACCTCAGTAAGCGTTCGGGGTGCTATTATGTTTCGCGCTTGTGTCGGGGAGGCTGCGAAAGAGGCGTAGCGTGTCGGTCAGCACCGTCATCATGGGATTCATCTACGGGTGTCTGGCGCTCGGTGCCGTCGACTACCTCACCGGCAACCGGTTGCGTCTGGGCGGCAAGTTTCACGAAGGCCTTATGGCCATGGGTTCGTTGGCCTTGAGCATGGCGGGCATCATGGCCCTCGTCCCGCTCATCTCCCGTTTTGTCGCACCGGCCGTCGTGCCCTTTTTCGACCTCATCGGGGCCGACCCGGCTCTCTTTGCCGGCATCCTCCTGCCTATCGACATGGGCGGCTACAGCATGGCGCTCGATTTGGCCCACAGCCGCGAGCTTGGCCTGCTCTCGGGGTGTGTGCTGAGCACGATGATGGGCTGCACGCTCGTCTTCAATATACCGGTGGGGTTGGGGATTATTTCGAGCGACGACGTTCAGCCGTTCTCCCTGGGGATGCTCTGCGGTTTTGTGACGATTCCCCTCGGTTTTTTTGCTGCCGGCATGGCCATGGGAATCGACCTGGTGGTCCTTCTGAGGAACACGGCCCCCATCGCGGTGGTGTCGGCGCTCCTGATGGTGGGGATCGCCCAGGCCCCCCACGCCATGGTTCGCGGGTTCACGGTGTTCGGTCGAATCGTGGCGGCATTGTCGGTGGCGGGCCTCGTGCTCGGAGCGAGCCTGCAGCTTCTGGGCTTCGACCTGGTGGCCGACATGGCCCCCCTCGACGAGGGCCTTCTCACCGTGGGACGCATCGGCGTGACCCTCGCGGGTGCCTATGTGCTGGTGGAGCTGCTGAGCCGCCTCTTGCGCAGGCCCCTGAGCGTGGTGGGGGGCAAGCTCGGAATCGGCCCCAAGGCGACGCTGGGGGTGCTGGCCTGCCTGGCCCACGCCATCCCTATGTTCCAAAACCTCAAGACCTTTAGCGAACGGGGCAAGGTGGCGGCCTGCGCGTTCTCGGTGTCGGGCTCCTACATGCTGGCGAGCAGCCTGGCGTTTTTGGCCGGCGTCCAGCCGCAGATGATAGGCCCGATGCTGCTCGCCAAGCTCGTGGCGGGCGTGAGCGCGCTGGTGCTGGCGCTCTTCGTGGGACGTTCGGGGGAGAGCCGCGAGCCGGGGGAGGAGCCGGGGTCAGCCGAGCCGGCCGCCTCGGTCCTGGTCGAACGCCGATGACGCTTCCCGGCTGTAAAAAGTCGGCGTCGGGTTCAGTAACCATCGTTTGTTCACGCTATTTTCTTCCGTTGACGGTACCATAGCACCCGTTCATGCGTCGGGTGGAACCGTTTTGGCCCGACGACCTTAGAAAAAGAAGAGGAGAGCACCCATGAAGTTCGTTTGCCCCGTGTGCGGCTATGTCGAGGAGTATGACGGCGAGGAGCTGCCTGCCGGCTTCGTGTGCCCCCAGTGCGGCTGCCCCGGCGACCGTTTTGTCAAGCAGTCCGATGAGATGACCTGGGCCGCCGAGCACGTCGTGGGCGTCGGCACGGTCGAGGGCGTGTCCGAGGACATCGTGAACGACCTGCGTGCCAACTTCCAGGGCGAGTGCACCGAGGTCGGCATGTACCTGGCCATGGCCCGTGTCGCCTTCCGCGAGGGCTACCCCGAGATCGGCCTGTACTGGGAGAAGGCCGCCTACGAGGAGGCCGAGCACGCCGCCAAGTTCGCCGAGCTGTTGGGCGAGGTCGTGACCGACTCCACCGAGAAGAACCTGCGCATGCGTGTCGAGGCTGAGAACGGCGCCACCGCCGGTAAGGCCGACCTGGCCAAGCGTGCCAAGGCCGCCGGCCTTGACGCCATTCATGACACCGTGCACGAGATGGCCCGCGACGAGGCCCGCCACGGCAAGGCCTTCGCCGGTCTGCTGCAGCGCTACTTCGGCTAAGCGCCTCGCTTCGCCCTATAAAGACTGCAACAGCTAAGCCCCCGGAGCCAAAAGGGCCTCCGGGGGCTTCTCATGTATAGCCACGTGTTTGGGAACAGCATCCGTAGTAGGGCGTTCGCCATGGCGAGCGGCGGGCTCTCCGCCGTCCAACGGGGACGGGCGGCGTGTCGCCTCGCGAAGGGCCAGTATGCTCGTCGTTCGTGGAAGCCCGTGCACTGACCGGCTATTCCCGCTGCGCCGCCCGGTAAGCGCCCGGTGTCGTGCCGCGATAGCGCTTGAACGCGCGCGTCATCGTGAGCACCGTACCGTAGCCTACCCGGGACGCCACCTCTGCCAGCGGCAGGTCGGTGTCGCGCAACAGGCCTTCTGCCTCGTTGATACGCAGGTCGTGCAACAGCCCCAAGAAGCCCCCCTCGCAGTGGGCCGCAAACGCCCTCGACACCGCGGCGCGGCTCACCCCAAAGCTGGTCGCGATTCGTGCCGCGCTGAGGTCCTGGTCGCGGAAGTTCTCCTCCACATAGCGGATCATCTCGGCGGAGCTGTCGGCGCGGGGAACCTCGGGGCGCGGGGCGCAGACGTCGGCCGAGAAGCTTTCGACACCGTTGAACACCCGCCGGCGCGTGCCGCTCTCGACGGCCTGGAGGGCCTCGCGATAGCCGAGCGCAAGCTTCTGGGGGCCGGCGTGCGTGCCGCTGGCGAAGGCCGATACGAGCGTCCCCTGCTGCCGTGCCTGCTCGACGAGGCTGTGGGCGGCGGCGGGCTCCTCCACTGCCGCAAACACAAAGCCGCCCTCTTCGCACAGGGCGAACGGCCGTCCCGTGTGCCCCAGCGCTTCGGCGACGATGCGTTTGAGGTCTGCGTCGGGCGTGCCCTCGTCGAGGCGCACGCCCAGCACGGCCACCTCGGCGGTCGGGTCGGCGAAGAAGAACGAACCCCCTTCGTCGGCCACGGACGCCTGGCCGTGGAGCAGGCGTGCGAGCCGGTACTCCGAGACCACCTCGTCCTGCTTTGCCAGACGGCTCTCCATGGCTTCGAAGGCAAAGCCCAGGAGCTTGAGCTCGTTTTGGGTGTTGCGCCCGGTGGGGGAGAGCCGCTGCACGACCCGCTGGATGGGGGCGTAGATATGACGTGTGAGCACAAGCCCCACGATGCAACCTGCCACCACGAGCACGATCCCCGCCACGATGACGGCAGAGGCAAACTGCCTATACGACGCCTGGGCGAGGTCGGGTACTGCAAAGACGAACTTGATGCCTCCCTGCGGCCCCACGTTGTGGAAGTACATACGGTAGTCGGTGCCGTCGTGGCTCACGCTCACCAGACCGCTGGGCGTGCCCGTCTCGAGCAGGCCGTAGTCCAAAGCCGCGGCGTAGTCGGAGCGGCCGAAGGGGTACGAGGTGCCCTGGGAGTCGAGGAAGTAGACCTCCGCCACGTCGTGCAGGGGGAGAAGCACCTCCATGCCGGGGATGACGGGCATCTCGTAGACCACCACGACCGTGGCTCCCGTGGGGGTGCCCTGGGCACTGACCTGGAAGGTCGCATCCCCCACGCCCACGATGCGCTGGATGGGCTGCTGCACCGAGACCGTTTCGTCGAGGCCCATGGCAAGAAACACCTCCTCGCGCTGTTCGGGGGCGAGGGGGCTTTCGGCGCTTTGAAACACCTCGACCCCGCTGCCCTCGGGCACCACCACGCAGGCCGCCACCACGTCGCCGGCGTTTGCCTGCTCGAAGGCGGCGAGCGTATTGGCCACCAGGGTGGTGGCCGTGCTGTCGTACGGGTTGCGCTCCACGGCCTCGAGGGCGCTGTTCTCGTTCAGCAGGGCCACGAGGTCGTCGGGGGAGTTGTGGGGAGGGGTACGCTCCTGCTGGTAGAGGTCGAACGCCATGATGGCGGCGTCGATGGCGTGGCCCTCCTGTTCGGTGGCGCGCCCTATGGCAAGCAGGCTTATAGCCACGCAGGCCGCCACGGCCACGGCAACGGTGGCGCACAGCGTGCCTCCGAGCAGTGCCATTCCCTTGCTGCGGTAACGGGCGTCAAGCGATGTACTCATAGTTCTACCTCCCCTAACGTCACATTGTAACGTCCTGCGCAACAAACGACGCCACCTCTTTCGGGCGAGTTCGAGCATCGGATATTTCGGGTGAGGGGGTGTGAAGATTCCGACGCTTTTCTGCAAGCATTCCCGGCGGCTAGAGTGCGCATCAGCTTGCGGGGCCCGACGCGCCCCGCAAAGGGCACGGGAGTCCTGAGCGGCGTTGCGGCTGTTGCAAGGCCCCGTGCGATCCCCGTACGGCGGGCACCCGCCCGCAAACCTACTTACGGAGGTACCTTTTATGAGCTTGACCATCGATCGTCGCCGTTTCATCGCCGGCGCCGTGGTGGCCGGCGGCCTGAGCGCGGCCGCTGCGACCGGCGCCGTGACCCGCGCCGAGGCCGAGGAGGCCCACAAGGCTGCCGTCACCTCGTACTACGCCTGCCAGGAGGACTGGCTGGGCCTGCCCCCCGAGACCGGCGAGCCGGCTGAGACCGTCGAGTGCGACGTGCTCGTGCTCGGCGGCGGCCACTCGGGCATCCACGCCGCCCTTGCCGCTGCCGAGGGCGGCGCCAAGGTCGCCGTTGTCGAGAAGTGGGCCGAGGACATGCGCAAGGTCAAGGGCGAGGACATCGGCCACATCAACTCCCAGTGGCTCATCGACCAGGGCTATGGCCCCTACGACGTGGGCGAGGTCACCAACGAGTTCGTGCGCCGTGCCGGCGGCCGCTGCAACCCCGAGATCATCCGCAAGTTCGTGGCCAACTCGGGCGAGATGTTCGACCACCTGCAGTCGCTCGTGAGCTGGCCCGACGAGCGCATCAAGATCATGCCCACCACCGAGCGCAACCCCGACGTGTCGCCGTTCGACCCCTCGCAGGTCATCTGCCAGGTGTCCGGTTCCACCGCCGACGGCCCCGTCGAGTACCCCATGATGTGCGGCGGCAACGGCTCCTACGCCGCGGTGGCCCAGTTCATGGGCGAGATCAGCCATGACAACTCGATTCCCGGCTGCGCCGCCATGAGCCGTCTGGACGAGGTCATGCAGTTCGCCATCCTCAAGGGTCAGGAACTTGGTGCCGAGTGGCACTACGGCGAGCGCGCTCTTAAGCTCACCACCGACGAAAGCGGCGCGGTGACCGGCGCTATTACCCAGAAGCTCGACGACGAGTCCTACGTGCAGTATGTGGCCAAGACCGGCGTCATCCTGTGCACCGGCGACTATTCCGGCGACCCCAAGATGGCCTGGAACCTCAACGCCGATATCGCCGAGTTTAACGCACGTCAGGGCAAGACCCAGGAAGACCTGTTCTCGCCCTTCGCCGACTGCACCGGCGACGGCCAGAAGATGGCCTGCTGGGTCGGCGCCGTCATGGAGCCCACGCCCCGTCCTTCGATGAACACCGGCGGTGGCGGTGGCGGCCCTTGGGGTACCTGCCCGTACCTGTTCCTCAACGCCAACGGCGAGCGCTACTGCAACGAGGCCAACGCGGTGGGCATCACCGAAGCCACGCTGCTCCAGCCTGCCGGCATCGTGACCACCGTCACCGACGCCAAGTACTATGAGACCCTCAAGAACGCCGGCCTCGACCACGGTGCCCCCAACTACGGCCGCCCCGTGTACTACGAGGAGCTCGTTGAGGATATGGAGGCCATCGAGCTCGAGAACCCCGACGGCGGCGGCGTGCGCTCCTGCACCATCGCCGAGCGCGACTACAACACCGTCTACGCCTCCGAGACCCTCGAGGGCGCCCTCAAGCTCGCTGGCTACGAGGGCGAGGCCCTGCAGACGGCTCTCGACCAGGTTGCCAAGTACAACGAGCTCTGCGCCACCGGCAAGGACTCCCAGTACGGCAAGGACGCCAAGTACATGGTGCCGATCGAGGAACCGCCGTTCTACACCGCCCCGAGCAACAACTCCAAGACCACCAGCTGCGGCCTTGTGACCCTGGCCGGTGTGGAGACCAACAACAACCTCCAGGTGCTCGACGTGAACGGCAACGTCATCCCCGGCCTCTGGGCCGCCGGCAACTGCCTGGGCGAGCGCTACGGCAACTCCTACGCCACCCCGTTCGCCGGCAACTCCATCGGCATGGCCATGACCCACGGCCGCGTCGCCGGCAAGCTCATCACCGGCCAGGAAGTGCTCTAGGCCTTAGCGTTCAGAACGCAAGGGCAATGAGGTAAACAAGAGGCGCCCGTCGGGAGGGAATTCCCGGCGGGCGCCTCTCATGGTGATGGGAGACGTGGGCGTTAGTCGTTCAGGGGGCTTCCGTCGGCCTTGGCTCCGTCGCCAGTGGGGGAGTCGCTCTGGGTGGCTACGCCGGCATCGACGTTCGCGTCGGTTCGCTGCGGGTCAGAAAGGCCCTCATCGGCTGCGGCGCCGTCGGGAGCTGTGCCCTCGTCTTGAGGAGCGGCCGGCTGGTCCGCTGCGGGCTGATCGGCCGCAGGCTGGTCGGCGGCCGCCTCGTCACCGTTGGCGGCCGGTATCTCTGCGCCGGGGTCGGTCGTGTCGGGGAGTGCCGGCACGGCGGCTGCCGCAGGCTTCGCGAGGCCGACCACCTTGCCGTCCACATAGAGCGGCACCTCGGCGGAGGCTACCAGCTCGTCGGCCCCATAGGTGGGGGGAGCGGGGACCTCCTGCGCCTGCTGGGCCTGCTCAAGGGTCATGGATCCGCCGGTGCTCAGGTCTACGAGCTGGGCCAGGGTTTCGGCGTCGGGCGTGGCGGTGGCGGGGTTATGGGCGATGGCGGCCCAGTTCACCACCGACAGCTCGAGCTGCTGGCCGTTCCCGTTGTCCCAGGTCGCGACGGGCACGTCGTACTCCCCAAGAGCTGCCGGGGACTGTTCGGCGTCCGTGAGCGCAAAGCTTGCCAGAACGAGGTCGGGCTGCCCTGCCAGGGAGATCTGCAACTCCTGGGCGCCCTCCTCGTCGCCGGCAGCGCTCGACACGTTTACGTCGACGTTGCCCACCCACGCTTCGGGCAGCTGGAAGGTCACGTTGTCGCTCGCCACCGTGCCGTCGGGCGACACGACGAGGTTCCAGTCCTCGGAAGGTTCGGAGGGCTGGTCGGGGTTATCGGGCTGGTCGGGCTGCCCCGGCTGGTCGGGGGTGTCCGGCGTGCTCGGTTGCTCGGGCTTCGAGGGCTTCTCCTCCTTGGGCGGGTAGAGCTGCTCCACCGAGGTCACCGCAAAGCCCCAGTCAGTGACCTGGTCGTCGGTTATGAGCTGGATGCGTACGGTGTCGCCGGGAACGGTGAGCGTGGTGCCGGCGAGCGCAGTGCCGGTGTAGGCCTGCAGCATCGAGCCGTTCTTGTCGAACACGGCGATGTAGTCAAAGGTGTTCTCGACCGCGGTGCGCTTGTCAAAGGTCACCGAGAGCTGATAGGCGCCGGGAATGCTGTAGGTCCAGGAGTCGGTGCAGGTGTTGGCGTAGGGATGCTGGCTCTGGAGCTGGGCTACGTCGTCTACCGCATAGGCCGTGCTCGTGACGGTGACCTCACAGGTCTTTTGGGCACCCGCCCCGTCGAGGGCCTTGCAGGTGATGGTCGTCTTGCCTTCTGCAAGGCCGGTCACCAAGCCGGTCTGGGCGTTGACCGAGGCGACCTTGGGGTTGGAGCTTTCCCATGTCACGGCCTTGTTGGTGGCGTCTTCGGGCGAGCATTCGGCAGCCAGCTGGCGCACCTCGCCGCCTTCCATCGAGAAGGCCGTCCGGTTGAGGGCAATCGAGGTCACCGGCTGCCACACGCTCACGTCGCAGTCGGCCTGAGCTTCCCCGGCCGTGGCCGTGACGGTGGCAGAGCCCGCCTTGACCGCGCGCACAAGGCCGTCGGCCGAGACGTCGGCAACGCCCGGGTCGCTCGAGGCCCAACTCAAGGGATCGGTCGTGTCGGCAGGGTCGACCATGGCCGAGAGCGCCTCTGTGCTGCCGGCCATCAGGTTGAGGTCGGTGGCGCTCAGACTGACGGCCTGGGCGGGGATCTCCTGGAGCTCTGTGACGGGGGCGGGAGTTTGGGCCGGGGTGGTCGCCGGGGCCGCCAGCGCCGCCGGGGGTTGGCCGACCATGCAGAGGCCGGCACCCAAGATGACGGCCGGCAGGACGGCTGCCGCCCGTGTGCACAACGGTAATCTTGTCATGGAGCACGCTCCTGTTCTTGCAGGCACCGCGTGCAAAGGCCGCCGAATGGCGGGGTTCGCGGTGCGACCTGACGTGTGTGTACCCGCAGCGGGTGCCCGGGGACTCATCGGGGGGCGATTCGACAGAGACCGACCACAGGGGAGCCTGCAAGGGCGGCACGGGGTAGGGTTGGGCGGGTCTTACTGTCCTCTTGCCTCCGTGGCGGCCAGAACCTCTTGAGCCCAGGCGGCGTCGACGACGGGGGACCTCCTACGGTCGATCTGAACGCACACTTCCAGGGAGCGGGCAAGACGGCGATAGGCCTCGACCGGTAGGGTTACCTGGGTATCGGCGGGAACCACCTCGGGCTCCCCATCGGGTCCCTCCTTGCGCTTGAACAGCACGAACTCGAGCTTGGCGGTGGGGTCTGCCACCGAGTCGGCCCCCGTGAGGCCTACGAGCTGCAGGTCTGCGAGGCCCAGGTCGGGGTTTTGGGCCTGAAGCTCTCGCAGCAGGCTGGCTTTGAACACCTCGAGCAGCTCGTCGTCGAGTCCCATGTGCCAGGCGGTGACCTTTTCGGGGAGCTGGTGACGCTGCGGCACGACGCGCAGGGCGAACTCCTGCCTGCGCAGGCTCGGAAGGTCGACGTCTCTGAAGCGCATCGAGGCTTGGGTGAAGAGGGTTTGGATGGCGGAGAGGTCGCCTTGGCCGGCCGGGTAGTACGCTGCGACCTTGCGGTCGCGGTCTATGTAGAAGAGCGGGTAGTCCAGGGGGATGAGCGTCCCGCACTGGGGGCAGCCGTGCACGAGCAGCTGTCCGGAGGCGAGCTGGGCCGCCCGCTCCGGGTTGCAGGAGGCTTCGAGCAGCTCCCACATGACGGTCTGGCTTACGGCCCCGCAGGATGGGCAGATCACGCTGCCTTCGGTGGCTTTGGACTGGATGACGGCGCGGTTGGGGCATGGCGAGTCGGTGGGTTCGCTCACGGTTCTCTCCTCGGGGTTTGCGGCGTTTGACCGCTGCGTATCGGCAGGTTTGGTCCCAGTATAGCTGTGCTGGCATCGCCCGGACATCGGTGATACCTTGTACGGCATACTTCCGCGCCCGTCGAGGGCTGAACAGAGAGGAGCCGCCTGATCCATGCGTGCCTTTATCGCCTTAGAGCTGCCCGAGGCCTTTGCCTACGAAACCGGCGCCCTTGCCGAGAGGCTCTCGCTGCTCTGCGAGGGGCGCTTTGTACCGCGGGAGAACCACCATGTGACCCTGGCGTTTTTGGGCGATATCGGAGAGGCCCAGTCCCACGATGCCGTTGCCGCCCTCGAGGAGGCGTGCGAGGGGCGTGGCCCCGTCGTGCTCTCCAGCGACGGCCTCGGTCGGTTTGGCCGTCCTGCGGACGCGACGCTGTGGATGGGCGTGGTCGGGGGAGCGGCGCTCGACGGGTTGGCCGCTGTGGTGCGCGAGCGTCTCCAGGCCCACGGGCTTGAGTATGACGGGCACCCGTTCAAGCCCCATGTGACCCTTGCGCGCAGGGCCCGTCTCCCCAAGGGGGATCTGCCGGCGCTCGAGTTCCCGATGCCCGACACCGCCGAGCGCGTCACGCTGTTCAAGAGCACCCTGAGCTCGGATGGTGCAAGCTACAAGCCGCTGGTCACGGTGGAGTTGGGGGAGCGTTCCTGTTAAAACATGTTTCGCTCGGAGAACTCCGCCTGCACCGTGCGCAGCATGAGGTCCACGTCGTCGAGGCCGAGATGGCGCTCCTTCTCGTTGGGTTTGAGGGTGCCGCGGCGGCGCGCCCAGTTTTCCAAGGTTGCAGGGCGCGCTTCGTGGGGGAGCACCTTTACCTCGGGGTCGAGGCGGCGGCATATATCGCGCGTGTCGATGGGGATGACGCGCCCGGCTTTGCGGGCCTCGGCGTAGCCGTTGAGGTGCAGCATGAACCAAGAGTCCTCAAAGGCGGCGTTATGGGCCATGTAGGGGTAGCTCGTGAGGGCTGCCAAGATTGCCTTCTGGAGTTGGGCGTTGCGCCTGAAGGGCTTCTTTCCCCTCAGGTCGTCCCAGGAGATGTGGTGGATGTCGGCCAGGGGCACGCCTTTCTCGGCGTATTCCTCGGGTATGCCGCAATAGGCCACATAGCCTTCGTCGCAGGTGCCCTTTGGGGTGAGCTCGGCCACCTGCAGGCCCACGTTCACGATGTAGCCTCTGTTGGGAAAGCGATCGGTCGTCTCGATGTCGATGCCCACCACGGTGCCCGAGACGGGGGCGTTGACATAGGCGATGTTGAGGTCCTTGAGGCCGGGGCCGGCGTCGCGCTCCACCTCCGACGGCTTGCGGTGCTGCATGGCGGCCACGCCTCGGACCAGGTCGTTGTCGGAGAGCTTGCGGGCAAGGCCGGTTCCCTGGGCGTCGCGCAGGCGCTCGGCTCCATACTCGTCACACGTCTCGCGGTTGCGGTCGGCAAGCTCGCGGACCAGGTCGAACGGGAACGGCTCGTTGCCGAGCGGGGCGTTCATCCACGCGTCGGTGAGCAGGCCGATGGCCTCTTCGTTCTTCTCGCGCTCCGCCACCAAGGTGGCGTCGTCGCTAAAGAAGCCCGGCAACGAGAGGGCGTTGGCGTGTTCGATTGCCTGGGCAAGGTTCACAGACGGCTCCTTTGCGGGAAGGGGAGCGGCCCGATCGGCGTGCACGGGCGTGCTCCCAGTTCGAGGTTACTATTGTGCGGCAAGCCGCTCAAGATGCAACCGGGCAAGGCCGTGTCCCACACCGGGTTCACACGGCCTTGCCCACCCCGGCGACGCTATTCGGAGCGCAGCGCGGCCACGGGGTCTTTCTTGGCGGCCTTGCGTGCGGGAATCAGGCCTCCTGCTACCGTAATGGCCACGCTGATGGCCACGAGGACGATCGAGGCCGTGGGAGGCAGCGAGGCCGCAAACCCGTCGGCTTCGAGGAACATTTGAGAAACGGCGTTGATGGGCACGGTGAGCAAAAGCGACAGGCCTATCCCCAGAAGCCCTGCCAGCAGGCCCACGATTACCGTCTCCGCGTTGAAGACCTGCGAGATGTTGTGCCGGGATGCACCGAGGGCGCGTAGGATGCCGATCTCCTTGGTGCGCTCGAGCACGGAGATGTGGGTGATGACCCCGATCATGATGCAGGAGACCAGAAGCGAAACCGCCACGAAGGCAATGAGCACGGCCGAGACTGCGTTGACCATCGAGGTGAGCGAACCGGTCAAAAGCCCCACGTAGTCGGTATAGGTGATGTGGTCGGTGGGGGAGGCCGCCTCGTTGTACTCGGCGATGCAGCGGGTGACGCCATCTTTGTCTTCGAAGCTGTCGGTATAGATGCGGATGGACGAGGGGGCGTCCCGGTCGACCTTGCCAAAGGCGCGCAGGTTCTCTTCGTAGGAGCCGGTGCCGAGGTATTCGTCGTAGAGCACGGCCAGGTCGTCGTCGCCAAGGCCCGCAAGGAAAGAGGCCATGGCCCCCAACCCCAGGGCGTCTCGGGCAGCCTCGGCCTTTTGTTGGTCGGCGACGCCCTCGAACGGCAGGCCGGTAAGCACGTTCACGGTGGGGTCCGCCTCCTGGGCCCGCACGATGGGGCTCTCGTCGGTCGCTCGAATCAGCTCGTCGGTCAGAAGCGCGGTGTAGCCCACGGCGCCCCCGATGTACACGCTGGCGTCGGGGGTTGGCCGCACCACGCCCACAATCGTGAGGCCCAACGCCTCGTCCAGGAGTTCGGCAAGGCCCACAGGGTCGTCGCCGATGGGGACGAACAGCCCGTCGGCCTCCTTTTGATAGGCGAGGGCCGCCGGCAGCGCGAAGAACCTGTGGCCGAGCAGGCTTGCGTAGGAGATGTCAAGGTCGGGCGCCCCTCCCTGTTCGACGAGCGCCGCGGCGTCCCGGTACTCTTGTGCCGTTATCAGCCCGAGCTGGTAGAGCGTGGAGACCGGGAGGGACCCGTCAGAGTTCACCGCCAGGACCGCCTCGTCGGCTGTTTCGGGCCATCTCCCGTCGAGGACCTCGTAACCTTCCTTGACAAGGGGGCTCACGACTTCTCCGTCGGCCCCCTTCATGATCTCGGCGAAGTTGTAGGGATGGGCCTGCTGCGTCGACGAGGTGAGCGCGGACAAAAGCTCCGAGGGGCCGTACCCGCGCCTGGACGGCAGCGGCAGAGGCAGGGAGGAGAGGGGGTCGAGGACCGTGCTGGGGTCGGCATTTGTGTCGACGACGTCTCCGTTCTCGTTGCGGGTGTAGACCGAGAAGCTCGTGTCGTAGTCGTAAACAACGCCGGTGGCCCCCACGTAGGAGCGGATCGCGCTTGCGGGGTCGTCGAGATAGGCCTTGAAGGCGGTGAGGTTGTTTGTCTTGAGGTTGCTTTCGGCCGTTGCGGCTGGCTCAAGCTCCCCGAAGTCGACGTCGAGCATGCCTGGCTCGGCAGGCGTGCCGTGCTGGGAGCCCTGCGCGCCCATGGCTGTGTCCATAAGAGCTGACACGTCCATCTCCTGAGCGTTGATGACCAAGGGATAGGAGACCATGGTGTCGCGCTGCATGTCATCTATGTAGGTGCGCACGCCGTTCGAAAGCGCGAGGATGAGGGCAATGCCGATGATGCCGATGGACCCGGCAAAGGCCGTGAGCAGGGTGCGGCCCTTCTTGGTGCGCAGGTTGTCGAAGCTCAGGCCCAGAGCTGTGGAAAAACCCATCGACGATTTGCGGCTCGAGGGAAGCCCTCTCGGATCCGAGGGCTTCTCCGTCGGCTCGAAGGGGTCGGTGTCGCCGACGATGCGGCCGTCGCGTAGGTTCACGATGCGCGTCGAGTAACGCTCGGCGAGCTCGGGGTTGTGGGTGACCATCACCACGAGCCGGTTGCGCGAGACCTCTTTGAGCAACTCCATGACCTGGAGGCTCGTCTCGGTGTCAAGGGCCCCTGTGGGCTCGTCGGCCAGCAGGATGCGCGGGTCGTTTACCAGGGCGCGCGCGACGGCAACTCGCTGCATCTGGCCGCCGGAGAGCTGGTTGGGCAGTTTGTGAAGCTGCTCTCCCAGCCCGACCTCTTGGAGGGCGCGCGTGGCCCGTTCCCGGCGCTCGGTCGGTCCGGCTCCCGCGATGGTCAGGGCCAGCGCCACGTTTTCCAGGACGCTCTGATGGGGGATGAGGTTGTAGCTCTGGAACACAAACCCCACGCTGTGGTTGCGGTAGGTGTCCCAGTCGCGCTCAGAGAACCCCTTGGTCGAGGTGCCGTCCACGAGCATATCGCCCTCGTCGTAGCGGTCGAGGCCGCCTAGGACGTTGAGCAGCGTGGTCTTGCCCGACCCGCTCGGCCCCAGCACCGAGACGAACTCGCTGTCCCGCAGGTTCAGGGTCACGTGGTCAAGAGCGGTCTGCTCGACCTCTCCGCCGCGGTATTGCTTCGTGACGTTGCGTATGCAGAGCACGGGGCGTACCTCCCTTCGGCCCTCGGCTACTTCCAGTCGCGCAAGAGCCGCTCCACGATGGCGGCGCAGCGACGGGCGGCCTGGGCCTCGAAGGTCGGGTAGTCCAGGGCATCGCTGCCGTCGGCTTTGTCGGAGATGGCGCGCACGATTGCGAAGGGGATGCCGTTGAGCCAGCAGGCCTGGGCGATGGCTGCCCCCTCCATCTCGCAGCAACGGGCTCCGAAGGAGGTGGCGATGGCCTGTTTGACCTGAGCGTCGGCCACAAAGCGGTCGCCTGACGCAACGCGCCCGTCGTAGACGGCGACCTCGGGAGCCGCCACGGCGCAGGCTTGGAGCACCCCCCGGCGCAGCCCCTCGTCGGCGGCGAAGGCGCGGGTCTCAAGGCCCGGCACCTGGCCCGGCTCGTAGCCGAGGGCGGTCACGTCCATGTCGTGTTGCAGCGCATCCGTCGAGACAACGAGGTCGCCGATGTCGATGGCGGCGTCCAGGGAACCTGCCACCCCGGTGTTCACTATGTGGGTTACGCCGAAGAGGTCAGCCATGGCCTGCACGCACATCGCGGCGTTGACCTTCCCGACGCCGCAGCGGGCTACTACCGTGGTGGTCTCGCCCATCAGACCGCGGTCGAACGTCATGGCCGCCCGCTCAAAGGTCTTGCGTTCGGTGAGGTGGGAGCGCAGGAGGTCGACCTCGACCTCCATGGCGCCGATGATGCCGACGACTGGGTTCATGGGCGTGCCTTTCGGGTTGGGCTCGTAATGGGAGCATTGTATAGCCAATCATACAGATGTTTGGTTTTTGCACCGTATCCCCACGGGGAGAATTGCCCGTGAAAAAGTAGGCGCGTTGCTTGCAGCCGTCCTACCTGGGTATCTATGAGGCCATCAGAGAAGGGGGCTCGTGCAACCGCGTACAGGCCGGACTCCCGCCATCCCCAAGATAAGGGGGCGCATTACCATGACCCAGCCCATGGCCCAGCCGTCCATCAGTGTTCCCCAGCATGCCGCTGTCTCGGTTACCGGGGTGAGCCAGGGAACGGCAACCGTCGATTCGTCGTTCACGGTTCCCGAAGACATCGATCAAGCCGTCCAGGCGGTGTATGAGCGCCAGAAGGCGTTCTTTGCCACGGAGCGAACCCTCGATGTAGACGTTAGGATCGATGCGCTTAAACGTTTGCATAAGGCTATAGTCGAACGCGAGCTTAAGATTGAGGCCGCCATGAAGGCCGACCTGGGCAAGTCCGCCTACGAGAGCTACCTCTCGGAGATCGGCCTGGTATTGGCCGAGATCGATTACCAGATACGCCATGTGCGCTCGTGGGCCAAGCCCCATCGCGTTCCTGCCGACCTCGCCAACTTCCACTCGCAGTACTTCACGCTGTGCGAGCCCTATGGGTGCGTGCTCGTGATGGCCACGTGGAACTACCCGTTCATGCTTGCCATCGAACCCCTAGTGGGAGCCGTCGCTGCCGGCAACACCTGCGTGCTTAAGACGAGCGACTACGCCCCCCACACGGCCGACGCCATGGAGGAGCTGCTGCAGGCGGTCTTTGAGCCCGGCTATGTCGACGTGGTCAAAGGCGGCCACCTCCAAAACAGCGCCCTTTTGGCGCGCCACTTCGACTACATCTTCTACACCGGCTCGGTGGGGGTCGGGCGCATCGTCATGAAGGCGGCCGCCCAATGGCCGGTCCCCGTGAGCCTCGAGCTCGGCGGCAAGAGCCCTTGCGTGGTGGCCGCCGACGCCGACCTCGACCGCGCCGGCGCCCGCGTGGCCTTTGGCAAGTTCCTCAACTGCGGCCAGACCTGCGTCGCCCCCGACTATGTGCTGGTTGACGAAAAGGTTGCCGATGGGTTCGTCGGGTCTCTGGTGAGCCATATCGTCTCGATGTACGGGGCCGACGCCTTCGAAAACCCCAACTGGGGCCATATCGTGAGCGACCGCCACTGGCACCGCATCAAGGGGCTCATCGATCCGTCTAAGGTGGTCTATGGCGGCCGGGGCAAAGAGGAGACCCTTCAGATCGAACCCACCGTCATGTTCGGCTGCACGGCCGACGACGCCGCCATGGGCCAAGAGATCTTTGGGCCAGTATTGCCTATCCTCACCTACGGCTCGATCGAGGAGGCCGAGACGTTCATCAAGGACCGCGACAAGCCGCTGGCCGGCTATGTGTTCTCGGACGATCCCGATACCCAGATGCGCTTCGTGCGGACGGTCCCCTTCGGTGGCGGCTGTATCAACGACACCGTGGTGCACCTGGCTACGAGCCGTATGGGATTTGGCGGAGTGGGGGCGAGCGGCATCGGCGCGTACCACGGCCGCTACAGCTTTAAGACCTTCAGCCACGAAAAGAGCATCCTCAAGAAAGGGACGCGGCTTGACCTGCCCTTCCGCTACCAGCCCTACACGCCCGAAAAGCTGCGGGTGGTAAAGATGCTGCTGAAGTAAGCGCCGTGTGCGCGGGTCTGCGCGTCTCTTACGGACCGTCGACTCCTCCCGAAAATGTACCCCCTCTATGCGCTGCGCCCCTGCAAAGCGTATCCCCATTTCGTCTCTTGACATCTTTGAACTGCGCTTTTGCTACCCCCAAAAACGTATCTGCCGTTATTGGCAGCCCCAAGCCATCATGGATTTTGCGCCGCGGGGAACCGAACGCACAGGGGTCGCGACCGAGTGACCCAGCGTATCCGGCACGCCTCGCGCCGCCTCGTCTTAGACGCGCCAATAAGGGGAGCGCGTCTCACACAAAAGGAGGAAAATCCATGTCGGCAATCTGCTCTCGCAGGGACATGATCAAGGGGGCTGCCCTGGGCGCCGCCGCCACCGGCTTTGCCGCCATCGCCCCCGTGGCGCTGGCTGAGGGAGAAGACCCTCAGTTCGACCGCGTCTGCGACTTTCTCGTCGTGGGCTTCGGCCTGGCCGGTGCCGCTGCCGCCCTCGAGGCCAACGACATCGACCCCGACGCCAAGATCCTTGTGATCGAGAAGATGGACGAGGCCCAGGCCGGTGGCAACTCCATCGCCTCCGGTCAGACGGTCATCGTTCCGTCGCCTGATGACCTCGACACGTTCAAGACCTACGTGGCCGCCTGCTTCGAGCCCAACCCCATCCCCGAGGAGTACCTCGACTGGATGTGCAACGAGTTCGCCAGCCAGGTCGACTGGATCCAGGGTACCGTGAGCCCCGTGGGCTACGAGATCGGCTACGTCTCGGGCGGCCCCCTCTCCTGGGGCAAGCTCGTGACCGAGTTCCCGGACCTCGCTGGCTCCAACTTCATCGGCTGCTCGGGCCACGTGCGTCAGGCTGGCGGTACCTTTGAGAACGGCGGCGTGTGGCGCGGCTTCGCCCTGGCCGCCCAGGCCCGCGACAACGTCGAGATCGACTACGACTGTGCGCTCACCAACGTGATCGTAGACGCCGACGGCAAGGTCATCGGCGCCGTGGTGAACAACAACGGCACCGAAGAGCGCATCGGCGCCGGCAAGGGCGTCGTGCTTGCCTGCGGCGGCTACGAGAACA
>JAHZGC010000030.1 GCA_019421015.1 Coriobacteriaceae bacterium | reverse complement strand
CCGCATGGAGCCCGAGTTCATCAACACCGACGGCGGCCCCGTGCGCGACGCCCGCGCCCGCGTCATCGACCGCGAGGGCAACCCGATCCCCGGCCTCTACTCGGCCGGCGAGTTCGGCAGCGTTTGGTGCAACATGTACCAGGGCGGCGGCAACCTGAGCGAATGCGTGCAGTTTGCACGCATCGCCGTGGAGGACATGCTGGGTCTGTAGGCGCACGCCTAAAACGGGGCTCGCTGGCACAAACCGACCCGCCATGTGCGGTCGTCCGCCGACAAGGGACGCCCTGAACACCGAGGGCTTCTTTGCTGCCTGGGATTTTGCAGCGGAGAAGCCCTCAGGATCTTGGTTAGCGGCCAGCGGGTAGCGCGCCGGGCCGCGTGGACACCGGGTCCTACGCCGACCGGCACGCCTTCCTGGCCTCGGTGCGCCCCCGTCTCTGGGGGCGCACCAGCACCTTTACGCCTGCACGCCCTTGCCGGCGAACGCCGCGGCGCTCGTGCCGGCGACCCGGCCGAACACCACCGCGTTGGGATACGACGTGCAGCCCAGGCGGTTGGTGCCCATGATGTTGCCGCACATCTCGCCGGCGGCAAAGAGGCCCTCGATGACCCCGCCATCGGCGTCGGTGACCTCGGCCTTGGGCGTGATCACGACGCCGCCCATGGTGTAGTGCACCGACGGCACGAGGCCGAAGATGCACCACGGGCCCTCTTCGGCGATCGGGAACATCTCGGCGCGGTAGTTGAACTGGCTGTCGAGCCCGGCCTCGGCATCGGCGTTCCACTGGGCAAGCGTCTCGCGCAGACCGTCGGCGTCGATGCCAAAGTGCGCGCACGCCTCGTCGAGCGAGTCGGCCTCCACCACCATGCCGGCGTTGCGCAGCGTGATGGGGGCGTTGAACCTGGAGTACCCGTCGCTCATGTTGAACGCAAAGTAGCCCAGGCTGTCGGTCTGGTCTATGATCGCCTGGCTCACCACGTCGCGGCGCTCGAGCTCCTCAACAAAGCGCTTGCCTTCCTTGTTGACCAGCACCGCATGGCCGCCACCGCGAATCGAGCCGGTGCTGAGCATCTCGCCGTCAACAGGGCTGCAGGTGGGGTGCACCTGGATGAACGCCATGTCGGCGAGCTGCGCCCCGGCAGCCTCGGCCATCGCGATGCCGTCGCCCGTCGCGCCGACGCAGTTCGTGCACCTGTAGGCCTCTCCGTAGGCGGGGTTGTACTTGGTGCGCATCTCGAGGTTGTAGCCAAAGCCGCCGGCCGCGAGCACCACGGCCGTAGCGCCCACCTCGACCTCGTCGCCCGTCAGCAAGTCGGTCGCACGGACGCCGCAGACCTTGCCGGAGTCGTCGCGCACCAGCTCGTCGACCTTGACGTCCGTCGCAAGCGCAACGCCCAGCTGCTCGGCGCGGGCGAACAGCTTGGTCATGATCGCCTCGCCGCGGCCGTTGGGGCCTCCCTCGCGGGCCACGGTGTGGCCGCCCTCGTACATGTTGCTCGCGCCCCACTCCACGTGGTTCTTGTACACGAGCCACTCGATGGCCGGGGCCGCCCCCTCGCAGACCACCTTCACGAGCTCGGGATCGCCCTCGTAGTCGCCGCCGGCGAGCATGTCCTGGGCCATGACCTCGGGGCTGTCCTCAACGCCCTGCTGGCGCTGCGCCCACGTGCCCGGGGCGGCGTATCCGGCGCCCGAGATGATGCTGTTGCCGCCGGGCACCCCGAGCTTCTCGAAGACGGCCACGGTTGCCCCGGCCTCGGCGGCCTCGATCGCCGCGCACATACCGGCGGCTCCCGACCCCACTACCAGCACGTCCACTTCAGCGGGAAGCTCCTGGGTGCGCACGCGCTCCGCCTTGGCGCGCCCCTCCCATTCCGCGGCCGAGAAACCCGCGCCGTCGAGGGCTTCTCCCACGGCGTTCACCAGCGCGAACGACGAAAGCGTAGCGCCCGAGATGCTGTCGACGTTGAGCGTCTGGCCGGCAAGGATCAGATCGCGGAGCTGCTCCAGGGCCGCGGTGCCCAGCCCGGGGGTCTCGTGCGAGCTCACGATGATGTCGGCAAGTCGGTCGCCCTCCATCACGATGCGCACGTCCACGTTCCCCTTTTTGCCGACGAACGAGCCGGTCGCCGTCGTCTGCGGCACCTCAGCACCCTGGGCAACGGCCGGCGCGGCGTCCAGCGCCAGAATGCCGGCGGCGGCTGCGGCGCCCGCGCCTAGAACAAGCGTGCGGCGCGACATCGAGGGGGCGGCGCTGAGGGAAGTTGCGGTTGCGTTCATGAATGCGGCTCCTGTTCTCGTTGTGGACATGCGCCGCTTGCGTTGGGCGCCTAGACAGGGCTCGTCGCACGCCTGCAAGGACATGCGGCCCCAATCCAGACGCGCCGTTCCGCTCGCGGCGTCGCACAACGAGTCTATCTGCCAAACCGCAGGTAGCGCACCCCACCGAGCGCGGGGTCGGCCAAATCCCCCCTAGCGGTGGGGACAAAAGGACGGCCAGAAGGCCAATTGTTGACAGTGTGTTATCCCACCTGCACGAGGTCGATGACCTCTTGGCGGCTGTGGACGCCCAGCTTTGCGTAGAGCGTCTTCTGGTAGCCCTTGACGGTGTTGCGCGCCAAGCCGAACTCGTCGCACATGTAGCCCGTGTCGCGGCCCTGGGCGAGCATCTCGAGCACGTCGCGTTCGCGCGCCGTGAGCCCGTGCGCCGCCGCAATCGCCTCGCACCGGGCTCGCAGCAGGTTGCCTCGGGTCTGGGCCACGTGGCCAAGCAGCTCGGCGGCGGTGTCGGCACGGCTCTGGGCCTTCTTGCGCTCGAACGAGTTGACGCACCAGACAGTCATCAGGATGACGTACAAAAAGAAGAACGCGACCGCTACCAGCTTCACGAACAGGTCGGCGTCGGCGGCGTCAAACAGCAGCTCCACGGGGGCCACCGCGGTCAGCGCGATCCGCGAGAAGGCAAACGAGACGCCCACCGCGGCAAACGCGGCCTGCACATCGCCCAAAAACAGCAGCAGCGTGAGCTGGAACAGGCACAGCGTCATGAACTTCCAGCCGCCGGCGACAAGGCCGTTGAGCGCGTCTATGTAGTTGGCCGACACAAACGGCAGGAACAGGATGCCCAGGGCCAAAAGCCCCAAAAAGAGGTTGAGCACCAATATGGGAGACGCCTTCGCGCCCAGCCTTCCGTAAGCTAAAAACACCAGCGCCGCCACCACACCGCCCACCTGGTACACCACCACGGCGCCGCGCGGGTCGGCGCTCCCCGTGATGGCCACGTGGTTCATGACGCTGTACACCACCGCCAGCGCCGCCGTGCCGATGACGGGAACAAACAGCGTGCGCACGATTTGGGAGCGCGCGGGATGCCCCGCGGCCGACCTCGCCGGGGCGTCGGCCGCCTCGGCACCCATCAGGCGCCGTCCCGCCATCCAGCAGGCGATCGAACCCACCAGCATCGCCGCGCACGCGACGGCCCGCAAAGCCACCGGCAGCGCACCCGTCGCGATTGCCGCCAGCATCCCTACGCCAAACACGAGGCCCAAAGCGCAGGTCATACGCCCCTGCGAAAAACCGGCCAGCTCCGCCAGCACCGCGGGCAGCGCAGCGCCGATCCCCATCCCCGAAAGCACGGCCGACGCAACCAGCAGCCCGGTTCCCCCGCCCGTCAGCACGCCGTACGCAACGGACGCGACCCCCGCCGCAAGGCAGGCGTAGCCCACGCCTCCAACAGCTACCCGGGGAACCGGCACGCGCAGGGCAATAAGAACGGCCACCAGCAGCGGCACGCCGAACGTCGGCACCTCGCGAACGCGCGCGTACCAAGGCTTCATCGCCAGATAGTCGGGCACCAACCACGTTGTGTAGAAAAACGAGACGCACACCGCGTACAGCAGCGCCCCTCCCACAACCAGGGCCACAAACGCCCGCGACGCATCCGGCGCCTTTTTCATGCGAACCATCACCCCTCCAAAGGCGGCATTCGACCGCAGCCCCGCACACCAGCGCGCAACGCGGCGCCCCCGCGGCCCGCGCAGCCAAACAGAGGAAACCAGTATACCGTCAGGGCCGCGACCCCGTCTTCGCAAGCCAAGGGGGAAGCATGGCGCCAGCGATCGCGCATCCCATGGGCCGGGACAACCTGCTGTGGCACTGCCTCAACGGGCTCCCACCAGAAAACCGACGTCCACGGCCGCGAGGAACTCATGGACCTGGTCGAGAAGCAGGAGTAGAGCGCGGCACGGTCCAACACGGGCCAACAGCCCGGCGCGGGGAACCAGCGCGGCCGCCGCAGGCGCACCGCACGACCCCAGCGCCCCAAGCTCTCGAAGCCGAGCTCGAATACTCTCGAATCTACTCTCAAATTTCGAGAGTAGCTCTCTAATTCGAGAGTAGATTCGAGAGCTCCGCTCAAGAGCGCGCGCCGGCCCTACCCCTTGAGCCGGTACCGCCGCTGCGGGCTATGCACCGAATCGGTCGGTACAACGATCGGACCCATCTTCTTGAGGTAGTACCTCACCGATGACACCGGCCTTCCAATCGCAGCGGCTATTTCTTGCGCACTCGCCACCCCAAGGCGATCAAGTGCCTCGACAATCGTCTCCTCTACAGGCCTGTTGCCGGGCGCTTCCGAATTTGGCGCATCTGCCAGCACGTAGACATCGGGGCCATCGGGTCTTAGACAGCCCTCCGCAACAAGCCTTTGGGCCATCGTGCGGATATCGTCGGAATCAAAGTGCAGCCCATCGCGAATATCGTGAACGCTCGCCCTTCCTTTTTGCTTTATAAACAGGAGCACCGCCTCTTCGTGTTGAGACAGCCCAGAGGCAGGGAGGCCCCCGATCCACAGGCGGTTTTCGGGCAGTTCGGTACCGCTACACCCCAGCACGACCTTAAAGAAGTCGACCCCGGCCTCAAAGCGCGGGGGTTCCAGCGCCCTGGCCTTCATCTCTTGGATCATCAGGGCAACCCCTGAGCCTTGCCCTTCGGCCGGAAACCCACCGGCATCAGGAAGAGGCACCGATTCCATGAGTTTCATAAGGGACGCATTGCGGCAACGCGAGGTGCCGTCGGCCAGATTGTCGATGGTTTTGCCACCCCACAGACCACCCGGGTTGATAATCTCGACTCGATCGGAATACACATCGACCGATACCGACTGTCCCAGGAAGTATGGGTCGTACTCCCGATGCACCACCGCATTCGCAATCGCCTCGCGCAGCACCTCCTCTGGAATCTCGCATACGTCTTCGCGCCCAGCACCCCGAACGACGCTATAGGTTCGGAGGTTCTTGACCACGGCGCGAACGGATTCCTGCACCACCTCGCCCAAGGGGCCCTCGCAGACGACCCGGTCAAGAAAGCGGGCAAATCCCGGGATGGACTTCTCAGACCCCGCATGCACCGCTACGTCCACAACGAGGCGCGGGTAAAACTGCTGGGGATATTCTCCGAGCGCCAAAAGCCCCGCCACCAGCACATCCCCGCCCCCGTTCGTCACGTTAAGGCGGGCAAGTTGGGCCACGCGGTTGTCAACACCTTTCAGAGCCTTGGAACCCTGCCTCTGCTTGCGCAGTACAAGGTCATCTACAAGCCCTTGGTCCAAATCGACTGTGGTCGCCCCCAAAAACCACCGCTTGATCGGCGAGCGATGGTTTAAGTGCGTTCTCCAGTTCATAGATCTCGGCGGCCGAGAGTTTGACATCCTCGTCATCTATGCGTTTGTAAGCACCGTTGGCCAATCCTTTGCGCCTGATATAACAGGGCTTAAGCCGAGGGTCCGTCTCGCCCAACTCCACCACAAGCACCTGCGACCCCTCGAAATCGACCCGTTCCAGCTCATATTGAGGGGCGTTGACCATCACGCAGTTGTCAGGGCCACCGTCTCCAATCCCCATGACAAACTGATGACGCACCTTGTCAAGGGCAAAACCGGGAACAACCGTAAAGCCGTTCTTCTCATCAAGTCCAAAAATAATGACACCGCCCCGCGTGTTGGCAAACGCGCTCACGCTCTCCCAAACATCCGAGCTCAGCGATGAGGCGCCCGCCTTTACTTCCACATGGGCGTCGTCGATCCCCTGTTGGCGCAGGCGACTAACAACGGCCATAAGCTCGGCGGCATTCATCAGGACGGCTCCTTTCGGGCTGATGGATGCCGCGAAGTATACCTCGACCCTCGAATCCACTCTCGAATACTCTCCAATCCACTCACGAATGCTCACGAATTTCGAGAGTAGCTCTCTAATATTCGAGAGTCGATTCGAGAGCTTGGCCGGAGGACCCGCGGGTTGGCTCGGGCGCTCCGGCGCTTCCACTGTCAAGAAACAACAATTCGACCAGCCCCCAACAAGCGGCACTCCCCAATAAGACAGATCGTTCTACGCCTACGGCAGCACCAAGGAGATCGGCGTCATCATGGCGACCATCTCGGGCCTTGTGATCGACGAGTTCGGCCGCATCCTCGGCAACGACTTCCGCCCGATCCCCGGCCTGCTGGCCGCCGGCAACGCCTCGGGCTGCCGCTACGGCTGGCAGTACTCCACCTCGATCGCCGGCCAGAGACTCTCGACCGCTCAGACCCTCGGCATGCTGGTCACCGGCGTCATCGACGCCGGCGAGGTCGTGCACGCGAGCGCATAGGAGCAGGCAGGGCACGCCGCAGCGGAGAAGTCCACAGAGAAGAAGCCCGCGCCGCCTGGAAGACCCCCCGCGACCCAGAAGCCCCTTGGCAGCCATTGGTTCCAAGGGCATGCTCCGCGACGGAAAGCGGCTCTAGAACCGCGATGTACCCCTTCACCCCTTCGCCGCGAACTCGCGCTCCACCAGGTCGAGCAGCTCCTGCTTCGAATGCACGTTGAGCTTGCGGTAGATGCGGTCCCGATGGGAGCGCACGGTTCCCTGCGAGATGAACAGCCGCTCTTGGATGTAGGCGGTGTCGCGGCCGTGGGCGAGCATGGCAAAGACCTCGCGCTCCCGGGGCGAAAGGCCGGCGCGGTCGGCCACCGCCACGATGGTGGACTCCATATCCTTAAAGGCCTTGCGAGTCTCGAGCTCGCGATCGCGCAGGATGCTGATGGCGGCGATCTTCTCGCCCGGCAAAACCAGCGTGTAGACCAAGACCACGCCCAGGGCCATAAGCACGACGAGGGTTGTCAGCGCACCCCCGTCGCTCACGATGCCGCCGTCAAAGGCTGCCGCCTGGGCAGACCATAGGGCGATTCCCACAAAGGTGGAGGCCCAAAACGCGATGCGCCCCACCGACCACACAAAGATCGGCGGCTTGCCCACAGCGGTGCACGAGTGACTAAAGAACACCCAGAACGCCGCCTCGAGCCACGCCCCGGCGGTAAACGCGATGGCATAGGTCACGTAGGGAATCCCCAGCCCGCCAAAGTGCACGAACAGGCACGAGCACACCAAGGTGCTCGGCACGAGCGCATACAGCGTGCGCAGGGGCTGCTTGGCCAGCCGGTCGAGCGCAAAGAACACGGCCGCGGCGACCACGGTGCCCAAGAAGCGCGCCATCTCGAACGACCAGGAAGGATAGTCGAGCACGCGCACGCAGTATTCACCCGAGAGCATGAGGGTGCTGCGGGCCACAAGCTCCATGGCAAAGAGAGCCACCGCAAGGCGAGCAAGGAGCTGGCGACCGCCGCCGGCCCAGCGCTCGGCGGCCAGCGAGCCGCTGCCCAGAGCGTCGTAGTCCAGGCGCCCTCCCTTGCGCAGCGTCGAGGAGGCAAGGCTCAGCAGGCAGGCGCCCGTGGCGACCGGATAGGCCGCGAAGACAGCGGCCTTGCCGGCAACCGACGCAAACGACGCCCCCAGGCACAGCGCGCCCGCCACCACAAAGCCAACCATCAGAGACGACAGCAGGCGGCGGTGGGACACGCGGCTGCTCGCATCGCCCCACTGCAGCAGCAAGAGGGAGAAGCCCAGGGCCCCCAGGGCTTCTCCTATAAAAAGGGTCAGACGCTCGCCCGCCCCCATGAGCAGGCTCCCGGCCACGAGGGTGGCGGCCATGACCACCACGCAGGGACGCGAAAGCAGACGAACCCTGTGTTGCAGCGCCCCGCGGGCGACAACTGCCGTGGAGACGACAAAGATCGGGGCGAACACGAGCAGCGTGCCCTCGGTGAGCATCGACAGGGGCAGCACCACGCCGCTCTTGCTGAGAAAGGTGAGGGCCCAGGCACGCATGAAGCCAAAACCGAGGGCGAACGCCGGTATGGGGGCAGCGCTGCGCACGGGTTTCTCCTCCCTCCGAGACGCGTGGGTCGCCATGGATGCAGACGGGCACAGGGGGCGGCGACACGGCCGCCCGCGTCAAGCCCCGCGTCGAGATTTTAACGCGCGCGCAGCAAGGAGCGGCCTCGTACGGGAGGTGGAACCCGATTTACGCCGTTTCGCTTACAGCGTTCGGACGGCGCGCTTACGGGGCTACGGCGCCCCTTGGCGCATGCTGGGCGCACGGCCGGCGGCCACGAACGAACGCGAACGCAAAGAACCGCCGCCGCGGCAAACGGCACAACCAAGAGGGGAGAGAACATGGGAATGGAGAGCGCGCTCGACAGGCTGGGCCAGACGGCGATCGACCGCCGCACCCTGGTGAAGGCGGCCGCCGTGATGGGAGCGGTCTCGGGGGTGGGCCTCATGGGGGCCGACAACTCGCTCAAGGAGGCCGACGCGACCACACCGACCCCGGCCGACCTGGAGCAGGGCGAGTGGGTCAGCTTTAACTGCACCACGCCCACGTGCGCTTACCGCTGCCACAACCAGGCCTACGTGGTAGATGGTACCATCGTTCGCCAGGGCACGGGCAACACGCACCCCGACAGCCCCGATTTTCCGCAGTGCCGCCCCTGTATCAAGGGCATGAGCACCCGCCGCATCGTGACGGCCCCCGAGCGCCTTAAGTACCCCATGAAGCGCAAGAACTGGCAGCCCGGCGGTACCGACTACCACCCTGAGCTGCGCGGCGCCGACGAGTGGGAGCGCATCAGCTGGGACGAGGCCACCGACATCATCGCCTCGGAACTTCTGCGCATCCGCGACGCCTACGGCAACCGCTCCTTCCTTGCGCTGGGCGAACTTGAGCCCCGCCTGGGCGGCGGCCTGCACGGTAGCCCGATCCTGAACGCGCTGGGCGGCTGCCTCACCACGTGGGGCCAGGCCTCTCAGGGCGGCTTCCCGGTCGTGGCCAAGCAGATGCGCGGCGCCTGGTCCTCCGGCGTGGCCGACTCGCAGGACCGCATGGCCCTGCGCCACTCCAAGCTCATCGTGTTCTGGGGCACCAACCCCGCCTGGACCGCCTCGGGCGGCAACATGTACCACTTCCTGAACGCCAAGAAGGCCGGCGCCAAGATCGTCTTCGTCGACCCCTACCTGCACCAGTCGGCCCAGGCCATCGCCGACGAGTGGATCCCCTGCCGCCCGGGCACCGACGGTGCCCTGCTCGAGGCCCTGGCCTACGTCATGATCGACGAAGGCCTGCAGGACCAGGAATTCCTGGACACCTACTGCCTGGGCTTCGACGCCGACCACATGCCCGAGGACGCCAAGACCGACGAGAACTTTAAGGACTACATCCTGGGCGCCTACGACGGCCAGCCCAAGACCCCCGAGTGGGCCAGCGCCATCTGCGGCACCCCGGCCGAGACGATCAGGGGCTTTGCCCGCGAGATCGCCACGACCAAGCCCATGGCCTGGAAGTCCTCCGGCGCCCCGGCGCGCACCTGGTACGGCAACCGCTACGCCCAGCTCTTCTTTACCGTGGGCTGGATGACCGGCAACGTGGGCGTGCTCGGCTCCGAGATCTCGGCCGGCGCGTCGAACCCCAACAGCCAGATCGGCACCCCCGGCGGCACCTGCATGGTCTCGTTCGGCAAGTCGGGCTACACCTACCCGGTGAACCCCATCTGCACCGAGCCCCGCGGCGGCAGCCAGGTGCAGAACGGCCTCTACGACCCCAACACCGAGTACGGCGTGCCCTTCTCGCAGACGTTCAAGGCCATCGTGGAGGGTGCGTACGCGGTGCCCGGCCCCAACGGCGAGACCAAGCCCCTCGACGTGCGATGCATCGTGCGCGACACGCTGCACCAGCCGGCCAACCAGCAGTCGGGCGGCGCCTACGTGCAGGACGCCTTCCGCAAGGAGAGCGTGGAGTTCGTGCTGGTGCAGGACCGCTACCTGGTACCCGACGCCCAGTACGCCGACATCGTGCTGCCCGTGACCACCACCCTCGAGGAGGAGCTGAGCTGCTGCAGCTTCCTGGCCCCGGCCGAGATGGCGCTGGTGGGCCGCCGCGTGATCGAGCCCTACTACGAGGCCAAGTCTGACCCCGAGGTCTTCTTCATGCTCTGCGACAAGCTGGGCCTGGACGAGGAGACCGTGCCCCGCATGACCGTGAAGCAGGCCGAGTTCAACAAGATCCTGGGCGCCACGATCCTGGCCGAGGACGGCAGCCGCAAGCCGCTCGTCACCGTGACCCAGGACGACCTGGACGCCTGGGGCATGGAGGGCGAGCCCGTGGAGGGCGGCCTCATCGGCCTCGACGAGTTCGTGAAGGGCGGCGGCTACCAGCTGGAGCGCCACGACGGCGACCACTTCATGAACATCTTCCACAAAGCGTTCATCGACGACCCCGTGGCGAACCCTGTGGGCACCGCGTCGGGCAAGTACGAGATCTACTGCCAGTCGCTTAAGGACTACTACGACTTCGCCTGCTTCAACGACATCGACGCCCTGCCCAAGTACAAGCCCATGCCCGAGGGCTACGAGCAGGCGGCCCAAGAAGCCGACTACCGCTTCCAGCTGCTCACCATCCACGTGATCCGCCACTCCCACAGCTCGTTTGCCAACGTGAAGCAGCTCGACGAGATCTTTGCCAACGACCTGCTCATGAACACCGCCGACGCCGAGGCCGCCGGCCTCAAGAAGGGCGACTGGGTGCTGGTCACCAACACCGAGGGCTCCCAGGTGGCTCGCCGCCTGAACACGGTGCCCCACCTCATGCCCGGCGTGGTGCTGCTCGGCCAGGGCAACTGGCGCCGCCTCAACCAGGAGACCGGTATCGACGAGGGCGCCAACGCCAACACCCTCTGCCGCAGCCAACTGCTGGGCGACGGCTACCAGAACTACAACACCAACCTCGTGAAGATCGAGAAGTACACCGGGCCCGAGCTTGAGCCCGACTACCTCAAGGCGCCCCTTGTGGTAAACCTGTAAGAAGGAGGATCAACACCATGGCTCAGCTGGGCTTTTATCACAACACTGACATCTGCATCGGCTGCAAGGCGTGCGTTGTGGCCTGCAAGGACAAGAACAACCTGCCCCTTGGCGAGAAGATGCGCCGCGTCTACGACCAGGCAAACTGCACCTGGGAGGTCGACGAGCTGGGCGCCTACACCCCCAAAGACGCCTTTGCCTACTCGGTCTCGATCGCGTGCAACCACTGCGACAGGCCCCTGTGCCTCGAGTCGTGCCCCGTGGGCGCCATCAAGAAGCGCGAGAGCGACGGCATCGTCTACCGCGACGGGGACGCCTGCATCGGCTGCGGCTCCTGCGCTTCGAGCTGTCCCTACGGCGCTCCCTATGTGAGCGCCGAGTCGGGCACCTCGCGCAAGTGCGACTTCTGCATGGATCTGATCGACGCCGGCCAAGAGCCCTACTGCGTGGCCGCCTGCCCCATGCGCTGCCTCGAGTGGGGCGACATCGAGGAGCTCCGCGCCAAGTACGGCGACCAGGCCTATGTAGCCCCGATCACCAGCGACACCTCCACCGGCCCCAACGTGGTGTTCACGCCCTCGCGCCTAAACCCCGACGGCGCCATCGAGGGCATCACG
Organism: Coriobacteriaceae bacterium; assembly: GCA_019421015.1. Lineage (GTDB taxonomy): Bacteria > Actinomycetota > Coriobacteriia > Coriobacteriales > UMGS124 > JAHZGC01. The sequence continues at coordinate 35,455 of JAHZGC010000030.1, read as the reverse complement.
CTCAACCCCGACCACGAGGTTCTCTCGCAGACGGTGTAGCGCAGGCGCGCAAAGGCGGGCGGGTACGCGGGCGGGCGCGGTAAGAGCGCAGGCGGCGGGGGCGGGCGTCTTGGCCACCGATCCCATCTTGGCCACCGCCTGCGTCCGCCGCTCGCCTCCTACGCCCGCTCGCCACCCAGACCCGGCTTAAACGCCGGGGCTTCTCCCCCGGGGCCTCTTGAACAACGGACCGTTTCCCCCATAAAAGAGGCCCCGGGCAAGCCCCGGCGTTTAGCAAGCGCGTATCAAGAGGGCCGTGCATAGGACCCCGCGCGCAGGACCCCGCGCACGAACCCCGGAGCACCACGCGCACGACCTTCTTGACACGCGCTCGAACCCACGAAAGGACGGCCGCGACCATGAACGCCATCTCCCCCGAAGTCATCGAGCTCGCCCTTGTCGCACGCCCGGCGCTGTACGGCGCCCTCTACGGCGTGTTTGCCAACGAGCCCTCGGCCGAGCTGCTTGCAAGCCTTGAGGGGACCGAGCTGCAAACCCTGGTTGATGCGCTTATGGGAGAGCGAGGCGCGAAGCCGCTGGCCGCGCTGGCCGAGGCCGCGGCCCGCGCTCAGGGGGCGGGAGAAGCGAGCGTCGACAGATTGGAGGGTGCCTACAACCGGCTGTTCGTGGGGCCCGCCAAACCCGAAGCCGGCCCCTGGGAGTCGCTGCACCGCGGCAAGGAGGGCACGCTGTTTTGCCAGACCACGCTCGACGTGCGCCGCTGCTACGTGGAGCAGGGGCTTATCCCCCAGAGCTACCCCCACGTGGCCGACGACCACGTGGCGCTCGAGATCGACTTTGTGCGACGCCTGGGCGAGCGGGCCCGCGACGCCTGGGCGGCCGGAGACCGCGACGCGGCAGCCGGGGCCCTTGCGGCATCGCGGGAGTTCCTGAGCGACCACCTGGGCGTTTGGGTGGGAACGTGGGCCGAGGCGGTTGAGCAGGCGCCCCACGGCGAGCTCTACCGCGAGGCGGCCCGGCTGCTCGAGGCCTATGTGGCCTGCGACCTGCAGCTGCTTGGAGAGCTGACTGAGGCGCTGGGGTAGGGGGCACGCCGTGTTCGCGACCGGCGGCGGACCAGGGGCGACGGCGACCTTGGTCCGCGAAGGCAATGGGCGGCAGGTGCCTTTTTTGCGGACAGTTTACCTTGGAGGGCCGTATATATCATTCTCTTATATAGTCACCCACCGGCCGTCCAATACGCCCGCAAAATGGAGGTTCGTGTACCTTGTGAATAGTGATTATTATTGCGGAGCAATGTACGGCGCATTATTGCGGCACACCGCAACGCCTCGCGACGCCACCAGCCACCGCCCCGCCCCGCGCTTCATCCCGCAACCAGCAGGTCTCGCCCTACAGCTCGTGGTAGTACAGGCAGATGTCCTCGTAGTGGCCGTCTTTCATGAGGAAGCCACCCGGAATCGTGCCCAGGCTCACGAAGCCCAGCCGCTCGTAGAGCCTGCGGGCGCGCTCGTTGGTGGCGACCACAGCGTTGAACTGCAGGATCCTAAATCCGCAAAGCGACGCCTGGGCCAAGCAGTGGGTTACCAGGCGCTCCCCCACCCGCTGGCCCCGGGCAGCAGAGGCCACCGCATAGCTCGCGTTGCACAGATGCCCGCAGCGGCCGATGTTGTTGGGGTGCAGGGTGTAGAGCCCCAGGACCTCTTCCGTATCCCGATCCACGGCAACGCCCGTAAAGGTCTGGCTTGCGAAGAAGGCCTCGGCTTCGTCGGCAGCAAGGGGTTCCGTCTGCGGAAACGCCACTCCGTCCTCCACGACCTCGTTCCAGATCGCGGTCATGGCGGGCACGTCCGCCGGCTCGCATGCGCGCACCTCGATGTTCACGGGGGTCCTCTCTACCGAAGTCCTACCAACGCCTGTTCCCTAAGCCAGCCGATGCCATGAACGACCCCGCGGTCGTCCGGCGTATAACCCGTGCGCAGGCGATCGGCAGTAAGCGGCAACTTGGGAAACAAGCCGACGAGCTTGCGCAGGGGCTTAATTCTCGCTCAAAAGCCGCCTTGGAATCCAGGTTGTCGCAGACCTGAATGTAAACGCCCACGCCAACACCCCACCCCCTCCCGATACAGCGAACCCCGAGATAGAGCCGCAAGATCGGGGTTCTGGCTAGGCGCCGGCGGTCCGTCGGGGGCAGCGGGGGGCCTTTCCAGGCGGGTGGGGAGCCGAACCTGGGGGCAACCCCGATAAAACCGCAGTTCAGAAGGGCGTTGGTCACGGGGGGATTCTCCGCTGCGGGTAAATCGGGGACATCGGGGGCCTGGCGGGCCTAGCCAGAACTCCCTTTGCGCGGAAACATCTCGGCTTTTACCGCTCGACCGACTAAGGCCCAGAAAGCCGGGGCTTCAAGGCCGACCCCCCGGTCCGTCCCCTCACCCGCCGCGCACAAAAAGCGCCCCCGAGCCGCAAGAGACTCGGAGGCGCCGGTCGCGCGCTATCGCTATCGTCATGCCTTCGGGCTCCGCCGCCCTCAGGCGCAAACGTCGTTACTCGATGACGCCCTGGGTCTTGAGCTGGGCGATCTGGTCGGCCGTGTAGCCCAGGCCCTCGAGGATCTCCTCGTTGTTGGCGCCGAGCTCGGGCGCAGGGCCGTACTCGGGCTTCCAGTTCGAGAAGAACATGGGCATGCCGATGGTCTTGAAGCTGCCACGCACGCCGGGTTGCTCCACGGTCGAGATGGTGCCGTCGGCGTTGAGCTCCTGGTCGTTCTCGAGCTCGTACCAGTCCATGACCGGACCCACGGGCACGCCGGCCTTGCCGAGCATGTCGGTGATGGTGTACTTGTCGTACTGCTTGGTCCACTCCTCGATGCGGGCGTAGACCTGCTGCTTGTGCATGTCGCGGGCCTCGGCGGTGTTGAAGTCGGGGTTGGTGAGCCAGTCCTGGAAGCCCAGGGCGTTGCAGAAGGTCTCGAAGCCCTTGGCCGACTGCTGTACCACGATGTACACGTAGGCGTTGGGGTCGGTCTCCCAGCCCTTGGCCTTGTAGCACCAGCCGAGCACCAGGCCGCCCTCGGCGTTGGCCGGGCGCGGGATGGCCTTGCCCCACTTGTAGTCGGGGCTGGCGCACGCGTAGTAGTCCAGCTTGCCGAGCTTATCGAGGATCAGCTGGTCGCGCAGCTTGATGCGGCAGAGGTTGAGCACGGCATTCTGCATCGACTGGTACACGTAGCAGCCCTCGCCCGTGCGCTCGCGCTGACACAGGGCCGCAAGCAGGCCAATGAGCAGGTGCATGCCCGAGTTGGAGTCGCCCAGGGCGGCACCCGACTGCGTGGGGATGTTGTCGGGGCCCGAGAACCAGCCGGTCGCGGTGGCGGCGCCCCCGGCGCACTGAGCCACCGGCTCAAAGGCCTTCACATGCTCAAAGCGCGACCCAGGGTTAAAGCCTTTGATGGAGCCCATGATCAGGCGCGGGTTGAGCTTGTGGACGTCGTCCCAGCCAAAGCCCATCTTCTCGACGTCGCCGGGGCCGATGTTCTCAACAAAAATGTCGGCGTCCTTGAGCAGGTCGGTCAGGATCTTCTTGCCCTCAGGCGTCTTGCAGTTGAGCGTCAGCGACTTCTTGTCGGAGTTCAGCTGCAAAAAGTAGAGGCTGTCGGAGTTAGGGATGTCGCGCATCTCGGCACGGGTGGGGTCGCCGCCGCCAGGGCGCTCGATCTTGATCACCTCGGCACCGAACCAGGCCAGCATCTGCGTGCAGGACGGCCCGGACTGCACCTCGGTCCAGTCCACAACCTTAATGCCCTCAAGGGGAGCAGTCATAAGACACCTCGTTTCGAACGTGGCCGAACCCAACTGTCCAACCAAGCTGCTGGGTGTATGCCCGGGGTGCCCAGAAATCTGTCCTCGGCACCGGGGCCACATAAAGTTTCCTATTTTTATAATATATTTCACCATGAAGAAACTCTCGGAAGCATTATGGCCACAAGGCGAAGTGGCGGGATGCGACCAGCCGCAGGCCGCCGCCGTCGCACCGCCTTGGAGGTATCCGCCGCACGGCGCACTAAAACGCGCTAGCATAGACAGACTTGCATGGCCGTGTGGCCGCCTACGGGCGGCTGCTCGAGGGTAAAGGGGCACGGGGAGATGCGCGGAAGTCGCGTGGTGTGGCTGTTGGCGACATGTTGCTTCATGCTGAGCTGCTCGCAGCAGTTCATCCTGGGCGTGCCCGACCGCATCGCGGCATCAGCAGGCGTCACCCTGACAGAAGTGGGCCAGCTCGTAACGGTGTTCGGCCTGTCGAGTGCGTTGGGGACGCCGGCCATCCTGGTGCTCACCAGTCGTTGGACACAACGCTCCCAGCTGGTGCTGGGCCTCGTCCTCATGGCGGCGGGCATGCTCGTGATGGGCAGCACCTCGAGTTACGCCGCCCTTTTGGCCGCCCGCGTGGCCATGGGTGCCGGCAACGGAACGTTCACCTCCACCGCCACGGCCATGGCGACCAAGCTGGCCGAACCGGGCCACGAGGGAAGTGCCCTCTCCAACGTCATGCTTGGATTCAGCCTTTCGCAGGTGCTCGCCATGCCGATGGCGCGCACGCTCGTGGTCTATATGGACTGGCACTGGTTCTACCTGGCCCTGGGCGTCTTTGCATCCGGTGCCGCAGCCGCGCTCTCGCGCCTTTTGCCGGGCAACGTGGCCGCCGGCGCCCAAGCGAGCCTGCGAGAGCGCTTTGCCCCGCTCGCCAACCCCGTGGTGGCCGTGGCCATCGTGGTCATGATGGTCATGAACACGGGGTTTGCCGTTTTCTACACCTATGTGACGCCCTTCCTCGAAAGCGTTTTTGGCCCCGAGGGCCATGCTGTGAGCACCGTGCTGCTGGTAGCGGGGCTCATGAGCATCGTGGGCTCCAAGGGCAGCGGCTGGGTGAGCGACCGCTTTGGATGCACCACCACCATTCCGATTGCCCTGTCGATGCAGGGCGTCTGCCTGCTGGCCGTGGGGCTGCTTTACAACGTGCCCCTGGCCCTTGCGGTGGCCCTATGCCTCTGGGTGGTTTTTGACTGGTCGTTTGTGCCCGCCCAAAACCTGCTGCTCACCCGTATCGCCGGTTCATCGGCCCCTATGGCCATCGCGCTCTCGGGCTCGGGTATGCAGCTGGGGAGCGCCTTGGGATCGGCCATGGGAGGCGCCATCATCCTTAACGCCCCGCTGGCGGTGCTGCCCTTTGTGGCCGCAGGGTGTGTGGGATGCGCCTTTGTGGTGGAGCTGTTCGTGCTGCGCGGGATACGTCCCAATCGGCGAGCAGTCAAGGAGGTCGCAGAGACGTAACCGGCGCACGTCCGCATGCGTCTACAACCCCAACAGCCCCTCCCCGCCACAAGGTTCACCCGATGCGAGCTTCTCCTCAAACCTCCTGTGGCTTTGTCGCTTTAGTTGCCGCCAAATCACAATTCGGGACTGTTCGGACATGCGACGCCTCGTCTATCTGCGTATCGGGGGTTGGAGGCTGGCAGTCAGTAAAGGAAGCGTCGGAGATGGAGAGGCACCCAACGTGAGGGCCCGCCCCCGAGCACACCTCGGAAGACGGGCCCTTGCCTTATAGGGTTATTCCCTACTCGTTCTCGGCTATGTATTTGCCGGTGAGGTAGCCAAAGGTCAGGCACGAGCCGTACGACTGGCCCTGGATGCGGAAGGTGTAGATGTTCGTGAAGAAGTCGCCCACCATGGTGCCCACGTTGTAGAGGCCGGGGATGGGGTTGTCGTTGACATCACAAACCTGCATGTCGGTGTTGGTGCGCAGGCCGCCATGCACCGTAAAAAACTGGGGCAGCGTGTTATAGGCACCGTAGTAGGGCGGATCGATGCGCACCATATAGCGGGCCTTCTTAAAGAAGTCCAGGTCGCGGCCGCCGTCGCAAAGCTCGTTATAGCGATTCACCGTAGCCACGGTCTGCTCCACGGGCAGACTCAGGGCCTCGGCAAGCTCCTCGATGGTGTCGGCCTTGAAGTAGAGGCCCGCCTCGACGTTCTCGTCCCAACCGGCCACAACAGCTTCGGGGGCAATGGCGTCGTCGCCGTGGTGCTGCCCGAAGGAGTGCCAGGGGGCGGCGTCCTCGGCATAGTTGAGGCCCCAGATGCAGCAGGACTGGCGGTCGGGCTGCATGTGCTGGGCCTGGGCCACGAAGCCGGCGTTGGCATCCTCATTGGAATAGCGGATGCCGCGATTGTTGACCACAAGGCCGCGATGGCTGCCGTAGGGCTGGGTGGAACAGACCCAGCTACCCTGCACGTTCATTGCACAGGGGTTGGTGTGCTGCCAAGCGGCGCCTACCCACAGGCCCATCTTGTGGCCGTCGCCATGGTAGAGGCCGGCGCTCTCATCGGGATGCAGCCCGTAGTCGTAGCCCTCCTCCTCATCCCAATAGGCGGCCTTGTCCCAGTCCACGAACTCGATGGCCTGAGGGCAGTACTTGGCGAGCATGTCGCGGTCGCGCGAGAAGTCGCCGGTGGCAAGCACCACGGCCCTGGTAGCCTTGAACAGCACGTAGTCGCCGTCGGGGTTCTGGGCGATCACGCCGTCGACCCGCCCCTCGGTACCGTTGGCCACGCCACCACGAGTGAGCTGCCTGGCCACATGCCCGTTGAAGACCTCGCCGCCGTTCTGCTTGAACTCGTCTTCGAGGCTGTTGACCGCAAAAATCTGACCGATACCGGCAAACGTGAGGTCCTCGCTGATGAAGCAGTGGGAGGCCGGGAACATCGTGGTGGGGCTGCGCGGGTCATCGGGGTCGGTGTTGCAACCCTCAAGGCAGGCCGAATAACCGCGAGCTTCGACGATGTCGAGGATCCAGTTCATGGCCTCTTCTGAGCTGTTGGCATAGCGCGACCACTTCGTCATATCGACACGACCGCTATTGGCCGTAATCATCTCTTCCTGATAGACGTTCTCGATATCAAAGTCCTCGCGGGCAATGCCGGCAGCCTCCATCACGCGGCTGTAGGTGGCGTTGTTCGAACCGCCGCGGCAGGTAGGAGCGGTGGAGCCGGTCACGATCATGGTCTTAACGCCGCGCTGGGCTGCGGAGCAGGCGCAGCAGAGGCCCGAGTAGCCCTCGCCCACCACAATGAGTTCGGTCTCATAGGTCTGAGCGAAGTCAGTAATGGGCTCGGGGGCAATCTCGAAGGACCACGTTCCTTCCCAGTCGGCGGCGGTCATACCCCGGGCGGCCGGAGCCTGGGTGGGTTCATCGGCCCAGGCAGTGGCGGCGGCAAGTCCGGTACCCACAATACCGGTGGCCGCTCCTTTTACAAACTGGCTGCGCGTGATGCTCATAGCTTCTCCCCTTGTCTGTGGCGATGCAGGCGACGGCCCGCGTGTCGGCAAGGAGTATGCAGCGGCGCCAAAAGCCTGAAAAGCGAGAGATGCGCGCGGGTGCGGCAACCAAAACGCTCGACCGCTACGGGACCGAAGAGGACGCCAGGACCTTCCGCACCTCAAGGCACGCCTCGAGAAGATGCGGGTCTCGCCGCACGTCCGACGCAATATAGCAAAACGTCTCGATCGTGTCGTGCTCCCCTTTGGGGCCAGGACGGCACACGATGCCCTGCTGGAACTCGGGAACCGTATAGAGCGGCGTGGGAAGAACCCCTTCGTTGCGATGCACGCAAGCATAGATGTGCATGAGGTCGTTGTCGAAGTGGCCGCGGCCGTTGCCGACAGTGGGAACCCACCAAACTTGGTCAAAACCGCATGTGTAGTAAAAAATGTCCTGGTCGAACAGGTCCTCGATCGTCAACTCCTCTTTGACCGCCAAGGGATTACGTTCGCTCATGGCGATATAGAGCGGCGTACGCAGGAGAAGAAGCCCCTCGTCATAGGCGTTTTTGAGCGGGATGTGAGTCACAACGAGCTCTGCGGCGCCGGAGGAGAAACGCCGGACGCACTCGGCGTCGGTGCAGCTTTCGACCAGCACCTCCACGCGGCCGGCAAAAGCTGCGCGACAAGCGTCTACCCGGTCGGCGAAGTGACCGTACCACGAGGTTGGGATACACAGGTGCACCTCGGGAATCCGAACATCGCCCTTCATGGCGGCGGCCAGACGGTCGAAATCGTCAACGAGGGCCCGCGCCTGGTTCAGATAGGAAGCGGCAAAGGCGGTGGGGCACACACCGTCGCGCGAACGGTCAAACAGGGGCTGTCCCAGCTCAGCTTCAAGGGTCGAGATTGCCTTGCCCAGGGCGGCCCGCGTGACGAAGAGGCCCTCGGCCGCCTCGCGGAAGCTCGAGCAGCACGCCGCATGAACGAAGTATCTGAGCTGCTGGATCTCCATGCCCCCCCCTTTGCCACGATTTCGACGCAGGGCTATTGTAGGGCACAGACGGCGCGTCGTGCAGAGAGGCCCATCAGGTCGTCGGTTCGTCGCGCATAGAGGGACTCCAAATCAATGTCGGCAGACTCTTAGAGCACGAGGCCCGTGAGCGTTGCCCCAGCCTTCCGTTTAACGGGCAGGGGCAGAGGCAACCCGTCCCCCTCTCCCAACCGCAAGGTTCAACAGGTGTGAGTTTCTCTCCAAACCACCTGTAACACGTAAAGTGTTAGCCTGTCATTTCCCCTGGTAGAACCCTATAAACGCCAATGTACCCTCTTTGGAAGATGCTTTGTGCACCCCGCCTCCCAAAATAGAACTCGTCCACGGCGGGCAACGGCGCCCACGGTGCCAAACGGCCCGCCAACGTCTCTTTAAGGGGAGGATGCAAGCATGTCCACTAGCCGTCGTTCGTTTGTAAAGGGCGCCACCGCAGCCGGCATGAGCATGGCCGCCGCCTTGGCCGCCGCCACCAACGTGGCGTTCGCCGAGACGCCCGCCCACATCAACGACCTGCCCGAGTCCTGGGATATCGAGACCGACGTCGTCGTCATGGGCTTCGGGTTCGCCGGCGAGGCCAGCGCCATCTCCGCCGCTGCCGCCGGCTCCCAGGTCCAGGTGTTCGAGAAGGCCCCCAAGGAGCACGCCGGCGGTAACAGCGCCGTGTGCTGCGGCTATATCCAGCTCGCCAGCGGCGAAGGTGCCGCCGACTACTGGCGCGCCATCGCATGGGACGGCTGCCCCGAGGACGAGGTCCAGGCCATGGCCGCCAACGTCGAGGCTATGCCCTACTGGTTCAACGACAACGTCTTCGAGGTCGAGATTTCCGAGAACGACCCCGACCGCCAGTCCAAGACCTTCAACGGCGTGACCTACGAGAAGTCCAACGTCCTGAGCATGAAGATCGAGACCGAGTACGATAAGGGCGAGGGCTACAACAAGTGGCACGCCCTGCTCGACGTCATCGAGGACCGCTACGCCGACTCCATCACCGTGAACTACGACGCCCCCGTCACCCACCTCATCTTCGACCCGACGACCAAGGAGGTCTTTGGCGTCCGCGCCGAGATCGACGGCGTCGAGAAGACCGTCAAGGCCAACAAGGGCGTCATCATGGCCTGTGGCGGCTTCGAGAACAACTACGACATGGTCCGCGACTTCGTGCGCCAGCACTACGAGCAGTTCCAGATCGGTTCGCCCTACAACACCGGCGACGGTATCCTGATGCTCATGGAGATCGGCGCCAAGCTGCGCCACATGGCCGCCGTCGAGTATGGCTCCGCCTGCCAGTACGACCTCTCCAAGCAGTACCACCAGTCCTGCTCTGTCTGGGACGCCGGCGACCTGACCCACATGGTGTACATCAACAATCACGGCAAGCGCTTCTACAACGAGAACACCCGCTGGCCTGCCCACGACAAGCGCTACCCCGAGCCCTGCTTCATCCAGGAGCAGCCCACCCTCGAGACCGCCAACTACCCCTGGTGGATGGTGTACGACGAGACGCGCCGCGGCATCAAGACCATCTTCAACTGGTCCAACCCCGTCGAAGGCCAGGGCTGGGTCGGCCTGCACGGCGAAGAGGACGGTATCCACCAGTGGTCCGACGACAACCTCGAAGAGGTCGACATGGGCATCGTCCTGATGGCCGATACCATCGAAGAGCTCGGCGAGAAGATGGGCTTCGAGGGCGATGACCTGGCCAACTTCATCGACACCATCACCCAATACAACGAGAACGGCGCCAACGGCGAGGACCCGGTCTTCGGTCGCACCCCCACCAAGGCCGAAGAGGGCGAGGACGGCGTCGGCATGGGCATCACCGACGGCCCCTTCTACGCCACCCGCGTGTGCCTCTCCTACCTCAACACCAACGGCGGCGGCGACCGCACGCCCGAGATGCAGGTCAAGGACTGGAAGGGCAACCCCATCCCGCGCCTGTACGAGGCTGGCGAGTTCGGCTCGCTGTTCTACCGCTACTACGCCGGCGGCGGCAACGTCTGCGAGGCGTTCACCAACGGCATGGTGGCCGGCCAGTCTGTGAGCGCCCTGGAGAGCTGGGCGTAAGATCGCCTGCGGCCGCAACGCCAAACGACCCCAAGCGGCCCAACCATAGCCAAACCGCTGCGCCCCGAGAAGACCAGTCCTTTCGGGGCGCATCCCTGCATCCGATCCGACTGACACCCGACCACGGAGGGAAAACCATGCACATTCAGGTTCGCCACGCCATCGCGGCTTTGTCGTGCGCGCTGGCCCTTGCACTTCCCTGTGCGGCCTTCGCCGCCACGGCTGCCGCTGGCAAGGCCACCGACAAAGCCGACACCCAGGCTCAGCAGGCTGCCAACAAGGCCGAACAGCAAGACGAGGCGCAAGCGGCCGGCCCCAGCGACGAGCTGCTTGCCTGGGCAGACGAGACGGACTGCACCTCGTGCCACGAGGTTCCCGCCAAGTCCCTCGACGACGAGACCTGTGCGGCCTCGCTGCACACGGCGCTCGGCCTCGGCTGCACCGACTGCCACGCCGACGACGCGCTCATCGACATCCATGGCAAGATGAAGCCCAACGCCAAAGTGCCCACCAAGCTCAAGAAGAGCGACCTCTCCGTCGAAACCTGCGCGACCTGCCATCCCTCAGAGGCGCTCGCCGAAGCGACCGCCGACTGCTCCGCCCTCACCGACTCCGAAGGCACCGTGGTAAACCCCCACGACATCCCCGACGTCAAGGAGCACAAGGACATCTCCTGCCAGAGCTGCCATAAGATGCACGCCGAATCCAAGCCCGCAAGCCTGGCCCCGACGCTCTGCCAGGACTGTCACCACGAAGACGTGTATGAGTGCTACACCTGCCACTCGTAAAACCCGTAAACAAGAATCCCCATCCGCCCGTACAAGGCGGCCGGCGCGCGGCTCACCGTCCCACGTCGGCCGCCTTTTTTGCAGCGGGTTCCCAGACAACGTTTACCAGGGATGCTCCGCGTCGCCGCCCTTTCTTTTGTATCCGATTGCTATACTTGACCAGGTATTTCGGCCGATCCGCACAACAAGCCGCGCGGCAAGGGGCAGCAAGATGAAGCACGCACTTCACAAGGAGGGGCAGGCCCCGGCCGGATGGCCGAACCGAACACTCCCCGCCGTCGGCTCCCTGCACGACCCCGGCATCCTCAAGCTGCCCCTCAAGCACCTGCTTCCCTTCTTCAGCCTGTGGACCATGCACGTCTGGATCTATTGGTTCAACACCACCCCTATGCGCTCCAGCTCCCCCCGCTGGCTCACCATCTACGGCGTGATGACCTTCGCCATGCTTGCCGTTGCCGTCGCCTTCACCCTCAAGTCCCGCGCCGGGCAATCCGCAGGCCGCCCGCACCTCGATCCCGCGGGCGTCTCCTCCAAGGTATTTGCCTGGGACGTCCCTATGACGACACTCATGCTGGCCACGACCGTGTCGGTAGCGCTCCAATCGCTGCTCGGATTCCAATCAGCCGGATGGAACTGGGCAAACGTCATAAGCGCCGGCCTTTGCATGGGCTGGGGCTACCTTCGCTGGTCCATTCCCTACGCCGACCTCAACATCCGCGACGCGGCCGTCTGCCTGTTTGGCTCCTACATCATCGGGCCCATCGTCAAAGTCGTCCTCGACACGGCCCCAGCGCCGGTAGACGCCGTCTGCGCGCTCGCCCTGCCCGTCGTCTCCCTCCTGTCCCTGCGCAGCATGGCCAAGACCAACTGGGTCGCGCCCTATGAACGCCGCGGAGAAATCCTGTACCGGCGCGATACCTACACATCGCTCGCCCCCGTCGCCGTGTGCGTGTTCGTCTTCTGCACGGTGCGGCGCCTGCAGACCTTCGTAGCAGGCGGAGGCTCCGGCGGTCCTTGGATGCTGTTTCTCGGTCACATCATCGAGCTGGCCTTTTCTGTCGCCGTTCTCCTCTGGATATTCAAGCTGAACCGTGTCGTCGACTTTGTGCAGCTCTGGCGCTTCGTGTTCCTCTTTCTCGCCACATCCATCGTCTGCTCGGGCCTCGGGTCCCTCGAAGGCCTGCGCTCCATCTGCAGCAGCGTCACCACGAGCCTCATCGTGATTCTGCTCTGGCTGCTGCTCTCGGACGTGGCCCACCACAGCTGGCTCCATCCCTTTGCGGTCTTTGGCTTTGGGTGGAGCCTCTACGTGGGAGGCTCGTATCTGGGAGGGCTGTTCGGTTACTTTGTACTGGCCCACAACGCAGCCTCTTGGGCGATTCCCGTGTGCCTGGGATCGCTTTGGACCTTGGGCGTGGCCATGGTCTTTTGCCTGGGTTCCACCAACCCCGACATCCGTCGTATCTTCGACGACATGAACGAGAAGGTCCCCGTTCAGGAGCACGCCACCATCGACGTGCGCTGCGACATCATCGGACGCGAGCGCGGCCTCACCGACCGCGAGGTCGAGGTGCTCAAGCTGCTGGCTAAGGGCCGCTCAAAAGCCTTTATCGCCGAAGAACTCTACATCAGCGAGAACACTGTACGAGCCCACGCCCGCCGACTCTACGCCAAGCTCGAGGTCCACACCCGCGACGAGCTGCAGGATCTCATAGGGCTGTGACGGGCGTCACGCGCCAAACCGCCCCCACGGGGTACAACCACCCATATACCTCGCGGGCTTCTCGCCTGCCCCACCCTCCTGGAATCGAGGCCGCCATGCTCGTGCTCGTTGTGAACGCCGGAAGCTCGTCGCTCAAGTGCCAGCTCATCCAGACCAACGGAAAGATCTCGCTCATGAAGTGCCTGGCCGAGAAGGTCGGCACCCCGCAGGCCTTCATGAACGTGGCGTTTGCCCCCGACTTCGCAAAGAAGCCCTGCGCGGTCGAGGGCCTCTCGGTGGCCGGCTGCCTGGAGGAGCTGCTGCACATGCTGGTGAGCGACCCGGCGTCTCCCATCCAGAGCCTCGACCAGATCGACGCCGTGGGCAACCGCGTCGTGGCCGGCGGCGAGTACTTCTGCGAGGCCGTGCTGGTCGACGACGACGCGCGCGAGAAGCTCGCCCGCTGCGAGGAGCTGGCTCCCCTGCACAACCCCAGCGCCGATGCCTGCATCGACCTGCTGCGCCGCCTCATGCCCGGCACGCCGCAGGTGGCCGTCTTCGACACGGCGTTCCACCAGACGATGCCGCCCAAGGCCTACATGTACCCGCTGCCCCTGCGCTACTACGACGACTACCGTATCCGCCGCTACGGCGCCCACGGCACGAGCCACCGCTACGCGGCGCAGCAGGCGGCCAACCTTTTGGGCCGGCCCCTCAAGGACCTGGGGCTCATCACCTGCCATTTGGGCAATGGCGGCTCCATCACGGCGGTCAACCACGGCGAGTCCATCGACACCACCATGGGGTTCACGCCGCTCGAGGGGCTCATGATGGGCACGCGCTCGGGCAGCATCGACCCGGCCATCATCACCTACATCATGCGCCGCGAGGGCAAGACCTTCGACGAGATGGACGAGCTGCTGAACAAGCAGAGCGGCATCTTGGGCGTCTCGGGTATCGGGTCCGACATGCGCGACGTGTTGGCAGCCGCCGACGCCGGCGACGAGCGCGCGGGGCTTGCCATCGACATGTACGTCTACAAGGTGCAGAAGGCCATCGGGTCGTTCTACGCCGTCATGACGCGCACCGACGCCGTGGTGGTCACCGCCGGCATCGGCGAGAACTCCTGGGAGCTGCGCGAGCGCATCTTTGCGGGGCTGGCCCACATGGGCATGATCTTGGACCGCGAGCGCAACCACGTGACCGGGCAGATCGGCGTGAACCGCATCATCTCGATCGACGACTCGCCCATCAAGATCTGCGTGGTCACCACCGACGAGGAGATGCGCATCGCCCGCGAGACCGACGCCATCGTGAGCGTGCTGTAGAGCGTTTTGAGAAAGCCTCTGCACAAGGCGCGGCGGGACGCGGTGTGCTAAGGCACATAAGTCCCGACGCAACGCGGTGCAGGGTTTTATTCAAAATGCTCTAAGGGCGCTCTACAGCCAGCCGGCAACCATGCGTAGGTCTGCCTCGGCCTGGACGGAGCTTGCCGGAAGGTCGCCCGACGCGTTGGTGAAGCGCACCTGCCCTTCGACCACAATCTCGTAGCCCTCGGGTGCCGGCACATCGCCGCACACCAGCTCGACGCGGGTTTGGAGCCACAGCTCGTCGCGCTCGGGGGCAGACCCCACAGGGCGGCAGTAGACCGAGACGTCGTTGCCGTCGGGCAGCTCGAAGCACAGGGCGGCCCTGCGCTCGGGGGCGAGCAGATCCCATTCCTTGTAGAAAAACCCGTTGTAGCCGTAGCTCGCCACATACATGCCGACCGGGATCTCGATGGAGAAGGCCGTCGTCTCCACCGTGGTGCTGCGCACCCCCATCGTGGCGTGGGCCAGGTAGGCCGCCGGGTCCGCGTCGCCCTCGTCCAGGCCCCAGACCTCGTTGCGCAGCCCGTGGGAACCAAAGCTCGGGCACAGCCCCGCGGCACGGCTCTCGCGCAGCACGTCCGAATTCACGTCGAGGGACCCTGCCGCGCCATCCCCGAGCACGATGCCCTCAAGGGACTCGGGGCAGCGCCCAGCGAGCTCGGGGTCGCGCCCTGCGGGGATGGCCACGACCGTGGCGCAGTCGTCCGCCGCCGGACGGCCTACCACGAACTGGCAGAACCCCTCCATGGCGTAGGGAGCCACCGTGACGTCGGGGTCGGCGTAGAGCTTCACGTAGGGAAAGCCGTACGCGATAAAGGCCAGCTCGCCTGTGGTTCGGTCGGTAACGGCCAGCACGTCGACGGCCCCATCGGGGCAGCGGGGGTCCCCTCCGGCAGCATACTCCCAATCCAAGCCGCCCTGAAACGCCTCGTCAGAGGTCCTGACCACATAGCGCGGCGTCGTAAGCACGTTGACGCCCTCCCGAACCTGCTCGTTTCCGCCCTCAGAGAGGGAGGCTGGTTGGGAGAACAGGGTAAGCCCGGCCCGTGCGAGCGAATCCACGGGCGCGGTGGCCACGATGGGCGTGACCGCCATGAAGGCCGCCGTGACGGCAAGCCCCAGCGCAAAGGGAAGACCCTGCAGCAGCGAGGGCCTGTGCACGTTGCCCAAGGCCAGTATGCGCCCCGCAACGGCGCTCGCGCCAAAACCGCTGAAGACCGGCAGCGCGACGCCCTGTCGCTCCACCGCATCGATCAGCGCGTGCGCATAGACCGAACGTCCGTGGGGGTTGAGGCGGCAGGCGACCCGCTCGTCGCACGAAAGCTCGATGTCTTGGTTCGACAAAGCCGCCATAACCCATATGAGGGGATTGAACCAATATACGCAGACGGCGGCCATGACCAGCGCTTTGTATAGGATGTCAAAGCGCACGATGTGGGTGTATTCATGCTCGAGCATAAGCGCGGCCTTGGAGGCGTCGTTCCAAGGAAAGTCGACCGGCACCACGATGACGGGCCGCACGACCCCATAGGTCAGGGGAGAGTGGATCCGGCGGCTTTCGCGCACACGGATGGGGCGCAGCGTGGGATGGGCCTTGACCCACCCGCGCACGATGCGGTTCTCGACGGGAAGGGCTCGAGAGAAATACCACATGTTGTAGATGTAGAGCACCACAAGGACGATCAAGGCCACCGCCGAGCCAACCATCCAGATGCGCTGGACGATCACCATGGGATCGGCCGAGGGCGCCCACGAGACCGCGCCCATGAGGCGCGACGAGATCCCCACCAGCCCCCCGGCCAACGCGGCGCCGGCCTCGTCGGCCGATATGGGGTCGGGCATGAACGGAAGCGACGTAATCCACCCGGGAACGAAGTCATCGGGCACGGCGACCGGAATGGAGAACGGCACGAGCAGACGTGCCAACACCACAAGCCACAGGATATAGAACGTCATTTTGGGAACGCGGCGCAGCAGAAGGGCCCGCAGGAGACACACGATCGCGATCATCAACGAACCCTGTAGGCAAATCTGCATCAGGCTCATGGCAGGCTCCCAGCCGACTACGAACCGCTATTGTAACCGCTGCGGCACACGGGTCTACTCGACAACCTCGATATCGTCGGCCTGGGAGCGCAGCCGGTCGATCTCTTGAGGCGAGAGCTTCTTGCGCTTGACCAACGCGGCGAACAGCTTGTCGGCAGAACCGCCAAAGAGCCGGTCGATAAGCCCGTCGGTCTCCTCGGCCTGCACCTTCTCCTGGGGAATCAGGGGGCGGCACACATACCCGGGCTCGCAGCGCTCGACGGCCCCCTTCTTTATGCAGCGGGATATAAGGGTGTACACGGTGGTCACGTCGTAACCGTACCGTTCCTTGAGCACCCCCGCGATTCGCGATGCGCTCGCCTCCCCTTCGGACCAGATCACGTCCATCACCCGGAGCTCGGTGTCAGAAAGCCTGTTTGTCCTCGGTGCCACGGTGCCTCCCCTCACTGTCAAGAGCACACATCAACCTATGCAACAATTAATGCCTCCAACCGCACAAACAACCACATGATACCCGTTCGAACCAGAAAGGGCGGCCATAAACCTTCCATCCTCCACGGTTACATGAGATTATTTTACAAGTGTACCAGATATAAGACAAAAAATAAAAGGCGACCGCCGTCGGCAGCCGCCAAACAAAAGAAGCGCAGGCAAGGGGGGCAATTTTCTAAAGCCGAACACAAAACTGCTGCCACAAGGCGCGCGGGGGCGCGGTGTGCTGGGGCACATAAGCCCGAGCGGAACGCGGTGGCGGCGGTTTTGAGGATTGCCCTAAAGCAGCCGCAACCCGGCCGCCAACTCTTCGAGCAGCTCGCCATCGACCGTGGAGGAAGCGCTCGCCATGCCGCCCACAACGAGCTCCCTGCCGTCGGGGGCCACGGCCACCGTGATCTCGCGGACAGCCGGCGACTCTATGACCGGCGCATCCGAAAAACGCAGGCTGATCCAAAAGGTCGTCTCCGGGTCGGCAATCCTCATGCTGCAGCTCTCGAGAGCCCGTTCGTTGGAGTCAAAGCTGATCCGGTAGGCGTCCGCCGTCCAGCCTTCGGGGAGGAGCACCGTGTAGGAAGGGGTCGTGATGCGCAGCCGGCCGTCCTCGGCCGAGCCCCATGCAAGGTATGCCTCCGGCGACGCCGTCATGCCCTCGATCCCCTGAACCATGTCGTAGGAGCCGGCAAGCGGGTGGAACCGTTGCCCCCAGACAGCGGCCCCGTCGCCGGACGCCCGCTCTTCGGGGAGGGCAAAAACGGAAAAGGCCTCCTCGGAGAACAACCTGGCATTTGTGGCGATGCCCCCGAAGAAGCACCGGTAGCCGTTGGAAAGCGTCGCAAAAGAATCTGCCCCCAAGGCTTCAAGCAACTCCCCATGGCTCGCCCCCACGGTGTAGGCCACAACGGCGGGCTCCCCCGTGGCCCCGTCGGTCACCACAACCACGTCGTGCGCGTCCTCGGGGGCCGGTGCCATGCCGTCGCGCGCATACTCCCAGGTATAGCCTGCTGGGAACTCGCAGTCCGGCACCTCGAACGCATAGCGGGGGGTCGAGATGAGACGGCCCCCCTCGATCGGCGCCGCCGAGGCAAGGCCGTTCTGCTCGACGCCGTTCTCGTCTATATAGCGACCGGCACCCCTCTCTTCTCGGATCGCGACGAGCTCCTTCACCGCCGGGACCGCCGGGGGCGCCCCCACGGGGACGTCGGGGTCCGCGCAGCCGCCCAAAGAGCACAGCAGGGCGACCGCGCAGGCGCCCACCACGACCCCGGCGCCCAGCAGGGCCGCGGCACCGGCCGTAAACCGGCCCAGGGCCCGACGCCTCGCATGGGCCGCCTTAGCCCACAAGGGAGATCCCCAGCTCGAGGGCGCGCTCGTTCATAGGGATGAGCTTGGGCTTCATGAGCTCGGCCATGGCGCGGCGCAGCTCGTCGGCGCCGAAGGGCAGCGCGCCCAAGCCGACGGCAGCCCCCAACAGCAAGACGTTGAGGCACTTGGGGCTGAGCCCGGCATCCTCGAGGGCCTGGACGTCGAGGGCCGCGAAGCGCTCGGGACCCACGTGCTCGGCCAGCCAATCCACCTGGGCACGGCCGTCGTAGCCGCTTGTGGCGGCGGCGCTGGGAACGAGGGGGCGCGTGGAGCACACGAGGGCCCCGCCGCGCGCCAGGTACCCGTAGGCGCGCACGGCCTCGCCCGGCTCAAAGGCGAGCACGAGGTCGGCCCCGTGGCGCGGGATCATGCTGGTGGGCAGGTCGCGGGCGGTGGGGGCCACGCGCACGTGGGTGGCCACCGAGCCGCCGCGCTGGGACATGCCGATGGTCTCGGCGGTGCGCACGAACGACCCGCCGTCCATGCAGGCCGCCGCCACGAGACGGCTCGCCAGCACGGCGCCCTGGCCGCCCACGCCTACGACCAGGCAGTTGAACGGGCGGTCGGACTGGAGCTGGACCCCTGCCGGCTCGGGAGAGCCGGGAGCAGCTTGCGTCTCGAGCGTAGCGGGGACGCCCGTCAGGCTAAAGGTCTTCTCGACGAAGGCGGGCTCGTCGGCCGCGCAGCCCAGGGTGCTCTCGTTAGGCATGGGTCTCTCCCCTCCTCAGGGCGTCGCACGCCTCGGGCGCCAGGCCGGCGCGCGGGGTGCGCAGGGCGTCGAACTTGCAGAACTGCAGGCAGAGGTCGCAGCCGTAGCACAGCGTCGGGTCGACGGCCGCCGTGCCCCGACGCTCGCCCGCGGCCGGGGCCCCCATGCTGAGGGCCGGGCAGCCGCTCTGGCGCACGCAGGCGCCGCAACCGGTGCAGGCGGCGGGGTCGACCGCCACGGGCCCCAGCGGCTTGAACAGCTGCACGCAGGGGCTGCGGAACACGAGCACGCTCACCCCCTCGCAGGCCAGGGCGCGCTCGGCAGCAGCCACCGCGGCCTCGAAGTCAAGGGGGTCCGCCACCTCGACCAGGTCGACCCCGAGCGCCTCGCACACGGCGGGGATGGAGATGGGCTTGGAGCGCGTGCCCATGAGCGTGACGCCCGTGCCGGGGTGGGGCTGCGAGCCGGTCATGGCCGTGGTGGCGTTGTCGAGCACACAGAGCACCATGCGGTGGCGGTTGTACACGGCGTTGGCCAGGCCGGTCATGGCGCTGGCAAAGAAGGTGGAGTCGCCCACAAAGCCCACGTGCAGCGCGTCGGGGTTGCCGGCCAGGCGGTCGGCCACCTCGATCCCCTGGGCTACCGTGACGCCGCCGCCCATGCACAGGCAGGTGTCGGTGGCGTTGATGGGGGCGTTGCAGCCCAGCGTGTAGCAGCCGATGTCGCCCGCGTAGACGACGTCGCGCCTGCCTGCGGCCTTCTTGACCGCAAGGAACGAGGCGCGGTGGGGGCACCCGGCGCAGAGCACCGGCGGACGCGGGGGCAGCAGATCTTGCGGCGGAACCTCTCCCGCAGTGGGGGCCAGCACGTCGGCCGCCAGCTCGGGCACGCCGAGGAACTGGGCGACGATAGGCACGAGCAGGTCGCTCGAGTACTCGCCGGCGACGGGCGTGGTGCCGTCGAGGCGCCCGTGGATGTTGGTGGGGGCGCTCAGCAGGTAGGCGTCGGCCGCCACGGGGCCCGTGAGTTCCAGCAGGCTGCGCTCAACGACCGGCTCGAGCTCCTCGACCACTAAGGCGTCGGCCAGACCCAGGAGGAAGTCGCGGCCCAGCCCCTCGGGGAACGGGTAGGGGGTACCCACCTCGAGCAGGCGATAGGAGGGCAGCTCCAGGCCGTTCTCCGCCGCAGCGTCGGCCAAGCGCGCCAAAGCCTCGCGCACGTAGCCGCGGGAGTCGCCGCCGGCAGCGATGCCCAGGTAGAGCTCGTAGTCGTCGCACACATGCTCAGACAGCCCGTTGAAGGGGCTCGTGCAGAACTCGCGGCCGATGGCGGCCAGGTCGGCCGCCATGCGCCCGTGGGCACGATGGGCCAGCGGCGGGAAGATCACGAAGCGCGGGTCCTTCTGGAACCCGGGCACCTCGTGGACGGGCAGGGCGGCCAGGTCGGCCGGCACCTCGATGCTCGCGCAGCCGTGGTCGACGCGCGTGGTGGGGCGCAGGATGACCGGCGTGCCGTAGCGCTCTGAGAGCTCGAAGGCCGCCTGGGTCATGGCGTAGGCTTCCTCGGGGGTGGCCGGGTCGAGCACCGGGACATGGGCGAACTGCGCAAACTGGCGGGAGTCCTGCTCGGTCTGGCTCGAGATGGGGCCCGGGTCGTCGGCCACCACGATCACAAGGCCGCCGCGGGTCCCCACGTAGGCCAGACTCATGAGGGGGTCGCTCGCCACGTTCATGCCCACCTGCTTGCAGGTCATGATCACGCGCGCGCCACCGTAGCTGGCACCGGCCGCAAGCTCGAGGGCCGCCTTCTCGTTGGTGGACCACTCCACGTGGACGCGCCCCTCGGGGTTGAGGCGCGCGATGGTCTCAACGATCTCGGTCGAGGGGGTGCCAGGGTAGCCGCAGGCCACGTTGACGCCGGCTGCGATGGCTGCGATGGCGATGGCCTCGTTGCCCATGCAGAGACGACGCACGGTGGGGGTCGGCGCGGGGACGGGCTGGGTCATGGGAGTCATGGAACGAGCTCTCCTCTCCTGGATGAAGCGCCTCGGTCCGGGCGGGCGGGCAACGATGCCCGCAGGGCGCCGGCGCAGGCGTGACTCTTTATGATACGAAGGTTTTGCGCCCCGACGCAGCCCAGTCGGTGGGCGGGAACGGCGGCGCACAGAGTCCGCACAGGGGCCGGGAGGCAAGGTCAAACTCCCAGAGACAAACTCCAAAGACAAACCCCACAAAGAGGTAAGGCCGTCGTCACGCGGGGCACAAGTACGGCGTGCGATAATGGCGGCCCGTCCCGGGAACGCCGGCCGCGCACGGCCGCATACCACCCAAGGAGCACGACGACCATGAACCGCCCACGACCCGCACACCCCCACGACAGCCGCCCGCAGGCCCCTGCGCGCCCGCACCTGTCGCCGGGACGCGGCGACGCGGGCGCACGGCCCGGCGATGGGACTCCCCTTATGGAGAAACCCACCTACGACCCGCATCGGCGCCTGGTCCTGCTGGTGTCGATCCCGCTGGCCATAACCACCATGGTGTTCGTCGGGATTCTCGTCTACCACCACCTCTTCGGCGGGGTGAACGCCTTTCGCCAGGTGCATGCGCCGCTGCCGACGGTCGCCGTGGCCGAGGAGACAACCGGCGAGGCGGAGAGGAGCGCGGCCGGGGTCTACGACATCGACGTGCGCTACGTGAGCGACATCGTGGAGACGAACGGCGGGGGATCCGACGGGCCGGGCATCGTCGAGGTGCCCCTGGCCTGGAACGACGCCTGGTTCTCAGAAAACCCCGATGACTACAACCACGGCCTGGCCACCGCCTGCGCCACCCTGTGCGCCGTGGTCAACTCCGAGTCGTTCTACTACGGGGGCAAGACCGACGTCGACTTTGTGGCCGAGGCGCTCGGGGCGCTCGGGTTCACCGACATCCAGACCAGCTCGTTTGAGGAGCGCAGCAAGGCCACCGACGAGGTGATGGGCATCTTTACCGGCGACACCGACGTGGTCGCCTACGTGCTGGCCCGCAAAGAGCTGGCCCAGGGAGGGCAGCTCGTGTTCGTGGGGGCCCGCGGGACCTATGGCAGCGAGTGGCTCAGCAACTTTAACTTCCTCGACAGCGAGGCCTTTGCAGGCGAGAGCGACCACACCGGGTTCAAGACCGCCGAGGCCGAGATCGAGAAGGACCTCGAGGAATACTGCCTGCGGCATGGGGTGACCGAGGACGACAAGGTGCTCGTCACCGGTCACAGCCGCGGCGGCGCAGTGGCGAACCTGCTCGCCGCCGACCTGGACTTTCGCGCCCAGGCCGACTACGGGCCCTTTGCCCTCGCCGGCATCTACGCCTACACCTTTGCCGCCCCCCGCGTGACCACGCGCGGCTCCGACGCCCAAAGCCCGCTCTACCACAACATCTTTAACGTCGTGAACCCCACCGACCTGGTTGCGCGCATCCCCTTTGCCGGGTGGGGCTACCGCCGCTACGGCGTCACCGTGGAGCTTCCCGAGGCGGGCGACCCCGACTTCTCGGAGCTGTACGGGCGCATGCAGGACCGGCGCGCCGAGACCACCGGCTACCGCAACGACGGAGACCCCATCACCTCCCAAGACGCCGGGGCCCTCGACGACTTCGAGGCGCACGTGCTCGAAGCCGCCCCCGACCTCGAGTCGCTCCAGAGCTTCGACTCGCTCATCGGGCTGCTGGGGGCCTTCGGCCACCTGAACGTCGGGCACGTGGTGGCCTCGCACTACCCCGACACCTACCTGGCATGGCTGCAGACGCTCGACCCCAGGCGGGTCGTGCTGGAGGAGGAGTAGGCCCTAGAGCATTTTGAATAAAGTCCTGCACCGCGCATCAGCCGGGCTTATGTGCCTCAGCACACCGCGCCTTTGGCCGCCTTGTGCAGGAACTTTCTCAGAATGCTCTATAGCAAAATGAATAATTACGTGCACAAGGCGTGCGAGGGCGCGGTGTGCTGGAGCACATAAGCCCGGCTGATGCGCGGTGCACGGAATTATTCAAGATGCTCTAGCCTAACCAGCGTTTCGCTTGACCTCCCCCATCCCTGAGGATGGCTGAGACTCGTTAAGCAGTTCGCGCAGCTCGTCGACCGTAAAGGCGTATCTGCTGTTGCAGAAGTTACAGACCAGCTCGGCCGGCTTCCCATCATCTATGAGACCCTGGAGTTCCTTGGTCCCCATAGCGATGAGGATGCGCTCCGTACGCTCCCGACTGCAGTTGCATGCAAACTCAACCGGCCGTTCCTCCATTGGCTTGAACTCCAGGCCGCGCAAAACATAATCGAGCACTTCCCCTGGAGTCATACCGCTCTCAAACATGTCGGTCACCGAGGTGAGTCCCACGAGGTTCTCCTCAAGTTGTGCGGCCACCTCCTCAGGGCAGTCGGGCATGAGCTGCACGATAAACCCACCGGCCTGGCGGACGCTCAAATCGGTGTCTACCAGGACGCCGACACCGACCGAAGTGGGGATTTGCTCGCTGGTGACGAAGTAGGCCGCGATATCGTCACCGATCTCCCCGCTGAACAGCTCGAGTTGGCTTGCATAAGGCTCTCCCCACGGTTGGTCCTGCACGACCGTCAGGGTCCCTTGGCCCAGGGCGGCGGCCACGTCAAGCTTGCCCGCGCCATTGAGCGGAAGCCAAACGTCCGGATTTCCCACATAGCCTTTGACATGGCCCGTCGCATCTGCGGTAACTGTCAGGCTGGCGATGGGGCCGTCGGAGCGAATCGAAAGCGTCAACAGCTCTCCGGGGTCTTTGAGCATGCTCCCCATCATCGCGCCGGCGGTGAGGAGGCGCCCAAGGGCGGCCGTGGCAACAGGAGCCGTCCGATGACACTCCCAAGCTTTCTGAACGGTGCCCCGGGTCGAGGCGGCAAAACCACGGACCATTCCGTTTGCCGCCGTTCCGCGTATGACACGATCCTCCGTCTGCAGGCCCATGGCTACTCCTGTTCAGGACAATACCGCTCGTAAGGTTCTCCGCAGCTCATCTTTCCCTCGGGGCACGCGCCGCGGACACACCCGGGACCCGCGTCTTTAAAAATAAAGGGGGCGGTGGGGCGAACCAGCTCGAGCATAGCCCATGCAAGCGCGCGAATCTCCCATTGGGCGCGGTTGCAGCAACGCAGCTCAAAGAAGTGCAGGAGCTCGCGGATGTTCATGGTCACGACTATCTTGCTCTCGCAGGCATTCGGAAGAAGGTAGCGGGCGTCTTCGGCAGGGATCCCGGCCCGCACGAGCTGGTCGTAGGCAGACCAGACGGCGGCAACGGCGGCGTCAAAAGCTTGGGAGCACACCGGGTCTCCGGCAACCGACGGCGGCTTTACAACAGGCGGTTCCTCCTTGAACTTGACGTAACGCTGGGACTGCTGGTTAAAACTGGCAAGGCGGTGGCGCACCAGCTGGTGGGTGAGCGCCCTGCTCACCCCTTCGATGCTGAACGTATAGCTCGCGTGCTCAAGGGTGGAGAAATGACCGGAGCCCATGATCGTGCCGAGCACCTTGTGGATGCGCTCGTCGGTAAGCCCCTCCATCAGCTCCTTGCCGCCCACGGGGGCATAGCAGAGACGGGCGGCCGTCGCCACGGCGCGTTCCGGATCCGGCGTGTGGTAAAGCAGCGTGACCTCCATGGCGGATTCCTTTCTCCGATAACAGGCAATTGCACCAAGGGTAGCAAAAAGCCGCCCCGAGGCAGGTATCCTCGGGGCGGCCCAAAGCAATCCTCTATAGACGCCACGCCTACTCGGCGGGAGTCTCCTCCACGATGGTCTCTTCGACAACCTCGGCCACGGGAGCCTCGTCGGCGTGGGCGGCGGCGTATTCGGCAGCACGCTTGGCCTTCTCGGCAGCCTTCTTCTCGCGCTCGATCTTTGCGGCAGCCTCAAGCTCGGCGTTCTTGGCTGCACGGGCGGCCTTGGCGGCCTTCTCCTTCTCGAGGGCGGCCTGGGCGGCACCGCCGAACTTGTCGGCGAAGCGCTGGACGCGTCCGCCGGTATCGACGAACTTCTGCTGGCCCGTGTAGAACGGGTGGCAGGCGTTGCAAAGCTCGACCGTGAGCTCGGGCACGGTGTCGTGGGTCTTCCAAGTGTTGCCGCAGGTGCAGCGAACGGTGCACTCAACGTAGTCGGGGTGGATGCCCTGCTTCATGACAATACTCCTTTGGTAGTGATGAGACATTAGTTTCCGACCAATGTCCCGAGAGCCGATAGATATTAGCACGGATGTACGGTTGACGCCAGCGCATCACGAAGCGTCCATGCTATCCATGCAAGCCGTGCTCGACCGGCTCGTCGTCACCGAGCCTCGAACGTCTCCAAGGCCTGTCGGAGCACGCGGGCGGTGTCCTCATCCGCCACCCGGCCCTCGGCCTCCAGCCGCTTGGCCCAGGTGTCCAGTATTAGGCGGGCCTCTTCATTGTGGATACGCGCCAAGGCCTCGATGGCATAGCGCTGCGTCCACGAGTCGCCGCTATCCAGGGAATCCGCAAGTACCTCGACCGCCGCGGCGCCACACCCCGGCGCCAGGGGCGCCATCAGCCCAAGGGCCCAGGCCGCCGTCGCCCGCACATCGGCCGCAGAGGTTCCTTCGGGAGAAGAGCTGCGCGGGCCTTCTGGCAGACGCGTCAGCGCGCAGACGGCCTTGACCGCCCGGTCCGCCTGCGAATCCTCGTGCCCAGGGCCGCCCCTTTCGGCCCTGCGGGCCAAACCATCGAGGGCCGAGACAAGGACCAGCGGGTCTTCTGAGGGGCTCTCCGCCACGGTCAGAAGGGCCTCGAACCCAGCGGCGTCGTCTAAGAGACCAAGGCTCGCGCAGGCGTTGGCCCGCACGCGGGGCTGGCCGTCTTCGAGCAAGACCGCAAGCGCGTCGGCGCAACGCGGGTCGCGCAGGGAGCCGAGAACGGCTGCGGCATCGGCCCGCACGCCGTCGTCAGGGTCAAAGGCCATCACGACGATGGGAGAGAAAAGGGCCCGGCGCACCTCATCGGTTGGGTTGCCATGGGCGACCACGTTGGCGAGGGCCCAGAGAATACCGGCCCGAACCTCGGCCGACTCATCATGCACGCGGGCGAGAAGGACCGGTATGCTGGCGGGGTCGGCGGCACGCCCCAACGCTTGGCAGGCGAGCACGCGCACGCCCTCGACCCGATCGTCAAGGCATGCGCACAACTCCCGCGTCGCCTCGGGACATCCCATGCGTCCCAAGGCGATCACAGCGCTTTTGCGTATGCGCGGGTCGGCGTCGGCCAGCATGGGTGCCAAAGCGCGCACACGTCCGGCAAGGTCGGAAGAGTTGGAAGCACCGGTCTCGGATTGGGACGACGCCTGCATATGCAAATCCCCTCTCTGATTCAAAACCCGATGACAGGCCTGAGAATCGGCACGGTACGACCCGTGCATGATAGCGCGACGAACACTGCCCGCCCAACAAAAACCACCCTGGACGGGAAGCCCGCGCCGCCGCGTCCTATGCCCCCGCGCGCGGCAGCAGGACGCGCACGGTCGTGCCCCGTCCCCTCTCGCTGGCGATGTCGATACGGCCGCCGTGGCGGTTGGCAATCCACTCCGCTATAGGCAGGCCAAGGCCCGTTCCGTGCGGGTTGGCCTGGCGTGCCTGCTCAGAGCGGTAGAACCGGTCGAACACATGGGCCACCGTTTCGGGGCCCATGCCCATGCCAGTGTCCCTTACCGTCAGGACTGCCCACTTCCCCTCCGGGCGGCAGTCGACCGAAACCTCACCTCCGGCGGCCGTATACTGAATCGCGTTTTCGACGAACACCGTGACCAGCTCCTCGAGCCGGTCGCAGTCGCCAAGGACCAGCGCCCCCTCTTGGGTGTCGACCGCCAGCCCCACGCCCTGCTGAACGGCAAGCTGTCCCAGCCCCTCGTAAAGCTGCTCGACCACGTCTCCCAAGTCCACGACGGTGTCTATGTGGTCGAGCATGCTGTCCTCTACCTGAGTCAGGGTGAGCAGGTCAGAAAGCGTGTTGCGCATCTTATATGCGTGGGCAAGGCTCGCCTCAAGGGCCGGAGCCTCGTCGGCAATCCGATGCTCGGGGTGGCGCAGCGCCATCTCGGTGTTGGCAAGGATCACGGCGAGGGGCGTCTTAAGCTTGTGGGAGGCGTCGGCCGAAAACTGTCGTTGCCGCTCCCAGGCATCGCGGATGGGGACCATGGACCGCTTGGCCATGAAGTACCCAACCGGCGCCATCGCCACGAGGCTTACCAGGTAGGTGGCAATGCTCATGGATATGAGGTTGCGCCGCAGGGCCGTCTCCTCCGTGATGTTGCGGAACAGGCGCACCTCGTCGACCTGGTAGGTCGTGGGTCCCTCCACAATGGCGGCATCCCGATGCTCGCGGTGAATCCGATACGAGCGGCCGTCCACCTCGGCCGTCGAGTCACCAAACGGAGCGGGGTACTCCAAGAGTTGCTCGATATCGGCCGGGGGGATGTCGTCGGTCGGATGCAGGTTCAAAAGCTCGCCGTCGGCCGTCTTGATATAGAGCACGGGTATGAACGACTTCGAAAGGCCGTAGGTGTGGTCTTCGGCGGACTGGTGCTCGTCGATGAAGGTTTGGACCTGGTAGTTCGACCGTGCGTCGATGTGGCCGTAACTATACATGTACGACCAGACGTTGAGCACCACGATGAACGCGAGCAGCACCACGGCAAGAATCAAGAAATTTGATATTGCGAACTTGCGCGCCGTCCTGCGCGTAAGTGCCTCGGTGGGTTTGACCTGAACTCCAGCGGTCATGGCGTGGCCGTCCGTCAATTCGACGCGAACTTGTAACCCACGCGCCATACCGTCAAGAGATAGCGCGGGTCAGACGGAACGGGCTCGATCTTCTCGCGTATTTTGCGCACGAACACGGTGACGCTGCGCAGGTCCATCCCCTCATGCTCACCCCAGATATGTTCGAGGATCTCTTCACGGGTAAAGACCTTGCCCGCCGAGGCCGCCAGCAGTGCGACGATCTCGAACTCCTTGGGCGTGAGCCTGGTGGGACGCCCGTCGCGCAGCACCTCATAGCCGTCGAAGTCGATCTCGAGCTCGCCGATACGTAGCCGCCCTTGGGGACTGTCGCGATGTGGCTGGGTAGGCGTGGCCTCCTGCGACACGGCCGCCTCTCCCCCGCCGGGTACACAGCGCCTCAAAAGCGCCTCCACCCGCAAAGAGAGCTCTAGGGGGCTGAACGGCTTGGTGAGGTAGTCGTCGCAGCCAGACCTGAAACCAACGCTTTTGTCGACGATATCGCCTTTTGCCGAGAGAAAGATAACCGGGGTACGCACGCCGCGCCCCCCGCAATCTCTGGCACGTCTCGAAACCGTCCATATGGGGCATAGCTATATCAAGGATTATTATGTCCGGGTGTTCCTCGTCGAGTCGGGCAAGGACCTCGGTCCCGTCCCCAACGCCACAAAACGCATGGCCGTCCTCCACCATGATGCGCCCCACGACCGCGCGCAAATCGGCGTCGTCGTCGGCGAACATGACCTTCATGCCCGTGCTGCCCTCCCCCCGCATATCCCTCGGGGCACCCGGGCGCTCTCCCCTCTCGCCGCCGCGGTGCCAAGTCGGCCCCAGTCTAACCGTTGCGCCGCGGTTCGTCTACGGCGGCGGCACCATGCGGGGCTCTTGCAGGCGGATGTGGCGATTGCCAGGACGGCAGCCTTGCGCTCCCGCCCGGTATAAGACGGGGCAGCCCCTCAGCGCGAGGCTACCCCGTGGTCCAACCCGTTGTTGCTTTGTTCGACCGACCGCTTATCCGCGCCTTTAAGAGAGCAGGTCGATGCCCTGTTGGGCAAGCTCGGCGGCCTGCGCAACGATCTCGTGCTGCTCGGCAGGGTCGTGGGCCACTTTGTTGCCGAGGTTGTGCTTGCCCTCGACGTAGGTGAGGTTGAAGGCGGCACGGGAGCACAGCTCGCGGGCCTTGTCGAGCGCCTCGGACTCCTCGCCGGCGGCCGTGGCCTCCTCGAGCAGGGCCTTGAGCTCGTTGATGGTGGCACGCGCCTCGTCACCGGCGGCGGCCAGCTCAGCCTGTGCGTTCTTCACGAAGGCCTTCATGTCGGCAGCGGTCTCCACGCCCTGGGCCGAGTGGCACTCGAGGCAGGTCTCGAGGGCGGGGAGGTTGTCGGTCAGGTGGCCGGAGGCGTTATGGTTGGTCATCGGCTCACCGTCGGCGTTCTCGACGGTCGCCATGTGGCAGTCTATGCAGGTGAGGCCCAGGTTGGCGTGCACGCTGTCGTAGAAGATCTCGACATCGGGGTGGCCGGCGGTAACGCCCATGACGCCGGTCTTCTCGTCGGGCGTGCGGCCCGTCTCGATGTTCTCGGCCAGGCGCTCCTCGTAGATGGTGTCAATGTCGAAGCCGGGGGTGTAGCCGGTGTGGCACTGGCCGCAGAGAATCGTGCCGGTGGGAGCGTCGGGGATGTAGGTCTCGCGCTTCTCGTCGAACGAGCGGATGCCGGGCACGATCTCCAGGGTCTCGGGGTCGGAGTGGCACACGTAGCAGTCGAAGAAGGCATCGACCTCGGGCACCAGGTCGGCAAGGGGCGTCTTGGGGTCGTAGCCGGCCTCAAGCATCTCGTAGGACTGGGTGGTCTTGCACTTCATGCAGGTGAGGGTGGCGTGATCCCACTGCTGCATGTTCTGGAACATAAGGTAGTGGCCCGCGCGCACGCCCTTCTCGACGTTCCAGCCGGGGGTGGCGTAGGAAGCGTACTGGTCGGGGTAGAGCTCCGCCCACTCGGCCATGGTCAGGCGGTCGCCGCTCGCGGGCGCTCCCTCCTGCTGTACCGGCTCCTGCGGGGTGGTCGCGAACGCAACACCGCAGGCAAGCGCCACCATGGACATCGCGACGGCCGATGCGATCAGAGCTTTTCCGTGCTTTGCGAACATGAGCATTCCCTTCTCCCAAAAACACCTGTCCAAGAGGCTCAACAAAACCCCTGTAGCCCTTTGACATGGGCTTCTTTGCCCAGCTGAGCAATTTCGAGAAGGATTTTAAGGAACGGAAAAGGTAATTTCGATGCCTGGCATATTGGGCGGGGATTGATTGTTTCTTTCTGAATTGTTACCGACAGATGCCTTACCCCAAAACAAGAACAGCCCCGCGCACATCCCGTTTGGGGACAGCGCGGGGCTGCTGCGGACGAAGCCTTTACTCCACGGCGTCGGGCTCCACCGGGACGTCTTCGGGAGCCGCGCTGTGGTGGGCGCGGCTCTCCTCAGACGCTTTGTCGTCGCGGGAAACCACGATGTCGCCGTCATCGTTGGCATCGATAAGCACCACGTCGTTCTCGCCCAGCTTGCCGTCGATGATGAGGTTCGCGATCCCGTCGACCACCTTGTTCTGGATGAGGCGGCGCAGCGGACGCGCACCGAACACGGGGTCGAGGCCGCCAATGGACAGGGAGTCCACCGCCGCCGGCGTGACCTTCATGGTAAGGCGCTCGTGGGCGAGGCGGTCGCGCACGTCGTCGAGCTGAAGGTCGACGATGCGCTCGATGTCGCCGTAGGAGAGGCTGTTGAAGGTGACGATGTCGTCGATGCGGTTGAGGAACTCAGGACGGAACGTGGTGCGCAACAGGTCGGTGACCTTGGAGCGCATCTCGTCGGCGTTGCCGGTCTGGGCGGCCTCAAGGATAAACTGCGAGCCTACGTTGCTCGTCATGATGATAATGACGTTCTTGAAGCTCACCACGCGGCCCTGGCCGTCGGTCAGACGGCCGTCGTCCAGCACCTGAAGCAGCACGTTGAACACGTCGGGGTGCGCCTTCTCAAGCTCGTCGAGCAGCACAACCGTGTAGGGATGGCGACGAACGGCCTCGGTGAGCTGGCCGCCCTCCTCATAGCCCACGTATCCGGGAGGGGCGCCGATAAGGCGCTGGACGCTGAACTTCTCCATGTACTCGGACATGTCGATGCGCACCATAGCACGCTCGTCGTCGAAGAGCGCTGCGGCGAGAGCCTTGGCCAGCTCGGTCTTGCCCACGCCGGTGGGGCCGAGGAACATGAAGCTGCCCAGAGGCCGGTTGGGGTCGGACAGGCCGGCACGGCTGCGGCGCACGGCCGCCGCCACCGAGTGGACCGCCTCATCCTGGCCGATGACGCGCTCCTTGAGGTGCTCCTCGAGGTGGCGGAGTTTCTCCATGTCGCCCTGAAGCATCTTGGAGACGGGCACACCGGTCCATGCGCTCACGACCTCGGCGATCTCGTCGGAGG
This sequence comes from Coriobacteriaceae bacterium, assembly GCA_019421015.1. GTDB lineage: Bacteria > Actinomycetota > Coriobacteriia > Coriobacteriales > UMGS124 > JAHZGC01. The sequence continues at coordinate 4,304 of JAHZGC010000030.1, read as the reverse complement.
TAACCTCCTCCTTGAGATTGCCGCTCGCCGCCTCCTGCTTGGCGCGCAGCGTCTGCTCGGCGTCGCGATAGGCCTGCTCGAGCTGAGGGATCGTGCCGTAGCGCAGCTCGGAGGCACGACGCAGGTCGCCCTCGCGGGTGGCGCGCTCCTCCTCGGAGCGGGCGTCGTCGATCTGTCCCTTGAGCGACTGCACGAGGTCGATGGCGTCCTTCTCGTTTTGCCAGGACGCCTTGGCGGCGTCGAGCTTCTCGCGGGCGACGGCGATCTCCTTGCGCAGGCTCTCGAGACGCTCGCGGCTGGCGTCGTCCTCCTCCTTCATGAGCGCCTGCTCCTCGATCTGCATCTGGGTGAGCTGGCGCTCCTGGGCGTCGATCTCGCTCGGCATGGAGTCGAGCTCCATGCGCAGGCGGCTGCCGGCCTCATCAACCAGGTCGATGGCCTTGTCGGGCAAGAAACGGTCGGTGATGTAGCGGTCGGAGAGCTGGGCGGCGGCCACCAGGGCGGAGTCGGTGATGCGCACACCGTGGTGGATCTCGTACTTCTCCTTGAGGCCGCGCAGGATCGAGATGGTGTCCTCGACGGTGGGCTGGTCGACCATGACCGACTGGAAGCGGCGTGCCAGGGCCGGGTCCTTCTCGATGTACTTGCGGTACTCGTCGAGCGTGGTGGCGCCGATGGCATGGAGCACGCCGCGGGCCAAGGCCGGCTTCAAGATGTTGCTCGCGTCCATGGAGCCGCCGGTGGCACCGGCGCCCACGATGGTGTGGAGCTCGTCGATGAACAGCACCACGTTGCCGTTGGCGGCCTCGACCTCCTTGAGGACGGCCTTGAGGCGGTCCTCAAACTCGCCGCGGTACTTGGCGCCTGCGACCATGGCGCTCATGTCGAGCTCGATGATCTCGCGGTCGCGCAGGGTGCTCGGCACGTCGCCGGCCACGATGCGCTGGGCCAGGCCCTCGACGATGGCGGTCTTGCCGGTGCCGGGCTCGCCGATGAGCACGGGGTTGTTCTTGGTACGGCGGCTGAGCACCTGGATCGTGTGGCGGATCTCCTCCACACGGCCGATGACCGGGTCGAGCTTGCCCTCGCGGGCAAGGTCGGTCAGGTTACGGCCGTACTGCTTAAGGGCGTCGAACTGCGGCTTGCTTTCGGCGTCGGTCACCCGGGAGTCGCCGCGCAGCTGCTGATAGGCGTCCTCGATGCGCTTGGAGGTCACACCGGCGCTGTTGAGGAGCTTGCCGGCGTCGCCCTTGTCGTCGGCCAGGGCCATGAGCAGGTGCTCGGTGGTGGCAAAGGAGTCCTGCATCTTGGTGGCCAGCTTTTGGGCGGCGTCAAGGTCGCGGGCCAAGTCGCGCGAGAGACCCACCTCGCCCACATCCCCCGAGACGCGCGGAAGACCGGCCACCTTCTCGTCGGTGGCCGCCTTGAGCTGGGCAGGGTCGGCACCCACGCGCTCGATGATGGCGTCGAGGTTGCGCTCGTCGGAATCGAGCAAGGCTTTAAGCAGGTGCACGGGCTCCACCTGGGACGACTGGTTGTCAGAGGCGATTCCTACCGACTCCTGGAGCGCCGCCTGAGCCGTCATGGCAAATTTATCGAGTCTCATTGGTCACTCACCCATCCTCCTCCTCTTTCGAGGGTTGACCTCCCAACAAGCCGGCCAAGGGGTTCTTACCGCCTTCGCCGTACGGCATGAGGGCCGTGATGGTCTCACGCATGCGGTACTCGTGTACCTGCTCGCGCAGGGACTTGACCTCGGAGCGCAGCTCCTCGATTTCGACGTCGCGTTCGTCCATCTGGCTCTTCATGTCGAGGATGCGCACCACCCCCGCAAGGTTGATGCCCTCGTCGGTCAGACGACCGATGAGGTCCAACCTCTCGATGTCGGCCTGCGAATACAGGCGCGTGTTGCCCGAGCTACGCCGGGGGTTCACCAGCCCCTTGCTCTCGTAGATGCGCAGGGTCTGGGGATGCATGCCGGTAAGCTCGGCCGCCACCGAGATCATGTAGAGCGGACGGCTTTTCTCGTCGTCGTTCACGGCCATCGTCTATCGTGCCTTTCTCATACCCGAACGAAGCTCGCGGTGGTCGTGGTCACGCAGCTGCTCAAGAGCTTCACGCTCTTTGTCGGTCAGGTCGGTGGGGATGTCCACGACGACCTTGACGTAGAAGGAGCCGTTTTGCCCTTTGTGCTTGACGTCGGGAGCGCCCATGCCCTTGAACCTGAAGGTCTTGCCGGGCTGGGTGCCCGCCGGAATCTTGAGCTTGACGTCTTTGCCGTTGGGGGCCGTGACCACGATCTCGGCACCCAGGGCGGCCTCGTACATGCTGATCGGCAGGTCCATGCGGACGTCTGCCCCGTCGCGCTTGAAGTGCGGGTGGGAACCGACGCGCGTGGTCACCACAAGGTCGCCGCGCTCGCCGCCGTTGGAACCGTACTCGCCGCGGCCTCGATAGCGCAGGCGGCCGCCGTCGACGGCGCCGGCCGGAATCTTCACGGTGATGTTCTCGGTCTCGCCGGTCGAGGGCACACGATAGCTCACCTTGCGGCTGCCGCCCACGAGCGCATCGTCAAAAGACACGTCAACCGACAGCGTGAGGTCGGCGCCCCGTTGGGGACGCGGCTGCCCCCAGCCGTTGAACCCGGCAAAGCCGGTGGTTTGGGGATCCCAGTCGGTACCGAACGCGCCTTCGCCGTGGAGGATCGAGTCGATGATGCTCGACCAGTCCATGCCTCCCCCAAAGCCGGAACCACCATAGGCAGCCCCGCCCTGGCCGGCACCGCCGCCCATAAAGGCGCCGTACTTGAGCGCCTGGTCGTATTCGGCGCGCTTCTTGGGGTCAGAGAGCACCTCGTAAGCCTGGCTGACCTGCTTGAACTCTTCCTCGTCACCGCCCGCATCGGGGTGGAGCTTGACGGCGAGCTTGCGAAACGCCTTTTTGATCTCGTCCTCAGAGGCCTTCTCGTCCACGCCGAGGATCTCGTAGAGCGTGCGCTGCTCTGCAGCCATGATGGTGCCCCTCCTTTCTTCATACTCTAAACAAGGCCGCGCCGGACTGGAGGGTCCGACGCGGCCTGGGCGTTATGGGTTGCGACCTATCGAGCTGCCACCCCGCGAACCGGGGCGGTCCCTACTGCTCAGTCGGAGCAGGGGCCTCTTTGGCAGCGCGGGCGGGGCCTCCCTTGGAGACGGTGACCATGGCCGGACGGATGACGCGACCACCCATGCGGTAGCCCTTCTGGTACACGTCGCGCACCGTGGAGTTCGGCAGCGTCGCGTCCTCGACGTGGGCGACGGCCTGGTGCTCGTTCATGTCGAACTCCTGACCGGCCGGGTCGATTGCGACGACGCCCGTCTTATTGAGCACATCGACCAGCTTGTCGTACACGGCGTGCACGCCGTCCACAAACTCGCCGAACGCACCCTGGGGATTGCTCTTGGCGGCGTGGTCGAGTGACCGCTCGAGGTCGTCGACCACCGGGAGCAGCCTGGTCACGAGGCCCTCGGAGGCGCGCACGCGCTCCTCCTCGCGCTCGCGGGCCGTACGCTTGCGGAAGTTGTCCCACTCGGCCTGAAGACGCAGGTAGCGCTCGTTGGCCGCCTGGGCATCAACCCGCGCCGCCTCGATGTCGGCCATCGAGAAGACCTCGCCGGCCAGGGAGTCGGCCGGTTTCTCGTCGCCCGGCTCCTCCACGACCTCGGCTTCAACCACGGGGGTCGATTCCTGGGCGTCCGCGGCCGGGGCGTTCTTAGGCTCCTCCTCGGGCGTAGTGACATCGACCTTCATGGTTAGTTCCCCTTCTTGTCCTCGTCGTCGACGAGCTCGTACTCGGCGTCCACGACGTCCTCGGCGGCATGCTCGTCAGCGCGGGCCTCGGCCTGGGAGGCACCGGCAGCCTGGGCGTCGGAGTACACGACTTCGGCCAGCTTGTAACCCACGGAGCGGAGCTCCTCGCCGGCCCCGCGAATGGCATCGATGTCGGTGCCGTCGAGGGCCGCCTTGGCCTTGTCGATGGCCTTCTGGGCCTCGTCCTTGACGTCGGCAGGCACCTTGTCGCCCAGCTCGGCGAGGGTCTGCTCGGTGGAGTAGACCAGGGAGTCGGTCTGGTTGCGGGCCTCGACCTCGTCCTTCTGGCGCTTGTCCTCCTCGGCGTGGGCCTCGGCGTCCTTCACCATGCGGTCGACCTCGTCGTCGGACAGGGCCGTGGAGCCAGAGATGGTGATCTGCTGCTGCTTGCCGGTACCCAGGTCCTTGGCGGAGACCTTCACGATGCCGTTGGCGTCGATGTCGAAGGTGACCTC
>JAHZGC010000003.1:213096-234625 GCA_019421015.1 Coriobacteriaceae bacterium | reverse complement strand
GCACTCCGACCTGTTCGACGAGTGACCGGGCATCGGCGGCCTTCGGTACAAGACATCTGCTTCGACGTCGTCCTATCCGGCTGAGGTGCTAGATTCAACCGCCAGCTCTGGAACACACAATCCATCGTGGTGATGATTGTCTGGCTAGACAGGCAGCTTGATTTGTGAGACATCAATTTCTCCAGATATTAGCTTCGGAAGTAGCGTGCTTCTAAGATTTTCCAGCTGTCGGCTTTCCTCTTCGAGACAACGTTGCTGTTCGAGTAGCAGAGTGGCCCACTTCTCAAACTCTCTGCATAGATTCGTATCAGGCATCGTCAATTCGATGGCCATCATTGCCTTGCCCGATATTTCGGGAAACGTAGTCCCTGAGCCGGCGTCGGCAATCCGATCCTTGTTACGAACGAGGAAACAGTAGACGAAGGCGGTGCCGATATCCCCTCGCGGAACGACAGACTTGAAGCCTTGGTTTGTGGTCACCTCGTCAGTGGCAATGGCGATATAACCGATTGGTGCCCTCGAACTGAACAATATGGTACCGGCAGGCAGCCTCTTGACGCTGCATGAATCGAACCCAGTCTGGGTAATGTCATCAGCCCCATGAGCAATGAATTTATCGCTCGTATTCGACAGGTCCCTGGGCGTTATCCACCCGATACCGTCATGGCAGTAGTACTCGGGTTTCTTCTTGGAAGGTGTAGCCCCGCCAACTACATCTCCTATGTCGGCGATTGTGCCGTCATAAACGCTCGTGCCACCGAAAAGGTAGTCATAGCGGGCCAGCAGGCATTGCTCCAAATAATCATTTATGCGATTGTTGACCTCTATCTTTTGATAGATAGATTGGCAAAAAGATACGAAGCGATTCCGCGAGTCGGTGTCGAGAACCGGCAGTGGCATGCCAAGAAGCCTGTCGGTTGAAAGCTTTCCTGCCCCGATACCTGTAGTCTCGAGCATTCCAGTGATGCTGGATTCAGATGCCTTCAAGGCGTAAAAGATATAGTCGTTTGAAATATCACTAGCTTTTGAGGTCAGGCACTTTACATCTTGATTGAATGCAAGATCGCGGAGCGCCATGCAAAGTGGGATACCGTTGAAAAGCCCGCTGCCACGTGTCAAGAGCAAGATGCTACCTTTGGGCGCTATCTTACTCCCCGCCTCGAGGCCGTCCTTGCTGATGTGCAAGCTTGAATCACCGATAAAGTCTGCTCCCATTTCTTTGGCACTGATCCAGGGGATTTCGCCCTCCCAATAAGCGCGCACACTCTTATTGGGCGTGCCTCCGGAGGAGAGGGAAACAAGGTCCCCAAGCGGGCGATACTCGACCCTACATCCCATACCCGATCGCCTCCAGGTTCTTCTTGATCTGCTCCTGCAGGCGGTTGGACTCCTCGAAGCACTTGGCCAGCTCGCCGGTCAGGCGCGCCATTTTCTCCTCGAAGGGCTCCCCGTCGTCCTCGGCCTCGGCCACCCCCACGTAGCGGCCCGGCGTCAGGATGAAGTCCTGCTTGGCGATGTCCTCGGTGGCCACCCCCGCGCAGAAGCCCCTCTCGTCCTCGAGCTCGCCCCTGCGGAAGGCGTCGAAGGCGCCGGCCACCCTTGCGATGTCCTCGTCGGTGAACTCGCGCAGCCTGCGGCTCACCATGGTGCCCATCTCGCGGGCGTCCACGAAGAGGGTCCTGCCGGGCTGGTCTTTCCGTTTCGAGATGATCCACAGGCTCACGGGGATGCCCGTGCTGTAGAAGAGCTTGTCGGGCATGGCCACGATGCCCTCCACCAGGTCCGCCTCCACCAGCGCCCGGCGGATGTCGCCCTCCGTGCCGGTCTGGCTCGAGAGGGAGCCGTTGGCGAGCACCATGCCCATGCGCCCACCGCGGTTCAGGTGGTGCACCATGTGTTGCACCCAGGCGAAGTTGGCGTTGCCCTCCGGCGGGATCCCGTACTCCCAGCGCGGGTCGTCGCACAGCTTGTCGCCTCCCCAGTCGGAGAGGTTGAAGGGCGGGTTGGCCAGGATGAAGTCGAAGCGCTCGCTCTTGTGCAGGTCATTGAAGAATGTGTCCGCGTTGAACTTGCCCAGATCCGCGTCAATGCCGCGGATGGCCAGGTTCATGGTAGCCATCTTCCAGGTGGTGGGGTTGCTCTCCTGGCCAAAGATCGAGAGGTCGTTGATGTTGCCGGCATGGCGCCTCACGAACTCGGCCGACTGCACGAACATGCCTCCCGACCCGCAGCATGGGTCGTAGACTCGCCCGTGGAAAGGTTGGATGATCTCGACCAGCGTCCGCACGATGCAGGCGGGGGTGTAGAACTCGCCTGCGTTCTTACCCTCGGCCTCGGCGAATTTGGAGAGGCAGTACTCGTAGGTGCGCCCGAGGATGTCGCGGGTGTCGCCCTTCTCGGCCATCTGCACGTTGGTGAACAGGTCGACCACCTCGCCGAGACGGCGCTTGTCGAGCTCCTGGCGGGCGAAGTTCTTGGGCAGGATGTTCTTGAGCCGGTCGTTTTCGGCCTCGATCAGGCGCATGGCCTCGTCGATCGCCTTGCCAACCTCGGGCGTGTGGGCCGAGGCGGCCACCGCCGACCAGCGCGCCTCGGGCGGCACGAAGAAGATGCCCTCCGCCGTGTACTCGTCGCGGTCCTCCTCGAAACCCTCTCCCTCCGCCACCAGCTCCTTGTAGCGCTGGTCGAACTTGTCCGAGATGTACTTGAGGAAGATCAGGCCGAGCACCACGTTCTTGTACTCCGACGCGTCGATGTTGCCGCGCAGCTTGTCGGCGGCCTTCCAGATCTGCTCCTCGAAGCCGATTTCGGCTGTGTTGTCCGCCTTCTTCCTGGCCATGGTGTTGTCCCTCCTAGTAGGTCTGGGCGTCGGCCCAGAGCTCGCACTGCGCCATGACCGTCTGCATGGCTTCCTCCTCGCCCTCGGGCGGGTACTTGTATTTGCGCAGCAGCCGTTTGATGGACCTGCGCATACCGGCCCGGGCACTCTCTTTCTTCTGCCAGTCGATGGTAGCGCTTTTCTGGAGCGCCTCGGTGAGCTCTCGCGCAATGGCCACAAGCTGGTCGTTGTCGTAGAAGTCCCTGACCGCCTCGGGCCTGGCGATGGCGTCGTAGAAGGCCATCTCCTCCTCGGTGAGCCCCAGGGCCTCGGCGTCGGTGCGGTCCTTCATCATCTCGCGGGCCATAGCTATGAGCTCTTCGACGACCTGGGCGTTGGTGAGCATGCCGTTGAGGTAGGCGTTGAGCGTCCCCTGGAGCATCTCGCTGAACTTCGCCGCCTTGACCACGCTGGTGCGCTGGTATGCCCGCACGCGCTCCTTGATGAGGCGCTTGAGGCTCTCTATGGCGACGTTCTTCTGCCGCATCGCGGCCACCTCGGCCAGGAAAGACTCGTCGAAGAGCGAGAGCTCCACGTTGTCCTTGCCGAACAGGTCTATGATGCCGTCGGCGCGCACGGTCTGCTCGAGGATGGCGGTGACCCGCTTGTTGAACTCCGCGTAGGTCATGCCGCCACCGCCGCCGCCCTGGCGCCCCGTGAGGCGCAGGACCTGCACCCTGAGCACCGAGAGGTAGGCGGCTTCGTGCTGGTCTTCCTCGGAGACGAGGCTCTTGCAGAGGCTCAGGGCCTGGTTCATGAGCTGGCACTGCTTGAGGAAGCCCTCCGTGTCCTCGCCGCGCGCGGGGTCGAGCAGCCAGTCCGCGCCCTCCCCGATGGCCTGCGCCAGGTCGCCCTTCGAGCCGGAGAAGATGAGCTCGCGGTAGGCGTAGCCGTGCATCAAGTCGCGGCACGCGTCGAGCTTCTCGAGGAACTTTGGGTACGCCGTGGCGGCCACGTCCATGTCGCCGTAGTTCGACCGGTCCCTGACAGTGTAGTCGTTCATGGCCTGCTTGAGGGCGCGCGCGATGCCGATGTAGTCCACGACCAGGCCGCCTTCCTTGCCCCTGTAGACCCTGTTGACCCGGGCGATGGCCTGCATGAGGTTGTGGCCCCGCATGGGCTTGAAGACGTACATGGTCGCCAGGCTCGGCACGTCGAACCCGGTGAGCCACATGTCCACGACGATGGCGATCTTGAGGGGGTCGTCGTCGCTCTTGAACCTGCGCTCCATCTCCTTCTTGTGCTGGGTGCCCCCGCAGACGTCGAACCACTCCTCGGGGTCTTGGTTCGACATAGTCATTACCACGCCTACCTTGTCCGCCCACTGGGGGCGCAGCTCCAGCATGCGGCCGTAGATCTTCATGGCGATGGGGCGGCTGTAGGCCACGATGAGCGCCTTGCCGGTCAGCACGTCGGCCCGGTTCTCCTCGTAGTGGGAGATGATGTCCCGGCACAGGGCGTCGATGGTCTCCGGCGTGCCGAAGATGGCATCCAGGCCGCCGAGGTCGTGCTTGGACTTCTCCAAGGAGGAGGGGTCGGCCTCCTCGGCGAAGCGGCCGTACTCGGCGTCCAGCCTCTCGAGGGTGTCGGGGTCGAGGTGCAGCGCCACCACGCGGCTCTCGTAGTAGACGGGCTTCGTCGCCTCGTCCTCGACTGACTGGGTCATGTCGTAGACGTCGATGTAGTCGCCGAAGATCTCGCGGGTGTTCTTGTCCTCCGTGGACACCGGTGTGCCCGTGAAGCCTATGTAGGAGGCGTTGGGCAGGGCTTTGCGCACAACGCGGGCCGCGCCGACCGAGACGTTGCCCCTCTCGTCCATCCGCTCCGTGAGGCCGTACTGCCCGCGGTGTGCCTCGTCGACCATGACCACCACGTTGCTACGGTCGCACAGCGGCTCGTCGCCGTCGGTGAACTTCTGCATGGTGGTGAAAATGATGCCGTTGGCCTCGCGTCCTACGAGCTTGTCCTTGAGGTCCTGTCGGCTGGCGGCTTGGACAGGGGTCTGCCGCAGGAACGCCGAGCAGCGGCAGAACTGGCCAAATAGCTGGTCGTCGAGGTCGTTGCGGTCGGTGATCACCACGACGGTGGGGCTGTCCAGGTGGGCTTGGAGCAGGTGGGCGAAGAACACCATCGAGAGGGACTTGCCGCTTCCCTGCGTGTGCCAGAAGACGCCGATCTTGCCGTCGCCCCCCACCGCCTCCTCGGCGCGGGCGACGGCCTTGCGCACCCCGAAGTACTGGTGGTAGGCGGCCAGGATCTTCACGTGCGCGTCGGAGGGGTCGTTGAAGCAGACGAAGTTCTTCACGATGTCGAGGAGCCTGCCCTTGGGCATCATGCCGTCGAGCATGGTCGTCCAGCCGGCCGCCCTGGTCTCGGAGTAGTCGCCGTCGGCCGACTTCCAGCTGACGTAGCGGTCCTCGTCGGCGGTTATGGTTCCCACGCGCGTCTGGGCCATGTCGCTCATGACGCAGAAGGCGTTGGGCACGAACATCGAGGGAACGTGCTTCATGTAGTTGCGGAGCTGGAGGTAGGCGTCCGAGGCGTCGGTGTCCTCCCGGGAGGGGCTCTTGAGCTCGAACACGACCAGGGGTATGCCGTTCACGAACGCGACCAGGTCGAGCCTCTTCTTGGAGTGCTCGGAGACGGTCCACTGGTTGACTATGTGGAAGGAGTTGTTGTCGGGGTCGTCGTAGTCGATCAGGCGGACTATGTCGTTCTGCTCCTCCCTCCCGTCGAAGTAGCGCACCTCGACGCCCGACTGGAGGTAGTCGTTGAAGGCCTCGTTGCGCTGGGCCAGAGAGCCGCCCTCGACGTTCGTGATCTTGAGGATGGCCTCCTGAATGGCCTCCTCGGGCAGGAAGTTGATGCGGTTGAGGGAATCATGCAGCACCCGGTGGAGGAACACGTCCCGGTAGCCGTCGCCGGTACGCTGCACGTCGGGGCCGAACAGGTGCTTGTAGCCCATCTTGAGGCAGAGGCGCTCGATAATGGCCTGCTCGAAGAAGTTCTCGTCTATATGGGTGAATGGAGATGCATCCATTTGCATGCGCGCATCCTTTTGGAGGGTCGCTTTGACCAACCGATGAATAGGCGAACTATTCCACCATTGTAACAATCCATTCTTTGATGTGGAGTCAGACACTCGAATCGAGGTAGGGCTTGGTTCAAGAGGATTGCCGGGGGTGGGGCTTCGATGTGTCCTGTTAAGCTTGGGCTGTTTGATTTATAAAATAACCGGTTGTCAGACGTCCTGCCGAAGGTTTCTCTCAGATGGGGTGTGGACAGAAGGGGACTGGCACCAAAACCGAGTTGTGTAACCGCCCGGCCATCCGACTGGCACCAAATGCGAGTTGTGTAAGCGTGCGACTAGCATCCTGGTACCAAATGCGAGTTGTGTAAACACTCAAGGCGCGCGACTGCCTGTTTTTACCGCCGGACGTTCACACAACTCGTATCCGGTGCCACCTAACGCCCCCGACGTTCACACAACTCGCATCCGGTGCCACCCTGCCTTTCCGACGCTTACACAACTCGCATTCGGTGCCACCTAACGCCCCCGACGTTCACACAACTCGCATCCGGCGCCACCCGCCGCACCGTTGCATGCGATTCCGGCTCTCACCTCCGTCCCACCGGTGCCCCCCACTCGTGCCCCTTTCATGGCCTTCTCCCCTCGGGCGCGCGAGCGCCTATACTTGCAGGCCATACAACGCTTGCACGGAAGGAGACCCCACCCATGGCCCAGGCATCCGCCGAGTCCCGCCTCGACCTCGCCCCCGGCACCGAGCTGCACGGCTTTGTCGTCGAGCGCGCGGAACAGGTCCCTGAGATTGAGGGGACCGCCTACATCATGCGCCACCGCACGAGCGGCACGCCGCTCATGTGGCTTGCCAACGACGACGAGAACATGGCCTTCTCCATCGCCTTCAAGACCCCGCCGGCCGACGACACCGGCGTCTTCCACATCCTCGAGCACTCGGTGCTCTGCGGCAGCGACCGCTACCCGGTCAAGGAGCCCTTCGTCGACCTGCTCAAGACCTCGATGCAGACGTTCCTCAACGCCCTGACCTTCTCCGACAAGACCATGTACCCGGTGGCCTCCACCAACGAGCAGGACCTGCTCAACCTCATGGACGTCTATATGGACGCCGTGCTGCATCCGGCCCTCTACAGCAAGCCCACCATCTTTGAGCAGGAGGGCTGGCACTACGAGGTCGACGGGCTGCCTGCCGGCGACGAGGGCGCGGACGAGGCGGCCGAGCCGGCGGCGCTCAACCTGCGCTACAACGGCGTGGTCTTCAACGAGATGAAGGGGGCACTCTCTGACCCCGACGAGGCGGTGCTCGACGATCTCTCGGCGGCGCTGTTCCCCCAGACGGCCTACCGCTTCGTCTCGGGCGGCCACCCGCGCGCCATTCCCACCCTCACCTACGAGTCCTACAAGGACACCCACCGCCGCCACTACAACCTGGCCAACGCCAAGGTGGTGCTCTACGGCGACCTCTCGCTCGACCGCGAGCTCGCCTGGCTCGACGAGCGCTACCTGGCCTGCGCCCCGGAGCCGGCCGGCAAGCCCAACCCGTTGGAGCTGCAGCCGCCCGTGGTGAACATGGACGCCGTGGCCACGCTGGCCACCACGCCCGACAACGCCGCGGTGGCCCTGGGCTACGTGGCGGGCACCTACGCCGACCGCGAGCGCTCGCTGGCCCTCGAGATCCTCTCCGACGCCCTCATGGGCAGCAACGAGGCCCCGCTCAAGCGCGAGCTGCTTGAGGCCGACCTGGGTGCCGACGTGGACGCCTTTGTGTACGACGGGCTGCTTCAGCCGTTCTTCGTGGTCGAGCTGCGCGGTGCCGACGAGGGCGCGGCCGAGAAGTTCACCCAGCTGGTCGACGACGCCTTTGCCCGCATGGTAACGGAGGGCGTGCCGCGCGAGAACCTCGAGGCGGCGCTCGAGTCGGCCGCCTTCTCGCTGCGTGAGCGGGACTTTGGCTATGCCGACGGTGTGGCCCTGGCCATCAACGCCATGTGCGGCTGGCTCTACAGCGACGACATGCCCACCGACTACCTGCGCTACGAGGAGGCGCTGGCCAACCTCAAGGCCGGCCTCGACACCGGGTACTGGGAGCGCCTGGTGCGCGAGGTGTTCGTGGAGTCGACCCACCGTGCCCGTTGCGTGCTCGTGCCGGTGGACGCCGACGCCCCCGAGTCGCTTGCCTCCCAGGAGGCGGCCGAGCTCGCGGCTGCCCAGGCCTCCATGGACGCGGCCGAGCTCGAGGCCATCGCCGCCGAGGCCGAGCTGCTCCACCGCCTGCAGGCCGAGCCCGACACCCCCGAGGCCGCCGCGACCCTGCCGCGCCTCGCGGTGGCCGACATCGGTGCCGCTCGCGAGGAGCCCGCGTACGGCCTGGTCGAGGACGCCCCGCTGCCGTGCCTCTACCACGAGGTGCCCACGCGCCGCATCGACTACGTCTACCACTACTTCGACCTCGTGGGCCTGACCTGGGATGAGCTGCCCTACGTGACCCTGGCCTGCAGCCTGCTCGGCAAGATGGGCACCGCGCACCGCAGCGCCGCCGAGCTCGACACCCTCGTCGAGTCGCGCCTGGGGCGCCTGAGCTTCCAGGCCGTGGTGCACGAGGACGCCGTGAGCGGCGAGGCCACCCCGCGCCTCATGGTGGGGGCGAGCGCCATCGCCGAGAACGTGGCCGACCTGGCTGCGCTTCCCACCGAGGTGTGGGGGTCCACCGACTTCAGCGACGTCGAGCGCATACGCCGCATCCTGCAGCAGCAGCGCATCGACTCCGAGCAGGCCTTCGCGGCCGCCGGCAACTCATATGCCCTGGCGCGCGCCTTTGGCTACTGCTCCAAGAACGGCCTTCTGGCCCAGCACTTTGGCGGCGTGGACTACTACCGCTTCGTGCGCGGGCTGCTCGAGCGCTGGGACGAGCACGCATCGTCGCTGCCCCAGGTGCTTGCCGACATCTGCCGCAGGGTCTTTGTGGCCGGCACGAGCCTTACGAGCTTTACCGGCGAGCGCGCCGACCTCGACCGCTTCTGGCAGGTCGGAGGCCAACTCGGCCTGGGAGCCCCGGCAGGGGAGAACCCCTCCCAGCTCGTGGTACCCGAACCGACGCTTGCACGCGAGGCCTTTGTGATCCCCTCCGACATCTGCTTTGTGGCCAAGGCCTGCGACGGTGCCCGCAGCGGGGCCACCTACTCCGGCATCTGGCCGGTGGCCGCCCGCGCCTTGAACTACGGCTACCTGTGGGACGAGATCCGCGTGCAGGGGGGCGCCTACGGCTGCGGCTTCCGCCCCAACGTCAACGGCAGCATGGGCTACTACACCTACCGCGACCCCAACCTCGACGCCTCGCTCGCCCGCATCGACGCCGCCGGCGCGTGGCTGCGTGCCTACGAGCCCGACCGCCCCACCATGGAGGGCTACATCGTGAGCACGGTGGCCGGCCACGATGCGCCCCAGCGCCCCCGCATGGTGGCCCGCCGCCAAGACGTCGACTACCTGACCCATCGCGACCCCGCGTGGCGCGAGCGTATCCGTCAGGAGGAACTGGCCGCCACCTGCGAGCAGCTGCACCCGCTGGCCGACGCGCTCGACGCCGTGGCCGCTCGCGACGCCGTGTGCGTCTTTGGTAGCCGCGAGATCCTGGAGCGCTCCGAGGTCGGCCTGCAGATCGTGGAGCTGATGTAGGGGAGAAGGGCGTGCCGCTCCCAGACCTCCGAACCCCGAAACCTCGAAGCCCCGCCTCCCGGTCGATTGCCGGGGGGCGGGGCTTCGGCTAAACGGTACGAACCAGCGGCTCCCGGGTCACGAGGGATTCTCCCCGGAGGAATTCCCTAAAAGGAATCAGGTTGCCCTCTTCACCCCCGGTCGCGCGCCGAGGCCTCCTGCAGGGCCGCGTGTACGTGCTCGCTCAGCATGTTCTGCTCGTCGATCTGGGCGGTGTTCGGGTTCACGCAGATGCTGCGGTCGAGCGCGACCATGCGTTCGAAGGCCTCCGAGATCGTGGCGCGCCCCTTCGACGTCAGCGTCAGCAGGCTCGAGCGACCGTCGCGCTTTGATACCTCACCCTCAAGTAGACCTTTCTCTTTGAGTGCCGTGATCGCCCGCGACGTGGTGCTGCGGTTGAGCAGCAGGGCGTCGGCCACATCGGAGCTGCGCAGGCCCCCTTTGGAGTCGAGCGCCAGGATTCCCGTGCGAAACTCGTTGAGGGTGAGCCCGTACTCGGCGAGCAGACTGTCGTAGCAGCGCTGCTGAATGATGGCGCAGGTTATGTAGCACGGCTCAAGGGGCACGCCGCCATGGAGCAGGGTGTGGCCCACAAAGGGTCCCACGGCAGCCGAGCAGCTGCTCACCAGGGTGTGGTGCTGCTCGGGGGTCAGGTCGCTCCAGGCGTCGCGGCGCAGCATGGCCACCAGCTCCTCGTCGGCCGAGCGAAGCAGCTGCGCACCGGCCGCCGTCGAGTCCACGAGCACCACGCGGCGGTTCGTCTCCATCACGGTGCGGGTTGCCAAGCCGTTGCGGCACAGCTCGTCGACCGCCCGGGTCACGGCGGCAGGGGAGAGGAACAACAGGGTCGCGAGAGTCCCGCAGGCAAGTTGCCCGCGGTTCGCGTAGAGCTCGAGCAGCACGCGGTACTGGGTGACGGAGATGCCCACGCTCTTCTCGAGGGTGTCTTTGATGCGCCGGTTGATTTCGACCACGTTGGTGAGCCAGTGGGTGCTTATATCTATATTAGAAGTATCTAGGGGCATGGCGCAATCCTCTTCTGGCCTCGGGGCGCGAAAGGCTACCGTAGGGGCTTATTTTCGCAGATAGTCGTGTCAAGGGTGAAGATGAACTATATTTTGGAGAAGATAACGCATCAAAACATTTGAGTTGTGCAACAAATTTTCCTTGACGGGCACCCGGTTCCTGAAGTAAACATTTGCACAGCGGAATCAGTTCGACCCAAGGGGGGGTCGGACGGACGACGCCCCACAGGCTCTGCATTCTTCTGCCCTGGGGTGTCTCGCCTCCACGGTTCCGCACGACCGCGTTATGGAAAGGGGATCCATATGAGCAATCTGTCTCGCCGTGGTTTCGTGAAGGGTGCCGGCCTCGCCGGTGCCGCCGCTGTGGCCGCCAGCCTGCCCGCCATCGCCCTGGCCGACGACGCCACCTGGGACTACCAGGCCGACGCCGTGGTCCTGGGCTACGGTGCCGCCGGTGCCGCCGCCGCCATCGAGGCCGCCGACAACGGCGCGACCGTCATCATCGTCGAGAAGGAGGCCCTGCCCGGCGGCTCCATGGCTCGCTGCGGTGGCGCCATCATGGGTGCCGGTACCCGTGTCCAGACCGAGCTCGGCTACGAGGACGGCGCCGACCAGCTCTTCGACTGGATCATGACCTGCACCGACGGCATGTGCCCCGAGGAGATCGCCCGCACCTACGCCGACCACGCCGGCGCTAACGTCGACTGGCTCGAGGACCTGAACACCGAGTACGTGGGCACCCAGCTCTTCGAGTACGCCCGCGCCGCCGGCGGCACCGGCGACCAGCGTGGCTCCTCGGGCGGCGAGGGCTGCCTCGACGCCACCGGCTGCGCCTACGAGCAGTTCGGTGTCAGCAAGGAGACCGCCATGCCCCGCACCCACTGGGCCACGGCCGCTCCCGACAAGACCTGCAACTCCGGCCCTGAGCTGTTCCAGCCGCTCTATGCCAAGATCAACGCCACCGAGTCCATCGTCCCGATGTTCGAGACCAAGTTCCGCGAGTTCGTCTTCAACGCCAACGGCGAGATCGTGGGCGTGATCGCCGAGACCGCCGACGGCGACATCCGCATCGGCGCCAACAAGGGCGTCGTCCTCGCCACCGGCGGCTTCTGCGCCGGCGAGGAGATGCGCAACATCTTTGTGCCCGAGTCCAACGGCCGCAAGTGCTACATGAGCGACGCCTGCGTGGGCGAGGGCATCAAAGCCGCCATGGCCATCGGCGCCGGCCTTGCCCAGATGAACTACTACTACCCGATCGACGTCAAGCAGGCCTACCACTACAACACCCAGTACAACGACGTGTTCTATCACTGGGACATGGACGAAGAGGGCTGGATGGAAGTGCCCGACATGAATATGGCCGAGTGCCACGGCGGCGTGGTCATCGACGCCGACGCCCGCGTCTACGACGTCTGGGGCAACGTGATCCCGCGCCTCTATTGCTCGGGCAACGATGCCGGCACCAACATCTTTGGTAAGCCCGGCAACTACCCCGGCTGTGGCTGCTACGTCTCCTACGCCATCTGCTTCGGCCGCATCGCCGGTGCCAACATCGCCGCCGCCGACCCCGTCGCGTAACGACTGACCGTCCGGCTCCGGCCGGTGCGGTTCGATAGTCCGGATTGTGGCGCGGGCGAGGCCGTCCAAGGCTTCGCCCGCGTTTCGGGCGGTCTCGACCGCATGCCGGGTGCCGTTCGACTGTCGTTCTGACATCCCTTTTGAGAGGGGAGAGGAGAAGCCTCATGATCAAGCACGCCCAGCGCTTGCGCCTGGCCCTCGGTGCCGCCGTGGTGAGCGCCGGTCTCGTCTGCGCGAGCCTCGCCGTGGCCGCCCCCCGGCCTTCCGGCAGTGCCACGGCCCCGGCTCCCGAGGCGCCTGCCGCCGCGACGGCCCCTGCCGGCGGTACCTACACCCGTTCCGACATGCCTCGCCCGAGCGGCACGGTGACCCCGCTCGGCCTGGAGTCGGCGTCTGCCCCCGCCGAGGCCCCCGCGACCCCGAGCAAGCTTCCCGAGAAGGTCGTGGCCGCCGCCTCTGGCGAGCAGGCCGCCGGCGAGGCTGCCGCCGACGACGGTTGGTCGCCCGATATGGACTGCACGACCTGTCACAACCTCGACGACGTCAAGGCCGCGACGGAGGACTCCGTTGTCCTGACTGACGAGAACGGCACCGTGGTGAACCCCCACGACCTGCCTGCCGTCGAAGACCACGCCGGAATCACCTGTGCCAGCTGCCACAAGTCCCACGAGGCGAGCGAGAGCACCGAGAAGAGCGCCAAACGCACCTGCGCCAGCTGCCACCACGCCGACGTCTACGAGTGCTATACCTGCCACGCATAGGCAGACGTAAAAGTTGGCCCCGGTGCGGGAGTGCCAAATAAAGTAGGATTATTTGTCAAGCCATCTACCTGCGGAAACAATTAATAACCGCAGGTAGACGGCTTGTTTGTGTCAGGCAAATAAACCAACTTATTTTGGCGCCCCCGGCCCTCTCTCGGAACTTCCTCCTCGGGCGTACCCCCCCCTCGGGCATTCACCCCTCCCACGGGCACTGCCTGCCTCCCCGCTGATGGGTTTTTCTCAACAGAACCTTCTCGGCAACCCACGCCCTCCCAAAACGCTAGAATTGTAAAATCTGGGTACATGATTTGAACCGATCTGGCCCGAACGCCTCGCGACTGGGAGACCCGATGGACCTATCGCTTGCTATGATCTTTGCCGACATCGTAGCGAACCCGTTGCTGCTTGTCGTCATCCTGCTCGTATTGGCGGTCATCGTCGTCAACGGTGCCACCGACGCAGCCAACGCCATCGCCACGGTGGTGGGCACGCGGTCCATGAAGGCGGGGGTCGCCATCGCCATGGCGGCGGTCTGCAACTTCCTCGGCCTTATCATCATGTCGTTCATATCCACCGCCGTGGCCGACACCATCTCCAACATGGTGAACTTCTCGGACTCAGACACGACCACCTCGCTGCTCGTGCTTTGTGCGGCCATGGTTTCCATCATAGTTTGGGGCGTCACAGCCTGGTGGTTCGGCATCCCTACCTCGCAGTCGCACTCGCTGGTGGCCGGCCTCACGGGTGCGGCCATCGCCATCCACGGCTTCTCGGCTGGCGTGAACTGGGGCGAGTGGATGAAGGTCATCTACGGTCTGGTCGTCTCGGTCTTTCTGGGCTTTGGGTTGGGCTGGATCATTGCAAAGATTACGGGCAAGCTCTTTGCCTCAGCCAACCGCTACCGTGCCGAGAAGTTCTTCTCGGGTGCCCAGATTGGCGCGGCGGCCATGCTCGCGTTCATGCACGGCGCCCAGGACGGCCAAAAGTTCATGTCTATCGCGATGATGGCTATCCTGCTCGATCTTGGGCTCTCGGGCCAGCCGGCCACCTACCCCCTGTGGATCATGGTGGTCTGCTCGCTCACCATGGCCATCGGCACGGCCTGCGGCGGCAAGCGCATCATCAAGTCGGTGGCCATGGAGATGACCAAACTGCAGAAGTACCAGGGTTTCTCTGCCGCATTGGCCGCATCGCTCAGCATCCTGTTTGCCACGCTTACGGGTCTGCCGGTGTCGACCACGGCCACCAACACCACGGCCATCATGGGTGTGGGGGCTGAGAAGCGCCTTTCGTCGGT
This sequence comes from Coriobacteriaceae bacterium, assembly GCA_019421015.1. Taxonomy (GTDB): domain Bacteria; phylum Actinomycetota; class Coriobacteriia; order Coriobacteriales; family UMGS124; genus JAHZGC01. The sequence continues at coordinate 220,335 of JAHZGC010000003.1, read as the reverse complement.
CAACTGGGCCTCGGCCAAGAACATGGTGCTCACTTGGATCATCACGTTCCCCGGTTGCGGCCTGCTCGGATGGATAATGGCTAAACTGTTTATGCTGTTCCTATAGGTCGGTGTTTGCTGGGTGGGCGGGGCTGCGAGGCCCCGCTTCCCGTTCGGGGTCCAAAAACGGCCCCCTGTATGGATAGGTGAGACAGGCGGACCCCGCGGGGTTCCGGGAGGAATCGAGGCGTAAAGGCTATGCCCAAGAAGCGCAAGTTCGACTATTTCGACGCATTCTGCCTGCAGGCCGAGGCAGCGCGTCGCGAGTCCAAGGCCCTCGTCGAGATGATGGAGGAGTACCGTCCCGACGACATCGACTGGATGCGCGCCGAGCTCGACGCCATGCACGCCATCGAGAACGAGGGCGACGACATCTGCCACGACATCTTTGACCACCTGGCCGTGGAGTTCATGCCGCCCATCGACCGCGAGGACGTGACCGAGCTTGCCACGCTGCTCGACAACGTGACCGACAAGGTCGAGGAGGTCGCCCAGCACCTCTACATGTACGACATCCGCGAGCTGCACCCCTGCGCCATCCGCGTGGCCCGCGTAATCGACGGTGCCGTCGAGGCGCTCTGCGAGGCCACCAAGATGTTCCGCGAGTTCAAGAAGCCCAAGAAGCTCGACAAGCTCCTCGTGGCCGTGCACGACAAGGAGTCTGAGGGCGACGGCCTCTACATCGAGGCCAAGCGCGACCTCTTCAGCAACCACACCGACGCCCCCGCCACCTACATCGTTGCCTGGAACGGTATGTTCTCGCATATGGAGCAGTGCTGCGACGCGTGCGAGGATGTGGCCAGCGTCATGCAAAAAATCGCCCTCAAGAACAGCTAGGAAGTGTTGCGGAACCTCGGCCGCCGCGTTCCGCAGGCGCTCACGTACCGTGTGTACGCATCACGCCTGCGCGCCTTGCGGCCGAGAACCCGCTTTTAGAAGAGTTGCGGAACCCGGCTCGCTACGTGTTCCGCAGGCGCTCACAAAAATGGGCCCCGAGCGGAGAAACTCGGGGCCCCAGGAGAGGGAGGCGTCTGTGGGTCGTGCGGACCGTCCCTTGGGGTTGGGGGACCGGTGGGAGCCGGTCCCCCACAGGAGAGGGAGGCAGTTCGTGGGTCGTTCGAAGCGGTCGGCCTTGTCGCTGTTTCTTTGAGGCACCGGTTCCTTTTGACAATCCCTACAATACCGGCATTAACCTGACTTGTCAACTTTGGTTAACTAACGGGGCCAATAAAAGTTACCCTTTCATAACTCCTGCATATCCCTCATCCATTCCTTAAGCTCCGTGCCAACAGGCACGGGGATGCGGCTCGGCCGTTGCTCGGGGGAGTACTGTCCGCCTTTCGGTCGTCTCTGGACGCCCCTGGACAAAGCACCTCGTGGTGTGGGCCAGCATCTGCGCAGCATAGGGCGCAAGAGCGCGTAGGGGGAGGAACCCTCGAAGGGAGAGCCCCCGAACTCGAACGGCGAAGCCCCGGATCCCACGTCCTGATGGGTCCCGGGGGCTTCGCTGTTGCGGGGGTTCGTCGGGCCGGTCGTCCGATTCCTGACGTTCCTTACGCCACGGGCGCCCAGTAGCTGCTCTGCACCACGGGCGAGTCGGGGCTCTCCCACAGTGCGGCGACCTTGGCGGGCAGGTAGTCCTTGTGCACGACGACCTGGCCCACGTAGGCGTCAAAGTAGCGGTCGGTCATGATGAAGTAACCCTTCTTGCACTTCTCGTCGCCCCAGGTGTTCTCCACGCGCCAGGCGGTGGGCTTGCCGTCGTCGCCGATGTTCACGCCCTGGAAGGTCATGGCGTGGTTGCAGGTGATCTCGCGGGTGTCGAAGCCGTCGGCCTTGCCGATGGTAAGGTCCAGGCCCACCAGGGCGTTCCAGTCCAGAGTCTCGGTGTCGAGCAGCCCCGTGGGGTCGGTACGCTCCATGTTTTTGAGCACGTCGCAGCTAAACCACACCGGGTGCCCGGCTTTGAGCTGGGCGATCACGGCGTCCTTGAGCACCTCGATGGGCATGTTGAGCGTGCGGGTGGGCACACCGTCGAGGGCCCAGCGGTACTGCTTCTCGAGGATGGCCTCGTAGGGGCGGCTCTCGCCGGGGACGTTGCCCAGCACCACATAGTCGTGCAGGTTCACCTGCAGGTGCTCGGCGAGGAAGCCCTTGGGGGTCTGGTCGGCCAGGCGCACGAAGGCGGGATTGCAGGCACCGGCGGCCTTCTGGGCGGCGAGGTCCTGGGCGCTTGCGTTCTCCGAGGGCTTCTCGCCCAGACCCTTGCGCGCGTCGGCCACGTACTCGAGTGTGAAGGTCTTGGGGGGCTCGCCCAGGGTCACGCACAGGATGCGGTAGACCTCCGAGAGTGCGGTGGCCACCATCTCGTCCACGGCCTCCTCGCTGCTACCGTCGGCGATGGCGCGGCGCAGCTTGAGGGCGTCGCCGCGTAGCTTGCGGGCGAGCAGGTCGTTGAGGTCGGCGGTGTCGCAGGCGTTAAAGGAGTCGGGCATGGACCCCTTGGGCACCACGCCGTACTTCTCGACCAGGGTCACCGCCATGTCCCACCAGCCGCCGTCGGGGGCCGGCATGCTGAACCACTCCAGGATCTCGCGGCTGTCGAGGGGCTGGTCGGCCAGGCGCACCATCTCGTTCAAGAAGAGGTTGGCCTTCTCGAGCTTGTCCCAGAATTGCAGGTAGGCCTGGGAGAGCTCGAAGTCGGTGGTCCCCAGGTCGCCCATGAGGCGGTCGCGCAGCACGTTGCAGGTGGCAAAGAGCCAGCAGCGGCCGCTCTTCTTCTGGTTGGTCACGTGGCCCACGGGCGAGAGACTCACCGAGTAGGTGTCGTGGTACTCGCGGTAGGGCTCGGGATTCCTGGCCGCGGCGCGCACGCCCACCGAGGTGGCGGCGTTGCGGGCAACGGTGTAGGGCGCGAAGTCGCGCAGGTCCTCAGAGAACGAGGCGATCTCGTCGGCCGAGATGGTGTGCTGCAGGAGGGTCATGGGGGTGTCTCCTCTCGGGGTGCTTTGGTGACGCGCGCTATTGTAGGACTGGTGGGGGAGGAAAGCGCGGCAGCCCCCAAAACCCACAGGCATGCAATTTTCGGCATTGCTTTCAAACGGGAGAAAATCAGCCGCGCGTTTGATCGACAGACGACGGGACGGGGCTTTCCAAGGGCACGAGCACCTCGTCGAGCCTCGTTGTCTGGGTGCGGTCGGTTAGGTCGAGCAGCGAGTGCAGTATCCGGTGGCCCGCCATGCGCAGGCCGTGTGCGGCCATGAATTCAAAGATGTGGCGGTAGGCTTGGGCATCCGGCAGCTTGGAGGATGAGTAGCGCACGTAGGCATGGAGGCATGGGGTGCCGCAGGGGCAGAATTCCTGGGCATGCGATAGGGGAAGGCCGCCCGCCAGGGCGTTTTCTCGATGTGCTGAGGGTCCAAAAAGGGCTTTTGATGCCGACCAATCCTCGCTGAGCTCTATGACGAGCGAGGTGTCCGTCAGGGGGAAGGCATGGTTCCACAGGGCGGCGTCGTCAAATGAGCCCTGAAAAAACGACAGGTTCTCGTCGTGGAGCGGCAAAAAATATACAGAGCCCGGTTCTACGAGGCGAACGGCGCTCGGGGCGGTCTCGAACTCGCGTATCGACTGGACTCGGTGCTCCAGCCGGCTTTTGTAAATCGTCATGAGCCGAATCTGGCGCTCCATCCGTGCGCATGCCTCGTCGAGGGAGGTCACGTAGGCATCGAGGGGCCGGTCGATGAGCTCGTTTACCTGTCGGATGGTGAATCCGGCGTGGACCAGGTCGTAAGATCCGGCGAGCCGCACCCCTTCGGAGAGCGTCACGATGCGGTAGCCGTTCTCCTCGTTGCGGGAGCACCGCACGAGACCCATGCGCTCGTAGAGCCTAAAGCCGTTCTCCGACAGTCCGAAGGCCCGTCTGAGGTCGCTGAGCTTGTAGACCGGTTCGTCCATGGGTTGCCCGCCTGGTCTCGTTTGCGGTGATGATGCCGACAGATGGTGCCGGTAGTGTACCTCAGGCGGCAGGTTCCCGCACGGCCGGCACCGCCTCGATGGCGTCTATACGGAACTCCATGCCGCTGTGGGGGCTGTAGTCGCGCACGGCTTTGCAGCGGGGGCAGGCCCAAGTCGTGGAATCGTGCAGGTCGGGAGAGAACAGCTCGCCACATTGGTTGCATTTAACCTGGTACGGCGTGTGTTCTATCACGATGACCGCACCTTCGGCGACCGTTCCGCGCGCGAGGTGTGCAAAGAGGCCCGGCACGTACTCGTCGACCACGTCGCGCAGCTCGCCGATGGTCAGGCGAATCGACCTGACCTCTTTGACCGGTCGCGTGGCACATTCTGCAAGAACGACGTTGAGGACCTCGCGTACCAGGGCCATCTCATGCATGGGGCTCGACCGCCTTCTCTGGAAAGTTGAGGCCCCGGCGGGTGTTTTGGGGGTAAGGCATCCGTCGGGGCTTGGTCCATAGACCGACCGGTTCAGGGGTGGGGAGGCCCAGGGGGAACCTCTCCACCCGAACGGTTCGGAGCTTCGAGGAATTTTTGCCTACTCGGCGCTTTCCTCGGCAGGTGCAAACGGGTCGACATAGTCGGCCGGGAACTCGGTCTCGGTCCAGTCCCAAATCAGGCCGCGGGCCATGCGCTCCTTGGCGAAGAAGCGCATGCGGTCCACCTGGTAGTCGGTGGGATAGTAGTCGAAGGGGAAGTCGTCGCGGGCGCGCAGGATGCGGGCGTCGGCGGGGCACTTGGTGATGCACTGGCCGCAGCGCACGCAGATGTCGGCGTGGACGCACTTGTTGTCGTCGCCGAACTTAATGGCCTGCATGGGGCACCAGTCGATGCAGGCGCCGCACGAGATGCACTTCTCGGGGTCGTACTCGAGGGTGTAGGCGCTGTAGTTTTTCATGGCCACAGGGTTGGTGCCCTCGAAGGACTTGTAGTTCTGCAGCTCGATGCACTCGGTGCAGTGGCAGAAGCAGATGATGTCGGATTCCTTGCAGCTCACGTGCTGGGGTACCAGGCCGGCGGCGATGCTGCGCTCGCAGATCTCGACGGCCTCCTCGGGGGTCACCTGCTTGGCTGCGCCGATGTTGATGAAGTACTCGCCACTGGCGCCGAGATAGATGCAGCGGTCCATCTCGAAGCGGCCGTTCTCCTCCCAGCCGTCGATGGCCTTGTTCATGATGCGGCACTGGCAGGCGGCCACGCCCACAATCTCGTTGGAGAGGATGCGCTTGCGCCAGTCCATGTAGGGCAAGAAGTCATCTTCGGCGATGACATCGAGGCTAATGGGGTCCACCGTGTTGAGGGCAAAGGTGTTGGCCGTGAGCTGGAAGCCGTAGTCGGCACCCAGGCCATCCTGGGAGAGCACGTCGTAGGCGGCCATGACGTCCTCGCCGCCCTTGTAGTAGTCGATGAGCTCGGTGGCCTCCCAGTAGCCGGCGATGTAGGGCTGCAGCACGTAGTAGCGCTTGCCGGAACGGTCCTGATAGGCAATCATGCCGCCGAAGGCGATCTCGTCGAGCTTCTGCACGGCCTCCTCATGGGTGTAGTCGCTCACGGCCTCCAGGTCCTCGGCGGTGAACCAGGCGAGCATGGGCACCTTGCAGAGGATTTCGGCCTGCTCCTCGTCGAGCTTGTACATGTAGAGGTCCCAGCTCGAGGGACGGCACTCGGAGCCGCAGCCGTTGCCGATGCGGTTGAGGCGGTTACGCAGGCGCACGTAGACGGCGGGTACCACGCGGCCGTCGGGCAGGGTGAGGTCGCCCTTGACCTCGGACTCCTCGAGCACGCGGGCAAGCAGGTGGTCGGTGCAGTCGGGAGCGCGCATGCCGCTCATGCGCATGTCGGGAACGTAGCCCTGCTGGCTGATGTTCTCGGTGGCCGCCGTATCATTAACCTCTTCGGCGCTGGCGTTCTTGACGGCGGCCATCCCCGCCGCGCCAAGGCCTGCGGCCGCCGCCGCGCTCATGGCCCCGCCGATAAGGTCTCTCCTGGTCAAACCGTACATGGCATTTCCTTTCTCCTGAATGACGCTCTCCCTGCATGGCGGGCGCGGTTGGACCGATCACCGCTGGGCGGTCTCCGTTGCCTCGCTGTGCAGCCATCAGGATGGGGCCGTCATATTGTGATGGGTCAAGAGGGGGTCTGAAGTTTTTTTTGGACCTGCGGATTGCGGGCTTTCCAGCCGCTCCCCATGCGTTTCGTGCGCGTGCGCCGCTCGTAACCTGCCGGTCACACCCCATGCGCTATCATTGCACCCCAGCCGTCCTGTCGGGCGGCTTTTTTGGCGTCGCGCTGCGCCGTTTACGCATGCGCACGCCGTCTGTAAGAAGCTCCCCGCCACGGCACGGGGGAGCACAGACCATGCAAAGGAGAACCACCGGCTATGTCGAGCGTCTTGAACGAGCACACCACCCACACCCACACCTGCGGTGAGCTGCGCAGCGCCAACGTGGGGCAGACTGTGACCCTGAACGGCTGGGTCCAGCACCGCCGCGACCACGGCGGCCTGATCTTTGTGGACCTGCGCGACCGCGAGGGCCTCACCCAGTGCACCTTCGACCCGGAGCTCTCGGGCGCCGAGACCTTCTCGGTTGCCGAGACCATTCGCCCCGAGTGGCCCATCTCGGTCACCGGCGTGGTGCGCGCCCGTCCCGAGGACATGTACAACCCGCGCCTCGACACCGGCGAGGTCGAGGTCCTCATCAGCGACATCGAGGTCATCAATACCAGCAAGACCCCGCCCTTCCAGATCGAGGACGGCATCGAGACCGCCGAGGACACCCGCCTGCGCTACCGCTACCTTGACCTGCGCCGCCCCGAGATGCTGGCCAAGCTCAAGCTGCGCAACGACTTTACCTGGGGCATGCGCGAGGCCCTGCACAAGCGCGCCTTCCTCGAGGTCGAGACCCCCGTGCTCTTCAAGAGCTCTCCCGAGGGCGCCCGCGACTTCATCGTGCCGAGCCGCATGCAGCCCGGCAACTTCTACGCCCTGCCCCAGTCGCCCCAGCTCCTGAAGGAGCTCCTCATGGTGGCCGGTGTCGAGCGCTACTACCAGGTGTGCAAGTGCTTCCGCGACGAGGACCTGCGCGCCGATCGCCAGCCCGAGTTCACCCAGGTCGACATCGAGATGGCGTTTGTCGACCGCGGCGGCGCCCTCGGCGCGGACGAGGACAGGCGCACTGTTGCACT
>JAHZGC010000003.1:178404-213086 GCA_019421015.1 Coriobacteriaceae bacterium | reverse complement strand
GATGTCCTGTGTCGACATGGACGGCGCCATCGGCCTGCTCGAAGACGTGCTCAAGGATGCCTTTGCCTCGGTGGGCGTCGAGATGCCCACGCCGCTGCGCCGCATGCCCTACTGGGAGGCCATGGACACCTACGGCTCCGACAAGCCCGACACCCGCTTTGGCATGCACCTGATCGACGTGACCGACATCTTCAAGAACTCCGCCTTCAAGGTGTTCGCCTCGGCCGCCAACACCGAGGGCGACGTCGTGAAGTGCATCAACGCCCGCGGCGCCGGCACCTGGAGCCGCGGCGAGCTCGACAAGCTCCCCGGCATCGCCTCGGCCTTCGGCGCCAAGGGCCTGGCCTGGATCGCCTTCCGCGAGGACGGCTCGGTGAACAGCCCCATCGTCAAGTTCTTCAGCGACGAGGAGATGGCCGCCCTGCGCGAGCGCTGCGACGTGCGGCCCGGTGACCTGCTCATGTTCGCTGCCTGCGGCCGCGTGCTGGCCGACGAGATTCTGGGCGGTATGCGCGTGCACATGGCCAACGCCCTGGGCATCGAGCGCGAGGGCCACGACTTTTTGTGGGTCGTGAACTTCCCCATGTTCAAGTATGACGAGGACGAGAAGCGCTACGCCGCCGAGCACCACCCCTTCACGCTGCCCTATGAGGAGGACCTCGACAAGATCGAGACCGACCCGCTCTCGGTGCGCTCCTACACCTACGACTTCGTGATGGACGGCTACGAGGCGGGCGGTGGCGGCCTGCGCATCCACAACGCCGACCTCCAGATGCGTGTGCTCAAGCGCCTCGGCTTTACCGAAGAACGCGCCAAGGAGCAGTTCGGCTACCTGGTGGAGGCCCTGGGCTACGGCGCTCCCACCCTCGGCGGCTTTGCCATGGGCCTCGACCGCGTGTGCATGATCCTGACCGGCGGCGAGTCCATCCGCGACGTCATCGCCTTCCCCAAGACCTCCTCGGGCGCCGACCTCATGAGCGCCGCCCCGAGCCGCGTCTCCGACCGCCAGCTCGACGAGGTCGCCCTGCGCGTCACCGTGTAGTTTGCTGCGGAACCCGGCTCGCCGCGTTGCGCGGGTGTTTATGCAGAGGGGCTTTCGCGTTGCCCGTGGGCGATGCGAAAGCCCCTCTTTCTCTGTGCTTGTGGGCCAACCGCTTGGAGGTCCCGGTGGACAGGATTCGGACTTTGCGATTTCCGGTCAGGTCGAGATGGACGGAATCCAGACTTTGCGACATCCTTTCAAGGTATTACTTGACTGGCTGTTGGTATCTCCGCAGGTACAATTCTTGCTGGTCGCTATGTCATTCCGCCGACGTAGCAAAACCGTGTCGCATAGTTTGGATCTTGTCCACAGCGCCCTCCCCTTTTGTCGCAAAGTCCCGATTCCGTCCAGGTTCCGGAGAGTTTGCTCGTCGTCGTTGATCCTTGACGCCATCGGGGGCCAAATTCGCGTGGAGGATGGGCGGCCGGGTGGGGTACTGACGGTTGTGCAGGCTGAGTATGTATCTGTTCCGTAAAACCCTTAACCTACATGCCCGTCTCATCTGGGGTTTAGCGGAGAAACTCTCAAGTTGCGTGCGAAACCAAACCTGAGTCAGCCCGCACAACCGTGCCTGCATCCCAACCGTGGACGCCTGCACAACCGCACCCGCGCGCCGTCACGCCCGCGCCCTTCCGGTCTACGCCACGTCGCCGGCAATCTCCTTGATGACCTGGTAGCCAAAGGTCATGTTGCGGCCCAGGCAGTTCCCCACCAGGTACACGGGGTAGTTGCCCGAGTAGTAGCTGCCCGAGCAGGTGCCGACGGCATAGAGGCCGGGAATCGGCTCCTCGGCGGTGTCGAGGACCTGCAGGTGCTTGTTGATGCGCAGGCCGTCGAGGGTGGTCAGGATCGAGGCGCCGTACCAGCCGCCGTAGAAGGGCGGGTTGCGCAGCTCGGAGAGGCGGTAGGCCTCCTTGCCGAAGTCCACGTCCTGCTGCAGGTCGTAGAGCTCGTTGTAGCGGGCGCACGTGGCCAGGAAGGTGTCGAGCGCCTCGCCCTCGAAGCCCAGCTTGGCGCCGAGCTCCTCGAGGGTGTCGGCCTGCATGATGGTGCCCTCCTCGATCTCCTTGGCGTAGGCGTCGGCAGGGGAGGTGCCGGGCGTGAGGGTGCGCTTCCAGGTGCCGGCCGAGCAGCCCTGGGTCTGGAAGCGGTTCACGTCGTCGGCTGCGTTCTCGTCGAAGAGGATGCACCACACGCCGCCGGGTCGGTTGGCGGCCGCGTGGCAGATGGCGTCGTAGTTGGCGCTCTCGTTGGCGATACGCTCACCGCGGCGGTCCACCTTGAGGAAGCACTGGCTGCCCAGGTTGTGCTGGCCGGTGCGGGCGAAGGCACCGTTCTCCTGGTAGCCGGCGTTCACGCCGGGGGCCACCAGGCCGCGGTCAAAGAGCATCTCGGCAGGGTCGAGGTCCTTGGCGGCGCCCACCCACATGGCGGCCTTGATGCCCTGGCCCAGGTTGGCCGGGTTGGCGTTCATGGAGGTGATGGCCTTTACGGCGTTGAGGTTGAGCGCCTTCATCATCTCGGGGTTGTTGGCGTAGCCGCCGCAAGCGAGCACGGTGTTCTTGGCGTTGATCTGCACGTATCCGTCGGGCGTGGTAAAGATGGCGCCGGTCACCGCACCGCCGTCCTCGCGAATGAGCTCCGCGAGCTCGTGCTCGAACTTGATCTCGTGGCCGGTGTCCTCGAGGATCTTCTGCTGGATGGCGGTGTGGCCGAGGAAGGGCATGCGGGCGTTGGGGTCGTCGTTCTTAAAGCCCTCGTTCGAGATGCTGTGGCACTCGGGCGGCATGTAGTAGATGGTGCCGCCGGCGCGGCCTTCGCCGCCGTTCTCGACGCCGATGGTCACGGTCGAGGGCACGCCCGAGTACTTCTCGTAGGTGTCGGCCAGCCACTCCACGAACTCGCCGGAGTTGTCGACCCAGACCTTGCCCACCGAGAAGTCGTTTTTGTAGGAGGCGTAGCGGGCCCACTCGCACAGCCAGCGGCCGGGGTCGATCTCGAGGCCTGCTTCCGCCTGGAAGCGCGAGTTGCAGGCGCCGATGTCGTTGTGGGCACTCCCCACCACGGGCATGCTTTGCACCGACCGAGCTAACTGCGACCACGTAGCCCAAAGGAAGCCCCTCCATGCCAGTTGCCCACAGCCCCATCGCGCGCGGCCCTCTTCGCGGTGTCAGCCGGCACAGTGCGGCGATGACCTTGGGGTGCTTGGCAGCCTTGGGGGCGATTCTCACGGCGTCGTCGATGGCGGGCCGGTACACGGGCGTCTTCTACGGTGCACGGGCGCTGTCTGCCACGGTCGCCTACGTTGTGTTGGCCGTCGTGGCCTATGTGCGCCCCCAGGTGCTGGGCCGTCGCGGCCCTTCGATTGTGGCGGCCCTGCTTGCGGTGGCCATGGCCGTGCTGTTCGCCGTACGGGGCCTTGCGGGCGGCGATGTGGCGGGAGCATGCGGCACGGTCTGCTATGCGGCGGTCTACGCATGGATGACCTACCTGCTCACCTGCCCGCTCGTGCGGCTGCCCACCCTCAAGCTTGCCGCTGTTGCCGTGGTGGGCGGCACGCTGCTGCGGCAGCTTCTGCTACCGGTCTACTCGCTGTCCTTGGACCCCGTGGCGGGGGCAGTGGTCCTGGGCCTGGTGTGCCTGGGGACGGTGGCGGGTCTCGCCGCGGCCGACGCCCCGTTCATGGCCACCCTGCGCAGCGGAGAATCCCTCGAGGTACTCCAGCTTACCAACCCGCTCTCGGCCCTGCGGCCCCCGAACCGGCTGTTCTTTGCGGTGTTTCTTGTGTCGATGACCTACAACTTCTCGAACGCCCTGGGGGTGCCAGGTCTCTCGGCGCGTCGCATGGTGGTGGTTTTCGTGCTGCTTGGGGTGCTCTATCTGCTGCTCGTGCAGCGCGCAGGACAGGAGGACCGCCTGTTCTCGCTCAGCGCCCTGTGCATCATGGTGGGGCTGCTCCTGGCCCCGCTGTTCCTGGGACGGGACGCCTTTGTTGCGCACACGTTCCTTTTCTTGGGATCCACCTGCTTCGATATCCTCATATGGCTGCTCATCTACAGCGTGGGGCGGCGCAGCGTGGCGGCGGTGCTGCCGGTGTTCGCGGCGACCTTCGCCCTGCAGATGTCCGGTCGTTTTGCGGGTGCGAACCTGGGGCGGGTCGCCTTCTCGACCGTGGCCCAGGACCCCCGCGGAACCCAGGCGGTGATCTTGCTGCTGGCAATAGTCTTCTTCGTGTTTATCTGGACGGTGTTCAAGGGCTTTAGCTTCACGGCGGCCATCCAAGGGGTGGAGGCGCTGGACCCGGTTGAGAAGGGCGAGCTGGGGGAGCAGCAGGCTGCCGAATCGCAGTCGCAGGACGGGGGAACCACCGGAGAAGCCCCGCCCATAGATGCCCCAACCCTTGACGAGCGCTGCCGTGAGCTGGGAGCGGCCGGTGGCCTCACCCCGCGTGAGCAGGAGGTCCTGGAGCTTTTGGCCCGCGGCCGCAACGCCCGGTTCATCATGGAAGTGCTCACCGTGACGCGCAACACCGCCAAGGCCCATATCAGCCACATCTACGCCAAGCTGGGCGTGCATTCCCAGCAGGGACTGCTCTCGCTGACAGAAGGGGCGTTGGAACCCGGGGGCTTCTCCACCGGTTAGACCCGGTGCACTGCCAGCCGCAGAGGCTCAGACTTAGGCACCAGTAGTCGCTCAAGGTAGAACGTCGCGTAGAGGGGGAGGTAGAGCACGTGGCCCGTTCTCTCCACGTTGTTCCGCGACAGCACGATGCCTTGCTCGACATTCCAGGCCGGGTTCTCGAGCACGTGGTCCAGGGCTGCATGGGCGTGGTAGTAGCGGCCCGACTTTACCTCAAGCAGAACTGCGGTACCGTTTGGACCGTCCACCACAAAGTCGACCTCGCCGCGTTTCTTTGTCATGAAATAGAACAGAGAATGCCCCGATGCCGTGAGTTGCTGGGCTACGGCGTTCTCGTAGATGCCACCCAGATTGGGGTGTTTGTCGTCAAGGTAGGTTGCCTGGGCAAGCGACTGCGGATAGCGTGCCATAAGCATGCCTGTGTCCGACTGATATAGTTTGAACCGGGAAGGCTGGGCGTATTTGAGTAGGGGAGACAGGGGTTCGTCTACAAGGTCGGTTTTGAGGCCCACGCCTGCGTTGACCAGCCATACAAAGTCGCGCTGATACTTTTCGAACCGTGCCTCGGGATCGACGGAATTGAGTACGAAGCGCTGCGAATCGCCCTCGAGTTGAACGGGCAGCTGGTCGAAGATGCTCTGCACCTGGAGGGCACGGGACGCGGCGTATTTGGAGATGTCGTGCCGATACTGTCGGTTCAGCTCGGTCTGTAGTTCGCGCACGGCGCCCAGATCGCCCTGGGTGTCTAAGAACCGTTGAACGACCTCGGGCATGCCGCCGGTAACGAGGTAGGTGCGGAAGTTGGCGAGCATGGCGTCGTGGAGATAGGGGGCGACCGATTCTTCTTTTTCGCAGGCGTCCACGATGGCGCCGAAAGCCTCCGACGAGAGGTCGAGTGCCCAGCAGAACTCCTCGAAGTCCATCGGAAACATCTGAAGCTCGTGGACGTAGCCAACGGGGTAGGAACGGACCCCTTTGAACTCGGTGCCGAGCATGGAACCGGAGAAGGCCCAGTCGTACCTGCCATCCTCGACCAGGAATTTGGCCCACGTCATGATGTCGGGGAGCTCCTGGATCTCGTCGATGAAAATCAGGGTCTCGCCCGGCGGGAGACGGTCGGGAGCCATGACCGTGATGCGGGAGATAAAGTCACGGACGTCGCGGGCCTCAGCGAGGGCGCGCCGTGCGACGGGGTTTTCGAGCAGGTTGACTTCGAACGAAGCTCGATAGCGGGTACGGCCGAGCTCGCGCAGGGAGCAGCTCTTTCCGATTTGCCGGGCGCCGGTCACGAGAAGGGCCTTGCGCTGCGGCTGCGCGCGCCAGGCCTCGAGGCCGCAGGTGATCTTGCGTCTGAGCATGGTGTCCCCCAATGTGGCGATGCGACCAGTCTTGCTGGGTAGGTATCATACGCGCATGGGGAATTTTTATTGGGCAATAATCTACGAAATGAGGAATTTTCTTTTTGGAGAAATCTACGAAATGAAGAATTTTCTGCGCATACTGCGTTACAGCGGTCTCCCCGCCCACCGTGTGGCGCATGCGGGGCGAGCGGTGGGCGGGGAGATGCGGACTACAGCTCGGCTACGGCGTTCTTGTCGGCGACGTAGCCGTAATACAGCGCCATCGAGTGGCTCGCGCCTTTAAGCGCGATGGGGTACTGTACGGCGAAGCGGTCGCCTTGGACGTTGCCCGCCACGTACAGGCCGCCGATGACGTTGCGGTCGGCGTCAAAGGTATGGCAGTCCTCGTCGCTCTCCAGGCCTCCGATGCAGGCCAGCATGGCGGCCTGGTCCATCACGCAGCAGTAGAACGGGGCGGTCTGCAGGGGGAACATGCGTCCGGCCGGCTTGCCAAAGTCCTCGTCGTAGCCTGCCCGGGCAAGCTCGTTATAACGCTCGACCGAGGCGAGCGCGGCGGCACGGTCTATGTCGTCGATCTGGTCGAGCAGGGCCTCGATGCTGTCGGCCGCCATCACGTTACCGGCTGCCACGGCGTCGTCCACCGCGCTGCGCAGCACCGCGCCGTCGGGCATGTTGTTCTGAGGCAGTTCGTCGAGCACGTAGGCTACGCCGCCGTGCTGGGCCGCGAAGTGTGGCACCTGCTCGGCCCAGTCGGCGTCCCAGAACATGTAGCACTTCTTGCTTTTGAGGCGCTCAATCTGGTTCTCGGTCTGCTGACCGGGGCAGTCCTCGTCCATGAAGCGTTTGCCGTTGAGGTCCAGGCGCAGGTAGGGACTGATGCCCAGCGTGCCCATGAGCACGCCGTTGCCGCCGCCCATGTGGTGGATCATCGGGGCGTGGTGCTGCTGCACGAGCGCGCCCACCCAGGCCCCCAGTTTGAGGCCGTCGCCAGTGTTGGTGGGGTTGCCCTCGACGTCGAAGTTGGGCCACAGGCAGAAGATCCCGTTGGCGGCCACGTCGGGGCAGAAGTGGGCCACCATCGCGACGTTACTGCCGTAGTCGCCGGTTGCCAGGACCACGCCCTTGGCGGCGTTCACCTTCACGTAGCCGCCGGTCTCGGCGTCGCGCGTGTACACGCCGATGCAGCGGCTGCCCTCCATGATGAGCTTCTCGGCAAAGTGGCCCCACAGCGCGGTGACATTGCCGGTGTCGACGGCTTTCTGCATGTTGGCGTCGAGGACCGGCTGCTGGGCGGGGATGATCCAGGCGCTCAGTGGGAAGCACGCGTGGGTCTCGGTGCGCCAGTCGTAGCCCTCGGGCTGGGGATGGTACATGGGCAGCACGGCTGTGGTATCGTCGGGCACGTCGTCTATGTGGGTGTCGCCGATCATGATGCCCTCGAGCGCCTCGACGTACCAGTCAAAGACGTCGGCACCCTCGCGGGCCCACTTCGACCATATGGCGCGCTTGGGGAAGTATGACCCCTCGTCCATCTCGTGGCCGATCACCAGGTCGGGGTCGACGTTGGTGCGCCCCCAGCGCTCCTGGAGTTTGCCGCCCATGAGGGCAAACTGGCTGCTGCGGCACTGGGGTCCCGCAGCCTTCTCGATGGCCACGACTGTGGCCCCTTCTTCGGCGGCCGAGCGTACTGCGGCCACGCCGGCGATGCCGCATCCAACGACCACGACGTCGGCGAACAGCTCCGATGCGACCATGTTGTCGGAGATGGCGGGCGGCTCGCCGAGCCAGTCGTCGCCCGAGGGGGCGGCGGCACCTGCGGACGTATCGGCGTTGGCGGCCTGCTCGAACAGGGCGTCCTTGTCGGCGGTCTGGGCGGTCTCGACGGCGGAAGCGCCGGAGGCCCCCAACGTCGCGGTCGTGGCCGTTGCGGAGGCGGCCATAGCGACGAACGAGCGGCGGGTGACGGACGGGGCGGCGGAGCGGTGCTGCATGGTGTTCCCCTTTCGATGAGGTGCGGTATGCGCCAGCACGTCGATGCTGCTCGTCTTCGAGCCGGCGCCTCGAGGCCCAGTGTAGGGCGAAACGAGATACGCTCCATTCGTATCGAATCAAGTGCTACAATGCGACCGAAGTTGTAGCGCAGCAGGGGCCGCGATTCCGGCGACGGGAGGAGGGAGGCCATGCACCATATCAAGAACGATAGGCGCACCCTGCAGTCGGCAGACCTCCTCTATCAGGGGCTTCTTGCCTGCCTCAAAGAGAAGCTCTTGGCAGAGGTGACCGTCACAGACCTGCAGCGGGCGTCAGGCGTGGCGCGCTCGACCTTCTACCGCGGCTTCGACGACGTGAGCGACGTGCTTGCCTGGCAGTGCGACCTGGGATTCCACGAGGCGCTGTGCGGCTGGCGGCCCCCTGAGTTCACGGGCGAGCTCGACCTGGCGCGCCATTTCTTCTCTTATTGGGCCTCCCACAGTGAGGTTCTCGAGCTGCTCATCAGAGCCAACCGCCACGACATCGTCTATGGGAGCCACCTGCGTAACGCCGCCCTGCTCGAACGGCGCTATGGCGAGCTGCCGGGGTTGCCCCGCGACCAGCGGCGCTACTTCATGGCGATAAGGACCGGCGTCCTCATCGGCGTTCTCACCGCATGGCTCGACGGCGGTCGGCGCGAGTCGGCCGACGAGCTGGTGGGCATCGTTGGGGACCAGTTGCAGATGATGGTTGCCTCCAAGTAACGGGCGAGGCACATCGGCTGCCTGTTCTCGGGTGCCGCCGCGAGCCCGGCCTATCGGACGTCCTTCTCGCCTTCGAAATACCGCGCGCCGTGGTTGGCCTCGTAGCTCTGTCCGTACTGCTCATAGAACCCGCGGTTCGTGAACTCGTAGGGCGACTCCGCGTTTCCGAGCAGCGACTCCGGCAGGTTGATAAGCAAAAAGCAGAAGAAGAGCATCGCGCCGATTCCCATCACCCACTGCCAAAAGGTCGGCCGTGTGGCCTTGTTCTTGAACAGCTCGATGGCGAGCCCCACGCTTATGGGCAAAAAGCCGAACAGGGAGGTGACGAGTCCCGGCGAGTACAGCACACTCATCCCATAGGGGCCGAACAGCCTCATGTCGGCGAGGCCGATGCTTACGTGGATGATCACCTCGAAGGCACTGAACAGCATGACCCCTATGGCCGCGGGCTTGCGGAAACCCCAGAATCTGAGCACGACGCAGCCCAGCACGACGGCGCCGAAATTCGTGATCATGTCGGTCAGGCGGTTCATGGGATAGCGCGACAGATCGGTCGACCCGTGGGCTATGTTGTAGGAGTAGTGGAGCCCTCCGGGAAAGACCCATTCCTCAAGCACGTGCAGCACGAGCACGATGATGGCGAGCGTGCACAGGATGTTGGTTTTTGACCAGTCATGCCGGTGCATGTAGACAAGGTATGCAAGGACTATCCCTATGGCCGTCATCACGTACAGCCAGATAGAGAGCCATGCCTGCAACAGGGTTTCCATAACGCCTCCTTCTTGGGTAACGATACATTTGTATCGCAGGAGAGAAGACGTTCCGGCGCATGAGCTTGCAAGTGCTACGAGGATGCAGAAGATGTAGCGCAATAGGGCAATCCACAAAAATGCTGGCACTTCGTTGCGCTTGGGCTTATGTGCCTCAGCACACCGCGCCCTCGCGCGCCTCGTCCAGCAATTCTGTGGATTGCTCTAGGGGTGGGGAAGAGACGGTCGTTTGGATTCCAGTCGGGAGGTTTTGCCGTTTTGAAGTCCGGTGGTATGATATTAGCGTGACGCTAACTTATAGGGGAGGGATGGCGGGTATGGAAGCAGCCAGGAAGAGGCCGACCCACTCCCTCGAGGAAGCGAAACGGCTTGCGCGGGAAGGGAAGATGACCATAAACTCCCGCGCGCAAAGGTTCATCGCGAACCACATGGATGTCCGCAATCCGTTCGATGAGGTGGCGTTGCTCGTCTGTTCCATACGTCAGGACGATTTCTGCGAGTCACAGCCGCTCAGGGTGATACCCGGCCAGTGGGGAGACGTATACCGTTTTGTTCCATACGCCGGGGAGGAATGGTACGTGAAGTTCTTCATTTCGCCGGACGGCGGTCTGATGCTTAACGTTATGTCCGCCAACTGGGAGGGTTATATTCATTAGGAGGAACGCAATGCTCTGTATGGAATGCGGCGCGGAGATGCGTTGGACGGAAGACGATTTTGAAGAAGAGTACCGCGGGGAGCGCTTCACGGTATCGGGGGTGGCTCACTGGGCATGCGATGCGTGCGGTAACTATCAGGTTGACGGCGCGGGCTGCAATGCGGTGTCCAGGTTACTTGCGACTCAGTATGCCCGGGCACATGGCGCTCCGACGCCCTGGGAAGTGCGCGACCTGCGCCGTTCGCTTGGCATGACCCAGCGAGAATTTGAGGCAGCCATGGGTGTCTCGTCACCCACGTGTAGCCGCTGGGAGAGCGGCGCGATGGTTCCTTCGGGGCCGGCCGCGGCACTTATGCGCGTGTATCGGGCGCACCCGGAGTTTGCTCGCGAGACCTTGGAGGGTGTGGCAGTCCCAGCTTAGCGTGCTTTTAATTCGGTTCGAGCTGCGAATCCATGCCCCATGCCTCGTACCCCGTCCCGCACGCCCAAAAAGCCCCCGGACCCGCAGGCCCGAGGGCGCCTCCATCCCAGTATGTCGCAGGCCAGCCTGGCCCCTACGCCACCTCGCCGCCGAACACCACGCCGATGTTGGGCACGTTGGCGTAGGTGCCGCCGGCGTCGGGGGTGCCGGGCACCGGGGGCACCAGGCCCTCGTCGCGGGTCTCCACGCGTACCTCGGCCACGTTGCGGGCGAAGTAGCGGGCGCTCGTGGAGCCCAGCCACAGCTGGTTCACGCCGCCCACGGAGTCAGCCAACTCCGCGCCATTGAGCGTGTAAACCACCATCGACGCGCGCTGGGTCACATACGCTATCGGCAGGGCCACCTCGTAGCCGTCGTCGCTCACGAACACGATCGTGTTCGCGCTCTCGCTGGCCCCTGCGGCCTCGAGCAGGTAGGCCGCCGTGACACCCTCGACCTCGGCGTTCACGCTCGCCAGCCCGTCGACCCCGTTGCCAGCGCAGGAGCAGCCCATCGTGGCGTGGTAGGCGCCCTCCTCGGCCAGCTCGCCCAGGGTGGCGACGACCTCGCTTTCCACGTCGCCGGTTACGCGCAGCACCCACTCCTCCGCGCTCGCCCGGTCGCCTTCGGCGACCCGGCTTGACCCGCACAGCACCCGCGCGACGCCCCCCATGCGGGAGGCCACCAGGTCGACAGGGGTTACCTCGGCCTGGGTCCACGCGAACGCTCCCTCCACGGCGGTCTGGCGCACGGCCGGGGTGGCGGCAACGGCCTGGGCCTCGCTGCCCTTGACCAGGGCCTCGGCTCCAACCTGCGAGCCCGCGCCCGCCTCGGTCGCCAGCGTCGTCTGGGGTGCCAGCGCGGCCCCGCCCAGCCCTGCCAGCAGTAGCGCGCTCCCGGCGGCGCCGGCGATCTTCAGGGTCTTCTCCGCCATAGTTACTCAGCCTCGCTCTCGCTCAGATCCTGCACGTTGACCATGATCTCGTGGGGTTCGGCGGTGACGCAGCCGGCGTCGTCCACGGCGCGCACCATGATGCAGTAGCAGCCCACGTTCTCGGGGGTCCAGCTGTAGGTCCACCAGGTCCACTTGGTCAGGTCGTTGTCGGGGGTGTCGAAGGTCTGCCAGGTCGCGCCGTGGTCGAACGAGACCTCGATCTGCTCGATGGCGTGGCCGATGGAGCTGGCGTAGCCCTGGAACGTGAACTCCTCGCCCACGGGGATGATCTGCCCTTCGCGCAGGTAGCAGATGCCGGTGGTGGGCTGGCCCACGCGCTGGCCGTTCTCGCGCGAGTAGGCGCCCTGGTAGAACACCGGAGCCTCGTACTCCTCGGTCGAGAACTCCAGGTCGACGATGTTCTTGTTGAACTCGTCGGCCACCCAGCCGCCGATCCACAGCTGCACGGGGTAGCCCGCGGCGTACGAGATGGGCTCGCCGCTCACCTCGTAGACCAGGTAGGCGCCGTACTGCTCGCACCAGAGGTAGTCCACCTCGGCGGTTCGCCCGTCGGCCGAGGCCGCGTCGAGGCGCAGCACGTCGTCGCTCACGCCCACGAGCTCGGCGATGGCCGAGAGCGGCACGCCGGTGACCTCGCGGTTGGTGATGTAGGTGCCGCCCTCGCCGTTGTTGGCGCACTGCACCTGCATGATGCGGGTCTCGCTGCCGCAGGTCTCGATGAGCTCGGCGAGCGACATCGTGACGGGGTTCTCGCAGGCGCCGCCGATGGTGATCATCCATTCGTCGTAGACGCCGTCGGTGGCGGGGTCGGGGGTCATGCCCAGGTAGTCGCGGCCCCAGCGCTCCATGGCCACGTCGTCGGGCTGTAGGTCCACAGGGGCTCGTCGGCGCCCTGCACGTAGTCCTGGTCGTAGGCAAAGGTGCCGGTCAGCTTGTCGGCCGAGACGGTCTCGATGCCGCGCAGAACCTCGTGCTTCACCTCGTCCCAGAGCTGCATACCGCGGTTGTCGTCGTCGGTGGTGCCGTAGTGGCAGCTCCAACAGTCGCCGCCCAGGGCGTCGAAGGTGTCGTTGTTGCGGTGGATGCCGTGGATGAGCCCGCTGAACTGGCTCATGTAGCGGCCGCCCAGGTGGGTCACGTGGCAGTCCTGGCACTGCTGCACCGTGAGCTCCGTGCCCAGGTTGTCGATGGGCGGGTGACCCGTGTAGCCGATGTTCTGCACCAGGGCGCCCATGTCGTCGTGGCAGGCCTGGCAGCCGCGGTTGTCGGCGTCCAGGCGGTAGGTGTTCCACGAGATGTAGCCGCGCACGTTGGCGGTGGAGTCGCGCGCCGGGGTGGGCGTGCGCTGCACGCGGGTGCCGTCCTCGTACTCGATGACGCGGGCGGGGTTCTCCTCGGCGCGCTGGGCGTAGCCGCCGTAGACGGCCTCGCGGAACTCCTCGGGGGCCAGCGTGTCGTCGGTCTGCCAGTCGGCCAGGCCGCTCAGGTGCGAGCCTGAGCCTCCCTCGTCGGCCACGACCGGTGCGGCGGGCTGCAGCGCCACGCCGGCCAGCGCGATAAGCCCGGCGGCCACGGCGGCTGCGGTTCCCCTCGCAACATACCTCTTGAGCATAGCTTCTCCTCTGTCTTTGGACCCGAAGGTCCTTCTCCCTTGCAACTGCTACCTGCGATGCAGTTAAGGAAAGCTTAAACTCGGAACCTAGGGGAGACTCAAGGGGAGAAGTCATGCCTAGTTTGAGATGTTCTGAATGCTTTATAGGCATACATATGAGCCTGCGTATGAGCTATCCGCTTCGAAGCCTTGCCATGCCATCGCCGCCCCATCGTTGAACCGCCGCCGTCCCATGGCGTACAATCGCCGCCGTCCAGCCCACCCTACCAGGGGAGAAGCCCTCCGTGTCCAAAGCGCCAGCACGTTCCCAAGGCACCGCTGACTCCTCCGAGCTGCTCCCCATCGGGCGCATGGCCGCCCTCAACTGCATCTCCGAGAAGACGCCTGGCCCAGCACCTGATCGGCTCCTGCGACGCGGTCGAAGCCCCCGTTCTTTACGGCGAGATCATGCTCGAGATGCTTCCCGAACGCGCGGCGCTGTTCATCGACGTGCCGCCCGTAGGGCCCGACGATGTGGGGAACGCCCGGTGGGAGCAGGCCGTGCGCACTGCCAAGCGCGAGCTGGTCGATCGGGGATTCTCGCTGGCGCTGTTCCAGAACGTCTCGGGCATCGTGCGCGAGCCCGAGCTACAGGCGCGCACCCTTGTGACCCGCGAGGCCCTCATCTTTTTGAGCGACGAGCTGGCCGACCTGCTGCGCGACCAGCTGCCGGTCAGGACCGTGCCCGGCGGCCAGCACCTCACGATGTACTACCCGAGCGCGCTTGGTCCCGACGGCTGCAGCCCCGAGTACCCCGGGATCCTGCGCATGCTGGACTACGCCGCCGAGAAGGGCTTTGAGCTGGCCGGCGACTATATCGGGGAGACCCTCGCGTCTACCCCGCTCTTCGGCTTCGAGAGCCGGGACTCCGCCTTCAAGATGTGCCTGCCGGTGCGTCGGGCCGTGCGGCAGGGGAGAAGCGCCGGCGGTTTTGGGGACGGCGTTGCGGTGGCGGCTTTTGGGGACCCTCGTTCCTGATGACAGCCGAACTGGCAGATAGCGCCGCATAATCAGGGGTCTGGATAGGCGGAGAAGCCCTCCCGGGTGCCCCGTGGGGTCGTGGTGCCTTTGGGGTGGATGGGTTGTCCGATAAAACCGCAGGTCAGGAGGGTGTGGGCTGCAAGGGTTTCTCCCCTGCGGGTGCGTTGGGACGTCGAAACTCTTGCGGGCCTATCCAGAACCCCCATAGTGCGGAAGCATCTACGTCTCGAAGATCTTGGGTTGGCACCCTTTCGAAGGGACGTGCCCATGCGCGTGAATAGACCCCACGACTGCGCATTCCGGGCCCAGCCTCTCGTCCACCCCATGCCCTGCGCGCATGATCGTCCATCCGATCTAGGCATATCCCCACACCCCTTGTGTCTGCCCCAGGTTCCGAGTCTACCGTGGTCTCCCGTCGCGCCGGCTCCGTCGGTGCGCACCCATCTCGCGGGACCTCGCCCGCATATCTTGCGGCCGAGGTCCTGCAACGCTGCCAAGAGCGGGTTCCGCAACCAACCCGAAGGGGACCAACCTATGGACATCACCCGCCGCTCCCTCGTAGGTACCGCCGCCGGCCTTACCGCCTGCGCCGCGCTCGGCCTCAACGCCGCAGCCGCCGTGGCCGCCACGCCCGAGGGACAGCCTATCTACGAGGGAAGTGCCCGCGGCATGCGCGGCCACATCACGGTGCACGTGACCCTCTGTACGGCAAACAGGCCAACGACCTCAACGTGATCCTCATCGAGGAGATGGGCATCACCGGCGGCTCGTCGCGCCTTGCGGGCGGCACCTTTGGCACCACCGTGCCGCTGAACGACACCGCCGCCGGCGTGGAGCGCCTCTTCGAGGACGAGTTCCCCGGCATGGCGAGCGAGGAGTTCCCCATCTCCAAGGAGCTCTCCCGCAACCTGTCGCTCGTCTCGGGCACCAACGTCTACGAGAACATCCTGCTCGGCATGCCTGTGGTGGCCATCGACGGTGTGGGGGCCGCTGACGACTTTGACTACCTCGTG
The DNA here is from genome assembly GCA_019421015.1 of Coriobacteriaceae bacterium. Classification (GTDB taxonomy): domain Bacteria; phylum Actinomycetota; class Coriobacteriia; order Coriobacteriales; family UMGS124; genus JAHZGC01. The sequence continues at coordinate 197,823 of JAHZGC010000003.1, read as the reverse complement.
GGCTGGTTCGACGAGCCGCGCCCCAACCCCACCGTCTTCGGCGAGGGCGTGTGGAGCTTTGCGAGCTGGCGCATCATGCAGTTCATGGATGAGCGCCTTGAGGTCCTGGGCGTCGACGTGCGCGTGAACACCAAAGCCACCGGCCTCGTGGTGGAGGACGGCGCGGTGACGGGCGTGAACGTGACCACCCCGGCCGGCAACTACACGATTCGCGCCAAGAAGGTCGTGCTGGCCACGGGCGGCTTCCTCCAGAACCCCGAAATGGTGGCCGAGCTTGCCCCCACCTACGAGAACGCCGTCAAGTACTGCGCCGCCGGCTCGCGCGGCGGCGGTATCGCCATGGCTACCCGCGACGTCGACGCCGTGGTCGACGGCTACGACTCTGCCGGCGGTCCCATCGGCGTGAACATGGTCTGGGGCGGCTGGCACGACCTGGGCTACGACTACCACGCCGGCATCGCCTTCCCCGCGGGCTACCAGTGCGTGATCGTGAACGTCGAGGGCAACCGCTTCATGACCGACTCGGGCACCCTCGTGCCCAACGAGGGCAGCCTGCCCCGCACGATCCTGGCCCAGCCCGAGGGCCGCGCCTGGACCATCTTCGACTCCGCCAACGAGGCTGCCGCGCTGGCCGACGCCTCGGTGATGCAGTCCGACATCTACCGCGCCGACACGATCGCCGCGCTGGCCGACCTCATCGGCGTGCCGGCCGACGCCCTGGAGGCGACCGTCGCCGCCTACAACGAGATGGCCGAGACCGGCACCGACGACGCGGAGTTCGGTGTGCCCGCGGCCGACATGGCGCCCATGGCCCAGCCGCCGTTCTACGCGATTCCCTGCGTGGCTACGGCCTGCTTCGACACCGTGGGCCTGCGCCTGGGCGACGCCTGCGAAGTGGTGAACAGCGCCGGCGAGGCTGTGCCCAACCTCTACGCCGCCGGCGAGGTGGCCTATGCGGGCGGCACCTTCAGCGGCCTGTGCGGAGCCTTCGCCATGGGCCGTCTGGCCGGTGACGCCGCGCGCGAGGCGCTGCGCGGGTAGGGTACCGGCCTCTTTCAGACTCTAAGGAGACCGCGACCTACATGGTGCACAAGGGAAACCTCGTGAAGACCATCGCCGAGTACAACGCTGCGGCTGAGGCCGGCACGGGCTCCGATCTGTTCCCGCCCAAGACGGGCGACGGGCGCTGCGTGCCCATCGCGACCCCGCCGTTCTACGCGTTCCCCGTGCGGGCGGCTCCCTACGCGACCTTTGGCGGCGTGGCCATTGACGAGAACGCCCAGGTCCTCGACCTGAACCGTAAGCCCATCGCCGGCCTCTACGCCACGGTGCCGTGCGCTGGCGGCGTGTTCTACGAGTTCTACACCGGCACCATCGCCAGTGCCGGCATCACCGGCCGCATGGCGGCCGACGCGGCGACCCGGGCCATCAGGGGGTAGCGGCCCCTCTGTACCGGGCTGGCAACGAATGACCGAGCGACGAGCCTGCGGCGAGCCCGCGGCCCCATCTGGTGCGGGGTCGCGGGCTCGCCGCCGCATCGCCGGTGTCTCCGTGTCGGTTGTGGGCATGCCGCTACGGCCGCGTTCCGCCGTGGTATCGTTGACGCATCAGCACCACGTTCCGGCCCAACCTCGTCGGGGAGGCGACCACCATGACCCCACCCACACCCCATGACGGCATTTACCAGGCAAACGGCGTGCGCATCATGGACCGCAGCGGGGATCATCGGCTGCCCATCGGCGACGATGGGTTTGAGCGCGTGTGCGAGCGCTCATTGTTCGTGGATAAGTCGATGTTGGTCGCCGATGTGCTGCGGGGAGATTTCGCGGTCACCCTCTTCTGCCGCCCCCGGCGTTTCGGTAAAACCCTTGCCATGACCATGCTCAAGGCCTTCCTTGAACTCCCGCCCGACGGCATCTCGCGCGCCCCGCTGTTCGAGGGCCTCGAGATTTGGGATGCAGACAACGGTCGCTATCGCGCCGAGCAGGGTGTCCGCCCAACGGTCTTCTTCACGCTGAACAGCATAAAGAAGGCCACCTGGGAGGAGACCTACGCCGCCATCGAGGAGAAGGTGGCGGCCGAGTTCCGCCGGCACGGGTATCTGCTCGACGGCGATTCCCTCGACGAGGTCGAGCGGGCGTCTTTTAAGCGCATCGCCGCCATGGAAGCCTCGCGTACAGAGGTCGAATCCTCCCTGCGCCAGCTCTGCCTCTACCTCTACCGGCACCACGGTCGCCGCACCGTGGTCCTCATCGACGAGTACGACGCCCCGGTCATGGCCGGCTATTCCCGGGGTTACTGCCGCCAGGTGGTCGATTTCCTCAAGGGCTGGCTCACCGGCGCGCTCAAGGATGGCGGCGCCGCCCTCGACTTTGCCTGTATGACCGGCGTGCAGCGCATCGCCAAGGAGTCGATCTTCTCGGATCTCAACAACGTGACGGTGGATACGGCTCTCGACACGGCGAGCGACGAGCGTTTCGGATTCACCGAATCCGAGGTCGGAGCACTCGCGTCCTACCTGGGCTATCCTCACAAGTGCGACGAGGTCAAGTACTGGTACGACGGCTACCGCTTCGGCGACGCCGACATCTACAACCCCTGGAGCGTGCTCAACTACTTCTCCCGCGGATGCCGGCCGGGGGTGTACTGGGCCAACACCGCCACCAACACCGTGGTGGCCGACGCCGCGCGTTCCTGCGACGAGCAAACGACCAAAGACGTCTTCTCCCTTATGCAGCCCGGCGGGTTTGTGCGCAAGCCGCTCGATATGGGCGTCTTCTTTCCGGAGTCGGGGGAGAAGGGCAACGCCCTGTGGAGCCTGCTCTATCTGGCGGGCTACCTGACGACCGAGGATACGGACGACCCTGACAGCCGCCTGGTGCGTCGTCGGCTGCGCCTGCCCAACCGCGAGGTGGCCGAGGTCTTTCGTACTGAGATTGTCGAGCGCTACGCCGAGGAGGCCGGCGGCTACGAGCGCCTGGACGACCTTCACGATGCCCTGATCGCCGGCGATGCCGACGGGGTGGGCCGCGAGTTGGGGCGCATTCTGCTCACGATGCCCAGCTGCCGCGACCTTATCTCCGAGAACAGCTATCACATGCTGGTGGCGGGGCTGCTCTTTGGCATCTCTGGCTATGCCGACCCCATGTCTAACCGCGAACGGGGCGACGGCTATTTTGACCTGCAGCTTGTGCCTGAAGGCAAGCGTAGCGCGGGGCTGCCCGTCATCACTATCGAGCTCAAGGTGGCGACCAAGGATACCGGGGGCTTCTCCCCAGAGGCGTTGCATGGTTTGGCGTACAAGGCCCTCGCCCAAATTGCGGAGAAGCGCTACGACGTGGGAGAGCGGGGCTTACGCTATGGCATTGCGTTCCAGGGGAAGAACGTCGCGGCGGTATGCGAGCGAGAGTAGACCCTACCCCACCTCCGCCCGCAGGTACTCCAAAAACAGCTCCGCCGCCTTCGAGAGCCGCCGGTGCTTCTTCCAGATGATCCCCGCGTTCGAGACAACCTCGGGTTTCAGTGGACGCCACGTCAGGCCGCTGCCCTCTGACACGTCGGCGAGCCCCTCGTACATGAAGCACGCCCCGATGCCCGCCCGGGCCATCTCGGCTCCGTCGAACGGCAGGTTGTAGGTGGCGGCCACCGGCATCGACTCGAACAGCGCACCGGCCCACTCGGGGATGCCCGCCACGCGCATGCCCTGGCGCGACCCGATGACCGCACGGCCCGCCAGGTCTTCGGGCCGCACGCGGTCGAGGGCGGCCAGGGGGTCGTCGGTGCGCACCACCACGCCCCAGCGGTCGGTGTCGGGCAGGGGCACCACGTGACAGTCGCCGTGGCCCGCCAACTCGCACTCCTCGAGGAAGTCGAGCAGCCCCGACTCGAAGTGGGGGAGCAGGTCGGTCGAGTTGCCGCTGTGGACGTGGAACTTGACCCGGGGGTAGTCGGCCTGCATGGCGGCCATGGCGCGCCAGATCGCCCGCGAGGCCCGGGCCTCTCCGCAGCCTATATGCACCGATCCGGCCACGGCGTGCGTGGGCAGCAACAGCTCGCCGGCGGCCTTGTCGGCCAGGTCCACGATGATCTGGGCGTAGTCGCGCAGGACCACGCCGTCCTCGGTGAGCTGGATGCGCTTGGGCCCGCGCACAAAGAGCTGCTTACCGAACTCCCGCTCCAGGTCGGCAAGCTGCCGCGAGAGCGTGGGCTGGGTCACGTGCAGCGACGCCGCCGCCTTCGAGACCGTGCCCTCGCTGGCCAAGGCCAAAAAGTACCGCAGTGTCCGCAGCTCCACTTCAAACCGCCCCTCTTGGCAATGGGTGCCATGGCGCATCCATCAATGGCATACCTGTGAAGCATACAGTATTTCTCAGCATAAGTATTGGCTATAGTGATGACGTGCCCATATCCTAAGCCTAAGAGGCCAACGGATCTTCCCCAGAAAGGACCCCCATGGACTACCGTACCCTGCCCCACGGCGGCGAGCAGATCAGCGTCATCGGCCTCGGCATGGGCAGTATCCACGCCGCCTCCACCGACGAGGTCGTGCGCACCCTCCACGAGGCCCTCGACGCAGGCGTCAACTACTTCGACTTCGTGCCCAGCGAGGCGAGCGCCTTCGAGGGGTACGCACGGGTGTTCAAGGATCGCCGCGATCGTGCGCTGTTCCAGGTGCACATCGGCGCCGACTATAGAGGCGGCACCTACGGCTGGACCACCGACGCCGCCGTGGCCGTCCCCCAGTTCGAGGAGCGCCTGCGCACCCTGGGAACCGACTACGCCGACTTCGGGTTCATCCACTGCATCGACGAGGATGCCGACTTCGACGCCGTCATGAACGGCGGCATCTGGGACTACGTCTGCCGCATGAAGCAAGAGGGGGCCATCCGCCACCTGGGTTTCAGCACCCACAGCGCCCATATTGCCCGACGCTTCATCGCCACGGGCGCCATGGACATGGGCATGTTCTCGCTCAATCCCATGTACGACTACACCGACGAGTCCGAGTACGGCCAGGGCTCGGCCGACGACCGCGCGGCCCTCTACCGCGAGTTCGAGGCGGCCGGCGTGGGCATCTCGGTCATGAAGCCCTTTGCCGGCGGCCAACTCCTCGACGCCCAGACGTCGCCGTTCGGTGAGGCCCTCACCCGCACCCAGTGCATCCAGTACGCCCTCGACAAGCCCGGCGTGCTCACGGTGCTCCCCGGCGTGCGCGGCCTGACCGACCTGCGCGAGGTGCTGGCCTACCTCGACGCGAGCCCCGAGCAGCGCGACTACTCCGTCATCGGCTGCTTTGCCCCGCCCGAGGCCGCCGGCCGCTGCGTCTACTGCAACCACTGCCAGCCCTGCCCCGCGGGCATCCAGATAGGGCTGGCAAACAAGTACTACGACCTGGCCCGCCTCGGCGACGCCCTGGCCGCCGACCACTACCGCACCCTGGAGCACCGCGCCGGCGAGTGCGTGGGCTGCGGCCACTGCGACGCGCGCTGTCCCTTTGGCGTGCGCCAGAGCGAGCGGATGGGCGAGATCGCGGCTTACTTCGGCGAGTAGCTTACGGGTGCAGGGTGCAAAGGAGCGGACCCGGCTGGCCAAAATCGGCGCTTTGCGACTTTGCGAGGGTGGTCGTTGGCTGGGATTGGTGCTTTGCGACACGGTTTTGCCTGACTGAGCTGAATAATCGACCATAATCAGTCTCTCTAGCTGCAATGATACCTATTAAATAGAAAGTGCTACCGATAAATCGTGTCGCAAAGTTCCGATTCCGCCCATCGGGCTACCCCGCCGTGTCGCAAAGTCCCGATGTCATCCACTCGGGGCGCCCCATGTCATCTCGCCGGCCCCCTATGACCCGAGGCACCTGCGACCTCTCCCTACCGCGGGTAGTAGTCCGGCGCCTCCCGTTCGGGGGCCTGCTCCTCGAGCATGAACGCGGGCGAGATCTCTTCCAGGGCGCGCGCCACGGTCGAGACGGGCACCTTCATGCCCGAGGCCGTCCAGGCAAAGTACGGGTCGATGCTGCCCGAGGCGTAGGCGGTGATGCTGAGCCGCCTGAACTCCCGCTCGTCCTCGGGCATGTCATCGCGGATGGTGAGCTCGCCGTAGAGGCGCTCGACCCACTTGATGTAGCTGGCGCGGTAGTTGTTCCGGCTCGCATGGGTGGCAAGCTGCGTGAAGAACCCCTTGTGCTGCAGCGAGAGCTCGTAGGCGCGCTCAGCGTTCTGCAGGCTCGTGAAGCCGTGGGCGCCGCTGTAGAGCGGCCGCGACGCCGCGTAGCAGATGAGGTCGTCAAGGTCGATGAAGTGGTTGTAGAGGGTCTGCCGAGAAACCCCCGCCTCGCGGGCCACGCCGGTAACGGTGATCTCTGCAAGCCGGCGCGTCTCGCACATGTCGTAGAGCACGTCGCAGAGATGTTGCTTCATCAAATCGATGCGTACCACGATGCCCTCCTTGCCGCACCTCACCTGCGCGTCGTCCCGATTATTGCCAGTCGGGGCTTCCCTGGCAAGGGCGCTCTCCGGGGGACCGTCTTTCTTTTTGCCAGCCTTCAGGTGGCTGACAACAAACTTGACGATGGACACCCGTTTGTAAATGTACACGGTGCCCCCGATTTTTAAATAATAGTCTCAGCAGCGCAGGGCAGCCAACGCACCACGGATGACCTGCGCCTATGCGGGCCGGCGTAGGGAACCGGCCGTAGAAGCGACCTCATCATCGAGCCCAAGACCGAGTACGTGAAGGCCGACGGCACCGTGGTGCCCGAGGTCTACGTCAAGTTGCGCGCCCTGTTTGACACCATCGGCCTCGGCCTCGGCTCCGATGTGACCGACTCCAGCTACGACGTCGTGATGTTCAACTTCACCGAGGACGAGGCCCAGGCCGTCCTTGAGATGCCCCGCGGCGTGTACTTCACCGCCACCGAGTTCGCCGTGCAGTCGGGCCGCGACGAGGCCGAGTGCCTGGCGCTCTGCGAGGACCTCTCGAAGCGTGGCATGCTCTACCGCGCCCGCCGCTCCGGTGTGCCCTACTTCCACCTGATCGCCCACGCCCACGGCATGTGGGAGTACGGCCTGCTTGGCTACTACTGCAACGGCAGCGAGGACATCGCCCGCGAGTACTGCGGCCTGCACCAGACCCAGTGGGGCGCCGAGGTCACCGACGACTTCTACAACGCCGAGACCACCTTCTACTACCCGATCCCCGTCAACTCCGAGGTCGTGGCCGACGCCCAGATCCTGCCCTACGACGACTACGAGAAGGTCATCGAGCGTAACAGCGTCATCGGCGTGAGCCCCTGCCAGTGCCGTCTGCGCCGCGAGCTGCAAAACGACAAGGCCGAGTCGTGCGACCACCCGCTCGAGACCTGCCTCACCTTCGGCGAGGAGGCCGAGTACTACATCGAGAACGGCATAGCCCGTCAGATCGACAAGGACGAGGCCCGCGAGATCCTGCAGCGCTCCATCGACGCCGGCATGGTCATCCAGAGCGCCTACACCAAGAACACCGAGGTCATCTGCCAGTGCCACGGTGACTGCTGCGACATCCTGAGCAGTTACGTTGCCCTGGGCGGGGCCCTCAACAACGACATCGCCGGCAGCTTCAACGCCTTCGGCAACCTGAGCCACTACAACCTGGTCGTCGACACCGACGCCTGCATCAAGTGCGGCGCCTGCGCCGAGCGCTGCCCCATGTTCGCCATCACCATGGACGACGAGGAAGGCCCCGTGGTCGACGGCAAGTGCATCAAGTGCGGCCAGTGCGGCACGGTCTGCCCGGTCGAGGCCCGCAAGCTCACCGTGCGCGAGGACGCCGCCGAGCTGCCCGAGTCCATGCTCGACGACTACAACCTCAAGTCGAGCTACCGCCTGAGCCACGGCATGGTGCACTAAGCGGCATTCGGCACCCTGCCCGGTCCGGTCAAGCCACAGCAATGAGCGGAGAAACCCTCGGAGTGTTCCGGGGGTTTCTCTCGTTGTCCGGTCTTTGCAACCGTGTCTATATTGTAATACGGTATTACAATTACGAACGGCAGGGAATTGCCGTTGGCGGCGTCGTCCCGTCGATTAAAGGAGCTCGCTGTGGCTATGTCAGTTGTAACCAGCAGGGTGGAGCTGCCGGTTCGCGTGGGTGCCGATGCGGTGTTGGGCAGGGAGGGATGGACGGTATCGGGGGCGATTCGAGAGTTTCTCTCCTATATAAGCCGCACCAATACCCTTCCAGATTTTATGCGTGAGGGCGCCGACGATGCGAAACGCCGGCGTCGACATGAGGCCTTGCGTTACTTTGCCGATAACCCTATTGAAGAAACGCTCGACGACGAGACGGTGCGCTCGATCATTGACGACGAGAGGTCGGTGCGCTTTGGCTGGGAAGCTGCTGTTCGACACCAACGCGCTCATCGATTTTATGGATGGGCATCGTCCACAGCACGCCGACGTGCTTCATTTGGTCGTGCGTTGCATAGATGGGGTCGACCTCGAGTGCTATGCAGCCGTGTCGTCGCTTAAAGACGTGTATTACGTCATGCGCAAGGTACGAGGGAGCGAAGAAAAGGCCCGCAACGATATTCGCTGGTTGATTGACGTGTTTGAGCCGATGGGGTTGCTGCCGTCCCATGTTCATGAGGCGATTGACTCGTCAGAGCCCGATTTTGAGGATGGTCTCGTGCGTGCGATGGCCGAGCAAATGCGTGCCGATGTCATCATTACCCGCGATGCGAAGGCATGTGGAGACTCAAGCGTCCCCCATCTTTCGGCTCAAGAGTATCTTGCGCTTTTGGGAGAGGCCGACAATTCTGTGGACCGCCATAAAGCACTTTAGAGCATTTTGAGAAAGTTCCTGCTCAAGGCACATAAGCCTTTTGCCAACGCGGTGCAGGGCTTTATTCAAAGTGCTCTAGATGAGCCGCCCGCCTGGGATCGTGTGCTACGATTGCGTGCCGGTGGCCCGTTGCCTGTTGCGTTGACGGAGGTCTTATGCCCGCACCCATCGCCTTGCGCCCCTACCAGCAAGAATGCGTCGACACCATCAATGCCCTCGAGGGCGGTGCGCACCTGGTCCAGATGGCCACGGGCCTGGGCAAGACGGTCACGTTCTCCTCGATCGAGCGCCGCGGCCGCGTGCTCATCCTGTCGCACCGCGACGAGCTGGTGCGCCAGCCGGTCAAGTACTACGCCTGCCCGGTCGGCATCGAGAAGGCTTCCGAGACCTCCCACGGCGAGGAAGTCGTCTCCGCCTCGGTCCAGACTCTGGCGCGACCTGGCCGCCTGGAGCGCTTTGCACCGGGCACGTTCGACGCTGTGATCACCGACGAGGCCCACCACGCGCTTGCCGCCTCCTACCGCAAGATCGTCGACCACCTGCAGCCGCGCCTGCACCTGGGCTTCACCGCCACGCCCCGCCGCGGCGACGACCGGGGCTTGAGCCCCGTCTTCGACGACATCGTGTTCAGCCGCGACCTGCTGTGGGGTATCGAGCACGGCTACCTGGTCGACGTCGACTGCCACCGCGTCGAGGTCAACTGGGACACCCGCGGCGTCAAGCGCTCCAAGGGCGACTACGCGGTGGGCGAGCTCGACCGCGCCGTGAACACCCAAATTACGAACGCCCAGGTAGCGGCCGCCTACAAGGAGTTGGCGATAGGCCAGACCCTGGTCTTTGCCACCTCGGTGGCCCACGCCTACGCCCTGGCCGAGCTTATCGGCGGCCAGGTGATCGAGGGTGCCACGCCCGCCGAGGAGCGTCGCCGGATCCTCCAGGGGTTTCTCGACCGCGAGGTCAAGGCCATCGTGAACTGCGGCGTCCTCACCGAGGGCACCGACCTGCCCCTGGTTGAGACCGTCCTCATCGCCCGGCCCACCCAGAGCTCGGCGCTTTACAGCCAGATGGTCGGTCGCGGCCTGCGCCTTTCGCCGGGCAAGGCGGCCCTGCGGCTCATCGACTGCGTGGGCGTCTCCGACGACCGGCAGCTCTGCACGGTCCCCTCGCTCGTGGGCATGAACGAGAAGGACTTCCCCGAGGGCTCCACTGCCATAGACGGCCTGCTCACGGGTCTGCGCGAGCGCCTTGAGGAAGAGGAGGACTGCCTGACCGGCTGGGTCCTGCGTACCCGCAAGGTCGACGTGCTCTGGGGTTCGGGCATCGCCTGGGTGCGCGGTTTTGACGGCTGGCGCCATGTCACGGGCAACGGCTGGTCGCTCACGCTGGCCGGCCCCGACGATGTGGATTGCTACCACGCCCGCTGGTGGGTCCGCGGCGAGGACGGTGCCGACGACGAGCGCGGCAGCGAGTCGTTCAAGACCCTCAAGGCTGCCGAGCGCTGGTGCGGTTCGTGGCTGTTCAAGACCAAGGGGCCGGCCGAGCAGGCGGCGTTTTGGGATGCCGAGCGGGTCTCGAGCTGGGCGGGTCAGCCGGCTACCGAGAAGCAGATGGACTACCTGCGCAGGCTCGTGAGCGCCGAGGAGCTGGGCGACCGCAAGCTCTCGCGCCACGAGGCGAGCGTCTGCATCGACCGCGCCAAGGAGCGTGCCCGGCGCAAGGGACATCCCGGGGCGCAGGCTGCAGGCCAGCCCCAATCCCAGCCCGCAGCGGAGAAGCCCTCAAGGCCGCAGGGTTTCTCCGCCGGCCCAGCGACGCGACCCCGCACCGCAAAGGTTGCCCAGTTCGGTGGGGCTCCGGTTACGACGGCCAAGCCCGCTGCCAAACCCGCCGCCAAGTCGGCGGTTAAGCCGAACGCTCAATCTGCCCCGCTGGGCACCTGCCCCCTGTGCGGCGAGCCGCTTGTCGAGGCCTCCGCGGGCCGCAAGGTGCGCTGCCCGTCGAACCGCTGGCGCAAGGGCGACGACGGCTGGCGCCTGGCTGAGGGCGACGGCTTCGAGTTCTGGCGCGAGCTCGGTGGCAAGCCCCTCTCTGCTCAGGAGGTGCGCGAGCTGGCTACGCTTAAAACGGCCACTTTGGCCAGCGGTGCCCAGGCACGTCTCGAGCAGGTGCCGGGCGGCCTCGAGGGCGGCTGGCGCGTAAAGGTGGCGCGTGGCGGGGCTTACGGAAGGGGCCTGGGGTAGCGGCGCGCGGTCTGGCGCAAAGAAGGCGCATGCTAAAAGGGGGTCTGTAACGGGGGCCGGTCTTTGACCACGCGCAGCCGGTATCTCCCAGTTGGTGCGACGAGGCGCCCAGCTGTCCTTTGCGCATTGCTTCCCGGTGCAAGACGGTCATAGACTCCGCGGTGTCCCGTTTTTCACAAGGAGGGAGTCACCATGAACATGACCCGTCGTGATCTGCTGAAGGCCTCGGGCGCCGTTACGGCCGCCACTGCCCTTGCGGCGGCTGCGCCCGTGTTGGCCGACGAAGCCGCCGAACCCGCTGTAGACTGGCGCACCCCGCCCGAGCCTGTTTCGGAATTCGCCGCCGAGTACACCTACGACGCCGTAGTGGTCGGTTGCGGCTATGCCGGCGTATGCGCCTGCCGCGAGCTGGCCGAGGAGGGTTTTGCCGTTGCCCTCGTCGAGGCTCAGCCGGAGGACGACTTTAGCGTTATCGGCAACGAAAGCTCAGCGCTCAACTCTAAGCTGCTCGACCGTGCCGGCGTGCCCCATGTCGATCCTGTCGAGTACTACCAGAACTGGATGGCAGCTACCCAGAACTACCCCAACGCCGATCTCGTTATGAAGTTCTGCGTAAACATGGGCGAGGCAAACGACTGGTATTACGGCGTTCTCACCGAGGACGAGCTGGCGACCATGGTGCCCAACGGGTGGCCGGGCACCGCGAACCGCCTTGCTCAGGTTGGTCCCTTCAAGTTCTGGCCGGGCACGGCTCAGTTCGAGACCGAGGGCGTCAAGCAGACCCAGATCGTCGAACGCAACCGCGACGAAGCCGTCAAGTGCGGGGCCCAGACGTACTTCGGTACCGAGGCCCTCTATCTCGTGACCGAGGACGGTGCGGTCAAGGGCCTGGTTGCCCAGGGACCCGACGGCGCCGTTAAGTTCAACTGCCGTGCCGTTGTGGTTGCTACCGGCGGTTTTGCCAACAACCACCAGATGCTTGCCGACCTGTGCCCCGACTACATTGGCAACTTCGTCGAGGGAGAGGAGGTTCAGGGCACCACGCATTCCGACGGCCGCGGTATCCAGATGGCCTTGTGGGCCGGTGCGCGCCTCGAGACCATCTCGATGCCCACGATGAACGGCAAGCACGTGGACGTGCCCACCAACAGGGTAAACGTTCCGCAGGCTGTTTGGCTGGGTGCCGACGGCAAGCGCTTCTGCAACGAGTACTACCCGATCATCGAGCACCGCGGCACTCCGCCGCTGTATCGCGAGCGCCAGACCTACTACGCGATCGCCGACAGCGACATCTTGACCTATGTCGAGTACAACGTGCCCCAGCACGGTACGTTCAACCCCACCGAGGCCAACCTCGAGAACCTGGCCCAGCAGCTGGAGATCGCACGGGCCAAATACCAGGGCACCTACGAGGAGCCCGAGCAGGCTCCGCGCGCTTACGTCGCGATCAGCTGCTGCGACGACACCCTTGAGGGCCTTGCTGCCCAGCTTGGCCTCGAGGGCGAGGTTGCCCAGAACTTCCTCGATTCGATCGAGCGCTACAACGGTTACTGCGAGACGGGCGCCGACCTTGAGTACGGCCGCTACGCCGAGACCCTCTTCCCGGTCAAGAACCCGCCGTTCTATGCGATCGTGGGCACTCCCGGTATGGGCAAGATCATGACCACTGTGGGCGGCGTCATCACCGACGGCGATCAGAACGCCCTCGACAAGGACTTCAAGCCGATCCCCGGCCTGTACGTCTCGGGCAACGACTGCGGGCGCAGGTTCGGCACCGAGTACATTACCCCCACCCCCGGCGTCAGCCTGGGCATGGCCATCACCCTGGGTCGCGAGTGCGGCCGTTCGGTGGGCGCGTTCCTGAACGCCTAACGGAGCACAGGATACCTGGGCGGGGCGGGGGAGTGGCGCTGCGGCGGCTCTCGCCGGTTGGCCGCGGTACCCCACCCGCCGAAGGTGGCTTTTTGCGGGCCCCGTGCCGTACTCATCGGCACGGGGCCGTTGCGTTGGGGCGTGTAAGGTTTTACGCCCCCAGATGGTATAGCGCGCACCCTGCCAGCAGCGCCGCCCCGCTTGGCAACGCACGCTCGTCGAGGTCGAAGTCCACGGCGTGGTGGGCGCTTGCGCTGCCGGGAACCGCGTCGCTGGCCGTTCCCAAGAACGCGTAGGCGCCCGGCACCGGCACTGCGGGCATCGCCATAAGGTCGGCGAAGTCGCCGCCGCCCATAGACTGCACGCGTTCCCGCACCACGTTGGCCTCCCCAAACAGCGCCTCGGCCACGGTCGTCGCCTCCGCGCAGGGCTCCGCGTCGTTGACCAGGGCTGCGCACACACCGGTCCAGGTGACAACGGCAGTTCCGCCATAGGCCTGCGCCATCGAGCCCGCCACCCGCTCGATCTCTTTGCGCACCCACGCTCGCGTTTCTTGCGAGACCGTTCGGGTTGTTCCCTCGATACGCGCGTGCGGTGCCACGATGTTGTAGGCCGTGCCGCTGTGGAACACGCCGACGCCGATCGCAAGGGGTTTCGTGGGCACAAGCCGCCGGGTTGCGATGGCTTGCAGCCCCACCACGATCTGGCTCCCTATATACAGCGCGTCCACGCCGAGCTCGGGATGGGCCACGTGGGCCGAGACGCCCTCGACGTCGATGGCGAAGTGGTCCACCGCGGCGTTGTTGGGCCCGGGCTTAAGGCACACGCGGCCCAACGGCAGGTCGGACGATACGTGCAGGCCAAACAGCCGGTCGACGCCGTCCAGGGCGCCTTCGCCTACAAACAGCTTCGCGCCCTGCCCGGTCTCCTCCGCCGGCTGAAAGATCAGCCGGACCTCCCCGGCAAACAGATCGGCGTTCGCCGCCAGGAGCTCGGCGGCTCCCAGCAGCATGGCCACGTGGGAGTCGTGGCCGCAGGCGTGCATGCAGCCGTCTACCTGCGAGCGGTAGCCGGCCCTTGCCGGATCGTCCACCTCGTGCACCGGCAGCGCGTCCATGTCGGCGCGCAGGGCGATCACCTTGGACGGTCCTTTGGCGGCGCGTCCCCTGATGACGCCCAGGACGCCGGTCGGCCCCACGCGGCGGTGGGAGACGCCCAGCTCGTCCAAGGTCTTCTCCACCAGCTGGGCGGTCTTCTCTTCTTGCAGCGGCAGCTCGGGCTGGCGGTGGATTTCTCGGCGCCAGTTGCTCAGTCGGTCGGCGAGGGGCGCGGCCTGGGCCATGAGGGTGTTTAGCGGGTAGCTCATGGGACGTCCTTCCGTTCGAAGCGGTCCCTGTGCATTCTGGCAGAAAACGTCGGGGCCCCTGCGACAAACCTCAAACCTTCGTGGATGTTCCCACCGCGTTGGCCAACGCCTGCTTACGGGCGTCAAAATCGGGCAATACTCCCGGATAACATCGGACCGAGGAACCATTACCCAAGGCCCGGCGTCGCATCAAAGACCATAACGGGGACCCGCCGAAGGCGGACCCATGACGAAGGGAGAACTCCATGGATGCGAACGGCGTAACCGACGGCCTGCGCAAGATGTTCCTGGCCGGCGTGGGGGCCATGGCCACGGCAGGCGAGAAGGGCGGTCAGGTTATCGACGAGCTCGCCGAGCGCGGCGAGACGGTGGTCAAGCAGGGCAAGGACATCAACGAGGAACTCACCCAGAAGGGATACCAGGCCACCAGCGGAATTCGCGAGGACCTGCTGCGTGCCCGCCTGGCCGGTATGACCAGCGAGCAGCGTTCCAACTTCATCGTGCTTGCCCAAAAGCTGGCGGCCGAGCTCGACTTGCAGGACGCCAAGGCCGCTGCCCAGACGTCGGTGGCCGAGGCTCAGAAGGCCGTAGACGACCAGGCCAATGCGGCGGAGGCTGCTCACTAGCAACCGATTGCGACCAGAGGACACCCATGCCCCAGCAGGACGACGCTCCCCAGAAAACGGGGTTTCTCTATGGACGGCTGAGCCGCGGCGAGACGCGCAGGGAAGAAGAGCACTACGGCCTCACTCCCGAGTCCCGCCGCGCTCGCGTGGGGGCGATCATCGGCGTCCTGCGGCGTACGGGTGCCTTCAAGGGCGAGATGACCCCCGCCAAGCTGCGCGGGGTCTTAGAGGCTTTGGGGCCCACCTTCGTCAAGGTGGGTCAGATCCTCTCCATGCGCTCCGAGATCTTGCCCAAAGACTACTGCGATGAGCTGGCAAAGCTGCGGGCCGACGTCGACCCCATGCCCTTTAGCGAGGTGCGCGAGGCGGTGGAGGCCGAGTATGGCCGCCCGCTCAGTGCCGTTTTTTCCTACTTCGACCCCGTTCCGCTGGGAAGCGCGAGCGTGGCCCAGGTGCACCGGGCCACGCTGATCACGGGCGAAGAGGTGGCTGTGAAGGTCCAGCGCCCTGGCGTCCAGAAAACCATGGCCAACGACATCGACATCCTGCGCAAGCTCGCGCGTCGCTTCAAGTTCCTGTGGCGCGACGACTCGGTCATGGACCTCGAGAAGATGGTCGAGGAGTTCTGGGACTCCTTTGTGGAAGAGACCAACTTCTTGGCCGAGGCGGCGAACTTGCGAGAGTTCAAGGCCCTGAACGCCAACTGCGCGTTTGTGGACTGCCCCAAGCCGTATCTGGACCTCTGCACCGAGCACATCCTGGTTATGGACTACGTGGAGGGCATTAGCCTCGAACACCCCGATCAGCTGCAAAAAGCCGGTTACGACCTTGAGGAGATCGGCGTAAAGCTGGTCGACAACTATGCCAAGCAGGTGCTCGACGACGGCTTTTTCCATGCCGACCCGCACCCCGGTAACATCATCGTGAGCGACCGCGTGATCGTCTACATCGATCTTGGCATGGTGGGGCGCCTTTCGGCCCGAAACCGCTCGTGCATGAACGCGATCATCATGGCGGTGGGCGAGAACGACACCCATGCCGTGGTGCGCGGCCTGCTGCGCCTCTCGGTGTCCGACCCGCGCAACGTGGAGCAGGCCCAGCTCACCGAGGACGTGGATTCCATCGTGAGCGACTTTGGGCGCGTGAGCCTGCAGGATCTCGACCTGGGGCAGATGGCCTTCTCGCTCATCGCCATGGCCCGCAAGGACAACGTGGAGCTGCCCGCCGTCATCACCATGATGGCCCGCGGTTTGGTGACCCTCGAAGGCGTGCTCGACAAGCTGACCCCCGACGCCAACATGATCGAGATCATCCGGGCCCACATGCTCTCGGCCGACGGTCCCTGGGGCATGGCCAAAAAGGAGCTCGGCGACCTGGCGACCGAGTCGCGCCGGGCGCTCCACGGCACGCTTGAGTTCGGCGGGGAGCTGGGCGAGATCGCCCGGCAGCTCACGCGCGGCCAGCTCAAGGTAAACGTGGGGCTGGCCGAACCAAACGAGACTCTGGAGCCCGTCTCGCGCATGGTGGAGCACCTGACCATGGGCGTGGTCATTGCCGGCTTGCTCGTGGCTTCGAGCATCGTGTACTTTGCGGGTACGCACCCGCTTATCCTGGGCATTCCTGTGATCGGGCTTCTGGGCTACCTCATCGCGGGCGGCATGGCCCTGTGGATCGCTGTGGACACCATCCGCGGGCCGCGCGCAAAGCGCCGCTAAGAGTCGGCGGCAACGGGCGAGAGTTTCTTTTTCCTAACTTTTTTGTTTCCCTCTGTTTACTTTGTCGTTACCTAAGGCTAACATCTCCTGACAGATGGCAGCCGCGCCGTACCGGGCGCGGATCGGCCTGCGATTGGCCGCGAGAGAAGGGGAGCAGGAGATGTCGGGAGCAATGCCACTGTCTTTGGCGCGCGGCGGGAGCACCCTGCATGTCGAGTCGGTCCACGGCAACGACGAGATGCACCGCCACCTGGAGTCTCTGGGTTTTGTGGACGGAACCGAGCTCGAGGTTGTCTCGCAGTCGGGCGGCACTGTGATCGTCTCCATCAAGGGATCGCGCTTTGGGCTGAACGAGCGCACCGCCCGCCACGTCTACGTCCTGTAGCTGTACCTGAGCCGTTCCACCCGGTAAACGGGTCGGGACGGCTTTGCCGTGTTCGGATGCCAAGATATCTGAAGGGAGGTAATGCTGATGAAAACCCTGCGCGACGTCAAGGTGGGAGAGGGTGCCAAGGTCGTCCGCCTGATCGGAGAAGGCCCCCTCAAGCGCCGCATCATGGACATGGGGCTCACCAAGGGAACCGAGGTCCATGTGCGCAAAGTGGCCCCGCTGGGCGACCCGATCGAGATCACCGTGCGCGGCTACGAGCTCTCGATCCGCAAGAGCGAGGCCGAGAACGTGGTCGTGGAGGCCTAACCGGTTCGAGGACCGCTCCCTGAATCCAATTATCCATCAACAAAAAAACTATTCAGTCGGGCCACAAGGCCTGCAGGTACGCATGGCAAGGAAGCGCCCCGGGTGCTTCTGACGGATTCTTGCGTGCCGGGTTTACCCCCCGAAAGGACCCTTATGAGCATACAGATTGCTCTTGCCGGCAACCCCAACTGCGGCAAGACGACGCTCTTCAACCGCATAACCGGCGAGAACGGCTATGTGGGCAACTGGCCCGGCGTCACGGTCGAGAAAAAGCAGGCCCCCCTCAAGGGCGATCACGACGTGGTCGTCACCGACCTCCCGGGCATCTACTCGCTGTCGCCCTACTCTCCCGAAGAGGTCTGCTCGCGCGACTACCTGGTCAACGACCGCCCCGACGTGGTCGTGAACCTGGTGGACGCCACCAATATCGAGCGCAACCTCTACCTCACCACCCAGCTGCTCGAGCTGGGCCTCCCCATGGTGGTGGCCCTCAACATGTGCGACCTCGTGCGCAAGAACGGCGACAAGGTCGACCCCGCCAAGCTCTCGGTGCTCTTTGGCTGCCCGGTGGTCGAGGTCTCGGCCCTGCGCGGGGAGGGCGTCGACAGGCTGGTCGCCACAGCCAAGAAGGCCGCCGCCGACAAGACCGCCCCGGCGCCCGACGTGCACTTTTCGGACCAGGTGGAGAAGGCCCTGCAGCGGGTGGAGCAGGTTGTGGGCTCCAAGGCGCCCACCGGGCCCAAGCGCTGGTACGCCGTCAAAGCGTTCGAGGGCGACGAAGCCTCCATCAAGAAGCTCGGCCTCACGTCTGCCGAGCGCGCCCAGGTCAAGGCCATCGTGAAGCCCGTGGAGGACGACCTCTGCGACGACCCCGAGTCGATTATCACCGCCGAGCGCTACGACCTCATCGCCAGCGTGGTGCCGCAGTTCCTGACCCGCGCGCCCAAGAAGACCACGGTCACCGAGCGCATCGACCGCGTCGTCACCAACCGCTGGCTCGGCATCCCGATCTTCATCGTCATCATGACGCTCGTCTACTACGTGAGCGTCTCCACGGTGGGCACGTGGGCCACCGACTGGGCCAATGACGGCGTCTTTGGCGACGGCTGGTTCCTGGGCGGCGGTGCCGAAGCCTACGAGGAGGCCGTGGAGGCGGCCGAGGAGAGCGGCGCCGAGGAGCCCGACCCCAGCGAGTTCGGCATCTGGGTGCCCGGTATCCCCGTGCTCGCCACCGACGCCCTCGAGAGCGCCCAGGTCGCCCCGTGGGTCCAGAGCCTCGTGGTCGACGGCGTCATCGCCGGTGTGGGCGCCATCCTGGGCTTCGTGCCCCAGATGATCGTGCTCTTCGCGTTTCTGTGCTTCCTCGAGGACTGCGGCTACATGGCCCGCGTGGCTTTTGTCATGGACCGCATCTTCAGGCGCTTTGGCCTCTCGGGCAAGTCGTTCATCCCCATGCTCGTCTCGTCCGGCTGCGGCGTGCCCGGCGTCATGGCTACCAAGACCATCGAGAACGAGTCCGAGCGCCGCATGACGATCATGACCACCACCTTTGTGCCCTGCGGTGCCAAGATGCCCATCATCGCCCTGCTCATGGGGGCCCTGATCGGCGACGCCGACACCTGGTGGATGGCCCCGCTCTTCTACTTCATGGGCGTCGCCGCCATCATCGTCTCGGGCATCATGCTCAAAAAGACCCGCTGGTTCGCCGGGGACGCCAGCCCCTTCGTGATGGAGCTGCCCGCCTACCACCTGCCCGCCCTGCGCAGCTGGTTGCTCCACATCTGGGAGCGCGTGAAGTCCTTCATCATGAAGGCCGGCACCATCATCTTTGCCGCCACGGTGCTCGTATGGTTCCTCTCGAACTTCGGTTGGTACGACGGCAGGTTCGGCATGCTCGACCCCGAGGTCGACGGGTACCTTAACTACTCGATTCTCGCCGCCGTGGGCAGGTTTATCGGCGTGATCTTTGCCCCGCTGGGCTTTGGCGGCTGGGAGGCCACGGCCATGACCCTCACCGGCCTCATCGCCAAGGAAAACGTGGTCTCCACCTTTGCCCCGCTCTACAGCCTGGGCGACCTCGGCGAGG
>JAHZGC010000003.1:126302-178394 GCA_019421015.1 Coriobacteriaceae bacterium | reverse complement strand
CCGCCTTTGCCCAGATGGTCCCCACCGCCGGCGCCATGATGGCCTTTGCCGCCTTCAACCTGCTGTGCGCCCCCTGCTTCGCGGCCATCGGCACCATCCGCAAGCAGATGAACTCGCCCAAGTGGTTCTGGTTCGCCATCGGCTACGAGTGCGTGTTCGCCTGGGTCGTCGCCCTGCTCATCAACCAGTTCTACCGCTGGTTCGCCCTGGGTCTGTTCGGTCCCTGGACCGTGGTTGCGCTGATCCTGCTCGCGCTCATGCTCTTCCAGCTCTTCCGCCCGGCTCCCAAGCGCTAGCCGGCCGTTTCAGGAAGCGCGCCGCGCCCGGCCGCCCCGGGCCGTGTCGCCAAGCCGCCCCCGCCGGCCTTCGTTGCGCCGGCGGGGGCTTGCCGTTGGCTCCCAGCGGGGATAACCTCCCTGTGCCGTTGCCGCCCGGGAGCCCTGCCCGGGAGTTTTGCCCAGAAGCCCGTTCAGGAGGTCGCCGTGAACCTGCCTACCGCCGTCGTTTTGATTGCGCTTGCCCTCTGTGTCGTGCTCGCCCTGCGTGCCATCTTCAAAAAGAAGGGCGGCCATTGCGGCGGCTGCTCCAACGAGTCCTGTGGGGGAGCGGGCGCCTCGGGAGCGTGCCCCTCGGTCCAGCGCGCCCTGGCCGACATCGACGCCAAGCTGGGCAAGGCCCCGGGTTCGGAGGAGGACAGACGGGGAGAGGCGTCCCGCTAGCTTCCTGGTGGCGGACTGTCTCGGGGTGCGTGCGAATGGCACCTCCCGTGGCGCAAAAATTTCCGGCCGCCGCCCGCGCGGCATTTTTGAGACGCGCGCCCTCCCGCAAACGTGTAACCGTTGACCCGTTCGTTTACGGCACGCCTGGGAGGTGACGCGTGCGCCAGGCCAAAACCCGCCCCATCCTGCGATCCGATGCCGAGATAGCGTCGGCCATGGGTACCTGGGGCACGGCCGTCTATCGCCTCGCCCTTGTGGCCACCGGTTCTCGCGCCGACGCCGACGACGTCTACCAGGACGTCTTTTTGCGCTACGCCATGGACGCGACGGTCTACGAGGACCCCTCCCACCTGCGTGCCTGGCTTTTGCGGGTAACGGCCAACCGGTGCCGCGACATCCACCGTGCCCCTTGGCATCGACGATGGGTGGGACCGGAGGCGCTCGACGGGATGCTCGACGAAGAGGTGCCTGACCCGGCGGTGGCGCTGGAATACCAGGACCTCTGGCAGGCGGTCGAGCGCCTGGCTCCCAAGGAGCGCGCGGCGATACACCTGGTTTACGGAGAGGGGCTCTCATGCAACGAGGCGGCCGACATTTTAAAGACTCAGCCCTCCACGTTGCGCACGCGGCTTCAACGGGCCCGCAACCACCTCAAGACGCTGCTGGGGGAGGGATGGGCGTGAGCTTGGGCGCGAAGCCGAGCCCGAACCCAGACCCGGCCCTGGACCCGAACCTCCAGACGCGCTACCGCTCTATGGTCCGCGCGGTCCGCCCCTCTCCGGAGCTCGACCGCGAGGTGCTTGCCTCGGCGCGGCGGCTGCGCTCCCGGTCGGGTGCTCGTCCATCCGAGACCGCCTCGATCCGGGCCCTGGTGGAGAAGCCCCGGACCCGGCGCCCCTCGCTTTCTCGACGCGCCTTTGTGGCCACGGCCTTCGGCCTCGGTGCGGTGGCCCTTGCCATCGGCATCCCCACCGCGCTGAGGCGGCCGGACGAGAAGGTCGCGGGCCTGTCAGCCGACCGCCCCGCGGACCCCGCCGAGCTCGCCAAGGTGCTTCCCGACTCCGACTCCGTGCGCCCGGTGGGGCCCGCCCGCTGCGGCCTCGCGATGCTGGGGGGCGCCACGGGCCCCGTGCCGGTTCCCGCCACAAGCGTGGGCATCGTGCCGGTTGACTGCCTGGGGCCGCACGGGAACGTGATGCTGCGCGTCAGCCTCGCCGTTCAGGGAGAGGGCGTCGAGTCGGTGCGGTACTCCCTGGAGCGGCTCCTCTCGGTCAACGACATGGGGGCCGCCATGGGAGGCGGGGCGATGCTGGTGGCGGCTCACCTCGCTGCAGGCCCCAACGGCGACACGACTCGCCAGTACTTCGGTTTTAAAAGCCAGGGCTTCCCCTTGGAGGGCACCGTGGGCGAGGACGGCTCGTTTCTTTGCCCTGACGGCGACGCGTACCTGCTCTACTGCCTGCTGCCCTACGAGGCCGTCCGTGCCCTCGACTCCGTGCTTGACGCCTATTGGTCGTGGAACACTCCCTACCAGGAGACCGTGCTTCCCCCCGAGCCCACCGAGGACGAGCAAGTTCGGGCGATCGCGGCGGGGGAGGAGGCACTCGAGCAGGCCGACCGTCTCAACGCCATGCTCGACGACCTCTACGCCAACCCCGACGTCTTTTACGAGTGGATGCGCACGTGCTTTGTGAGGACCATCGGTTTTTTGGGCCAGCAGCTCGAGGAGGGAACCCTGGTCCTTGAGGCGTCCTTTACCGACGGGTCGTACGAGCGCCACGGGTACCGCATCGGCCTGACCGACGACTACGAGGAGGCCGCCGCCGATCGGTTCGACGCCTTGGTGGAGAGCTCCCCCTACGACATCGCCGCCGGCGAGACCCTGCGCTACGAGACGGCCGACGGGAGGCGGGAGTGGTCTTTCGACAACCTTCCGTTCGGGTTCTTCCTCGACGGCCAGCCTTTCGACGACGCCGCGGAGGCCGACCCGCGTCTGTCGCGTCCCCTGTTCACCGTGGAGGAGGTGCCCGCATAGCGGTTTTTTTGGCTGTGGAACGGACTGCCGCGCCCGTATCCGCTGTGTCGGCAACCCTTCGGCAACAATCCCGTGGCATGCTAGTCTCTGACTGAACTGCAGGGTCCCGTGTTGTCCGGCGGTCGCTCGCGACCGCTCCGAAGGGAGCGCCATGCCTCCGATTCAAAACGACGTTGAGTTCGTCCTGCGCACCGTGGAGGAACGCGACGTCCACTTTATCCAATTCTGGTTCGCCGACGTGCTCGGCAACCTCAAGTCGTTCGCCGCCACCTCGGGCGAGCTCGAGGACGCCCTGGTCGAGGGCCTGGGCTTCGACGGCTCTTCGATCGAGGGCTTCTCGGCCGTCGAGGAGTCCGACTGCGTGGCGCTGCCCGATCCCGACACCTTCCAGATCCTGCCGTGGCGCCCGCAGCAGCAGGGGGCCGCGCGCATGTTCTGCGACATCAAGGCCCCGGGCGGCGAGGTCTTTGACGGAGACCCCCGTGCCGTGCTGCGCCGCCTGTGCGACGCCGCCGCCGACAAGGGCTACGTGCTCAGCGTGAGCCCCGCTATCGAGCACTTCTACTTTGCGGGCGCGGGCAACCCCGAGCCCCTGGACTGCGGCGGCTACTTCGACCTGATGCCCCTCGACTCGGGCAACGACCTGCGGCGCGACACCGTGCTCATGCTCGAGCGCCTGGGCATCCCGGTGGAGTACTCCCACCACGAGGCCGCCCCCTCCCAGCACGAGATCGTGCTGCGCTACGCCGACGCCTTCTCGATGGCCGACGCCGTGATGACCCACCGCCTGGTGGTCAAACAGGTGGCCCAGGCCAACGGCTGCTACGCCACCTTCATGCCCAAGCCCATCGAGAACGAGGACGGCTCGGGCATGCACCTGCACCTGGCCCTGCACGACCTCGACGGCGAGAACCTCTTCTTCGACGCCAACGATCCCGACGGCTACCAGCTCTCCCCCCTGGCCAAGCAGTTCATGGCCGGCCTGCTCAAGTACGCCCCCGAGTACACGCTGCTCACCAACCAGTACGTGAACTCCTACAAGCGTTTTGTGCGCGGCTTCGACGCCCCGCTCTACGTGACCTGGGCCCAGGCCAACCGCTCGGCGCTTGTGCGGGTGCCCCACCACAAGCCCGGCAAGAACCTGAGCTCGCGGCTCGACCTGCGCAGCCCCGACCCCGCCTGCAACCCCTACCTGGCCTTTGCGGGCGTGTTCGCTGCCGGTCTGGCCGGCATCGAGGAGGGGCTCGAGCTGCCCCCGGCCATGCCCGTCGACGTGATGTCCCTCTCCGAGGCGGAGCTCGACGCCGCCGGTATCCAGCGTCTGCCGCGCACCTTGGGCTGCGCCATCGATCGCTTCGAGCGTTCCGAGCTCATGCGCAAGGTGCTCGGCGACCACGTGTTCGAATACATCGTGCAGGCAAAGAAGGCCGAGTGGGCCGAGTACTGCAGCCACGTGGGCCAGTGGGAGCTTGACCACTTCCTGCCCGTGCTGTAAGGCTTGCGTCGGTAGGGTGGTCCGCGGCGTCCGGTTGTGCGGCGCGGGCCACCTCGTCTCGGCCTCCGACTCCGGCGGAGAAGCCCTTGCGCCCCAAAAATAATTTCGGCCGTGTTTCATAAATGTGTCGTTTATATTCCTCCCTGAATCCTAGGAATATGAAAAGGGTTCCTTCCTGCGGCTCTGCTCTACAATGGGGCACCCTTCGGAAGGATTCGCCCATGTTGCTATCTGGATCGGACATCATCGTAAGGACCCTTATCGAGCAGGGCTGCGACGTCGTCTTTGGGTATCCGGGCGGGCAGGTCATCGACATCTACGACTCGCTCTACAAATACCAAGACGAGCTGCGCCACGTGCTCACCGCCCACGAGCAGGGAGCCGCCCACGCGGCCGACGGCTACGCCCGCGCCACCGGCAAGACCGGCGTGGTCATCGCCACCTCGGGCCCCGGCGCCACCAATCTCGTGACGGGCATCGCCACCGCCTACCTCGATTCGGTTCCGCTCGTGGCTATTACCGGCAACGTGCCCAACCCGCTCATCGGTACTGACAGCTTCCAGGAGATCGACATCACGGGCATCACGCTGCCCATCACCAAGCACAACTACTTCGTGGGCAAGATCGAGAACCTTGCCTCCACCATTCGCGAGGCCTTCCAGATCGCCGCGTCGGGGCGGCCCGGCCCCGTGCTGGTCGACGTTCCCAAGGACGTGCAGCAGGCGCTGTTCGACCACCAGAGCGCGGGGCCGCTGCCGCTCGACGAGCCGCTTCTTCCCTCGCCCGCGGCCCTCAAGGAGGCCGCCGAGGTCATCGACGCCTGCGAGCGCCCCTTCATCTACTTCGGCGGCGGCCTGATTGCGAGCGGGGCCACCCAGGAGGCCCTGGCCCTGGCCGAGAAGATCGACGCCCCGCTGGGCTGCTCGTTCATGGGCATGTCGGGCGTGCCGAGCGACCATGAGCGCTTCCTGGGCATGCAGGGCATGCACGGCCACTATGCCTCGTCGGTGGCCATGAACGAGGCCGACTGCATCATCGCCGTGGGCAACCGCTTCAACGACCGCTGCACCGGCAACCTCGCCAAGTTCGCCCGCCACGCCAAGATCGTCCACATCGACATCGACGCCGCCGAGCTGCGCAAGACCGCCAAGGACGACGTCAGGCTCTGCGGCGACGCCAGGCTCACCTTGGAAGCCCTGACCGAGCTCGTGCGGCCCAAACGGCTGCCGGCCTGGGAGGACGAGATCGACCGCCTCCGGCGCGTCCAGGACGAGGAGGCCACCGACCTGCGCGGGGGCCTCACGCCCCGCAACGCCCTGCTCGTCCTGAACCGCTACCTCACGCCCGATACCCCCGTGGCCACCGACGTGGGCCAGCACCAGATGTGGGCGGCCCAGACCCTCACGTTCTCCAGGCCCCGTACCTTCGTGTCGAGCGGCGGCCTGGGCACCATGGGCTTTGGCCTGGGGGCGGCCATCGGCTCCCAGATCGGCACCGGCGAGCACGCGGTCCTCGTGACGGGCGACGGCTCCTTCGGCATGTGCCTCCAGGAGCTCGCCACGGCTGTGAGCAACAACGTGCCGCTCGTGATCCTGCTGCTCAACAACGGCGTCCTCGGCATGGTGCGCCAGTGGCAGACCCTCTTCTTCGACGGCCACCATTCCAACACCACCCTCGACCGCAAGACCGACTTCGTGGCGCTGGCCGAGGCCTTTGGTGCCCACGGCGCCCGGGTGAACACCCTCGAGGAACTCGACGCCGCGCTGCGGCAGGCCTTCTCGGTGCAGGGCCCGTTCCTCATCGACTGCGCCATCGACGCCGACGAGTTCGTGCTCCCCATGCTGCCCCCCGGCGGTTCTATGGACGACATCATCGTGAAGGCAGGTGCATAAAGCCATGAAGCGCTATACCATCGCGGTGCTGGTGCGCAACCAGTACGGCGTCCTCAACCGCGTGACCAGCATGTTCCGCCGCCGCCAGTTCAACATCGACTGCCTCACGGTGAGCGAGACCGAGTCGACCGAGTTCTCGCGCATCACCGTGCGCTTCCACGGCGAGGAGGACTCCAAGCAGCTGCTCGTGGCCCAGCTCCTCAAGCTGCCCGACGTGGTCTCGATCAAGGAGCTCGACGGCGAGAACGCCGTGACCTGCGAGCTTTTGCTCATCAAGATGGCCAACGAGCCTGCGACTCGCGAGGAGGTGCGCGCTGCGGCCGAGGCCTTCAAGGCCAAGATCGTCGACTACACCCGTGACACCATGATGATGCAGATGACCGGCGACCCCCGCCGCATCGACGCCTTCATCAACCTCATGAGCGACTACACCATCCTCGAGATCTGCCGCACGGGCATCGTGTCGCTCGAACGCGGCAGCTCCACAATCCGCCAGGTAACCAACCTGTAACCTCTGCAGGGGAAAAGCCCTCGGTGTCGGGGAACCTCCCGGAAGGAGCAAACCTCTTTCCGGGGGAGAAGCCCTTGCGGGCCGTCGGCCCGACCGGCATGAGGCGCCCCAGCACCGTCGCTTAGGTTCTAGCCCGCCTTCGCCGCTACCGTGCGGGGCGGTAATCCACGAAAGGAGTCCCACCCACCATGGCCACCGCCAATCCCAGCACCAACCGCATCTTCTACCAGCAGGACTGCGACCTCCAGAAGCTCGCCGGCAAGACCGTTGCCATCATCGGCTACGGCTCGCAGGGCCACGCCCACGCGCTGAACCTCAAGGACTCCGGCGTCGACGTCATCGTGGGCCTCTACGAGGGCAGCAAGAGCTGGAAGAAAGCCGAGGAGCAGGGCCTCAAGGTCATGACCTCTGCCGAGGCCGCCAAGGCCGCCGACGTCATCATGATCCTCATCAACGACGAGAAGCAGGCCAAGCTCTACAAGGAGAGCATCGAGCCCAACCTTGAGCCCGGCAAGACCCTGGCCTTTGCCCACGGCTTCAACATCCACTTTGGCTGCATCAAGCCCCCGGCGGACGTGAACGTCATCATGGTCGCCCCCAAGGGCCCGGGCCACACCGTGCGCTCCGAGTACCAGGCCGGCAAGGGCGTGCCCTGCCTCGTGGCCGTGGAGCAGGACGCCACCGGCGACGCCCTCGAGATCGGCCTGGCCTACGCCCTGGGCATCGGCGGCGCCCGCGCCGGCGTGCTCGAGACGACGTTCCGCACCGAGACCGAGACCGATCTCTTTGGCGAGCAGGCGGTGCTCTGCGGCGGCGTGTGCGCCCTCATGCAGGCCGGCTTCGAGACCCTGGTGGAGGCCGGCTACGACCCCCGCAACGCCTACTTCGAGTGCATCCACGAGATGAAGCTCATCGTCGACCTCATCTACCAGAGCGGCTTCAGCGGCATGCGCTACTCCATCTCGAACACCGCCGAGTACGGCGACTACATCACCGGTCCCAAGATTATCACCGACGAGACCAAGAAGGCCATGAAGCAGGTCCTCAAGAACATCCAGGACGGCAGCTTTGCCAAGGACTTCCTGCTCGACATGAGCGACGCCGGTTCCCAGGTGCACTTCAACGCCATGCGCAAGCTGGCGAGCGAGCACCCCAGCGAGCTTGTGGGCGAGGAGATTCGCGCGCTCTATAGCTGGTCCGACGAGGACAAGCTCATCAACAACTAACATCAAAATCGCGTCTCGCCGCGTTCCGCAGGAGCTCACGTACGCCCAGTACGCTTCGCTCCTGCGCGCCTTGCGAGGGCCGATTTGTTTTTGCGGATGGCAAACCGGCTCTCGCCGCATTGGTGCGCTTGTTGTGAATCGTCTTGCAAGGCTGCCTTCGCGGCTGCATTTCGGGAACCAATTGCAGTGTGTTACGGCAGGTGGCGCAGGGGCCGACCGCAATCGGTCGACAGCCGGCGCCCTGATAGAAAGGGGGCCGTCATGGCCTGCGGATGCAAGAAGGATCCCAAAGAAGTCGCCAACGAGATCGCCCAGGACGTCATTGCAGAAGGCAAGCTCGAGAATGAGACCGGCCGCATGGACGTCAGCATCAAGCCCGACGACATCACCGGCTGCTATCCCGAGCAGGAGGTCGCCAAGGCCGTCGAGGGAGCCGAGCACGAGCGCATCGTCGAGCACGTGGTTGCCGGTGTCGACGAGAACGGCAAGCCCTACGC
This sequence comes from Coriobacteriaceae bacterium, assembly GCA_019421015.1. Taxonomy (GTDB): domain Bacteria; phylum Actinomycetota; class Coriobacteriia; order Coriobacteriales; family UMGS124; genus JAHZGC01. The sequence goes on along the minus strand of JAHZGC010000003.1, from coordinate 170,019 downwards.
CTACGAGACCGAAGAGGTCGAGGGCGAGAAGTAAGACGGCCTGTCAATTTGACCGGTGAGTAAAGTTCATTTTTCTTGCGAGCCTTCTGCCTGCGGTTATTTGCTATACCTGCAGGTAGAAGGCTTGTTTGTGTGATGCAAAATAATCAACTTTACTCCCGCGCCATCCCCCACCCAGCTCCCACACCGCCTCGTCCCGGCGCTCCTCGCTCCGGCCGGCCTTCGCCTACCGGCAGGTCGCCTCCACGATTCGAGCCAGCACGCGGATGCTCTGCACGTAGGCGCGTCTGTCGATGCGCTCGTCGGTGCCGTGCACGCCGCGGCGCGTCTCCTCGGGGGCCACGAGCATCGGCCCCAGGCGTAGGCAGGCGTCGCAGATGTGCTCGTACATGCGGGCGTCGGTGCCGCCGGTCGCCAACGTCGGTACGATCGGCAGCCCTTGGCCGGTCTGGGGGTCGCGGTAGTAGCGGGCCACGGCCTCGCGCGCGGCCGCCCACCCCGGGTTCTCCACGGCACCGGCGTCCACCTCGGAAGGCTCGCTCGGCTGCTGAAAGATGTCGACCTCTACCGGCAGGTCGGCCACGAGTTCCCGGCAGCGTGCGGCCACGGCCTCAGAGGAGGTCCCGGGCGCAAGCCTAAAGTTCACCACGGCCCACACGGTCTGGGGCATCACGTTCGACCCAGTGGAGCCGCCTTCGAGCATCGTGGGCGCCACGGTAGTGGTGACCAGCGGGAACAGTGCCTTGCGCTCGCTGCAGGCCCGGGCGATCGCGGGGGCGCTGCGCGCCACGGCCTGCGCCGTCGACTCGCCCGGCAGCGGGGCGATCAGGGAACGGAAGGGTTCCTCGCAGACGTGGGGGGCCAGGCTCCCAAAGGCCGCCTCCACCAGGGGCGAGAGCTCCACGGGCCACGGAGCGCCGGCGATGCGCGCCACGGCCTCGCACACATGGGCCAGCGACGTTCCGCCAAAGGGGTTCGACGAGTGGCCGCCTGCGCTGTGCGCCGTGACGCGCACGTCGCAGTAGCCCTTCTCGCCCAACTCCACGGGTTTGAACCTAAAGCCCGGCGCCCCGTAGTCCGCGCCGTCCGCAAAGGTGTAGGACCCCTCGTCGATTAGGAAAGCAGGCCGTATGCCGCGCTCCTCGAGCGTCCGTGCGATGGCGCGCGAGCCCTGCTGCAGGCATTCCTCGTCCTCGCCAAAGGCTAGCAGGAGCGTGCGGCGCAGCGGCTTTTCCTGGCCGAGCACCAGCTCCGCCGCCTCGAGCTCGGCCATGAGCATCTCTTTGACGTCCAGGGTCCCGCGACCCCACACGAAGGTGTCGTCCACCTGGCCCGAGAACGCGTCGTAGGTCCAGTCGCCCTCGGTGCCCGGGACCACCGGCACCACGTCTTGGTGCGCCATAAGCAGGGCCGGGGGTAGCGACGGGTCGCTGCCGGGTATCGTGATGAGCAGGCTGTGGCCGATCTCCTCCACGCTGGCCGCCCCCATCACGCGGGGGAAGGAGCGGCGGATAAGCCCGTGGAGCCTGTCGAACTCTCCGTAGTCGATGAGGGTGGTGTCGACGCAGCTCGTGGTCTTGCAGCGGATGGCCTCGGCGAGCCGCTCGACGGCCCCGGGTGCATCGAGCTCCGGGTAGTCGTCCTCATGGGCAAAAAACGGCCACGAGGTCTTCGTGGGGTTACGGTGTTCGGGCGCGTTCATGGTTCCTCCGATGGGTCGCACGGGGTGTTTCGGCGGCACATTATAGCGTTTGAACAGGGGTTTTTCTCTCTAAAAGCCTTGCGTGCAGGTATATTGGAGCGAACCATATAATCTAAGCGTCTAATTGTGAGATTTTTTAGTCTGCACATGTATAGAGGTGTAAGTGGGTAGTATAGGACCCGTGCCAAGATATCCCGCAGGGCCGGATCGGACGCCGGCCCGCCGCGGCGGCCCCCACGCCGGGGGCCGATCAACAAACGAGGAGGTCCTACCTATGCAGTTGAGGCCGTTGGGTGATCGCGTACTGGTCAAGCCGGATAAGGCGGAGGAGAAGACCGCGGGCGGTCTCTTCATCTCCAGCGGAGCTCAGGAGAAGCCGCAGCGCGGCACCGTCATCGCCGTGGGTGCCGGCAAGCTTGACGACAACGGTGAGCGCATCCCCGTCGACGTCAAGGTCGGCGAGGTCGTCATCTATGGCAAGTACGGCGGCAACGAGGTCAAGGTCGACGGCGAGGACTATCTCCTCATGCGCGACTCTGACATCTACGCCGTGGTGGAGGAGTAGCGCATCTGGCGCCCGGGGCTGCCTGCCGGGATGCTCTGACTCGGCCTTCCCGGCCAACGACCCCGTTTGATTTCTTGCCACCCATTCTTTCGTGCGAAAGGTAGACATTACTTATGGCTAAGCAGATTGCTTTTAACGCTGAGGCACGTGCCAAGCTTGCCAAGGGCGTCAATACCCTGGCCGACGCCGTGACCGTCACCATGGGCCCCAAGGGCCGCTACGTCGCCCTGCAGCGCTCCTACGGCGCCCCGACCATCACCAACGACGGTGTGTCGGTCGCCAAGGAGATCGAGCTGCCCGACAACATCGAGAACATGGGCGCCCAGCTGGTGAAGGAGGTCGCCACCAAGACCAACGACACCGTGGGCGACGGCACCACCACCGCCACCCTGCTTGCCCAGGTCATCGTTAACGAGGGCCTGCGCAACGTGACCGCCGGTGCCAACCCGCTGGCCATCCGCCGCGGTATCGACAAGGCCGTCGACGCCGTCGTGACCTACATGAAGGGCGCCGCGCAGCCCGTCTCCTCCAAGGAGCAGATCGCTTCTGTCGGCACCATCTCGGCCGGCGACGAGAACATCGGCAACAAGATCGCCGAGGCCATGGAGGTCGTGGGCAAGGACGGCGTCATCACCGTCGAGGAGTCCCAGACCTTCGGCATCGAGATCGACACCGTCGAGGGCATGCAGTTCGACAAGGGCTACATCTCGCCCTACTTTGCCACCGACAACGAGCGTATGGAGGCCAACTTCAAGGATCCGTACATCCTCGTGACCGATCAGAAGATCAGCAACGTCCAGGACATCGTGCCGCTGCTCGAGGACGTCATGCGTTCGGGCAAGCCGCTGGTGATCATCGCTGAGGACGTCGACGGCGAGGCCCTGGCCACCCTGATCCTCAACAAGCTCCGCGGCGCCCTGAACATCGCCGCCGTGAAGGCCCCCGGCTACGGCGACCGCCGCAAGCGCATGCTCGAGGACATCGCCGTGCTGACCGGCGCCCAGCCCATCATGAGCGACCTGGGCGGCAAGCTCGTCGACGCCACCGTTGACGACCTGGGCACCGCCAAGAGCATCAAGATTACCAAGGACAACACCACCATCGTGGGCGGCGCTGGCAGCAAGGAGGCCATCGACGGCCGCATTGCCCAGATCAAGGGCGAGATGGAGAACGTCAAGAGCGACTTCGACCGTGAGAAGCTCCAGGAGCGTCTGGCCAAGCTCGCTGGCGGTGTCGCCGTCATCAAGGTGGGCGCTGCCACCGAGTCCGCGATGAAGGAGATCAAGCACCGCATCGAGGACGCCCTGCAGGCCACCCGTGCGGCCGTGGAGGAGGGCATCGTCGCCGGCGGCGGCGTGGCCTTCATGGACGCCCTGCCCTCCCTCGAGGACATCAAGACCGACGATCCCGACGAGGCGCTGGGCATCAACATCGTCAAGAAGGCCCTGACCGCCCCGGTGGCCACCATCGCCAGCAACGCCGGCTATGAGGGCCAGGTCGTCGTCGAGAAGATCAAGAACATGGAGCCCGGCCAGGGCCTCGACTCCGCCTCCGGCAAGTGGGGCGACATGATCGCCATGGGCGTGCTCGACCCGGTGAAGGTCTCCCGCATCACCCTGCAGAACGCCGCCTCCATCTCGGGCCTCATCCTGATCACCGAGGCCACCGTGACCGACATCCCCAAGGACACCTCCATTGAGGATGCTATTGCGGCTGCTGCTGCCTCCGGCCAGGGCGGCATGTACTAACAAGTAAGTGGCGAAGCTCCGCTCACCGCGTTCCGCGAGAGCTCACGTACCGTCAGTACGCATCGCCCTCGCGCGCCTTGTGAGCGGAGCTTCTTTTTAGTTTGTGTCGAGCCCCGCTCACCGCGTTTTGCGTGCGGGTTTTCGCACGTCTTTCTCGACAGGTCCGACCCTGCTCGGTTCTCGAGCGGGCCGGGCCTGTTCTTTTTTTACGTGCTGGCCCAACGACGTTGAGTAGACCTGCTGACCCGTGTTTAATCGAGGTACGGTCGCACCGCCTGCGGCCTCGCTTCGACGGCTCTTGGAGGTTGCCTATGGAAATGGTCGCGCCTGCTATTTTCATGCTCGTCGCCGTGCTGATCTCGGCTGTGGTCGGGCAGATCTTTCCAAAGGTGCCCGTATCGCTTGTGCAGATCGCCCTCGGCGTGCTGCTTGCCGTGACCCCCGTGCACCTCGACATAGTCTTGGACCCCGAGTTCTTCCTGCTGTTCTTCATCGCCCCGCTGCTGTACTGGGACGCCCTCGAATCCGACAAAAAGGCACTCTGGCGCCAGCGCAAGCCGGTCCTGGCCTTAGCGCTGGGCCTCGTGCTGCTCATTGTGCTCGTGGTGGGCTTCTTTACCCATTGGCTCGTGCCCTCTATCCCCTTGGCCGCCGCCTTTGCCTTGGCCGCCGCCCTCGGCCCGACCGACGCCGTGGCGGTCACGACCCTCGGCAAGCGCGTCGAGATTCCCAAGGACCAAAAGACGCTCCTCCAGGGGGAGTGCCTGCTCAACGACGCATCGGGCGTCGTCTCCTTCCAGTTTGCCGTCGCCGCCCTCGTGACGGGCGTCTTCTCCATTTGGGACGCCTCGGTCTCGCTTGTCTGGGCCTTTGTAGGCGGCATCGTCCTCGGCGTGCTTTTGGCGCTTGCCAAGGGTGCCATCGTGCGCGTCGTACGCCAGATGGGCCTTGAGGACGTGACCTTCCACGTGCTCCTGCAGGTGCTCACCCCCTTTGCCTTCTACCTCATCGCCGAACACGCCGGCGTCTCGGGCATCCTGGCGGTCGTGGCCGCCGGCATCGTGGACTCCTTAGACAACCGCACCATGCTGCCCAGCGCCGCACGCCTCAACATCGTGAGCACCAGCGTGTGGACCGTGATCTCCTTTGCCCTGAACGGCGTGGTCTTCGTTCTGCTGGGCACGCTGCTCCCGAGCGCTGTGGAGCGCACCTGGGCCAGCAGCATCCCCAACGGTATGCTCCTGCTTTACGTGTTGCTCATCACCTTGGTGCTCGTGGCGGTGCGCTTCGTGTGGTGCCTTGCCATGGAGCGAGTGCACAAGGGGCCCGACGGCAGGCGTCACAGGCTCGACCGCCAAGCGGTCCTCGCGTCGCTGCTGCTCACGCTGGCCGGCCCCAAAGGCGCCGTGACCCTCTCCATCTGCCTCACCATCCCGCGCTTCGTGGGGACCGGCGAGGTGCTCCAGTCCCGCGAGCTCATCATCTTCTTGGGTGCCGGCGTCATCCTGTTCACGTTGCTTCTGGCCAACTTCGTCGTGCCGCTCATCGCCCCCAAAAAGGTACAGTCCCACACCCAGGCCGACGAGGAGGCGGGGCGCATCCAGGTGCTGCGCAACGTCATCAGCGAGCTCTCCCATGACGAGAGCCTGACCGACAAGCGCGCCGTGCGCCGTGTCATCGCGAGCTACGAGGCGCGCATCGACCGCATCAAGAGCAGGACCTCCTACCAGGACGCCTCCGAGGACAAGCTTCAGGAGAGAAGCATCGGGTGGGAGACCATCTGCGTGAACGAACGTATCCGCAGCGGCGAGGTGGCCCCCATCGTCGGCTATGGGTACCTTATCGAGCTCGAGCGGCGCCTCTCGCGCATCAAGCACCGCGGGGAGTTCCTGTGGTTCCTGCGCAACGCGAGCGGCTGGTTCAGCACTATGCGCCGGGCCGGCTTCTCCGACTGGGGCGTGTCGTCGGAGGTCCGCGCCCGACGGCGTGAGGCCCGCAACGAGCTGAGGTGCTGCTGCGCCGAGTATGTCCTTGAGCAGCTCCACGCGTTGCCGGCGGGGGAGTTCCCCGTGGAGACGGTGAGCCACGTGGTGCTCGAGTACCAGCGCCGCGCCGCCACCGCCCACGGCGACCTGCGCCAGCGGGGAAGGGCGGCCCTTTCCCAGTCGCCGCAGATCGAGGCCGTAAAGCGCGCGGCCATACAGATCGAGCGCGAGCAGATCCGCAAGGCCTACGAGAACGACCTGATTTCCCGCGAGACGGTCCGCTCCATGCGCGACAACGTCTCGGCCATCGAGTACGATCTGAGCGACTAAGGTCTTTGGCGGAGAAACCCCTGGTATATGGGGGTTTCTCCGTCCGATGACGGGTTTTGCGGCGCGGAAGGGAAAACCGTTCTTTCCCATGCGGCGTGAAAGAACAATTTATCTAACCTATAACTAATGTGGTGTCTTGTTGGAACCGCGGCGTCCCCGTGCGCGTCGCTGGTTCGGCTTCTTTGGTGGGGGTACATCAAGAACCGAGCCGGCTCGGAACCAGCCCCCAACGCCTGTGGTTCGAGCCGTCCTAATATACTCAAGTTGGGAGGATTCGGAAATGAAGAAGAACGATCAGCTTATTGCCAGCCCCCGCACGCGGGCCCGCCTCGGTCTTGCCGGCGTTGTGGCCACCGGTGCCCTTGCCCTTGGCCTGTCCTTCGGTGGTTTTGCGGCATTGCCCGCCTATGCCGACGAGGCGGCGGCCCCGGCCGACGCCAGCATCACCGCCCAGATCGACGGCGACCTCACCCTTGCCGAGCGTATCGCCGCCGAGGTGCTGCCCTCGGTGGGCAGCGTCTACTGCATGATCGACAACGGGTATCAGCAGGGCATTTCTCAGGGCAGCTGCGAGGTGCTCAATACCGACGGTTACATCCTTACGAACTACCACGTGGTGGAGGGCTCCTCTAAGATTCAGGTGGTCTTGAACGGCGACGCCTACGACGCCACGCTGGTGGGCTCCGACCCCACGAGCGACGTGTCGGTGCTCAAGATCGAGCCTGGCGAGACCCCGCTCGTCCCCATCAAGATCGGCGACTCCTCGCAGGTCCGCGTGGGTCAGTGGGTCATGACGCTAGGCACCCCGTACGGTGAGAGCGAGTCGGTGTCTGTGGGCATCGTCTCGGGCGTTTCGCGCACCTCGACCATGTCGCTCGACAGCAGCCAGGTCTACTATGTCGGCATGATCCAGACCGACGCTATGATCAACTCCGGTTCGTCGGGCGGCGCCATGGTCAACGCCGACGGCGAGTTCATCGGCATGACCACGCTCTCGAGCTCGCAGTCGGGCGACTGGGCCGGCATGTCCTACGCCATCCCGTCGAACTACGCCATCAACCTGGCTAACCAGATCATGGCCACCGGCACCGTGGAGCACCCGCAGCTCGGTGTGAGCGTCTCGAGCCTGATGGACGCCTACTACCAGGGCGTCTACTCCATGGCCAACGACTCCTCGGTCATGGGTGCCTATGTGACCTCTGTGGCGAGCGGTTCCGGCGCTGCTAACGCCGGCGTCCAGCCCGGTGACATCATCACCGAGCTCAACGGCAACGAGGTCTACACCGCCGACGACCTGATCATCCAGGTCCGTGGTCATGCCATCGGCGACACCGTGACCCTGACCCTGGTGCGCGACGGCGCCGAGCAGCAGGTCGACGTGGTGCTGGGCAGCGACACGAGCGACCAGAGCACGGCTACCTCGCCTTACGGCATCTTTGGCCAGCAGGTTCCCGGCTATGGCTACGGCTATGGGTTTAACGGGTCTGACCTGCTGAACGGCCAGCCGGTGTCCTCTGAGGCGGCCTAAGGTGGGGAAGCGTGGAGGGCGATTGGCTTCTAGACGGGGCGCTTTGGCCCCGGGGTAGCTGTGCCTTTTTGATATGAACGGTAGGCCGCTGAGGGCTTGCCCCCTAGCCTGACGATGTGCGGGGCCGGTGCATGGGCATCGGCCCCGCTTCGTGTCTCGGGGTGGACTGTGATCGAGGGGCGTGGCTGTGCGGGGTGGCCTGGGTCGCGGCTGCGTGGGGTGGTCGAGACCTGGACTTTGCGACATGAGTCGAAGCACGTTGGACGGGATTGGAACTTTGCGACGCGATTTTAACGGACCGGCGAGACGGTCTTCTTCTTGCTAGGGGTTTTACCTGCGGAGATACTACAAAGGCACCGAGTATTATCTCAAAAGCATGTCGCAAAGTTCCGATCCCTTCCATCTTAGCCTTGCTTGAAATCGCAAAGTTCGGGTTTCGTCCAGCGCCCGCTCCAACTTCCTGCAGTTCGCTCCAACTCCCTCCCTCCACCGTTGCCCCTTCGGGCGAAAACCGGGGTTCTCGTCCATCTCCAGGCGGCAAGCATGCAGGCTGTCCGGCTTTATGTGGAGAACCTATGACGCAAACTCGCTTCGAACCCCTAAGATTTCGGGCGTGTTTTTTGGCCGTTTCCACTTGAGCGCCCGACCGTTACGTCACCTTTACCGAAACGGGTGCGAAACCTGCCCTGGATAGATTCCTTTCGTCAGTTCGAGCACTGCTGGGCAACAGACAGAAAGGAGAGGTGGCAAAGATGCTGAATACGGGCGACACCGCGTTCATTCTGGTCAGCGCGTTTCTGGTGTTCATCATGACGTTGGGCATCGGGTTCTTCTACGGCGGCATGGTGCGCCGCAAGAACGTGGGAGACACCATGCTCATGTGCGTGAGCGTGGCGGGCGTCGTGAGCCTCATCTGGGTGGCCGTGGGCTACACCATCGCGTTCGGCGATGGTTTGGCCTCCGCCGACGGGCAGGCCAATCCCATCCTGGGCGGCTTTGAGCACATGTTCTTGACGGGTATCACCCTCGACACGCTTTGGGGCGATATCCCCGAGTACGTGTGGGCGCTCTTCCAGGGCATGTTCGCCCTCATCACGGTGGCCATCATCTCCGGCGGCATCGTGGAGCGCATGAAGTTCGGCCGCTTCCTGATCTTCATCGCCGTGTGGACCCTGCTTGTCTACGCCCCGCTCGCCCACATGGTCTGGGGCGGCGGCTGGGTTGCCGACGTCATCGGTGCCTACGACTTCGCCGGCGGCGACGTGGTGCACATCAGCTCCGGCGTGACGGCCCTCGTGCTCGCCCTTATGGTGGGTGCCCGCCACGGCAACGGCAAGCTCAAGTACCAGCCCCACAACATTCCCTTCGTGATGCTTGGCACGCTCTTCCTGTGGCTTGGCTGGTTCGGCTTTAACGCCGGTTCCGCCGGCGCCGCCAACGGGCAGGCCGGTCTTGCCTTCGCCACCACCAACACTGCGGCCGCCGCAGGCCTTCTCGCCTGGATGTTCCTCGAGCGCGCCCTGACCGGCAAGTTCACGCTGCTTGGTGCCTGCTCCGGTGCCGTGGCCGGCCTGGTGGGCATCACCCCGAGTGCCGGCTATGTGGAGGTCTGGGCCTCCATCGTCATCGGCGCCCTGGTCTCCGTGGTCTGCTTCTTCTCGGTGTCGCGCCTCAAGCAGCGCCTTGGCTACGACGACGCCCTCGACGCCTTTGGCGTGCACGGGGTGGGCGGCATGTGCGGCACAATCCTCACCGGCCTCTTTGCGGTTCCCGAGCTCGGTGGGTTCGCAGGCCTGTTCTACGGAGACCCCATGCAGCTTGTGCGCCAGCTGCTCTCGGTGCTCTTCGTGGTGGCGTTTGCGGCGGTCATGACCTTCGTCATCGCCAAGGTCATGGAGCTCGTCGGCGGCCCGCTGCGCGTGAACGCCCACGACGAGGCACGCGGCCTCGACGTCTCCCAGCATGGCGAGCCCTCGTATCCCGCCTTTAGCGGCATGGACCTGAACTAGTAACCTGTTGGAGATATGCACCTGGCACCATAGGTAAAAACGCCTGCCCGGGCGCCCTGAGGTGAGCCAGCGAGCCATCCCGAGACAAAGGAGTGGTGAAACGTGAAGAAGATCGAAGCGATCGTGCGTCCCGAGGTCATCGAAGACATCAAGAGCGCCCTGTTTGTGGCCGACGTCGAGGGCATGACGATTTCGCAGGTCCAAGGGGCCGGCAACCAGCACGGCTGGACCGAGTACTACCGCGGTACCGAGGTCCTTGTCCAGATGCGCGCCAAGGTCAAAATCGAGATCGTGCTGCCCGACGAGCGCATCGACGAGGTCTGCGATGTCATCTTGGCCAACGCCCGCACCGGCTCGACCGGCGAGGTGGGCGACGGCAAGATCTTTATCTATCCGGTCGAGGAGGCCATTCGCATCCATACCGGCGAGCGCGGGGTCGACGCCATCCTGACCAGCAAGCAGGAGGCGGCTAGGAAGAGCGCCTAGCGTTTGGCCAGGTGTGGCGGCGGATGAGCCGCACGAGGCGCGGTTAATGGAAGTGCCGGGGGCGCGGTGGGGGAGACACCCGCTGCGCCCCCGGCGTCTCGCGTTTTTTTGGGAAGGCCGACCGGGGTTTGGCGGTCTGAACTTCCCCCTATCCGGAACGAGGGTGCGGAAAGAACTCCCGTTGTTTGATTCTCTCTGATGTTCGCCGATGGGACGAGGAAGTTCGGGCGCGTACCTGCCTATTCCTTCCCGTCGGCCGGCGTGTTCTGCTCGACGGCCTCGTCTGTGCTGGGTGCCCCAGCCGCCGCAGGCCCTTCTCCCCCGGTCGCATCCTCCCAGCCGGTCTCGCCTCGGTAAAGAAACTCGCGGGCCAGCAGGTTGGCGCATTCCGAGGGGCTCACGTCGGCAAAGTCCTCGCGGCCGAAGGCCTCGGTGGGCTTGCCGCCTACGAACACGTGGCACACGGCGGGGATGCCGATGCGCACCCGGGACCCGAGCAGCTCCTCCACGCGACGGGAGAGCGCAAAGTTCTTGCGGTCGAGGATATAGACGTTGGCGGTCCCCATGGAGCGACGGCTCAGCTGCTTTGCGTACTCGGTGGCGCTGTAGCGGGCGTCGGTGCTGAAGAGCACGAGGGGCAGGGGCCGGTCGGGGTCGGCGACCTGGGTGGCAAAGTCGTCGAAGCTGTCGTCGTCAAGGCGCTGGGGCGCGGCAAAGAGCCTGACCCCGTTGCGTGAAGGCGTGCAGCCCTCAAGCTGCAGTATATTGCGTACAAAGGGAGGGGTTGCCATGATGGCCGTGAGTTTCTCGGGGGCGCCTTCGGTCAGGTAGCAGATGGACTCCGTGGCAAGGCGACAGCCGCCGTCGTCAAGGCGCTCCACCCGGGCCGTCGTGCGCCAGCGGCGCCCCTCGTAGGTAGCGTCGGGCTCGTCGTACTCCACAGTCCACAAGGTGATGTCGCCCTCCTCGTCTGCGGTCGAGCGGGTGAACAGCGCCGGCCAAAAGTCGGGCGACTGTCCGCCGGTGTAGTCTTTGGGCATCGCGTAGTCCCAGAAGAGCGGGTTTGCCCCCTCGCGTTCGAAGTCTGCGATGGCGGGGCTGTTTTCCCAGCGCTCCTCCTTGCCGAGGAACCACCCCACCAGCTGCTCCGCCACCTCCCCGAGCGGGTCGACGTCGTCGCTTGCAGCGTGCAGGTCGAAGCAGGAACGGTGCTTGATGTTGGTCTCGGCGGACTCCATGGGTGGCCTTTCTGATGGCTGTGGCTGGCGTGTGCATGCAATTCTACAGGGCCGGCCGATGGGTTGTCTTCCAGATCCGGATAGCGTGCTAAAAACGACGTGAGGGGATCCTTGAGGGGGTTTGCGTGCGATAGGGGGCGGGGCCGCTCTGGCACGGCCTCTCGCCGTACAATGGAGCCTAAGACTTGTGCCCGCCATCGTTGTGAGGAGCGTTGCCGTGCCAGAGCTGCAGAAGATCGCCAGCTTCACCGTGAACCACGAGGACCTCGAGCCGGGCGTCTACGTCTCGCGCGTGGACCGCATCGGGAACGAGGCCGTGACCACTTTTGACCTACGCCTGACCCAACCAAACGACGAGCCTGTCATGGGCACCGGCGAGGTCCACACCATCGAGCACCTGGGGGCCACGTTTTTGCGCAACGATCCCGAGTGGGCCGACCGTGTGATCTACTTTGGGCCCATGGGCTGCCGCACGGGGTTCTACCTGCTGCTCGCCGGGGAGCTGCGGCCCGCCGACGTGGTGCCTCTGGTGACCCGCATGTTCGAGTTCGTGCGCGACTTTGAGGGGGACATCCCCGGGGCGGCCCCGCGCGACTGCGGTAACTGGCGCGACCAGAACATCGACTTTGCCCACTGGTATGCCCGACGCTACCTCGACGGCACGCTGTATGGCATCGACGAGAAGCACATGGCGTATCCGGCGTAAGGGAATGGACGCACCTGGGACGGTCGCCTTGGGGGCGACTGCGCCCGGGTTGGTCAAAAATTCCGGTTTGGCAACATCGCGTGGGCCGTTTGGCGGCCCGGGAACCGATTGGCTCGGCAAAAGCCCAGGAAAGTTTAGGGCGAAGAGCGGCGGTCGTTGGTACGATGTTGCCCAAGCGGAATTTTTGACCAATCAAACTTTTAAATCCCCATTTTGGGTTTCTAGAAACGCATGTTTAATCGATTTTACGCTCATTCCTGTATATCGTCTTCATCCGTTTGGCTCGCAACCTTCGACGGCACACCCTTGGCCGCGCGGACCTCGGCGACCCCGGGAATCTCTCCCGCATAGAGGAACTCGCGCCCGATTCTGCTGGCAAACGACGTGGGCCTGAACTCCGCAAAGAGCGCGCGGCCCGGCTCCTCGACACCGCCGCCCGGCAGGTAGACCCGGCAGGGAACCTCCTCGGGCTCGATGGCGGTGCCCTCGGGATCCAGGAAGGGACGGGCCTTCTCCCACAGGTCCAGGTCCTCGTGGTTCAGGATGTAGACGTTGGCCATGGCGGGAGTGCGCCGCGAAAGCTGCTTGGCGTACTCGGCCGTGCCGTAGCTGCCGTTGGTGCAGAACAGCACATAGGGCACCGCGCGCCCAGAATCGGCCACTTCGGCCGCAAAGGCGTCAAAGGTGTCCGCCGAGAGCCGGCCCACATTGGGCAGTAGGCGCACCGAGCCGGCCTGGGCGAGGCACCCCTCGAGCTCGAGGAGCTCCTGGCTAAAGGGGGTGGCGGCCAGGCTCAGGGCGATGCCGGCGGGGTCGTCGACCATGAGACGGCAGCTTGACTCGACCATGACGGTGCAGCTGTCGTTGGCTTGGCGCTCTAGATAGACGTGGGTATGCCAGCGCCGCCCGTCGTAGGTGGCATCGGGCTCGTCGTACTCCATGGCCCAGGAGGTGACGTCGCCGGTCTCGTCGGTCGTCGAGGCGCAGGCGAGCGCGGGCCAAAAGTCGTCCTGCAGACCGCCCGCATAATCTTCAGGCATCGAATAGTCCCAGAAGACGGGGCCGCCCTGGGCTTCGAAGTCGGCCACGGCGGGACTGTCCTCCCAGCGGCTTTCCTTAGAGAGCAACCATCCAACCATGACGTTCGCCACCTCGCCCAGGGTGTCGACCTCGTTGGAGGCTGGGTGCAGCGTGAAGCGGGAACGGTGCTTGACGACGGGTTCGAACGAGGCGGCGGCGTTCTCCATGAGGAACCTTTCTGGGGAGCGAGGGTGGCAGGTGAGACGGGGCGGCGCGTGAGGGCGCGTCGGATGAACTTGCCCGTCCAATGTACGCCGTCGGGGGCGGCCTGCCCAGGCCGGGGGCGGTTTCTGTGGGAAAAACGCGTGGGAAGGGGTGGGGCGTGCTGGGTTCTATCAGTCCGCTGGGGTTGCCGCACAGTGTTGGTTTTGACGAGAAGGCGGGAACTCAAGTCAGCCGACCGGTTCGATAGCACCGCCATAGTGGGCCGCGAAGAACTCCATAAGCACCTGCGATTCCGGGGAGGCCCCGCGGGTGCGCCAGAGGGTCAAGGGGTAGCCGGGCCACTCGAGCGGCACGCTGCGGTAGGATTCCGGTAGCATGGTGTAGGGCCCCACGCTGATGCCCACGTGCGATCCAGCAATCAGCTCCATGACGCAGCGGCTTTTGTCGTTGCCGGTGCCGTGGTGCCGCACCTCCGCCCCCAGTCGGACGAGCTCCGCCGCGAGGTTGCCGGGCAGCTCGTCGGCCAGCGGCCGCTCGGGCAGGTAGATCACGCGCTCACCCGCTAGATCCTGCAACCGGACGGTGCCCGTGCTGGCGAGCCGGTGATCGCGGGGGAGGTTGCAGGACAGGGGGACCGTGCGCAGGACGGTCTTTTCGGCCACGGCGAACTTCTGGTCGCGGGGGCCGAGAAGGTAGTCGGGTGGGATCGTTCCCAGGTTTTCGTGGCTCTGGGCAACCTCCACCCGCACCGAGGGGTGTCCGGCAGAGAATGACGCCAGCGCGTAGTAGAAGCCCGAGCCGGTTATCTGGCCCGACGTGCCCAGCAGGTAGATGAGTTTTCCGCAGGCAAGCTGGGCCTCCCGGGCCTCCAGGCAGCCGCGGGCAAAGGTCTCGAGGATGAGCTGGGCGCAGTCGAGGAAGGTCTTTCCGCCGTCGGTGAGCTCGGCCCCGGTCTTGCCGCGGACGACCAACGACGCCCCCACCTCGCGCTCCAGGGAGTCCAGCTGCTTGCGCAGGGCCGATGGCGCCATATAGAGGTTCGCGGCGGCCTTGTTGATGCTCTTAGAGCGGGCGATTTCCACGAAGGAACGAAGCTGGGCGTCGTTCACGGTATGGCCTCTCTCGCATCCCGACCGGCCGGGGGTGGGCACTTTTGGGGCGCACCTGGGCACCTTTTGCCGTCTACCCGCGTCCCGGGACCCATCTTACCCTAGGAGCCGTCCTACGAGGAACCGAGCCGCCGACCAAGTTGGGGCGGCCGTGCAGAAAGGGGAGAACATGATGGACGCCACGATGGATCGCAGGGGCTTTGTGAGCGGTGTCCCCCTGACGGCGGGGACGGCCCTGCTGGCCGGATCGTCCGCCGCGCTGGCCGACGAGGCCTCGGCCGGCTGGATGCCGGAGGCCTGGGACGACGAGGCCGACCTGGTGGTTGTGGGCTACGGCGGGTCGGGTGCCGCCGCGGCCATCGCCGCCACCGAGGCCGGCGCCTCGGTGATCGTGCTCGAGAAGTCGGCCGAGCGCGACGGCGGCAACACGGGTGCCTCGTCGGGCGCCATCCACACGGGCACCGATGCCGACGTCGACGAGTGGGCCGGCCTTTACGCCCGCTACTCCTACGGCGAGGGCGCTCCCGACGACCAGATCCGCCCCTACATGGAGCAGGCCAACCTGACCCCGGCCTGGTGCGAGGAGGTGGGCATCGCCATAAACTGGAACGACATGGACAACAACGGCATCCAGCGCCCCGCCCACTCCAAGATGGGCATGGTGGCCGGCAGGGAGGGTAGCGAGGGCCGCTTCCTCTTCGAGGCCATTGACGAGGCGGCCGCCGCGCGCAACGTGGACGTGTGCCTCTCCACCCGCGCCGTGCGGCTGGTCCAGGACCCCGCAACCAAGATGGTCCTGGGCGTGGTGGCCCAAGACGCCGACGGCGGCGAGCTGGCCTTCAAGGCCCGCAAGGGCGTGGTACTGGCCTGTGGCGGCTATGAGAACAACCTCGAGATGCAGGGCTGTCACGGCATCCCGGGCATCCGGTTCTTCCCCTGGGGCACGCCCAACAACACCGGCGACGGCGTGACCATGGCGAGCGCGGCCGGTGCCAAGTTGTGGCATATGGCCGGCCAGGAGATCGCCGCCCTGTGCTTCACGCAGCCTTCCATCGCCGCCAACTGCTCCATCTCCACCGACGCCTCCGCCGGCATCCAGCCCTACGGCTACGTCTTTGTGGGTCCCGACGGGCAGCGCTGGGCGAGCGAGCCCACGGTGAACCAGAACCACATCACCGGGCGCCCCCGCGCCTTGGACTTTGACGGCGCCACCCTGGAATACAGCCACCTGCCGATCTTCATGGTCTTCGACAGCACCATGTTCGACGGCGAGTCCCTATGGCGCGGCACCGGGCGCTTTGGCGTGGTGAACACCTACGCTGGCGTCTACAACGCGAACCACCCCGAGGCCAAGCTCTTGACCTGGGATTCCAATGAACAGGCGCTAGAGCAGGGCTGGATCTTCAAGGGCGAGACCCTGGAGGAACTGGCAGCCAACGTGCGCGGCACGCGTCCCAGCGGCGAGCAGGTCGAGGGTATCGACGCCGCGGCGCTGGCCGCGACCGTGGCCGCCTTCAACGAGGGGTGCGAGACCGGCGAGGACCCCTTCGGCCGCGACCCCCAGAAGTCCGAGCCGCTTGCAAACCCGCCGTTCTACGCCATCGAGATGTCGTTCTCGACCATCAACACCCAGGGCGGCCCCGAGCGCAACGGCCGCTGCGAGACCATCGGCGTCGACGGCCAGCCTATCCCGCACCTCTACAACGCGGGCGAGCTGGGCTCCTTCAACGGCCTGGCCTACACGGTCGGCAACATCCTCGAGGCGCTCACCACCGGCCGCATCGCCGCGACGAGCGCGCTGGAGAACGAGCCCTGGGAGTAGGGCGCTAACCGAGTAGGGGAGCTTGGGCCCGGCGGCCTGCCTTTGGAGGGCGGGCCGCCGGGCTTACATCTATCCGGGGCCCCGGTTCTGCGGGGGTCATTTGTTTTTGGAAGGGTGGCCTCTCGGCGCTTGCGGTTGTGCGGGCTGACTCGGGCTTGTTTGCGCCGCATACTTGAGAGTTTCTCGCCTAAACCCCAGGGGAGAAGCCCATCGAGCTTGAGGGTTTCACGCGGCCGAAACAGACTCACCCCGCACAACCGCCCGTGCCTTGTTCGCGCTTGCTGGCCGCCTGCCAAAACTCGCGCCGCGTGTGCGCCCTCCGCGCCAAAAACTGCGCCCCGTGTGCGGATCGGGTCTCCCAATCCGCACACGGGGCGCATGGTTTGGCGGCTTGCCCGCACACGCGGCGGCACTTTTGGCAGCGAGTCCACCCCGCCCCATCTCACCTCGCCCCGCCCGCAGGCACCCTACCCCCGTAGCCAGCCGTCCACGGCCTCGGCGCACCGCAGCCCCTCGTCGATGGCGTTCACCACGAGCGATTGGCCCCGCCGGGCGTCGCCGCAGGCGAAGAAGCCCTCGCGGCCGGCCACCTTGAAGCGGTCGGCGCCTTCGCGGCCCACGCACACGGGCAGCCGGCGCGCACCGCTGGTGAGCGCGATGCCCAGGGCACCGAAGGCGTCCTCCTCGGGGCCGGCGAAGCCGCAGGCCACGAGAACCAGGTCGGCGGGGATGGTGCGCTCGCTCCCCGCCACGGGCAGTGGCCGGCCGTCCGCCCACTCCACCTCGCACACGAGCAGCTGGCGCACGTGGCCGCACTCGTCTATGAGCGCCTCAAGGGTATTGGTCGACCAGCTGCGGGGGTCCTCCCCCTGCCGGGCGGCCGCCTCGGCGTGGCCGTAGTCGGCGCCCCACACCTCGGGCCAGGTGGGCCAGGGGTTCGCCTCGAGGTCGCGCCGCACGGGCGGGGCGGGGTGGTACTGGAGCTGTGCGACGCTCGCGGCCCCCTGGCGCAGGGCCGTGGCGATGCAGTCGGTGCCGGTGTCGCCGCCGCCCACCACCACCACGTGCAGCCCGCGCGCGTCGAGCTCGGGGGGTACGGGCTCGCCCGAGCGCAGGGCCTCGGCGGCTGCCGCCAGGTAGTCCAGGGCGAGCACCACACCGTCGGCGTTGCCGCCGGGCACGTCGAGGGTGCGGGCCTTGGTGGCGCCCACGGCCACGACCACGGCGTCGAAGGCGCCGGCCACCGACGACTCCACGGGCTTGCCGAGCACGAACTGGCAGCCGGCCTCCTCGAGCAAGGCCACGCGGCGGGCCACCACGTCCTTGGGCAGCTTCATGCTTGGGATGCCGTTGGCCAGAAGGCCGCCGGCCTGCGCGGCCCGGTCGAACACCGTCACCGTGTGACCGCGCCGCGTGAGCTCCCAGGCGGCCGCCAGGCCGGCCGGGCCGCTGCCCACGACGGCCACGGTGCGCCCGGTTGGCTCGCTTGCCAGCGGGGGCCGCACGAGGCCGAGCTCGAAGGCCTTGTCGGCTATGGTGCGCTCGTTGTCGCGGATGGTGGTGGGGGCGTCGTGCAGCCCCAGGTTGCAGGCCTTCTCGCAGAGGGCCGGGCACACGCGCCCCGTGATCTCGGGGAAGGGGTTCGTAAGCGTCAGGCGCTCATAGGCCTCCTCCCACAGGCCGCGCCACAAAAGGTCGTTCCACTCGGGGATGAGGTTGTGCAACGGGCAGCCGGTGGCGTGGCGCGTGTCGCCAAAGGGGTGTCCAACCTGGCAAAACGCCACGCCGCACCCCATGCAGCGCCCCGCCTGGGCCCGCTGGGCCTCTTCGTCGTTCATGAGCGCGATGTCGTCCCAGTCGCCCAGACGCTCGCCGGCGTCGCGCACGGCGTGCTCCGCGCGTCCGTTCTTCAGGAATCCGCCTACCTGTCCCATGGTCTTCTCTCCTTCTCGGGCGACGGGCCTCGGGGTGTCGCCCGCGTAATCCGCTTAAAGCAAATCGTGGCTCGCAAGGCGCGCCGGCGCGATGCGTACTGGGGGTACGTGAGCGCCGGCGGAACGCGGCGAGCCACTATTTGCAACACGCTTCGAACGCGTCGCGCTGGGCGTCGTCGTGGGACTTGCCGGCCGCCTCCTCGGCGGCGATGAGCTGCATCATGCGCTCGTAGTCGCGGGGGATGACCTTCTTGAAGTGCCTACCCACCGACTCGAACCGGTAGAGCATCTTGATGCCGCGCGGCGAGCTCGTGGCCTTCACGTGGTCGCTGATGAGCAGGCGGATCTCCATGAGCTCGTCGGGGGTGGGCACCTCGATGTGCACGAGGTCGAGGTTGGTGTTCTTCTCGAGCGTGCCCAGCTCGTCGTAGACGTAGGCCACGCCGCCGCTCATGCCAGCCGCGAAGTTCTGGCCCACCTCGCCGAGCACCACCACCCGGCCGCCGGTCATGTACTCGCAGCCGTGATTGCCCAGGCCCTCCACCACCAGGGTGGCGCCCGAGTTGCGCACGGCGAAGCGCTGGCCGGCCAGGCCATTCACGTAGCCACGGCCCGCGGTGGCACCGTAGAAGGCCACGTTGCCGATGACCATGTTCTCGTCGAACTGGATCGGGGCGTTCTCGGGCGGCCGCACCGCGAGGGTGCCGCCCGAGAGGCCCTTGCCGAAGTAGTCGTTGGCGTCGCCCTCGATGAAGAGCTCCACGCCGGCGGGCAAGAAGGCCCCGAAGCTCTGGCCGCCCGAGCCCGTGCAGTCGATGCGGATCGAGCCGGCGGGCAGCCCCTCGGGGTAGGACTTGGTCACCGCGGCACCGAGCATGGTGCCCACGCAGCGGTTCACGTTGTTGATATCGGCGTGGAAGCGCGTGGGCGCCAGCGAGGCGCGGGTAGTGGCGGTCAGGGGCACGAAGAGCGTGGCGTCCAGGGTCTTCTCCAGATGGTGGTCAAAGGCCATGGAGGGCTCGAAGTGCGGCTCCTCGGCGCCGGGGATCTCCGTGCCAAAGAGCGTGCGCGGCTTCACGAGCAGGGCCGACAGGTCGAGCGTGTTGGCCTTCCAGTTGCCGGGCACCTCCACCTGGCGCAGGCATTCCACGTGGCCCACCATCTCGTCGATGGAGCGGAAGCCCAGGCTCGCCATGATGGCGCGCAGGTCCTCGGCGACAAAGGTCATGAAGTTCACCACGTGCTCGGGCTTGCCCGAGAAGCGCCCACGCAGCTCCTCGTTCTGGGTGGCTACGCCCACCGGGCAGGTGTCCTGGTGGCAGTCGCGCTGCATGAGGCAGCCCAGGGCGATGAGCGGCCCGGTGGCAAAGCCGAACTCCTCGGCGCCCATGAGGCAGGCCACCGCGACGTCGCGGCCCGTGAGCAGCTTGCCGTCGGCCTCGAGCATCACGCGGGAGCGCAGACCGTTCTGGAGCAGGGTCTGCTGGGTCTCGGCCAGGCCGAGCTCCAGGGGCAGGCCCGCGTGGTAGATGGAGTTGCGCGGCGCCGCGCCCGTGCCGCCGTCGTGGCCCGAGACCAAGATCTTGTCGGCCCCGCCCTTGGCCACGCCCGTGGCGATGGTGCCCACGCCGGCCTCGCTCACGAGCTTCACGCTGATGGCGGCGTCGGGGTTGGCGTTTTTGAGGTCAAAGATGAGCTCGGCCAAATCCTCGATGGAGTAGATGTCGTGGTGGGGCGGCGGCGAGATGAGGCTCACGCCCGGCGTGGAGCGGCGCGTCTTGGCGATCCAGGGGTAGACCTTCTTGCCGGGCAGGTGGCCGCCTTCGCCGGGCTTGGCGCCCTGGGCCAGCTTGATCTGGATCTCGCGGGCCGTGGAGAGGTAGCGGCTCGTGACGCCGAAGCGCCCCGAGGCCACCTGCTTGATGGCACTGAGGGCCGAGTCGCCGTTGGCGAGCGGGATCTCGCGGGCCACGTCCTCGCCGCCCTCGCCGGTGTTGCTAAAGCCGTGGAGCCGGTTCATGGCCACGGCCAGGCACTCGTGGGCCTCCTTGCTGATGGAGCCGTAGCTCATGGCGCCGGTCTTGAAGCGGCGCACGATGGCGCTGGCCGGCTCCACCTCTGCAAGCGGCACCGGGGCGCGCCCGGTGGGGTCAAAGGCCAGCAGGTTGCGCAGGGTCACGGCGCGCCCCGGGCGGTTCACGATGGCGTCGTAGGCGCGCCAGGCCTCCTGCGAGCCCGTGCGCACGGCGGTCTGCAGGGCAAAGATCATCGAGGGCTCCACCAGGTGGTCTTCTCCGCCGGGCCGCCAGCAGGTCTCGCCCGAGTCGGGGAGCTGGCGGGGGGAGGGGCCGCTCGCCACCGCGGCCGCCGCGTCAAAGCGGGCGTTGGTCTCGCGCTGCAGGTCGTCGAAGGTCAGACCGCCCACGCGGCTCACGGTTCCGGCAAAGCACGCCTGCATGACCTCCTGCCCCAGGCCCACGGCCTCGAAGATCTGGGCCGAGTGGTAGCCCTGCATGGTGGAGATGCCCATCTTGCTCATGATGGCCACGATGCCCGCGGTCACGGCTTTGTCGAAGTTGGCCACGGCCTCGTCGGCGGAGAGGCCCTCCACCAGGCCGCGCGCCACCGCGTCGCGGATCTGGGCGTGGGCCAGGTAGGGGTAGACCGCGCTGGCCGAGAAGCCCACGAGCATGGCGAAGTCGTGGGTGCTTACAGCGTCGCCGGTCTCGACCACGAGGTCGGCGTGGGTGCGCAGCTGGGTGCCGATGAGGTGGTGGTGCACCGACCCCAGCGAGAGCAGGCTTGGGATCGGCACCTGGCCCGCGTCCTCCACACGGTCGGAGAGGACCACGATGTTGGCCCCCTCGCGCACAGCCTGCTCGGCGGCCGCGTTCAGGTCGGCGAGGGCGGCCGCGAGCGCCCCGGGGCCGGCGGTGCGCTCGTAGGAGCAGGTGAGGCGGGCTACCTTGAATCCCGTCTTCTCGATGGCGCAGAGGCGCTCGAACTGGGCGCGGTCGAGGATGGGCGACTCCAGGCGCACGAGGCGGCAGTTGGAGCTCGTGTCCTCGAGCAGGTTGCCGTGGTTGCCCACGTAGAGCACCGTGCTCGTGACGATCTTCTCGCGCAGGGCGTCGATGGGCGGGTTCGTGACCTGGGCAAAGAGCTGCTTAAAGTAGCTGTAGAGCTTGCGGGGCCGCTCCGAGAGCACGGCAAGCGGCGAGTCGGTGCCCATGGAGGCCAGGGGCTCCTTGCCCTCCTGGGCCATGGGCACGAGCTGCTGGGTCAAATCCTCGTAGCACACCCCGTAGCGGGCGGCCAGCGAGGCAAGGGTGTCTCCCGCGGGCACCGTGACCTCGGAGAAGGCCGGGGCGTCGTCGGAGGTCGAGGTCGCCTGCACCGTGGCGGGCAGCGGCAGGTCGTCGAGGTGCAGCATGTTGGCGTCGAGCCACTCGCGCCAGGGGCGCTCGGAGGCAAAGGACTCCTTGAGCTCGTCGTCCCACAGGATGCGGCCGCGCTCGGGGTCCACGAGCAGCATCTGGCCCGGCATGAGGCCGCCCTTCATGAGGACGTTCTCGGGCGGGATGTCGAGCACGCCCGTCTCGCTGGCCAGGATCAGCCGGTCATCGCGGGTCACCGTGTAGCGGGCGGGGCGCAGGCCGTTGCGGTCGAGCACCGCACCCATGCGCACGCCGTCGGTAAAGGCGATGGCGGCCGGGCCGTCCCAGGGCTCCATGATGGTCGACTGGTAGGCGTCGAAGGAGCGGCGGCGCTCCGAGAGGGCATCGTTGTGGTCCCAGGGCTCGGGCAGGAGCATACTCATGGCGCGCGGCAGGGGCCGTCCGTTCATGTAGAGGAACTCGGCCACGTTGTCGAGGATGGCCGAGTCGCTGCCCTCGCGGTCGATGATGGGCAGCACGCGGTCGAGGTGCGGGATGACCGGCGAGTAGAGGCTGCTCTCGCGGGCGCGGATCCAGTTCACGTTGCCGCGCAGCGTGTTGATCTCGCCGTTGTGGATGATGTAGCGGTTGGGGTGGGCGCGCTCCCAGCTCGGGGTGGTGTTGGTGGAGTAGCGCGAGTGCACCAGTGCGATGGCCGTCTCGATGGTGGCGTCGGAGAGGTCCAGGTAGAACGTGCGCAGCTGCCCGGCCAGCAGCATGCCCTTGTAGACGATGGTGCGCGCGCTCATGGAGCACACGTAGAAGATGTCGCGCTCGGGCAGGCCCATGCCGTGGGCGCGCTTCTCGATGGAGCGCCGGGCCAGGTACAGGGCGCGCTCGAATTCCTCGCCGCGCGCTGTGGAGGCAGGGCGCACCATGAACGCCTGCCAGATGCGCGGCTGGCAGGCGCGGGCCGTGACGCCCAGGTCGTGGGCGTCCACGGGCACCTCGCGCCAAAAGAGCACGGGCAGCCCCACGTCGTTGCAGCACTGCTCAAAGAGCTCGCGGGCCTGGGCAAAGAGCTCGGGGTCGCGGGGGAGGAACAGCATGGCCACGCCGTAGTCGCCCTCGTCGGGCAAGAGGCACCCGCACTTTTGGGCCTCCTTGCGGAAGAACCGGTGGGGCGTCTGGAAGAGGATGCCCGCGCCGTCACCCGTGTTGGGCTCCAGGCCGGCGCCCCCGCGGTGGTCCATGTTGAGTAGGACCGACAGGGCGTCGGAGAGCATCTGGTGGGTGCGCACGCCGCGGATGTTGGCCAGGGCCCCGATGCCGCAGGCGTCGTGCTCGAACTCAGGCCGGTACAGGCCGTAGGCACCGGGGGTGCCAAAAGTCGTGGTCATGGGCAACCTCTCTCCCGAAGGCGCGGGCCATGCGGCTGAGAACCCCAGGGCTCCTGCGTGCGAAACAAGACGAAACACAGTTTGTGACACGAGCTACTGTGTCCGCGGAATGTTTCGAGCCTGTGAGCTGTCCCCAATCGGTAGCACGGTCGAAACACGACCGAACGAAGGGCGAAACGTTGATGGCGGCGCGGTGGAGGTGCGTGGGCCCGTGGAATCGCGGAAGTATCTTGCGGGGTTTCGCGCCGCAGGCCGTTGGAAGACGCGCCGAGCCGGGAACATAGCTTTCAAACACGAGCGCGCCGCCGGGACGGTTTGTACCTGGGCGGCCGAGAGGAGCAGCCATGACCACGAGCGCGTCTACTACGGAGAAGGGCCGCGGGGGCGTGGCCGGCAGCGGCATCGGCATCATCGCGGGGTCGGCCTGCAGTGTGCCGCCCGAGGTGTGCGAGGCCTACGGCATCCAGGTGGTCCCCCTCCAGATAACCTATCTCGACGGGAGCACCTACCGCGACCGCGTGGACATCCAGCCCGCCCAGATCTACGCGCGCATGCCGGCCGAGATGCCCCAGACGTCGCTGCCCTCGGCCGCCTCGATCTACGGCGCGGTGGAGAAGCTCCGGGCCCAGGGGTGCACCGCGGTACTCGCCGTGACGCTGGGGAGCGCCTACTCGGGTACCCACGGGCTGGTCGAGCGCATCCTGGGCGAGCAGGAGGGTCTGCGCGGTCTTGTGTACGACACCGGCAAGCTCGACTACGGCGCCGGCGTGAGCGCCGTCATGGCCGCCAAGGCCATCGAGGCCGGCATGCCCTTCGACGACCTCAAAGACCACCTGGACCACCTTGCGCAGGGCTCGGGGTCGCTCGTGACCGTGAGCACCTTGGACTACCTGATCGCCGGCGGCCGTATCGGGCGCGCCAAGGGTGCCATCGGCAACCTGCTGAACGTGCGCCCGATCATGGGCTGCACCCCCGGCGGCCTGGCCCAGATCGCCCGCGCCCGCGGGACCAAGGCGGCCCTTAAGCAGCTGGTGGCCGAGGCGGCCGAGCGCGTGGCGGGCTACCCCCGCGTCATAGCGCGTGTCGTGCACACCGATGAGCCCGACCTGGGCCAGGAGGTGGCCGCCCGCCTGCGTGCCGCGGTGCCCGGGGCCGAGGTCAAGGTATCCGAGGCCTCCGCGGTAATCGGGGCCCACACGGGGCCCGGGGCCGTGGGCATTTGCTATCAGGGCCTCGACGCCGGCGAGCCCCTTGCTGAACCCTGGTAGGCGGCGTTGGGCAGTTCTGAACAATCCCCCGACGCGGCCAGCGAAGGGCTCCACATCCAAACGCCCTATCACCCCGGGCCGTTTTGTGAGGTATCATTACCTGGTAATAGGATTGCAACAGTGGGTTTTTACTCTCAACGGTATACTACAGGGCGTGTGCGGGCGAAAAGTTCGCATGCTCGCTTCGCCCCGTCGCGTCGTTGACGCGCGGAGCCGTCGTCGGGGAGGCCACCATGCACCACAAAACAGCGCTCTTTCTCTCGCAGACCGCAGACGGTCACGAGCGCATGCGTCGCCTCTCGACCGTGCTCGACGTGTCGATTCTGCTGGCGGGCGTGACCCGCTTCTCCCAGGCCATCCTCGAGCGTGAGTTCGACCTCGTGGTCCTCGAGGTCGGCGGCGTCTCGGCCTCCCAGATCGAGAACATCGAGGGCGTGCTGGCCGACAGCTCCACGCCCATCCTGTTCGTGGTGACCGAGGCCCAGATGCCCGACCTGCACCTGCCCATGCGCCCGGTGTGCGACTTCATCTGCAACACGGCCTCTGACGCCGAATATGCCGTGCGCATCCGCCGCCTGCTGTGGCCCGGCGAGGAGACCGGCGACGACGACGTGGTCAAGGTTGACGAGCTCGCCGTGAACCTGGCCACCTACCAGGTGCGCGTCGACGACGTGCCCGTGGACCTCACCTACATGGAGTACTCGCTGCTGGCGTTTATGGTGACCCACCCGGGGCGCGCCTACTCTCGCGAGACCTTGCTGCGCCGTGTCTGGGGCTTCGACTACTGCGGCGGCTCACGCACCGTCGATGTGCACGTGCGTCGCATCCGCGCTAAGCTCGGCCCCCAAGCATCGAGTCACATCGAGACCGTTCGCGGCGTGGGCTACCTGTTCAAGCTGTAGGGATACGCCGCCGGCCATGCGGCAGAAATCGACGAGAGGCGAACCCCATGGACACGAAGCGGGTGGACATCGCGATCATCGGCGCGGGGCCGGCCGGCGTCTCGGCGGCGCTCACGGCAAAGGCGCGCAACCTGGACGTCATCTTGTTCGGCAACGAAGGTATCAGCGCCAAGGTGCGCAAGGCCCATGGGATCCGCAACTACCCCGGCCTGCCCGACGTGTCCGGCGAGCAGCTGGCCAATGCGTTCCAGGGCCATCTCGACGCCATGGGGGTCGGCCTGGTGCAGGAGCGCGTGGTCGGCGCCTACGGCATGGGAGACGCCTACAGCATCCAAACGAGCACGGACGCCTTTTACGAGGCCACCGCGGTGATCGTCGCCACGGGCCTCGTGCAGGCAAGGTCACTCCCGGGCGAAGACGAGCTGCTGGGCAAAGGGGTGAGTTACTGCGCGACCTGCGATGCCTTTTTCTTTAGGGGCAAGGAGGTGGCCGTGCTGGGCTACGGCCCCGACGCGGCTGCCGAGGCGGAGTTTTTGGCCGAGACCTGCAGCCGTGTGCACTACCTCCCGCTGCGCGGCTCGACGCTGCCTTCGGCCCAGAACATCGTGGTGGTCGAGGGACGTCCCCAGGCTGTGGTGGGCGAGGCTCGGGTCGAGGCGCTCCAGACCGACGCCGGGCGTATCCCGGTGGAGGGCGTCTTCGTCCTGCGCGAGGCGGTAAGCCCCGAGCGGCTCGTGCCCGGCCTGGACATCGAGGGACCCCATGTTCTGGTGGATGCCCAGATGCGAACCACGTTGCCCGGCTGCTTTGCCTGCGGCGACGTGGTGGGCAAGCCCTACCAGTACATCAAGGCCGCCGGCCAGGGCAACGTCGCCGCGCTTTCGGCCGCAGCCTACGTGGGGCAGCTGCGCAAGGGTTGATCGGCGCCTGATTCGGGTGATTATCATCATCAGCATCACGCTGTCTGATTATGATGCTGATGATGATGAACTGTTCCCGCCTTTATAGTGGAGAAGCCCCCGCTGGCCCGGATCGTCTCTCCGGGTCCTGCAGGGGGCTTCTCCGCTACGTGTCTACATGCTCGCTACCTGCGTGCTGCCTGCCGCGTGCCTTACTCGGCCGCGCTCGCGCGCTCCACCTTGTAGGCGTGGTCGGCACCCCAGCAGGGGTGCGGGTAGTCCTCGCCCATGACGTCCTTGGCCGCCAGCCAGCCGCTCACCAGGTTGTGCGAGAGGTTGAGGCCGCCGTAGTACTGGGCGTACATGCCGTTGAAGAAGCCGCCGTGGTCCAGGCCCACGCAGCGCAGGCCCTCGATACGCTCCCCGTCGGGGGTGAGCGGCGTGTAGGTGTTGTCGACCTTGATGCCGCCCAGGGTCGAGAGCAGCCAGCCGGCCAGCTTGCAGGCGTAGTAGGGGGGCTCGTTGATGTACGAGAGGCGCCAGGGGGCCTTGCCGTAGTCGATGTCGAAGCCGGCGTCGGCCATCTGGTTGTAGCGCTCTACGGTCTGCAGGAACGCGGCCTTGGCGTCGGCGTCGAAGCCCATGGCGTCGGCCAGCTCCTCGAGGGTGTCGCACCTCACGAGGTTGCCGTTCTCGACGTTGGGCTCGATGTAGACCTCGTTCCACATCTCCTCGTCGGTGCAGGGCCAGAACTGGCCCAGGAGCAGGCAGTTCTTGGCGCCGGGTTTGGCCACCACGCGCGAGCAGATGTTGGTGTCGAAGCTCACCACGTCGTTCCAGCTGGAGTTGTCGAAGACCTGCCAGTAGAAGCCGCCGGGCTGCTGGGAGCCCAGGTTGAACACAATGTCGTAGGGGCCGTCCTCGTTGCAGAAGCGCTTGCCAAAGGCGTTCACGCGCAGGAACGGCTGCGAGCCGGGCCACCAGAAGCGCATGTCGCCGCCACCTTGGCCGTCCCAGCCGATGCCGCCGTTGTCGTCGTTGCCGGTGATGCAGCCGCGGTCGAAGATGTTGCAGCTACCGGCCATGTCGCGGTCCATGTCGGCTCCGGCCCAGTGGGCCATCTTGATGCCGTCGCCGTTGCGTCCCTCGCCGCCCATGTGGTTGGAGCAGAACTTGTGGGCCTGCACGTTAAGCTGGTCCATCATGTCCTTGTTGCCACTGAAGCCGCCGGTGGCCAGGAACACGGCCTTATTGGTGTTGTACTTGATGTAGGAACCGTCCTCGAGTTGGCAGATCACGCCGGTCACCGGGGTGCCGGGGCCGTCGGGCTGCACGAGCTCCACGGCCTTCGTGTTGTAGAGCACGGTGCCGCCGGCCTCGTCGAGCAGCTCGAGCATCGCGGGGATGGCGATCTCGGAGCCCATGGAGTTGGCGGTGGGCTCCAGCGGGGGCCGGTAGGCGGTGTGCACCGACTGCGGGTTGTAGAAGACGCCTTCGGGATAGAACCGCTTGGAGCGGGTCTCGACCATGACTTCGAGGCCCTTCTTCTGCATCTGCTCCTGGTACCAGTCCACAAAGGCGCCGGCGTTGTAGGCCCACTGGCGGATGAGGTTCTGGTCGCACTTGCCCTGGTTGTAGCGCAGCAGGTCCTCGATCACGTACTCCTTGTTGATCTGGATGTCCATGTCCTTCTGGATCTGCGAGTCGAGCGCGTCGATGTCGCCGGCCCACATGCATGCGGCGCCCGACTGCTCCACCACGAGCACGTTGGTCCCTGCCTGCGCCAGGTAGAGGGCCGTGGGCACGCCCACGTTGCCGGCGCCCACGATCACCACGTCGTAAGTCTCCTCGGCGCTCACCTGGTCTGCCACGCTGGCGGGTTGGGCGTCCCAGGGCTGCTGGGTGTCGGCGGGTGCGGCGGCCTCGTCGGCCAGGGCGGGCGCCGCGGCCGAGGCCATGGCGGTGGCGGCGATACCGGCTGCGCCTGCGGCGGCTCCGGTCACAAAGGCGCGGCGGCTTACGGTGGTGTCCATGAGCGGTTCCTTTCTCCCTGAAGGTGCGCGGGCCGCTGTGGTGCGGCTGCGCTGTGCGGGGTCCCCTTGACGCCCGCTGGCCCAAAGATTACGGGCCTGACGGTCGTTAGAAAACCGACACTCGGGGCTAAATGTCTGGCAGCGCGCGCGTTTTCGGACAGTTGGCGGCAGGTGTCTGATTCGGTGCCTGAGCTGCCTTCGCGAGGGTTTCTCCGCCAGCCCGTTGCGTGGTATGCTCACCGAATGCGCGCCTGTCTCGCCGGTGAGGCAACCCACCGGCGCTCGACTCGCAGGGCCTGCAAAGGCGTTTGCAACCAGCGGGGGAGAAGCCCATGGCCAAGACCGAAACCTGCCTCAACGTGGTGGCTGCGCTCAACGAGCGCATGCGGGTCACCTCGATCGACCGCGTGCGTGTGACCGACCTGTGCCGCGACGCCGGCATCGCCCGGGCCACGTTCTACGAGTACTTCCAAGATGTCTACGCGGTAGCCACCTGGATGTGGGACTACCTCATGCGCACGACGCTCTACCAGGCGGGGATCACGCTCAACTGCTACGACGCCCACCTGCGCAAGTTCCAGGCCCTGCGCGAGCACCGCGAGTTCTTTGTGAACGCCATGCGCATCGTGAGCTACAACTCGATCTGCCAGCACGGCGGCCGCATGATGGCCGACCACGTCGAGACGGTGTTCGAGCGCAAGGCCGGCCGCCCCTTTACGCCCCATGAGGCGCTGCTCTACGAGTTCTACAACACGGGCGCCAAGCATATGACGCGCCATTGGGTGGAGCGCGGCATGGAGGAGGAGCCCGACGAGATGGCGATGCTCTTTACCGGCAACATGCCGGCGTTTTTGATGCCCTACCTGGAGCCTGAGACGTGCGGGGCGTGAGGGCTCTGCTCTACAGTCGCTCAGTGATCTTGCTTACTAAAGCCGTGGGCATGCAGCCGCCGAGCCACTTGCCCCACGACGAGTTCATGACGGGGAAGAACCGCAGCCTAAAGGCGATGTTCTTGCGCAGGGGTGCGAGGGTCTGCTCGTAGGCGTCGATTGCGAGGGACGCCCTGTCGTGCCCGGCGGCCGTGAAGGCACACGCGACGGCCTGCCCCGCCAGGGTTCCCGAGTTGAGCGCGAACGAGATGCCCTCGCCCGAGCTCGGCGACATGAGCCCCGCTGCCTCGCCGGCCACGAGGACCCGGCCTTGGCCGGCGACGATGTCTGAGGCCGAGCGCACCTGGATGGCCACGCCCGCCTCGCGGCGCACGGCCTTTCCCAGCGGGTAGCGCTCGCCAAAGATCTGCAGGGCGCGTTCGTGCATCGGCGGCACGTTCTTGGTGCCCGGGAAAAAGACCGAGCCCACGATGGCCACGTCGCCCTTGGGCACGATGTAGCCGTAGCCGTACTCGGGGGCAACGTGGCGCGAGTAGATGCAGTCGAAGTAGGGTTCCACGCTGCCCGGCTCTATGGACACGAACTCCTGGACGGTTTTGTAGCACTGGGTCTGGGGCCACCCCCCATGGGCGCGGCGCACCGATGAACGGGCACCGTCGGCCCCGATGAGCCAGCGGGCGCGCACCTGCACCGGCCGCCCCTGGCGTTGGAGCGCGACGTCCACGCCCTCATCGTCTTGGGTGCAGCCCACAAACGACGCATGGTCCCACACCGCGACCGAGTCGGGCAGCTGCTCGAGCATCCAGCGGTCGAGCATGCCGCGGTCCACGTTGCGAAAGCGCAGCGAGCAGGGTTTTTTGATCCCGCGGTCCCAGTCGTAGTAACGAAAGTTCACCCACTCGGGTTCCAAGACTGCCTCCCGCGGCAGCTCGCCCACGGCCGAGAGCGCCCGCTGGGCGTATTCGTTGAGCATACCGCCGCAGCTCTTGTAGCGCGGCAGCGGCGCGGAGTCGGCGAGCAGGACGCGTGCCCCCGTGGAGGCCGCAGCCCGGGCCGCCATGGTGCCTGCGGGGCCGGCCCCCACCACGAGCACGTCGTAGGATTCGTGCTGCGGCACGGGGTTCTCGGCTGCGGGGGTTGGGTTCACGGCTGCTCCTTGCTGCTCGGCGACGCGGTGCGCCCGCGGGACCTCCCGCGGGCCGGTGCCCCATTATACGGCGGTGAGCCCCGCGGGGCCGCGGGCTTGTGCGAATTGAGAAGACAGTCGGGGTCCTTGCATGCAGCGTCCGCTCCCGCTATGATTGAGAACATTCGTTCGATGAGCAGGCACCGCGAGAGAAGCGCGCGAAAACGGCGTGCGGGCAGGGGGCGCCATGGTAATCTTGGGTATCGACCCCGGCCTGGCCAACACGGGTTGGGGGGTCGTCGAGTCGCGCGGGTCCCAGTGCCGGGCCCGGGCCTACGGGTGTATCCATACCGAGAAGTCCCAGGGCATGCCGCACCGGCTCAAGACGATCCACGACGAGATCGCGGCCGTGATCGCGCGCTACTCCCCCCAGGAGGTGGCCATCGAGGAGATCTTCTTCTGCTCGAACGCCCAGAGCGCCATCGCCACGGCCCAGGCGCGCGGTGCGGCCCTGGTGGCCTGTGCCTCCTGTGGGCTCGAAATCGGCGAGTACACGCCCATGCAGATCAAGCAGGCCGTGGCCGGGACCGGCGCGGCCGAGAAGCAGCAGGTGCAGTACATGGTCAAGACGCTGCTGCACCTTGAGCAGGAACCGCGGCCCGACCACTGTGCCGACGCCCTCGCGGCGGCCGTCTGCCACGCCCACCTCGGCGCATGGCGGCGCGTCAGCCGCGAGCAGCACCTCGCCAAGCCTGCGGCGGGGACCTATCGTGAAAGGGGTACCAGGCTGTGATTTCGTTTTTGAGGGGCACCGTTGCCGAGAAGACCCTCTCGTCGGCCGTCATAGACGTGGGCGGGGTGGGCTACCTTTGCGGCGTCTCTGCCTCCACCTCGGCGGCCCTGCCGGCGCCGGGCACCCCGGAGGAGGTCCGCATCCACACCTACCTCCAGGTGCGCGACGACGGGCTGTCGCTCTACGGCTTTGCCACGCGTGAGGAGCGCACGGCCTTCGAGCGCCTCGTGGCCATCTCGGGCGTCGGTCCCAAGCTGGCCCTCTCGGTGTTGAGCTCCTTTAGTCCCGACGCCCTGCGCGACGTGGTGGCGGCTGGAGACGAGAAGCGCATGGCCACGGTGCCCGGCGTGGGCAAGAAGACCGCCTCGCGCATGATTCTCGAGCTCAAAGACGCCCTCAAGACCAACCTGCTCGGGGGCTCCTCGATGCTGCCGGGCATGGGCGCGCCGGCGGCCCCTGCGCGCGGGGCTGCCGAGGAGGCCGTCGAGGCCCTGCTGTCCATGGGCTTTACCCCGGACGAGTGCGACCTTGCGGTCAAGGGTTACGACGGCCCGGCCGACGACGCCTCCGGCGCGGTCAAGTACGCCCTTAAGCGCCTTGGGGGTGGTATCTGATGTGGGAGGCCGAGGAGGAGGACCTCTGGGCCAGCGAGCCAAAGCGCCGCGAGCGGGTGGTGGCTCCCGAGCTGACCGAGGACGACCTGGAGGCCGACCGCAAGCTGCGCCCCCAGACCCTCGACGACTACCTGGGCCAGGAGCGCGTGAAGCAGTCGCTGCGCCTGGCCATCGACGCGGCCAAGCAGCGCGGCGAGTGCCTCGACCACGTGCTCTTCTTTGGGCCCCCGGGCCTGGGCAAGACGACCTTGGCCACGGTGGTGGCCAACGAGATGGGAGCCCAGATCCGCACGACATCGGGGCCGGCCATCGAGCGCACGGGCGACCTGGCGGCCATCCTCACCAACCTCGAGGAGGGCGACGTCCTGTTCGTAGACGAGATCCACCGCCTGAACCACGCCATCGAGGAGGTCCTGTACTCCGCGATGGAGGACTTCTACCACGACCTCGTGATCGGCAAGGGGCCGGCGGCGCGCTCCATCCGCATCGACATCCCCCATTTCACGCTGGTGGGGGCCACCACGCGCTCGGGCATGCTCACCGGTCCTTTGCGCGACCGCTTCGGCATCACGGCGCGTCTTGACTACTACACGGCCGAGGAGCTGGCGAGCATCGTGCTACGCTCCGCCAAGATCCTGGGCGTCGACATCGACGAGCGCGGTGCCGTCGAGATCGCCGGGCGCAGCCGCGGCACGCCCCGTCTGGCGAACCGCCTGCTCAAGCGCGTGCGCGACTATGCGCAGGTCAAATGTGCGGGCGTGGTGGACGCCCAGGTGGCGGCCGACGCGCTCACGTTCTTCGAGGTGGACGAGCTGGGACTCGACTGGCTCGACCACAAGATCCTCGAGGCCCTGACCCAGACCTTCATGGGCCGTCCCGTGGGCCTCTCAACCCTGGCCAGCGTGGTGGGGGAGGATCCCGGCACCATCGAGGACATGGCCGAGCCGTTCCTGCTCCAGCAGGGGCTCATCAACCGCACGCCCAAGGGGCGTGTGGCTACCCGCCGGGCCTTCGAGCACCTAGGCCTGCCGGTGGCGGGGGAGCCGTAGGGGGTCTGGCACGCCGCGTCGAGCTTTGCGCACAGTCATCGCAACCATTGATCAAGGAGGCCTCCATGGCCATCAAGAACGACTACCTGCTCGACCAGATCGCCCGTTTTGTCGAGGGTATCCTCGCCTCCATCGACCGCATGCGCTCGGGTGGGGTCGCCGATGCCGTCGGGGGCTTCGAGGCCGTGGTGGGCGACGTGCTCGATATGGACCCTGAGACCGCGCTGAGCCTCTCTCCCGCCTCGCTGGTCACCATGATGCAGCTCTCGGCTGTCGACGAGAGCCTGGCCGGTTATGCGGTCTACGCGCTGGGCCGTGCCGCCGACGCCTACGACGCCCAGGGGAACCCGGTCTCCCAGGTGCGGCGCGCCCAGGCCCAGGCGCTGGCCGACGCCTACGGCTTTGCGGTGACCGCGGTGCCGCCCGAGGTGGAGGAGGCACTGAAGGAACAGGACGAGCAGTAGGTGCCAGCCGTCCGCCTATCTCCATAGGCTATGCGCCCATGGGGCGGTAAAACCTGTCACACTATGCTTCTGATCGGCTTGGAGAAACGCAAGGGATAGTGGTCGGGGCGGCCTTTGCGCCGTCTATATTGGAGAGGAGCGCGCGTGCTTAGCGACATCGAGATTGCCCAGTCCGTCACCCCCAAGGAGATCGGCGAGATTGCGACCGGCCTCGGCATCGACGATAAGTACCTTGAGCGCTACGGCAGCGCCAAGGCCAAGGTCGACTACAACCTCCTGCGCGAGGAGGGCCACGAGCCCGGTAAGCTCGTCTTGGTGACCGCCATCAACCCCACCCCGGCCGGCGAGGGCAAGACCACCACGACCATCGGCCTGGCCGACGCCCTGAACCGTCTTGGCCAGAAGGTCGTCGTCGCCCTGCGTGAGCCGAGCCTCGGGCCCGTGTTCGGCGTCAAGGGTGGCGCTGCCGGCGGCGGCTACGCCCAGGTCATCCCCATGGAAGACATCAACCTGCACTTCACCGGCGACTTCCACGCCATCGGCGCGGCCAACAACCTACTGGCCGCCATGCTCGACAACCACATCCAGCAGGGCAACCAGCTCGGCATCGACCCCCGCCAGATCACCTGGAAGCGCGTGGTCGACATGAACGACCGCCAGCTGCGCTTTGTGGTCGACGGCCTCGGCGGCAAGGCCAACGGCACCCCGCGCGAGGACGGCTTCGACATCACCGTGGCCTCCGAGATTATGGCCGTGCTTTGCCTCTCCAAGGACATCCCCGACCTCAAGGAGCGCCTGGGCCGCATCGTGGTGGGCTACACCTACGGCGGCGCGCCCGTGACCGCCGGCGACCTCAAGGCCACCGGCGCCATGGCGGCCCTGCTCAAGGATGCCCTCAAGCCCAACCTGGTCCAGACCCTCGAGGGCACGCCCGCCTTTGTGCATGGCGGCCCCTTCGCCAACATCGCCCACGGCTGCAACTCGGTTATGGCCACCCGCATGGCGCTCGCCCTGGGCGACATCGTGGTCACCGAGGCCGGTTTCGGCGCCGACCTGGGTGCCGAGAAGTTCCTCGACATCAAGTGCCGCATGGCGGGCCTTTCTCCCGACGCCGTGGTGGTCGTGGCCACCGCCCGCGCCCTCAAGATGAACGGCGGCGTGGCCAAGGCCGACCTCAACGAGGAGAATCTCGAGGCCCTCGAAAAGGGCCTGCCCAACCTGCTCCAGCACGTGCGCAACATGGAGGAGGTCTTTGGCATGCCCGTGGTGGTGGCCATCAACCGCCATCCCACCGACACCGAGGCCGAGCTCGCCCTCATCGCCGACAAGTGCGCCGAGCTGGGCGTCAACGCCGTGCTCTCCGAGGTGTGGGCCAAGGGCGGCGAGGGCGGCATCGCCCTGGCCGAGGAGGTCCTGCGCCTGGTGGAACAGCCCAGCGAGCTCACGTTCTCCTATCCCACCGGCACCGACATCGCCGAGGCCATCGAGGCGGTGGCCACCAAGGTCTACCACGCCGACGGCGTCGACTTCACCCCCCAGGCTCAAAAGCAGCTCGACACCCTGCGCGCCAACGGCTTTGGCAACCTGCCCGTGTGCATCGCCAAGACCCAGTACAGCTTCTCCGACGACGCGGCCAAGCTCGGTGCCCCGCGCGACTTCCGCATCACGGTGCGCGAGGTCAAGGTGTCGGCCGGTGCCGGTTTCGTGGTCGCCCTCACGGGTGCCGTCATGACGATGCCCGGCCTGCCCAAGGTCCCGGCAGCCGAGAAGATCGACGTCGACGAAAGCGGCAGGATCACCGGCCTGTTCTAAGGTCTCACGGCTGTACGATTGTGTGCGATGGGCGCGCCTGCTGATTGGGTGGGCGCGCCTTTTATATCGACTGTCCTTAACGATTGCAGCGGGGCCGCATACGGCTCCCTTCGCGGAGGTGTTAGCATGGCGACGATCATCGACGGAAAGGCCGTGGCGGCCAAGGTCAAGCAGGAGGCTGCGGCGCGGGTGGCCCAGCTCAAAGCGAAGGGCCGTGCCTGTGGGCTGGCCGTGGTGCTTGTGGGCGACGACCCGGCAAGTGCGGTCTACGTGCGCAACAAGCGCCGCGACTGTGTGGAATGCGGCATCGAGGCCCTCGACTACGACCTACCGGCCACCTGCACACAGGAGGAGCTCGAGGAGCTGCTGAGCGAGCTCAACGCCGACCCCGCGGTGAGCGGCATCCTCGTGCAGATGCCGCTGCCGGGCCACCTCGACCCCGAGCGCGCCATAGCCCACATCTCGCCCGAGAAGGACGTCGACGGCTTTCATCCCGTGAACCTCGGACGCCTCATGCGCGGCCTCGACGGCCCGCGCCCGTGCACCCCTACTGGCGTCATGCGTTTGCTGCGCGAGTACAACGTGCCGGTCGCCGGCAGACAGGCGGTGGTGCTCGGGCGCTCCACCATCGTGGGCAAGCCCATGGCGCTCATGCTCATGGAGGAGCACGCCACGGTCACGATCTGCCACAGCAAGACCCCCAACGCCGCTGAGACCTCGCAGCGGGCCGATATCGTGATCAGCGCCATCGGCCGTCCCAACCTGGTCAAAGCCGACTGGATGGCCCCCGGCGCCACGGTGATCGACGTGGGCATGAACCGCGATGAGAACGGCAGGCTCTGCGGCGACGTGGACTACGCCGAGGTCGAGCCTGTCGCCGGTGCCATCACGCCCGTGCCTGGCGGCGTGGGCCCCATGACCCGTGCGATGCTCATGCTCAACACGGTGACCGCCGCCGAGCGTCTGGCCGGTATGGCGACCGCCTGGCCGCGGTAGGGGAGAAGGGCCAGGAACGGACGGGGTCGGCAATTCGTACCCGCGCCTGAACGATCCGCCAGGCAGCCGGCAATCTGAGAGGTGCCGGCTGCCTATCCCTCCCGACCCCCTTCGATCTCTTCGACCTCCAGCACGTCGCCGTCGCGGACGGCCGTCGAGCCAAAGGCGTTGTGACGGGCGGCCTTGCCGTTGAGTACGACCACCACGGCCTCTGGGTTAAAGCCCAGGTCGAGCAGCAGGGTGCGCACGGTAAGGCCGTCCTGGTAGGGACGGGGACGATCGTTGACGACAATCATGGGGTCCGCCTTTCACGCGAAGGTTTTGACCCCTTATACCCTCGGCGTGCCCGGGCGCTCCGCCTTCTCGTAGGTGTCGAGGATCTCGTCGGCAATGTCGCGGACCTGGGCCCGTTCCTCGGCACGCTCCATACCGCGGGTACGGTTGATCTCGTTGACCGCTTGGGCGAACTCCTCCTCCACGCGCACCTTCTCCTTGCGCAGGGCTTCGAGGGCTTCGTGGTAAGCCCCCTTGGCCTCGCGGGCATAGGCGCGCGCGGCGGCCTTGGCTTGCTTGCGGATCTTCCGGGCGTCGTCTTGCTTGCCCAGGTAGTCCCCCTTGAGCTCGGCCTCGCGCTGGCCGCGGGTCGCATAGACGGCGTTCACGGCCTCGGCGTAGGACTCGGCCTCGGCGTTGCGGCGGTGGCGCAGGTCGCCCTCGGCAGCCTCCTTTGCCGCGCGGGTCTGGGCCTTGTAGGCGCGAATGGCCTCGCGGGCCTTGCGCTTCTCCACCACGGCGTCGTGCTTGCCGCCCAGCCAGGGGTCTTTGGCCTGGGCCTTGGCAAACGCGGCTTCGGCCGCCGAGGCCCACTGCTGCTCGAACAGTGTGTCGGAGACGGCGAGGTCGGTGGTGCGGGCGACGGTCTCGAGCTCTTCGGCCCGGGCGCGCATGAGGTCTTTCTTGGTGCGCAGCTCCTCGATGCGGGCGCGGGGCTCCTTGGCACGCTCGGCGTCGCGCAGCTCCACGACCGAGACCGCGTAGTCGAGGTTTGCTTTGCGGGCCGCTTCCCAACGGGCTTCGGAGGCGGCGGTACGCTCCTGGCGCGCGTGGGTCTCGGCGGCGGTGCGGGCGTCTTTTTCGGCGGCGTTGACCCGGCGCATCTCCCTGAGGTCCGCCCTCATGGCACGCTTGGCCTCGCCCTTGCGACCGCGGGCGTCGTTCAGGTCCTCGCGCAGATCGCTCAAGGCCAGCTCGTGGGCGAGCGTGAGCTCATGCTGCTCCTCGGCAAACCCGTCCTGGGCGGCGCGGTGGGCCACCCGCAGCGCCTCGATGGCGGCGCGGTCGGCGGGGTTCTCGGCCCTGCGGGTCTCCGTCAGCGCCCGGCGGGCGGCACGCCTGGCGACCGCGGCCTCGTCGAGGGCGTCGATCCAAGGAACCCGATGCTCGCTCGCGGACACCCCGTAGGCCGCCCTCAGTTCGTGGATCTGGCGGTCGATGCGCTCGACCTGCTCGTTGCGTTGACGGCGCAGCTGGTCGATGCGCGCGGTGTCAGCCTGGTTCTGCTGCCGGTAGTCGGAGCGCTTGCGCGCCTTGAGGTCGCGCACGGCAGCCCGCTCAAGCGAGCGGCGCGCGGACGGTCCGAGCGTACGGGATGGGGCGGCCTCTGCCTCGGTCGCAGCTCCGGGGGCCTCGGTTTCGAGGACGGTCTTGGGATCTTCGATGGTTTCCATGCCTTACGCTCCAACGGTCTCGGTGGTGGGGGAGGCCGCGGCGGGTGCGGCGGCGGTTTGGGGCGCGAACGCCGCGAGGGCCTGCTGGGCGGCCGTGCGGGCCTGGGCGCGGTCTTCGGCGCGTTCTATCCCGCGGGTTCGGTTGATGGACTCCACGGCGGACGAGAAGCGCTCCTTGGCAGCGACCTTTTTCTGACGCAGGTCTTCGAGCGCGGCGCGGCGGGTTGCCCCCTCGCGCTCGCGGTAGGCGCGGTTGTCGGCCTTGGCCTGGGCGTTGGCCAAGTGCTCCTCGTAGCGGCGGTCGATCCTTTCGAGGCGGATCTGGGCCTCGCGGTGGCCGCGCGCGGTGTAGACGGCGTTCACGGCGTCGCCGTAGGCCTCGGCCTCGGCGTTGCGGCGGTGGCGCAGGTCCTCGGAGGCCGCGTGCTCGGCGTCGCGGTGCTTGGCGCGATGGTTGCGCACGGCGCGCTGGGAGCGGCGCTTTTCAAGCGCCTCCTCGTCGCGGGCGTCGAGCAGCTCCGCCCGCAGGCGGGCCTCGGTGTGGACGTCGGCGTACTCGGTGCCCAGGGCGGGCGACACGAGGGCCTCGGCAAAGGCGGCGTCGGCCGCGCGGGCCTCCTTCTCGAGCTGCCCCACGGCCGCGGCCAGCGAGTCCACCTGGGCACGCAGGGTGTTGTCGTGGGGCGCAGACCGCAGCTGGGCCGCGGCTTTGGCATGGGCGATGCTCGCACGGCGCACCTCTTGCCAGCAGACCGCCGAGGCGTCGCTCAGGTCCCGGAGGTCGCGCACCCCGGCGTCCACGCGGGCGGCTCGTTCCTTGTCGGCGCGCGGCACGTCTTTGAGCTCCTGCTCCAATGCCCGCTTGGCGTCGATGGAGCGGCCGCGGGCGTCGTTCCAGCGGTCGCGCAAGGCCCCGAGGGCAGACTCGCGGCTCAGGTCCAGAACGCGGCGCTCCTCATCGAACCCCTCCTGGGCGGCGCGGTGGGCAACCCGCAGCCCCTCGATGGCGGCGCGGTCGGCGGGGTTCTCGGCCTCGCGGGATGCGGCCAGCGCGAGCCGGGCGGCGCGTTTGGCCTCGACGGTCCGCTCGCGAGCGTCGATCCAGGGGACGCGCTGCTCCGCCTGGTCCATCTGGTAGGTGCGGTTCACATCCCAGGCCTTTTGGTCGAGCGCCTCGACCTCCACGTTACGCTCATGGCGCAAGGCGTCGATGCGGGCCTCGTCCTCGGCGTTCTCCTGCCGGTAGGTGGCGCGCATGCGTTCCCTGAGGTCGCGAAGGGCGATTTTCTCCAAGGCCTTGCCCACTGCGGGGCCGGTCGCCACAGCGGCGGCCTCGGACAGCCGGTCGGTCGGGATGACGGCGGTCGCTTCCGGTGTTTCGCGTCGATCCATACTCACGCTCCCGCTCTCGCGTTGCTTGGGCTCGGCGCCGCGTGGGCGCCACCATGCAAATCATGATACCCCTGGCCGCCCCCGTTGCGCGCCGCAGGTCAAAAGCATTCCGCGAACTACGCGATTAATGTTGCATCCAAAGGCCGCGTTTGGGGCCGCCCGGTGCCCATTGCTCGGGAGGGGGAGGGGCGTTTGTCGTGGGGGATGTGCGCCTGCGGGGACGACGGGTACGGTTTGACGTTCCGTCAACAAACGGTCAACGGGTTGCCCCTGGTTTACGGGTCAAGCTCCCCCTACCGGGGATTGGCGGAGAAACCCCTGCTAGATCCTAAAGTTTATCGCCAGTTTAAAAACTTAAACCGCCTGGGAGATGCTACACCGCATCTTGGTGACCATAGTGGGGGCTGCACACGTTGAGCTGCGCCGGCTTGCCCTGGTTGCGTTACGGGCAGGGCGGCGCGAGAGAACACAGAAGGGGATTAGCCATGACCACGAACTCCATGAACGCCAACGTCTCCCGCCGCGACCTCCTCAAGACCACCGGTGCGGCCGCCGCTGCCGGCCTCGCCCTGTCGGGCATGCCGCTGACCCACGCCGTGGCCGCCGAGGAAGCCGAAGGCAACCCGCTTGTTCCCAGCTTCCTGATCAAGCCCGAGCCCATCACCGACTTTGCCGCCGAGTACGAGTACGACGTGGTGGTCGTGGGAGCTGGCGAGTCGGGCCTCTCGGCCGTGCACAGCGCCCTTGAGGCCGGTGCCACAGTTGCCTGCCTGCAGAATACCAGCACCCCCTTCACAACCGGCAACATGGCCGCGGCCATGGACCTCGAGAAGAACTCCGAGGCCGCCATCCAGGCCGCCATCTCCTTCATCAACTGGAAGAGCGACTTCCGCTCGAGCCGCCCGCTCGTGGAGGCCTGGGCCCGCAACTCCCAGGAGGCCCTGGCCTGGTGGGCCGACGCCACCGCCAAGGACGGTATCGAGTCCAAGGCCTACGACTACTCCTTCACCTACAACGGCTACGAGATGTTCTTCCACGCCAACACCTACTTCCACACCGAGGGGCACAACGCCGGTGCCCAGTTCATCGCCGAGCAGGAGGCCGCATCCGGTGCCGACTTCTACTACGACACCCCCGCTGTGCAGCTGGTGAACGGCGAGGACGGCGGCGTCGACGGCGTGGTGGCCCAGAACGCCGACGGCGAGTACCTGTACTTTGCCGCCAAGAAGGGCGTTATCCTGTGCACCGGCGACTACACCGGCAACACCGAGATGGCCAACTATTACTGCCCCGACACCATGGGCTTTGAGCCCGGCGTGCTGTTCCGCGACGGCAGCGGCTACGCCATGGGCATGTGGGCCGGTGCCATCATGACACCTCCCACCCACACCAAGATGATTCACGGCGAGCCCGCCCCCACCCGCCTCGAGATGCCGTTCCTCTTTGTGAACAACAAGGGCGAGCGCTTCATGGACGAGAACTGCGGTGGCCGCATGGGCTACCTCAACAACTACCAGCGCGTGCAGATCGCCGAGATGGGCTTTACGAACCCCATCGCCTCCAAGATGTTCTCGATCGTGCCCAACAACTGGCAGGACTACGTGGAGGAGTGGAAGGCCGCCAACCCCTACGAGATCTCGACCCACAACGCCTACCGCGACGTCGACCCGGAGGGCTGGCTCAAGGCCGACACCCTCGAGGACCTCTGCGCTGCCATCAACGCCTACATGGAGGAGAACGAGTGGGGCGTCGACCCCATCGACACCGACACCTTCGTGGCTACGGTGAACCGTTACAACGAGCTGTGTGCCAAGGGTGCCGACGACGACTTCGGCAAGGATGCCATGTACATGGTGCCCGCCGACTCCGCTCCCTACTACGCCTGCGTGCGCGGCAGCCACCGCAAGTCGGCCATCCTCTCGGGCCTCGTGTGCGACGGCAACCACCAGTGCCTCAACGGCGAGATGCAGCCCATCCGCGGCCTCTTTGCCGCCGGCAACGCGAGCGGCCAGTTCTTCGGCGGCGTGGACTACCCCATGAACATCGAGGGCCTCTCCATCGGCCGCGCCATCACGAGCGGCTACGTCTGCGGCCGCTACGTGGCGGGGCTGTAAGGGAGAAGGACCGGCGTCGGCGGTTATAGGGCGGACCGACGTCGACGAGCGCAGGGCGGACTGAACCGAGATACCCGGCTCCTTTGTAGGGAGCCGGGCACGCGTCGTGGCGGCCGGCGCTGGGACATGTGGCAAAAAACTTGAGAAATCAGGATTCCCAGGGATCGCGGACACCACGACCATTTGTTTGCCTCGCTCGCCCCGATGCGCCATCGTCACCCTGCCGCCCGCACCCCTGACTCGCCAGCCGCCCACCGCCCCCCATCCCCATGCGCTACAATGGTGCCCATGAAGCTACCGACGCAGCACGCCACCATGCCCTGGGGACCCGCATCGCTTGCCTTCTTCGGCATCGCGTTCGCTCGCGTGTGGCTCTCGTTCGTGTTTGTGGAGCCTGCGGTCGCCTCGGGGGCGCTCGGGTTGCCCCACGACGTCTTTGACTGGGCGTTTTCGGGGGTGAGCCTGCTCATCGCCGTGTTCGCCCGCCGCCTCGTGCCCCTCTCCGCCAAGGGGTGGGCCTACGGGGCGGTGCTCGCGGGAATGCTTGCGTCTTCGGCCTGCTCGATGGCCGGGGCGTTCGTCGAGGTTCCCACGGCTGCGGTTTTGGCGGGGGCGCTTGTGGGCGGTGCGTCCTACGCGGGCTTTTTGGTGTTGAACGCCGAGGTTTTTGCCGGTGTGAGCCTGCTGCGCATCGTACTCTACCTCTCGGGCAGCCGCCTTTTGGCATCGCTCATGGCCTACCTGCTCGCTTCGGCCGACGCGCCCCGCATGGGGGCGGTGCTCGCGCTCGCTCCCTGCGTGGCCGTGGCGCTCCTGCGGTCCAGCTACCGCACGCTGCCCGTCTCCGACCGCCAGCACGCCGCGTACCCGCAGTTCTCCTACCCCTGGAAGCTGCTCGTGCTGCTCGGGGTCTTCTCGTTTGCCTACGGTCTGAGGCAGGGGGCGCTCGTGGCCGGGGCGGGGCAGCACTCGTCGTTTTCCACGGCCATCGCCATGGGGGCGGTGTTCGTGCTCACGTACTTCTTTGCGGGGCGCATCGACGTGGCGCGCCTGTGCCGCCTGCCGTTGCCGATCATGGCGTTCGGCCTCTTGCTCGTGCCTTCCTCGGGGCTGCTCGGGCAGGTGGCGTCCTCCTATCTGATCTCGATCGCCTATACGCTTGTCACCTTTACCATCGGCATCCTTTTTTACGACATGAGCAAGCGTACCGGTGTGGCCATCGCGCCGCTCATCGCCGCCATGAACACCATGCAGATCTGTGTGGTGCTTGGCAATTACGCCACCCATGCGTTGGATGGGCTGCTTCCCGACGCGGCCGCGGCCCACACGGCGGCCACGGTGCTGGTGTGCGTGGCGCTGGTGGCGCTGTTCTTTTTGCTCTTCTCGGAGCGCGAGCTTTCGGCGCGCTGGGGCATCCGCGTGCTGCAGGGGGCGTCGCTCGGCGAGGAGGCGCGCGAAAGCGACCGTATTACCTCCCGCTGCGAGGAGCTTGTGCAGATGTACGGGCTCACCGCGCGCGAGGCCGAGGTGCTGCGCGAGCTTGCCCAGCAGAAAGACAACCAGGTCATTGCGGGCAACCTGCTCATAGCGCCGGGTACGCTCAAGGCCCATACGCGCCATATCTACGAGAAGATGGGCATCCACACCCGCGCCGAGCTGAACGCCCTGCTCGGCATCGAGCCCAAGACTCCGTAGGATATTGGTGAGGAAATCAAAAA
Source organism: Coriobacteriaceae bacterium (assembly GCA_019421015.1). GTDB lineage: Bacteria > Actinomycetota > Coriobacteriia > Coriobacteriales > UMGS124 > JAHZGC01. Next base: position 127,038 of record JAHZGC010000003.1, on the reverse strand, counting down.
AAGTTTGCCGTTCTTGAGCTAAAACGCCTCAAGGACGGGTAGTATGTGCCCATGCGGTTCGAAGTGAACCGTGTTTATCGTGCGGGGGTTCGCTCCTGCACTCGGTTTGCCCCTTGGGGTAAGAAAGAAAGGCAAGACATGGCTCAGGGTACTGTCAAGTGGTTCAATCCGGACAAGGGCTACGGCTTCATCTCTCGTGAGGACGGCGACGACCTGTTCGTCCACTTCTCCGAGATTCAGATGGACGGCTTCAAGACCCTCGACGAGGGCCAGAAGGTCGAGTTCGACATCACGACCGGCCAGAACGGCAAGCTGCAGGCCAGCAACGTTCGCAAGGCCTAGTCTAAGCATTACATACATTTGATGCTGAGGGGGAGCGGTCCGCAAGGGTCGCTCCCTTTTTTGTGCGCCTCCAACCCCATGCCGTAAGCCTGCGTTCCCGTGGGTACACGGACTGCAACGATTTTGCACGCTGATCGACGGGCAGCCGGCGAGGGGTGGTTTTTGACCATGGTCGTAACCTTTGTGATGGACGACTTGAGCGACTGCAAGAACGGCACGACCATGACGGCCCTGCGGTTTGCCCAGGGACTGCGCGACCGGGGCCATGAGGTGCGCCTTGTGGGGTACGGGGCCCAGGGCGACGACGCCTTCTCGGTGGGGCGCTGCTACTATCCTGTGGTCGACACCATCACGGAGCGCCAGGGCTTCGTGTTCGGCCGTCCCGACATGGAGA
>JAHZGC010000003.1:74310-126292 GCA_019421015.1 Coriobacteriaceae bacterium | reverse complement strand
GGACGGTCCACCGTGCTGTGAAGAGCGCGGACATCGTGCACCTGTTTTTGCCGTTCAAGCTCGAGCGCGTCGCCATGGACGAGGCGCGCCGCCAGGGGGTGCCGGTGTCGGGGGCCTTTCACCTCCAGCCCGAGAACATGGTCTACGGCGCGAACCTCGAGCACGTGCCGGGCCTGACCGACATCCTCTACCACCATTTTCGCTCCACGTTCTACGACGATATCCGCCACGTCCACTGCCCGTCCCAGCTGGTGGCCGACGACCTGACAGAGCGCTACGGGTACCGCTCCCATATGCATGCCATCTCAAACGGGGTGAACGCCCCCTTTGCCCCGGGCGCGCCGGCCCACCCCTTTGACGACGGGCTCTTCCATATCGTGACCGTCGGGCGCCTTTCGGCGGAGAAGAGTCAGGTGACCCTGCTCGAAGCCGCCCGTCTCAGCCGTCATGCCGACCGGATCAAGCTGCATGTGTGCGGCATCGGGCCTTTGGAGCGCGAGCTGCGCGAGGAGTCCTACGGCATGGCCCATCCGGTGGACTTTGGCTTTAGGGAGCAGGGGGAGCTTATCGACCTGCTGCGGGCCGCGGACCTCTACGTGCATTGCTCCGTGGCCGACTCCGAGGGCATCAGCTGCATCGAGGCCATCGCCTGCGGCCTGGTGCCCGTCTTTGCCGAGGCCGACCGGTCCGCCACCAAGCAGTTCGCCCTCGACGGGCGCAGCCTGTACCCGGCCCTCGACGCCCCCGCGCTGGCCGAGCGTATCGACTACTGGGTCGAGCATCCCGACGAGCGTGCCGCCATGAAGGCCGCCTATGCCCGGGAGGGGGAGCAGTACCGCCTGTGGCGCTGCGTCGAGAAGTTCGAGGCCATGGAGCATCAGGCCATCGAGGACGACCTGGCGGCTTACGGCGCCGCTGCGCACCCGGGGGGCCACGCGGCGTAGCTATTCTTTTTGCTATAGTGGGCCGCTTACGGCCGTCGTTCCCGCAGCTCGCAGAGCTGGTCGAGGCAGTCGAGCACTGCCTCGTCGAGGTTGCTGCCGATTTCGTGGGCGCACAGCCGCTTGAGCTCCGGCATGGCGTTCGAGACGGCCACGGTGTTGGGGAGCAGCTCCATCATGGCCACGTCGTTCATGGAGTCGCCGAACGCCAAGGCTTCCGAGGGGTCGATCCCCAGGTGCACGAGCATGCGGTCGATGCCCTGGGCTTTGTCGATGCCCCTTACCAGCACGTCAATCCAGTAGGGTCCCGTGGGCGCAAAGCTAAAGAGGTCGCCCACGGCCTGTTCGAGCTCCTCGACGCCGGCGGCAGCTCCCTGCGGCGCCACGACGCCCACCTTGCCGAGCTCCCTGCCTGCAAACAGCAGCTCGTCGGGGCAGACCGGTGCGTGGCGCAGGCTCTCCACATGGGCGCGCACGAAGTCGGCCTCGACGCTCGCCAGGTGCGGCCCCGTCTCGTCGAAGGTGACGAACCCCAGGCGCTGCCGGCTGCCCTTCACGGCGTCGAAGAGCTCGAGGGCCGCTGCGCGCGGGTAGGGCGCGTGGTAGATGGTACACCCGTCCACCGAGACGTCGGTGCCGTTGCCCGCCACAAAGTCAATCTCGTCCGAGAGCGACCCGAAGAGCCCACGCAGGGCGGGTACCGTGCGGCCGGTGGCGGGCGAGAAGCGCACGCCGCAGCGATGGAGCCGGCGCACGACCTGCGCGGTACGGGCGGGCACCTGGTGACACGCGTCGAGCAGGGTGTCGTCGAGGTCGCAGAAGACGATCCTGATGCGGGGTGCGAGCTCGACGAGCCACGCCGGGGCGGCGGGCGCAGGGGTGGGGCGGGTGATGGTCACGGGCGTTCCTTTGTGCGTGGGGGACGGCGGGAGGTGGGCACCCAGTGTAGCACCCCTCTGCGGCCTATCCCAATCTCACACATCGGTCATCTGGGAGGCGGTCCTTTCGGCTGCGGGGGCTTCTCCGCTAAAATGGGGCGGTCCACGACGCCTTGCAGGGAAGGTGGGATGCCCCAATGCCGCAGGTCCCAACCCAGACACGCGTCCTCGTTGCCGAGGACGACCCCGCCATCGTGGCGGGGCTCACGGAGTACCTGACCCAGGAGGGGTTCTCGGTCGAGAGCTCGCCCACCCAGGACGGTGCCTGCGGGCTGCTGGCGCAGACGCGCTTCGCCGTGGCGCTCGTCGATATAGGCCTGGCCCAGGGCACGGGCTTCGCGGTGTGCGCGGCGGCCAAGGAGCGCGGCGTCCCGGTGATCTTTCTCACGGCCGCGACCGACGAGTTCACCTGTGTGGCCGGCCTCGACATGGGGGCCGACGACTACATCTCCAAACCTTTCCGTCCCCGCGAGCTCGTCTCGCGCATCAACAGCGTGCTGCGCCGCACGGGCCAGCGCTGCTCGGTGCTCGAGCTGGGCGACGTGCGCGTCGACGTGGCGCGCGGGGTTGCCACCAAGGGCGGCCGGGAGCTCTACCTCTCGGCGCTCGAGTACCGCCTACTGCTCACGTTCATGAACGCCCGCGGCTGCCTGCTCACGCGCGCCCAGCTCTCCGACGCCATCTGGGACGCCGCCGGGGCCTATGTGGAGGACAACACGCTCTCGGTCTACATCAAGCGCCTGCGCGACAAGATCGAGGACGACCCGAGCGAGCCGAGGCTCATCACCACCGTGCGCGGCATCGGCTACCGGGTGGCGGAGTAGGGGGAGCCGTGGACAACGTCTCGCGCGGCCGACTGCGCCGTCTGCTGCTTTGGTGCGCCGTCGCGCTGGCTGCGGCGGTGCTGGTGGGTGCGGTTGCCGGCGGGGTCGTCTGGGAGAACACCCATATCCCCGTGGTCGCACAACGGTCGGCCGTCGCCGTCGGCGCCTGTGGCCTTGCGGGGTGTGCTGCCATGGCGGCGGTCTCGCTGCTGTCGGAGCGCCGCCGCGACGCCCGGGTGGCTGAGCTGGCCGAGCGCGTGGACCTGATCATGCGCGGTGCGGCGGGCCCCCAGGACCTCGACGACTACGAGGAGGGCGAGCTGGCGGTGCTCGCCAACGAGCTGCAGAAGATGTGCGTCTTGCTGCGCGACCAGGCCGAGGGTCTGCGCAGGGAGCGCGACGGGCTGGCCGACGAGCTGGCCGACATCTCCCACCAGCTGCGCACCCCGCTCATGGCCATGGGCCTGGCGGTGGAGCTACTGGGCCGCCCCGATACCACCCCGGAGCGCCGCCGCGAGCTGCTGCACGAGCTCCGGCGTACCTCCGACTCCATGAACTGGCTGGTCACGAGTCTTTTGACCCTGGCACGGGCCGACGCCGGGTCCCTCCAGCTCACGAGCGCCCCCGTGGACGTGGCGGCCTTGGTCGAGGAGTCGGTGGCCCCGCTGCGGATCGCCTGTGAGCTCAAGGGCATCGAGCTTCAGGTCGTGGGGCCTCGGCAAGACCCGGGGGAGGGGCCGGGGACGGCCGGCGGACCGTCGACGGGGGACGGGGGCGTCCCACGGGTGACCTACGAGGGCGACGCCGGCTGGAGCCGTGAGGCCCTGGCCAACATCGTGAAGAACTGCATGGAGCACACCCCCGGGGGCGGTTTCGTGCGGGTGGCCTTCTCACAGGACGCCGTGGCCACGCGCATCACCGTGACCGACTCGGGGCCCGGCATCTCCCAGGTCGATCTTCCCCACGTCTTTGAGCGCTTCTACAAGGGGAGCGGCTCGGCCAGTGGGTCGGCGGGTATCGGGCTTGCCCTGGCGCGCTGCCTGGTGACCTCCCAGGGAGGCGCCCTCAAGGCCGCAAACGCCCCGGCTGGCGGCGCGCGCTTTGAGATGACCTTTCCCCGCACCGTGGTGTAGACCCCGATGACATATCCGTCACCTGCGGGCCACCCCCCAGCCATGCCCGTGCGCCACCATGGGACCGTCAAGCTGCGGGCGTCTGCCGGCAGGCCCCTCGACCGAAAGGCATCCCATGGAAATACTGAGAGCCGAGCACCTCACCAAGGTCTACGGCAAAGGCGGAACCCAGACCCGGGCCCTCGACGACGTGTCGCTCTCGGTGGAGCGCGGCGAGTTCGTGGCCATCGTGGGCGCGTCGGGTTCGGGCAAGTCGACCCTGCTGCACCTGCTCGGCGGCGTGGACCGCCCCACGTCGGGCAAGGTGTTCGTCAACGGCTCCGACGTCTACGCCCGAAACGACGAGCAGCTCGCCATCTTCCGCCGCCGCGAGGTGGGGCTTGTCTACCAGTTCTTCAACCTGGTGCCGGTGCTCGACGTGGTGGAGAACATCACGCTGCCCATCCTCCTCGACGGCCGCAAGCCCGACGCCCGCGCGGTGGGGTCGCTCGTCGAGACCTTGGGCCTCACCGGGCGCGAGCACAACCTGCCCAACCAGCTTTCGGGCGGCCAGCAGCAGCGGGCGAGCATCGGGCGCGCGCTGGCCAACAACCCCTCCATCGTGCTGGCCGACGAGCCCACGGGCAACCTCGACTCGCGCAACTCGGCCGAGATCGTGGCCCTGCTGCGCCGTTCTAACCGCGAGCTGGGGCAGACCCTCGTCATGATTACCCACGACCAGGACATCGCCCTGCAGGCCGACCGCGTGATCACTATCGAGGACGGCCGCATCGTGCAGGACGAGAAGGTGCGGTAGCCATGGGCGTCCTAACCACATACACCCTGCGCTCCCTTAAGAAGAGCCCGGTGCGCACGGCCGCCACGGCGCTGGGCGTGGTGCTCGCCACGGCGCTGATCCTGGCCGTCATCACCTCGGCCGTGAGCCTCTACCACTATCTCGTCGATGTGGAGGAGGCCAAGAGCGGCTCCTACAACGGCACGGTGATCGGGGCCACGGCCGAGGAGGTGGCCCGGGTCGAGGGGGCGGTCGGCGTGACGCGCTGCGCCGCCGTCGAGCTCGAGGGCTACGCCCTGGGGGGAGAGGGGAGCCAGGTTCCCTACGTCGCCATCGAGGGGCTCGTGCCCGGTGTGGGGACCGACCAGGACTTCGCGGAACTCGTCTCGCTGAACCTCGTGGAAGGGGCCTTTCCCGCCTCGCCCGACGAGATTCTCCTTCCCCACACCCTCAAGCTCAGCGGGACGATCGACGTTGCCGTGGGCGACGAGGTGACCTTTGAGGTCGGTACGCGCGTGGACGCCCAGACCGGTGCCCCCCTCGTGGGCGACTCCCTGCTCTGGGGCGACTACGAGCGGTTCGAGCTGGGCGAGGAACTCGTGGAGACGGCCCCGCGCCGTTTCACGGTCTGCGGCTACTACGCCGACAACAACCCGCTGTTCTACCAGGACGGCTACAGCTCCACGGTGGCGGGCTTTCCGGCGCTCACGATGGCCGGCACCCTGGACGACGCCCCTGCCGACGCCTCGTACCAGCTGTGGGCCTCGGTGGAGGACCCGGCCATGACCGGCGTGCTGCTCGACGGCCTGGTCGACTCGGACCGTGCCGAGATACGCCTCAACGACTTTATAAACCGCATCACCTCGGTCTCGCTGACCGTGGGCGGCTACCGGACGCTCATCACCTTTGCGGGCCTCGTGCTGATCCTCGTGGTGGCCAGCTCGCTGCTGCTGATCCGCAACTCCTTTGCGATCTCGGTGTCGGAGCGCACCCGGCAGTTCGGCTTGTTGAGCTCGGTGGGGGCGACCCGCCGGCAGCTCCGCTCCATGGTGATGCGCGAGGTGCTGGTCGTCTCGGCCGTCGCCATCCCCGTGGGGCTCGCGGTGGGCGTGGTCGGCACCGCTGCGGTGCTCTACCTGTGCAGCGACCTGGTGGGCGACTGGGCCTCCACCCTGGTGAGCGAGGCTTCCCGGGAGGTGCCGCTGAGAATCGTGGTCTCGCCGGGCGCCGTCGCGTTCGCCGCGGTCCTGGCGCTGCTCACCACCATGCTCTCGGCGGGGGGCCCCGCGCGTCGCGCGAGCAGGATGAGCGCCATCGACGCCATCCGCTCCTCGGCCGACGTGCGCGTGCCGGCGGGGGTCGTTCGGTCGGGCCGCGTGGCCGGCCGGCTGTTCGGCGTGGAGGGCTCCATCGCCGCCAAGAGCTTCCGCCGGGCCTGCAAGCCGCGCCGCGCCACGGTGGCCGCCCTGGTGACGGGCGTCGTGCTCGTGGTGTCGGCCACGCTGCTCGGGTCTTACACGAGCTCCTTCCTGGGGGCGGCCGTTCCCGAGGCCGAGCGCTCCTACGACCTGCGCTATTGGTTCTATGACGGGAGCATCGACGGCGAGGCGACCCCCGAGCAGGCCATGGACGAGATCGGCGGCGCCGAGGGCGTGGCGCAGGCCGTGGACGGGATGAGCTTGCCGGTGCGGGGCGACCTCGCCGACCCTGCGGTGGCGGCCGGCCTCTCGGAGCAGTTCGAAGACGTCTTTGGCAACGTGCAGGCCATGAACTTCTCGCTGCTCTTCGTAGACGACGACGTCTTTAGGGGTTGGGCGGCCGAGGCGGGACTCGACGCAGGCCGCTACTTCGACACCGCCCACCCGCGCATGGTGGGTATCGACGTGCTCAACGTGAACGACGGCGAGCGCTACGGCCGGATTAAGCCCTTTGCCGGCGTGCCCTTCGTGTTCGAGGGGAAGACCGAGGTGCCCCCCACCTCGGGGCTCGATGACGGGGCAGTGGGCGGAGACGGGCCGTCCGGGGTGGCCGACGACCAGGGCGAGGAGGCCGACGAGGGATTCGTGGCTAACGGCTGGCATGGGATCTCCGTCGAGGTGGACGGCTTTGTCGACGAGGCGCCCTGGTGGGTGGGCACGCCGTCGCTTCCGGTGCTCGTCGCCCCCTACTCGGCGTTGGGTGCGGTGGACCCGACCTTGGTCCCCGGTGCGAGCGACGGCCACTACCTCAGCCGCTCTTACTTCGTCCATATGCGCTCCGACGACCCCGTGGCTGCCGAGAAGGCCGTGGCAGCCGAGCTGCGGCTCCTCGGGCTGTCGCCGACGCGCCTGTACAACCTCACGACGGCCTCCGCGGGGTCGATGGGGCTGCTCAAGACCGCGCAGGCCTTTATCTGGGCGTTTGCCGTGATCGTGACCCTTATCGCCGTGACGAGCGCCTTCAACACCATGTACACGAGCGTGGGGCTGCGGCGCCGCGAGTTCGCCGTGCTGCGCAGCGTGGGCCTTACCCGACGCGGGCTCTACAAGATGCTCGGCTGCGAGTGCCTGATGTATGGGGTGCGGGTGCTTCTGTGGTCGATTCCGCCGGCTCTGCTGGTCTCGCTCGCCCTCTGCTCTGCGGTGGGCCAGAGCGTCTCGACCACCGGCCTTATGATCCCTTGGGCCGTGGTGCCCGCCTCGCTGGGGGCCTTTGCGGTGGTAGCGCTTGCCACGGCCTATGCCGTGCACAAGGTCGACGCTGGCAGCCCGGTGGAGGCTCTGAGGAGCGAGTTGGCGTAGGGCCTTTTGCCCAAGTTGCGCCCGGACCCGGTGCGCTGAGGCGCGCGAGTCCGGGCGCAACGCGGTGTCGGTGGCCGCTCGGATTGCTATATACTGGTGGTATACACCAGGCAATTCGGGAAGGCGGGCGGCCATGGCTGCGATTATCTGGCTCGGTATAGCGGTTGCGTTCGGCATCGTCGAGGCGGCGGCCCCGGCGCTTGTCTGCATCTGGTTCTGCGTGGGGGCGGCCGCGGCCTTCGTGGTGAGCCTCTTCACCGCGAGCATCCTGGTCCAGGTGGCCGTGTTCCTGGTCGTCTCCTGCGTAGCGCTCCTGGCCCTGCGGCCGTTCTTCCGCAAGAGCGCCAAGGTCAAGGCCAAAGACGCCTTGACCGACGTGGACGCCTACGTCGGCCGCGAGGTCACGGTGACCCAAGAGATCCCCGCGGGCAAAGACCTGTGCGGCCGCGTTCGGCTCGGCGACGTCTCGTGGCTTGCCCGCACCTCCGAGGGCGTCGCGGTGCCCACGGGGTCACGCGTGGTCGTGAAGTCCGTGGACAGCACCGTGCTCGTGGTCAAGCCCGTCTAGAGCGCTCCACAGAAATGCTGGTACTTTGTTGCACTCGGGCTTATGTGCCTTAAGCACACCGCGCCCTCGCGCGCCTTGTCTAGCAATTTTGTGGAGTGCTCTAGAGCAGATCCAGCGAGTCAAGCAACCGAGGACGTGGGCACAGGGCCGCACGTCAAGAAAGGAGCCCTATGGAAGACCTCATCGCACGCAACGCCGGTTCGGGCGGCCTCGACGGCCTCTGGACGATTATCGCCATCGTCGTGGCGGCCATCATCGTCGTCTATGCCCTGTCGCGCTGCATCCGCATGGTCCAGCAGACCGACGCCTGGATCGTGGAGTTCCTCGGCACCTACCGCGCCACCTGGAAGGCCGGCCTGCACTTTAAGATCCCCTTCCTCGAGAAGATCGTGAAGAAGGTCAGCCTCAAGGAGAACGTGGTCGACTTCGAGCCCCAGACCGTCATTACCCGCGACAACGTGACCGTCGAGATCGACACGGTGGTCTTCTTCCAGGTCGTGGACCCCAAGAAGTACGCCTATGGTGTGAACAATCCCATGGCGGCCATCGAGAACCTCACCGCCACCACGCTGCGCAACGTGATCGGCGACCTCGAGCTCGACCAGACGCTCACGAGCCGCGAGTCCATCAACTCCCGCATGAGCGTGGCCCTCGACGAGGCCACCGACGCCTGGGGCATCAAGATCAACCGTGTGGAGCTCAAGGACATCACGCCGCCCCAGGCCATCCGCACCGCCATGGAGAAGCAGATGAAGGCCGAGCGTGAGCGCCGCGAGGCGATCCTGCAGGCCGAGGGCGAGAAGCAGTCGCAGATTCTCGTGGCCGAAGGCCGCAAGCAGTCGCTGATCCTGGCCGCCGAGGCCGACAAGCAGGCCAAAATCCTGGCGGCCGAAGCCGAGAAGCAGGCCCAGATCCTGGCCGCCGAGGGCGAGGCCAAGGCGATCGTCTCGGTTCAGGAGGCCACGGCCCGCGGCCTGGAGATGATCAAGGAGGCCGGCGCCGACAAGGCCGTGCTGACCCTCAAGAGCCTCGAGGCTTTGGCGCAGGTGGCCGACGGCCAGGCGACCAAGATCATCATCCCGAGCGAGCTCCAGGGTCTCGCCGGTTTGGCCGTGACCGGCGGCGAGCTGTTCAACGACGCCAAGTAGGGGAGAGACCCGCGCAGATGGGGGCGCTCGAACGGGGCGCCTCCGCGGTAGACGGTGCCCTCGGGCCAGGGAGGCCCGGGGGCACCGCGCGTGTTTGGGGACCCGGTAGACGCGGGGGGCGAGGGGAGCGGAGGCGACGGGGAGGCAGGCACGACCGGCCGAAGAGATGGCCGGGCGGCGCCCACCGCATCAAAGCTCGTGCATCAAATGAGAAAACTTCGACTTCTGCACGACGATGCTTGCACAAAGGATATATTTGTCGCAAACATTCATATGCATCCAGGGGCTTCTCTGTCTATCTCCATAATATGTCTATCAAATTACAAATATTACCGTGCAAAAGTCGTTAATTTCACGTTTTAACTTTAATGAATGATGTCCAGCGGCCTGCGCCCGTTTGTCCAGTCCCCGGCATCCATCGTTATTGTTGGCGTGGTCTGGCCAGACGGTGTGGACCTGCTTCGCGGCGTGCGGGTTTTGCAGCTGCCGCGGGCTATGCTAGATGGAGGGGGCTATAATCCATCCCGCCGAATAGGAACCTTTTTTGGAAGGGTGCCCTCATGAACAGTAGCACATCGAACGGCCGGGCTGCGGCTTTTGCGGGGATGTCCTCTTGGTTGCCCTGGATGGTCGGCCTGCCGTGCTTTGCGTTGGGTGCGGCGTTGGCGGTCTGCACCCCCGCCGCCTCTGCCTCGGCAGCCGAAGGGCAGGACGGCTTTATCCCCGATGCCGTGCAAGAGCAGGGCGCATCCTCCATGGCCCTGGGGGAGACTCCCACGGTGGGCGAGGCTCCCGGCAGCGAAGAAGCCGGTCAGGCGGGGCCTGTCTTGGCTGAGGATGTGGCGTCTAAGGACTCTGGGGACCTGGTGTCTGGGGCTGAGGGGAGCCCGTCCGAGGCCGTCGGCAACGTGGGTTCCCCCGATGCCGCCGAGACGGCGCCCGACGCTGGCCCCGACGCTGCCGGGGACCCGTCAACGGAGGATGCCGCCGACACCGACGCCGCGATTCCCGGCCCCGATGCCGATCTCGCTGTCCAACCCTCCCTTGGCGAGGCTGACCCTGCACAGCAGGCAGCCGCCGCGCAGGACGCTGTGCTCCAAGCGGCTCAGACCGGTGCGTTTGCCGTGACGGGCGGCACCTACGGGACCGACTACCGCTATCAGGACGGTGTGCTGACCGTGCTCACCTCTACGCCCATAACCGTTGCCATGGCTGAGCCTGGCACGACCACCGGCGATGCCATCGTGGTGGCGAGCGACGCGCCGGCCAACGTCACGCTCCAGGACGTCTCCATCGACTGTAGCGCCACAGGCAGCTCCCAGACCTTCGGCACCGCCGCCTTCGACGTGCGTTCCGGCGGTGTGAACCTCACCGTCAAGGGCAGGGTGACGCTCAAGTCGGGCTCCCTGCAGGCGGGGCTGCAGGCCGGCAGCTCCAAGAATCGCACCCCCTCGTGCCCCATCGTCATCGACGCTGGCAACGACTCGCTCTTCGCCTACGGCGGCTATCACGCGGCTGGCATCGGCACGGGCTACGGCACGGGATGCTCGGCGGGCGTCACCGTCAACGGCGGCTACGTATACGCCTACGGAGGCGAGGGGGCGGCCGGCATCGGAGGGGCTGCCGGGGCGTGGGGCACGAACGTCTCGGTGCCCGGCATCGCGCACGTCTATGCCTACGGCGGCTCCGGCGGTGCCGGCATCGGCGGCGGCCTGCAGCAATATGGCAAGGAGCTTACCTTCTCGGCCGGTGTGGTGCAGGCCCACGGCGGCGACGGGGCGGCCGGTATCGGCAACGGCGCCAGCGCCTTTTCTCAGGCCGACGCCATCCTCATCGAGGGCATGGCCACGGTGAGCGCCTATGGAGGTGCTGACGCGGCGGCCATCGGCGGCGGACGGGGGAGCGGCTTGTACGACTGCGCCGTCACCGACGGCTACATCCTGCTCGAGCGCGGCAGCGGCGACACCGAGCCTATCGGCCACGGCAGCCGCAGCACGGTGTCGGGCCGCACCCTGGTGGGCGGCTATTACGTGCAGGGCAGCAAGGACGACGATACGGTCTACGGCATGAAGGTGGCCGACGGCTACCAGGTCGAAGAGGTCAGCCGTCTCCACGGTGACGAGTTCTACGGCTACCACGTGGTGTTGGCCAAGGCGGCCGAGAACCCCTCCGAGCCGGTAAACCCCGAGATCCCCGATAACCCCGATAACCCCGATGACCCTGAGGGCCCGGGTCCGGCCGAGAACCCCTCGGAGCCCGCGCAACCTTCAAAGCCGGTTCAGCCTGCGACTCCCGCGCAGCCGCCGACTCCTGCCAAGCCCGCCGCCCCCCAGGTCAACCAGGTGCCCAAGACCGCCGATGCCACGGAGACGCCTGTCGTGCCGGCGGCCGCGGGCGGTGTCGTGCTCGGGGCGGCGATCGCCCTGCTCGCCCGGCTGCGCGGCTTTGGCCGCAGGAGGGGGTAGGGCGCGCCTCTCCCTACAGCCCGCTCGACAGGCTCGCTACCTCGGGCAGCACAAACCAGCATGCCGCGCCGATGCCGAACAGCACCGCGCCGCACACCATGAGCGTGAGCCCCATGCCCGTGGGAAGCCCGTCGATGGAGAACCACCGCGTCTTGCCCGGCCGCCGCGGGTCGTAGTGCACCTCCACCGCCTGGCCCACCTTGTAGTGCCCCTGGGTCACGCCACGGGCGGCGCGCCCCTCGTAGGACGCGCCGTCTGCCTGGTATGACACCAGGGCGCGCCAGGTGGCCACGGTCGCGTCGGCCGCCGCCTGGGCCTGCGAGCGCTTTTTGGCGTTGTAGGCGCGCTTTTTCTTGGCGATGGCCTCGTTGGCGGCCACGACGTTCTCGTCCTCCTCCGCTTTGACCTGGGCGGCCCGTTTGCGCTTCTTTCCAAAGTCCTCGTCCACGATGTCTACGATGCGCCCCGTTGCCGTTGCGGTGCACACGCGGTCGAGGTACTTGGAGCGCAGAAACGTGTAGAGTCCGCCGATCAGCGAGGTGAGCCCCAAAAGGCACACGACGACGGTCACGCCTATGGTCACGCTGCTGGTTGCGTCCATGGAGGGATTCCTTTCTGAGGGGTGCCGGCCTGCAGGGGTAGCGGGACTCGGCGCGGCCGGTCCCCCGGGGTTTCTCGGCTGATTGTCCCACAAAGGGGGGCGCGTCACATCTGTATAGGGGGAGAAGGACGCGCGCCCATGCAATTCTCCCACCGTTTGTACCGTCGGGGGCGCGGGGGCATCCGGGCGCTTTATCATACGGGGATGAAACGTTGCACCGCGACCCAAGCCCGCGGCAGGCCCCAAGACCCATGGAAGGAAGCCCCATGCCCACCAGCTGCAACCCCGCCTACTACGAGCTCGGCGCCCAAGGGTCTGCGATCCGCGAGCTCTTTGCCTACGGGCAGGCTCGCAAGGCCCAGATCGGCGACGAGAACGTCTTTGACTTCAGCCTCGGCAACCCGAGCATCCCGGCCCCGCCCGAGGTCAAGGCCACCATCATCGAGGCCCTCGAGGAGCCGTCGCTCCAGCTGCACGGCTACACGCCGGCCCAGGGGCTTCCAAGCACCCGTGCGGCCGTCGCCGCCAAGCTCAACCGCGACCACGGCACCTCTTACACCGCCGCCGACCTCTACCTCACCATGGGCGCGGCCGCGGCGTTCGACGCCTCGATCAACGCCGTGTGCGAGCCCGGCGACGAGGTGATCGTGATCGCGCCGTTCTTCCCCGAGTATCGCATGTGGATCGAGGACGCCGGCTGCACCTGCGTGCTCTCGCCGGCCGACCCCGCCACCATGTACCCCGACCCCGCCGACGTGGCCGCGCGCGTCACCGACCGCACCCGCGCGGTCATCGTGAACTCGCCCAACAACCCCTCGGGCGCCGTCTACCCGTGCGAGGTCCTGGAGGCCCTGGCTGCCGTGCTGAACGAGGCCAGCGAGCGCAACGCCCGCACCGTCTACCTCATCGCCGACGAGCCCTACCGCGAGATCGCCTACGCCGGCGTCGAGGTGCCGTGGATCCCGTCCATCTACGCCAACACCATCGTGTGCTACTCCTACTCCAAGTCGCTCAGCCTGCCTGGCGAGCGCATCGGCTACGTGCTCGTGCCCAACACCATGCCCGACCACAAGGAGGTCTACGCCGCAGTGTGCGGCGCCGGCCGCGCCCTCGGCTACGTGTGCGCCCCCTCGCTCATCCAGAAGGTGGTCGAGAAGTGCTGCGACCTGCCGAGCGACGTGGCGGCCTACGCCGAGAACCGCGATGCGCTCTACGGTGCCCTCACCGAGATGGGCTACGAGTGCGTGGAGCCGCAGGGTGCCTTCTACCTGTGGGTCCGCGCCCTGGAACCCAACGCCAAGGCCTTCAGCCTCAAGGCCCGCGACGACCACGAGCTGCTGCTGGTCCCGAGCGACGACTTTGGCCTGCCGGGGTGGGTGCGCATCTCGTACTGCGTCTCGAAGGACGTCATCGAGCGCTCCCTGCCGGTGTTCCAGGCGCTCATCGAGGAGTACCGGGGGTAGGAGATGGGCGCAGAGGAACGCGATGTGCTCGACTTCGTGACGTTCTTGCTGCACCGTGTGGCCGAGCGGTGGGGTTGGAGCGTACCGGCGACCTATGCGGCGCTTTCGGGGACGGGTATTTTGAACGGGTATGTGTTCCCGTGCTTCGACACGCTGCACACCATGGGAACCGACGCCCTGGTCGACGACGTGACCGAGTTCGCTCGAGAGCGAGGTGTGCTGGTGTGAGACTCTACCATGGGTCGAATGCGGCGGTGATTCAGCCTTTAGTTGCAAAGGGTCGTCCAATGCTGGACTTCGGGCAGGGGTTTTACCTCACCTCGTATCAAGAACAGGCCGCCAACTGGGCCAGGCGCAGAGCGCTCCGTGCCGGAGGGAGCCCCATGCTCAATGTTTACGAGTTTGATAATATGGCTGAGGGGCTGCGCGTTTTAGAGTTTGGCGACAACGACGCTGCATGGGTTGAGTTCGTCTGCGCATGTCGAAGGGGTGGGACCGGCTTTCGGGATTACGATCTCATCGTGGGCGGCGTTGCCGACGACAAGGTGTTCGCAGCGGTGGATTTTTATGCGCGAGGGCTTTGGGGGATGGAGCAGACGCTCGAAGCCCTGCGCTACTATCGCCGCAACGACCAGTACTGCATCGTCTCCCAGTGGGTAGTTGATGAGCGGCTCAAGTTTATGGGTCTTGAGGAGGTGCGCCCGTGACGATGGATGCCCAGAAGGCGGAGGCTCTCGAACTGTTTTTGAGGGAGCATTTGGATGCCGATATCGTGGCCGAGCTATCGAGTCGCTTTGGTATATCCGTCGAAAGCGCTATGGACCGCTATTATCGGAGTCGCCTGGCTGCCTCAATCAGCGAAGGAGCCTTTGGAGTCCAGTACCTTTCGGCGGGCTATCTGGTCGAGGACCTGCTGGCCAATGAACCCGAGCTGTTTGACGATTTAGAGAAACCGCAGGATTGCAGCATGCCGGCGTAGCAGTTTTATAGACGAGTGCGGACGCTCTTCTGTTTGGAGGCGCAACCATGTACTACGTGAGCAAGCGGCTCGAGATCAGCGGCGCCCACGCCGTGATGTGCGAGCGGGAGGGCTACTGCGAGGAGCTGCACGGCCACAACTGGATCATCACCGTGCACTGCAAGGCCAAGGAGCTCAACCAGGACGGTATGGTGATCGACTTCACGCGCATTAAAAAGGCGATTCACGGGGTCATCGACCACACCAACCTGAACGAGACGCTGCCCTACAACCCCACGGCCGAGAACATCGCCCACTGGTGCGCCGAGCAGGTGGGGCCCCTGTGCTACAAGGTGGAGGTCTGGGAGACCGAGACCAACTGCGCCGTGTGGGAGCGCGACGAGTAGGGTTTCGTACCCATGCGTTTTTTGGTGCCCGCGCAGCCCGGTTTGGCTGGCTGTGGGGGCGCTCTCGCCTATTGGGTCTTCTCGCCCTGCCCCAGCAGGTCGAGCATCTCCTGTTTGGAATGCACGCCCAGCTTGTTGTAGATGCGCCGGGTGTGCGAGCGGATGGTGTTCTCGCTGAGTACCAACGTCTCGGCTATGTAGGGGAGGCTGCGACCGCGCGCCATGAGCGCAAAGACGTCGGCCTCGCGGGGCGAGAGCCCCTTCTCGTTGGCGATACGCCCTATACGCTCGTCGAGCAGCCGTTCGAGGTCGGCCGCCTCCGGGGTCTGCCCCGGCACTTGGGACGCTGCCGATGCGACGGGCTTCTCTGCGGGAGGATCCACGGTCGCATCGGCGTCGCCGAGGTCGAGAGCGGCGTTCCTGCGACGCCCCACGAAGAACGAGGCCGAGAGGACGAGCAGGTAGGTCACGGCCAGCACCACAATGATCAGGTCCACGGCCCCCGACCACAGGCTCGAGGCCAGCGTCCGACCGGCTATGTTGCCCACAGCCGAGAAGCCCACGGTGACCCCGCGAACCGCGCCGTTCACCACGGCGCCCGAGACCCGGTGAGTCCATGCGGTGTGGGCGATGGCGCAGAGCAGCACTATGTCGAAGATCGAGGTGCCCACGCTTACAAAGGCCATAGCTGCGGTGAGGCCTGCCCCGTTGCCGTCTCCGTGGCGAATGACCAGGGGCAGGATCATAAAGCCGGCGGCCACCAGGGCCATGGTGAGGCCGTACACCCCGTTGGCCGACACGTGCCTGCGGTTTCTCAGGATCGCGAACATCAGCAGCGCCGCCGCGGTGCAGCAGATCTGGGCAACGCCATGGGCGCCGTTGAAGTCAACGCGGCCATGCACCATGCCCTCCACGCAGCCGTAGGCGAAGAAAAACACCAGGGAGCCAACTACCGGTCTCCACAGTGAGATTGCGATGGGTGTCCAGCTGGCGGGTGCCGGGCGTGGCTGTTGGTCCGAACGGTCGTTGAGCCCCAGCGCATAGGCGCACGCCGGGGGCAGCAGGCACAGCAGCGCCACCGTTGCCAGCGGAGAAACCCTCCCGATTGCGCTGATGCCAAAGAACAGCAGGCCGCCGAGGACGACCGAGAGGGTAACGGCCTGCCCCGACGTGCCGCCCGGCAGCTCGCCGTACACTTGGGACCACCGCACGTCCATGAAGGCGCTGGCAACGCCGCTCAAAACGCCGGCCGCTATGAGGGCTGCCGGCGGGAGGGACCCCGCCCCCAGACCCGCCACAAGGACCGAGGCGCTTTGGAGCGCGGCGGCGACCCAGGGTGTTCCCGTGCACAGGCGGGGGCGCCTGGCGACGGCCCAGGCCCACAGCAGGTGCGAGGCCACGGTGGCTGCGATCGAGGCGGTGAAAAACTCCGGAAAGCCGCCGTGAAGGTCGGGCCGGGTGGCCGGCATAAAGAGGACCGTGCTCTGGAAGCACAGCAGCGTCCAGCCCCAGTAGAAGGCATAGCCCAAGAGGCGGGGCTTTAGACGTTCTTCCATGGGCCTCCTTGTCTTGCAGTGCCAGCGTTGCAGGCGATTATAGCCTACGGGGAGCGGGGCGCCCGTACGTTGTTTTGGGCCTGCGGGGGCCAAGGCACCGACGCCGGGTCCCTCTGCATCTGTCAACTCGCCCGTTTATGACGGAGCGGACCACCGTCACCCCAAATGGCATCTATAGCGGCGTTCGACGTTTCGCATGTTTTGGGTGCAGTCCTTACCTGGGATTCTGTGGTTGGATAGCCCTACCGACGCCGCCCGCAGGGGGCGGCGCGGGTTCAGGAACGCCTGCTTGGGGCCAGCGATGGCCCTGTGCGGGCACGCCACCGAAAGGGGATCAAACCATGCGTCAATCCACCGTTACCCGCCGCGACGCCGTGAAGGTCGGCGGCTTCGTGCTCGGCTTTGCCGCCGCCGGCTCCGCGCTCGCCGGCACCGCCCGTGCCGCCGAGGCGCCGGCGCCTCAAGATGCCCCGGCCGCCGAGGTGCCCGAGTTCCTCGCCGAGCCCGAGATCGGCGAGATCGCCGAGACCGTGGACGCCGACGTCGTGGTCGTGGGCCTGGGCATCGCCGGCGTGGCCGCCGTGCGCACCCTGGCCGAGGACGGCGTCAAGGTCGTGGCCATCGAGAAGTGCGCCGCGCCCCAGGGCCGCTCGGGCGACTTCGGCGCCATCAACGCCGCCTGCAACGAGCAGTACGAGATGAACCACTTCGACACCACCGAGGTCGTGGCCGAGCTTATGAAGGAGAGCGGCTATCGCGCCGACGCCAACGTGCTCAAGGCCTGGGCCGACAACTCCGGAGCCGACCTCGACTGGTACTTCGGCGCCCTGCCCGACCTGCAGTACCTGCCCTCCATCGCCTCGCCCCAGCCCGAGGGTGCCGAGTACTGGGTCCAGCCCGAGCGCTACCCGCTGCCCGAGTTCTGGGAGGGCAACGACGACGAGTTCTACCCCTGCTTCCAGACCACGGTGCGCATGTACCCGAGCCACGAGCCGGCGCTCAACGCCAACCTCCAGCTCGCCGAGGACACCGGCAACGTGACCACGTTCATGGAGACCTCGGCGGTCAAGGTGCTCACCGACGACTCCGGCGCCGTCGTGGGCGTCGTAGCCAAGCGCTTCAACGAGGGCGACTTCATCCAGGTCAACGCCAAGGCCGTCATCCTCGCCACCGGCGACATCAGCGGCAACCCCCAGATGCTCCACTACTACGCGCCCCAGACCGACGGCATCATGGCGCTCTTCCCGCCCACGGCCCCCGAGGGCGGCGTGCCCAACACCGGCGACGGCCAGCGCATGGGTATGCTCGCGGGCGCCGTGCTCGAGACCGGCCCCTACGCCCCCATGATCCACCACATGGGCGGCTGCATGGGCAGCGCGTGCTTCCTGGAGCTCAACCGCAACGGCGAGCGCTTCATGAACGAGGATGTGCCCGGCCAGCAGCTCGAGAACCAGATCGAGAACCAGCCCGGCAAGGTGAGCTTCCAGTTCTTCGACGGCGCATGGCGCGACCAGGTGCCCCACTTCAAGCCCGAGCACGGCGCGGTGTGCTACGTGCTCGAGGACGGCGCCATCGCCTCGGGCGAGGTCAATGCCACCCTCACCCACAAGGACAGCTTTGCTTTCCAGGAGCAGATCGACGAGGCCGTGGCGTCGGGCAGCTGCATCAAGGCCGACACCATCGACGAACTCCTGGCCCAGCTCGACATCGACGCCGAGGCCGCCAAGGCCTCCATCGAGCGCTACAACGAGCTGGCCAAGGGCGGCCGCGACGACGACTTCGGCAAAAAGGCCAGCCGCATGTTCGCCCTCGAGACGCCGCCGTTCTACTGCTGCCCGCTCGGCACCTCGGTCATGCTCGTGTGCATGTGCGGCCTGCAGTCCGACAAGGACGGCCACACCTACGACGCCGACGGCAACGTGGTGCCCGGCCTCTACGTGGCCGGCAACGTGATGGGCAACCGCTTCAAGGTGCAGTACCCCACCACCGTGCCCGGCATCAGCCACTCGGTGTGCCTCACCGAGGGCCGCATTGCCGCCCGCACCGCCAAGGCCGAGCTGGCGTAAGGGGGCGGTCCGGGCCGAGCCGCGGCCGCCGGGAGGGTCGGTGAGGGCGGCCTGGGGTCCGGACTCTTACATTTCTCCAATTTCGTGCCAAGCCTTCTACCTGCGGAAATTCCTTATAACCGCAGGTAGAAGGCTTGCTTGTTAGTGGCACCAAACGCGCGTTGTGTAGTCGCCTTCCTCCTCGTGCAAGCGCATCTGCGCAACCGGGCATAACCTGTCCAACGACGCCGCGCGCCCCGGGGTCCTCTGGACCTGCCCCGCGCGGACCCCGCGCAACGCTGGAGGCCCCCATGCTGCATCAGAACGCACTTTGGATCGCCCAGGGCCAAAACCCCTGCTACCTGCTGCTCAACCAGGCCAACCGCCACGGCATCGTGACCGGCGCCTCGGGCACCGGCAAGACCGTCACCCTCAAGGTCATGGCCGAGGGGTTCTCGCAGGCCGGGGTCCCGGTTTTCCTCGTAGACGTCAAGGGGGACGTCACCGGCATCGCGCAGGCCGGCGCCGACTCGCCGAACATGCAGGAGCGTATCGAGCGTTTCGGCATCGAGGGCTGGCAGTACGCCGGCTGCCCCACCCGTCTGTGGTGCGTGGGCGAGGGGCGGGGCATTCCCATCCGCATCACGGTCTCCGACATGGGCCCCGAGCTGCTTGCGCGGCTGCTGGGGCTCTCGGAGGTGCAGGAGGGCGTGCTCAGCGTGGTGTTCCGCGTGGCCGACGAGAAGGGCATGCTGCTCATCGACCTCAAGGACCTGCGCGCCATGCTCGCCTACGTCTCGGAGCACGCCAAGGAGTTCGAGATGGACTACGGCCGCGTGGCGCCCCAGAGTGTGGCCGCCATCGTGCGCGCCCTCGTGAAGCTCGAGGACCAGGGGGCCGATGCTCTTTTTGGCGAGCCCTCCCTCGACCTTATGGACTGGTTCGCCACCGACGACCAGGGCCGCGGCTACATCAACCTGCTCGACGCCCGCCAGCTCATCCAGACGCCGCAAACCTACGCGATGTTTTTGCTTTGGATGCTCTCGGAACTCTTCGAGAAGCTCCCCGAGGTAGGCGATCCCGATAAACCCAGGCTCGTGTTCTTCTTCGACGAGGCGCACCTTTTGTTCGACGGCATGCCGCCCGAGCTCACCAAGAAGGTCATCCAGGTGGTGAAGCTCATCCGCTCCAAGGGCGTGGGCGTCTACTTCATCTCCCAGAGCCCCTCGGACATCCCCGACGAGGTGCTCGCCCAGCTCTCCAACCGCATCCAGCACGGCCTGCGCGCCTACACCCCCGCCGAGCAGAAGGCGGTGCGCGCCGCCGCCGAGGCCTTTGTGGAGAACCCCGCCTTCGACTCCCAGGAGGCCATTCTCGCCCTGGGCACCGGCGAGGCCCTCGTGTCGTTCCTCGACGAGAAGGGGCGTCCTGCCATGGTCGAGAACGCCAAGGTGCTGCCACCCCAATGCTCTATGGCGGCCGCGTCGCAGGAGACGATCAATGCCCTGGTCGCAGCCCAGGCCCCGCTCATGGAGAAGTACAGCACGCCGGTGGACCGCGAGAGCGCCTACGAGCTCATCGCCGACGAGAAGGACGCCCAGGCCGAGGCCGACCGGCTGGCCCAGGAGCGCGCCAAGCTCGAGGCCGAGCGGGCGGCCTTCGAGAAGGAGCGCGCCGCCGCCGAGGCCAAGGCCCAGAAGGCCGCCGAGAAAGAGGCCGTCCGCCAGGAGCGCGAAGACGCCAAGGAGGCCGAGCGCCTCTACCGCGAGCAGCAAAAAGAGGCCGAGCGCGCTCAGAAGGCCCGCGACAAGCAGGTGCAGCAGATCACCAAGACGCTCGGCGACATCGGCCGCGAGGCTGGCAAGCAGATCCTGCGCGGGCTGTTCGGCACGAGAAGGTAGCTTTTTCGGGCGCAGCAGAGAAACCCCGGAATCCTTTTGTGGCCCCCTCCACTGGCTTATGCGGCGACGAGGAAGGCCCAATTGTGCGTGGGGCGGCATGTCCAAGGATATGATAGAATTTGGATAATATTTAAATAGAAGGGAGCCCCATGAACATCAGACCCATCTCCGACCTTAGGAACCGCTATGGCGACGTCGAGAAGGACGTGAATGAAAAAGGCCCCGTGTTTCTGACCAAAAACGGCTACGGCTCGATGGTCGTCATGAGCATGGAGCAGTACGAATACTTGAACGGCACTGTGGAGGACCTTCTAGATGCTGCTGACCGGCAGGCTTCCACCATGCCTGTCCGCTACACCCACGAAGAGGTGTTTGGGTCCATCCGGGCAAGGTTCGACGATGCCTGCGCCTAGGGGATATACCCTGCGGTACCTGCCAATTTTTTGGGAAGACTTGGACGCCGCCGTTACCTATATAGCCGAGAAACTCCGCAACCCCGCTGCCGCGCGTCGACTCGTCGACGCAACCGAGGCTGCCATCT
Source organism: Coriobacteriaceae bacterium (assembly GCA_019421015.1). Classification (GTDB taxonomy): domain Bacteria; phylum Actinomycetota; class Coriobacteriia; order Coriobacteriales; family UMGS124; genus JAHZGC01. Next base: position 105,248 of record JAHZGC010000003.1, on the reverse strand, counting down.
TTGATCACCTGAAAAACCCGACTATGGCTACAGTGTACCATTCTACGCGCGAACGGCCGAGTCCGTACTACTGGTTCGAGGTGGGCAACTACATGGTCTTTTACGTCGTTATCGATGATGTGATGGAGGTCCGCCGCTTTCTGTACAACCACAGGGACTTGACGAAGATGATCCCCTAGACGCCAGAGCGTTCCTTACCTATCCAGCTCCATGGAGAGCAGTGGATAGGGGTCTCCCTAGCCGCGGGATATGGGATCTCGATCACGGTCACGGGTCGGCCCTCCTTGCGGGCGTGCAGGCGGGCTGGTGCGGTTATCCTCTAGAACAGTCCACAAAAATGCTGGCACTTCGTTGCGCTCGGGCTTATGTGCCTTAGCACGCCGCACCCTCGCGCGCCTCGTCCAGCAATTTTGTGGACTGCTCTATACTAGGCGGCTGTGTCGCCAAATGGGGGGCGAAAGGGGATATGGCCGCAATATGTCTCAGACGAGTTCGTCGCATCGATCTGCCCAGCTGCTCTGCGTGCTGCGGGTGGGACTGCTCGATGCCGTGATCTGGACGTGGTTTCGCCAGCTCAACTACGCTACCCCGTTTCGCGATGCCCTCCTGGGAGCGGCTACGGGGACGGTCGTGCCCTTAGGGCTCCTTGCCGCGGCGGTCATCATAGGGTTCCAGTGGGACCGCGTTCCCCGCGCCGTGCACGCGGGGTGCTCGGTTGCGACCTGCGTGGCAACGGGCCTGGCCGCCTTGGGCTGCACCGTGCTCGGCTTTGCCGAACCCCTGCGTTCGGCGATTGGCGTGGCGATGATCCTGCTCGCCCCGTTTTGCCAGGTCGTCCGGTGGGAGCGCCTGGCCCTATGCGGCAGCCTCACCCATTTGCTGGGCGCCATGGTGGTTTCGCTCATGGCGTCCTATGGGCTTTCGTATCTCCTGATGGTGCTTCCGGAAGCTGGGTACTGGCTGGTTCTCGCGGCCGCCCCGCTGTCGCTGCTCGCGAACGGCAGCGGGGAGCGGTGGGAGCTGCGGCGGGGAGCCCGTCTTTCGGTGGGTATCCTACGTGCGCCGATGTGTGTTCTGTGCGCAGCTTTGAGCTGCGCCGGCGGGTTTATCGTGGCGACCGGGGGTTCGTCGTTGGCCAGCACGCCCGCGGCCATCTTCACCGAGCCCTCGCCTCTGTACTTCTTGATGCTCGTCCTCTACATGACCTTCGGCGTGGTGGTGACAAACAAGCTCGTGTTGCCGCGGGCCGCCTGGTTCGCCTGCCTCAACGCCTTCTGGACTTTGGGGTCGCTGGTGGCGGCGCCATGGGTTCCGTTCATTCCAGCAAGCGTCGCGGTCCCGCTGTCGTCGGTCATCTGTATCGTGCTGCTGGCATGCTGCCTGATCGGGTGGACGCTGTGGACGCCCGACCAAGGCGCCGCCGGAGGGCCCGACGTGCTGGCGCGGATCGCTGCGGATGCCGGCCTCACTCCCCGCGAGGCCGAGGTGGCCGCCCTGCTTATCAAAGGGCGCAGCCTGCCGGTTATCCAAGAAAGGCTTTCCATCTCCGAGGGCACCGCTCGCACCCATGCCAAGCACATCTACGAGAAGACCGGGGTCCATACCAAGCAGGAGCTCATCGACCTCTACTGGGATTCTGCCCGCCGTTCGCTGTAAAGCCGCAGCTCAGAGGGTTTCTCATCCAAAAGGTATGAGCCCGAGGCTCTCGAAATCCGCGCTTTGGTGGGATGGGGAAGGGCCGGCGGCCGTGGCATCGTCTTCTCTGTTCGCGCCCCCTATGCAAGGGGCGGCCGCTGGGGCCGCAGGTGGCGCGGAGCCTTACATGCAGGCTATGACGGGAGGAGCCATGGCTCAGATGCACGAAGTTTCGCGCAGGGATTTCTTACGGACGGGAGCGGTCGCGGCCTCTTCCGTGGCGGTGGCGGGGGCCCTGGGGGTCCAGCTTGCCGGGGCTGACGAGGCGCAGGGGAGCGAGGCGGCCGCCCAGCCCACGATCTACATCATCGACCGCCTCGTATGCAAGCCCGGCATGGGTCGCGAGGTGTACGGCAGGTACCTGGAGCGCTTCGAACCCTTTGCAGCCGAGCGCGGCCTTACGCTCGACCACGCGGTCATCGCGCCGCCCGTGTGGCTCACCGACGACGTGAGCAGCAACACCCTCGAGTTCATCTGGTCGATCGAGGGCTACCCGGCCTTTGCCGGCGCCCTGACCTACGGCAGCGACGAAGCCGCCGCATGGTGGGCCGACCTTGAGGGCTGCACCGTGTCGCGCGACCGCTCCTACTTCACCACCGAAGCCGACCTGGAGGTCCTCAATGCATAACGCGCTGTTCATCGCGACCTTCGTCGAGGGTGCCACCGAGGAGCAGCGCTCCGCGGCTGCCGAGGCCGTCCAAGCTCCGTGCGCCGCCCTCTCGGACGTCTACATCGCCACCACGTGCCCGGCCGACTCGTCGACCAACGCCGGCGACATCTACTGCGAGCTGGCCTTCGACAGCCGCGAGGCCTACGACGCCGCCAAACAGAACCCCGCCTGGACCGAGCTCGAAGGTATTCTCAACGACCCCGAGGTTTTCTCGGCCTGCGAGTTTGCCGGCTACGGCCCTGGTGAGCTCAAGCTGGGCGAGGGCGCCTGCACCTGCCACCGCGTCATGGTGGTGCGCTTGGCTGAGGGTGCCGACCCCGAGCGCATCGACAACATGTGCAAGCGTCTCATGGTCGTGGACACCTATGTGCCCGGGCTGGTGAACATGCAGATCTCGCCGGTCTTCGAGTCGAGCGGCAGCGGCCAGTGGGACTACGTGTACGACTGCGACTTCGACGAGCCGGCCACCTACCTGGGGCCCTACATGCGCTCGCCCTACCACTGGGGCTACCTGCGCCTGGCCCAGTCCGACACCGCCGAGTACGTTATGGCGCGCCAGCTTTCGCCCTATGTGGTGACCGAGGAAGCCTTCCTGCCTCGCATGGCGTAGGGGAGCGGGAGCAGGAAGGCTGATTCTGGCCCCGAGCCCCTGCTCCCACGTATATCGGGGGCTTCTCCGCCGGTTCACGCCGCAGCGGAGAAGCCCCCGATTCAAAAAGCTATCTCTGAACGGCTGGGTCCGTTACTTGCTCGGAGGCACCAGCCCGCGCTCGGTGGCGGCGTCGCGCAGCATCTGGATGAGCTCCACGTGCTTGATCTCGTGGTTCTCGCAGATCTCGTCGCACTTGCCGCACATCAGGCAGTCCCACAGGCCGTTCTGCACGGCCTCGACCACGCGGTCTCCCTGGTCGTAGGGGTCCATGAAGCGGTAGGCGATGGCCACCATCTTGGAGGGGCCGGCGTAGGAGGGCGTGGCGGCCTTGCCGGGGCAGCCCGAGGTGCAGGCCTGGCAGCGGCAGCAGTACTCGGTCATGTGGAGCTTGTCGGCAACCTCGGGGGTGAAGCCCTCGGTCTCGGCGGCGATGCCCTCCTCGGTCAAGGGGAATGCGCGCTGGCGGGCGTAGGTGCGGGCGAGGTCGGCCTGGGCGGCGCGCTTGTCGACCACCAGGTCGCTGATCACCGGGAAGCCCTGGAGGGGCTGGATCAGGTGGTCGGCGTCGTCGAGGAACTTGATGCAGCCGAACACGGGTTCGCCGTCGACGGTCATCGTGCAGCGGCCGCACAGGCCGCCGCGGCAGGTGTAGTCGAAGGAGATGGGCTCGGTGTTCTCGTGGATGTACATGAGCGCCTCGAGAGGCGTGATGTACTCGTGCCAGGGCACCTCGTAGGTCTCCTGGTGGGGTGCGGCGTCCAGAGCCGGGTCAAAACGCTCAACGGTGATGTTCATCGGGTGCTCCTCTTCGTGGTGTGTGCGTTAGCCTTGGGCTTACTCGGCCCAGAAGACCTTGTCGTAGAGCAGCTCGCCGTTCTCGTCCTGGTGGAACGCGAGGGTGCAGGCCCACTCGTCGCTCGGCTCGGGGAACTCGGGGCGCAGGAAGTTGCCGCGGCTCTCGGGGCGCACGTAGGTGGCCTCGATCGAGAGGCGCGCGATGTCGAGCAGGTTCACCGTCTCGATGGCGTCCTTCCAGTCGCGGTTGTAGGTGCTCGAGTGGTTGGCCAAGGTCATGCGCGGCAGCTCCTCGTCGTAGATGCGGCGCAGGCCGTCGCGGGCGCGGTCGAGCTCCTCCTGCGTGCGCACCACGTTGAGGGCCTGGGAGCACAGCTCCTGGATCTCGCGCTGGATGGTGACGGGGCGAATGCCGTCCTCGGCCTCGCGGGTGCGAAGCTCCTCGAGACGGGCGATCTCACGCTCGGCGTCGCTGAAGTCCACCTCGGCCAGGGGCTCGGCGCTCTGGGCATAGGCGATGGCGTTCTTCATGGCGTACTGGCCGTACTGGCGCTCGGTGATGTTGGTGGCGCCTCCGCCCACGCCGAAGCTGCCGGCTCCGCGGGAGCAGAACAGGCCGGCGAACTCGGTGCTCATCATCTGGTCGTCGATGAGCGGGGTTCCGCCGTGCTCGTACATCTCGATCATGCACTCCATGGGCTCTTCGGTGAGGTCGATGCCGCACTGGGCCTCGATGCGGTTCACGCAGCGCAGGTACATGTAGCGCATCTGCTCGCGCATCTCGGTGGTGGCGGGCAGGAAGATGCCGCCGTTGGGGCCGCCCTTGCCGTCCTGGATGTGCTTGGCCACGATCTGGTTGAAGTACGGGCGGTCGTTCATCATGCGCTCTTGGTCGAGCTCGGGGTCGAGGCAGAACGCCACGCCCTCGTTGTCGAGCATGAAGTCGATGTCCATCGAGTCGCCGCCGAACATGGCGCCCTCGGAGCTGGCCCAGCAGGTGGGGTAGATGCCCATCATGTCGTAGGCGCCGTGCTCGGCGTCGCCGATGCGGCCGCCGTGGCGGAAGATGCCCATGTCGACGTCGGCGGTGTTGTCGGTGGACTGGTTGGTGACCGAGCTCAGCGTGACCCAGCCGTACATCTGGGTGCAGCCGCCGGTGGAGAGCACGGTGGCCTTGGAGCGGTAGACGCGGTACTCGCCGGTGGGCAGGTAGACGCCCACGCAGCCGATGCAGCGGCCGTCGTTCACGAAGATGTCGGTAATCATGGTGTAGTCGTGCACGGTCACGTTGCCGCGCTGGCCCATCTGGTCGTTCCAGTGGCGCGGGAAGCCCCACTCCACCATCTGGGTGTAGGGGAAGTCCATCTTGAAGTGCACGGTGCCGTCTTCGTTGCGCTGCGGGCAGACCTCGCCCATGTTGATGATGTTCACGTAGTTGTTGGTGCCGTAGCGGTCCGACTCGTTGGCGGCGTTCACCAGGTTGTTGTTGCGGATGCTGCCCGAGATAGCCGACGTTCCGGCGGGGTTCCACGTGTAGCAGACGTCCCAGTTCATGCCCGAGGCGCCGCCGAAGCCGAACGGGGCCTTGTCGATTACGAGCACGTTCTGGCCCTGGTGGATGGCCTCGTCCACGGCGCACATGGCCGCCATGCCGGCGCCGATCACGATGATGTCGGCCTCGAAGACCTGGTAGTCGACGGGTCGCTCGGCGGGTTTCTCGGCCTCCTGCTCGGCGGCCCGAGCCATGCCCTCGCTCCCCATGGCGACGGCTGCGGCTGCGGCAGCCCCGCTCGCGGCCACAAACGCGCGGCGCGAGACGGATCCTGCCGACGGGCGATCGGTGTGTACAGACATTGCCTCCCCTTTCGGTTGGGTACACTGACCTGACGGGAAGTATGGGGCGACTATCTGCGAGACTGAAGTGGCCAAACACCGGCAATGTGTTCTATGCTGGCAACGTAGGAGCGTGTTTTGGCAGGGGCGCGTAACAATGGGGCCGGGTTAGTTACGTCATACTTGATGTTGTGCTGCCCATGTGCTCTAAGGCGCCGTAAGGGGGAGTGTCGTGGGACGTCTCATGGTGGTGCCCAAGGACTTCGAGATCAAACGCCGTATCGTCGACGGGGTCGATCGCCCTATAGGGGAACTCACGGTCGATGCGATCTGCCGCAACAGCGGTGTTTCGCGGCCTACGTTCTACCGGCACTTTGGCTCTAAATTTGATCTGAGCTCGTGGTACGCCAAGTGCGTGGGAGAGTTCTACCTCGACCAAATCGGCCGAACATACAGCTGGGAAAAGGGGCTTACCGAGCATTTTTCGTTGCTTTACGAAAAGCGTGACCTGTTTTTCTTTGGGGCCGAGAGCTCGCAAGACGGCTATCTGTCTGAGAACATGCAGCTGCACCGAAGCGAGGTGCTGGTCCAGACGCTGCGGGAACGCGGTACCGAGTTGACGCCGGCCATGGAGTTCTACGTGGAGTCCTATACCTTCCTGGAGGCGGGCATGGCGGGTCGCTGGATGCGCGGCTGCATGGACCGAGATCCCGGGGAGTTGGGGCTCTACCTGGCGCAATGCGTGCCAACGCCGCTCTACGAGGCACTTAAGCTCGAATAGCGGAATCCGAGGGGGCTTCTCCGCCGGTTCACGCCGCAGCGGAGAAGCCCCCGGATCGGTAACGGCCGCCTTGCAGACACGGCCTTATGCGATATCGACGTCCACCACCCGGCGCACCGGCAGGTACGAGAGGATCAGCTCGAACGAGCTGTCGACCACGGGGTTCAGGTAGCCGGTGTCGTAGCGGACCCAGTTGCCGTCGACGAGGCTGCCATGGGTGTAGGGCAGGTGGATGGTGTACTCGGTGTCCGGGCGCACGCCGATGTAGGCGCTCGCGGCGGTGGCCCCGGCCTCCGCGTATTGCGCTTCCGACGAGATGAACAGGGGCACGTCGGGCATGAAGTATTCGTTCTTGCGCTCGGGAACCAGGTACATGTCGGCAAAGCACAGCCGCCCGTCGCTGCCCTCGTTGCGGATGTCTATGGTCAGGCATATGAGCGAGGGGGCGTCGATTCCCGTGATATCGCCTTCGAGAGCGGTTGTCTCGTCGAGCGGCGACGAAACCACGGTATAGCGCTCGATGTAGGAACGCGGCGAGATGACCTGGGCGTCTGTGACGCGCAGGGCGTATCCTTCGGTCTGCTCCAGGGAGGAGGTCGAGATGAACGCGCCGTCGAGCTCCACCCACTCCCCCATGGGGTACCGAATGACCTGGGGTACGGGGACGGCGGTCGCGTTGACGTAGCCCACGCGCGCGACGATGCCGGCCGCCGCCGCGAGGCTCGCCCCGATGCCGAGGGCCGTGAAGCGTCGCCGGCTTATGGGGGCGGCCGCCGGCCTACGCCGCGTCATGGGACCCCTCCTCTGTGTTCGGCACGGCATGCTGTGGCAGGGGCCGAAGCATGCCGTGGCCGTCCAGGTGCCCCTCGGCCAGGTGCCAGATGTCGTCGGAGAGGCCCCGCAGCACGTTGGCGTCGTGGCAGGCGAGCACCACGGTGGCCCCGCGGTCGCGGGCGGCCTCGATCTGCTGCACGGCGAGCTCGACGCCCGAGGTGTCGAGCGCGTTGGTGGGCTCGTCCAAGACGAGCACCTCGGGCCGCTCCATCACGGCGGCGGCCAGACCTAGGCGCTGCTTCATGCCCAGCGAGTACTTGCGGTACTTGCGCGCGTCGTCGGGGTCGAGGCCCATTGCGGTGATGCCTCGCGTATCTAAAAAACAAAATGATAGGAACATCATAGCTTATTGGATTGATAGATTGGCCCTACGGTCGGTTGATATCGCCGGGTGGTATCCGCGCGGTGCCCACTTCCTTACATTGCAACGGATCCGAGCAGCTCGGCTGCGTAAAGGGGCAGATTGGTCAGCCACTCCTCCTGTCGGTACGGAGCCATAGACGTGCGAATGGCGCGGGGATGCTGTACTTGCCACAGAATGCACGCAGGCTTTTAGCTCGAAGGTTCTCTGCGGCTTTAACCTCTACGGGCACGGGGCTCCCGTCGCGTTCAAAGAGGAAGTCGATCTCTCCGCTCGAATTGGAGGCCGACCAATACCAAGGCCGCATGCCGCGGGCCACCATGGTCTGGCACACATATTGCTCGGTGAGGGCTCCTTTGAACTCTTCGAAAAGGCGGTTTCCCTCAAGGAGCGTTTTGGGGTTCAGGCTGCTTCGGGCGCCCAGCAGGCCCGTGTCGAGCATGAACAGCTTGAAGGCCCCAAAGTCCTCGTAAGCCTCCAGGGGAATCCCCGGTTTTGCTACTCTGTCCACACGCAGGGCGAGCCCGGCGTCCACGAGCCATTGGATGGCCGCCTCGAAGTCGCGGGCCCGTCCGCTCGGTTTAACGGCAGAGTATACGAACTTCCTGTTCTCACGTGCCAGTTGGCCGGGGATTGATCCCCATACCAGCCGTATCCGCTCCGTTTCCTGAGGCTCGGCATACTTTGAGAAGTCGTGCTCGTAGTCAATCAGCAGGTCTTGCTGAATGGTGCGTACCGCCTGGTAGTTGCGGCTTGCGGCAAATTCCTCGACCGCTTCTGGCATTCCACCCACAAAGTAGTAAGAACGCAGCGCATCAATACGTAAGCGGCGATATATCGAGGCAAGGAGAGCATACCCTTAAAGATGTTCGGATGACAGAAGTTCGGCCTTAAAACGTGCACGCTTGCTGCATGCCCCTCACTCCCCATCTGGTCCCCGCCGCCCCCTCAACGCGCAGGCCCCCTGCGGGACCGGAATCGAACCCGATCTGCAGGGGGCCTGCGAAGCCGTGCATTCTGAGCTTAGCCTACGCGCCCAGCAGCTCCCGCGCCGCCGCCTCGATGGCGCCGGTCAGTGCGTCGGCCTCCTGGGGCGTGGCACCCTTGGCGAACACGTAGGCCTTGATCTTGGGCTCGGTGCCGCTGGGGCGCACGATGAGCTTGTTGCCGCCGGCGAGCTGCAGCTCGAAGACGTTGGCGGCAGGCAGCGTCTGGGGCTGGCCGCAGGCCTCGCAGGCGCTGGTGCAGGCGGCACCTACCACGGGCATCGGCGCGCCCGACGCGTAGTCCACCACGGCCTCCACCGCCAGGCCGGCCACCTCGGCGGGAGCCTGGGCGCGCAGCCCCTCCATGATGGCCTTCATCTGGGCGGCCCCGTCGGCGCCGGGGTACGAGAGCGAGACCGTGAGGTTGCGGTAGTAGCCCAGGCGCTCGTAGAGGGCGTTCATGGCGTCGGCGAGGTCCATGCCGCGGGCCTTGTAGTCGCGGGCCATCTCGCAGATGAGCATGCTCGCCACCACGGCGTCCTTGTCGCGCACGTGGGTGCCTGCCAGGTAGCCGTAGCTCTCCTCGAAGCCAAAGAGGTAGCGGTCGGCCTGCTCGGCGGCCTCGAGCAGGCCGATCTGCTCGCCGATGTACTTGAAGCCCGTGAGCGTGCGGCGCAGCTCGAAGCCGCGCTCGGCCGCCAGGGCGTCGAGCATGCTGGTCGACACGATGGTGCTGACGACCACCTTGTTGCCCAGGTCCTCTCCCTTGGCGACGGTGCGCTCGGCCAGCCAGTCGGTCAGCAGCACGCCCACCTCGTTGCCCGTGAGCAGCACGTCTTCGCCGTTGTGGTGCACCGCGATGCCCACGCGGTCGGCGTCGGGGTCGGTGGCCAGCAGCAGGTCGGCCCCCAGGTCCTCGGTCAGCTTGAGGCCCAGCTCCAACGCCTCGCGGATCTCGGGGTTGGGGTAGGGGCAGGTGGGGAAGTCCCCGTTGGGCTCGGCCTGCTCGGGCACCACGGTCACGTCGCGCACGCCGATGCGCTCCAGGATGCGCCCCACGCACTCCATGCCCGTGCCGTTGAGCGGGGTGTACACGAGCTTGAGGTCGTCACCGTCGGCTGGGGCCCCCACGTGCTGGGAGCTTGCGGCTACGGCGTCGATAAAGCGGTCGAGGGTGCCTTCTTCGATGTAGGAGGCAAGCCCGCTCTCCACAGCGTCGGCAAAGGCCATCGACTTCACGCCGCCGAACATGTCAACGGCGGCGATAGCGGCCTGGATGTCGTGGGCGGCCTGGGTGGTGATCTGGCAGCCGTCGGGCCCGTAGACCTTGTAGCCGTTGTAAGCGGCCGGGTTGTGGCTGGCCGTCACGTTGATGCCGGCGGAGCAACCCAGGTCGCGCGTGGCAAACGAGAGCGCCGGCGTGGGCTCCAGGCGCGGGTACAGGTAGGCCCGCACACCGTTGGCGGCCAAGACGCTGGCCACGGTCTCGCAGAACAGCTCGCCCTTGTTGCGGCTGTCGTGGGCCACGGCCACGCTCGGGTTCTCGAAGTGGGCGTTCAGATAGTCGGCCAAACCCTGGGTGGCCTGGGCCACGGTGTGCACGTTCATGCGGTTGGAGCCGGCCCCCAGCATGCCGCGCAGGCCGCCGGTGCCGAACTCCAGGTCCTGGAAGAACGCGTCTTCCACCGCGGTGGCGTCGCCGGCGTCCAGCTGGGCGCGCATGGACTGCAGCTCGGCTGTTAGCTCGGGGTCGGTCACCCGGGCCTCCCAGCGTTCGAATTCGCGTACGGCGCGGTCACTCATGATGTGCGGTTCCCTTCTCGTTGCGGTTGGCGCTTGGCTTTGGCAGAGGAGAACCCCTGCCCGGCTCGACGGCATCCACCATAGCCCCGCCATTACGGCTCGTGGGGGCCGCTGGGGCTTCTCCTGTAGAAAAGTGGAGTTGGGAGCGGTGAGATTTTGCTGGTAAGGCCTCCCGATACCAAAAAATACAGGTTATTTTGGCAGGGGACCTTCGGTTGGAGGGCCCTGTCTAGAAAAGCTGGTTTTTCCGGCGAGAGAAAACAAGCCATCTAGCTGTTGTTTCTTGTTATTTATGCAGGTAGATGGCTTGCCAGAAAAACCTACTTTTTTCGCCAACCCCTCTACCATGCCAAATAATCCTGGTTTTTCTGGCGAGGTCCTCCCGGGCAGGCCCCCTTGGCAGACCCTCCCTAGCGAGATCCTCCCTAACAGGCCCCTCCCGGGCGAGACCTTCCCTGACAGGCCCCCGGCGAGGCTTTTCTCAGAGGCGTCTCCCGCCGGCCTTTTTCGACGAGCGTGTTCCCAGTGGGCTCCCACGGCAACCTGCGCAACCGGCGGTTGACGCCCTGACCGGCGTGGATGGTGGAGACGCAACCGGCGCAAACCGTACTATGCTACGGTCATGCCGCATATGAGACGGGAGGTCCTTCCCATGAACATCGCCGATAGGATCCAGCACCTGCGCAAGGCCCGCGGCCTATCCCAAGAGGAGCTGGCCGACGCCGTGGGCGTCTCGCGCCAGGCGGTCTCCAAGTGGGAGAGCGAGCAGAGTACGCCTGACATCGACAAAGTTGTGGCGCTGAGCGACTACTTCGAGACTACCACCGACTACCTGCTCAAAGGCATCGAGCCCGCGCCGCGCCAGGGCCGTGCCCTCAGCGCCATGGTGTTCACCGTGGCCGGCACCGCGCTCAATGGGTCCGCCCTGCTGATGGCCGTCGTGAGCTGGTTCGAGCGCCAGGAGCTGTGGTCGGTCGGCGTGGGGCTGGTCATGATGATTGCGGGCTGCGCGCTGGCGCTCATGGGTCAGAGCCCGAACATGGCCGAGAAGCCCCGGGCGCTGCGACTGTTCGTGCGGGTGAACGTGTGGATCGTGCTGTTCATCCCCCTGGCCGTTGCCTACAACGTGCTCTGCGGGCTGACGAGAGGCTTTGCGCCGATTGTCGCGCCCGTGCCCCTGCTGGTGGGAGCGGGCCCGCTTGCCTGGGCGGCCTGGTGGGTGGTCTACGTTGCGCTGTGCGTAGGGGTGGACGTGGCCGTGGCACGCAGGCGGAAGGGGCGGCGCTGACGCCTTACCCGAGCGCCTCGCCAAGCACCACGGAGCAGGCGCCGTCCCAGATGCCGACGGGTGCCGGCTCGTCGAACGAGTAGCTGGCCAGGAGCCCCTCGGGGTCGTCGGACGCCCGATAGACGATGGTCTGCCTGGTGTCGGGGTCGACGATCCAGAGCTCGAGCACGCCGGCGCGTAGGGAGCGGGGAGCCTTGCGCAGGTAGTCGTGGGCTCGCGACGACGGCGAGACGACCTCGACCACGAGGTCGGGCGCGCCCTCGCAGCCACGGTCCGAGAGCTTGGCGGGGTCGCAGACAACGATGACGTCGGGCTCGACCCAGTCGGTGCGCTCGAGGTTGAGGCGAACGGCGAACGGGGCTACGTAGACCTTGCAAAGACCGTCGTTTTCATGGATGTACTTTTTGAGCAGGTAGGCGAGCTCTGTGACGATGCCCTGGTGCATACGCGCCGGCGGCGTCATGTCGTAGAGCGTGCCGTTGATGAGCTCGGCGCGACGGTCTTCAGGCTGGTTCCAATACAGGTCGTCGTCGCTCAAAGTCGCGCCTGTGCTCAGATCGTGCGCTGCGTCCATGGCACCCTCCGCTTTCGTCGTTCGGGTAATCCGTCCCCTGCGGGCATTGTAGCATGGGGGCCGCGGGCGTCCGGGCCCGGGCGGCACCCCGGTGCCTTTACCCCGCGATCAACCCCAGGCTCATGAGCGCGTAGGCAAAGCCAAAGATCGTGAACGGGCACAGCACGCTCGTGGCCACCACGATGTCTCCCGCCAGCTCGGCGTCGCCGCCCATCTGTTGGGCCATGGTGAACGAGGCGATGGCCGTGGCCGTGGCGAACACCGCGATGAGGGCCACCAGGCCGGTGCTCTCGATGCCGAGCGCCACGGCGACGCCGAGCACCGCGGCGGGCACCAGCACGAGCCTGAACAGGCACACCACGGCGAGCTGCCGGCCGTAGCGGGGCAGGCTCTTGAACTCGAAGAACGCCCCCAGCAGGAACAGCATGAGCGGGGTCGAGACCGCCGCCACCTGCGCCACGCAGCGCTCGAGCACCGCGGGCAGCCGCAGGCCCAGCGCCGCCATGGCGAGCGCCAGCACGGTGGCGACGATGAGCGGGTTGGTCGCAATCTTGCGCAGCACACCCGTCCAGCCCGCGGCTTCTCCGCCGTGGGCCGAAAGCGTCACGACGGCAAGCACGTTGTAGATGGGGATGATGACTGCCACGAGCACGGCCACGGTGCCCATCTCGCCTTCGGGCAGCAGATTCTCGGCCACGGCGAGGCCCACCATCACGAAGTTCGACCGGAACATCCCCTGGACCATGACGCCCTTTTGGTTCTCCACGGGCACCGCCGCATTCACCACGGCCGAGGCTGCCGCAAACACCACCACGGCCGCCACGGCGGTGTAGGCCAGCAAAAACGGGTCCACCGAGGCGGCGATATCGGAGGTGTAGATGCTGTTGAACACCATGGTCGAGAGGAACACCGTGAACGCCACCCTGTTCATGGCCGGCACGGCTTCGCGCTTGATCACACCGAGGCGCTGGCACAGGTAGCCTGCAGCCATGAGAACGAAGATGGGGAGAACCGCCTCCACGCAGACGACAAAGCTGTTCACGGGTCGGGCTGCCTTTCTGGGCTTGGTTTGTGGCCTGCACAGTTTACAGCAGTCCGCAGGGCCGCTGGACACCGCCCACTATCGCCGATACCGCGCTGCGCTACACCACGCGCGCCCGGGCCAGCCAGCGCTCGCGGAGCAGACGCACCAAGAAGAGGCTGCCGCGCACGCAGAGCTCCACGCACATGGCGAGCCACACGCCCGCGAGCCCTACGCGCGGGGCGAGCAGGGCCGCCGCGGTGATGCGGATGCCCCACATGGTCGCGAGGTTTATCAAGCTCGGCACGAGGGTGTCTCCCGCCCCGCGCAGGGCGCCGGCGCACACGATGGCGGCCCCGAAGAGCGGCTCGGCGAACGCCTCGATGCGCAGCACCTGCGTGCCGAGCACCTGGACGGCGGCCACAGGGGTGAGCAGAGCGAGCATTGCGGGGGCCAGCAGGTACATGAGCACGCCCATGACCGTCATGACGGCCATGCCGAGGGCCACCGAGGTTCGCGCGAAGCGTCGGGTTAAATCGCGCCGGTTTGCCCCGATGCTCTGGCCCACAAGGGTGGTGGCCGCCGACCCGATGCCAAAGCCGGGCATGTAGCAAAGGCTCTCGGCGGTCACGGCCAGCGAGTTTGCCGCCACCGCCGTGGTCCCGAGGGGCGCCACGATGCCGGTCGAGACCACCTGGGCGCCGTTGATGAGCACGCGTTCCAGGGCGATGGGCGCGCTGATTCGCGCGGCGGCGGCAAGGCAGCGGGCGGTAGGTTTCCAGCGGGCGGTTTGGGTGCCGGTTCCGGCAAGGGCGGCCGACCCCTTGCCAAAGATCCGCAGGGTGGGGGAGCGCACACAGGTGGCCCACAGCATGAGCAGGGCCACGACCGCCTCGGCCAGGACCGTGCCCACCGCCGCCCCGGCCACGCCGAGCCCCGCGCCCCACAGCGTGACGTCCACGCCGAGCACCGTTGCCGTGCGTGTGGGAAAGATGAACATGAGGTTGAACACCACGTCGAGAACGCACATGAGCACGTTCAGGGCGCTGGGGGTACGCATGTCCCCGCTGCACTGGAGCATGTTCACGCAGGTGCGGTTGATCTGTACGAAGGGCAGCCCAAGGGCGAAGATCCACAGGTAGGCCGTGGCGCCCGGCAGCACGTCGGGTTCGGAGCCGAGCCAGCGGGGCAACGGGTCGCTCAACGCGATGCAGGCCGCCATGAGCGCAAGACCAAAGCCGAGCAGCACGAGCAGCGACTGGCGCAGCACGTTGCGGGCCTCGGCGAGACGCGCCGCGCCCACCAGCTGGGCCACCTGGACCGAGAACCCGGTCGCCGCTGCGGTGCACAGGCCGCCCACGAGCCAGGTGGTGCTCTCGACGATGCCGATGGAGGCCGTGGCCACCTCGCCGAGGCTGCCCACCATGGCGGCGTCGATGTACTGCATGGCGGTTGAGCAGAGCTCCGCGATTACCACCGGCAGGCTCAGGCGCACCACCATGGCGAGGAGCTGCCCGCGCGAGGGCGTGAACCCGTCGTGCAGCTGCGCCGCGTTGACCTCGGAACCCTCTTTAAACAAGGCCACCGCCTGCTCCCTCCTCGTGTTCTCCTCGCGTCGCGGTTGTCTTGGCATCAATCATCGACCATCGAGACATATTCGCGCAACCGTTTTGCGGCGCGCGGCAAAATCGGAGATACCGCCGCATAATCAGGGTTCTGGATAGGCGGACGAGCACGGTAGTCGGCCCCGGGGGTCGGTTGTCACGCTCTCGGTAAACGAGGAGTTAGAAAAACCGCAGTTCAAGAGGGGTATCGGCCGTCGGGTCTCTCTGGCTTGTAGGCGAGGGGAGAACATCGGAGCCCATTGGGGGCTTGCGCGCCTATCCAGAACTCTGATTATGCGGAACGACCCTGGGATTTGGGAGATGGCCTCGAGTGCAAAAGATCGCGCAACGCTTTTTGGGAGACGATCCTGAAAGACGGCGGCGAGTCCGATTTCAGCGCCCTTCACCCGGGATCCCGTTTTTTGCTGTGCCCATGCGCGTCTCGACCAGGTCTACGAGCTCCTGTTTGGAGTGGCACCCGACCTTGCGATAGATTGCCTTGGTGTGGGCGCGTACGGTGTTGTCGGACACACAAAGCTCGTCGGCAATGCGCTTTACGGTGTAGCCGCGCGAAAGCAGCCCGAGGACCGCCTGCTCCCGTTCGGTCAGATTGCACGAGGTCGCCAGCTCCGCTGCCACCTGTCCGCGCAGCGACTCGGAGTCGAGCTGTGCCGGGGATACGGGGTCTGCCCGCAAAGCCTCGCGTGAACGCAGGGCCTCGAGCCATGCCAGTGCCAATGCGCTCGCGATGAGCAGGAGCGAGAGCACGAGCGAGGTCGCATAGATGCCCTCGGGGGCCATGAAGCGGGCCGGGTCCACGATGCGCAGTACGTTCACGGGGATGCGCGCCGCCATGAACGCAAGGGGAAAGAGGCCGCCGACCGCCGCAGCCGGATGCAGGGGAGTCGTATAGCAGGCGTTGAGCAGCTGCATCCACAGCAGCGTCCAGCACAGGCGCCGACCGCAGGTGAGCACGTGCGTGCCAAAGTCGACCAACGGATCGATGTTTGACATGAGCAGGAGGCTGCCAACCAGGATTACGGCCATGCCAAAAAACATGGGCACGGCAGGCGGTAAGGCCTTTTTGCGGGGCAGCCAGAGCAAAACGAGTATCACCGCCGAGGCCAACGAGATCCAGGAGCGCCAAGGGCTTGCCGAGCCAGGGTGGCCGGCAGGGATGAAGATCCCCACGAGGACGGCCGAGATAAGCTCCACCACAAAGTACATGGTCACGATGATTGCCATATCGCGAAAGAGGGGACGGTGAGTTCCAGGAGGAACAGGCCGGGGCAAGGGTGCCCGAAGCGATCCAGTAACAACCGACAGGTAAAACGCTATGCCCGACCCCGTCGCGCAAAGGGCTCTGAGCGCCCCGGGGAGTGCCCCCGCAATTCCCGGGAGCATGGTGAAGTAGCTCAATGCGTAGGCGGCCGCTATGTCGAACAACACACCCCTCAAATTGTCTTGGTGGAGCGAAAAGCAGACCGTGCCCCAGCCGCCTGCCAGAAGGCAGAACGATGCCGCGGTCGTCACGACGGCACCGATCAAGACGGGGAGGCTGGGAGATGAGACTGCAAAGGGAAGCAGCAGCCCGGCGCAGGCAAGCGAGCAGGCCGTCACGAGCTCGGGATGTTCCCTAAGTAGGCGTTCGGTCCTTTCTTGGGCGAACAGCATCGCCAAGGCGACGCAAATCGTAACGACGTTAAAGGCGATGGTCGGCAGCGGCCCTTCGACGGGCCACGAGAAATAGGGGGTGAAGAACTCCCCACGCAGCAGCGGGAACCACAGTGCCAACCCCACGATGAGCGCCACGCGCTGCCCCATGAACCTGTCCCCCTTAACGACAACTCGGCCCCACGGCTGTAAGGATAGCGCAATCTTGCGCGCAGTCCCACGGCACCCCCATTCGCCGATACGGCATCTACCTGCGTAAACGCTAAATTAACCCACTTTGCGACATACAAGAGTCCCCGCTTCGCGACAAGGATGCGCCCGATGTACCCCCTTTATGTGAGGACTGCCCTGGGGCGTTCGGGCCAAGATGGGCCACGTCGCAGCCGGACGGGGCAGGAGGAGCCCCGGGCCGTCTGGAGACATCCCGGATACGTGCACGGCTCCCCGTGCACACATATAAGGAGGTTGTTCCATGAATATGACCCGCAGGAACTTCGTAGGTGCAAGCGCCGCTGTGGCCGCCGGCTTGGGTGCCGTCGCTGCCCTGACCGCCCCCGTGGCCGCCCAGGCCGAGGAGGTGGCCGAAGGCACCCCCCTTCTCGTGAACGGCTCCACCACCGCCGACGGCAAGATCGACCCGTCGCTGGCCATGCCCGCCGAGCTCGGCCGCGAGTGGCACGAGTACAAGAACACCTGCGACCCGCTGTACCCCGGCTACACCCACTACGACGAGTATCTAAACTTCATCAAGGACAAGCTCACCGAGTACGGCTGCGTCGACATCCTCGAGCACCACTTCGACTTCGAGTCCTACCTCTGCGAGGACTGGCCCGAGCGCCACGACGAGATGCAGTGGATTAAGATCGACGGCGAGAACATCCCCGTGGCCACCCACGTGCAGCTCTGCGGCGCCGACATGCCTGCCGAGGGCATCACGGCCGAGATGTGCATCTGGGACATGGCCGACGGCGAGCCCGAGGACGGCGCCTTCGAGGGCAAGATCGTCGTCATGAAGCCGGCTCCCTTCCCCGAGCCTCCCTATACCGAGTCCTTCATGGGCACCTACGTCATCACCGACACCAACTACCGCTCCGACCCCCCGATGGAAGCCGGCCTGCTCGAGATCTGCCAGCCCGAGTTCAACTGCGACTGGGTGGGCCGCTGGGACTTTGGCCAGTGGGGCAACATGAACCAGTACTCGCTCAAGGGCGGTGCCGTGGGCACCATCATCCTCTCGGCCCTGCCGTGGACCCAGGTGTTCACGCTCATCGACCGTCAGAAGGTGCGCAACCCCGGTCCCGTGCTCGTGGTCGACAACAAGACCGCTCAGATCGTGGAGGAGGCCGCGGCCGCCGGCAAGGAGGCCACCATGGGCATGGAGGCCACCTTCACGGTCGTCGACAACTGGAACTTCCTGTACTTCCTCCCGGGCAAGAACTACGGCACCGACGCCGACGAGTACATCACTGTCAACTCGCACTCTGACGCCATGAACCTGGTGCAGGACAACGGTGCCCTCGGTACCCTCGGCATCTTCCACTACTTCAGCCAGATCCCCCAGGAGCAGCGCAACAAGACCCTCGTGGCCTGTGTCGACACCCGCCACTTCATCGAGGGCTTTGAGACCGGCAACTTCGCCAACGACCCCTACCAGGTCTTCCCCGAGGTCGTCGACAAGGTGAGCGTCACCGTGGGCATCGAGCACATGGGCTCCATGGGTGGCAAGTGGGACCCCGAGACCGGCGACATGGTACCTAACAACCTGCCCAACCTCACCTTCATGAAGGCCGACGACAACGACTGGTGCACCGATGTGCTCATCCAGGCCGCCATCGACTCCGAGATGGAGCGCGCCGACATCAAGATCGACGGCCGCCCCGGCAACTCGGGCAAGTACAAGGGCCTTGTGCGCGCCGTCCAGGCCTCGACCCACAAGCTCGGCAAGGCCGTGATTGGCCAGGCCGGTTCCTGGACCGGCACCAACACCCAGGAGGCCACCGGCATCGAGTACTGGGGCGAGAAGAAGTTCCGCGACGAGGTGTACACCTGGACCCAGGTTGTGGCCAACATGATGGACACCCCCTCCATCGTCTACGACATCTGCTGGTCCAACCTCAACACCGCCATCCGCAATCTGGGCGAGAACAAGACGGGCATTGTGGACGACCGCACGGTCGAGGGCATGATCAAGAACGTGAGCAACATCTTCACCCACTGCGTCAAGGGCGAGTATGAGACGGCCGCCAAGCGCCTCGAGCTCGAGACGATCCGCAACGCCAAGGCCCTGGCCGGCGACTACAACTTTGACGCCGACTTCACCGGCTCCGACGGCACCGGCGACGGCAGCTCGATGTTCGTAGCGCTCGAGATCCCCGAGGGCGAGGAGTGGCTCGCCGTGGTCAAGTTCGCCGAGAAGGTCGTGGAGAAGCTCCGCGCCCAGGCGTAAACCTTCGCTCGTCCCCTAGCGCGAAGGTCGTTCCCCAACGCCCTTCGCGCCCCATCCCCCTCAACCCTTGATGGGTCCGCCGCAGCGGGGCGGTGCCCCGGCAGGCCGTCTGTGCCATGACCTGCCGGGGCGTTCCCGAACCGTCTCGCGCCGGTGCGCCCAAAAGTTCCCGCTGCAACGTGCGAGCTGCATCAAGTCATCCGTTTCAACTCAGAAGGAGAACCCCATGTCCCTTGCAATGAACCGCCGCCAGTTCGTGGCCGCCGGCGCCGCCGCTGCGGCCGTGGCCGCCCTCGGCGCCTCCGCCGCCGTGGCCGACGAGGCCGCCGTGGCCGGCTCCCACGACGTCATCGTGCTGGGTGCCGGCGGTGCCGGCATGTGCGCCGCCATCGCCGCCAAGGAGGCGGGCGCCGAGAGCGTGGTCGTCTTCGAGTCCATGGCCATCTGCGGCGGCAACACGAGCTACTCGTCCTCCGGCATGAACGCCGCCTACACCCGGTACCAGAAGGACGCCGGCATCGAGGACTCGGTGGAGCTCTTCATCTCCGACACCGTGGCCGGCGGCCACAACAAGAACAACGTGGCCCTCGTCGAGCAGCTCTGCTCCGGCTCCGCGGCCGCCGTCGACTGGGTGGCGGCCCACGGCCTGGAGCTCTCGGACGTCACGAGCATGGCCGGCGCCAGCGTGGCCCGCTGCCACCGCCCGGCCGACAAGACCGCCGTCGGCGCCAACCTGGTGCCCGCCCTCGAGGCCGCCGTTGAGGCCGCCGGCATCGAGATCGTCTACGAGACCCCGGCCCGCGAGCTCGTGGTGAGCGACGGCGCCGTGTGCGGCGTCGTGGTGGAGGACAAGGACGGCAATCTCGCCACCTACGAGGCCAAGGCCGTGGTCCTGGCCACCGGCGGCTTTGGCCATAACTTCGACATGATCTCGATGTACCGCCCCGACCTGGCCGAGTTCGTGACCACCAACGCCCCCGGCGTGCAGGGCGACGGCATGGCCATGGCCCAGGCGGCCGGCGCCAACCTGATCCAGATGGACCAGATCCAGATCCACCCCACCGTGTTCCAGGAGACCGGCGCCCTCATCGGCGAGGCCGTGCGCGGTGGCGGCGGCATCCTCGTGAACGCGAACGGCGAGCGCTTCACCAACGAGATGGGCACCCGCGACGTGGTGTCCCAGGCCGAGCTCGCCCAGCCCGACGGCAAGGTGTGGGTGCTCTACGACCAGGCCCTCTTCGACGCCAACAAGGTCTGCGCCAACTACGAGAACCGCGAGATGAGCGTCAAGGGCGAGACCCTGGGGGACCTCTGCGCGGCGCTGGGCCTCGACGAGGCCGCCCTCCAGGCCACCCTCGACGCCTACAACGCCGCCGTGGCCGCCGGCGGCGAGGGCGACCCCTTCGGCCGCACCACCGGCCTCAAGGAGCCGCTCGAGACCGCGCCCTTCTACGCGATCCCCTGCTCGCCGGGCATCCACCACTGCATGGGCGGCGTCTACGTCGACGGCGACTCCCAGGCCCTCACCATCCGCGGCGAGAAGGTCCCCGGCCTCTACGCCGCCGGCGAGGTCACGGGCGGCATCCACGGCGACAACCGCCTGGGCGGCAACGCCGTGTGCGACATCGTGGTCATGGGCATCAACGCCGGCCAGAAGGCCGCCGCGGCCGCGATGGCGTAGGGACACTCCAAGGGCCTACGCTGCCGTTTGTACGGACTGCACACGAAGAGCTCGGCTACCCATTGGGGTGGCCGAGCCCTTCGCTTTTATGTCCCCGGCCAGCTCGCGGCCGCACCCTACGTGCGCCCTGCTACCCCTCGACCTTCTCGAACCGCCAGCGCTGCCGGATCTCGGGGTACTTCTCGCGGTCGACCTCCCCTTCGAACATTGCGCGCGGGCGGCACCAGATGCCGAACGGCGGGTAGAGAGCCTCGTAGACCACGAGTTCCTCGTCGGTCTCGGTGTGGCGCGCAAAGGCCACGATGCGGTAGAGGTAGCGCTGGCTGCCATCGACTACGGTCTCGCGTTTGAAGTTGCGCACGATGTCGCCGGGGCGCAGGTCGCGGTCGGGGGCGGCGTTCGGTTCGCTCATGGAGTCTCCTTGTATGGGGTCGGCGGCTTCTTATGCCTCGCGCACGATACCACGGCGCTCCCATGGCGAACACCGCCGATCCCCGCAGCGCCCTTTTTTGGTGGCACCTACTTCACCGTGAGCACCGGCACGTCCACCTCGTGGAGCACCCCGGTGCTCACACTGCCGAGCAGGCTGCGGATCTTGCCGAGGCCGCGCCGGCCGATGATGACCAGGTCGCAGTGGTGTTGGTCGACATAGGCCTTGATGCCCGAGACGGCCGAGACGTCGGTGACCGGCTCCAGCACCAGGCGCTTCCCGTAGGGTGCCAGGTCCCCAAAGACCTCCTTGGCACCCTCGGTCAGGCTCTCCTTGGCCCGCTCGAGGGCGAGCTTTGAAAGCTCCTGATATTCCTGGATGTCAAAGGTCCCGAGCGGCATGCCCGCCGCATAGCCAAGCCCGTCGTAGTCGGTGGGCGGGTCGATGAACTCGCTGTCGATGACGGTGATCACGTGAAGCGTGGCCTCGGGGTCGTCGTCGAGAAAGCCCTTGCCGATCTTGAGGGCGTCTTTGGAGTGGTCGGACCCATCATAGGGCACGACGATGCTCTTGAACTGCATGGTCGGTCTCCTTTCGATAGAGCCATGCACGGCGCATGGGGTATCGGCGTGTTGAGACCCGTATGCCCGCAATGGTTGCGGGCCATGCGGCAGCTGTGATGGGAAGAAGGGGTGGCCGAGCGGATGGGGGAGGGAACGGCCCTCCCGGACGGCGTCTCTGCTGCCCCAAGGGCCTTACCGTCGGCCCGATACACAAAAAGGGGCGACGGGTATACTCGACAGCCAAGGGGGAGGAAACTGTCGTACCCGTCGCCTAAAGGGGATGTACCAGACGTCTGCGTGTAAGGGGAGACACGAGACCCGGTCATAAGAATATGCATTTTATCGGCTGCTCAGGAGGTGACGCTTTGCTCCTGCGCTGCGCTGACCCTATGATGCCCCAGGGTGTCTTCCTCTATACCATCCCGATGGTATGATTTCTAAAAATTGGGTTCTACCTGCGCAAATAATTATGGAGATATCTTCATAGGCGGGAAGCTCCCCCTAAAGGGGTCAGGAGGGGCCCTGCTGGAAACCGCCCTTCTCAGCCCGGGGGTATGAACTCAACTATGCATGTAAACCGTCGGTTTATGGCCACGGCTGTCCCGAGCTCCGGCTCGGTGCCATGCTCCGCCAGCGGATCCTATCGCCGTTCGAGCTCCTCGTGAGCCGCGCGCACCACGGCGTCGATGTCGACCCCGGTGGTCGCCCCTCGGGGCTCGCCGGGCGTCTTCGCGTTGCCCTCGCCCCCCTTGCGCGCATAGAGCAGATACTCGATGTTTCCCTGCGGCCCCGTGATGGGCGAGAAGTCCAGCCCCCGCACGTCGAGGCCCACACCCTCGGCTTGGGCGAGCACTCGGGCGATCACCTCGCGGTGCACCCGCGGGTCTTTGACGACGCCGCGTTTGCCCACATGCTCGGGCCCCGCCTCGAACTGCGGTTTGATGAGGCAGAGGGCGACGCCTCCCTCTGCGAGCAGCCCCGCCATGGCCGGGAGCACCTTGCCGAGCGAGATGAATGAGACGTCGGTGACCGCCACGGCGAAGGGGCCGCCCGCCTGCTCGCAGGTGAGGTCCCGGGCGTCGGTGCCCTCGAGGCTCACCACGCGTGGGTCGTCGCGCAGCGGCTGGGCGAGCTGGTCATGGCCCACGTCGACCGCCACCACCTGCGATGCCCCGTTCTGCAGCAGGCAGTCGGTGAAGCCGCCGGTGGAGGCGCCGAGGTCGAGGCAGGCCGCGCCGTGCACGTCCACCCCAAAAACCCGCAGGGCCTTCTCGAGCTTGAGGCCCCCACGGCCCACGTAGGGCATCGCGACCCCGCGCACCTCGAGCAGGGTGCCGTCGTCCACGGGCTGGCTTGCCTTGAGGGCGGGCGACCCGTCCACGTAGACGTGTCCGGCCGCCAGGGCTGCCTTGGCCTTCTCGCGCGAAGCGGCAAGCCCGCGCCTGACCAGCGCGCTGTCGAGGCGTTCGCTCATGGGGGTCCTTTCGGGGTCGTCGGGGCACCGGTTTTCCAACGTTCCCAGCTTACATCGGAAGTCCTCCTCGCCGGGGCATGGCCCGGACCTATGGAGTACAATCACGGGGTTCCAACAAGGCGTGGGGTGCCCCCGGCCTCAATTCCGGCAGCCCCGCCCCTATATCCATATCGAAATCGCCCCATCGGACCTTGGGAGGGTCATCATGAGCGAGTCCCCGGCCGCACCTGCCACGCACAACCCCTGGCGTCTTTACGACGCCCTGATCGACGGCATTCCCGACGACGTGGCGGTGACGCGCCTCTGCCTGGGGGCCGCCTGGACCTACGTCGAGTCCGAAAGCGGCATGGGCGTGGCCATGACCTGCACCGGCGGGGGAGCGCCTACAACCGAAAGCCCCCTGGTGGGCCGCCCCCTGCGCGAGGTGGCCGGGCTCGCCAAGTCCTGGAACTGGGGGGAGGCGACCCTGGGCGTTGCGGCACTCAACGCCTGGTATGCCCGCCGCGAGCTGCTCGATCCCCTGGGGGCTACCTACGACGACGAGGGCGCCCAGCCGCTCGACCACGAGCGGGCCGCCGACGCCTTTGCCGTCTACGCGTCCAAGATGCCCGGCAAGAGGGTTTGCGTGGTGGGGCATTTTCCCCATGTGGAGCGCATCGCCCGGGAGCGCGGCGGCGTGCTCACGGTGCTCGAGCGCACCTGCACGAGCGACATCGACACCCCCGACCCCGCCTGCGAGTATCTGGTCCCCGAGCAGGACTACCTCTTCATGACCGGCGTCACGCTCACCAACAAGACCCAGCCGCGCCTTCTGGAGCTCGCGCGGCTGGGCGGCTGCACCCACACGGTGCTCGTGGGGCCGAGCGTCGTGCCGGCGGCCCTGATGTTCGACGAGGGCGTCGAGTGCCTGGCGGGAAGCGTGGTGGCCGACCCCGACGCCGTGCGGGCGCTCGTGGAGCGCGGTCGCGGCCAGCTCTTCGGCGACGCGCTGCTCATGTTCGACTGTTTTTGCGGAGGGTGCTTCTAAAGATATGCCCTATCGGAGCGGCGGCTCCCAGGCTATGAATGCCCAGCGCACGGGGCGGTCGTAGCGCCTGGCCATGGCCGGCGTCCCGTCGGGCTTCTCCGTTGGCTCGAACTGCTCGGCGATAAACTCCTCGAGCAGCCGTGCCTCCTCGGGGGTGAACGGCCCGTCTTCGCGTTCGAACTCCGAGCGCAACTCCTCGGCCGTGGACCCGAAGACGGGCTTTACATGAGAGATGTATGAGAGCTCGGGGAACCTGCCCATCTGCAGCAGCAGGTTCACCACGTACACAGACTCCGAGCGCTCCGAACACGGCCGGCCTATGGCGCGCAGCATGGTGTTGTCGTGGGCCGGACCGTCGATGGTCGAGACCGTGAGGCAGACCCTGCGCCGGGCGTGGCGCTCCATCTTGAGGATCGTCTCGCGCAGGTCGGTGCTGTAGAGCGAGCGCGACGCCAGGAACACGTCGGCCACGGGGAGGTCCTCCCAGCCGTCGAGCCACGAGAGCTGCCGGAGGTCGATGCGCGACGCCACATCGTCGGCCTGCGCCTGCTCCTCAAGCCGCTCGAGCATTTTGCCCGAAAGGTCGCACGCGGTCACCGCGTGCCCCTCGGCGGCCAGCGGCAGCGCCAACGTGCCCGAACCGCAGCCCATGTCGATCACGGTCTCCCCGGGCCGCACCCCCGCACGCTCCAGGTACTCCCGGGCGTAGGGGCTGCGCTGGCACGAGGCCGAGAAGCCCTGGGCCCGTCGGTCCCAAAACGCCGCGTCCTCGATGCCGTCGCGCCCTGCGCGCTCCTCAAGCCACAGAGCCCTCCAGTCGACGCCGCTTTCGAGCTGTACGGGCTTCTCCGCAAACCTCACGTGGACCCCCTTCTCCTGCCGAACCAGATATGCCAGATATCAAAAGGGGCGCGGCGGAGAACCCCATCCTCCCCACCGCGCCCCTGTGTGCCGTCCTGCGCGTTACTTCGAGCCCTTCGCGGCCTCTTCGGTCCCGTAGGGCGGGTAGCTGTTGCCCAGCAGCTCGAGGGCGTCCTCGTCGGTGATCTCCACGTGGTAGAACAGGCTGTAGAACTCCTTGGTGACCTCGACCATGTCCACGTCGTAGGCCTCGGGGTAGAGCATGTTCGCGACCCACTGGATGCCGAGGAAGCGGTTGACCGACGGCGGGCGGTCGCACCAGCTAAAGGGCGTGTTGGGCATCGTGTAGACGCGGCCGTCCTTGACGGCCTTGATCTCGGCCCAGTTCGGGTCCTCGGGGATGACGTCGGAGGCGCCCCCGCGAACCACGGTGCTCCAGGCGATGATGACCTCGGGGTCCCATGCGAGCACCTGCTCGAGCGAGACCTCGACCCTGTTGCTGCCCTCGACGTCGGCCACGTTCTTGGCACCGGCGATCTTGAAGGTCAGGGCGTGCGAGGAGGTCTCGGGCTCGGTCTGCAGGCCTTCGGGCCCCTCGGCGTAGTAGAGCGTCACACGCTCGTCCTCGGGAATCGAGTCCACGGCCTTCTTCACGTTGTCAAGGACGTCCTTGCAGTAGTCCGAGAGCACCTTGGCGTCGTCCTCGCGGCCGAGCAGGTCGCCGAGGCGCTGGTAGAGGTCGACCACGTCGTCCATGCCGCCGCGCAGCACGATGCAGGGGATGCCGGTCTTCTCCTGGATGTCGTCGGCGGTGTCGATGTCGCTCTGGGTGATCTCGCTCGAGTTGGTGATGCTCAGGATGAGCTGCGGGCCGGCGTTGATGATGGCCTCGGGGTTGAGCTCCTTGCCGCCGGCAAGGGTGCCCAGGCTGGGACGGTCGCCGTAGCCCTCGGGCAGGTACTTGAGCTCTTCGGGCGCAAAGGGGTCAAAGGTGGTGCCGCAGCCCAGGTCGGGAGCCAGGGTAAAGCCGTAGATCTCGGAGACCGGGCTGGTGTAGTAGATGGACACGAGGTTCTCGGCGGTGGGGATCACGCACTCGCGCCCGGCGTCGTCGACGAAGGTGCGGGTGGCCTCGTCGGCCGAGGCGATACTCAGGCCGCCGAAGGCTGCGCAGGCCAGTGCCGCCGCCGCGCCGGCCACAAAGGACCGACGGGACAGCCGTCCCATCAAAAGCTGCTGCATATGAAGTCCCTCCCAAGGACGTTGATAGGGGGCGCCCGATTCCCGGCACCTTGCCGGGAGCGCTCCCAGGTACGGCCACTTTAGCACAACGCCTGCGCCCGTGCCCCGTCTTTTTGCCTGCAGGCAACGGCGCTTCGGCAGGGACGCCGCTACACCATCACGCACACGCGGCGCGTCTCGCCGGGGGCCACCTTGACGTCGACCACGCGGGTCTCGATGCCATAGATGCGGTCGAGCGTTTCCTCCGTGATCGTCTCGGCCGGGGTTCCCACGGTACTGACCGTGCCTTCCTCCATCACGATCACCTTGCTGGCGCAGTACAGCGCGTGGTCGGGGTCGTGGGTCACCATGAGCACGCCCATGCCCTCGAGGGCCAAATCCTTCATGGTGGAGAGGACCAGCTCCTGGTTGCCGAAGTCCAGGCTTGCCGTGGGCTCGTCCATGACGAGCAGGCGCGGCTCCTGGGCAAGTGCCCGAGCGATGAGCACGAGCTGGCGCTGGCCGCCCGAGAGCTCGGTGTAGGAGCGGGCCGCCAGGTGCAGCACCCCCATGCGCTCCATGGCGTCGAAGGCCACCGACCGGTCGTGGTCGCTCGCGCGGCTCATGGACGCCAGGTGAGGCGTGCGTCCCATGAGCACCACGTCGGCCACCGAGAACGGGAACGGCGGTCGGTGTACCTGGGGGATGTAGGCAAAGGCGCGGGCCAGCTCCCGCTCGTCCATGCCGCGGGTCGCGCGCCCGTCTATGAACACGGTCCCGGAGCTGGCCTTATGCAGCCCGAGCACGGCCTTGAGCGTGGTGGTCTTGCCGCAGCCGTTGGCCCCGATGATGCAGGCGTACTCGCCCTCCTCGACCGAGAAGGTCGCACCCTTCACGATCTCGGTGCCCCCGTAGCCGACGTGCAGGTCCTCAACCTGGAGCACGGGCTACCACCCCCTCATGTTGCGGCGGAAGATGACCAGGAAGAACGGCACGCCGAGGATGGCGGTCAAGATGCCGATGGGGATCTCGACGGCCGTGAGGTTGCGCGCTATGTCGTCGACGGCGAGCAGGTATGCCGCCCCTATGAGGATCGACGTGGGCAGCAGCCGCCGGTAGTTGGGACCCACCACGGCCCGCGCCAGGTGGGGGATCACCAGGCCCACCCACCCCACGACGCCCGCCACGGCGACGGTGCAGCTCACGAGCATCGTCGAGGCGAGGATGACCAGGATGCGCACCCGCCCGGTGTTGACGCCCATGGAGCGGGCCTCCTCCTCGCCGAAGCTCAAGACGTTGAGCTTCCAGCTCTGGGACACGAGGATGGCAAAGCCCATGAGCATGGGGAGCAGCGCCACCGCCAGGTCATGTCGGTCGATGCGGCTAAAGCTGCCCATGAGCCAAAACGTGATGGTCGGCAGCTTGTCGTCGGCGTCGGCGGCGAACTTGACGATGCTCATGCCGCTCTGGAACAGGGTCGAGACGAGCATGCCCGCCAGTACGAGCGACAGGATGGGGTCGTAGCGCACGAGCTTGGCGAACCAGACGCTCATACCTACGGCAAGAAGCCCCCCGCAAAACGCCATGAGCTGCACCGTGAGGGTGCCGTGCCCCCAGAGCAGCCCCAGGCAGGCCCCCAGGCTGGCCCCGGCCGACGCGCCGAGCAGGTCGGGGGAGACGAGGGGGTTCTTGAACATGCCCTGGTAGGCCGCGCCCGAGACGGCCAAGGCGGCGCCGGCGAGCAGGACCATGAGGACGCGCGGCAGGCGTACGTTGAACAGGGCCGTGTAGACGCGGGGGTCCACGGCATCGGCGTTGCCGGTGACGACCGACCACACGGCGCCGAACAGGTCGGGCAGCGCGATGGGGTAGCGCCCCATGCTGAATGAGAGCAAAAAGACGGCCACAAAGGCACCTGCGAGTGCCAGCTTCTTGCCGAGCGAGACCCGGTCGTCGAGGGCCGCCCGCGCAGCCGCCGCCTCAGCGGCCTGGTGTGCGCGTGCACGCTCGACGTCCTGGGGCGTGTCGCCCAGAACACGTCGGTTCGTTGTCATGGCCCCTCCCAAGGGTTCTGACACGGGCGAGCCGCACGGGTGCGGATCGCATAAGGGTTGTCGAGGGGAGTATACGCCCCGCCGGGTTCTGCCGGGGCCAGACTCTCGTGGCGCAATCGTGGATATTGTTTGTACCTCTCGAAAGGCTTGCATTCCGTCGGGGAGTCCGTCATTATTACCTGGCTGCAAGGACATGGTGGGTGTAGCTCAATTGGCAGAGCGTCGGACTGTGGCTCCGAAGGTCGAGGGTTCGAGCCCCTTCACCCACCCCATGCAGCTCCGATGGGCCGTTAGCTCAGCTGGCCAGAGCAGGGGACTCTTAATCCCAAGGTCCAGGGTTCGAATCCCTGACGGCCCACCATCGCGAACTCGTAAGCCCCGGCGAATCTCCGTCGGGGCTTTTTTGTCTTTGGGGCATTTGAGAAGGCCTGCGTCGCGTCTACGTGCCGGTACTGGCGTGCTCCGGCCGCCTGCGCGGGCCCATGTGTCCGCTGTGTTTCGAGCCTGAGAAATCCCGTGCCGCTTTGGCGTCTTGCGGTCGCAAGGAGCCGGCAAAAGGGGGTACCATGTAATCCCGTAATCGTTCGCGGCCGCTTGCGCGGCGTACCGAAGAGAGCGGGGTTTCCTCTATGACCAAGCATGTGTTCGTGACCGGCGGTGTCGTATCCTCCTTGGGCAAGGGCATCACGGCGGCTTCCCTGGGGCGCCTGCTCAAGTCCCGGGGCTACAAGGTCACGATGCAGAAGATGGACCCCTACCTCAACGTGGACCCCGGCACCATGAGCCCCTTCCAGCACGGCGAGGTGTTCGTGACCGACGACGGCCACGAGGGAGACCTGGATCTGGGCCACTACGAGCGCTTCATCGACGAGAGCCTCAACCGCGACTCCAACGTCACCCAGGGCTCGGTCTACCAGACCCTCATCAACCGCGAGCGCCACGGCGACTTTCTCGGGGGGACCGTGCAGGTCATCCCGCATGTGACCAACGAGATCAAGGCCCGTATCCACCGCCTGGCCGAGAAGACCGAGGCCGACGTGGTCATCACCGAGATCGGCGGCACCATCGGCGACATCGAGTCGCAGCCCTTTATCGAGGCCATCCGCCAGTTCCGCAAGGATGTGGGCTACGACAACGTCTGCTATATACATGTGTCGCTGCTGCCCTACATCGCCGCCTCCCACGAGGTTAAGACCAAGCCCACCCAGCACTCGGTCAAGGAGCTGCGCAGCCTCGGCGTCTCGCCCGACATCATCGTGTGCCGCGCCGACCATGAGGTCGATCAGAAGCTCTGCGACAAGATCGCGTCGTTTTGCGACGTGGACCACGACGCCGTGTTCGTGAACGCCGACTGCCCCTCTATCTACGACGTGCCTAACCTGTTGGCCGAGCAGGGCTTCGACCTCAAGGTCTGCGAGCGGCTGGGCCTTGACCCGCGCGAGAGCGACATGGCCGAGTGGAACGGCTTCCTCGACGCCAAGTCGGCCGCCGAGGCCTCCGGCGAGCCCGTCAAGATCAAGGTGGTCGGCAAGTACATCCAGCTTCCCGACGCCTACCTCTCGGTCATCGAGGCGCTCCACCACGCCGGCGTGGCCAACGGCCGCCAGGTCGACATCGAGCTCATCGACGGCGAGGAGCTTACCGCCGAGAATGCCGACGAGGTGCTCGGCAAGGCCGACGGCATCCTTGTCCCCGGCGGCTTCGGTCAGCGCGGCTTTGAGGGCAAGCTCGTGGCGGCCAACTACGCCCGCACCCACAAGATTCCCTACCTGGGCATCTGCCTGGGGCTGCAGGTCGCGGTCTGCGAGTTTGCGCGCAACGTCCTGGGCTGGTCCGACGCCCACTCCGCCGAGTTCAGCGAGTCCACGCAACACCCCGTGATCGACCTCATGCCCGACCAGGCCGGCATCACCGACATGGGCGGCACCATGCGCCTGGGTTCCTACCCCTGTGTCGTGAAGGAGGGCACGCTGGCGGCCGAGGCCTACGGCGTGCCCCGCATCGACGAGCGCCACCGCCACCGCTTCGAGGTGAACAACGCCTTCCGCCCGGCCATCGAGGAGGCAGGGCTGGTGGTGAGCGGCACCTCCCCCAACGGCCATCTGGTCGAGATGGTCGAGCTGCCCCGTGACGTGCACCCGTGGTATGTCGCCGGACAGTTCCACCCCGAGTTCAAGAGCCGTCCCACGCGCCCGCACCCGCTGTTTCGGGACTTCATCGCCGCTGCCTGCCGGTAACGGGCAATCCGTGTAAGATTAGCACCCGTACAGGGTCGGCCGCCGTCGTTCGCTCCCCTGCGAGGGACGGCGGCTCGGTGCGAAGCGTGCGCCCGTGCAGGCCGTGTGGGCGCACGCGCCGTTTGGAACGGGGGAGGGGCCATGGGACAGCCGGCTCGGCGCAGCGCTATCGAGCGGGGTATCGACGAGTACCTCGACTATCTGCGCGTCGAGCGGGGGGCGTCTCCCCTGACCGTCGAGGCCTATGGGCGTGACCTTGCGGGGTGGGCCGCCTGGCTTGTAAAGGAGTGCTCCGTCGTCGACCCCGACGAGGTGACCCGCTCCCACGTGGAGCGTTACTCCGCCCGTCTCCACACCCTGGGTTACGCCGCCT
>JAHZGC010000003.1:3383-74247 GCA_019421015.1 Coriobacteriaceae bacterium | reverse complement strand
CGAGCGTGGAACGCGCCGTGTCGGCCATCAAGGGGCTGCACCGGTTTCTCTACGCCGACGGCCTGGCGTCTTCTTTTCCTACGGCCGACGTAAGGCTGCCCAAGAAGCCCGACCGGCTGCCCGAGGCCATTACCGTGGAGCAGGCGTTTGACCTGCTCGACCAGCAGTTCCCGCCGACGTGTGCCGGTTGTCGCGACCATACGATGCTCGAGGTGCTCTACGGCTGCGGCCTGCGGGTGAGCGAGCTGTGCGGCCTCGACCTGAGCGAGGTCTATCTCGACGAGGGGTTCCTCCGGGTCTTTGGCAAGGGGAGCAAGGAACGCCTCGTGCCCATCGTGGGCAGCGCCGCCCGAGCCCTGGCCGACTACCTTGCAAGCGGACGCCCCGGCCTGCACGGCAAGGCGGGGGCGCTCGACCAAGACGGCGCGGCCGTGTTCTTGAACGCCCGTGGGGGGCGCATCACGCGCCAGGCCGTGCACCGTGTGGTGGAGCGCGCCGGGGCGGCCGTCGGCATCGCCGGTCTTCATCCCCATACGCTGCGCCACGCCTTTGCCACCCACATGCTGGCCGGCGGGGCCGACCTGCGCGTGCTCCAAGAGATCCTCGGCCATGCCGACATCTCCACCACCCAGATCTACACCCACGTCGACCGCGAGCACATTCGGGCGGAATACTACTCGGCCCACCCGCGGGCCCATAGAGCAGTTTGAGAAAGCCCCCGCACCGCATTGCGCCGGAGCTTATGCGCCGTAAGCCCACCACGCGCGTACGCGCCTTGTCCAGCAATTCCGCGGACTGCTCCAGGTAGGCCGCCGTTCGCCGATTATGGACTCGGTGTGAGGGAACCCCTCCAGGTGCGGGACGGCGTGTGACCGCATCCCTTTCATCCAACCTCGAACCTCTCCGCATATCTTGGGAGCGCCCTTCCGGGAGGGTGCCCATATCTAGTGGATGCTCCTTCGGGTGTCGAGGGCCGCTGCTTAAAAAATGTTGCGGTGGGTCAAAAAGTGTCATGAGTGAAAGGAAAAATCGCATGAAGTGGGATGAAGTGTCACGGTTTTGGTGTATCCTACTCACACGTTATGGCGGCAAGCTCTCTGCGCGAGGGGAGGAGGGATGGACCAGGAAGAGTTGGAGCCGTGCTTCACCGGCACGTTCGAGCACACGCTCGACGCCAAGGGGCGCGTTTCCCTCCCGTCCAAGGTTCGTCGTTCCCTTCCCCAAACGGTCAAGACGGTGCTCGGGCTTCAGAACGACTCGGTCCTCGTCTTCGATCCCAAGGCCTACAAGGCCTGGGTAGACGGCTTCTTCCCTAACGGGTTCAACCCGCGGTCGCTCTCCGACGTGAAGCTCAAGGAGCGACTCACGGCCTTTGCCGAAGACGCCGATATCGACTCGGCCGGCCGAATCGGCATCAGCGCCCGCCTGCGCTCCATCGTCGGGCTTGAGAAGGACGTCACCATCATTGGGTGCGACGACCACCTCAAGATCGAGGACCGGGCAAAGTCGGTGCTGAACGAGGACGAGCTGCTTGCCATGACCTTTATGGTCGAGTAGCGAAAGGACTGCGACGTGGGAGCGGGAGAGAACGAATTGACATCCGAATACCGGCACGTACCAGTCATGTTGGGGGAGGTTCTGGAGACGCTGTCTCCCAGTGACGGCGACGTCGTGTGCGACTGCACCCTCGGCGGCGCCGGCCACTCCCTTGAACTGGGTAGACACTGCAGCCCGTCCGGCTTGCTCATCGGTATCGACCAAGACGACCTCGCCCTCGAGGTCGCTTCCGAGCGCATCCGGGCAAACATACCCGAACTTAGGTCTATCCAGCTCAAGGGGAACTTTGCTCAGCTCGACCGCCTCCTCCAGGAGGCCCAGGTCC
Source organism: Coriobacteriaceae bacterium (assembly GCA_019421015.1). Lineage (GTDB taxonomy): Bacteria > Actinomycetota > Coriobacteriia > Coriobacteriales > UMGS124 > JAHZGC01. Next base: position 72,365 of record JAHZGC010000003.1, on the reverse strand, counting down.
CCGGGGTCGACTGCTTCCTGTTCGACCTCGGCGTGAGCTCGCCCCAACTTGACATTCCATCCAGGGGCTTCTCCTATAACGAGGACGCCCCGCTCGACATGCGTATGGACCCGAGGAACAACACCTTAACCGCAGCAGAGGTCATAAACCACTACACCGAAGCCGACCTCGCTCGGGTCCTGCGTATGTACGGAGAGGAGAAGTTCGCCTCGCGCATCGCCAAGTTCGTCGTGCAGCAGCGCGCCAAGGCTCCGATCGAGACGACCCTCGAACTCGTGGACGTCGTCAAGCGGGCCATCCCGGCGGCGGCGCGGCGCGAAGGCGGCCATCACCCGGCCCGCCGGACGTTCCAGGCCCTGCGTATCGAGGTGAACCACGAGATGGACGCCTTGCGCCAAGGGCTCGAGGCGGCGGTTCGCTGGCTCAATTCCGGCGGCCGCATCTGTGTCATCAGCTATCACTCGCTCGAAGACAGGATCGTGAAAGACCTGTTCCGCGAGCTTTCCCAGGGGTGCACCTGTCCTCCGGATCTTCCGACCTGCGTGTGTGGGAACGTGCCGGTCCTCAAGTTGGGCGAGCGCAAGCCGCGTGTGCCCAGCGAGGAGGAGGTCGAGCAGAACCCGCGCTCGCGCAGCGCCAAGATTCGCTCGGCCCGCAAGATTGCGTAACGGCGGCCGCGTTGCTGGGCACGCTTGGGTCATTTTGAGAGCGCTCGAGATGCCTGGGCCCGGCGGGGCGGCCCGTTGTTGTTGGCAAAAGATGGTGGAAAGGATCATCCGGCTGCGGCCGACGATGTACGAAGGAGGTGCGGGAGATGGCGTCGTACGTGAACGGTAGCGTTGCCGTAGACCTTGAGCAGCATGCGGAGTTTGAATCGCCGTCGCCTCGCCTCGTCGTCGTCGATGTGCCGGAGCACCTGCGCCGCAAACACGCCCAGTCCCAGGGACAGACCGCGCTTTCGCCCCTTGCCGTCACGGCTATCAAGTGCGCCGTGGCCTTTGTGGCCGTCGTGGTATTGGCCTCGTTTGCCCGCAGCCTCCTTATGGCGAACGCCTTTGGCTTCGCATACCAGAATGCCTCCCTCAACAGCCAGCTCGAGGAGGCCCGCTCGCTCGGTGCCGAGCTCGAGGTCAAGCAGTCGGTCTTCGGCAGTGCGGAGCGCATCGAGTCCATCGCGACCGACGTCTACGGCATGGTGCCCGTTTCTGACGTTGCGGTGCTCGACCTGGCTGCGGCCCCGCTCGAGGAGCCCGAGCCCGAAACGGCTACCGAGTAGCTCATGCGTGACGAGAAGCCCAACACCCGCGGACAGTCGGGGAGAGGGGCGCGCCCAGAGGCCTCGCAGTCCCGCCGCCCTACCACATCTGAGCGAACGGGGAGCGAAAACAGACAGAACCAGCAGGCAGATAGCCAAAAAAGCCCCAAACCTTCAGCGTCAAGCTTATCGTCAGCTCGAACGCGAGCATTAGCTTCAGGGTCTGAGCTGGGAAGCCGGATTCGCGACTTCCTTAAACGCCCCTACGCCCGCGAGACGGTGGTGGGGGCGGGTCTCGGCCTTATGTTTACCGTTATGGTCGGACGCCTCGCCTACCTCCAGGCCTTTGCCACCGGCGAGCTCTCCATCGATGCCAAGGTCGAGCGCACAGCCCGTCGCGTGCTGCCCCACAAGCGCGGTGCCATCTACGACCGCAATGGCGTGGTGCTGGCCCGTTCCGTCGACGCGGTCGACATCGCCGCGCACCCTAACCTCATCACCGACGTCAACGCCACGGCGAACTTTCTCGTGTCGGTCCTCGGCGGCGACGCCGCCACCTACGCCCAGAAGCTCAGTCAAGACACGACCTACGAGTACCTGGTGCGCAAGGCCGACCCCGAGATGGCCGACCGCCTGCGCACGGCCCTTGCGGAGACGAACAAGCTGCGCAAGGAGCAGGGCATGCCCGAGCTAGGGGGCTTTGAGTTCGAGAACACCTCGCGCCGCGTCTACCCCATGGGCTCCATCGCGGGCAACGTGGTTGGCTGCATCGGCACCGACGGCCACGGGCTCACGGGCCTTGAGCTCGAGTACGACAGCGTCCTGGGGGGTACCGACGGGTGGCTGATCCAGGAGCGGAGCAAGTACGGCACGCCTATCGTGGGCGGCCAGGACCTGGGCGAGCCGCCCGTCGACGGCGAGAGCATCGTGGTCTCCATCGACGTCGAGATCCAGAGGACCGTGCAGGACGAGCTCCTCGCCGTCATCGACCGTTGGGAGGCCGGCAACGCCTGCGCCATCGTGATGGCCCCCGAGACCGGCGAGCTGCTCGCCTGCGCGTCGACGCCCTTCCTCGACCCCTCCAACATCGCGAACGCCCCTACGGAGGCCTTTAACCTCCGCTGTGTGAGCGACTCCTACGAGCCCGGTTCCACGGTCAAGCCGCTCACGGCCTCCATGGCGGTCGACCTGGGCCTGGCCACCCCCGAGACCACCTACTACGCGCCGGCCACCATCCAGGTGGGCGACGACGTGGTGGGCGACGCCGACAGCCGCGACTACGACATCCCCGCCATGAGCCTGACGGAGATGTTGGAGCGCTCGAGCAACGTGGGCGCGGTGCTGTGCGCCGAGAGCATCGGGGCCGTGCAGTTCTCGACCTACCTAAACGCCTACGGCATCGGGTCCGTCACCGGCGTGGACTACCCCGGCGAGGTGCCCGGCCTGGTGACCAAGCTCGAGAACTACACGGGCGCGTGGCAGTCCATGGCCTTCGGCCAGAGCCTCGCCGTGCCCCCCGTCCAGATGGCCCGCGCGGTGGGGGCGCTCGCCAACGACGGCGTGGCGCTGAGGCCCCACTTCGCCGTGAGCCGCAACGGCCACGAGATCGCCTATCCCACCGGGACCCGCGTGGTGGCGAGCGAGACGGCCCGCCAGGTGGCCCTCATGATGGAGAGCGTCACCGACAACGGCTACGGTGCGCCCGGTGCCATCGAGGGGTACCGCCTCTCGACCAAGACGGGCACCGCCGAACGCGTGGACCCGACCACCGGCCGTTACATGTACGATCGCTTTTTGGTATCGTTCATAGGTTTTGGCCCCACGGATGCCCCTAAAGCGCTCGTTTATGTCATTGTTGACTACGTGCCGCGGGGAGGTTCGGGGTCCGAGACCGCCGCCGAGCCGTGGCGCAACATCATGCAGGCGACGCTGAGCCGGCTGCAGGTGCCGCCGTCCTCGTAGGGCGCGTCGGGAAACGCCCCCGCGGGGGCCTCGGTAGTATTGGACGCCGCCCGCGGGGAGTGCGAACCGCGGACGCTGGGATGAACGGAGACTGGCATGGTGCACGTGACGCCTCGTCAGTTGCTCGAGATCACGGGGGCGCGCCACGCGTGCGGGCCGCTCGACCGGCCCGCGACCGGCGTGGCCATAGACTCGCGGGCCGTGCAGGCCGAGAACCTGTTCGTGGCCCTGCCGGGCGAGCGGGTGGACGGCAACGACTACGCCTGCGGCGCCTTGGACGCCGGGGCGGCCGTCGTCGTCATGACGCGCGAGCCCGACGCCGCCGTGTTGGATGCGGCCGATCGGGCGGGGGCCGCCGTGCTGGTGTCTTCGGACGCCCAGGCGTTTCTCGACGCCCTGGCCGGTTGGTGGCGCTCCCGTCTGGACTGCGTGGTCGTGGGCGTCACGGGGTCCTCGGGCAAGACGACCACCAAGGAGATGGTGGGCTCCGTCCTTGCATCGCGCTACCGGACCCACATCACGGCGGGCAACCGCAACAGCCTCATCGGCGCCCCCCTCACCATACTCTCGTGCCCGCTCGACGCCCAGGCCCTGGTGGTCGAGATGGGCATGGACCACGCGGGCGAGATCGCGGCCATAGCCCGGGTCGCCCGGCCCGACTATGGGATCGTCACGAACGTGGGCACCGCCCACATCGGCATCCTCGGCAGCCGCGGGGGCATAGCCGCCGCCAAGGCGGAGCTCGTGGCCGCGCTGCCCCCCACCTGTGCGGGCGATCGCTGGCCGAGCCGCGCGCTGCTCTGGGGTGAGGACGACTTCACCCCCTGGATCGAGCGCGAGGTGGCCGGACCGTGCGGCGTCGAGGTCCTGCGTTTCGGCACCTCCGAGGGTGACGACGCCCGCTGCACCTCCTGGTCGTTCGACGGCTCCGGCTGCGCCTCGGGCGTCGCGGTGCTGCCGTCGGGCGCCTCCCTGGCGTTTCGCCTCTCGATCCCCGGCGCCCACAACGTCGTGGACGCCCTGGCCGCTGCGGCGGTGGGAGACCTGCTCGGCGTCGCCCCGGCCGCCATCGCCGAGGCCCTCGAGGCCGTGCGCCCCGTGGGGATGCACCAGAGCCTGCTCAAGGCCCCGGGCGGCGTCACGGTGCTCGACGACTCCTACAACGCGAACCCCGACTCCATGCGCCGCGCGGTCGACGCCCTGTGCGCCCTGCCGGCCGGCCGACGCGTCGCCTGCCTTGGCGACATGGGCGACCTGGGGGAGCGTTGCGAGGGGCTCCACGCGCTGGTGGGGGCCTACGTGGCGGCCAAGCCCGTCGACATCCTCGTGGCCGTGGGGCCCTCCTCGCGCGCCATGGCCGAGGCGGCGCGCCTCATGGGGATGGCCCCCTGCGCCGTCTATGAGGCCGGCGACGCCGACGAGGCGGGCGAACTGCTGAGAGGGCTTTTGGCTGCGGGCGACGCCGTGCTCGTGAAGGCGTCGCGCACCACCGGGCTCGACCGCACGGTGAAGGCGGTGATGGGCGCGTGATCATCTCGTCGGACTACCCGACCTACGTCGTCTTCATCGCCGTGTTCGTGGCAGCGGCGGTCACCCTTGTGCTCATGCCCTTCTGGATCAAGCTGCTGCGCTACCGCAAGATCGGCCAGCAGATCCGCGCAGACGGGCCCCAGCGCCATCTTCAGAAGCAGGGAACCCCCACCATGGGCGGCGTCGTGATCCTGGTCGCGATCCTGGTGACCTGCGTGCTCCTCGCCCGTTGGAGCCTGACGCTGGTGCTGGCCGTGCTCGCCACGGTGCTCACGGCGCTCCTGGGCTTCCTCGACGACTTCGAGTCGGTGGCCCACCGGCGTTCCTTGGGCCTCACGCCCCACGCCAAGCTCATCGGCCAGGGGGTCATCGTGCTCATCTTCACGATGCTCGCCGTGAACCTGCTCGGCGTGTCGCCGGTGGTCACGCTTCCCGGCGGGTTCGGCATCGACCTGGGCGTGCTCGCCCCCACCTTCGAGGTGGGGGGCGCTCAGGTCAGCGTCCCGTGGCTCTACATCATCTTTGTGTTCCTGCTTATGGCGGGCCTGTCGAACGCGGTGAACCTCAACGACGGTCTCGACGGGCTGTGCGGCGGCTGCTCCGCGGTCACCCTGGCGGTCATGGGCATGGTGGCCTTCACGAGCGGCGACCTCCCGCTCTCGGTCTTTGCCTTTGCCTGTGTGGGTGCCTGCATCGGCTTTCTGTGGTTCAACTGCTACCCGGCGTCGATCTTCATGGGGGACACCGGCTCCCTCGCCCTGGGGACCGCCTTCGCCGCGCTCGCCGTGCTCACCAAGACCGAGGTCATATCGCTGGTCATCGGCGGCGTGTTCATCATCGAGGTGCTCTCGGTCATGATCCAGGTCGTGAGCTTCAAGCTCACGGGCAGGCGGGTGTTCCTCATGGCCCCCATCCACCACCACTTCGAGAAGAAGGGATGGGCCGAGACCAAGGTGGTCACGCGGTTCTGGATCGTGGCGGCCGCCTTCGCCGCCGTGGGCTTCGCCCTCTACTTCCAGCTCGGTTAGACAATCTGTTAAGGGAGTTAATGCAACCATGGCATCGGGTTTTGGCGACGTCGTCCTCCTCGGCATCGGTTCCAGCACCAAGGCCGCGGCCGCGTACCTCCTCGGGCTGCCCGAGGGGGCGGTCTCGAGCGTGACCGTGTACGGCGGCAGCGCGCCGCGCGAGGCGGGGGAGGCCCTTGAGGCCTTGGGGGCCCGGGTGGTCTGGGACTCCGAGGAGCTGGACCGCCCCTATGACCTCGCGGTGTCGAGCCCCGGGCTGCCCTGTTCTAGCCCGCTGTACCAAAGCGCCGTTGCCCGGTGCGCCGAGGTCGTGAGCGAGCCCGAGCTGGCGTGGCGCGAGAGCCCCCGCGACTGGGTGGCGGTGACCGGCACGAACGGCAAGACCACCACGACCTCGCTGGTCCGCCACCTCTTCGAGGAGGCGGGGCGCCCCGTGCGCGCCGTGGGCAACATCGGCCTGCCCCCTGTGGCGTGCGTCGCCGACCGCGCCGAGGGCGAGGTGTTCGCCGCGGAGCTGTCGAGCTTCCAGCTCCATGGGACGGTTTTGTTCGCCCCCCGGGTTGCCGTCCTGCTCAACGTCACCCCGGACCACCTCGAGTGGCACGGCACCTTTGAGGCCTACGCGGCCGACAAGGAGCGTGTCTTTGCAAACATGACGGGGCGGGACCTATGCGTCCTGGGCGACGACGGGCCCTGCCGCGCCATGGCCGAGCGCCTGCGCCTGAGGGGCCTGCCCGTGGTTGTCGTCGGGGAGGTCCCATGCGCCTGCGAGGCGCACGGGGCGTGGCTTGCCGACGATGGGCGGCTGACCGTGCGCCTCGGGGGGTGCGAGCACGCCCTGTGCCGTTGGGACGAGATGGCGCTCAAGGGCCCGCACAACCTGCAGAACAGCCTGGCTGCCGCGGCGGCCGCGCTGTTCATGGGGGTCTCCGACGAGGCGGTTGCGCGCGGCCTGCTGGGCTTCTCGCCGCTGGCCCATCGCGTGGAGCCCTGCGGGGAGGCGGACGGGGTCGCGTTCGTCGACGACTCCAAGGCCACCAACACCGACGCGGCCCTCAAGGCACTGGCCGCCTTCGAAGCCGGGCGCGTCGTGCTGCTGCTTGGCGGCCACGACAAACTCACCGACCTCACCGACCTCGCCCGCGCCGCCGTCGACCGCTGCCGGGCCGTGGTCGCCTACGGCGAGGCGGGGGAGCGCATCGAGGGGGCCCTGCGCGCCGCTGCCGCCGAACGCCCGGGTGCCTCCGTCGTGCGGGCGGCCACCATGGCCCGGGCCTTCGAGGCCGCCTGCGCCGCCGCACAGCCCGGCGACACCGTGCTCCTCTCGCCGGCCTGCTCCTCGTTCGACGAGTTCAGCGGCTACAAGCAGCGCGGCGAGGCCTTCCAGCGCCTCGTGGCCGAGCGCGCCGCGCGCTGCGCGGGGGAGGGCCGCTCGTGATCGCAAGGGGCCACACCGACGAAGATGCCCAGGGGCAGCGCCCCGGACTGGGGCGCGGCAGGCAGTTTTGGACCGTGGAGACGCTCACCTCCGCCCCGGTCCTGATGCTCGTCTCCGTGGTGCTCCTATGCGCCATCGGGCTCATGATGGTCTTCTCGGCCTCGTCCATGGAGCTCGTCGAGGCGGGCAAGAACCCCTGGGGCGAGTTCGCCCACCAGACGGTCTTCTTGGCGGTCTCATGGGTGGCGTGCCTCGTGGTGGCCCACTTCGGCGGCACGCCGTGGATCGAGAAGTTCTTCATGGCCCTGTGGGTGATCGTGGTGGCGTTGCTCCTGGCGGCCCTGGTGGCAGGCAGCGAGAGCCACGGCGCGACCCGCTGGCTCTACATCGGGCCCGTCTCGATCCAGCCTTCGGAGTTCGCCAAAATCGTTCTCATCATCGCTGCGGCCCGGCTGCTGGCGGGATGGGAGCGCGGAGACTACCCGTGGCTGCGCTGCATGGTGCGCATGGTGCTCTTTGTGGGCGTGCCCTTCCTGCTCATCCTGCTCGAGAAGGACCTGGGGACCCTGCTGATTCTGGGCGCGTCCATCGTGCTCATGTGGATCTTGGCCGGGGCGCGCCTTGCCTATGTGGGCATCGTCGCGGCCGTGGCCGTGGCGGCCATCGCCGTGCTCATCGCCACGGCCGGCTATCGCAGCGCCCGCTTCGCCATCTGGCTCGACCCGTACTCCGACTACTACGGTGACGGGTGGCAGCTCATCCACGGCCTGTACGCCGTGGCCTCGGGCGGCTTTTGGGGGGTCGGCCTGGGCAATTCGAGCCAGAAGTACTCCTGGCTGCCCGAGGCCGAGAACGACTTCATCTTTGCCATCCTCTGCGAGGAGATGGGCTTTGTGGGGGCGGTCTTTGTGATCGGGCTGTTCGCGCTGTTCGGCTGGTCGGGCATGCGCATCGCCTACCAGGCCAAGGAGCGCGACCGGGTGGCGTCGCTTGCGGCCTACGGCCTCACGGTCATCATCCTGGTGCAGGCGTTGCTCAACATCGGCGGCGTGCTCCAGGTGCTGCCGCTTTCGGGGCGCCCGTTGCCCTTTATCTCGTCGGGCGGCTCCTCGATCATGGCCACCATGATCATGGTGGGCCTGCTTTTGGGCATCGCGCGCGACAACGAGGGCTTTGTGGCCGACAGCCGCGCCGCAGACCGCCGCGCCGCCCACCGCAGTAACCTCACGGTGCTCGACGGCGGCACGCGCCCGCGGCCTGCCCCCACGGCAGGCGAGGGGACGCGGCCCGGGACGGACGGCCCGACGTATGCCAACAGGACGGTCGACCCAAGGAAGGGAAGACGATGAGCGTCATAGCCATCGCTGCCGGCGGCACGGCAGGCCACATCAACCCAGCCATCGCCCTTGCCCAGGAGCTGCGCGAGCGCGGCCACGAGGTGCGTTTCTACGGTACCGAGCGCGGCATGGAGTCGCGCCTGGTTCCTCAGGAGGGCTTTGCCTTCGAGGGCCTCGACGTCTCGGGCTTCGACCGCTCCCGCCCCTGGACCGCCGTGAGTGCCTTCTTCAAGATGCGCTCCGCCCGCAGGCACGTGCTCGACGAGTTCGACCGGGGAGACAGGCCCGCGGCGGCCGTGGGCTTCGGCGCCTACGTCTGCTTCCCTTTGGCAGATGCCGCGGCGGCGCGGGGCATCCCGCTCGTGCTGCATGAGCAGAACTCGGTCCCCGGCATGGCGAACAAGGCCCTCGCGAAGCGCGCGAGCGTCCTTGCCCTGACCTATCCCTCGTCAGAGGCGCTCTTTGCCGGCAGGACGGGACGGGGCACCAAGGTGGTGGCCTTGGGCAACCCCGTGCGCCGGTCGATCCTGGACGCCACACGCGAGCAGGGCCGCGCGGCCCTCGGGCTGCCCGCCGACGCCACGGTGCTGCTTGTGTTCGGGGGAAGCCTGGGCGCCCGCCACCTCAACCGCGCGCTTGCCGCCCTCAAGGAGCGCATCCTCGCGCATGAGGGGACCTATGTGCTCCATGCGGCCGGGGCCAAGGACCACGAGGAGGCGCTCGCCGCCCTGGGCCTGACCGAAGGCGAGAAGGCCCGTTGGCGCGTCATGCCCTACATAGACGACATGGCCTCGTGCCTTGCGGCCGCCGACCTCGTGGTCTCGCGGTCGGGGGCGAGCTCGGTGGCCGAGATTGCCGCCCGCTGCGTGCCGAGCGTGCTCGTGCCCTACCCCCATGCCACGGCAGACCACCAGACCACCAACGCCCGCCTGCTCTCGGACGCGGGGGGAGCCGTGGTGGTTGCCGACGACCGCATCGACGGCGAGGAGTTCGCCCGGACGGTGCTCGGCCTGCTTTCTGACCCCTCCCGCCGGGCGGCCATGGCGGCGGCCCTCGAGGGGTTGGGGCAGGCCGGGGCGGCGTCCCGTCTGGCAGATGCTGTGGAAGCCGCGGCCCGGGGGGCCGCGCGGTAGAACGACGCGGGGCCGTGCGGTTAAGATGGTTGCGGACGGACGACGATGGACGAGGCGTGAAGGACGTGGGCCCCATGGAGAACACCAGCGAGCGACCTTTTGAGCGCGTGCACTTTATCGGTATCGGCGGCGCCGGCATGAGCGGCATCGCGCTGGTCCTCCACCAGCGCGGCTACCAGGTTACCGGCAGCGACCTCAAGGCTTCGCGCTATACCCGGGCCCTCGTGGCCCAGGGCATCGACGTCACGGTGGGCCATGCGGCCGAGACGATCGACCGCGTCGCGCCCGAGGTGGTGGTCATCTCGACCGCCATTCCCGAGACCAACCCCGAGCTCGCCCGGGCCCGGGAACTCGGCTGCGAGGTCTGGCATCGCGCCAAGATGCTCTCGTACCTCTCCCGCGGGGCGATCACCGTGGCCTGCGCGGGCACCCATGGCAAGACCACTACGTCGTCGTTGGCCGCCACCATGCTCGAGCGCATGGGCGAGAAGCCCACGTTTCTGATCGGGGGCATCGTCGACGGCTACGAGACCAACGGGTTCTCGGGGGAGGGCCCCTACTTCGTGGCCGAGGCCGACGAGTCCGACGGGTCGTTCCTCTTCCTCGACCCCAACGTGGTCATCGTCACCAACATCGAAGCCGACCACCTCGACCACTACGGCTCGCTCGAGGCGATCGAGGAGGCCTTCTGCAAGCTCATGGCCTCGGTGCCCGAGCAAGACGGCTGCCTGATCGTCTGTGGCGAGAACCCCCGTCTCCCCGAGCTTGCCCGCGGGTGCGGACGCCGGGTGCTCACCTACGGTTTTGGCGCCGAGAACGACGTGGTCTGCGTGCCGCTCTCCGACGATGCGGCGGGCAACTCCTTTGAGGTCGTGCTGCCCGACGAGTCGCGCCACCGGGTCTGCCTTGCCCACAACCCTGGCACCCACAACTGCCTGAACGCCAGCGCCGTGCTGACCCTGGCCTACGTCTTGGGGCTGCCCACCGGGCAGGCTGCCGACGCCATATCGAGCTTCTTGGGCGTCCACAGGCGTTTCGAGCTGGTGGGCGACGTCGACGGGGTGCGGGTGATCGACGACTACGGCCACCATCCCACCGAGATCGCGGCGACCCTCAGGGCTGCGGCGTCCCAGGGGCGCAAGCGTGTGCGCGTGGTGTTCCAGCCCCACCGCTACTCGCGTACGCAGGCGCTTGCGGCCGATTTCGGGGGAGCCTTCGTCGATGCCGACGAGGTGTTCGTCATGGACGTCTTCTCGGCGGGCGAGACCCCTATCCCCGGCGTGTCGGGCAAGACCGTCGCGACCGCGGTCAAGGCGGCCCATCCCGACGCTGCGGTGACCTACATGCCGAGCCGCGCCGAGGTCGTGCAGCACCTCGCGGCCACCTCCGGGCCGGGCGACATGGTCATCACCATGGGCGCCGGCGACGTGACCGTGCTCGGCCCCATGATCGTCGAGGCCCTTGAGGCACGCAAGGCGGACCGCTGACATGGGCGCCCGTCGGGGCCGGTAGGCGGTCGTGCCATGGGTGTCTACGAGGCATATGGGCGCCTGGCGGCGCAGCTCCAGGGCGGCGTCTTGGCCGACGAGCGGATGCATCGGCACACGAGCTACCGCATCGGGGGCCCCGCGGCGCTCTTTATCACCTGCGACAGCTACGCAGACCTGCGCGTCGCCAACGCGGTCCTTCGCGAGGAGGGCGTGCCCTGGGTGATCATGGGCCGCGGCAGCAACGTGCTCGTCTCGGACGAGGGCTACGGCGGCGCCGTCATCACGCTGGGAAAGGAGTTCCGCCGCTTCGCCCTCGACGAGGACGACCGCCTGCACGTGGGTGCGGGCGCCGTGCTGCAGCGCATTGTGACCGAGGCCTTCGACCGGGGCCTGTCGGGCCTCGAGTTCGCCGTGGGCATACCGGGCACGGTGGGCGGGGCGGTGTCGATGAACGCGGGGACCGCCGAGCGCTGGATCGACTCCGTCGTCGACGAGGTCGTGACCTTCAGGCCCGGCGAGGGCCTGGTCCGCTATGCCGGGGCCGACATCGCCTGGTTCTACCGCGGGTCCAATATCCCCCCGCGCGAGATCATCTTGGAAGCGACCTTTGCCCTCACGCCCGGCGACGAGCGCGCGGTCAAGCTGGCCATGGAGAACATGCTTGCCCGCCGCAAGGCCGCCCAGCCCCTCGAGCGGCCGTCGTGCGGCAGCGTTTTTCGCAACCCGCCGGAGCAGAAGGCCTCCCACCTCGTTGAGACGTGCGGTCTCAAAGGGTATACGGTGGGGGGCGCCCAGGTGTCCGAGAAACACGCGAACTTTATCGTGAACACGGGCCGCGCCACCGCGGCCGACGTCACGAAGGTCATTGTCCACGTGATGAACGAGGTGAGGGGGCGCCATGGCGTCGAGCTACGACCGGAGGTCAAATTCCTCGGCTTCCCGGCCTAGGGGCGGCACGGCGGGAGGCCGGCGCGCCGCGGCCCCGGATCCCGTCGACGAGCGCCCCCAGGCACGCAGACGCGGTGCGGACCCCCGCAAGGCGTCCTACTACCGGCGCAAGCGCGTCCTTATCCTGAGCATCGTCTCGCTCATGGTCACCCTGATCGTCTACGTCGTCGTGGTCTTCTCGCCTCTGTTCGAGATCAAGAGCATCGTCGCGAGCCCCACCGCCCACGTGAACGGCGAGACCATCAGCGCCCTGGCGGCCGTCCCGGGCGGCTCGACCCTCTTCAATATGGACGAGCAGGGCATCGAGGAACGGCTTGTGGCCAACCCGTGGATCGAGTCGGTCCGTCTCTCGCGCAAGCTGCCCGACCAGCTCGTCATCGACGTCAAGGAGCGCACGGCCGCGGCGGTCGTCATGCTGAGCAACGGCACCGAGGCCTGGCTTTTGGCCACCGACGGCTGTTGGATCGAGCCCGTCGCCATCCAAGAGGGTGCGCCCGAGAGCGTCGTGGCGTCTCCGAGCGACCAGGCCTACGCCATGGCCCAGTCCATGGGCCTCGTCTATGTGAGCGACGTGTCGGCCCTGCTCAAGCCCAGCGCGGGGACGGCGTGCCAGGACGACGCCGTGAACGGCGTGGTCACCTACCTCGACAACTTCACGAGCGAGCTCTCCGACCAGATCGTTGCCGCGCGGGCTTCGAGCCGCGAGGCCATCTCGGTCATCCTTTCCAACGGCATCGAGGTCTCCCTCGGGGCCCCCGTCGACATCGCCGCCAAAGAACAGGTCGTGCTGAGCCTTATGGCACAGTACCCGGGCCAGATCACCTACATCAACGTGCGCGTTCCCACTACGCCCTCCTGGCGCGGGCTCGACGCCGCCGTGACCGGAGGAACGCCGGCGACCGGCGACCCGGTGCCTATTATCGGCGGCTCTACCGCGACGGCCCAGACGCAGGGTTCTGACGGCGACGGTGACGGCGGCGACGAGCCCCAGGCACAGGCTTCCGACGGCACGGGCACCGACGAAGGCGGCCCCAACGGCCATCTCGACGAGGGGGGATACTACAGCGACAGCGGCACGTGGGTATACGCCTACCATGCCGAGGACGGCACGTGGATTAACGGCTACTACGATGAAGACGGTGAGTGGGTGAAAATCTCCTAGGCTCAATCTCGCGTTCATTGACAGCCAAAAATCGGTGTGAGAGCATATGACGATTGCACTATTCTGTAATGTTAAGGTTAAAGGTTAGAGATTTCGGTCCGTCCTTTGCCCAGCGATAAAGCGGGCAGGTTCGGGGATAAGAAGCGGAAGGGCTCCCGCGGGGAGTCGTCGAACACGCCAGCTGGAGGTCTACAAGATGTACGGACAGGACGATGCCGGTTCCAACTACATGGCAGTCATCAAGGTCGTGGGCGTGGGCGGCGGCGGTTCCAACGCGGTCAACCGCATGATCGAGTCGGGGGTGCAGGGTGTCGAGTTCGTGACCGTGAACACCGATGCCCAGGCGCTGCTCGTCTCCGACGCCGACACCAAGGTGCACATCGGCACCGACCTGACCAAGGGCCTCGGTGCGGGCGCCAACCCCGAGATCGGCTGCTCGGCCGCCGAGGAGTCGCGCGACCAGATCAAGGCTGCCCTCGACGGGGCCGACATGGTCTTCATCACGGCGGGTGAGGGCGGCGGCACCGGCACCGGCGCGGCTCCCGTCGTGGCCGACATCGCCCGCAACGACGTGGGGGCGCTGACCGTGGGCGTCGTCACCAAGCCGTTCGTGTTCGAAGGCGCGGTGCGTCGTCGCAATGCGCTCTCCGGCATCGAGCGCCTCTCCAACAACGTCGACACCATCATCACCATCCCGAACGACCGCCTGCTCGACGTGGCCGACAAAAAGGTCTCCTTCCTCGACGCCTTCTCCATGGCCGACGAGGTGCTGCGCCAGGGCATCCAAGGCGTGACCGACCTCATCACCGTCCCCGGCCTCATCAACCTTGACTTTGCCGACGTGCGCACCATCATGAGCAATGCCGGCACCGCCATGATGGGCATCGGCGTGGGCACCGGCGACAACCGTGCGGCCGACGCCGCCAACGAGGCCATCTCAAGCCCGTTGCTCGAGTCCTCCATCGACGGTGCCGAGCGCGTGCTGCTCTCCATCGCCGGCGGTCCCGACCTGGGCCTGCACGAGGTGAGCGAGGCGGCCGGCATCGTGGCTAACGCCGTGAGCCCCGACGTGAACCTCATCTTTGGCACCGTGATCGACGAGAACCTGGGCGATACCGTGCGCATCACGGTCATCGCCACCGGTTTTGGCGACAGCGCCAGCCAGTCCAAACTCGACCTCGGCAACGACAGCAAGCGCCCGAGCTTCCTGAACAATGCGCCTTCCGGTTCCTCCTCGTCCTCGCGCCCGGCCCCTGCGCCTGCCGGCGGTTCGGACTTCGACATTCCGGACTTCCTCAAGAGGAGCAAGTTCTAGAGCAGTTTGGGGCGAGACGTTATGAAGAACGGCAACGTCCCCCAGCGCTACGTGATTGACGGCGTGGCCCTGGATACCGACCGCAATGCGGCGGAATCCGGGGTCACGTTTTGTTTCACCGAGCGTGTCGGGGGTGTGTCGCCTGCGCCGTATGCAAGCCTGAACTTGGGGGCCAAGGGAGGCGACGACCCGGCCAACGTGCTCGAGAACCGCCGGCGCGTCATGGCGTCGCTGGGGGCGCAGGACCTCTTCGAGGGGCTCGTTATCCCGAACCAGGTCCATGGTGACATCGTGGCGCTCATCGACCGCGCGGGAGATCTGCCAGCCTCCATAAAACAGGGAGCCGACGCTGTGGTGTGCACGGTGCCCGACCAGGCCGTGATGCTGCTGTTCGCGGACTGCCTTCCCGTCGTCATTGTGGGCCCGGGCGGATTCGCCGTGGCGCACTCGGGCTGGCGGGGCACGCTGGCGGGCATAGCGGGCAAGACGGCGGCCGTGCTGGCGGGCGCCTGCGGTTGCGCGCCGTCAGAGCTGGTGGCCTACCTCGGACCCCACATCTCCCGCGCCGCCTACGAGGTCTCCCCGGAGCTGCTCGACACCTTTGAAAGCCGGTTTGGGACGGTTGCCCTGGGAACTTCGCGCTGCCTCGACCTTGCGGGCTGCGTCCGCGCCTCGCTGGGCGAGGCCGGCGTGCCGTCCGGTAGAGTGTGGGACGCGGGGCTGTGCACGGCGGCCCACACGGACCGGTTCTTCTCTCACCGCATGGAGGAAGGAAAAACCGGGCGCCATGGAGCCGTCGCGTTCATGAGGGCTCCATAGGGGAAACATCGTTGGAGTCGTTGACAACCGTTGCGAAGGAGCGTGGCCCCATGGGCACGACCTATGACGAACAGTACTGTGAGCAGGTAAGGCAGCGCCGCGCCGAGATTCTCGAACGGGTGGCGCAAGCCGCGCGGGCAGCGGGGCGCGACCCGCGGGAGGTGACCGTCTGTGCCGTGAGCAAGACCGTCGACGTGGACAAGGTCGCGGCTGCCCGGGCGGCCGGCTACACGGCCTTTGGCGAGAACCGGCCGCAAGAGCTCACACGCAAGCTCGACCTTTTGCGTGGCGACCCGGCCTTTGCCGATGTGGCATGGCATATGATCGGCAACCTGCAAGAGAACAAGATCAACCGCGTCCTCGAGGACCAACCTGCCCTGATCCACTCCATCGCCTCTCCTGAGCTTGCGGCGGCCGTCTCGAAGCGCGCCCAGGCCCGCGGCATGGTGCAGCCGGTCCTGCTCGAGGTCAACGTGTCGGGCGAGGAGAGCAAGAGCGGCATGGCACCCTGGGTCGTTAGGGAGCAATTCTCTGCCATCGCTGCACTGGAGGGCATCAAGGTACGCGGCCTCATGACCATGGCACCCCAGGGGGACCCGGTCGTTGCCGAGAGGACCTTCGAGGGGTTGAGGCTGCTCTTCGAGGGGTTGAGGGCCGAGGCCGCCGAGCCTGCCTCTCTTACCGAGCTTTCGATGGGGATGAGCGAGGATTTTTGGGAGGCCGTGGGCCAAGGTGCTACTATAGTCCGACTGGGGCGCGTCGCGTTCGACCCCGAGTTCCCGCTAGGGTAGCGCGATCCGGCTCCGCCAGATGACCGTCCATCCCACCAGTGGGAGTAGTGATGCGTGTGGGATTTTTAGACAACGTGCGATCGCACTTCAAAAACAACGACGAGGAGGAGTTCGAGCGCGCTTTCCGCGACCCGAGCTGGCCCGTGGGTGTCGACGACTTCGAACCCATGTCGAACACCGGCTCCTTTTTGCCGGCCACCTATGATGTGGACCCGCTGGCAGATGCAAGCTTGCCGGGCAACGCGTACCACGGCAACCCCGACTACGGTGCTGCCCCGCAGGACCCGAACGCATACTATGGGCAGGGAGGTGCCCCCGACTCGGTGGTGCGTGCTCCGGCGACCCCGCTGTATGCTGTGGAGGAGACGGCACAAGAGGCGACCGCGTCCTACGGGGCCGACGGCTCCGCTGCCCAACAGGCGACCACCGTTTATCAAAACGTCATAGCGTTCCCCGGCACCTCTCTGCCCGTGCAGCCCCCTGCGGCAACCGTGTCCCAGCCAGAGCCCGGGACGCCTGCCGAGACGAGGCCGAGCGGCTACGCCGAGACGACGCCGCGCTATGAGATGGAGGACGAGGGGGTCCATGTCGTGGCCCGCCAGGGGGGTGCGAGGCCGTCCGGGGCCGTGGCTCCCGCAGCGTCGCAAAAGCCCTTTGCCGATCGCCTGCGCGAGCGGGTGGCGGCCGCCAACGTCGCGGGGCAGAACGACGACACGCTCGGCCGTTCCCGCGCCACCCTCGACGACCGGCCTGCGGCACCTCGTCCGGCTCCCCGACGCAACGAGAATGCCAGCGCGGAGGATCTCGACGCCGAGTTCGAGGAACGGCGCCGGGCTCGCAAGGCCCGCGGGACGGCCACGCAGGAGACGCGGGCTGCCGTGCGACCCGAAGAGGCCAAGGAGCCTGCCGCCCCGTCCGACGGAGGGCGCCCTGCCGACGCCTCTCCTTCCGGGCCGCGGCCTATTCCCATCTCGTGCCTGGTGGTGCGCCCGCGTTCCTACGACGACGTGGCCGAGATCGCGCGCGGCCTGATTGGCGAGCACCGCCCCGTGGTCATGGTCCTGCGCGGTTGCAGCAACGAGCTCGCCCGCCGCGTGGTCGACTTTTCCTTTGGCCTGTGCTGTGCGAGCGGTGCCGAGATGAAGGATTTCGGGAACCATGTCTACGGCGTGTTGCCCCGGGGCACCACCTTTACCGACGAAGACGCCATGGCGCTGCGCCGCCAGGGCATCGTGCTGAGGGGGTAGGCCTATGCAGACCGTCGCCAACGTCATAGTCGCGCTGGTAAACTTCTATTCGCTTTTGATCGTGGTCTACGTGCTTATGAGTTGGATCCCGCGCGGTTCGGGCGGCATCGTCGAGGACATCAGGAGCGTGCTGGCCTCGGTGTGCGAGCCCTACCTCTCGCTCTTTCGGCGCATTATCCCGCCCCTTGGGATGGTCGACTTTTCGCCGATCGTTGCGATTCTCGTGCTTGAGCTTATAAGCTGGCTCGTTGTGGCTATACTTTGACGGTGCTTGTTTCTAGGATAGGCTATAGTACTTTTGATGAGAGACCGCCCGCGGTTGCACGCGCCCAAGGTCTTACCGACGATGAAAGGTTCTCACGATGCCCATCACTCCCGCAGACATTCAGCAGAAGACCTTCTCCGAGGCCAAGCGCGGCTACCAGCCGGGCGAGGTCGATGTCTTCCTCGAGGAGATCAGCAAGGACATCGATGCGATGCTCCGCAAAATCGCCGATCTTAAGACGCGCCTGACCGCGGCCGAGGCCAAGAACGCCGAGCTGGTCAACGAGGTCGAGAATGCTCGCGCCGAAGCCGACGCGGCTCGCGCCGCGGCCGCCAACGCCGCCGCCTCCGTCCCCGCGCCTGCGCCTGCGGCCCCCGTGAAGCCCAACATCTACAGCGCCACCGAGGAGCAGCTGTCGGCCGCCCTCATCGTGGCTCAGCAGACCGCCGACCGCATCGTCGCCGAGGCCAAGGCCAACGCCGAGCGCATCCGCACCGACGCCGAGGCCCAGGCGCGCAAGGTCATTCGCCAGGCGCTCGACGAGAAGGAGAGCGAGCTCGACGAGATTGAGCGCCTGAAGACCTCGCGCGAGGAGTTCCGCACCCAGTATCTGGCGCTTATCCAGAAGTTCATGGATGCCGCCCAGGCAAACTTCCCGCTTATGGGGACCACGGGCCCCTCAGGTTCCGAGGCCCCGGCCACCATCGCGCCCCGTTCCTCGAGCTCGGTGATCACCGCCGATGCCAACCCCTACGGGGCCCAGGTGAGTTCAAACCCCATCGACGACCTGGACTAGAGCGGGCTTGCATCGAGGCGTGCCGTTGAATGCGAAGGACCCCGTCTGGCTATCTCAGACGGGGTCTTTTTTAGGCTTCGACGCTCGCGGTGAAGCTGCCGGAGTTAAGCAGGTAGGCTTTAAGGGCGTTGATCACCTGGATGTCGGCGGGCAGCCACGGTACCGAGTCGAGTTCCTCGCCGGTGAGCCAGCGCAGTTCCGCGTGCTCGGTGATGGCGGGGGTACCTTCTACGATACGGCAGGTGAACGTCTGCAGGTCCATATGGAACGACGGGTATTCGTACTCGAGGCTTACGAACGGCTTGAGGTCGGCCACCGTGACGCCGAGCTCTTCTCGAACCTCGCGGACACAGGCCTCCTCTGCCGTCTCGCCGTCCTCGATCTTGCCGCCCGGAAACTCCCAGCCGCCGGCAAGCTCCCCATGGGATCGCTGTGCGGCCAGGATACGGTCGCCGTCGATGATCACTGCGGCTGCGACGTTCAGGTTCTTATCCACGCCTGTGCTCCTCTCCAAGGCTTTGGGGTGTCGATGGCCAACGTTTTATATCGGCCCGTATCCCAGTAGGATAAAAGGTTATAGACGGTCGGTCGGGACGAATCGGGTGGAAAGGGCATGGTGGGCCATGGGCGGCAGCGGGCGGCCTGTAAAGTGGGATGGCATCGGGGAGATCGACCTTGAGGGCGGTGCGCCCTATCACCCCGACCGCAGCTTCGACACCATCGCGTGCGCCGGCGAAGGCCCCCTCCCGGTGCTGGCGGCTCTGGAGGGAGGTATGCATGCCGCGCTGGTGGAGCCTGCTTTGGGAACGCGTTTGCTCGATTGGGGGGACGGTCGGGCCGTGCCAGGGCGTGTTGCCGTGGCCAAGACGCTCTCTGTCGGCGAGGCGGGCCGGCTCGCAGTGTGCCGGTTGCGCCCGTGGTTGGGAGGGTGCGATTCGGGGTCGCTCCGCGTGGTGGTGAACGTGTCGGTCGGCCCCTACCTGTGCCGTCCGCTGCAGATGGGGGCAGACGTCGTGATCGAGGACTTGGGCGGGCTGCTGGACCCCGCCCTGTTGCCTGACGGCCCCTCTGGGCCCCGCGTGGCCGTCGTGGCCAGAAACGGGCAGGCTTGGGAGAGGTTTTGGGGACAGGTTGCGGCGACGGGCTCGCCGGTGGGCCTTGGGGCTGCCGACGAGGGACGCCTGGGTGCGGGGCTGCGCTGCCTTTCGGGGACGACCCAACGCAGAAGCGACGTGGCCCTGGCCGTTGCCCATTACCTGGCGGCTCACCCGGGGGTTGGCTGGGTCTCATATCCGGGGCTGCCCGAAGACGAGGCGAACGCGGACGCCCGGGCCACTCTTGAGCATGGCTTTGGTCCCTTGGTGGCCTTCGGGCTTTTGGGAGAGAGGCCGTGGGATGGGGGGATGACGGGGGACGGGCCGGGGTGGCCTTGCCGCAGCAGGCTTTACCGGGGGGCACAACCGGGCAGCCTGGTCTTTTCCGCCGGTACCGAGAGCGCCCTGGACGTGGTGGGGGCGCTTGACCGTTTAATTGCCGAAGGTTTGGCGCTGGGGTCCAACGGGCGATAGGGAAGACCGGCTCTGAGGTATCCTGTAACGATACACGGCTTTTGCCCGGCGTGCGGACATCTGCGACACCGGTGATGAGGGCGGGCGCTCCTGCGTGGGACGCCTTGCCCGGGAGAGGAGCGGCGATGGACAAGGGGTTTGGTGTGCAGGGGCGGCTTCGCAAGGCGGCCATGTGGCTCTGCGCGGTCGCGGCCGCCTGTGCCGTCGTGTGCTGCGCCGGCTGTGGGGAGACTGCCGAGCAGGTTAAAGAGACGCTGCGCGGCGGTATCGAGACGGAGATGGGGCAGCTTTCAAACCTGACCACCGAGACCTCCACCGAGCTGTTCACCTCGGACTTCACCAACGAGCTTCTGGCCGCCGGTATCGACCCGGTGACCGTCTATGGGGCGATGTTCGCCAGCCTTTCCTATGCGGTGGGCGACATCCAGGTCGACGGCGATACGGCCCAGGTGGCGCTTCAGGTGACGAACAAGGACATGACCTCCGTCATGCAGAACTACACGGCCATGCTGGTCAACGAGCTCTCGACCCAGGCCGGCCGCGACGCCCTTGCCGCGCTCGACCAGACGGCTCTTACGAAGCACCTGTCGGAGGTACTCGTGCAGTGCCTGCAGAACCCCGAGACGCCCCTTGTCACCTCTGACCTCGAGCTGACCTACGTCAAAGAAGGCTCCGCCTGGCACCTTGAAGACTCGACGGCGTTGACTGCGGCGTTGCTCGGCGGCCTCGACGCGGTTTCGGCTGGCGATACCAGCGACGAGCTGCTCCAGGCCACGGCGGCCGCGGCCGACGCCAACCTGGCGGCGTTGCTGCCGCCGGTGGAGACCCCCGCTGAGCAACCCGTCGATCAGCCCGTCGAAGGGGCTGCGCCCGAAGGCGAGTAACGCGTGGGTGTTATGCCGGAAGCGCTCGTCTCCGAAGAGCCTCTGCATGTCGAGGTCAAGGTCTGCGACGTTGCCGCCGAGCGGGCGGCGCGCAAGGCTAAAGTGCCCGCAGTGCCCCCCGCCTCGTCTGAGGCCGTGCGCCATTCCATGCAAGGGAACCGCAGCAAGAACACCAAGCCCGAGTTGCTCGTGCGCCGGCACCTGCGGGAGGTAGGCCTTACGGGCTACCGTCTCCAGTGGAAGGGTGCCGCAGGGCGGCCCGACATCGCGTTTCCGGGCCGTAAGGTGGCCATATTCGTCCACGGCTGCTTCTGGCACCGCTGCCCGTACTGCAACCCGAGCAGGCCTCGTTCCAACGCTGAGTTTTGGAACGCCAAGTTCCGGCGCAACCAGGAGCGGGATGCGCGCGACGCCCAGGCTCTTGTTGAGGCTGGTTGGACCGTCATCGTGGTGTGGGAGTGCCGCCTTAAGAAGCGGCGCGTCCGCAGGACTATGGAGGCGGTCGAGGCCGAGGTGCGTATGGCTGCGCCCGTGCGCGTCAAAGCCGACGAGCGTCCCGGCAGGCTCGTGGTGCTGGGGCTTACCCATGTCCACGGCCCCAACGGTCTGGCGGCGCAGCACGTGCGCTCCCGTCGCCATCACCGTGGGCGGTAGGGCGGCGGGAGCGGGTTTGGCTGGGTTTTGGAGCGACGTCGGCCCGCGGGCTTACTCCTTGCCGTTCCAGCAATAGGTGCACACCTTGCTGCGGTCGATGCCGATGGCCTCGAGCATGCCGTCGAGCGACTGGTACGAGAGCGAGTCGAAGCCCATCTCCTCACAGATCGAGCGCAGCATGCACTGGCCGCGCTCGGTGGTGGCGTCGGCGTACTCCTCGAGGTGCTGCTGGCCTTCGTCACCCTCGAGCTTCTGGATGGTGCGTCGCGCCAGCAGGTCCATCTCGGAGTTGTTGGCCGAGAAGCTCAGGTACTTGCAGTTGAACATGATGGGCGGGCATGCTGAGCGCATGTGCACCTCGTCGGCCCCCGACTCGTAGAGAAAGTCCACGGTCTCGCGCAGCTGGGTGCCGCGTACGATGGAGTCGTCCACAAAGAGCAGCTTCTTGTCTTTGATGAGCTCGGGCACGGGAATCTGCTTCATCTTGGCGACACGGTTGCGGATGGCCTGGTTGCCAGGCATGAACGAGCGCGGCCAGGTGGGGGTGTACTTGATGAAGGGGCGCGCAAAGGGAATGCCGCACTGGTTGGCGTAGCCGATGGCGTGGGGCACGCCGGAGTCGGGCACGCCGGCGATGGAGTCGACTTGCGGCACACAACCGCGGGCGGCTTCGTCGCGGGCCATGATCTGGCCGTTGCGGTTGCGCATGACCTCGACGTTCACGCCCTCGTAGTTGGAGTTGGGGTAGCCGTAGTAGGTCCACAGGAAGGCGCAGATCTTCATCTCCTCCTGGGCCGGGGCCAAGGTCAGGTAACGGTCGGCGGTGACGCGCACGATCTCGGCGGGACCGAGCTCGTATTCGTCGTGGTAGCCCAGCTTGGAGTAGGCGAACGACTCAAACGACACGCAGTGGCCGTCGGGGTCGCGGCCGATGAGCACGGGCAGGCGTCCCATGCGGTCGCGCGCGGCGATGATCTCGCCGTCGCGGGTCATGATGAGCAGCGTGAGCGAGCCGTCGATCTTGTCCCAGGCATGCTGGATGCCCGAGACGAAGTCGTCGCATTGGTTGATGAGGGCGGCCACCAGCTCGGTCGAGTTCACGGAGCCGGAGCTCATGGCCGTGAACTGGCTCGAGCAGTCCGCGAAGTACTCGTCTACCAGCTCGTCGGCGTTGTTGATGGCACCGATGGTGGTGATGGCGAAGGTGCCCAGGTGTGAGCGCACGAGCAACGGCTGGGGGTCGCGGTCGCTGATGCAGCCGATGCCGCTCGTGCCGTGGAACTCCTCGATGTCCTTCTCGAAGCGCGTCCTGAACGGGGCGTTCTCGATGGAGTGGATCTGGCGCTGGAAACCCGCCTCGCGGTCGAGTATGACCATGCCGGCACGGCGCGTGCCGAGGTGCGAGTGATAGTCCACGCCAAAGAACACGTCGAGCACGACGTCGCGATGCGACGCCACTCCAAAGAAACCGCCCACGGGCACTCCCTCTTGCCAAAATGGCCGGCCGCGGGGGGTGCAGCCGACCTTAGATGTCACGACGTGAGCAGTATACGTGCCCACGGTCCGTTATTTGCAGGCTTGGGGCGCCTTTTCGCCCGACGTACACGGACTTTCCCCCACCGCCGCGGTCTTCTCGCCATCGCGGCGACCTATGCCCAGCAGGATGGAGGCGACCATCACGACGAGCAGGGCGTAACCATAGACGACGAAGGGGGTGATCTGGAGTGCCGACAGCGGTGCTGACGTTTCGGCGGCGAACCCCATGGTAAAGACGACGGCCGGCGTCCAGGGCAGCGCGTAGACGAGGGTGTTCGACATCGCGTCGAGCAGGTTGGCCGTGCGGTAAGGGGAGATGCCCTGAGCCTGCGCGAGCGGCTTGGCGAACGACGCCCCTACGGCGAGGATGGCCGGGGCGTTCAGACCCATAATGCACGAGAGCGCGACGACCATTGCGGAGATGACGAACTCGGTGGAGCGGGGCGTGCGCGCCACCTTGCCCAGGGCCTGCAGCAGCCGCTCGTCTCCGCCGCCGGCGCGCATGACGGCCGTTGAGCCAAAGAGCAGAAGGGCGAGGACGCAGACCTGGACCATGCCGGAGAGACCGTTGTAGAGGATGCCCCCTACGGCGCGGTCGAGCCCCTCGCCCGTAAGGGTCACCAGGGCATTCGCCCCCGGCGCGGTCGAGAAGACCGCGAACTGCCCGCTCAGCGCTCCCACTGCGGCGGCGAGCACGATGCCCACGGTGGTGGCCGCCACGATGTCGCCCGTCTTGACGGCGACGGCCACCGTCAGCAGCACGGGCACGAGCATGAGGAAGGCGACGGCGTCGAACCCCTGGGAGCCGGTTCCCGCCTGCGCCGGCCCGTTGAGCAAGCTGCCGAGCACCAAAAGCGCCGCGACCGTGAGCACCGAGGCCGCCGCCGCGTACTTGAGTCTCGAGCGCACCACGCCGGGGACGTCGACCCCCTGCGAGAGGGCCGAGCAGATCGTGGTGTCCGAGACGGGGGCGAGGTTGTCGCCCAGCACCGCTCCCGAGATGACGGTGCCGGCGAGCAGCGCCGGGTCGCAACCTAGGGCGATACCCGCCGGGTAGATGACGCCCATGCCGGCGGCGATGGTGCCGAACCCCGTGCCCGAGGCGGTCGCGAAGAGCGCCGAGGCGGCGAAGGCCACGATGAGGAAGGGGGTCGCGCCAACGCCGGCCCCCGCTGCCAGCCCTGCTATGGCGCCGGCGAGCCCCGAGGCACGCAACAGGGCCGAGAAGACGCCCGCGAACAGCCAGCACACCACAGGGGCGATGGCCTCTCGGCTAGCCATGCCCCCGACGAGCGCCTCGGTGTAGGCGCGCTTGTCACGGGCGAGAAAGAAGGGGACCACGAGGGCGAGGAAGGCCGGCAGCCACAGGGCCCCGTCGGAGATGGACCCCCAGACGAAGGTGGTGAGCACGATGGCGGCCACAAAGATCGCGAAGGGGAGAAACGACACCCAGGGGCCCCCGTAAAAGGCGAGGGCGGGCTTTGCGCTAGAGGTCATGGGTGGCCTCCTCCAACGCGTTGGCGACCAGCAGGCTCACGAGCTCAGGCAGCTCGTAGCCGGCCCCGCGCATCATGGCGGGGAAACGGCTCATAGCCGTGAGGCCGGGGATGGTGTTGACCTCGTTGAAGACGATCGTGTCGTCGGGCGTGAGGAAGAGGTCGACCCGGGCAAAGCCCGAGCAGCCGAGCGCCCGATAGACCTTGAGGGCGGTCTGGGTGATGCGCGTGGAGGTTTGGCCGTCCACTCGCGCCGGCATGTGGATGACGGCGGTGGCCCGCTCGTATTTCTCGGCATAGTCCAAAAAGCCCCCGGTGAGCTCAATCTCGTCAACGAGGCCGGTAAGGAGCTTCTTGCCGCTCCCCACGACCGCGCAGCCGACTTCGAAGCCCTCCACGCGCTCTTCGACGACCACGGAGCGGTCGACCGCGAAGGCCCGGTCGAGGGCCCCTTCGAGCTCGGAGGGGCTTTGGACCAGAGAGATCCCATGGGAGGAGCCGGAACGTGCGGGCTTTACAAAGAGGGGAAAGCCGATACCCGCGGCCTTGAGCCCTTGCGCTGCGTAGGCGCGCTCCCAAGACTCGACGGCGACCGAGCGGGGCACCGCGATGCCTGCGGCCGCGGCGACGCGGTGGGCGCGTTCCTTGTCCATGGCGAGCGCCGAGGCCAGCGTCGTGCAGCCCACGAGGGGGATGCCGGCGAGCTCGAACATCCCCTGGACGGTCCCGTCCTCGCCGAAGCGGCCGTGCAGGACCGGAAAGGCGCAGGCAAGGGGGACGACCGAGATGCCGGCTGCTCCCAGCTCGAGAAGGCCGTGGACGGAGCGGTTGGGGGAGACGGCCACGGGCGTGAGGTCGGCCGTCCGCCGCTCCCAGCTGCCGTCTGCTATGGCCTCGACGGGGCCGCGGTATCGGTACCAGTCGCCCGTCCGCGTGATACCCACGGGCAGGGCCGTGTGACGGTCGCCGTCGAAGGCGCCAAGCACCGCTGCGGCCGAGTGCAGGGAGACGTCGTACTCGTTGGAGTGGCCGCCGAAGACGACGGCGACCGTGGGTTTGGTGCTCTGGTTCGAGGACATGGTGCACTCCTTAGGGGTTGGGGACGATGGGGGGAAGAGGTTCGGGGCGTCCGGCTAGGACTGCCGTGTCCGGGGGAAGCTCATAGCCCACGAGGCTCTCGGTCTCGAAAAGCCGCTCGACGGCCAAAGGGCCGCCCGTCGCCGGGTCGAGGCACCGTCGGGCTACCGTGGCGCTCAGGTGCAGCTGCCCGTTGGTATCCCGCCAGTAGGCCACGCGTTCGTTGAACAGCTCGTAGCGCCGGGATGGTCTTGCGGAGGAGCGCAGGGTGCCGACGATGTGCTCCCCCTCGAAAGAGAAGCCGAGCTGGTAGGTGACATCGGTCGGGTTGCAGGCCTTGAGGTCGAGCCAACCCTCGCTGACCGTGGCGTCCACGCCAAGTGCCTCCCCGGCGTCTGTGGGGGCGAACGAGGCGGTCGTGTGCGGGTGGCGCTCGATGACGTAAAGGTCCGAGCGCAGGAAGAGCTGTAGGAGCAGGTCGCTGAGCTGGCAGAGGCCACCGCCGTAGGCACCGGTTATCATGCCGTCCTGCAGCACAAGGCCGTCTTGGTAGGGCTCGCGCTCGTCGCCGTGGCGCACGCGCTGCCAGAACGAGAACGTCTCGCCCGGGGCGATGAGCAGTCCGTCGAGCGTGGCGGCGGCCAGGCGCAGGTTATGGGCCTTGTTGTACTGGTAGACGATGGGATGGCCGCTGGCGCGGTTGATCATGGCCTCGCTGCGTTCGTGCACCAAGTAAGGGAGGGGCTGGGCGCGAGTGCGGTGTGCGTAGCGGCTCCGGTCGAGGCGCATGGCGGCGTAGAACAGGCGCTTGCGCTGCCATTGGCGCAGGGGAAGCAAGAATGGAAAGATCTGGGTCAGGCGTCTTCTGCTCACGAGATGTCCCTTGGTCGTGCTGGCGGGTCGGGCTTGAAGTTTGCGATTACAAGCGTACGCGGGGCCGTTGGCGCGCCGTTTGCGGGCATCTTGCGGTTGTCTGAGGGATTCTTAAGATTGGCTTGTGAGAGGGTTGTCATGGGAAGGTAAGGATTGAAGCGGTCTTCGGGGTTTATTGGCAGATGGGAGCGCCGAAGTCTATTCGACAGGTATACTAAATATATTTGTGTTGTGTCAGCGGTCGACGGAGGAGGGCTTCCTCGCCCGTCGTTGCCCGAGCGATAGGATGTCGCGCATGGATCGCTATTCGACGAATCTGAACGCCGTCGTTTCGAAAGAGCCTGTTCGTATATGGGGGGTTTCCCGTCGTCTTTTTGTGGGTGCGGGGGCACTGCTTGCTGCGGCCATAGCGGCTCACCCTGCCCCAGCTCAAGCCGTGAGCGTGTTCGAGCTTCCCCAAAAACTCGAAGGCCTGGCGAAAGAATTGGAAGCGGAGTTCGACCTATTGGCTGATGCTCTCAAGGTGCTGGATTTCGTTGGCGCTCAGCCATATGCCATGCAGGTCAAAACCACAGTTGACGAGTTGAGAGGGGAGCTCTCGGGCCCGCTTTGGGATGCCGCGGGGCTCGTCCCCGTTTATGGGTCAGATGTGCGCGCGGTTCGCACCCTGCTCGACATCGTGGCAGATCTGGTGGGGCGCGGTCTTATTCCGCTGTGCGATGTCTTGGCGGCCACGCCTATCGATGCATTGCTCGAGGTGGTCGAGAACGGTGTGTATGTGAATCTGGGTGCGCTGCAGCCGGTGTTGGACGTTGCGCTTGCGGCGATGCCCGCTTTTGACGAGGGTCTGGCAAAATTCGATGAAATCGGCGAGCTCCATGTGGAGAAGCTTGCCGAGGTGGTGGACAAGGTGCGCGACGAGGTACTGCCTTACCGCGACAAGGTCGACGTGGTCAGGCATGCCCTCGAGGTGCTTCCGAACATCTGCGGTGCTTCGGGGCCTCGCACCTACATGGTAGTAGCCCAGGCGAACTGCGAGATTCGCTCATGCGGGGGCTTTCCGGGGTCGGTTGGCTTCCTTACGGCCGACGGGGGGTGGATCAACCTCGGAGATTTTGCGAGCATGTACCGCTATATGCCTCGACAGCCTGAGAGTCCCATCGAGATGTCGGAAGAGGAGTACTGGCTTTTTGGCGAGGGGTGTTCCTTTTTTTCGGGCACGATGAACTTCAACCCTCATTTCCCGCGGGTCTGTGACATGTGGAATCAGGCCCTGCAATACTCGTCGGGGTTTGGGGTCGACGGCATCATCGCCCTTGATCCGGTGCTTATTCAGAACCTTTTGGCTATCTATGGTTCCGTGACGCTCTATGACGACACGGTGGCCGACGGCACCAACGCGGCTAGCGTTTTGATGAATGATGTCTACTGGAAGTTTATCGATGATAACTCATCCCAGGACTATTTCTTTGAGCAGACGGCTGATGCGGTGTTTTCGTTTATTCTCGGCAACCTGCTCCAAGGCGATATGGGGCAGCTCGTGCAGGTGCTCAAAAAGGGAACCGATACACGGCGCCTTACATTTTGGATGGCCAACCCTGACGAGCAAGCGGTTTTTTCGGGTTTGGGGGCCGCTGGTGAGGTGGGGCTTGATCCGGCCAAGCCAAAGGCGGGCATTTATCTGGGCAACGAGACGTGGGGCAAGATCGACTGGTGGCTCGATGCCGTGCTGACGGTCTCTCAGCCCGAGGAGTCTCAAAAGCGCGGCGGATCCCAGGGCACGCACGTTGAGTATAGGATGACCAACACGCTACCCCTCGATTTGCTCGACTACAAGAATGGATACGTATTTGGCAATGGTCCCGATCGGCGCCAGAAGGGCGACATGGTATTGCGCGTGTGGCTCTATGCGCCGGCGGGAGGCTCGATTGAGAACGTGGTGTGCGGGCCGGGTACTATGAGCGACGAGGCAATCGAGTTCTCGGGGGCGACCCATATGGGTCTCCAGGTCATGGTGGGCTATGTGCGCCTGTTGCCGGGGGAGGAGCTTACGGTGAGCTATGACGTGGCGTGCTCACCGGATGCCGTGGAGGAGCTGGAGTTCGACGTGACGCCGCTGTGTCATGACTAAGGGTTTGGTAGTAAGTCCCTTGGAGATGCTGTTGCCATTGTGGGGTGGGGGTAGGGGCTGGCGTGTCCTCGACTAAAATGCAGCATTCAGGCATGTTTTGAAGGTGAAGGTTGCTGGAACGTCCTTTACCCTGTTTCGTCCAGAAGGAGTGCGGCCAATGAAAGGCATCATCCTCGCCGGCGGCAGCGGCACCAGGCTCTACCCCCTGACCCTGGTGACCTCCAAGCAACTGCTGCCGGTCTACGACAAGCCGATGGTCTACTACCCGCTCTCGACCCTCATGCTGGCGGGCATCCGCGACGTCCTGCTCATCTCGACGCCCGCGGACCTGCCCAACTTCGAGCGCCTGCTGGGCGACGGGAGCCAGTTTGGCATCTCGCTGTCCTACGCCGAGCAGCCGTCCCCCGACGGCCTCGCGCAGGCGTTCCTCATCGGCGAGGAGTGGATAGCCGGCGAGCCCTGCGCGCTGGTGCTGGGCGACAACATCTTCTACGGCAACGGCCTGCGCAAGGTCCTACGCGACGCTGTCGCGCGGGCGGAGTCGCGCGCGGGGGCCACAGTGTTCGGCTACCACGTCGACGACCCCGAGCGCTTCGGGGTGGTGGAGTTCGACGCGTCGGGGCGGGCGGTCTCCATCGAGGAGAAGCCAAGGGCGCCCAAGAGCTCCTACGCCGTCACCGGCCTGTACTTCTACGACTCGAGGGTCTGCGAGCTGGCTTCGCGGGTCCGTCCCTCGGCGCGCGGCGAGCTCGAGATCACGGATTTGAACCGGATGTATTTGGAAGACGGCTCGCTCGACGTGGTCACGCTGGGCCGGGGCTTCGCCTGGCTGGACACCGGCACCGTGGAGAGCCTCTACGAGGCCTCCGACTTCGTGCGCGCCGTGGAGCGCTCCCAAGACCTGCCCGTGTCGGTTCCCGAGGAGATAGCCTTCGAGAACGGTTGGATAGGCGCCGCCGAGCTGGGGCGTGCCGCCGAGGCCTACGGCAAGGGTCCTTACGGGGCGCACCTCAGGAAGGTCGCTGAGGGGCTGTTTCCCGGAGGGAGAATGGACTAGGGTACTTTGATCCGCGCGCGAGGCGTGTAGCCATAGGGCGTACTGGGGAACATAAGCCCGGCCGCAACGTGGTACACCGCTTTATTCAAAATGCTCTGGAAGTTATAAATGGGGGGGGCTGTGCCTTGCGCACAAGCCCCCCCCATTTGTGTAACAAGTCGTTTTGCCGTGCCCTAGTAGCTAACGACCGTAGTCCCCCGTGGAATGTTGTCGTAGATCCACTTAGCATTGTTGATGTTCAGGCGCACACAGCCGTGGGAGAGGTGCATGCCCAGACGGTCGTCCATGGTTCCGCCGCCGGGGTAGTAGAGCGTGGAGTGGAACAGATAATCCCCGTAGAACTGGGTGTAGTAAAAGCACCGCGAGCCAAAGGAGTCGAAGGAGTACCCCTTGTCGGCCACGCTGAAGACGCCCCGCACGGTGGGGGTGCCGTAGGCACCCGGCGAGCAGGACCACTGGGCGACCTCCTCCCAATGGCCCTTCGAACCCTGATAGACGCCCACGCTGCAGGCATCGGTGTTGACGGCGAGAAGGTATTTTGTGGGGCTGGCATAGCCTTGAATGTACTGGGACATCGAAAGGTTTGCCGGCTGGACCCTGTTGAAGTAATCGCTGCCCAACGAGACGGTCGAGGTGCCGGCGTTGGCATAGGCGCGAACGGTGCCCGCCCCGAAGGTAAGGTATGAGGCCGGCAGGGAGGACGTCCAAGAGCCGTTGCTCTGCTTGGTGCCGGCAATCCACTGAACGGAGCCGCTGGAGTCGGTGACGGCGAACGAGACTCCCCAAGCGAATGCCGCGGCGCCTCCCGACGCGCTCATGGTAAGCGTGCCGTTGGGGGTGGGAATCTCGGCGTTCACCGTGGCAGATGCGCTTCCAACGGTCTTGGACGCCTGCTTGAGGGTCAGCGTGTTGCCAAACGAGTCGATGATGGCGGCCTCAAAAACATAGGTGCCACCAGCGTAGCCAAAATCGTCGAGCGGCACCGAGGCGGACCACGACCCGTCGGTGCCCTGGGTGCAGGTGTACCAGCGGCTTGCAGAGCCGTTGAAGACGCCGACGGTCACGCGCTTGATGCCCGTGGTGCAGGAAAGGGACCTGATTCGGACGGGGAGGGCCTGAGAGGAGGTGACGGAGCCTATCTCGGTGTTGCCACTGGCTTTGCCGATGGCGAACGAGGTGCTTGTCAGGCTACGCGTGGTGCCCCCCACGGTGGCGTAGGCGGTGGCGGTGCACCGACCGCTGCCGATGCGCGATGCCTTGACGGTGGCCGTCCAGCTTCCGTCGGACTGGCGGGTGGCCTGATGCCAGGTTGTGCCCCGATGGTCGCTGGTGCCGTCTCCGACAACGGCGAAGGCCACGTTTGAGGCCTTAGAGGGAATGGCACCGCTTGTGGTGAGCGTGACGGTGCCCTCCTTCGCGCTGGTATGGGAGGAGGTCGTTACGTTGCCGAACGAGACGGTGGCCGACGACGTGGGAACCTCGATGCCCTTCCAACGGCTGTCGCAGATGGAAGGAATGAGGGTGTAGGTGCCTTCGGCCCACCCGAAATCCCCGGGGTTGATGGCCAGGTTCCAGTCTTGCGCACCCTTTTCCAAACGGTACCACTTCGTGGTGCCCTGGGGGCCCTTGACACCCACGGAGACGAAGCGGACGCCCGAGGGGCAGACGGCGTCTCGGGCGGTCAGTAGCAGTTTGGAAGAGGAGGAGTCGA
The DNA here is from genome assembly GCA_019421015.1 of Coriobacteriaceae bacterium. Classification (GTDB taxonomy): domain Bacteria; phylum Actinomycetota; class Coriobacteriia; order Coriobacteriales; family UMGS124; genus JAHZGC01. Next base: position 40,862 of record JAHZGC010000003.1, on the reverse strand, counting down.
ATCGCAACGATACTTTGGCGCTGGCTTTGGGGATGTCGGTTGTGGCCTGTGCGGTTCGAACGGCAGGGTTGGAGGCGATGTTTGCCCATGCGGAGACCGAGGCCGAACCCGACCCTACCTTTGCACCGTCGATGTTGGCGGCCCAAGTTCCGTCGGGCTGTTTGGTGGCAGGGACCCAGGTGGTCTTCGCGGACCCCTTCAACTCGAACGAGACGCCCCATGCCAGATCGAGGCGTCCGCCTTGGGCGCTCAGGCGCAGGCGCGAGCCGTTCTCTACCACCGAGGTCGTGAGGGTTTCCCGGCCAAAGGAGACGCTGCATTGCGTGGTGGGCAGCGAAATGCCCTTCCAGGCGGAGTCGCAGACGGAGCCGTCTATTCTGTAGGTGCCGACTGTCCATTTGAAGTCTGCCGGGTTGATGGAGACAGACCAGGTGTCATCGGCCTGACGCTCGAGGCGATACCAGCGCTGGGGGCTGTTGGCGGGACCGACGCCGGCCGAGATGAAGGTCACACCCGAGGGGCAGACGACGTTTTTTGCCGTGAGGACGAGCTTCTTGGATTGAGAGTTCCATGCAAGGTCGAACGACGCCCCCGTCGAGGGGACGCGGGTCTCGGCGGTTCCGAGGCGTTTGGCGGGAGAGGAGTCCACGTTGGCCCAGCCGTTGACCTTGAGGGTACCGGTGCCCAGGGACGACGTTGCCATGGACAGGGTCCAGGAGCCATCGGCCTGCTTCGTCGCCGAGCGCCAGGTCGTCCCCTTGCTGCCGACAATCTCAAAGGAGACGTTCCAGGCCCGCTCGTAGTCTCCGCCGGAGGCGCGGATGACGAGCTTGGAGCCGTCCTCCTGGACCGTTGCCGTCAAGGCGGCGGGACGGGAAGGCGAGGCCGCCAAGGCGAACACTTCGGGACTCTGAACCGCAGGTTCGGCCTCGGGGGTTTTCGCGGGGACTTCGGGGGCCTTGGTGGCAGGCTCGGGAGCCTGTGGCGTCTCGGCGACGCTCGGCTGCTGCTCGTGGGACGGGGGCGCGGCTTCGGCCGAGTCCTGGTCGTTGTTGCCCGCATCGGGCGAGGGGTCTTCGGCGTCGGGCTCGGGGTCCCCAGCAGAATCGTCGGACGAGTCCTCGTCGGGCTTGCCCGCAGCCCCGTCGGGGCCGGGCTGCGCCGGGCTGTTTTCACTCTGAGGCGGCAGCTCGGGTGCGGGGATCTTGCCGCCCCCGGCTTCGGAGTCCTCGCTGTCGGAGGCGTCGCCATCGGCGCCCTCTCCTCCGTCACCCTCCCCTTCGTCGGTTTCGGTGTCGGCGTCAGGGGTTGCCGGACCTTCTTCCGGCGGTATCGCGTCCCCGGCCTCCTCCGGAGACGGTGACTCCGGGTCGAGGGGAAGGTCATCCTCGACCGCCGTTTGGGCGGCGGGTGCCAAACCGTCTTCGACGGTCGCCGGCTCGGCAAGGGCGGCGACGGGAACCATTTGGGCCGTGAGGGCGAGGCTGAGGAAAACGGCAGCGGCCGAGCTACTTACGCGGTGCATGGGAGGAACCTCCGTCGGATCAGAATGCGCCAGGGGGCGCCTGTTACTAGAAAACGCGGGCCACGCCCGCGATGGTGGCCTTCCACAGGGATGAAATTTGAACGCGGCCGGGATAGGCCTCGATGATCTCGTCGTTGCCAAGGTAGATGGCGATATGGTCGACGCTCGACCCATAGCGGTAGAAGATCAGGTTGCCGCGCACGCGGTCCGCCAGGGAGGTTTTGGTAAAGCCTCCGTAGTTGTAGTAGTTCAGGGCGTCGTGGTCGCCCCAGGCCGTGGTCGAGTGGGTAACGGGGTTGATGATTCCGGTCGAAAGGCCGGCGGCATAGAGCGACTGCATGACAAGGCCCGCGCAGTCCACGCCCTGGCCCGGCGCTCCCGAAGCGTCCCATACGTACGGGTCGCCCAGATAGTCGCGGGCACGTCCGATCATGGCTTCGACACGTTCGGAGGCCGAGGCGTTTGACGAGACGCGCACAGGGCTGGCGTAGGCGCCCAGCGTGTACCATTCGTTCTCGTCGAGGCCGAGGCTGAGCCATGTGGCGCGGTTCACGATGCCTGTGGCAGAAAGCCCCACGCGCGATTGGAAGCGCTTGACCGCCGCCTCGGTCTCGTCCAGATAACGCGGGTAGTTGAAGTCCCCGATGCCCAGGGCCTGTTGAACCCTTTGGACCTTGAGGCCTGCCATGCCGTAGGAGAGGCTGTAGTCGCCGCCGCCGAGCTCGACCTGGCCGACGATGGAGGGTGCCACGCTGTAGGTGTAGCGCTTGCTCTTGACGAGGGAGGTGGAGGAGTCGCTTGTGGCCCAAGCGGAGACCGCGCAGGTCCCGACGCCGTTTACCGCGGCGGGGATTGTGCAGGTCCAGCTGCCGTCGGACTGCTTGACGGCTTGGAACCAGGCTGTCGACGACTCCCCTTCGTAGATGTTGTAGACGGCGAAGGCGACGTTGGACGCGGTGTCGAAGGTGCCGCCCGACGCGGTGGCCAACACGCTGTCTTTGGACGGCTGCATGGAGCAGGCGAGCTCTGGCGAAAGGGAGTGGGCGAGCACCTGGGCGGAGCCCAGGCGAACCGTGCTCGAGCCGATGTTCGCATAGGCGGTCACGGTGAGCTTGCCGCCGCCCCAGGTCGACGCGGGGGCGTTGACGACCCAGCTGCCGTCGCTTTGGCGGGTTCCGGCCACCCAGGTGGTGGCCGAGGGGCCGGCGATCTCAAAGGAGACGTTCCATGCGTTGCGGTAACGGCCGCCCTGCGCCGTGGCCGACAGCTTCGTCCTGTTCTCCGAGGCGTTTGCAGTGAGAGACTCCTTGCCGTAGGAGAGGGTGACGGTCTTGGTGCCCGCCTGAATGCCGTTCCATTTGGCATCGCATATGGAGCCGACCAGACTGTAGGTGCCGGTCTGCCATGAGAATGCGGCGGGGTCGACAAGGACGGACCATGAGCCGTCGGACTGACGGTCCAGCCGGTGCCAGGACGTTGTTCCGCTGGGGGCGGTGACGCCCACGGAGATGAAGGCGACCCCCGAGGGGCAGACGACGTCGGTGGCGCGAACCTTGAGACGCTGGGAGCCTTCGTCAAAGGTCAGGGAGAGCGTGGCCTTGGCCGCGGGGACGTTCGCGCTGGCTGTGGCGAGCTGCACGGGCCCCGACACATCGATATTGGCCCAGGCGCTGGCGGTGAGCGAACCGGAGCCGAGGTGTGCGGAGGAGACCGTGGCCTTCCAGGACCCGTCCGCCTGGCGCTGGGCGGCCAGCCATGTGGTCGCATCGCCCTTGGTTACGGCGAAAGACACGCCCCAGGCCGCCTCGAAACGACCGCCGGAGGCCTTGATCGTGACGGTGTCTCCTTCCGCGGACGGTGTGGTGGTCAGCGATTCCTGGCCGTAGGAGACCGAGGAGGAACTGGTCCCTGTAGGGATGCCGGCCCAGGAGCGGTCGCAGATCGAGCCGATTATCCGGTAGCTCCCCGCCTCCCAACGAAACGCGGAAGGGTCGATCTCCGCCGACCACGTGCCGTCTCCCTGGGATGTCAGGCGGTACCAGCGGGTCACCCCGCCGGGGGATTGGACACCGGCCGACACAAAGGTCACGCCCGAGGGGCAGGAGACGTCGCGGGCGCTCAGGACGAGCTTGCGCGACGCGGGGTCGTAGGAAAGGCCCAGGGAGGCGGAGGGGCCTGAGATGCGTATCGAGGCGGAGCCATGGGATGCCGCGGGTTCGGAGCCTACGTTGGCCCAGCCTTGGACGGTCGTTGAGCCGGTCCCGAGCTCGGTGGCGGAAAGGGAGGCGGTCCAAGAGCCGTCGGCCTGGTGCTTGGCGCCGATCCAACGGGTCCCGTTGGGGCCGGTGACCATGAACGAGACGCCCCACGCCCGGTCAAATGCGCCGCCCTGGGCGACCATGGTCGCCATGCCGGTTTGGTCGTTCAGCTTGATGGTGACCACGGGTGAGCTCTGCGGGGCGGCGGTCGACTTTTCCGCGGGGGCGGCGTCGACCGCCGGTCCCGCGGGCTTTTCGGCCTCTATGGGAAGCGGGGCTGGGGTGGGCGCCACGTTGATGACGTGGGAGGGCTTTGCCTCGGCGGCGTCCGACGCCTCGGGAGCTGCGGGGGCGTGACCATCGTCTTCGGTTGGGTCCGATGGGTCCGATGGGTCCGATGGGTCCGAGGGCGTCTCCTGTCGGTCGTCGTTAGCCGGGACGTCTCCGTCGGGCAGGTCGTCAGGGTGTTCCTGCGGATTTCCGTCGTCCGTCCCGTCTGCCGGGGCGTCGCCGTTCGTCGGGGGCTCCTGCGGGTCGCTGCCCGCCGTTTCTTGATCGTCCGTCGGGTTGGGAGCCGGCACCTCCTGGGGTCCGTCTTCGTTTTCTGCGGGATGCTCCTGCGGTTGGTCGGATGCCCCGTCGGTTTCCGGACCCTCTTCCTGAAGGTCGGGAGGGAGGCCGGGCTCGACGGTGGGATCGGGCGCCTGGCCCTTGTCCGCCGGCACCTGGGCTGCCTCTGCCTCGGGCTGCTCCGTTGCGGCCGGAGTCTCGGGCACCTTTTCGTAAAGGGGGGCATCTGCATCGGCAAGCGTAGGCGAAGCGATGAGCGCACATCCGATCGTAAAGGTGCCGACGATCGAAGCAACATGGCCGGCGGTGGCGCGGTGGGAGAAGGATGGGAGCATGCCCTCCTCCTTTCGGGGATCTCTACCTGGAGCGGCCGTTTCCTCAGGCCCTGACGTCTACGGGGAGATCGTCCAGGTACGCCGTAAGGGCAATGGGCCACGGGCGGGTCGAGGACCCGACCGTCGAGACGATACGGTCGTTGCAAAGTGATGAGCGGGCAGGACGAGGGGCGGCGTCCGGATGGGACGCGGCGTAGGTAGTCGAGGAGCATCTGCGCACGCTGCACTGCGGATGCATGCGCATCATAATAGCACGGGCGAAGTCGTACCAAGAGCACGTTTCGCGTCCGCTGCAATGATAGATTCCATAGAATTCTGACATGCTCAATTTAAGGAGCTGATAGACGAGGTCCACTGCGTAGGTTGGGTTGCCGAACTGGTCGTCCACGACGGACACGTCGGGCTGGGAGGCCCCAAGGCGAAGCATGGTGGCGACGAAGTTCCTCCCCGTATGTCCGTACAGCCACGAGGTACGCACCACGAACGTCCGGCTGCAGGCATCAAGGGCGTTGCGCTCCCCCGCCAGCTTTGTGCGTCCATAGGCGGAGAGGGGGTCGGGCTCGTCGTTTTCGGTGTAGTCGCGGTCCGTCTGGCCCGAAAAGACGTAGTCGGTGGACAGGTGGACGAGCTTGGCGCCTTGATGTTCCGCGTGGCGGGCGATGTTCAGGACGCCCGTGCCGTTGATGAGAAGGGCGTGGGCCTCGTCGCGCTCGCAGAGGTCGACATTGGTTTGAGAAGCGCAGTTGACGATGAGGTCGTAGGGATGGTGAAAGGCAAACCACCGGTCTACCGAGGAGGCATCGGCGATGTCGAGCTCTCTTCGGCCGGGGGCGTCGACGTGAGCGTTCCCATAGGCGGAAGGCACCGCCCCCAAGTCAGTGTTCATGGACGAGAGTGCTCTCATGAGCTCCGAGCCAAGCTGACCGCGTCCCCCCGTTATCAATACATGCATTGTCGGGAACCTTCCTAGGTTTTCTGCCAAAACGCTGCAGGCTGCGCGTCGATGTTCGGCCAATGTAGAATACCTATGATACCATCGAGACCCGAGAAGGCCCCGATGTGTTCATTTCGATTGAGTCCATAGCCACAGACTTTACGTTCCGGTGCCGGTTCGGCCCACTTTAGGAGATATGCCATGAAACAGAGCTTCGGTACGGGCACGCGTGCCTTGTCGTCCGCCCTCGCCCTATCGCTGGCGGTGAACGTCTGGCCGGTGACGCCCGTCGTGGTGATGGCAGAAGAACCTGCTGGCCCTACCGTGCTCCAGGGCATTCTGCAGGGCCCTGAGGACGAATCTGAGCCCTCCGAGGCCCCCGTCATCGTTGAGCAGGCTGTCCCGGACGACGGCGTGCACGGCGAAGAGGGCGGAGGCTATGGGCAGCCCGGTGGGGAGGTCGCGGCCGAACCGTCTGACGAGGGGGGCGTAGTCGGGGAGGACGTCTCTCCGGTGGTCGAGGAACCCGCCGCCGGCGACGACGTTGGCGAAGCGGGCCAGGCCGCCGATGCCGAGGACCGGCAGGGAGAGGAAGAGGCGGCCGCCTCTGCAGACGGCCATGCGGTGGTCGACGAGTCGGCCCTTGCCTTTATCTATGTTGGGCAGGCCTCCTATGCCCCCACCGATATCGCTCGGGCCGCCTTTGTGCTCAACGGCGACGCCGCCGTGGCCGAGGCGTCCCTCCATTTTGGGGGCGAGGGCTTCGAGGACGTCTGCCAGGCCGATGTGATCGAGGGGGGTGCCATGCGCTTTTCCATGGACGCCGCTGGCCTGGGCTGGGGGTTCGTGGCCTTCACCGCCCTCGATGTCGTCCTTGAGAACGGGGACTCTTTCACGGTCGACCTGAGCGACGGCTTTGCGGGCGCGTACGGATTTGAGGTTTCCGGTGCGGTGACCTATAGCGACAGCGCGCCCGAGGTGCAGACCACGGTGTACTCCGCCCGCGGTGAGGAGCTTGTCGGCGAAAGCCTCGAGGCCATGGCCGAGGGGGCCGGCGTGCAGGGGTCGCAAAGAGCCCGGTCGTCTGCGGGCGGCCCCATCGTCATCGCCTTGGATGCGGGTCACGACGAGTCGCTGCACCCCGGTGCCGACGGCAGAGGCCTGCAGGAGGCCGTGCTTACGCTCGAGATCGCCCGCTATGCAAAGGAGGAGCTCGAGACCTACCCCGGTGTCGAAGTCTATATGGTACGCGACAGCGGCGCCTGCCCTTATCCCAACGCCGCCGACGAGGCCGAGGAGCTGCGCCTGCGCGTTGAGGGTGCCGTCGCTGCGGGAGCCCACGCCTATGTGAGCATCCATCTGAATAGCTATGACGGTGGAGACGCCTCCGGTGCAGAGATTTGGTACCCGAACAGCCACACCAACGCGACGGTCGGCTCCGCGGGCCAGGAGCTCTCCCAGGAGATCCTTGACCAGCTGACGAGCCTGGGGCTCTACGATCGCGGGGTCAAAGACAACGGGACGCTCTCCGACGGCGTCCGCGACTATTACAGCGTGATTCGCAACAGCAAGGCGCACGGCGTGCCGGGGATTATCGTGGAGCACGCGTTCATCACCTCGGGGAGCGACTACGGCTACCTGTCGACCGAAGAGGGCCTGCGCTCCCTGGGCGTTGCAGACGCCCAGGGCATCGCCAACTATTTCAATCTTCGTAAAGACGGGGAGGGGGAGGCCCGGGCGGCCCTCACGGGCAACGTGACTTTGGGAAGCGTCGGGGGAACGGGCCGTACCTTTGAGCTCGTCGCTCGCAACGTCTCCTGCTCCCAGGGCGTCAACGGCGTCTCGGTGGGCGTTCGCTGCGTCGACGACGACTCCCAGGTTCGCTGGTATCCCCTGGTCCTTCAAGCCGACGGCACCTGGCGCGCCACGGTGAGCATCGACGATTTCGGCGGCGCCATGGGCACCTATGCGGTGGTGGGCGCCCTTAACGACTCCGCGTGGAACAGCCATGTGTTCAGCAGCTCCAACGTCCAGGTGGCATGGGAGCAGCTTGCGGGCGCGGTCTCCGTGGGCCCCTACGACCCCTCCGACGGCACCGTCGAGGTCGTCGCCACCGGCGTGCGCTGCGCCACGGGGGTGCGCGGCGTCTCCGTGGGCGTCTGGTACGACGCCGACGGGGAGGCATCCTCGCGCTGGTACGCCCTGTCCGACCGCGGCGACGGCACCTGGGGCGTCCGGGTCCCCCTGGCCGACCTCGGCGGCCGCTCGGGCTCCTACTCGGTGCGCGCCGCCCTCAGCGACGGCTCCTGGGCGGCGCGCTTGTTCAGCCTCGCCCGCGCCGACGTCTCGGTCCCCGCGGCCAAGGTGACCGCCTCCTTCGACGAGGGCGCGGCGGCGCTGAAGGTCGAGGTCTCCGGCGGCCCGGTGCCCCGGGCCACCAACGTCGCCTTCTGCGTCGTGGGGCCCTCGGGGTCCACGCGCTGGTACCAGGCGAGCCGCGACGCGGGCGGGGCCTGGTCGGCCTCGGTGCCCCGGGCCGACCACGGGGCCGGCGCCTGCACGGTCGGGGCGTGGGCCACGGTCGGGGGCACCACCTCGGAGGTGGCCCGGTCGAGGGCGAACGTGCCTGCTGTCGGCAGCCCCTCGGGCGCGGTCTCCGTGGGCCCCTACGACCCCTCCGACGGCACCGTCGAGGTCGTCGCCACCGGCGTGCGCTGCGCCACGGGGGTGCGCGGCGTCTCCGTGGGCGTCTGGTACGACGCCGACGGGGAGGCATCCTCGCGCTGGTACGCCCTGTCCGACCGCGGCGACGGCACCTGGGGCGTCCGGGTCCCCCTGGCCGACCTCGGCGGCCGCTCGGGCTCCTACTCGGTGCGCGCCGCCCTCAGCGACGGCTCCTGGGCGGCGCGCTTGTTCAGCCTCGCCCGCGCCGACGTCTCGGTCCCCGCGGCCAAGGTGACCGCCTCCTTCGACGAGGGCGCGGCGGCGCTGAAGGTCGAGGTCTCCGGCGGCCCGGTGCCCCGGGCCACCAACGTCGCCTTCTGCGTCGTGGGGCCCTCGGGGTCCACGCGCTGGTACCAGGCGAGCCGCGACGCGGGCGGGGCCTGGTCGGCCTCGGTGCCCCGGGCCGACCACGGGGCCGGCGCCTGCACGGTCGGGGCGTGGGCCACGGTCGGGGGCACCACCTCGGAGGTGGCCCGGTCGAGGGCGAACATCACCGCGCAGCCTTTGGTCAAAGGGGCGCTGACCGCGACCATGACTGACGGTGGGACCGGTTTTTTGCTCTCCGCCCAGGGCGGGAGCTTTTCCGATGCCCGCAACGTGGCCTTTGCGCTCGTGGACCCTTCCGGCCGTACCCAATGGATACAGGCCCATCACGATGGGCACGGCGTATGGAGGGCGGTCGCAGGGCTGTCCGGGCTCGGCGCGGGGCCCTGCCGGGTCGAGGCGTGGGCCAGCGTCAGGGATACCACGGAGCCGCTTGGCTCCGTCGAGTTCTCCACCAAGCTCCACGCCATCATGGGCAAGGGCGACGACGGGTTGGTTCAGGCTTTTGCCGACGCCTATCGCCGTACGGGCAAGGCCTATCCGGCCGCTGCGTACAAAGACAAGGGGGCCCCGACCATCGATGACTTCTGCAGGATATTGGTGCGGGAGGCGGTGGCCGAGGGCGTCGATCCCCGCGTCGTCTACGCCCAGGCGATGCTCGAGACCGGATATCTCCAGTTCGGGGCGGACGTCCTCCCTGGGCAGTGCAACTTCTGCGGGCTGGGGGCCACGGGCGCCGGGCAGAAGGGGGCCGTTTTTGAGAACGTCGCCCTGGGCCTGCGTGCCCAGGTGCAGCACCTCAAGGCGTATGGTTCCAAAGATTCCCTGGTGAACGCCTGCGTCGACCCGCGTTTCTCGTTTGTCAGCCGGGGCGTGGCCCCCTATGTTGAGGGTTTAGGTGGACGTTGGGCAATCTCTGCCACATACGGATACTCGCTCTCTAAAATAATAGACTCGTTTTCCTGATGCACCAGATGCTCGGAAGGGGTCTCATGCGGGCTGTCTCCATACAGATTCAGACCGTCTTGTACGGTATGGACCAAGCATCCTTGAATCGCTCTCTCGAGTCCATCGCCAACGCCGTTCGCGTCAATCGCGAAGGTGTCGGCACCGTGGGCGACGTCACGGTCGTCCATGGCGATGCGTCCCCCTCGCGCACCTTCGACGACGGGGCCGTGCGCGATATCAAGGAACGCTTCGGTGCGTGGTTTGGCTACGAGTACCGCTATTTCAACGAGAACACCGGTACCGCCCGCGGCCATAACAGGATGTTCGAGAGCTGTACGTCCGACTACGTCGTGGTCCAAAACCCCGACGTGCAGTACTGCCCGCGTTTCTTCGAGCGCATGCTCGAACCCTTTGGCCGCACCGACGTCCAGGTCGGCCTGGTCGAGGCGCGCCAGGCCCCTATCGAGCATCCTAAAGAGTACGACCCTAAGACCAAGGTCACCCCCTGGTCGACCTCCGCCTGCATCATGGTCCCCTCTGCGGTCATGAGGGAGGTCCAGGGGTTTGACGCCGAGACGTTCTTCCTGTACTGCGACGACGTGGACTTCTCGTGGCGCGTGCGTTTGACGGGCCGGAGCCTGGTGTACCAGCCGCTGGCGCCCGTCTATCATCCCAAGTACCTTACGAGTCACGGGCACTGGCAGTCGACCGACGCCGAGGTGTACTACTCGGCCCTGGCCCGCCTGCTCATGCTGTACAAGTGGTCTTACACCGCCCGGTGCGAGAAGCTGCTCGCGGAGTACAAGAGGGGTGCGGGCGAGACCGAACAGAAGGCGGCGCGCGAGTTCGAGCAGCGGCGGGCTTCCGGGCGTCTTCCCCTGCAGCTCGACCCTGCCCACCGTGTGGCCGATATCAATGAAACCGGCTACGCCCACCTGCGCTTCACAATTTAGCGCGGCAGCTTTTTTCGCACCTGCGCTGCCGCCTTGCTGCCCGAATGGAGTTTTTCTATGGCTGATACAGGGGACACCATCTCTTTCCCCGTCGACGGTTGTCCGTCTCCCCATGTTCGTGCGGAGGAGCGGGACGGCATGGTTTGCGGTACGTTTTGCCTTCCCCGCAACACCGCTGCGGCGACGTATCTGCGCGTGCTCGGCGCCCGAACCGCTCCCCACGTGGACGTGCCCGCGGCGACGCCCGTCGTTGACGGCGCCGTTCCCCAAGACCCATTCTTGAGCGTTGTCGTTCGGACCCAGGGCAAGCGCCTTGAGGAGCTGGCCGACGTGCTCCTGTGCCTTGCGGGCCAGCAGGACGATGACTTTGAGATCTTGATAGTCGGCCACCGCGTTGAGGAGGAGCGGCGAGCGCCCCTTCTCGACCTGTTGCGCAGCTTTCCCCCCTCGTTGACGCGCCGCATCCGCTACTGCTCGGTCGACTGTGGGACCCGCACTACCCCCCTGCGGGTCGGCTTTGCCCTTGCCCGCGGTCGCTACGTCTCGATTCTCGACGACGACGACCTGGTCATGGATACGTGGACCTTGAGCTTCAGGGAGCTTGCCCGCGACAACGACGGCAAGATGCTCCATTCTTACGCCGTGACTCAAAAGTGGGGCACACGGCCTACCGCTGAGCCCGAGCATCGCGAGCTCTATGCCCAAAGCACGTTTGACAACGGCTACTGCCATGATTTTTCCGTCTCGGCGCAGATGTCGGTCAATTCCTGCCCGCTTATGAGCCTTGCCTTCCCGCGTTTCGTGTTCTCGTCGCTGGGCATCGATTTTGACGAGAGGCTCACCACGATGGAGGACTGGGATTTCCTCATGCGCGTCTATGCGCTGTGCGGCGTCGCATCGAAGGGCGAGGTCACGTCCATCTACCGTCTCTGGACAAATGCCGAGAGCTCCCATACGCTGCACACCGCCGAGGAGTGGGACGTCAATTACAAAAAGATAGTCGACAAGATGAACGGCCGCCCCTACTTGCTGGACACGGGCGCCGTTGAGGACGTGCGGGCTCATAGCCCGCAGTCGGCCATCTCCCGCGAGGCCTTGGCCCATTCGGCCTGCCTGGCCGCCTATGCAACCCCCCAGACCGAGCGGGAACTTTGGCGCGATGTAGCCCTTCTCCATAAAGGCGGGTCCTCCAAGGTCGATGCGGAATGCGCCCAAGGCCACGTTGCCAGCGGGGGGTGGGATTTGAGCTTCTTCTTCAACGACGCCCCCCTGGTCTCCATGCTGGTGCTTTCTCCTCTCCGGGCCCCCTTCAAGGTCCTTGGCGAGTTCAAGATGCGCGTGGTCGGCAGCGATGGGTCCGAACAGGTCCTTGATTTCGCCCATTGCTCGGTGCACAACGGCTACCAGGTGGACTGCAACCACATCGTATACCTCAAGGAGAACCCCTTCGTGGCGTTCACGCTGGCAAATCCCGTCCACGTGCAGCGTGTCGACTTCTCGTTCAAGCTCATGGCCACGGTGGCGGATTACTATGTGGACCAGGTGACCTTGGGCAAGAGGGGCCTTACCATCGGCCGCGCCCGTCGCTGGCTCAACCGAAAGCTCCATAGCGATGAGTAATCGCCTGATCCGCCTATTTGTGGCCGCCCCCGAACTCGACCGGCACAACAACATCAACCTCATACGGTTTATCGCCGCGTCGGCGGTCATCTATGGGCATATGGCTCATCTTCTGGGTGTGCCCGTGCCGCTGCTGTGCGGAGAAGAGATCTCGTCCCTTGCCGTCAAGGTCTTTTTCGTCCTTTCGGGCTACCTCATCACCCAAAGTTATCTGCGCGACGACCATCCCTTTAGGTATTTGGTGCGACGGGTGTTTCGCATCTTCCCAGGTCTCATCTTTGTGGTGCTGGTCAGCGTCTTCGTGTTCGGCCCCCTGTTCAGCGTGCTGTCGCCGTACGAGTATTTTGTCAATCCCCGTACGTGGGACTACCTCCTTAACTGTCTGCTGAACCCGCGGTATGCCCTGCCGGGCGTGTTCACCGACCTGCCGTACCCCAACGTGATGAACGGCTCTTTGTGGACGCTCCCCGTGGAGTTCGCGATGTATCTCATCACACCCCTCTTTTTGATACCGTTGAGGCGTTTTGGGATTGAGCGTCCCGGCATCACGGTTTTGGCCGTTCTTACCAGCGTGCTGTCGCTCTTGAACATGGCCGGGGTCATCAACCTGTCCCATGTGTTCTGGGGTACCAATGTGGCCGACGGCATGGTGCTTGCGCCATACTTCTTCTTCGGTGCTTTCGCCGTGTATCCCGGCGTGCGCGAGAGACTCAACACCCAGGTCGCACTGCTGCTCTTGTTGGTACTGTCGTCGGTGAGCGTCGACGCGTACTGGAAGTACGAGCTTTTTGTGCTAGCCCTTCTGCCCTACATCACGCTTGCGTGGTCCCTTGCCAAGCCGGCGGTCTTTGGACGCGTCTTTGCCCAGCACGACTATTCTTACGGCGTCTATCTATGGGCCTTTCCGGTGCAACAGATCCTGGTGCATCTCCTGAGGCCTCAGGCCATGGGACTCATGGCCTACGCGCTTCTTGCCTTCTGTTGCACGCTGCCCTGCGCTATGGTCTCATGGTTCCTGGTCGAACGCCCCGCTTCGCGTCTTGGTAAGCGCCTCACCCTGTGGTCGCGCAAGCGTGAGCAGGACCGACGACCCGAACTATACAAGAGAGAGGGGCGATAGGGATATGAGCACGGTTTTGGTGACCGGAGCCAACGGGTATATCGGCCCCCATGTGGTGGAGGCGCTGGTAGACCTTGGGTTCGATGTTGTGGCCGTAACACGGCGTCCAGCGACGTTCTCGTCGGGCTCCGTTCGTTGCGTGGTGTGCGACGTGCTCGAGGAGGCTGATGAGGACGGTCTCTTCGAGCGCCTGGGGAGCCCTGACACGTGCATTCACCTTGCATACCGCAACGGTTTTGTCCACAACGCGCCCACACATCTCGAGGATATCGCGAAACACTACGCCTTTGTCGGGGCCATGGCTCGATCGGGTTGCGAACGCGTCGCCGTGATGGGGTCCATGCACGAGGTCGGCTACCATGAGGGCGCCATCACCTCGAGCACGCCCTGTGCGCCGCTCAGCATGTACGGCATTGCCAAAAACGCCCTGCGCGAAGCCGTTATGGGCGTCATGGCCCCGCAGGTCGACGCCTCCTTGCGATGGTTGCGCGGCTACTATATCTATGGGGATGACCTGCGCAGCAGCTCCGTCTTTGGCAAGATGGTCCTGGCGAGCCGGGAGGGGAGGCGCACATTCCCGTTCACCTCGGGCACCAACAAGTGCGATTTTATCCACGTCGACGACCTTGCGACCCAAATCGCCGTTGCGGCCACGACGCCCCTCCTTGGCACCGAGGTAATGAACTGCTGCACCGGCGTCGCGGTCTCCCTTGGTTGCCAGGCCCTGTCGTTTATCCGCGACAACGGCCTTGATCTTGAGCTCGAGTATGGCGTCTTTCCCGACCGCCCCTACGACTCTCCCGTCGTTTATGGGGATGCTGCGCCCATGCGTGCCCTGCTTCGGCAGGTTCAGGAAGCATGGGATGGTCCTGGAATCCAGCGGATCGCCCGAGCGTTGGAGTCAATGGATGCCTCCTTGCGGAGTCCATTTGCGCAAGGGGACAGAATATAAGACTGCCTTTGATATGTATTGGCGATCAAATGCGGTTCGTGTCTGCAATTATCCTATGAAGGGAGCTGCTTTGAAGACGTATCTTGTTACGGGTGGTGCCGGGTTTATCGGGTCGAACTTCGTGCTCCATGTGTTGTCGGAGCATCCCGACGCCCGGGTTGTCAATGTCGACAAACTCACCTATGCGGGTAATCTCAAGAACCTTGAGAGCGTTCTTGACGACCCCCGCCACACATTCGCGCAGGAGGACATCTGCAACCGCGAGGCGATGGCCTCGATAGTGGAGGCCCATCGGCCCGACTGGATTGTGAACTTTGCCGCGGAAAGCCATGTGGACCGCTCCATCATCGATCCGGGCCTTTTCTGCAAAACGAACGTGGCGGGCACCCAAACCCTGCTCGACGTGGCTCGCGACGCGTGGTGCGAGGCCGACGGCGGTTTTGGCGACCATCGCTTCCTGCAGGTCTCGACCGACGAGGTGTACGGGTCGCTGCCCGAAGACGACCCGGACGCCTTGTTCAGGGAGGACACGCCCCTGTCGCCCCGCAGCCCCTACTCGGCATCGAAGGCGTCGGCCGACCTGTTTGTCCTTGCCTATGCCGAGACCTACGGGCTGCCGGTCAACGTGACGCGCTGCTCCAACAACTACGGCCCCTTCCAGTTCCCCGAGAAGCTCATCCCCCTTATGCTGCGCAATGCCATGGCTCACGAGAACCTCCCCGTCTACGGCGATGGCCTGAACGTGCGTGACTGGCTGTATGTGGAAGACCATTGCCGCGCCATCGACCTGGTGCTTCACAAAGCCCCTGCCGGCGAGGTCTACAACATCGGCGGCCACAACGAACGCACCAACATGTACATCGTCAAAACGATCGTCGATTACGTCCATGACCATGGCGACCCCTCGGTGAACGAGTCTCTGATTCACCATGTCACCGACCGCCTGGGCCATGACCGCCGCTACGGCATCGACCCTTCGAAGATCGGCCGTGAACTGGGTTGGAGTCCCCAGACCTCCTTTGAGGAGGGAATCGTCAAGACCCTTGACTGGTACCTCGCGAACCAGGACTGGGTCGAAGACGTGACCTCCGGCTCGTATCGCAGCTATTACAGCCAGATGTACGGCAACAGGGAGGACCTTGCCTAATGGGAAACTTCACCTTTACGCCGTTGGCGGCCGAGGGGGCCGTGCGAATCGAGGCAAAGAGGTTCGGCGACGCCCGCGGCTGGTTTGCGGAAACCTACAAGGAGCCTGAGTTCGTGGCGGCGGGAGTGACCGCCCGCTTTGTGCAGGACAACGAGTCGTGCTCGACCAAGGGCGTCCTGCGCGGCCTTCATTTCCAGATCAACCACCCGCAGGCAAAGCTCGTTCGATGCGTGCGCGGCGCTGTGTTCGACGTGGGGGTTGACGTGCGGCCTCAAAGCCCGACGTTTGGCCGCTGGGTCGGCGAGGAGCTGACCGAGGACAACGGGCGACAGCTGTTTTTGCCGCGCGGCTTTGCCCATGGGTTTGTCGTACTGAGCGACATAGCCGTGTTCTCCTATAAGTGCGACGACGTGTATCACCCTGATGACGAGGGCGCTATCATCTGGAATGATCCAGACCTTGCTATTTCCTGGCCTGATTCTGACGGTCTGCCGATACTTTCAAGCAAAGACGGCATTGCCCCGACCTTCCGTGCATATATCGAGAGGTTTTGCTAGGTACGTCGGGTAGGTTCCATGGTAAGAAAAGAACGGCTGGTGGCGGTCACCATGCCGGGGGAAAGGTGCCCCGCTGGGCTGCGCAGAGCGTTTTGAATGATGATTAGATGAATAGGGTGTCGAAAATAAGGCTGCCGTTCAAACAGAGCCACGGCAGCCTTTCTCGTTAGGCACGAGTGATTACAGTTCCTTGCCCCAACGGTGTCGAGTCTACTTCGAGTGGGGCGGTGCAGCCTGAAGGCAGCACGGTATCGAAGCGTAAGATAATGGACTCCCCCGGAAGGATTTTTGCCACTCCCGTCACTACGGCGCGGTCTTTATGGGTGGCCGTGCCGATGGGGGCCGAGTACCCGCTGGGGGTCTCATCGCAGGAGTAGTTTACAATCGTACCCCCCGTGGGCGCATACAAGAAGAACGTGATGCCCATGTCACCGTCTTCGCGTTTGATGTCCTCGTTGTAACCCACGATGTAAGCATTACCGTTGGCTGCCCAGGCCTCCTCATAGGTGATAGTGTTGGTGAGGGTGACCGTCGTGGGTACGGTCCGAGCCCCGTCGACGTTGGCTTCGGGACCTAGGTCTATCTGCATGTGCAGGTACCATTCGATTTTTGACCAAATTGCATCGTTAAGGAATACGCCAAGCTCCGGCTTGGATATGTCCCCCTCGATACCGCCGTCGAGGTTGAACTGGCGCAGCAAATCTTCTTCCTGAGGGTTGGAGAGCCAGAGGTTGAGGCGCCGATCCTCAAAGGCCTGCGCAATTACCTCCAGAAGCTGCTGCGGCTTCATGGAGCTTAGGGAGGACATGATGACCTCGGCGGCCCCAGAGGCGGCTTCGGAGAAGTACGCGTCCTGACTGGCCGAATCGAAGAGGTAGTTCCAGTACACCGAGTTGAGCAGGGCTTGAGCTGCGTTGGAGCCGTCAATATATGAGCCGTCGCTCATGGCTACACTCGAACCGGTGAGCCCCAACATTGTCTGGAGAAACACGGGATCCAATGCAAGCACGCCATCGATGGGAAAACCGTTGACTTGTTCGTTGGCCTGGGCCCATAGCTCGGCGGCACGAGGAAAGTCTGGATTATGGCCAAAGGTATCGGTCGCATACGAGATACCATCTCCAAAGAGCAGGCGTTCCTCGTCGGTTATATAAAGGGGGGTTTCAAGCCGCGGAATTACCTGGAACACCGACGTGAAGCTGCCCATGTCGAATCGGCCATTGTCGAGGTAGGCATAGCCCATAGCTCCCGGGAAGCCTCCCGTTGCTGCGATTTCGGAATTGGTTTGGGCAACCATAAGGTAAGTACGTGGTCCGTAGGCTCCCAGGAGCCCGGGAACGAGGGGGAGGACTTGCTCGGCTACGTCGAGCAGGCCTATATATGGGCCCACCTTGTCGTGCAAGGTGTCTACGACGGTCTTAAGCTGGTCCACATGCAGACCTTTGTCAATCTGTTCAATTGTGGCAAAACAGGAACGAACTGCAGGAATCGCTGCCATGACGGTGTTAATAATGTCTTGTACCCCAGCTATGTCAATCTGCATTCCCCCGTCGATATATACCAGAAGGGTCTCCACGCTGTAGCGTTCAAGCGTGGCCGTGAGAGGCTCGAGAGCCGTTTGCGTTACAGACTGGAGTTCGTCGAGCAATGTGCGTGCGGCACGGATGTCGCTTCCGTAGTCGGTGAGATTCTCGGCGAAACTAACAAGCCTGTTATCGAGGGTGTTCTTCAGATTTGCAGCCTGTGTTGCGAGTTGGGGGCACAACATGTGAGCCGAGGCGAAGTCGGCACTTGCCATGGATTCCATAAGCTGGCTCGCGGTGGCGTTTAGCTCGGCGGCCTGGGCTTTGGCGGTGTCGATGAGGCCCAGGCCGTTATGGGCGAGTACTCCGACGGCTCCTCCAAGCACGGCTACGGTTCCCACGGCGGCACCCAGGACGATGAATTTACGCCGTGAGTGGGGGCGTTTTGGCCGATGGCCATAGTTGCCCCGTGCATAGGGAGGGTTTGATCTGGTGTAAATGTTGTTCCGAGAGACACCACTACCATAAGGACTGTCTATATTGCCTGAAACTAGGTCAATATCGATATAAGTGTTTTGGTTGCTTACGTTGCTATGTTGAGCCATGTAACGTTGCTCCCAGGGGTTCGGGGATGGACAGGAGAGGGTCGTGCGTCCCTTGAGACGCCAACGAGAAATACCCTATGATACCAATGTTTTATGATGACTTGGCGTTCGAGAAGATGCTCTTGCCAAGGATAGGGTCCATGGAGAAGGGCGGGTTTTGGAATGTCGCGGGTGGTTGGTAGAAATGAGAGGTGCATGGTGCGGGCCGGTGCGAGTGGGGGACTTACTGCGGCAGTGCACGAGACGTTGATGAGGAACCCCCTTACGGCTCGCGAGCGTCAAAGAGGGGGGGCATTGCGTATTGGCGGTTGTGTGCGGGCCGATGAGACAGGCCTCAATGCAAGGCCCTCAGGTTTGGTCTGGTCGATTCTTGCCATAGGGCGTGATGAGGTGGAGACCCTTAGCTTGAATTGGGTGTCTCGCGCCATGACCTCAGTGCTCGGGGGCCATTCGAAAGTCTCGGTCTGTAGTTCGACAGTGTTGGACATTGATGGGGAGCGTTGGGTGGCGTCCGAGTTTGAGATGCCGATCCCCCGGCGTCAGCTGGCATTTGCGCTTCATTCGCGTAAGGCCCGATATTTGGTCAGTCGCAGATTGCGTAACGAACATGCCGTAGGCCACTTCGAACAGATTCGCAACGCCTACGCTGCCGTTGAGGACTATGGTCCCTGGCTCGAATGCCATCGCACAGTTATGGAACAGGAGCTTTTGCCCCCATCCGCGGGCCCGCTTATCTCCCTGGTGACCCCTGTTTATCGAACCCCACCTGAGTTTCTCGAGACTATGATTTCTTCGGTGGAGGCCCAGACCTACGGGACTTGGGAGCTGGTGCTCGTGAACGCCAGCCCGGAGGATGCGGGCGTGGCGTCGGTTCTGGCATCGCACCCCGATGCGCGCATTGTTGTGGTAGACCATCCCAAAAACGATGGGATTGCGGGCAATACAAACGTGGGCATAGCTGCATCCCATGGTGACTACGTGGCCTTTCTTGACCACGATGATTTCTTGGAACCCCATGCTTTGGCGGCAATCGTGCGTGCTGTGGCAGATGATCCCTCTGTCGACTTGCTTTACTGCGATGAGGACACCTTTGATGGGGAATGTTTTAAAATTCCCTTGTTCAAACCTCCTTTGAACTGGGATTTTCTTTATTCGAACAACTACGTCATCCATCTGCTTACTGTGAGCCGACGGGCATTGGAGGCAACAGAGCGTTCGGGTCCCGAGGTGGACGGGGCCCAGGACTACGACCTCACGCTCAAGGTGCTCGAACAGGGTCGCAAGGCCGTGCGCCTGCCCTATGTCCTCTACCATTGGAGACAACACGCCGCCTCCACCAACGCCAACGCGGACGCAAAGCCATGGGCCCAAGAGGCCGGCCGTCGCGCTATCGTCGACCATTTGGAACGACGGGGCATTCCAGCTCTGGTGTACAGGGCCGAGACGGATTCAACCTACCGGGTCGACTTTGCGTTGCCCAAAAGCGCTCCGTCACTGACCTGTGTCGCGCTGGGAGAGCGTGTTCCCTGCGGGCTAGTCGAGGCGGTTACAGGGTATGGGGAGACCCATGGGGTGTCGACAAAGGTGTGCTGCGTCACTTCTGACGGAGCGGCTCTGGCCCGTTTTCTCAAAGACGCCGCAGGTGATGTGGCGCTGATCGTTCGGGACGACGTGACCCTTTCGCAAGGCGACCTTGAGACGATGCTCGGCTATTTTAATCGTCCCGAGGTCTTTTCAGTTGTACCGCGGGCGATGCGTCAAGATGGTTTGGCCGAGTGCTCGGGCTGCCTGGCTGCTCCGGATGGCTCAATCATCAAACTAGGCAAGGGGCTCCCCTGGGCTGACGAGGCTTTTTTGGGTCGCGCGGTGCGGCCCTACGACCACCTTGTCGTGAGCGATGATGCGTGTATGGTTCGGCTCCCGTTGCCGAAAGGCTGGGCGGATGCGGCGGCGGCCTATGAGCACCCCCTCTATGCATTGAACGAGCTGGTGGTGCGAGCTTACGAAGCGGGGCTGCTCAACGCATACTGCCCATTCGCAGAGGCACATATCGAAGGCCCGCGTTCGCTGCTGGTGGGTTGGGTTGAGCCTATGGCCGAGGATGCGGGGCAGTTTCTGCAAGAGCATTCGGATCTGTTGGCCAAAGGGGATCCGACGCACAACCAGAACTTTGACCCTTGGAGTGCATACTACAAGCTGGGATGCGTCGATGGCGAGAGGAAAGGCTGAACATTTGGGTCGAAGCCTGCCGGATAGCGGTAATGGGTTTCTCTGGTGCCTCCATACGCTGATTGCTTGGCTTGCGACGCTTGTGGAGTACCCCGTCGATCCAGGCCGTATATCATATCCCCACACAACCCGACCCGAAGGGAGACCCAGCCCATGCCCTCCTGCACCACAGACCCCGCTGCCCGCCCCGTGATCCTCGTGACCGGCGGTGCCGGCTTCATCGGCAGTCACACCTGCGTCGAGCTGCTCGGCAGCGGCTACGACGTGGTGGTGGTCGACGACCTCTCCAATGCGAGCGAGGTCTCGCTCAAGCGCGTCGAACGCATCGCCGGGCGCCCCATCCGCGCCTTCTACCAGGGCGACGTGCGCGACGGCGCCCTGCTCGACCGCATCCTCGAGGAGCACCCGGTCGAGGGGGCCATCCACTTTGCGGCGTTCAAGGCCGTGGGCGAGTCGGTCCACAAGCCCATCGAGTACTACCAGAACAACCTCGGCGGCACGCTCGAGCTCGCCCGCGCCCTGCGCGACCACGGCGTCTACGACATCGTGTTCTCCTCCTCGAGCACGGTCTACGGCGAGCCCGACGCGGTGCCGGTGACCGAGGAGTCGCCGCTCAAGCCGGCCACCAACCCCTACGGCCGCACCAAGTCGATGAACGAACAGATGCTGCGCGACCTCTATGAGGCCGACCCCCGCTGGAACGTCATGCTCCTGCGCTACTTCAACCCCATCGGTGCCCACCCGTCGGGCCTGATCGGCGAGGACCCCAAGGGGATCCCCAACAACCTTGTGCCCTACGTGGCCAAGGTGGCCATCGGCCAGCTGCCTGCCGTACGGGTCTTCGGCAACGACTACCCCACCCCCGATGGGACCGGCGTGCGCGACTACATTCACGTGGTCGACCTCGCCCGTGGCCACGTGGCGGCCCTCGACTATATGCGCGGCAAGACCGGCGTGCACGTGTTCAACCTGGGCACCGGCAACGGCTATAGCGTGCTCGAGGTCATCGCGGCCTTCTCGAAGGCCTGCGGCAAGGAGCTGCCCTACGAGATCTGCCCGCGCCGTGAGGGCGACATCGCCGAGAACTACGCCAACTGCGACAAGGCCCGCGAGCTCATGGGCTGGACCGCCCAGTATGGCATAGACGACATGTGCGCCGACTCCTGGCGCTGGCAGTCGATGAACCCCAACGGCTACGTGGGCGCCACGGAGTAGGAGGGTCCTTTGGAACGACGCCACGAGGCGCGGCTCAGCATCCCGGCCGCAGTCGACCCGGCTTTGGTGACCGGCCTCGACGACGAACTGCTCAACGTTGTGGACGACCGCTTCGACGCGGATGTGACCGTGCGGGGCGACGAGGTGATCATCGCCGGCAATGCGGCCGAAGTCAAAACGCTCACCCAGCTCTTCTCCGGGATCTTTGCCTCCATCGAGGCGGGCTCGCGTCCCGACGCCGCCTACGTGGAGCGGGCAATCCAGATGCTGCGCGAGGACGCCTACGCTCCCAAGGAGCTGCTCGACGACGTGGTCCTGACCCATAAAGGCAAGGCCGTCCGTCCCAAGACGGCCGGCCAGAAGCGCTACCTCGACGCCATCCGCTCCCATACCATAACCTTTGGGTTGGGACCCGCCGGCACGGGCAAGACCTTCCTCGCCATGGCTATGGCCGTGGCGGCGCTGCGGCGCAAAGAGGTCGGGCGCATCGTGCTTACACGGCCGGTGGTAGAGGCGGGCGAGAGCCTGGGCTTTTTGCCGGGTACCCTGGAGGAGAAGATCAACCCCTACATTCGCCCCCTCTACGACGCCCTCTATGCCATGATGGACGCCGGGGAGGTCGACGCCCTCTTGGAGCTGGGGACTATCGAGATCGCGCCGCTTGCCTTCATGCGCGGGCGCACGCTCTCCGACGCCTTCGTGATCCTCGACGAGGCGCAGAACGCCACGCCCGAACAGATGAAGATGTTTCTCACGCGCCTTGGCTTTGGGAGCACGTTCGTCATCACCGGCGACGCGAGCCAGACCGACCTTCCCGGCGGCGCGTCGTCTTTGGGGGCCGTGCGCCATATTCTCGATGGTATCGACGACATCGCCTTCGTCGAGCTCAAAGGCGGCGACGTCGTGCGTCATAATCTGGTGGCGAAGATCGTGGCGGCCTACGAGGCCGCGGCGACCCGACCGGACGCGATGGGAGTGCGTGTATGAGCCTGCAGGTGGCCGTCAACGACGAGGTGGGCCAGGAGATCCTCTCCGAAGAGGAGATTGCCCGGCTTGTGGCGAGCGTGATGGAGGGGGAGGGCTGCATCGACCCCGGGGAGGTGTCGGTGAGCTTTGTGGACGCGGAGAGCATCCACGGGCTGAACCGCGACTACCGCGGCGTCGACCGCCCCACCGACGTCCTCTCCTTCGTCATCGACGACCCCTATGGGGACGAGGACGGCGACGACGAGTTCGACGGCGAGACGCCCATGTTCGGCGACATCATCGTCTGTCCCTCGGTCGTCGAGGGCCAGGCCGGTGGGTTCGGCAACTCGGCCGCCGACGAGATGCGGCTTCTGCTCGTGCACGGGGCTCTGCACCTCATGGGCTACGACCACGAGGTGGCCGAGGAGGCAGAGGAGATGGAGGCGCTCGAACGGGTATACCTGGCGGCCTTTGTGGGAGTCCCGATTGAGGAGCTCAACGTCGGGCCCACGGTGGACCACCGCGCCGAGGGCTCTCAGGCGGCCTTTCCCTCTACCGACGCTTCCCGCTGTTAGACGGGGCTGGTTCTGCCATGATGCCAGACGGTCGCCATCCGGGCTTCTTCGAGTCGTTCACCTATGCGTTCGCAGGCCTCAGGGCGGCGCTTGCGCGCGAGCGCAACTTCAAGGTGATGCTCGCCGTGGGGGCGCTTGCCCTGGTGGCGGGGTTTGTCCTGCGCCTCGATGCCCTGAGCTGGGTTGCGGTCGTCCTTATGATTGGCCTTGTGCTTGGTGCGGAGCTCTTTAACACCGCCATCGAGACGGTGGTCGACCATGTGACGCCTCAGGTCCATCCCCTGGCCAAGCTCATCAAAGACCTGGCCGCCGGGGCGGTGCTTGTCATCTCCGCCAGCGTGGCCGTTGCCGGTTTGGTGATTTACATCCGCGCGGCGCTGCTGCTCTGGGGGGCGGGTATGTAAGGCGTGGGTCGCCGGGCGCGACACCCGCCGCGGCGCGTTGACGGCTTTTTGTGTGTAAGACGCCCGGCGCAGGGCCGGGTGACTACCTACGAGTGGATTGGAGAATCCCATGGCACAGGACGATCAGTTCGACGGCGAGGGCCTGACGGGTGAGAACCTCATCGACGCCTTCTTTGCCGGTGAGGCCGAAGGGGCTGCGGCCCAGGCGGCCATGGACGAGGGCGAGACGGCCGAGGCGGTCTCCCATATGCATCCCGCCACCTACGAAGGTCCGTTCAAGAGCGGCTTTGTCGCCGTAGTGGGGCGGCCAAACGCGGGCAAATCCACGCTCATCAACGCCATCGTCGGCGACAAGGTGCTCATCACCTCGCCGACCGCCCAGACGACGCGCCACCGCATCAGCGCCGTCTACAACGAGCCCCATATGCAGATGATCCTCGTCGACACCCCCGGCCTCCACAAGCCGGTGGACGCCTTGGGCGAGGAGCTCAACATCTCGGCGCTGAACGCCCTTAAGGACGTCGACGTGGTGGCCATGCTGGTCGACGGGTCCCAGGAGGCCGGCCGCGGCGACGAGTGGGTCGCCAAGCACGTGGCCGAGTCCAAGGCCCCCAAGATCCTGGTCATCTCCAAGGCCGACGCCATCACCCAGGAGCAGGCCCAGGAGCAGATCGAGCGCATGAGCCAGTACTGCGACTTCGACGACGTCATCGTTCTGTCGGCCAAGGAGAACTTCAACGTGGGCTCCTTTGTCCACATGGTTGCCGAACGGCTGCCCGAGGGCCCGCGCTGGTTCCCCATCGACATGCAGACCGACCAGGCCATCGAGGTGCTCATCGCCGAGTTCATCCGCGAGAAGGTGCTGCTCAACACCCGCGACGAGGTGCCCCACTCCGTGGGCGTCGTGGTCGACGAGACCTCCTACAACGAGAAGAAGGGCCTCTCGAGCATCAAGGCGACCATCTATGTGGAACGCGAGAGCCAAAAAGGCATCATCATCGGCGCTGGCGGCAAAATGATCAAGAAGATCGGCACCGAGGCGCGCCACG
Organism: Coriobacteriaceae bacterium; assembly: GCA_019421015.1. Taxonomy (GTDB): domain Bacteria; phylum Actinomycetota; class Coriobacteriia; order Coriobacteriales; family UMGS124; genus JAHZGC01. The sequence continues at coordinate 16,329 of JAHZGC010000003.1, read as the reverse complement.
ACCTCGAGGGGCTGCTGGGCAACAAGGTATACCTTGAGTTGAACGTCAAGGTCAAGGCTGACTGGCGTTCCGACGCCGCCCAGATCAAGCGCTTTGGCTACGGCGAGGGCGCATAAGGTATACTGGTTCCCATAACGTGTGGGCGGGGGCAGCGTGGCCGGCGGGCCCGCTGCCCTTTTTGTACCCCGGTGTGTTCCACGATCCCAAGGGAGGCCCTGTATGGAGGAGCGCTTGGAGGCCATGACCGATCCTGAGCTTATGAGGAGGCTTGCGGGCCTGGTGTGCGACGGTGGGGAGGCGTCCTACGACGAGGTGCGCGCCGCCTTTGCGGCCTGTATCGACCAGACGCTGCTCGACCCGACGGCCGGTCCCGAGCGGGTGGCGTCCTGGGCCCGCTCCCAGGCCTCGCAGGGGTTCGCCACGCTCTGCGTCCAGCCGTGCAACGCCGCCCGCGTGGCCTGGGAGCTCGATCGGCTCGAGAGCCCCACGGGAACCTGCGCGGTGCTCGCCTTTCCCCAGGGGCAGGCTCTGCCGGAGGCCCTCTGCTTTGAGGTGGCCCTGCTCATGGAGGCCGGGGTCGACGAGTTCGACCTGGTCATGAACTACGGGGCGTTCCTCGAGGGGAGCTACGACGAGGTGGCGGCCCCCATCCTGTCGGTGCTGGGGACCATCGACGCCGACGTCGAGGAGGACGGGGAATGTACGTGCGACGATGAGGAATGCGGCTGCGACGGCCACCATCACCATGGCCATGGCGGGGAGGGGCCTGGCCAGGAGGCGCACGACCACGGGGATTCTCCGCTGCTCAAGGTCATCCTGGAGACAGGCCTGCTCACCGAGGAGCAGGTCTGCGCCGCGACCGACCTCGTCTCCTCGTTGGGAGTCGACTTTGTCAAGACGGGCACCGGCTTTGGCCCGCGCGGGGCGAGCGTGCGCGACGTGCAGCTCATGAGCGCCACCGTCGAGCCGGGGGTCCAGGTCAAGGCGGCCGGCGGTATCCGCACCCTCCGAGACGCCGTGGCGCTCCTCGAGGCCGGCGCCACGCGGCTCGGCACCTCGCGGGGGCAGGAGCTGCTGGCCGAACTCGACGCCGTGGCGGCCCGGCTCGGGCTTGTGGACGAAGGCGGGGCGGAGTAGCCCCCATGGCCGGGTCGTATCGTGCCGAGGGCCTTGTGCTGCGCCGCACCAAGCTTGGGGAGACCGACCTCATCGTGACGCTGCTGACCGACGGGACCTCTCAGGTGAGGGCCGTGGCCAAGGGCGCACGCCGGCCGGGGTCCAAGCTCGCCGGGGTCGTCGGGCTGGGCAACGAGGGGTCGTTTCTGCTCCATGAGGGCCGCAACCTCGACACGATCACCGAGGGGCGGCTTCAGGTCTCGCGCTCGGAACTGGCTTTGGACTACGAGCGCTGCGTGATGGCCGAGGCCGTCCTCGACAGTGCGGCGGAGCTGACGGCGGAGGGGGAGCACGACCCGCGCCTGCTGCCCCTCACGCAGGCGGCCCTCGATGCCGTGGGGGAGGCCCCGGTGGAACGTCTTCCCTTGGTCGGGGCGGCCTATCTGCTCAAAGCCGCCGCCATGCAGGGGTACCGCCCCTGTCTGGAATGCTGCGTGCGCTGCGGGGAGGGGTTGGGCGAGAATCCCTCGACGCGTCTGCTGTTCTCGTTCGAGGAGGGAGGCCTTCTCTGCAGTACCTGCGCCGAGGCGGGGGAGGGGAGGCCACTCGCGGGGACGCTCATGGCCTGGGTGCGGGCGCTGCTCGGCCTGAGGTTCGCAGAGCTGCTGGCCATGGAGGCGGTGGGGGATGAGCTGCGCCTAGGCTACGACGCCCTCGAGTTTGGCCGCCGTTGGTTGGAGTTCCACCCCGGGGTCCGTCCCAGGGCACTCGGGTTTGCGCTGGGGCATTGCGAGTGACTTGAAGCACGCGGATGGCGGGGTTGCATGGCGGAAATCCGAGGAATGTGATTCGGGCGGGGGAGCGCATGGCACAAATTTCTCGGATTTCAGCCACACGCCTATCGTGCCCCCAACCTCCCTACAAAAGAGCGCCCACAACCCTTCACGGGTTGCGGGCGCTTGCGTTGTAAGCGATTCGTTCTTCGGCCAGTCGGTCGTTCTGGCGGCCAGCCGGTTTGTGGACCTACTCCCCGTCGGTCTTTTTGGCAGCTGCGGCCGCTGCCTCGGCGGCAGCCTTCTTCTTGGCCAGGGCCTCTTCTTTGAGCTTGGCCGCCTTTGCAGCCTTCTCGGCGGCGATGCGCTCGCGGCGGGCGCGGTCTTCGCTCGTGACCTCATAGACCGACACCGTGTGGGACGCCGAGGGCTCGGCGTACAGCGGGTCCATGGTGAGGGCGTTCTCCACGCACACCTCGATGCAGTTGCGGCACTGGATGCACTTGAAGCGGTCGATGGACCAGGTCAGCGCCTTGCGGTCGACGTCGAGGGCGCCGGTGGGGCACAGGTTGGCGCAGCTGCCGTCGAAGCGGCACAGGTCGGTGTTGATGACCACGTGACCCTTGGTGCGCTCGTAGTACCGGGGCGCCTCGATGGGATAGAGCTTGGTGGCCGGTTTAGAAAAGAGGCTCTTGAGCGTCATACGCCCGAGCTTGAACTCTCCCATGCCGATGCCTCCTTTCTTAGCGCTCGCTGCAGCTGATGCAGGGGTCGATGGTCAGGATGATGTTGGGCACGTCGGCCAGGTCGCAGCCGGCGATGGCACCCACCATACCGGGGATGTTGGCCGAGGTGGGGGTGCGCACGCGGAAGCGCTCGAGGTACTTGCTTCCATTGCCGCGCACATAGTAGAACGCCTCGCCGCGGGGCTGCTCCACGCGCGTGACGCCTTCGGCGCCGTCGGCGGGGTTGCCCTTGACGGGGGTGCGGATGTCTCCGTCGGGAATGCGCGAGACCATCTCGTTGATGATGTCGATGGACTGGCGGACCTCCTGGATGCGCACCTTGCAGCGGGCGTAGCAGTCGCCCTCGGTGGCGGTGACGGGCTCGAAGTCGATAAGTTCGCCGTAGGCGCCCTCGCCGGAGAGGCGCACATCCATGGCGAGTCCGCTTGCGCGGGCGAAGGGGCCCACGCAGCTGTACTCGCGGGCCATCTCGGGCGTAAGGATGCCCACGCCCGAGAGGCGGTTGCGTACGGAGCCGTCCTCAAGGAACGTCGCGGCGATCTGGTCGTACTCGTCGCGCAGGCCGGCGAGCACGCCGACGATGGCCTTGAGCTCGGTGTCCTCGATGTCTTTAAAGACGCCGCCCGGGGTGCACACCGAGAGGATCACGCGGCCTCCGGTGGTCTTCTCGAAGATGTCGAGAACGCGCTCGCGCAGACGCCAGCTGTGCATGAACAGGCTCTCGAAGCCCATGGCGTCGGCGGCGAGGCCGAGCCAGAGCAGGTGGCTGTGGATGCGCGAGAGCTCGTGCCAGATGACGCGCAGGTACTGGGCGCGGCGCGGCACCTCGATGTCCATGAGCTGCTCGACGGCCTGGCTGTAGCCGCAGGAGTGGCCGAAGCTGCAGATGCCGCACACGCGCTCCGCCACAAAGACGTAGCGCTGGTAGTCGCGGGTCTCCACCAGCTTCTCGAGGCCGCGGTGCACGAAGCCGATCTGGGGGATGGCGTTCACGACGGTCTCGTCTTCCAGGACGAGGTCGAGGTGGACCGGCTCCGGCAGCACGGGATGCTGCGGGCCGAAGGGGATGATGGTCTGCTGTGCCATGGGATGCGGCTCCTATTCTGCGGCCTTGGCGGCGGCCTTCTTGGCCCGTTCCGAGGCATGCGCCATGGGCGTGGGGATGTGCAGGTGGTAGAAGTTGCCGTCGTAGTCGAGCGTCACGCCGACGACGTCGATGCCGAAGAGGTCGTGCATCTCGTTCTCGAACATGAAGGCGCACGGGTAGATGGTTCCCACGCTCGGGACCTCGTCGACCGAGGCGGCGCGGACGCGCAGGTTCGCGACCTCGTTGGTGGCGTCGTCGCAGAAGGTGTACAGCAGCTCGAACAGGCCCTCGCCGATGCGCGTGGCGCAGCACTGCACGAAGCGCCAGCCCTTGGCCTTGAACTCGGCCGTGCGGGCAAGAAGGCCGTCGAGCGGCGTGTCTATGAACTGGGGCTTGCTCATGCGGTCGCGACCTCCTTGGTCGGTGCGTCGGGGGTGGGGCTGGCGGCGGCGCCGGGCTCGTCGTGGGCGCCGACGTTCATGAGGACGCGAGGGTATTGGGCGTCCTTCTCGTTCATGGTGCCGGTCGGCACGGGGACGCCGGCGGCCAGGGCGGCGCTCTTCTCCTCCAGGATGCCGAGCGCCTTGACGACGCCGTCGATGATCGCCTGAGGGCGGGCGGCGCAGCCGGGCACGTAGACGTCGACGGGGATGACCTTGTCGATGCCGCCCTGGACGTTGTAGCAGTCGTGGAAGATGCCGCCCGAGCAGGCGCAGATGCCCACGGCCACGACGACCTTGGGCTCGGCCATCTGCTCGTAGATCTGCTTGATGACCGGCGCCGCCTGCTCGTTGACCGACCCCGTTACCAGGAAGATGTCGGCATGGCGGGGGTTGCCGGTGTTGATGATGCCGAAGCGCTCCACATCGTACAGCGGGGTCAGGCAGGCCAGGACCTCGATGTCGCAGCCGTTGCAGCTTGCCGCGTCGTAGTGGATGAGCCACGGGGACTTGCTTGCGAAAGCCATGGGGCCCCCTCTTTAACTCGAACGTTTAGAAGACGATGACGCCGCCGCTGCTCAGATAGTAGAACAGGGCGAAGTTGACGATGCTGGCGACCAGGGCCACACCCCAGGCACCCTTGAACATGACCTGCCATTTGACGCGGGCAAAGGTGTTGTCGATCCAGATCTCGAGGAAGTAGACCACGACGACCGCCACGAGGGCGAGCAGGACCGACAGCGGGCTGGAGTTCACGAAGAACATGCCGACCCAACCGAGGAACATGATGTTCTCGTACCAGTGGGTCACCTCGACGAGGGCCAGGGTGCGCCCGGTCATCTCGGTGGTGGCGCCGCGCACGAGCTCCTGGTGGGCGTGGTGGGCCATGGAGAGGTCGAAGGGCGACTTGCGCAGCTTGATGGTGAGGATGAACACGAGGCCCAGGAACACCAGGGGCTGCCAGACGACCAGCGACGTCGCGCCGTCGAAGAGGGCGTTGACCTCGAAGGAGCCGGTGGCCAGGTAGAGGCCGACGGCCACGAAGAGGACCATGGGCTCGTAGCAGAGCACCTGCAGGATCTCGCGCTGGGCGCCGATCTGGGCGTAGGGCGACGGGTTGATATAGGCGGCCAGCACGAACAGCAGGCTCGAGAGGGTGATGGTGAACACCACGAGCAGGAAGTTGCCGCCAGCGAAGAACACGGCGCCGGCGATGACGGCGAACAGGAGGGCCATGCCGGTGAGCATGGTCATGACGGGCTGCGAGGCGCGCCCGTCCTTCTCGAGGAGCTTGCGCACGTCGTAGTAGGGCTGCCAGATGCTCGGGCCCTTGCGGCCCTGCATGCGGGCGGTCACGATGCGGTCGGCGCCGGCGAGCAGGCACCCGGCCACGGGGGCCAGCACCACGAAGGCGATGGCGAGCACGATGCTCAGTGCGGTCATGTCTAGATCACGCTCCCCACGAAAAACGAAAGATAGCTCATGCCTGCGGCGCAGGCGATGCCGGCAAGGGCCGCCAGGATGCACAGCAGGCTGCCGATGTTGCTGAGACGCTTCTCGTCGAAGGTCTTCTCCATATACCAGTTGCGCTGCTCATAGGCGAGCTCCTTGCCCATGGAGGCGGCGAACTTGCCCCCGCCCAGGCCGGCGCCGCCGAGGTTCACGGCATAGGCCTGCTCGTCGACGGGCTGCTTGACCTTGAGGATCACCGCGGCCGGGATGGCGAGGACCACCACGGCCATGAGGGCCATGAGCACCAGGTCGCTGCCCGAGGGGTTGGTGAGGGCGCCCCCCACGAGTCTGGTCACGTAGGGGCTCACGATGGCGCTCGAGATGAGCGGCAGGAGCACGGCGAGCAGGATCACGAGCGAGGCCATGATTCCGAGGGCGCACCACTCGCAGCTGTGGACGCTCTGCTCCACGTTGTCGTTGCCGCGGACGTTGCAGAGGATCTTGCCGAGCCACTTGGTCCAGAAGAAGAAGGTGGCGGCGCTGCCGAAGCCCATCATGACGACGATGAGGAGCAGGCCGGAGTCCACGAAGGCGCCCAGGGCCGCCCACTTGGAGATGAGCATGCCGAAGGGGGCCACGAACATGCCGCAGATGCCTAGGGCCATGAGCAGGGCGAGCTTGGGCATGCGCGAGACCAGGGCGTCCATGGACTCGATGTCGCGCGAGCCGATGTGGTGCTCGGCGGTGCCCACGCACAGGAAGAGCAGCGACTTTGCAGCCGCGTGGAAGACCAGCAGGAAGATGGCGGCCCAGACGGCTGCCGCGGTGCCGATGCCGGCGCAGGTGACGATAAGGCCGAGGTTGGCCACCGTCGAGTAGGCGAGCACGCGCTTGGCGTTGGTCTGGGTGATGGCGATCAGCGAGCACAGCAAGAAGGTGGTGCAGCCCACGAGCATGACGGCGATGCCGACGGGGTTGAGGCTGCCGTGGACGTTGCCCGACACGAAGGTCCCCATGAGCGGGGAGAGGCGGATGAGCAAGAAGACGCCGGCCTTGACCATGGTCGACGAGTGCAGAAGCGCGCTCGTGGGGGTGGGGGCGACCATGGCGCCGAGCAGCCAGGTGTGGAAGGGCATCTGGGCCGCCTTGGTCATGGCGGCGAAGGCGAGCAGGCCCAGCGGCAGCATGGCGAAGCTCGGGCTGATGAGGCCGATGTTCACGAAACGGTCGAGCTCGAGGACGCCCACGGTGGAGCCCATGTAGATGAGGGCGCAGGTAAAGGCGATGCCGCCGAGCATGTTCATCCAGATCTGGCGGAACGAGTTGGCGGTGGCCTCCTGGGTCTTGGTGTACCCGATCAGGAAGAACGAGCAGACCGTGGTGGCCTCCCACATGGTCAGCATCCAGGCCATGTCGTTAAAGGTGACGATGCCGAACATGGCGGCGAGGAAGGCGAACATGACCGCGAAGAAGATGTTCTGGCGGTCGGGGGCGGCCTCCTTGCCCGCGGCGGCGAGCTCGTCTTGGTGATGCTGGAAGTCGCGCATATAGCCCACGGCGTAGACGACGATGCCGCTGCCGATGATGCCGATCACGAGCACCATGATCGAGCTCAGCGTGTCGACGTAGACGGCGTTGCGCACGACGATGTTGCTGGCGACCCCGAACTCGAGGACGCAGACAAGCAGGGCCTGGACGCAGGCGAGGGCGAAGACCCCCTTGCGGCCGGCGCTGAGCGCGCGCCACATGACGTAGGCCGACAGGGCCAGGTCGACCACGAGGCAGACCCAGTTCATCCAGTGCGCGTGGCCCGGATAGTACGTTGCGCCACCGACAAGGTGGTTGCAGGCGAGCACGATGCTCGCGACGCCGATGACGGCCGCCGACACGTACACGACGACCCCTCGGACCCGTTGGTTGGGCACGATCAAGCACATGACCGCGGCCACCAGCGGGAAGACGATGAGGAACCCTATGTTGCCCACGATGCCTCCGCTCCTATAGATACAAGACAGCCCCCACGCGGGCGTGAGGGGGCTAAACCCAAACGGCTCCGTTCCTTAATATCACGGGTCGAGAGCTCCGTGTGTGGTGAGGCCGTGGGCATGCGTAGCGAGGTAGGAATTCTTCGGCGGGCGAACGCCCGCGGATGACCCGGCGGCGCGTCTCGCCGGGGAGGGTGGGGGGATTGCTATAGAATGGCCCGAGTCATAGAGAGCTACGGCAGGAGGCGCGTCCATGGCACGACCACAGAACCAGCCGCCGGAGAAGCCTGTGGGGACCGGGGGCCTCACCCTGGTGGGCACCCCCATCGGCAACCTCTCCGACCTCTCGCCCCGCGGCCTGGAGGCCCTGCGTGCGGCCGACACCGTATGTGCCGAGGACACCCGGGTGGCCGGCCGGCTCCTGGCCGCCTTTGGGGTGAGCGCGCGGCTCGAGCGCTGCGACGAGAACGTGATCGGGCAGAGGGCCGCCTCGTTGGTGGAGCGCATGCGGGAGGGAGAGCGCATTGCCTTCGTGTCGGACGCCGGGATGCCCGCCGTGGCGGACCCCGGCGCGCGTCTGGTGGACGCCGCCCTCGACGCGGGCGTCGCGGTGGACGTGGTGCCCGGCCCCTCGGCGGTGACCTGCGCGATAGCGGGTGCCGGCTTTGCCGCCGGCGCGTTCTACTTCGGGGGGTTTCTCCCCCGCAAGGACGCCGAGCGCGACCGCCTGCTCGCCGAGCTGGCCGCGTTGCCGGCGGTGCTGGCGTTCTACGAGTCGCCGCACCGGGTGGCCGCCTCGCTCGCGGCCGTCGCCCGCGTGTTTCCCGGCAGGCGGGCGGCGCTGTGCCGCGAGCTCACCAAGATGCACCAGGAGGTCGTGCGCGGCGTCGCCGGCGAGCTTGCCGAACAGGTCGCGGGGCGCGAGCTCAAGGGCGAGTGCGTCCTGCTCGTGGACGCGCCCGGTGCCGAGGAGCTCGGCCAGGCGCGGCGGGAGCGGGAGGCGGCCGAGCTGGGCCTGGGGTCGGCGGGGGAGTTCGACCTGGACCGCGCCATCGAGCGGGGCCTGGAGGCCGGCAAGGCCCCGAGCGCCCTGGCCAAGGAGCTCGCCCGCGCCTCGGGGCTGTCGCGGCGCGAGGTCTACGGGCGGATCTGCTCGCGGACGTAGATATGGGGGAGAGGCGGTCGGAGCCGTGCGCCGGTCGCTGGCGGTCTGTATGATGGGGCAAAAATCCGTTTGTTACGAGGTGAGGCAGACATCATGACCGACGCATACTCCGTGCTCAAGCACCGCTCCGAGTTCGACCTGTACTCCATCAAGGGGGACGGTGACCCGTTTGTGACGGCGGCCGGCCTGGTCGTCGACTGGGTCGTTCAGAAGGAGCGGGGCTACGACGGCAGCCCCATCGTCGACGACTTCGAGGGGCGCCGCGCCTTCCCCCGGGCCTGGGACTACGCCATGCCCGAGGACTACCGCGGCGGCGACTACGACGACGACGGCTGGCCCGCCCTTGCCTGCGCCGCGGTGCGCGACGACGCCGACCGCGTGGCGCGCTGGGTCATGGAGTATGACGAGCCCGACGCCCACCACGACGACCGGCGCTGGCACACCGTCGTATGCATCGACCGCGTGGCCGACGACGCCTGCCATGTGGGCGTGCAGTCGATGTGCCGCCCGCTGCCCCACTGCTCCGAGGAGCTTCCCACCACGGTGGCCGCGCCCGCCCTGGTCAAGGAGATCGTGAACCTTCCCTGGTATGTGGCCAAGGGGGGGACGACCCAGATCCAGACCGTGCCCAACAAACTCTCCCCCCAGACCTTCGAGCATTTCAAGAACGCCCTCACCGACCCGGGCCGCAAGATCCCGCTCGTGCTCTTCTGCACCGGCTACGACGGCAAGGTCCCCGAGGCCGCCAAGCAGCTGGCACGGCGCGCCCTGGGCACCGCCAACGTCTACGTGCTCGACTGGTCCAACGACGAGCTGCGCGGGCAGGTCCAGGAACTCTTTAAGCGCGGGACCGCCGCCGGCGAGTACGCCTGCCCCAAGGGGTCGTGCCGCATGTACATGCCCGGCATCGACCTGACCAACCACAACGCCTCGATGTCGCACGAGAGCTGGAGCCGCGACGCCCTGGCGGAGGTCCACCCCTCCCAGTTCGCCGAGCGCCTGGCCCGTCGCTTCCTGCCGTCCCAGCCCATCCCCACCATCGCGACCATGAACGAGGTTCCGGCCGAAGAGGACGCGGCGCAGGAATAGGGCAAGAGGGACGGCATGGCTGACAACCAGACCAAACCGGGGGAGAAGACCCTCGTCATCGCCGAGAAGCGCAGCGTGGGGCGCACCATCGCCGCCTTTTTGGGCTGTCGGGCCGACCACGGCAGCTGGATCGGCGGGGACGCCTACGACGTGACATGGGCCCAGGGGCACCTGCTGCGGCTGCTCATGCCCGACGAGTACGGGGAGCACGAGGAGTGGCGCTCGCGCGACGTGCACGTGCTGCCCCTCGTGCCCGACGCCGACGGCTGGCGTTGGGAGGTGTCGCGCGAGCGCGGGGCCGACGCCCAGTACGAGGCCCTGGCCTCCCTGGTGGGGAGCGGGGCCTACGGCCGCGTCGTGAACGCCTGCGACCCCGATCGCGAGGGCCAGTGCATCGCCGACCTCGCCCTTGAGTTCATGGGCTGCACCCTGCCGGTCGACCGCCTGTGGTGCTCCTCGCTCGAGGACGCCGCGCTGGCAAAGGCCTTCGGGCGCATGAGGCCCGACGCCGAGTACCGCGGCCTGTACCAGTCGGCCGTGGCGCGCTCCAAGGCCGACTGGCTGGTGGGCATGAACGCGAGCCGGCTCTACTCCGCCTCGCTGCGCAGCGCCCAGTCGGTCGGGCGCGTGCGGACCCCCACCTTGGCCCTTGTGGTCGAGCGTGACCGCGCCATCGAGGCCTTTAAGGCGTCGGAGACCTTTCGCGTGCGCCTCGACCTGGGCGACGGCTTTGCGGTCGTGGGCGACCCCCACCCCTCAAAGGCTGCCGCAGACGAGGTCCTGAAGGCGGCGGCCGGCGCGCCGTGCGCTATGGACTCGGTGGAGCGCAAACGCTGCCGCGAGGGCGCGCCCACGCTGCTCAACACCACGGGGGCCCAGAAGCTCGCGAGCGAGCGGCTCGGCATGGCGCCCGACGCCGTGGACCGTGCGCTCCAGTCGCTCTACGAGAAGAAGCTCGCCACCTATCCCCGCACCGACTCCAAATACGTCAACGCCGAAGACGGCGAGTCCCTTGAGGCCCTCGTGGCGGCTGTGGCCGACGCGGCCCATGTGGGGCCCGACGTGGCCAAGGCCTTCTCGGCCATGCCCCACGACGTCGCCAAGGTGGTCGACGACTCCAAGGTCGAGGGCCACGGGGCCCTGCTGCCCACTCGGCAGCTGACGGCGCAGCGCCTGGCGGCGCTCCCCGAGGAGGAGGCGGCCCTCGCCCGGCTGCTGTGCGAGTCGCTCTTGGCCGCCGTCTCGCCCGACCGGGTCTACGACCGGGTGTCGGTCAAGGCGACCTGCCAGGGGCTGCCCTATGCAGCGAGCTCCTCCACCGACGTCGACAAGGGTTGGAAGCGCCTGCGCTCGGGGGCGGCCGAGCCCAAGGACGCCCCCGAAGGCGACGAGGCCCTCAAGACGAAGGTCCCTGCCGACCTCGAGGCCGGGGACGTGCGTCGCGTCGTGGGGGGAGAGGTCAAGAAGACCAAGGCCCAACCGCCGCGCCGCTACACCGACGCCACGCTGCTGGCCGCCATGGAGCACGCCGACCGCTTTGTTGAGGCCGACGAGCTCAAGGTGGCCATCAAGGACTCGTCGCTGCACTCGGGCGGCATCGGCACGCCGGCCACCCGGGCCGGTATCATCGCGTCGCTGGTGGAACGCGGCTACCTGGCCCGCAAGGGCTCGACCCTCACCTCGACCTCCGAAGGCCGGGCGCTTGTGGACGAGGTGCCTCCCGACCTCAAGAGCGTGGAGCTGACCGCCCGTATGGAGCGGGACCTCTCGGCCATCGCCAACGACGGGGCCGACCCGGCGCCCTTCGTGGCTGCCGTGGTGGAGATGGTCTGCCGCCTGGTGCGCGAGCAGCTGGCGCGTCCCGTGCGCACCGGTGTCCCGCGCGGCGAGGCGTTGGGGCGCTGCCCGGTATGCGGGGGCGCTGTGGTCGACACCGGGTCCGAGCGCTCGCCCTACCTCTGCGAACAGGTGCGCCGCGAGCGCGTCGAGGGGTCCGACGGCCCCCAGTGGCGCGACTGCGGCCGCTGCTCCTTCCGCCTGCCGCGCACGTTCATGGGCAGCCCCGTCTCGCCGGCGGCCGCCAAGAAGCTGCTGGCGGGCAAGCCGGTCATGCTCAAGGGCATCCAGCGCAAGGACGGCACCGCGGTGGACCGCCAGGTGTGCCTGGACCCCGAGCACGGCTGGCGCCCGCGCATCGCGGCGGACCAGAGCGTGAAGGTGGGCGCCTGCCCCAAGTGCGGCGGCCGGGTGCTCGACGTGGGCAACGAGCGCGTGCCCTTCCTCTGCGAGCACAACCGCACCCCCGCCCCGCAGGAGCAGGGGGCGGGGCAGTCCTGCGACTTCAGGCTGTACCGCGAGTTTTTGGGCAAGAAGCTCACCAAGGCCGAGGTCAAGGCCCTCCTGGGCGGCGAGACGGCCACGCTCAAGGGGCTCGTCTCAAAAAAGACGGGGGAGAGGTTCGACGCCTTCGTGGCCCTCGATCCCGAGCAGGGGCACCGCCCGCGTATCACCGGCTACCCGCCCATGAGCGAGGCTACGGCCAAGGCCAACGCCAAGGCCCGCGAGGCCGCCCGCAAGGCGGCCGAGAAGGAGGCGAGGCGCCCCAGCAACCAGGCTTCGCTGCCGGGGCTGGAGTGGTAGGGGAGGCTGGGAGCGAACCGGGCCGTGCGGGACGCGCCGCCTACTCCCAGCCCTTCCAGACCTCGGGCTCGTAGCCCACGGTGGCCTGGCGCCCGTTGCGCACGATGGGGGTGCGCAGGACCTGTTGGTTCTCGAGGACCTTCTCCAGCTTCTGGTCGGCCCCGAGGTACTGGATGAGCACGGCGGTCTGCCGGTCCTTGCAGTCGGGGTCGATGAGCTTCTCGAGGCCGCCCACGGCCTGGGCGACCGAGGTGAGCTCGCCTTTGGAGAGGCCCTTCTCGGCCATGTCGATATACTGGTACTTGATGCGCCGCTCCTTGAAGTAGCGCTCTGCCTTTTTGGTGTCAAAGCTTTTCTTGGCTCCAAAGATCTGGATGTTCATGGCGGCGCTCCTCACGTGTCCCTATCATGAGCACGATTATAGTGCATCTCCATCTATGCCTCTGTCGTGGG
>JAHZGC010000003.1:0-3373 GCA_019421015.1 Coriobacteriaceae bacterium | reverse complement strand
GGGTCGCCGTGGATGCCGGGGTGGTGTATGGGGTGCGGGGGGCGGGCCGGGGTGTTTCTAGCCGTGAGGGAGGAGCCAGCCCATGGAGCTCGCAGATACCCCGAACACCCTGAACGCCCCCGTCGCTCCGGGTGTCCCGGGCGACCCGACCGCCGACCCCGTCTTCGTCGAGGAACAGGACCACCTGAGCGCCACCTACGCCAAGCTCCAGGAGCTCGAGCGCGCCTGCGCCGGCCGCCTCGCCGCCAACCGCGAGGAGATGCAGCAGTTCAAGAGCACCATGGACGACGAGCTCGGCGCCGACTTCGACGGCGACGACATCGCCATGGAGACCTACGCCGAGTACGCGGTCATGAACAACGTGGTCGACTCCTTCAACATCGCCATCGACCTCGACTCCGAGACCCTCAAGCGCCTGCGGATCCTTTTGGCCAAGCCCTACTTCGCCAAGGTGCGCCTCCAGTTCCCCGGCAAGCCCGAGCCCCGCGACGTCTACCTCGGCAGCGTGGGCGCCTCCGACGAGAGGCGCCGCCAGCTCGTGGTCGACTGGCGCTCGCCGGTGGCCGAGACCTACTACAGCCAGCAGAGCGGCCCCATGACCTACGAGGCCAACGGCCGCCAGATCAGCGTCGATTTGCTGCTGCGCCGCCAGTTCGACATCGAGCGCGACGAGCTCAGGTCCTACTTCGACACGTCGGTGGCCATCGAGGACCCCATGCTGCTGGCCTCCCTGGCCCACCAGCGCACGTCGCAGCTCCAGGCCATCACCGCCACCATCCAGCGCGAGCAGAACCAGGTGATTCGCCACGAGGACGTGCCGGTCCTGCTCGTCCAGGGGGTGGCGGGCAGCGGCAAGACCTCGGTCATGCTGCAGCGCATCGCCTACCTTTTGTTCAAGGACCGCGCGAACCTCACGGCCGACCAGGTTTACCTGCTCTCGCCGAACCCCGTGTTCGAGCGCTACATCCAAAACGTCCTGCCCGAGCTGGGCGAGAAGAACCCGCACACCATGCTCTGGCCGGAGCTCATGGAACGCCTGGGCGCGGGCAACCGCAACCTGGGGGCCGCGGTGGACCCCCAGACCCTGGCGGCCATCGACGAGCGGGCCGCCGACTTCGAGCTGCGCCCCACCGACATGCGCGAGGTACGCGTCGGCGACCGGGTGCTGCTCACGGTGGAGCAGGTCTGGAAGGCCGTGGAGAAGTACTCGAAGTCGGCGCGCGGCCCGCGCCTCATGACCCTGGTGGAGGAGACCCTGCTCGAGAAGCTCGAGCGCAAGCTCGACTCCCTGGCCGGCACCGAGGCGGTCCAGGACGAGATGCTCGACCTCGACGAGGAGGAGCAGGAGCGCGTCTTTGGTTCTGCGATCGACCCTGTGACCGACGAGGAGCTGCGGGAGTGCGCGGCGCGCTACCTCGAGGTGCTGTGCGCCCCGGCCTTTGCCGCCGTCGAGAACGCCGAGTGGTTGCGCCTCGACCGCATCGCCATGCGCATGCTCGGTGAGAACGCGGTGTCGGGCGCCGAGTGGCTCTACCTCAAGATGGCTCTGACCGGCAAGGTGAACGCCACGGCGCGCTTCGTGATGGTCGACGAGGTGCAGGACTACACGGCGGCCCAGCTCATGGTTCTCGCCCGCTACTTCAGCAAGGCGCATTTTTTGCTCCTGGGCGACGAGAACCAGGCCATCCGCCCCGGCACGGCCTCCTTTGCTGAGATGCGCTCGGTCTTCGAGCGGGCCCGCGGCGAGGTGGGCGAGTGCCGCCTCATGACAAGCTACCGGTCGTCTCCCGAGATCACGGCGCTTTTTGCGAGTCTGGCCGACGACGGGTCCCGCCTCGAGATCGCCTCGGTGCAGCCCAGCGGCGACAAGCCTCGCATCGAGGCCTTCGCGACGCTCGACGAGTACCGCGACGCCCTGGTGGCCGCCATATGCTCTTGGGAGGGCAAGCCGGGGCTAGGGGCCGTCGTGGTGGGGAACCGCAAGCGCCTGCACTGGATGGGCCGCCTGCTCCAAGAGGCGTTGGGCGACCGCGCCCCGCTCGTCATGGGCGACGGGGGGCGCCTGCCGGCCGAGGGCACCGTCCTCATCGACCTCGGGCTGGCCAAGGGCCTCGAGTTTGACCGCGTGATCGTTGCCGACGCCCAGGCGCAGGAGTACCCGGACGACGACCTTGCGCGCCGCAGGCTCTACACCGCCGTCTCGCGCGCGACCAAAGAGGTGACGGTCCTTGCCCAGGGCGAGCTCACGCCGCTGTTGGCGGGAGACCGCTAACGCGAAGTGGGTATATGTCTCCAGAACGGTTCTAGAGCGGTACGTAGAAACTTCGGGAGGCACACCATGGAGAAGGACAGGCGGGGGGAGGGGCCGGTCGAGCCGCCCCGGCCCCACGAGATCCCCGGCTTTGCGGCCTTTGGCCACCTAGCCTGCCGGGGGCTTTCGAACACGCGGGACCTCGGGGGCATGCCGACGTCCGACGGTCGGCGCGTCAAACCCGGCCGCCTCGTGCGTTCGGGGGCCCTGCACCGGGCCACCGACGACGACCTGTCGTTGCTGCAGGGCGCCCATCGCGTGGTACGCGTGGTGGACCTGCGCACCGAGCTCGAACGTTCCCACGACCCCGATCCCGCGGGGCGCATGCTGCCCGAGACCGTCTTCTACGACCTGCCCGTCTTCGATACCGAGGAGCTCGGTATCACCCACGGCGGCGGCCTGCTGGGCGACCTCAAGGCGTTCGGCCGCCTGAACGGGGCTCCCTACAAAGTGGTGGAGGCCCTGTACCCCCAGGCGCTCCTCGGGGAGCAGGGCATGCGGGCTTACGCGCGCTTCCTCGAGATCCTGCTCGAGGCCCAGTCCGACGCGACCTTGTGGCATTGCAGCGAGGGCAAGGACCGTGCCGGTCTCGCCAGCGCGATCGCCGAGTGCGCCCTGGGTGTTCCGGAGGACTACATCCGCAGCGACTACCTGGCCACCAACATCTTTGCCCGCACGCGTGCCGAGCGCGTGCTCGACGACCTGGGGCGCCATCACCTGGCCCGCGACGCCGATGCCGACGTGGACGCCCTGTTCTATGCCTACCCCGACTACCTCGACGCCGCGTTCAAGGCGGTAGGGGAGCGGTACGGGTCGCTGCTGGGCTATATCGAGGAAGGCCTTGGCTTCGGTCCTGACAAGCAGCGCGAGCTGCGCGACCGCTATCTCGAGGCCGTGTCGTGATGCCGCGCGCCGCCCATATCTTGCCGTGACGTCACCGCTTCTTCACAATTGAAATTTCTTCCGAATTCACCCTTGCATGAAGAAACGGCTTCCGGTATATTTCTTTCTCGCACGCGGACATGGCTCAGTTGGTAGAGCACAACCTTGCCAAGGTTGGGG
>JAHZGC010000029.1:31276-50543 GCA_019421015.1 Coriobacteriaceae bacterium | reverse complement strand
AGCCGGTGAGCTGGTTGAACAGGGTCGTCTTGCCGCAGTTCTGGTTGCCCGCCAGGGCGAACGTCACCGGCTTGCCGACGGGGATTGCGGGCTGGTCCTCCCTGCGGCGCGAGGAGGACTCCCCGTGTCCGGGGTGGGCGCTCGGCCGCTCTTCGCGGCGGTTGCGCCGGGCGGTTTCGAACAGGGCGTTGCGGCGCTGCTCCTCGGTGTCGACGGGGTCCGACGAGCCTGGCCGGACGTCGCCCACGGATATGCGGGCGGCGTCCGCCTTGCGCAAGGTGAGCTCGTAGCCGCGCAGGCGCAGCTCGAGGGGGTCGCCCATCGGGGCTTCCTTGACCATCGTCACCGTCGTGCCCGGGGTCAGACCCATGTCCAGGATATGTTGGCGCAGCTGCACGTCGTCGCAGTCGACCGATCGGATGATCGCGCTCGAACCGATGCCGAGCCCGTCTAGTGTCGTGGCCACTCTAGTTACCTCTCCTTTGATGCCGCCTTTGCGAAGGACCCCACCGCCCAGGTGGGTCCAATGCTGTCCTTTCGGTGCATGGCGGCCCGTGTTGTTCCCACTATCTTACAATGAGGACCGACCGTGTCGAGCGATGGGAGCGTCTTCAGAGCATGTGGCCCAGACTTCGCATAGACGACGTGCGCTCCATCGTGAACACCATGGGCGCTATGGTCATCGCCATTGCCCTCGCCATGCTGGTGCCCTTGCTGGCTGCCCTTGCCTGTCGCGAGTGGGGGCCTGCTCTCGACTTTCTTATCGCGTTCGGGGCGGCCCTGTCGATCGGTGCGGCCATGCGTCTCGTCCGTCCCCACGAACGGGGGCTTACGCGCATGCAGGCCCTGCTCGTGACGGGCCTCGCCTGGATTGCCGCGGCCCTGGTCTCCTCGGCCCCCTTCGTGATCGGCGGTTACTACCTCACCCCCTTCGACGCCTTTTTTGACGCCATCTCTTGCTATACGGGCACCGGGATGTCCATGATCCAGCGGCTCTCCCACCTTCCTGTCTCCTTTGGCCTTTGGCGCATGATCATGCTTATCATCGGTGCCCAGGGCATCGTCTTGGTCGCTTTGGGTCTTGGGACCATCAGCCGTTTCTCGGGGGCAGGCCTCCTCTTTGAGGCGGAGGGGCACAGCCCCGACATCATGCCGCGCATGGCCTCGGCGTCGCGCTTCATCATGGGCTTCATGGGGGCCTTCATCGCCATCGGGTGGGTGGCCTGCGCGCTCATCTGCCTCCTTCTGTGCGGGATGGACCCCCTGCGGGCGGTCTATCACGGCTTCTGCCTGTCGGTAGCCGGGGCGACCACCGGCGGCATCAGCGTCATGGACGTGGGGGTCTCCTACTATCACCAGCCCCTGCTCTTCGCCGTCCTCATGGCGCTCATGTTCTCGGGCACGTTCAGCTTTGCCGTGTATCTGCGCATGGCGCGCAAGGGCTCGCGCGAGTTTTTGAGCGACATCGAGACGAGGATGATTCTCCTTTGGGCGGCGGTGGTCCTGGTGCTTCTCGCCGCGTCGTTCGCCCAGGACGGCTTCTTGGGCGGTATCGGGATCTTCCTGAACAAGGGGGTCTTCAACCTGGCGTCTGCCGTCACGGGCACGGGCTTCTTCACACTCACCTCTTCGCAGCTCACGGCCGTGGCGACATCGGCCGTCCTGTTCGCCTTCATTCTCGGCATGGTCATGGGGGGCGCTACCACGAGCACCGCGGGCGGTGTCAAGGCCATCCGCGTGGCCATCTTCTTCAAGTCCATCGCAAACGAGGTGCGCCGCGTCTTGCTGCCCCAGAATGCCCGCGAGACGGTGCGCTACTACCACTTGGGTGAGCAGGTGCTTACGCCGGAGCTCTCGCGCAACGCGATGCTCGTGCTGCTCCTGTTCCTCGTCACCTACATCGTAGGTGCCATGGCCGGCGTCCTTCACGGGCTCGACCCCCTCGCCGCCACGCTCGAGAGCGTCTCATGTACCAACAACGTGGGCATCTCCGCCGGCATCGTTGGCCCGGAGCTACCCCTGTCGCTCAAGGCGATCTACGTCGTCCAGATGCTCGCGGGACGCCTCGAGTTCCTCGCCCTGCTGGCCACCATCGTGAGCATCGGGGTGTCCACGGTGCGCGGCGTGGGGGATTCGCCGGTCGGCCGGGGCGCGTTGCGGCTGGTGCCCGCCGGGGTCCGCAGGGCCTGGGAGCGCAGCTCGGGATCGGCGGCACCTCAAAGGAGGCTGCGCTGATGGCGAACGACAGGGCTTCGGCCCGGACCCACGAGAACCGCATGAAGGAGCGCGGCCGCCGCAGGGCGCGCGAGATCTGCCTCACAATCGTTCGGGTGGCCGGCTACGCGGTCGCGATCACGGCGGCCTTCTATGCGTGCGGCCTCATGGTGTACATGGTGGTCGCATGAGGGCCGGCAGGCGGCGGGCGGCGGGGGCCAGGGGCGTCGTTCTGTTTATGGCGGCCCTGCTGCTTCTCGCCATGGCGTGCCCCGCGGTGACCGGGTGCCCGGCAGGCGGCCCGCTTTCGGTGCGGTCGGCGTCTGCCGCTCCCGATGACACGGGCTCTCTCGGGGCCAACCAGGGCATTCTCCCCGTGGGCCTCTCCGCCGAAAACGCGACGGCGGTCACGATTTCGCGCCTGGCGTCGGCCGACCCCAGCCTCAACGGCTCGCTTGTGTCGTTTCGGGGCGAGGTCGTCGGTGAGGCCGTGAACTCCACCTCCTCGGGGTCCAAATGGGTCCTTTTGCAGTCGGGGGCGCCGGAGACAAGCTCCATCGAGGTCCTCATGCCCAACGACCAGGTGGCCCTTATCGAGAACTTCGGGTCCTACAAGGTCAAGGGGTCGACGCTGCTTGTGACGGGTATCTATCGTGTGGCTGACCCGGATCAAGACGGGGAGCTCGACGTTACGGCCTACGTCGTGAACGTCGTCGATCCCGGCGGTCCCGTCGCCGAGGACATCGATTGGCGCAAGCTGCCCGTCGGGGTTGCCCTCGTGCTGCTGGGCCTCGGGCTGTTAGGTCTGAGAGCCGTGCTTAAATGGAGGTCTCGCTCGTGAGTAAGGCGTCGTCGCGTCGTGTGCGTTCCCAACGTCAGGGTTCCCAGGCCGGCGGTCTGCGGGCCCATGCGGATAAGAGCCGCGTCTCCCTCTATGCTGGGTCCGAGCCCCCGGTCGAGGAGCCCACGGGGGCCGAGGCCCTTTTTGAGCCCAGGTTTGCCGACTTTGCGGTCCCCGGTGCCATACGGGACGCCTTTGGCGCGTTTGTCGCGCAGGCCGAGGGCGGGGAGGATGCCGACGGTGCGGCGCTTGGGCTCGGGCGCGTCATCAGGCTCGACCGCGGCTACCCTTTGGTGGCGACGGAGCGGGGGGCGTTTCGCTCCGAACACGCCATCGCCCTGGTGAAGGGGACCGACACCCGCGCCGCGGTGGGCGACTGGGTGGTCTTGAGGTTGCCCTCCGACCATGACAAGGCGCGCATCGAGCGCCTGCTGCCGCGCTTGAGCGTGCTGTCCCGCTGGGACGGGTCCAACCGCGGCGAGCGCCAGGTGCTTGCGGCGAACCTCGACGTCCTGATGGTCGCCCAGCCGCTCTCGAAGCGAGACGTCCCCCTCGACAGGGTCGTCCGGTCGGTGGTTCTTGCCAACGAGGGGGGCATCCGCCCCGCTGTCGTGCTCACGAAGGCCGACCGTTCCCCGAGCGAGGAGCGCCTGGCGTCGGACGCCGAGGCCGTGCGCGCGGCCGTGGGCCCCGACGTCGACGTCGTGGTGGTGAGCAGCGTTGCGGGCGATGGGGTCGAGGCCGCGCGGGGGCTCATCCCCGTCGGTGGGACGGCCCTGTTGCTCGGTGAGAGCGGTGCCGGAAAGTCGACCTTGGTAAACGCCCTTCTGGGCGAGCAGGTGCTCGGGGTGGGGGAGGTGCGCGGCCGCGACGACCAGGGCCGCCATACCACCGTTGCGCGGCGCATGCTCAAGGTCCCCGGTGCCGGCGTCTTGGTAGACGCCCCGGGCCTGCGCTCACTGCCCCTGCTCGACGAGGACCGCGGTCTGGAGAAGACCTATCCGGAGATAGCCCGCCTTGTGCCTGCCTGCCGCTTCCGTGACTGCACCCACGCCAACGAGCCTGGGTGTGCCGTGCGGGATGCCGTGGAGCGCGGCGAGGTCGACGGCCCGAGGCTCGAGGAATACCGCCTCCTGGCCTCCGAGATGCTCGCTAACCGCCGGAGGTTGGACCCGTCGGCCAAGGCGTCGATCACCCAGTAGGACGCGGTACCTATGCGGACTGCCATAGGGGGACGTTTTTAAGTCCGTAGGTTTACATAAGATGTTCCAATTATTATATTGATATATAATTATCCAGCCGCGTTGCTTATGAGCAGCACATCTACCTGCGGTGTCATAAAACCGTCAGGGCAGATTTTTATTCGTATTTTCCACATGAATAAACAGCCTCCTCATCTTCATAATGCATAGCCACCCCCTCGCTTCTTAAGGCTCTCGTCGGTATGCAGGCACGTTGTTGAGGGGGTTCGCATGTCATTCAGGCTTAGAGTGGTGCTCACGGTGGTGTGCGCGGCCTTGGCCGCGGTTTCTATGGCGGCCTATGCCGCAAGTGTCCGCGGGAAGGCCGGGGCACAGCGGGAGGGGGCCCTGGAGCGCTATGGCGGCGAGGTGGTGGTCGCCTACGTTACCACGCGGGACATCGTGCAGGGGGAGACCTACACGGAGCGCAACGTCGAACCCATGGAATGGCTGGTCGACCTTCTGCCGGAGGGGGCTTTGGTAGACGGGTCGCAGGTCTTTGGGCGTACGGCCGCCGCCTCCATTGCGAAGAACTGCCCCCTTTCGGATGTCGACGTCAACGATGGGGGCGAACCGCTCGAGGTGCCTGAGGGCCTTGTGGCCCTCTCGGTTCCCTGCACGAACGAGAGCGCCGTGGGGGGTGCTCTGGCGGCCGGGTCCCTCGTCGACATGTATGTGGTTCGCGATGGGTCGGCACGCCTGCTCTGTCGAGAAGTGCGCGTGCTCCATACGAACGCAGAGGGGACCGCGGCAAAGCTCTCGTGGGCGACGGTCGCCGTGGAACCTTCGGAGGTCGAGTCGGTGGTGGCCGCGGCGAGCATTCAGAAAATCCATTTCGTGCTGCCCTCTGCCGAGGAGATCGAGCGACGCCTGTCCGTCCCTGACGACGGGGGGACCCAGCCGGAGGGATTTGCCGAGAACCTGCCGGAAGGCGCGGTGGTAGGCGTGGGGCCCATCGAGGGGGCGACCTCCGTCCCGGAGGCGCCGACGGAGCCGACGGCGGACGAGCAGGGGTATTCGGAGATGCCCGGCGGCCTCGATGCCGGTGCGGACGAAGCCGTTGAGGAGGAGTAGGCCATGGGATTGGACGCCAGGTGGTTGATCTGCTCGGGTGCTCGGGAGTTTGTGGCCATAGCTTCGGCCCTGGTCGCGGCCGGCGCGTCCCGGGGCGTCGTATGGGAGCCTGCGGCCGATGGGGCACCCGTCCGCATTGCGGAGATGCGTGCGGAGGCCGAGGTCGACGTCATCGTGGGCGAAGGCCAAGGACTGGGTGCCGGGGAGTCGGTCGAACTTGCCCAGACCCTCGGCGCCCTGGGCGGGGGTGCCGCTGTCCTGTGCCGTCCGGATGCTCTGACGCTTGCGCCTGCGGCCTCGGCTCGCGGTGTGACCGCGGTGGTCGAGCCGCCGGGGCTCGTGCGGTTGCTTTGCTCGCTTGCCGCAGGCGAGAGCTTCCCACCGTGCCCGGAAGTCGACGTTGGGTCTCGCGGCGCGGGTGGCTCTACCGCCGTGCCCGGCACGAACGCTTGCGTTCCCGCCATGCGGACGACGGGCCGCTTTCCAAAGGTCGGGGTGGTCGAGGAGCTCGCCAATATCTCCGGTGCGGCCGAGCCCGTGGCCGACCCCGCCTCCTGTGCAAAAAGCGATGGGGACCCTACGGCGTCGTTGTGGCCCGTCATCGAGAAGGAGCCCATCGCATACCGTCCGCTTGTCTCGCTGCCCTACCGCGAGTGCGCTGTGGCGGGCATGGAGGACCACGTCCCGACCCTGTGCTTTACTTCCTCTCGCGGAGGGGTGGGGAAGAGCTCGCTTGCTGTGATCAGCGCGTTGGCCCTGGCAAGAAGCGGATTGACGGTGGCGCTCGTGGACCTTGACTTTCAGTTTGGGACGAGCTTGGGCTTCTTGGGGTCGGACGAGACCGATGGCCTTTTCGACGTGGGGGAACCCTTGGAGAACGTGAGGGTCGACGCCCGGTCGATGGCTCGTTGCCGAACCACTCCCGAAAGCGGTCTGGCGGCCTTTGAGTTCTGTAAGTCCCCCGAACAGGCGGAGGTGCTTGCCGGTATGGCCGGGGAGTTGTTAAAGGCGGCTCGGGCCGGTGCCGACATCGCCGTGGTGGACCTGCCCACCGGTGTGGGCGAGGCGGCCGCCCAGGTGTTCGACCTCAGCGACCGATGTTTGTTGGTGACCGACCAGCGGGCGTTTTCAATCGAGTCGCTTGCGGCTCAGCAGTCGCTCTGCACCAGGATCGGTGTGGCGCGGACCAAGCTCGTGACGGTCGTCAACCGCTGTGACCCGCGCCATCGCGACGAAGGGTACCTGGAACGCCTGCGCTTCTCGTCCCAGGCGCCGCAGACCGTCAAAGCCGTGGACGGCGGAGCCGAGGTCGCTCAGATGTTCTCTATCGGGAGCGCCGGCGAGCTGCTGACGGCAAGGAACCGCTTTGCCCTCTCCGTCTCCGACCTCGCGTTGCCCCTCGCGGCCGACTTGGGTTGCCGCGTCTCCCCTCGGGGAGGTTTCGCGTCGCTGCCGGCGGGGCCTGTGGTTGAAAAACGCGGCCTGATGCGTAAAGGGCGCAAGGAACGCAAAGGGGAGGTGCAGGTCGAATGTCCCTTCTAGACCGAGTCGGTGGTCCCGGCGAGGGGCCTGGGAGCGGTGCCACGCGCAGGTGGAGCCGCCTGAGGTCGGGCTTGCGGGACTCTCTCGTGGACCGTCTGGGTTATCGCGAGATCGCCCGTATGGCGGACGAGGGTGATGCCCAGAGGGCGCGCGAGGAGCTATGGGTAACGTTGAGCGCGGTTATGAACGAGGGCGGCTTCGAGTCTCTCACCGAGGAGGAGAGGAGGGCGTTGGCTGACGAGGTGTGCGACGACATCGTTGGTCTGGGCCCTCTTGAGGTGTTCATGGCAGACGACGAGGTGAGCGAGGTCATGGTGAACGGGACGCAGTCGCTTTACTACGAGAAGGAGGGGCGGCTGCAAAAGGCAGACCGCGTGTTCGAGAGCGACGAACAGATACGCGCGGCTATCGAGCGCATCATTGCGCCTGTGGGGCGTCGCATCGACGAGCAGAGCCCCCTGGTGAACGCCCGTTTGAAAAACGGCTACCGGGTCAACGCGGTGATTCCGCCGGTGGCCGTCGACGGGCCCCTCGTTACGATACGCAAGTTCTCGAGCAAAATCGTCTCGCTCGACGAGATGGTGCGCCTCGGGTCGCTTCCCGCCTGGTATGCATGGCTTTTGGCACTCGGCGTGCGCTCCCGCAGCGACATGGCGGTGGTCGGTGGTACGGGATCGGGCAAGACGACGCTGTTGAACGCCCTGTCGCGTGCCATCGACCCAGACGAGCGCATAGTCACCATAGAGGACTCTGCAGAGCTCAAGTTCTCCGAGGATGCCCATGTCGCGCGCCTCGAGGCTCGGGATGCCTCCATCGAGGGGACGGGGGAGGTCACCATTCGCCAGCTCGTCATAAACGCGCTGCGCATGCGCCCCGACCGCATCGTGGTGGGCGAGGTCCGCGGGGGAGAGGCGATCGACATGCTTCAGGCCATGAACACGGGGCACGACGGGTCGCTCACCACCTTGCATGCCGGAAGCCCCCAGGAAGCCGTCTTGCGCCTTGTGCTGATGGCGCGTTTTGGGATCGACCTGCCGGCCCAAGTGATCGAGGGTCAGATTGCGACCGCACTCGACTTCATGGTCATGACGGGAAGGCTTCCTAGCGGGGCCAGGCGTGTCGAGGGTCTCACCGCCTGCGGAAGGTCGGGTCAAGGAACGGTGGAGCTAGAAGAATGTGTAGCCTACGACCGCCACGTCGACCGTTGGTTTTTGGTTCGTGAGCCGGAATATGTGGGCCTTGCGCAACGCAGGGGATTGGTTGAGCCGGGGGAGGTGGAACGGTGGAGGGCGTCTGTGCCGTGTTGAGCTGTCTGCTGGTCGCGTTGGCCTCTGCTTTGGCAACCGGCTGCATGGCGCGCCTCCCGCCACGGGTCGGCCGCCTTCACCGTCCGCACCTGGCACAGGCCGTCGTGGAACGGATGGAGCTGCTCGGCCACTGGGTTCCCCTCATCCGTCTGAGCAACGCCCCGGTCGTGGTCGAGCCGTCCGAACGCCTGAGGATGGCCCTGGTCAGTACTCCGCTGGCGATGACGCGTAGGGCGTGCGTGGCCTTTGCATGCGTCTGTGTGGTCTCGGCCGGCGCCGTCGGCACCCTTGTAAGTCTGTCTCCCATAGGGGCGGCCGTGGGTGTTGCGATGGGGTTTGCGGCTTTGGGCCTATTTGTGGGCCGAAGCGAGCGCGTCGCCCGCGACAGGGCGGCGGCCCAGATGCCCGAGGTCCTTAGGTCGCTTGCGGCCGCACTCAGCGTCGGGAAGTCTTTGCCCCAGGCCATCGAGCACGTGGGGCGCAACGTCGGCGAGCCGCTCGGGACTGAGTTTCTCAAGGCGTCTTTCGAAATAAAGAGCGGTCGCACGGTGGACGCTGCCGTCGCGTCGCTTTGCAGCCGTGCGGAGACGCCGGGAATGGCCTTGTTGGGGACGTCGCTTCAGATCTCCCAGCGTACCGGGTCGTCGCTTAACGAGCTGTTTGCCCGGACGGCCCTCATGGTCTCCGACGGTGTCGCATTGCGCAGGGAGCTGTCGGTCAAAACGTCGCAGGTGAGGCTGTCTGCCCGGATTGTGGCCAGCATGCCCGTCCTGCTCGCTGCGGCGCTCGTCCTGCTTTCTGCCGACTACAGGGCCGGGCTTGCGATGCCGGCGGGCAGGCTTTGCCTGGGCGTCGCCGTCCTTCTCGATATCTCGGCCCTTTGGTTTATTCGCAGGCAGATGAAGGGGGTGATTCCATGAATGTGCTGCTTGCGGTGTCGGTGGGCTCTGCCTGTGCCGCCGCTTCGGGCACCTTGTGGCTGTTAAGCGAGCCCGCGGTGAGCCTCTATGCGCGCAGCGTTCTCTCCCGTTGGAGCATGAGGCGCAAGGTTGCGGAGGGCAGACGCAGGCCACTTTATAGAACGTTCACGTTGCCGAACAGGGTGAGGGGGATGCTGCGGCCGTTTGTGTCGGTATTCAAGACGCGCAATCGTGAGCGGGCCAAAGCATTGGAGCGCGACCGCTGCCTTTCGGAGTTAGCGGAGCTTATCGACGTCGTGGCGCTCGGGCTTTCTGCGGGGGTGCCGTTCGATGCCTCCCTCGAAATCTACTGTGCGCGCTATGCGACGTCGCTTTCTGGCCACCTCTCGCAGGCGATGCTCTCGTGGAGACTGGGCCTGGCGAGCAGGAAGGGGGCTCTCAGGGCCCTAGCGGCGCGTTTGGAAGTCGGGGCCTTTACCACCTTTGTGGATACGGTTACCGAGTCCCTCGACTTCGGGGCCCCGTTGGCACTGGCGCTTACCGACCAGTCAAAGGCTATTCGTGAGGAACACAGGGCGATGGTTCAGGAGCGAATCGAGAAAGCGCCGGTAAAGATGCTGGTTCCGACGGGAGGCCTGATTCTTCCGGCGATGCTGCTGGCGATTCTCGGGCCGCTGCTCGCGTCGCTTACGGAACTGGTGGTGTGACGGTTGTGGGTCCGTTGGAAAGGTGGGCGCAATGAAAAATGATGGGCTGAGGGTTGTTCTGCATGCTGAGGATGGGCGAGGTTCGCTGAATGGGGCCCTGTCGCGAATTTCATGCGTAGGAGCGGTTGTCCGGCTGCGTCTCGAGGAATGGTTCCGGAACGTTGCGCAGCGTTTTGAGGAGGACGAGGGCCAGGGCACGACGGAATACGCCATCTTGGTGGGCGTGCTCGTGGTCATCGCCATCGCTGCTGTCCTTCTCTTTAGAGGAAGGCTCGAAAGCCTTTGGAGCGAGATAGCCGACGGAATCAACAGTCTCTGATGGGCACGGGACGCATTCATGGGATGAGGGGCCTTTGGATCGTGTGTCTGCTGGTTGGCTGTATCGCCTGGTGCTTTGTCGCTTGCACGAACACCGGTGGGCCTGAATCGGGGCGAGGGTCCTGTTCTTTGCAGGATGAAGCCGACCCCTCGGGAAGCCTGTCGTACGGTCTCGATGAGGAAGCGACGTCTTTCGGTGGGCTTACGCATGCCGATGGAGAGGTGGTGAGGAGCCCGGCATTTCTCCCTCTGGGGGAGGGCCCGGTCGCGGGCCGCCAAAGCGCGTGGGGGTCGAGTGCCACCTGGAAGGTGGAGGGTGACGTGCCGTCTACGGCGAGCCTGCTGCTCGAGGAGTATCGGGGTCTCGGGTCCCTGCGACTGGCCTACGACGGCTATCTTGATTTTTTTCAACGCGTCTGGGGCTGCGTGGTTGTCGGAGCAACGGGTGAGGTTGAGGTCGCGCTGGTGGATGGAAGGGAGGGAGACGATGGGTTCGAGGAATCGGAGGGGTCGGAGGCGTGCACGCTCACATTGCTCTGGCTGGGCCCGCGATAGGCGGCTTGGAGCTGCGCCCCCACGGTCCCCGTTCTGCCGCGCACACGTCGAGGAGGGGCAGTCGACCGTTGAGTACCTTGCTGTCTCTCTCGGACTTGTGGCTGTGATCCTTGCCCTTGCGGCCCTCTCGGGGGCCGGTAAGGGAGGATTGTTCTCGCGCCTCGCCATAAAGGCGGTGTCCCATGCCATTGGAGGTAGAAATCCTGCCGATGCCTTTCTGGATGTCCTTATGTTTTAGAGGAAACCGTTTGCGGCGTTCGAGAGGACGCGTGCTATGTCGTACCGGACGCGACGAGGGGCAGGCGACGGTGGAGGCGGCGTTCATCCTCCCCGTGCTGCTTCTGTGCCTTGGGCTGCTCCTCCAACCCGCATGCCTGCTGTATACGAGGGCGGTTATGCAGGCGGCTGCAGCGGAGGGGTGCGAAGTCATGGCAGTGAGACCGGCCAGTGTGGGGACGTCAGACTTGGCAAACCGGGCGTACGTGCTCCGCCGTCTCAAGGCGGTGCCCGAGGTCCCGCTATTCCATCAAGGGGGGTCTCAGGGCTGGCATATAGAGATGGCGGGCGGAGGCGCGTCTGGCACCGCTCGAGTGAGAATCGAGACAACGGCGCGACCGCTGCCCCTGCTGGGTCTTCTGCCGGCCCTCTTGGGGCAGCTCGACGGCGAGGGGAATGTCAGACTCAGCGTCGAGGTGGAGGTCGCGACAAGGCCGGAATGGGTGGAGGGGAGCTATGAATCTTGGTCGTCAGCGTGGTGAGCGAGGTGGTCGGCATCTGCCAAGCGTGGTCGACGTTGGCCTGTTTGCCGATGAACGGGGCGCTACGAGCGTTGCGGCAGCCGTCGCTGTGCTTCTTAGCATCGTGCTGGTGTTTGGCCTTGCAAACGTTCAATGGGCTACCTCCACCGCTGCGGACGTGCAGGTCGTTGCCGATGCGGGTGCTCTTGCCGGCGCGAACATGGTGGCTGCGTACGTGACGGTGGCCCAGGTGCTCGATGCCCTTGTTCTGAGTCTCGGTCTTGTGGGTATGCTGGCGTTTGCAATCGGGCTGGTGCTGTCGGCCCTGCCCGTGGTGAGCGTCGCGGCGCCGCCGGTTCTGGAGGCTGCCCAGTCGGTTCTGGGGGCACGGGGGCGCCTTGCAACGAGCGGTGCCCGCGGTCTTAAAGCCCTCGAGGACGCGGTGCCTTACCTCGTTGCTGCCAACTCGTTTTTGACTGTTCGCGCCAACGGGACGAGGGATGCTTCCTACATCGGCATAGCCGTGCCGTACCCGTTGGAGGGCGAAAGCGACTTTGGGTTGCTTGATTCCGACGATGCTGCCGACCAGGTTCGGGACCTAAAGGAACGGGGCGAGAAAATTGACGAGTTCACCGAGCTTGCCGCTGAGCAAAAGGCGCTGGCTGACGAGGCCTTGGAGCGTGGTTGGCGCGCAGACTGCGGCGACAATCCTTGTATGTGCGAGCGGGCATGGGCGTTGGCTGGGCTTTCGGGGGCCCTCAACCCAACCTACCCTTCGAGTGCGGGTTGGAACTTTGGGGTGCCCATACTCAGGGCCCGGGCCTACTACCGGTGCCGACTGGATAACGAGGTGCCTTTGGATTCCTCCGTGGAAGAATCGGTGCGCTCTGAAGCCCGAAAGGCGTTCTATCGGTTCGCCCTTGAAGAGGTGAACCGGAGCTCCTATGTCGAGTACGCCGACGGTTCGGTCTCCTGTGACCTGCACCCGTTGCCCGCCAACACCTCCGACGTCCGGAACACAGGGCTTTACACCGAGCAGGTGTGGCCTACGACCGGTGAGGTGGTGGGGGCCACCGTGCATGCCTACGCGGGCTGTCCCGGTGCGGAAGGCCCGTTCGTGGGCTACTCCAGCGTTGCCGAAATCGAGCAGGGGACCCGAGCGGAATGCCCTGTCTGCCGGTTTTCGGTCGTAGATTTGGGACGGGCTCCGGCGGCGTCGACATCGATTCCAAACGGCTTTGAGCACCACTGGTCGCTTGTCGTAGAGGCGTCTAGGGACTTTGAGACGTTTCGGAACGGGCAGGTGGGGTTGGAGGGGCAGGCGCGCGATGCCTCAGAGGAGGCGACCGACCTTTTTTCCAAGGCGC
This sequence comes from Coriobacteriaceae bacterium, assembly GCA_019421015.1. GTDB lineage: Bacteria > Actinomycetota > Coriobacteriia > Coriobacteriales > UMGS124 > JAHZGC01. Next base: position 37,720 of record JAHZGC010000029.1, on the reverse strand, counting down.
TCCAAAGGCTAACGGTGACAAGGGTCAAACTCCTGCCTCCGGGAAGGTACGGATGCGTTTGCGTTGTTGCAAGCCCGGCGTATGCCAACGCCCCAGAGGGGCTTTCTGGGTTGTTTGGTCCCGGTGCCGTTCTTCCTCCGCGTGCTGCGGTGGCGGGAGCCGCACTGGCCAAAGAGGAGGCTGCGTCTAACAACAACGTGCTTGCCGGTTTTTTCGACGGTCTCGTGTCCCAAGGAGGTCTGATAGGGGGCGCCTCAGCGGTCCTCGACGGGGTCATGACGGTCTGGGGCGACGCTCTGTTGGGCTACGGGGACGCCTACGCCGCGTTCACCTCAACGGCGGACTCGGCGTTTCAGGGTCTTGCCGAGATCGGTCTCGGGGGCGTGTCTTCTTGGCTACAAGAAGGGCTGCGCTCCGTCATGGCGCTTGCGGCCGTGGAGCCTGCGGACCTTTCTGTGAGGAAGCCCGTTCTCGTCAATACCGTCGACGTCATGGAGCGGTCGGGCAACGATTGGTACGCAGCCGTACGTTTTCTGGTTCTAGTTGTCCAGTCGGTAGACCAGGACGTAAGCCTTGACGGCCTGTTGGGGGTTGCCGGCATGGTTTTGCAGACCTTTACCGGGGAAGACAAGATTTTGGTGGCTGAGATCGGTATTCCCGGAACCGACCTCGCTGTTCCGCTCGAAATCGACCTTGCGTGGTTGGCCGGACTTGGGAGGGCGGCCTAATGGTCGGGAGGGCCTCGGGCCAGGAGGGGCAGATGGCGGTGGAGTTGGCGGTGGTGCTCCCGCTGGTAATCACGGTTGCCATCGTCGTGTTTAACTTGATGGCTTTTCTCGAAGCCTCGGCACGGTTCGATAGGGTCGCCCCTGGCGCGGTTCTGGCCATGGGGGTTTCGCCTGCGGGCAGCGAAGGGGGTACCGCTGACGCCGTCCGGTCGGTCCAGGCGGCTATCGAGCACGCCATGGCGGGAGTGTGGGCGGTGGAGGTTTCGGTGGAGACCCAGGGGGCTTGGGAAGGCTCGCCGAACACGAATGTCGGGTTTTCGTTCGCCCCGCATCTCACCCGCTACGTGTGCACGCTCGAATACCGCCCGTGGCCTGCCGGGGTGGTCATAGCGGGTTTTGACGCGTCCGTTCCCATTCGGTTGGTTCACCGGTGCTCCGTGGTCGTCGACCGTTATCGAAGCGGGGTTGTCTTTTGATGGGAGGGGCTGTGGCTCGTTGCCGGCGAGGTTATGTCTGGACGGAGGAGGGGTTTCGGATGGATTGCTTTTGGATGTTGGGGTTCTTTCAGAGGCTCAGGGGCCTTTTGGGGACGTTCCCGGGCCAGGCGACGGGATCCGCCCTGGTGTTCGAACATACGCACTCCCTTCATACGTTGGGGATGCGTTATCCGATAGACGTGGTGTTTCTTGATGGAGACGGCCGTGTCGTTATGAGTGAGCGGGCGGTGCGGCCAGGACGTGTGCGGTTCTGTCGGCAGGGTTTGACGGCTGTGGAGCGCGAGGCGTCGGCATCTCCTTGGTTTATCTTAGGAGATGTTCCTCGATTTGTTTGTGGAACCCAGTGACTTGGGTTACAATGCCCAACAGTGCTTCGCAGAGCAGTGCTCTGTGCCCGAATGGCGGAATGGCAGACGCGGAGGTCTCAAAAACCTTTGTGGAAACACGTGCGAGTTCGAGTCTCGCTTCGGGCACCACTTCCATAATGGCTGGTAGATGCACTTTTTTCATGTATTATATTTTATAGTTTGCAAAAATTGTTTCAACTTTTTGCGCACTGTTTGCGCACCTCACCCGTCGCGGAGCCCCGTTTCCAAGCCCTGTTTTCGGCTGCGCGTTCGGAGGAGGTGTGTTCTTTTTATGTACAAGAACGCGTACGTGAGGGCGGGGAGGAACGGCGGGTGGAGGGCCGTGATCGTGCACGAGGACGGGTCGAGGACGACCAAGGCGCTCAAGGCCTCCTCGCGCAGGGACGCCAAAAAGTCCCTTGACGAGATGCTCGCAAATGGCGGCCCCAAAAAGCGAGGCCATCCCGTAGGCGTCCTTGCGAAGAGTCTGGTGGACGATCTCGACGCCGTTGGGTCTGTCGAGAAGTCCACGATTAAAGACTACCGCCAGTCCCAGAAGCGAATCGAGCGCGCTTTTCAAGGCATCGACGTGGAGGACCTGGACCGGGACGCATGCCAAAGGTGGGAGAGACGCCTGGTTCAGGACGGTTACTCGCCAACGGTCGTGATCAAAGCCCACCGGCTCATGAAGAGGGTTTGCAAGAAGGCGGTCGGCGACGGCCTGATTGCCAAGAACCCCATGGAGTTCGTGGTTCCGCCGAAATACAAGAAAGTCAAGCCCGGCATAAACTACCTCGACCGGAGGGAACGGGGGAGGCTGCTCGACAAGCTGGCTAAAGAGCCGGCGGGCCGTCTCAGGATTTCCGCCGTCATAGCCCTTTACACCGGCCTGAGGGAGGCGGAGATATGCGCCCTGCGATGGAGCGACTACGACCCCCTGGGGCACGTCCTGTGGGTCAAGAGGGGAATAGGCGTGGGAGAGCAGGGGGCATACGAGAAGGAGACGAAGAGCGGGAGCAAGCGGGATGTCGTAGTCCCGGCCGGCCTTGCGGAGGAGCTCGATGCGTGGCGAAGGGTAACGACCGGGAGGTACCTCCTCGGAGGGAACAGGCCGGCGTCGGTGAACTACATATCCCACGCCTGGCACGACTTGGCCGAGAGGCACGGGATAACGGGCTCTGAGGAAAGGGCATGCACGTTTCACGACCTGAGGCACACTTGGGCAACAATGGCTGTGGCGGCGAAGATTGACATAAAGACCGTGTCATCGAACCTGGGGCACGCCGACGCGTCCATAACTCTCAACACGTACGCGAGCGACGATCGCGAGGCAAAAGTTAGGGCCGCCGCCGTCGTGGACGGGGTCATGAGGTAGGCGAGAGAAAGAAGAGGGGTTGGGGTCGTTCCTTCCCATCTCGAGCCTAGCCCCTCTTCTTCGCCTTGAGGTCGTCTATGGCCGATTTGATTTAGCGGGATTGAATTTCCGATAAATGGGCGATAAGTTCGTCAACGTAGGACACCGGTCTACCGTATCTGGGGTCCTCGCCGATATTCTCCAGGTCCCGTCTTCTTTTCTGCATAGCTTTTGACGGGATTCCTGCTTCAGACCTTTCCCAGAGTTCGTCGTATGGCAAATGAGGCTTTTTGTAACCGGGGATTCGTCCGGGTTTGTCCAATGCCGCAACGGCTTCGCGGGGTTCCACTACAATCATCCCTGGTGCGAAATGGGCGAGCACCCAGTACTCGAAGCAAGGGCTTGAGTTGGCTACTCTCATGCCTGAAGAAAGGGCTTTGCAAATGGCGTCACGATATTTTCGGTTTCTTTCATCGGAGGGGCTCTCGGCGTCAAAAACCAACCATGTATCGACATCGAGCCCCTTTCGCCTCAACTCGTCGGACATGTGGTTGGCGCAGCCAATGATGCCCATCGGCTCCGATTGATCGGAAAGCCTCGGTTCAAGCCAACTCGCCCTATATTTTCCCCGGATGAAGTTCATGTAATGAAACTCAGTTTCCCCTTCGCACACGACGAGGACGACCGGCTTGGCGCTTCTCCCTCCCTCGCTTCGACCACCCTGCTTTCTTGCCATCTACAGCACCCTCTCTATGAACGGGACGGCACCGTATGCCCCGTAGAGGTATCGGTTCAGTATGTTGTCGTCCTTGCGCGGTGAATATTCAGCAAGAGAGTAAAGCTCGCTGCCGCCTGTGACCGGGTCTTTTTGGACAAACCAAATCTGATCCCTTCTTAGCAAATCGCTACTCATGATGGAGAGGTCGTGGGTGGTGAATACGAGCTGGGCGTTCTTGGTGTTCAAATCACGATCGAAAAATAGCGACACAAGGCTCTTGAGGAGCATTGGATGCAGGCTTCGTTCGATCTCGTCCACAACGAGAACGCGCCCATTGACAATTGCGTCAACGAAATCAGCCGCTAGGTTAAGCAAGGTCACTGTTCCGAGGGACTCCCTGTCAAACCCAAATCCGACTCGATTGCCGTTTATCGTATGTTGAAACTGAAAGACGATCTTTTGGTCAGGAGGTTCGAGTTCCAAAGAACTCTCGCCAACAAGTGCCGCGAAGACGGCTTTAATCTTGTCGGTTGCGACCTTCTGGCTCTCTCTTTCCTCCGCAGTCAGGTCGCTAACGGATATCTGGGCCCCCACGATACCGAGGTCGGCCGATTTCACCGCATCGATTACTTTTGTGAAGCTCGATTCGCCGAGATTGATTAGCTTTTGCAGAATCTCGCCCTGCTCAAGCGGGTCTGATTTGTCGTGGACCGAGAGGGTGCTCACGAACCACCTGACTACGGCCGCACAATCGGGCATCCCGAACTTCGCCAGAAAGTTTAGGACCAGCCCGTTGTCGGAAAACCCTTTTAACTTGCTTTCGATTCCGGAGTACATAGACCCTTGTTTTACGGCATAAGACCCATCTTCCTGCCGCGTTCTCCTATAGACGAGCCTCTCCCCCCTGGGCCTAACGTACAGGGCCTCATCGGTCGCCCCCTCATCGGAAAGCGAAAACTCGTAGCGGTATCTAGTCCCGTTGGCAATAATCGAGAAAGAGAACTCCGATGGCGCTTCACACCCCACGAAGGCCGAGCGGTAGTCGGGGGAGCCAAACGTTATCAGGCCCATGGCGCAGGCTCGGCCAAAGTCGATTGCCTTGAGTAGGTTCGTCTTGCCCGAAGCGTTTGCGCCGTATATCACCGCAGCGCTGAGGACGCCGTCAGAGTTTGTTCCGAGGGGTTTGACGGGTGCCAGGTTCTCGGGCTTCTCCTTATAGGCGTTCACGGGCAACATAGTCAGGCGCGCCTCGTCCCTAAACGAGCGGTAGTTCTTGACGCCGAACTCGAGCAGCATGTCTCCACCTTCAAGTAGAAGTCATATATTGAGATGATTATATCCAAAAAGTGTGAGTTTCTCACAATTTTAGGAGAAAAATACCCAATAAGATGTTTTCTAGACGGACACCCGCGCCCCTCATCTGGTGCCGTCCTTGACTGCGGCGGTCAGGGCGACGGCGACGGACTCAAGTGCCTCCTTGCCGAGCTTGGGCACGCAGCGGTAGCGGGCCATCAGGTCGCGCTCCTTGGCGGTGAGCGAGTCGGAGTGGCGGCCGGCGAGCGAGTCTACAGAGCAGCCCAGGGCGTCGGCGACCATGCACGCCTGGGCTAGGCTCATCATGCGGTCGCCGCGCTCCCAGCTCGCGTAGGTCCTGCGCTCGACGCCGATCTTGTCGGCGAACTCCGACTGGTGGGCGTAGCCGGACTCCTCGCGGAGCCTTTTTAGCTGCAAGTTCACGGGACTTCCTCCACATTTCAAACAAAAGTACACGGTCAGTGCGCCAGAACACAAAAATCGGAACTCTGCGTATCTATAAGGAACTCAACGTGTAACAAAATTAATTACTAGGAACAGAAAGTTCCGCACAGGAAAAATGGGTTTTCTCCCCGTGCGGGGAGAATCATCCTCCGAACTTGACATTCTGCCAAGTTCGGACACCGCCTCCACAGCATCTTGAGAGCCGCATACGCAGGGCAAGCGTGGGCGCACCTCGTCGCCTCCCTGCGAAAAACGGGCCGGGGCGCATCCGGTCAAGGCGCGGCCGCGAGGCCATGGGCGGGAGAAGACGGAAGGGAGGTGCGCGTTGACCTTCGACAAGGCGGTGTTCGCACGCCGGCTCGAGCAGATACGCGAGGGCCGCGGCATGAGCAGGGAGGGCCTGTCGGCGGCGTCGGGCATAGGGGTCGAGACGCTCAAGTCGTGGGAGCTTGGGCGCACGGTGCCCAGGCTCGACATGGCCTGCAGGCTGATGGACGCGCTGGGCGTCGACATAGGCGACCTGATAGAGCCGTTCGAGATGCCGGTGACAAAGGCGGAAGTGATCCAGTTCGCCAAGGCGATGTAAAGGAGAAGGTTATGGGGATGGGAGCCGAGCAGGCCCCGACGGGTGCTTTCCAGGGCCATACCGTCGGGACCGGCGCACAAAACGGCGGGAGTACCCGTCGCGTGTACGATTATACCTACAGCATGGCGGGTTCTGTCAAAACGTGGGCCGACGTAGCGGCGCTCGCGCTGCTCCTGACGTGCCCGCTGTGGGGGTACTGGGCGCTCAGGGGGCTGGCCCTCGCCATGCGTTCCCTGGGGGTGATCTAGGTGGCCCGCGAGTTCGACCCCGAGAAGGGGCGCGACTTCGTCGGGAGGGCCCACGGCTGGATAGTGACGCACCCGGCGGCGTGGCGCAGGCTCGTGAGGACCTGCGAGCGCTGCCAGAAGACGTACGGCCGCGTGAGCCGCGACCTCCCGACGTAGAGCAAACTGGCCGACCTCCAGAGTGAGAACCAGGGCTTGAAGCTGGCGGCAT
>JAHZGC010000029.1:7012-31266 GCA_019421015.1 Coriobacteriaceae bacterium | reverse complement strand
CGCGTGAGCAGCGACCTCGTGTTCGCGCTGTGCGAGGCGGAGGGCGAGCGCGTGAGCGACGACCCGGCGTTCATGAAGGCACACGACCTGTGGAGCGCGCTGGTGCGCTACGTCATCAGGTACAGCAGCGACGGCATCGAGTACAAGGCCATGGCCTCCAACATCGAGGCGGCCTACCCGGACCTGCGCGGGATGCCGGAGCTTCCGGACTGGGTGCTTGAGGGGGCGGCGTGATGGAGACGGGATCGCTGAGGTATGAGGGAAGGGTTAAGGGCCAGGGGAGGCCAAGGGGGTCGGTGGTCAGGTCTGCCGGGCGCGTGAGCGTCGGGATGCACAAGGACCCGCGCGACCGGTCGTACGAGAGGGCGCTCGCGAGCCTGTACGAGGGCCCGAGGTTCCCCGAGGGCGTGCCCGTGGCCGTCGAGGTCGTCGTCATGCGGTCGCTGCCGGCCTCGCTTGAGCGCAAGACCAGGAGGGTGACAAGGCACGACGTGTTCAAGCCGGACGCCGACAACATCCTGAAGAGCGTGCTGGACGCGCTCACGGGCGTCGCCTACGAGGACGACTCCCAGGTGACCACGGCAGTCGTGCGCAAGATGGACCAGGTCCCGGCGGGCGGGACCGACGTGCTCGTGGTGAGCGTGCGGGCCGACGAGGTGCTCGGCGGGGGTGACGTCGTTGAGTGCGAGCTACACGAAGGTTAGGACCGAGGGGCGCGACGGCTGGCTCGAGCAGCGCCGAAGGGGCGTCGGCGGCAGCGACGTGGCGGCCATCATGGGGCTGTCGCGGTACAAGGGCCCCTACGCCCTGTGGGCGGAGAAGTCGGGGCTTGCGGAGCCCGACGACCTGAGCGGCAACCAGGCCGTGGAGTGGGGCAACATCCTTGAGCCCGTCGTGGCGCAGCATTACAGGGAGGCGCACCCCGACCGTCTGGTGCGCGACGAGCGCTCGACGCTGGTGGCGAAGACGAGGCCGTGGGCCCAGGCGAACATCGACCGCTGGGTCCGCGACGGCGACGGGACCTGGGGCGTCCTTGAGATCAAGACGGTGGGCCTGCGGAGGGCGGCCGACTGGGACGACGGCGTGCCGCTCTACTACCTGACCCAGGTCACCCATTACATGTCGGTCACGGGCAGCCCGTTCGCCGACGTCGCCGTGCTCGTCCGCGGCCAGGAGTACCGCGAGTACCGCGTGGCGCGCGACGAGGACGACGTGCGGGCCGTCGATGCGGCCGTGGACGAGTTTTGGGAGCGCGTGCGCAGGGGCGAGCCGCCCGACGACGACGCCATGCGGGGGAGCACGGGCGCGCTCATGGGGCAGTTCTCGCACCCGTCGGCCGAGGAGCTTGTGGCGGGCGCGGAGGAGGAGCGCGCGGTTGCCGCGTGGCTCGCGGCGAAGGCCCAGGCCGAGGAGGCCAAGGGGCGAGCGGACGCGCTGGCGGCCAAGGTCAAGCGGCTCATAGGCGACGCGTCGGGAATCAGCTGCTCCAGGGGCCGGGTCAGATGGGCGAGGGGCGAGGCAAAAAGGCTCGACGCGAAGAGGTTCAAGGCAGAGATGCCGCAGACATACGCGGCCTACGAGGTGGCGGGAGAGCGCGACATGGGACTGAGGTTCACACCGAGGAAGGAACGGTAGATGGGGCAGATAACGAAGGCCGCGAGCGCCAAGGGCGGCAACGTGGAGAGGTTCAACGCCATGTTGGAGCAGGCGTGGCCGCGCATCGCGGCGGTCATGCCGAGGCACATGACTCCGGAGAGGGTCTACCAGGTGGCGCTCTCGGCGTACAAGACCACGCCCAAGCTCGCGGAGTGCGACCCGGCCACGGTGCTGTCGTGCCTCATGCAGTGCACGGCGCTGGGGCTTGAGCCGTCGGCCATCGACGGTCTGGGGCGAGCCTACCTCATCCCGAGGCAGAACCACGGCCGCATGGAGGCCACGTTCCTGCTCGGGTACAAGGGCATGCTCGACCTGGCGCGCCGCAGCGGCGAGCTGACGGACATCAGCGCCCGCGCGGTTAGGGAGGGCGACTTCTTCGAGTACGAGTTCGGCCTGGACGAGAGGTTGCGGCACATACCGTCGAGCGACCCCGTGGAGGGGCGGGCCATAACCCACGTCTACTGCGTGGCGCACTTCAAGGACGGCGGCCATTACATCGACGTAATGAGCGCCGAGGAGGTCGAGGCCGTGCGCAAGAGGTCGGCGGCCTCCAAGACCGGGCCGTGGGCCACGGACTACGAGGCCATGGCGCGCAAGACCGTGATCAGAAGGGCGTTCCCCTACCTGCCGGTTTCGGTGGAGGCGCAGAGGGCGGCGGCCGCAGACGAGACGACGCCGCGCTTCGTGGACTCCGACGGGGTCATCTTCTCGATAGGCGACGGCGCGGGCGAAGGCGAGCAGCCGCAGCAGGTGGACGCCGAGGTGGTCGAGGGTGTCTGACGTGAACAGGGTGTGCCTCACGGGCCGCCTCGGTCGCGACCCGGACGTGAGGTCGACGGCCTCGGGCAGCACGGTGCTCGGCTTTAGCCTCGCCGTGTCCGAGAGGCGCAAGAACCACCAGACGGGGGAGTGGGAGGACTACACCAACTGGGTGAACTGCACGGTATTCGGCAATCGGGCCGAGCCGCTGTCCCACATCCTCGCCAAGGGGATGCTCGTGTGCGTCGAGGGACGCCTGAGGTGGTCGCAGTGGGAGCGGGACGGCCAGAAGCGAAGCGCCCTCGACGTCGTGGTGACGGAGCTGGTCATACCGAGCCTTCCGAAGGCCGAGGACGGCGGCGCGGAGCCGCAGGCGCAGCAAGGGCAGCCCGAGTACCAGGGGGCGTCGCACGCGCCTTGCGCGGGCCGCTCGGACGCCTATGCTGCCGGGGCCAAGGTTCGCGAGAAGGTCGGTACCATGAACTTCGACGGCTACACGGTGCCGCTCTACTCCGAGGAGGACATACCTTTCTAGGAGGTGGGCCGTGGGGGCGACGTGGTTCAAGCACGATGTTGACGCGGTCTACGACCCAAAGGTCCGCAAGCTGATACGAAGGTACGGGGCCGAGGGATACGGGCGTTACTGGGCGCTTTTGGAGGCCCTGGCGAAGGACGCCGACGGGCTTGAGGTCGCGTCTGAGGAAGACTGGTCGACGGTTGCGGAATACTGCCTCTTCGACTTCGACCAGATTGTTGAAACTCAGGAGTTCGTCACGTTCCTTGCGAAAATCGGCCTACTTTCAACAGTCTCCCTTGGTTGTGGAAAACTGCTCTCGGAACGCATGAGCAAACAGGTTCGCAGGGCCGAGAGGACGAGCGCGAAACGCGCCGAGGCGGGTCGGAAAGGTGGGTCGAAAAGCCCATCAAAAACCGAATCAACAAGCAATTGCCAAGCAAATGCTACCGACAGATAAGAATAGATAAGATAAGAAAGACCTTAGCGCGTGCGCGCACGGTTGCCGCGAGTGGGTCGCGCCATCCGCTAGGCGGTGTGGTGTCTTCGACATCACACCGCGCCGCCTAGCGCCGGAGGCGTGCGCTAAGGTCTTAAAAGCGCGCGTGCGCGCGCCCGGGCGAGGGAAACGCAAAACCGGGCACGCAAGCGCTCGGAGCCTAGTTTTCAACAGAACTTTCAACAGTGCAATCCGAACTTTCAACAGAATAGGAGAACCACGCATGAACGATGAGAAGGTCGTGCGGGAGGTCGGCGTCTCGGCGTTCGTGGCCCTGTCGCTTCTCGTGTGCGCCCTCGGGACCGTCGCGGTGACGATCGGGGCGGCCATGGTCTGGGGCGCGGGGGCCGCCTTCGTGGCCTTCGGGGCGCTCGTGTTCCTGTGGGGCGTGGTGCTCATCGTATAGCCGGGGCGGGAATGCCTCTGTGGGCCGCCGGAGACGGCCTAGGACGCGCGAAAACGGTCGGGCCGGTGTCCTAGCCCAGAAAGGCGTTTCGAGACGGAAATGGGCGCTCTGAGCGACGGAAGGTGAAGAGGATGGAAATCAGGCTCGGGAACTACCGGGTGGTGCCGTACTCGCTAGGCACCTGCTGGCAACTTGAAAAGTACGGAAGCGGCGGAATCGCGTTCGGGAAGCCGTTCCCGCCGTCGTGGCGGGAGACGGGGCATTACCCAGGCACGCTCCACCACGCGGTCGAGATGCTCGTGGAGTACGCGACGCGCGGGTCCGACGACGAAATCGACCTTTCCGACCCCGACGGCATGGCGAGGTTGGTTGCCACCGTGGACGCCATGGTCACGGAGGCCGTGGAGCGAATCGAGATAGCAGCTGGAAACGCCGTTTAAGCCGTGCGCAGCCGTGCTTTCACGCACGAAAAGAACCGACACGGTGTAAGTGCCCAGGGCGGCATATGCGATGGCTGAAACGCCTTTGAATTGTTAGAGGGAGCGAACATGGACGAGAACGACAAGCACGACGGCAGCACCGCCATGGAGCGGCTGGCGCGGGAGCTGATGGGAGCCGTGGTGAGCTGCGCGCCCACGGTCTGGTGCGTGGAGCACGGCATCGGAATCCATGGCACGAGGCTGGAACAAGACCGCGAGAACGCCCGCGCCGACATCTCGCGCCGCATCGACTGGGCCCGCGACGAGGACGAGTGCGAGGACACCTACTCGGCGCGCGAGCTTAAGCGGCTCACCGGCATGTACCTGGGAGGGGCCATGACCACCATGGGCGAGGTTGCCGAGATGGTCGGGGCCGTCGAGGAGTGGAAGGCCAAGGCCGCCGAGCTGGACGCCCTGCGCGGGGCCGGGCGCGTCGTGCCGGAGGGCTGCCGGTGGCCGGGCTTCGGGGACGGCGGCCGGCTGGCCCTCGGCGGCGAGGCGTGGACGAAGGACGGCGGGCGCGTGCGCGTCGTGGCCGTGTCGCACAGGGGCAGGGCCGCGGTCAGGCCGTGGGGGCGGAAAGACGGCAGGGGCGCGAGGTGGGTGCCGCTGTCGTCGCTGCTCGGCGAGTGCCCCGACAGCTGGTGGCGGCTGCGCGAGGACGTGCGTAAGGACTACACAGCCTACTGGGGCTGCATCGGCTTCTGCTGCGACAAGTGCCCGGCCCTCGTGGACGGCAAGAAGCCGAGCGAGCGCTATGACACGGCCGGATGCCACACGGCAGAGCAGCTCGACCTCCTTGTCCGCGCCGAGCGCCTGGCGGGGGTGAGGGACGATGGGTAGCGGATGCGACCGCATCGAGGCCGTGCGCGACCCCGACATGGACGGGCGATGCGAGCCCGAGGCGCGCTGGTGGAGGTGCCTGGCGTGCGGGGCCAGCTACGTGATGGAGCGCGGGGTGCGGCCGCTGTGGTGCCCGATGTGCGGCACGCGCTACGGGTGGCCGGACTTCGAGCGGCTGGTATGCCCGGCAGGGAAGGGTGAGGCCGAGTGAGCTGCCTGATGTGCGAGCCCGAGAGGCCCGGCGGGTACGGGATCTGCCCCAGGACCCCGGACGGGTGCGGCGAGTTCGAGGCGTGGCTGTACCGTGACCCTCGCTCCGGGTGGTCCCTGGAATTCGGGCACGAGTCCGAGTGCATGTCGGTGGGCGCGTCCTTCGGCGTGGCGCACTGCCCGTGGTGCGGCCGCAGGCTGGACGACGAGGGGGGCGGTGCCGAGTGAGCGCCGTGCTGCTGGGCCCCGTAGAGGCGTTCCCCGGGGCAGTTCCGGACAAGGCCCAGGCCCTCAAGCCCCTGGAGGAGGCGGCCGAGGCCTTCGGCGCGTGGCAGTCGTGGAGGGCCTGGCTCGACTCGGGGCTGGACGACCCTGGCGGCGCGCCCCTCTCCGCCCTGCTCGACGAGCTGGCCGACTGCGTGCAGGCCTGCTGCAACCTGGCGCACGCCCTGGGCTGCTCGGACATGAGGCCCTACATGGCGCGCTGCGAGGGGAGGAACAGGGAGAGGGGGAGGCTGTGAGGTGGCGGGCCCCGATCACGTGGTGGGACGCCCGCGAGCGCCGGGGCGTGTGCCCGGTGTGCGGGAGGGCGTTCTCCACGAGGTCCAAGAACAAGGTCTACTGCTGCGAGGCGTGCCGCAGGGCGGCCGCGAAGGGGAGGGGGAAGGGTGGGGACTAACTACTACCTGAGGCCGAAGCTGGCGGCGACGGTCAAGACGTACATCGACGGGGCGGTGGTGGAGAGCCGCCGGGACTACTCGGAGCCGAGGCTGTACCTGGCTGCTCTGCCCGATGGTTTCACCGGCGACATCTCGCACGTGCTCAGGCGCGCTGATCCGGATATGGGGCTGCACATCTGCAAGGTCTCGGCCGGTTGGGTCCCGCTGTGCGAGTGCCACGAGGGGACGCTCCTGACGAGCTGGGAGGGGGTGCGCAGGTGCGTTTGCGACGGGGCGTTCGACGTCGTGGACGAGTACGGGGAGGTCGAAGGGCCCGACGACTTCATCGAGCGCGTCGAGGGCCACGCGGACGGCTACGAGCAGAGATGCCTTGACAAGGGACGCGAGGTGAGGGCCAGGAGCCACAGGCAGTACGGGGACTGGCCGGACGAGTCGGGCGTGCGGGTCGAGTGGTCGGGCTACGAGTTCCGTTAGGGCGGCTGACGCCGTCGGGAGATTCGGTCTCACCCCCAAGGAGAGGGCGGGTGAAGGTCTGAGGGCGGGGAGGTAGCTTGAGGGCTCGCGAGGTGTTTGGGGCCGCCAGGGCTGCGGCGGCGAGGATCGAGGAGCTTCAGTTCCTGTGCGAAATGGACGGCCCGCCGTCGGGGGGCGACGGGGGCCCGGGACCCAAGAACGCTGTGGGCGACCCGACGGGAAGCGCGGCGCAGTGGCGCATCGAGGACCTTGTGGACCTTGAGCGCGAGATGGACGCGTGCCAGGACGCCGTTGCCGAGGCGATGGTGCTCATCGACGGGGTGCTCGTGGCCTGGGGCCGCAAGTCGGCTGAGGTGCTTGAGCTTTACTACATCGACGGGATGAGCTGGGCCGATGTTGCTGACGAGGTGGACAGGTCCAAGCACTGGGTGCATACGCATGCCAAAGTGCTTTGCGAGTGGATAGACTCGATGCCGCCGCAGTCAGTGAGGGCCGGAAAAGGTAGCGCGGAAGGTTAATTCACAAAACGTTCACCCCATGGGTACGGCAAGCTGATATTTTGCTACCGTGCGTTAATCGGTTCCTCATTGATACTCCTTCTCCGACGGGCGGGGCCTCCGAGCGATTCATTCGCGAGGGGGCCTTGCCCGTTTTGGTGTCCAGCTGCATAGGGGGCGGTCTCTTGGGCGGTCGCGGGGCTTACTCGTACACGGCTTCCAGGATGCCGAGGTTCCAACACGCTGTTATCCCAAGGGCCAAGATTCGCGATTACCTGGTGTCTCCGAAGAACACCGAAGGGAAAGCGGGTTTCTTTAAGACGATCGGTTACACAACACGCAACGCCGACAGGCTCATTGGGGACATTCAAAAAGGCCTGCGCGACAACAAGGCGCTGGTTACGAAAAAGAACGATTTTGGACGCGTCTCCATTCAGGTTACAATGACGCTGGGCATCACGAGACGGGTTGAGGTCGTAACCGGGTGGTGCATAGACCCTAAGCAGAAGAACCCGAGGTTTCTGACTGCGTATCCGAAGAAGGGCGAGTGACGGAATGGAGCTGTATTCTCCCGTTAGAGTTGTTTCCACTGGCAGGCTCGGGTTCATCGTCGACTTTGACGACAAGCACGCCAAGCCCATCCACCTGGTCGAGTACACCGACACCGACGATAACGACAGGCTGGACTGGGTGGATGAGTCCGACCTGGTGGAGACGGAGCCCAGGTGGTTCCCGCCCCTGGAAGACGATGGGGAATAGCCTTGCAGCGAGATCTTGACCTCGTTCGTTCGATTCTCATGCGCGTCGAGGGCGCAAGGGGCGCTCTGGGGCTGGGCGACTTCGCTTCGGATGCCTACACCGACGCTGTCGTGGCTTACCACTTGCAGCTCATGGAGAACAGGGGCCTGATAGACGCGTCGTTCGTCAAGGACTGGGCCGGCTCCGTGGTGAGGGCGACTGTGGGCGGCCTCACGTGGGAGGGTGCCGACTATCTGGACGCCATCCGGGACGACGGGCTCTGGCGCAAGACGAAAGACGCCCTGGCGAGGGCCGGGGCGGTGACGTTCGGGGCCGTCAAAGAGGTGGCGGTGGCGGTCGCAGTGGCGAGCGCCAAGGCGTCGCTGGGGATATAGCGGTGCTTCGCCGGGGGCGGGCCTCGTAAAAGGTTCTGGAAGGGCTGTGGCCGCCTCTCGGGGCGGCTTTTTCGTTAACAACTGCATAGGGGGCGGTCTCTTGGGCGGTCGCGGGGCTTACTCGTACACGGCTTCCAGGATGCCGAGGTTCAGAAACGCGGAGATATCGAGATCGAAGATTAAGGACTACTTGGTTTCGCCGAAGAACACAGACGGGAAAGCTGCGTTCTTCAAGGCGATTGGTTACACGACGCGCAATGCAAGCAGGCTTGTGAGCGACATACGCAAGGGGCTTGCCGGGAATATTGCCATGGTGACCAAGAAAAACGGGTATGGTCGCGTGTCCATTCAAGTTACAATGGAGCTTGGGATTACAAAGCAGGCAAAGGTTATTACCGGATGGTGCATAGAGCCGGGCGAGAAGAACCCGAAGCTCGTAACGGCATATCCTTTTAAGGAGAAGTGAGCAGATGAAGCTCTATTCCGCTGTTCGGGTTGTTTCGACGGGAAGAACCGGGACAATCGTAGACTTTGACGACAAGCACGCCAAGCCCATCCACCTGGTCGAGTACACCGACACCGACGATAACGACAGGCTGGACTGGGTGGATGAGTCCGACCTGGTGGAGACGGAGCCCAGGTGGTTCCCGCCCCTGGAAGACGACGGGGAATAGAGGTCTAGCGATGGTCGAGAACAGGCGTAGCCAAGCGGATATCGAAGATCGCATCGAGAGCAACAAGCACGAGTGTTTCCGGGCTGAGAGTGCCAAGCAGTTTGACGAGCTGGTCGACAGGTTCAAGGGGGACAAGTACGTCTCCATAATCGACCAGAACGGTGGCATGCATTACATGGGGAGCAAGTAGCAGTGGCGACCCTTCGCGATGCGGTGTACGGCCTTGCGGTTGGAGACGCCCTCGGGGTGCCCTTCGAGTTCATGGAGCGCGGGTCGTTCGAGTGCAGCGGGATGGTCGGTTTCGGCACCCACGCAAAGCCTGTGGGGACCTGGTCAGACGACACGAGCCTGACGCTTGCGACATGCGATAGCATCAGGGAGCAGGGGGCCGTCGAGCCGGGCGACATCCGTAGCAGGTTCCGGGCGTGGCTGGACTTTGGCGCGTATGCCATAGGCCGAGACGTGTTCGACGTTGGGGGCACCACGGCGAGGGCCATACGCTCGGGCGTCGGATGCTCGGGCGAGCGCGACTGCGGGAACGGCTCGCTGATGCGCATAGTGCCACTGGCGTTCACCGACGTTACGGATTACGAAGTTCGGGCGGTGTCGTCGATAACGCATGCGCATCCCAAGTGCACCGAGGCGTGCGTCGACTTCGTGCGCATAGCGCGCCGTATGGCTGACGGTGAGCCGGTGCGAGAAGCCATGGGAGAGTATGCCGGGGTTGCCGACGAGCCGAGAGATTCGGCGCGCTCCGGCGGCTACGTGCTGGACACGCTGCGAGCCGCGTTCTGGTGCGTCGCGAACACGGGGTCCTATGAGTCGTGCGTGCTGGAAGCCGTCAACCTTGGCGGGGACACCGACACTACAGCTGCGGTAGCCGGGGCTCTCGCGGGGATCGTCTATGGCGTCGAATCGATTCCCGGGGAGTGGATTGACGCGCTGCGCGGCAAGGACATCATAGAGGCGTGTTTGTTCTGACGCGGGCCTGCATGATCACGTGGTTGAGGGTGCGTTGAGAACGTGGGAGAATAGACCCGGTAAGCAGTAGCACAGAGTGGAGTGCCCTTGTTTGAGGAGACCCCGGCTCACATCCGGGCGCTTGCCAAGCCGTCCTTTGGGGCGGCTTTTTTCGTATGCGAGGCCCTATGGGGCGGCCCTGGGCGGGCTCCTATCCTCCTCACCGCCCAGGCTCGCTCCATGGGGCCTTTACCTAGTAATAGATATATATAAAGGTCTTTAAGGTCTTTATGGGTGTGTGTATTTGCCTGGTATACGTTATATAGGGGGGCTGGTGCCATGGGGTCTAGCCGCTATGCGAACGGGCACAGGCGAAGGCAGCTGAGGGCCAGGCTCAGGGCCCAAGGGTTGCCGTGCGCCATATGCGGCCAGCCCATAGACTACGACCTGCCTGCGGGCGACCCCATGAGCTTCGAGGTTGACGAGATCATCCCCGTCGCGCTGGGCGGCTCGTGCCTGGACTACGGGAACGTCCAGGCTGCGCACAGGATATGCAACCAGCGCAAGGGGGCGCGGATGTACGTGACCCTTGAGGCTCCGGGCGTCGAGAGGCGCGCCGTAGAGGGCGAGTTCTTCTCGCAAATGGACGGGTGGTGACGCGAAGGGGTGGGGGATGCCCCCTCCCCCGGGGGGCCGGCGAGCCCTCCCGCCATGCGCCTAAATCCCCCCGATGACTTTTTATTTAAGGCAGAAGTCAACGTTTTCGCATGTAATGTACCGAATCCATACACGACGGGGGAGGTGTTTTGTACCGTGCTGATACAAAACCTCATTCCCTACGAGCGCAACGCCCGCGTGCACTCGGAAAAGGACCTGGCCGACCTTATGGAGTCGATACGGGAGTTCGGCTTCCGGGGCCGCATCCAAGTCGTGTCGCCGGACAACCCCGTGATCGTGAACGGGCACGGCCGCGTGGAGGCCTGCAAGCGCCTGGGATGGGAGGAGTTCCCGGACGGCAACATCGAGTACGTCGGCGATCTCGACGAGGAGCAGGTCAAGGCCTACCGCATCGCCGACAACAAGGTCGCGGAGGGGAGCCGGTGGAACAAGGCGCTCTACCGCTCCGAGGTGAACAGCATCGGCAAGCTCGACATGAGCCGCTTCGGCTGCGACTTCAAGAGCAAGGTGTTGCCCTATGGAGCCGAGAGGTTCAAGACCGACAGGGGATACAACCTCGACCTTGTGGACCGCAGGGACTGCAACCCCGACGGCATGCCGATGCTCAAGGGCTGCATGGTCAAGCCCGACGGCCTCATGGGGTTCAACTACGCAAAGAGCACGCCGGGCGATGCAAAGCGCTCACAGGGGTGCCACTTCTTCGTCGACGACTACCAGTTTGAGCGGCTGTGGACTAGTCCACGGGCGTATTTAGATTACTTGTTAGATTACTCGTGCGTCCTGACGCCGGACTTCTCACTTTACATGGACATGCCGCTGCCGATGCAGGTCTGGAACCTCTACCGCTCGAAGGCGATAGGGCGGTGGCTCCAAACGAACGGCGTGAAGGTCGTGCCGACCCTGTCGTGGGCGCAGCCGGAAACGTACCGCTGGGCCTTCTCGGGGCTCCCGAAGCGTTCGACGGTCGCCGTGAGCACGGTGGGCGTCAAGGAGAGCGACGAGTCGTTCGCCGCGTGGTGCGACGGCATGGCCGAGGCTATGCGCGCGCTCAGGCCGCGCCGCGTGCTGCTCTACGGCGGCGACGTGGGGTTCGACTTCGGGGGCAGGTGCGAGGTCGTGAGGTACAGGAACGCGGTCACCGAGAGGATGGCGCATGGGCGGTAGGGGAGCGAGCAGCTTCATAAGCAAGATGCGGGCGCAAGCGGCGAAGTGGAGCAACAAGGCGCTTGGAACCGCCGTCCCGAAAACGCTGTCAGAGGCGCTTGGCAAAAAAGGTGCTCCCCTAAGCGTGAGCGAGGCATACATAGGGGCAAACCCGCATTACAGTCCGGATTACGCCGAGTTCTCGATGAACTGCCAGAGGTGCGTTGTCGCATACGAGCTGCGCAGGCGAGGGTACGACGTCAAGGCAGCGCCGACCTACCAGGGGGACAAGCTGCCTTATGCGGCCCATGTGAACAAGGACGGAACGCTCAACTCCTACTGGATGGGGGCGTTCAAAGGGGCGAAGACGGTAAGCGTCGCCGCAAGCTCTAACAAGAAGGTGTTGCAGAACATCGAGAGCAAGATGAACGCTTACGGCCCTGGGTCACGGGCGGTCATCAGGGTCCAGTGGCAGCAGGGAGGCGGCCACGTCTTTAATGTCGAAAACGTCGGTGGTAAAATCAGGTACATGGATGCCCAGGTGGGTAAGAACGTGAACATCAGGGAGTACCTTGCAGCAAGCAAGCCGGGGCGCACGTCGATAGTTCGCACGGACAATCTGAAGGTGTCTGAACGTGCCAAAAAGAGCGTGACTCAGAAATAGGGAGATGAACCGCATGCTGAGCCTTGACGAAGCCCGCGATATAGCCTCTGGAATTTGGGATGGATTCGACAACTATTCGGAATACGACGATTGCTTTGTATTCGGAAAAAGCGACGACGAGTCAGACGGAGGGGAAGGCCCGATCGTCATTCTCAAGGAATCTGGCCGCGCTGTGAACTTCGTGTGGGCGCTTGTAAACGGTATGTTCGGCGATGTCGAGGAAAACGGGCTGAAAGAACCGATTGCGCTGGGTGAGTAGTGTGTTCACTCCCGAGGGCGAGGAAGAGTACAAGAAGTACGAGAAGTGGTTGAGCGACGAGAACTTCCAGTTCAGCCCCAACTTCGTTCCGACGCCGGACACGCCGTCGGAGGCCGTGG
The DNA here is from genome assembly GCA_019421015.1 of Coriobacteriaceae bacterium. Classification (GTDB taxonomy): domain Bacteria; phylum Actinomycetota; class Coriobacteriia; order Coriobacteriales; family UMGS124; genus JAHZGC01. The sequence goes on along the minus strand of JAHZGC010000029.1, from coordinate 18,619 downwards.
AGTACTACAAAGACATGTATCGAGCGTGCTTCCCCATGATTGACTTCGACGCGCCGGACTTCACGTGGCCCGTCGGGATAGGGATCAGCTGTTAGCGTTTATGGCTGCGGGGGATTAACCATGTATCATAACTGTTTGAAAGGCCAGACCAAGGATGCCGTTTCAAAGATAGTGGCCGTGGGCGAGTTCCTTAGCGAGAACGCCGAGAGGATTGTTGGTGACATCGACGGACTGTTTATTGAATCGAACGGAATTGATATACGGGTGGACCTGGGAGGCAGTGATGGATGCCCGATGGTAGGAATATCAGAGAGCTTCTTGGTCGTTAAGTAATCGAGCAGTTCCCTAAGTTGCTCGGAAATAGATGGGGCTTGAGGATGGAACCGGCTGGCACACCATACTTTCTGAGTAACCCGGATTGGTACACGGTGGTTGACTTCATGGCTGGCGAAGACACGGAAGACGATCGTGGGTATCACATCCGAGACGACGCGCCGGAAGAGGCGAAACGCAGCTACGAGGAGTTTTACAGGCTGGTAGAAATGCCGTTAGACGTAAGGGGCGACCGTGACAGAGGACGATGAGCGCCAGCGGCTTATGATTAAGAAGACGAAGCACGAGCTTAAAGCGGCCATGGCGGCGCTAGAGCTTGAGAACATCGAGCTTCGTCGGGAGAACGCGTACTTGCAGCGCAGGGTGGAAGAGGAAAGCCGCAGGCTCGCCAATGGCTAGCGTGATGGAGACCATCAAGGTCGCGTCGTCCATCATCTCTGGCATAGATGCCACGGACAGCAGGCTGGCCCTGCTTGAGCTTGTGGAGAAGACGCGCTTGCTCTTGGACGAGAACCAGGACCTGAAACGCAAGAACGAGCGCCTTGCTGAGCAGCTGGTGAGGAAAAAGGCCTTGGAGCGTATCGGGCCCGCTTACTACCTTATGGAGCGGGACGGCACAAGGACGGGTCCCGTGTGCCCGGTGTGTTATGCGCGTGATGGCATCCCCCGCATTCTGCGCTCGACGGACGACGGTGCCGAATGCGCCTCGTGCGGCGAGCAGTACCCGGGGGTGGAAGCGTCGGTGCAGTCTAGGGGCTGCGTGATTCTGTAAACGCTTCAGCATGACAAGGGTTATGGACTAAAGGCCGCTCAACCGAGCGGCTTTTTTCGTTTAGGAGGAGAGATGGAAAAGTCCGCAACCAAGTTCGTGGGCCTGGGGGTGCTGGACGTCTTGGGGGTGGCCTTCGTCGTCTTGAAGCTGTGCGGCGTGATCTCGTGGTCGTGGTGGGCCGTCCTGGCACCGTTCTGGGTGCCGGTCGCCCTTCTCGCGCTCTTCTTGCTGGCGGTGCTCGCCGTCGCGGCCGTGAAGGGGTAGCCGTGCTTGAGAAACCGTCGTCCGTCGAAAACGACCCGTACAAGAGCGCCAAGTGGGACGAGATAACGGCATCCCGCAGGTTCAAGGAGTCCGACGCGCCCATGCTGGCGCTGCTGTGCCAGTGGTACTCGATAGCCCAGAGGTGCATGGACGACATCGACGAGGTGGGCGGCCAGGTGGCATATACCAACGACCTCGGCGACCTCAAGGCCTTGCCGCAGATCGCGGCCATGAAGCAGGCGAGCGCCGAGATACGGCAGCTCAACAAGCAGCTCGGCATAGAGGGCTCTACCGAGGAGGTGGACGCGGCAGACGATGACGACATCCTCGACTTCTGCGCCCGCCGCCGCGCGAACCGGGGCGCAAGAGCCGCGTCTTAGGATAGAGCCAAGGGGCGCTGCCCTGACCGACGGGCCCGACGCGGCGGAGCTTTTGCGCGCCTACTGCTTCTCTCCGGACCCGTGGCAGGAGCTGGTCCTGAACGCCTGGTGCGCGGTCGAGGACGACGGATCGCCGCTCTACACCACGAACGTCCTCGACGTGCCGCGCCAGAACGGCAAGAACGGCGTATGCGAGGGCTGGGAGTTCCAGGCGATGGTCTTGGGCGGCGAGAAGATCCTGCACACGGCCCACCAGGTCAAGACGGCGGCCAAGAGCTTCAAGCGCCTGTGCAGCTTCTTCGAGGACAAGCGCCACAAGAGAATCTGCAACATGGTGGAGTGCATACGACGCACGAACGGCGAGCAGGGCATATACCTCAAGAACGGCGGCCTCATCGAGTACTCGGCGCGATCGCGGGGCGCGAGCCGAGGAAACACGTACTCCACGGTCGTCTACGACGAGGCCCAGGAGCTTACCGACGACCAGGTCGAGGCGCTTATGTCGACGATCGCGGCGTCGCCGACCGGCTACCGCAAGCTCATATACATGGGCACGCCTCCCGGCCCGAACAGCCCGGGGACCGTCTACCAGCGCGTGCGCAAGGCGGCCATAACGAACCCCAGCCCGCGCACGTGCCTGCACGAGTGGGGCATCGGGGAGTTCCTGTCGTCGGAGCGCTTCGAGGACCTCCTTGACGCCGTGTACGAGGCTAACCCGGCCATGGGGATACGCCTCGACGAGGAGTTCACACAGGAGGAGTGGCGCACCATGACGCCCGACGGCTTCGCGCGCGAGCGCCTGGGGTGGTGGAGCGAGCAGGCTGCCCAGAGCGCCATAAAGCAGTCGCTGTGGGCGTCGTGCGCGGTCGACGAGCGAGGGGCAGAGGGGGAGGGCGTCAAGACCTACGGCGTCAAGTTCACCCCGGACGGGGAGCGCGTGGCGGTCGTGGCGTGCAGGCTCGACCCGGCGGGGAGCGCCTACATCGAGCTGGTGTGCCTGGCGTCGACTGAGTCCGGCGTGCGGTGGGTGGCGGAGATGCTGTGCGACGAGGAGCGCGCCGAGCGCACGGCGGCCGTGGCCGTGGACGGCAAGAGCGGCAAGGACGCGCTTTTCGACAAGCTGAGGGGCGAGTACCCCAGGCAGGCGCTGCCCAAGGTGGGGCCCGCCGAGGTGGTGGCGTCGACGACGATGCTCGTGGACGCCATGAAAGAGGGGGCGCTCTCGCACTGGGCGCACGACACCCAGAGTCTTCTCGACGAGAGCGCGTGCAAGAGCGTGAAGCGCCCGGTGGGCGACGGAGGCGGCTGGGCGTTCGGCGGAGACGAGAGCGCCCCTATGGAGGCCGCGTGCCTCGCGTACTGGGCGGCGAAGACAACGAAGAGAGACCCCGAAGGGGGGTGCGTGATCCTGTGAGCATGAGGGCGTCCCTATACCAGGTCAACCCGGCGACCATCGGCCTCGACGGGAAGGAGTGCGGCCTTTTCAACCGGCTCCTGTACGAGTGGGGGTCGCACCTGAACTCGAACCTGCGCAACGAGGCCTATTACAACTTCGAGAAGGTCGTGCAGAACCTCGAGCGCGGACTGCCCGAGCAGATGCGGGGCATGCGCGCCGTGGTGGGATGGCCCGCCAAGGCGGTCGACGCGCTGGCGGCCAGAAGCGTCTTCATGGGCTTCACCAGCGACGGGAGCGCCGCCGAGGACCTGGGCGACGTGGTGCGGGCGAACGACCTGCGCGAGCTGTACCGGCAGGCGGTGACCTCGCAGCTGATGCACTCGTGCGCCTTCTTCACGGTGTCCAAGGGGGCGGCGGGCGAGCCGGACGTGCTTGTGAGCCCATACAGCGCGTCGAACGCCGCAGGGGTCTGGGACGTGCGCAAGAAGCGCATCAAGGCCGGCATCGCCATCGTGGACGTGACCGAGGACCAGACGGGCAACCAGACGCCCAGCTGGGTGAACATGTTCACGGACGAAACGACGTACATCTGCCGCAGGGCGAGGAACGGCCGCTGGGTGGTCGACAGGCTGGAAAACCCGCTGGGCCGCCCGCTTATCGAGCCGATCCGGTACAAGCCCCTTCTTGACAGGCCGTTCGGGCAGAGCCGCATCACGCCGCGGTGCGCTCCATAACCGACGAGGCGATACTGGCGACCACCAACGCGGCCGTTGCGAGCGTCTTCTACACCTGGCCGCAGCGGTACATGATGGGGGTCGACAAGAAGACCGCCGAGGCGTTTGCGAGCAAGAAGATAGAGTCGTACATCGACCGCATGCTCATGGTGACGGCCAACAAGAACGGCGACGTGCCGCACTACGGGCAGCTCCCGCAGATGTCGATGCAGCCGCACAGCGACTACCTGCAGACCCTTGCCAAGCGCTTCGCGGGGGAGACGAGCGTGCCGCTGTCGAGCCTGGGGATCATGTTCGACAACCCTTCGAGCGCGGAGGCGATGTACGCGGCCCAGAACGACCTCATCGTCGAGGCGGAATGGCTCAACGCGAGCAACGGCCAGGCCCTGAAAAACGTGGCGCTCATGGCGCTGAGCTGCCTGCGGGGCACCACGATAGAGGCCCTTCCGAAGGACGACCTGACAATTGAGGCGCGCTTCGCGAACCCGGTGCGGCCCTCCATGGCCGCCAGGGCCGACTTCGCGCTCAAGGTGGCGTCGGCCGTGCCCGAGTACCCGCAGACGACGCAGTTCTGGCGCGACCTCGGGTACGACGAGGCGGAGATACGCGAGGTCATGCGCGACACGCGGCGCATCCGCGCCCAGCAGCTGGCCCAGGCCATGGCCGCGCAGCAGCAGGCGCAGGCGGCAGGCGGTGGGGGCGAGTGAGCGTGGACGTCGGGTCGTACGACGGCTCCATAGCCAGCGCCCGGGGGCAAGCCAGGGAGTTCGTATTCCACAGGCTGTCGCAGATGGGGGACGGTCTGGCAATCGACGAGGTGCGCAGGGCGGCGGCCGAGGCCCTTGAGGAGGCCTACGGGGTCTACGGAGACCTCGGGGCGTCGCTTGCGGCCGACCTCTACGACCAGATCGTGAGCCTGGCGGGGAAGGAGCTCGACCCGGCGCAGCCGGTCAACGAGTACCCCGACGGAGAGCCGTGGGCCTACGCGGGGTACGCAGCGTCAAAGGAGCTCGACGGGGACGAGCCGGACGAGGGGGCGTTCGCCGACATGATCGCGGCGAAGGCCGCCCAGAGGGTGACGCTTGCGGCGAACCGGACCGTCGAGGAGAACGCCGGGCGGGAGAGGGACCGGGCCGCTGGCATCCGATGGGCGAGGGTGCCGACGAGCAAGAACCCGTGCGGGTTCTGCATCGTGATGGCTTCGAGGGGGTTCGTGTACACCTCGCAGGCTACGGCGGGCGACGGGCTGGGGCCTTACAACAGCTACCACGACCACTGCACCTGTAAAGCGGTGCCAGGTTTCGAGGGCATGCAGCTAGACGGGTACGACGAGGCGGGGTACCTGAAGCAGTACGAGGCCGCTGTGGGCAAATCTGGCCCTGCGGACATAGACGACATAGCAAAAGCCATCGACAAGGCGAACGGACGCCAGGCCCACAAGAAGAAAAAGTAAACACGGTGACTAGGGCCCCGCAAGGGGCCTTTTTCATGCGCGCTAAGCGCCGCACGGCGCAGGCGCGGCAAGGGGACCGCCGCACGGCGGCCCACGGATTCGCATGGCCGCACGGCCGGTTAGGAGACCCCATGGACCCCGAGAAAGACGACGAGACGACCGGCACCGAGCAGGTGCGGGAGACGCCCCAGGAGGAGCCCGAGACGCTTGAGGACGAGCCCGACTACAAGGCGCTCTACGAGGCCGAGAAGAAGAGGGCCGACAAGCTCAAGGAGACGGGCCGCAAGTGGGAGCGCCAGGCAAAGGCCAACAAGGACGCCGCCGAGAAGCTTGCCCAGGCCGAGGCCGAGAAGGCCGAGGAGCAGGCGAAGGAGGCGCGCGCAAAGGCCGTCTCGGACCTGGCCGCCTTGACGGGGGTCCCGAAGGAGGTCCTTGAGGCCTGCGGGGCCGAAGGCGACGCGCTCAAGGCCTTCGCGCAGGCGGCGGCCCCGCACTTCAAGGCGGAGACCGTGCCAGAGGTCCCGGGCGACGGCAAGTCGGCCGGGAAGGTGGAGCCCGACGAGATGAAGAAGTTCGTCCACGGGCTATTCAACAAAGACTAGAAAGGAATAGCGGATGGCGCTCGATACCAGCAAGATCACACTGCCCAAGAACGTTTCGACCGAGGTGATCAACAAGGTGCGCGACACCTCGACCATCGCGACGCTGTCGCCCTCGACCCCGCAGCTCTTCACGGACACGGAGTTCATGTTCTTCTCTGCGGACGCGGAGGCCGAGGTGGTGGCCGAGGGCGGCACCAAGGGCTCGCACGAGTACTCCACCGACGCGATCGCCGCGAAACGCGCCAAGATCGTGACCACCACCCGAGTCAGCTCCGAGCTGAAGTGGGCCGACGAGGACAACCAGCTGTCCATCATCAGCCAGATCCAGCAGGACCAGTCGCGGGCCATGGGTCGCGCGCTCGACTACATCGTGTACCACGCGGTAAGCCCCAAGAGCGGCCTCGCCATCAGCGACGCAACCGGCCTCTTCTCCGACGCGAAGGTGAAGAAGGTGACCGCGTCCGACGACGTGGTATACGACCTCGACGCGCTGTTCGACGCCGTGGCGGAAGAGTGGGAGATCAACGGCATCGCCTTCTCGCGCAAGCTGGCGAGCGTGCTGCGCAAGGTGCGCCATCCAACCACCCTTGAGCGCTACTACGGCGACGTGCCCCTTAACCTTCAGATCGGCACATTCGAGGGCGTGAGCGCCGCGACCTCGGGCACGGTGTCGGGTCGCAAGTGCAAGACCGACCCCAAGACCCTCGCGGTGTGCGGAGACTTCAGCCTCATCAAGTGGGGCATGGTGCGCGACATGACCGCCGAGGTCATCGAGTACGGCGACCCCGACCAGACCGGCGTGGACCTCAAGGCGCACAACCAGATCGCGTACCGAACCGAGGCCATGCTCGGCTACTGCGTGCTCGACCCGAGCGCCTTTGCGGTGCTCAAGGGAGACGGCTACGACGCAGGCAAGGCCTTTAGCAAGATGGTCTACTCCGTCCCGGCCGTCACGACCCCCAGCGGCGGGGCGTCCCAGGGCTCGGGCGGCGGCCAGGAGTCCGGCGGCGATGGCCAGGAGGAGACGCAGGCCGCCGCAAAGGCAAAGAAGGCCTAGCGTGGGCGGTTTCGACCCGGCGGCCCCCTTCGCGTCGGTCGACGACCTTGAGGCGGCGTGGAGGCCGCTCGACGACGGCGAGCGCAGGAGGGCCGGGAAGCTGCTCGGGTGGGCGGAGTCGCGCATGCGCGCACTCCTGCCCCCGGGCTGGGAGTCGGACCCCGGCATCACCTCGAACCTTGAGATGGTCGCCGTCGAGTCCGTGCGCCGACAGATGTCTGGGCCCGCGATCCCGGCGACCCAGATGAGCCAGGGGGCCGGGGGCTACACGGCGTCGGTGCAGCTGGCGAACCCGTCGGGCGACTGGTACCTGACGGGCGCGGAGAAGGACCTGCTGGGCATCGGCGGGTGCGTGGTCGTTTCCGTGGGGATGGTGGGCGGATGCTCGACTTTTGCCTGATGCAGACCGTCGCCGTGACGGTGGCCCACAGGGAGCAGGTGGGCATGGACGCCTACGCGGCCCCGGTGTACCGCCTGGTCGAAGAGGTCGTTGAGGGGTGCCTGGTGGAGCCGGGCGCTACCGCCGACCTCGACGCCTCGCGGCCAGAGGGGGTCACGGCGGCGCTCAGGGTCCACTTCCCGAAGTCGTATACGGCGAGCCTGCGCGGGGCGACGGTCACCTACGGAGGACGCTCCTACCCGGTCGTCGGCGACCCCGCCCCGTACATGCCGGCGAACACGCCGGGCCCGTGGAACCGAACCGTCGAATGCGGGGCCTGCGATGGCTAGGCGCGTCGAGGTGAACGTCGGGGGCGTGCGCCAGGTGCTCAAGTCGAAGGGCGTGCGCGACCTGCTTGCCCGGGAGGCCTCGAGGGCCGCGGCCCGGTGCAACGCGGCCTACTCACTGCGCACGCGCCCCGAGGTCGAGCCCTACGGCCACAGCGTGGAGGAGCACCGCGTGGTGGCAGTGGGGCGCGTGTTCACGAAAACGAAGCTCGGGCGCATAGACAACGCCCGCAGCAACACGCTCAAGAAGGGGACGGGGTGGTGACCGTGGCATTCGACGTGGTCGCGGCGCTCGTGGCGTGGCTTCCCGGGGCCGTGGGGGCACCGGCGTTCGCCGAGGTGCCAGGGGAACGCCCCGGGGAGTTCGTCACCGTGGAGCGCACGGGGGGCGGGTTCTCGGTGGGGGTCGACCGCCCGGCGCTCGCGGTGCAGGCGTGGGCGGCCAGCAACGCCGAGGCCGCCGGCCTGGCGCTCAGGCTGCGCGACGCGCTTGCCCTGCGCTGCGCGGCCGAGGTGCCGCAGGTTTGCCGCTGCGGGGTGGAGGGCCTCTACAGCTTTCCCGACCCGGATTCGAGGCAGAGCCGCTACCAGCTCTCCGTTTACATGACAACGAGGCCATAGGAAGGAAGACGCATGGAAGAAGAGATGTTCGACGCCGAGAACGTAGGCATCGGAAAGGGCAACCCCAACGGGTACGCCTGGGTGGCAACGAAGGGGACCAAGCTGCCCGTGGACGCCAAGGAGGCGATACCCGATGGGTTCGTGAGCATGGGGTACGTCAACGACGAGGGCGTGGTGAACTCGACCGAGGCAGACAGCTCCGACATCAAGGACTGGGCGGGCCGCGTCATCAAGAAGGTGCAGAACAGCTTCTCGGAGACCTACCAGGTGGGGTTCCTCGAAGGCAGGACGTCGGTGCTGAAGACGTACTACGGCGACGAGAACGTCGAGGACGACGGCAAGGGCGGCGTCACGGTCCGCCACAACGGGGCGTTCACGGAGGAGCGCAGCTTCGTCATCGAGACGCTGCTCACCGAGACCGTCATCAAGCGCACCGTAATCCCGCGAGGCTGCATCTACGACCGAGACGACGTGGAGCACAACAGCGAGAACCCGGTCGTGTACAAGGCGACCATCACGGCGCTCCCGGACGCCTCCGGCAACACCTCGTATGACTACTACTACAACACGGCGACCGGCTCCGCGAGCGATTCCGTCGACGAGGGCTAGGAGGGGCAGTGGCTGAGAAGGTCAAGGCGGAAGGCATCAAGCGCCCCGACTCGGTGCGGGTGGAGGCTATGGGCGTCTCGGCGCAGGTACGCACCGACGCGCTGGACGACTACGACGTGCTGTGCGCCATCGACGAGGCCGGGGCTGACAGCTTGCGGGGGATGCTCCTGTTCGTGCGCGCCGTGCTCGGCGACGAGTACGACCGCGTCATCGACGAGCTGCGCGACGGGGACGGGCGGCTGCCCATGAGCCGCGTGGCGCAGTTCGTGGGCGAGGTGCAGGAAAAGGTATCCGCACTAAAAAACTAGCGTTCCTGCGCGAGGCGCTGCGGCTGCACCGCGACGAGCTGGAAGCGGACATGCACGAGGTGTACGGCGTCGACATCGAGCGGCCCGGCTGCTCGCTGGCTCACCTGGCGTGCCTGGCGGCGCAGCTGGGCCCGCGCTCGCGGCTGTTCAGGGCCATGGACCCGGCGTGCGCGTGGGGCGACGCCGAGTACATAGCGGCCGTGCAGGCAGACGCCCTGGCGTGCCTGCGCTACGAGCTGGGAGGCTGCAAGGGGTCGCCGCCGAGGCCGCTGCCCAGGCCGGGCGAGCGCAGGGGCGGCGGGGTGCCGAGGCGGGCGAACGTGAGCCGCGAGCGCCTGGACGCGATCCTGTGGGCACCGAGGGCGTGAGGGGCGGCGGGTCCGCCCCTCGCATCGACAACTGCAAAGGGGGCGGCCAATGGCAGAGGTGGCAAGCGCCTACGTCACCCTGATACCGCATTTCAAGGACCTGTCGGGCTACATCGAGGGGGCCCTGGGGGGCACCAAGGCGACCTCGTCGGCCGCCGCCGCCGGTTCGAAGGCCGCGTCGTCGTTCGCGTCGTCGTTCGCGGGCGGCGCGATCATGGGGGCGGTGTCGTCTGTGGTCTCCTCGGCCATGGGGGCCATATCCTCGTCGCTCGGCAGCGCCATCGCGCGCGTCGACACCATGAACAACTTCCCCCGGGTCATGGAGTCGCTGGGCTTCTCGGCGGACACCGCCCAGGGCTCCATAGACCGCATGGCGTCGCGCATCGACGGGCTGCCCACGGCGCTCAACAGCCTGGTCTCCATGACCCAGCGCCTCACGGCGACGACGGGGGACCTCGACTACGCGACGACGCTGTCCATCGCGCTCAACGACGCGCTGCTCGCGGGCGGGGCCTCGACCGTCGACGTCGAGCGCGCGCTGGTGCAGTACACCCAGGCCCTGGCGAAGGGCAAGCCCGAGATGGAGGACTGGCGCACCCTGCAGGAGGTCATGCCGGGCCAGCTCAACGCCATAGCCAAGGCCATGATGGGGGCCGACGCATCGTCCAACGACCTGTACCAGGCCATGAAGGACGGCGTCTTCACCATGGAGGACTTCAACGCGGCCCTCATAACCCTGGACAACGAGGGCATGGAGGGCATGGCGTCGTTCGAGCAGCAGGCGCGCAGCTCCACCAAGGGCATCGGCACCGCCATGACCAACGTGGGGAACCGCGTGTCCAAGGCGCTCGGCTCGGTCATCGAGGCCATAGGCCCCGACGCCATAGCGGGGGCCATAGACCGGTTCTCCTCGGGCATCGTGGTGGCGGGGAACAGGGTGGCGTCGTTCGTCTCGTCGGTCAAGGGGTCGCTGTCGTCCCTGGTCGGGAAGGTCAAGCAGACGGGGGAGTACGCGGCCCTGTCGGAGGCCGTGGGGCGGCTCAGGGAGGCCTTCGCGTGGCTCAAGCCCGACATAGACGGTGCCGTGACGTCGCTCATCGAGAGCGACGGGGTGTTCGGCGCGGTCCGGGGGGCGGTCGGGGCGCTCGCATCGGGCATCGACAAGGCGGCGTCCTACATGAACCTGTTCAAGAGCAAGGCCGAGGAGTGCGGTGCGTTCGAGGCGCTTTCCTCGGCGCTGGGAGTCCTCGGGAAGCTCGCGGACGAGGCGAGGGGGGTCTTCTCGCAGTTCGTGGACGGCCTGACGCGGGGGAGCGACCCCCTCGCGAGCGCGTCGGGACTCGTCTCCGGGGCTGCCCAGGGCCTTCGCGACTTCGCGGTGGCGGCCCAGCGCGGGTTCGCCCACGCGCGCCTGTTCCTCGACAGGCTGGCCGACAGCGGGGCGGTCGGACGCCTCGGGGAGTCGCTGGGCGGCCTCGTGGGCTCGGTCGGCGACTTCGTAGGGGCAATCGCCGGCTCGCTCGGTGAGATCCTGGGCTGGAACGACGGGGTCGGCGGGACGAGCGCCGCCGCCGACCTGGCGGTGTGGGCGCTTGACGGCCTGTCGGGCAAGATGGACACGCTGAGCGCGGTCGTTCAGGCTGCGGCACCGCTCGTGCAGTCGCTGTTCGAGACGGCCATGCCGGCGGTTAAGGCTGCCGTCGAGTCGGCTATGCCCGCGGTGCAGGCGGCGTTCGAGACGGCCCTGCCGCTCGTGCAGCAGGCCGTCGAGACGGCCATCCCCGTGGTGCAGTCGCTGTTCGAGACGGCCATGGGCGTGGTCGGCTCCGTGGTCGAGGCCGCCGTCCCGGTCGCCCAGGCCCTGTTCGAGTCGGCGCTCCCGGCGATACAGGCCGTCGTCGAGACCGCGCTGCCCGTGGTGCAGTCGCTGTTCGAGACGGCCCTGCCGCTCGTGCAGCAGGCCGTCGAGACGGCCATCCCCGTG
>JAHZGC010000029.1:0-6912 GCA_019421015.1 Coriobacteriaceae bacterium | reverse complement strand
GCCCAGGGATTCTTCGAGTCGGCGCTGCCGGCCATGCGGAGCGCCGTGGAGACCGCGATGCCCGTCATCCAGTCGGCGGTGGAGACGGCAATGCCGCTCGTGCAGGCGGCGGTTGAGACGGTGCTGCCGCTCATACAGGGGTTCTTCGAGACCTACTGGCCCCAGATGCGGGAGACGGTCGAGAGCGTCATGGGGGCTATACAGCTCGCCGTGGACACGGTCATGCCCATAGTCCAGGGGGTGTTCGAGGCCGCGTGGCCCACCGTGCAGGCCGTCGTGGTGAGCGTGTTCGGCATCATCCAGTCGGTGGTGTCCACGGGCATGGACTTCATCAACACCGTCATCAGCGTCATAACCTCGGTGATCCAGGGAGACTGGGAGGGCGCGTGGGACGCCATCAAGACGTTCCTGTCGAACGCGTGGGAGAACATCAAGTCGGCCGTGTCCGACGCCATCGGCAACGTCTGGGAGACCATCTCCGACAAGGTCGAGTCGATAAAGTCGTTCTGGTCCGAGGCCTGGGAGAGCGTCAAGTCGAAGCTCTCCGAGGCATGGGAGAACATCAAGTCGTCGGTGAGCGAGGGCGTCTCCAACGTCGTCCAGTTCTTCACCGACCTCCCCGGCAACATCCTTGGGGCGCTCGGCGACCTGGGGTCGCTGCTGTGGGACGCGGGAAAGAGCATCATCGACGGCCTCTGGAACGGACTCAAAAGCACGTGGGACGGGGTCGTCGGATGGTTCAGCGACATCACGGGGCAGATAGCCCAGATGAAGGGCCCGCCCGCCTACGACGCCGTGATGCTCGTCAAGAACGGCCAGCTCATCATGCGGGGCCTCAACCGGGGCCTTGAGAGCGGCTGGGGGGAGACGCGCGGGCTGCTGAGGGGCTACACCGAGGAGATGGCGCGGGCCGGGGAGGCCATGGCCGTGTCGGCGTCGTTCGACGCGCGCGGGCCCGTTGCCCGCTCTTCGAGGGCCTCGGCGGCGCGCGGGCCGGCCTCGGCGGGCGTTGTCATCCAGAACATGAACATCAACGCGCGCGACCTGCGCGACGTCAAGACGGTCGAGCAGTTCAGCGCCCGGGTGCTCGGGCGCGAGCTGGCCGTGCTGTAAGGGGGTCGGTGTATGGCAGAGGCCTACGGCAACGAGGCCGACCGCTGGCGCGCCAAGGTGGTCGCGGAGGTCGTCTCGACGACCGACACCACGGCCACGGTGCGCTGCTCGGTCTACTGGTGCTCCATAGGCTGGGGCTTCCAGGTCTACGGCTCCGTCGCATCGGCCCACGTGGGCGAGCACTCCACGGGCGACGTGGAGTTCTACGCCTACAGCGAGACGGGGGCCTCGGTCGAGACCCTGGTTACGGTGGCGGAGCACACCTACGAGCGGGGCGGGGCCGACTACGCGGTGGCCTGCGGCGGAAGCGTCACCCTGCAGGGCGGCTACCACGACGGGACGTCGTCGGCCTCTCTCGGCGTGACGGTGCCCGCGCGGGTCCTCGCCAGGCCGGGCGCGCCGACGCTCACCGCCCCTTCGAGCGTCGGCCCGGGCCAGCCGCTGAGCCTCTCGTGGGCGAAGTCGGCCACGCAGGGCAACGCGGGGTTCCTGCGCTTCGAGCTGTGGGAGGACGGCGCGAAGGTCTACTCGGGCACCGGGACGTCGGCCACCCGCACGGCACCGTTGGGCTCGGCGAAGAAGGTGTCGTACGAGCTGCGCGAGGTGCACTCCTGGTTCGGCGAGGAGCTGTACTCCTCGAGGACGGCCGAGGTGTCCGTCGTGCAGCTCTCGATGCCCGGTGCTCCGCGGCTCACGGCGTCGCGCACGCAGGTGCAGATAGGCGACAGGGTGACCTTCTCGTTCGCCAGGGCCGACGCCCAGGGCAACGCGGAGTTCACGCGCTTCGAGCTGTGGGAGAACGGCGCGAGGGTCTACAGCGGGACGGGCACGTCGGCCACCCGCACGCCCTCGGACGCCCAGGGCGCGTCTATATCCTACGAGCTGCGCGAGGTCCACACGTTCTACGGGACCGAGGTGCACACCTCGGCAAGCCTGCGGGTGGGGGTCACCAGGCAGTCGGCACCGACCGCGCCGGATTTGGTGTCCCCGGCCTCGGGCGCGACCGTGACGCACCCTTCGGGGGCCGTCGAGGTCGGGTGGCGGCACAACGCCACCGACGGCACGGCGCAGACGGCCGCGGAGGTGGCCTGCGGGCCGTCGCAGTCCGGCCCTTGGACCGTGCTGGCGCTGACCGGGGCTTCGGCGCGGGCGGCGGTGCCGGTCGGCTCGGACGGCGACGTGTACTGGAGGGTGCGCACGAAGGGCGCGTTCGACGGCGGGGCGCAGCCGGCGTCGGCGTGGTCGCCGTGGTCGTCGGTCGGCTACTTCAAGGCGAGGACGCCCCCGGCGCTGGCGATCGCGATGCCGGGGGTGCTGACGGACCTGCCGCTCGTGGTCTCGTGGTCCTTCTCCGACGCCATGGGCTCCCAGGCGGCCGCGACGGTCAGGGTGGTGGCGGGCGGCAGGGAGATCGCCTCAAAGTCGGTCGGGGCGGCGTCCTCGGCATCGTTCGGGGCGTCCGAGTTGGCACCGCCCGACGGCGGGACCGTCACCGTGGTGCTTGAGGCCCTGTCGACGACGGGCCTCTCGTCCAAGGCGTCGGCCTCGGTGCCCGTCAGGTTCCTAGCGCCGCCCGAGCCGACCCTGGCCCTCATGGTGGACGCCGAGCGCATGGCCGTCGTCGCCCTGTTCGGCCCAGGCGAGGGGGAGGGCGCGGCGACGAGCGCGCTTGAGCTGGTGCGGGGCGGCAAGGTGGTCGCGACGTCGGGCCCGTCGGAGTCGCGGGCGGAGGACCCGACTCCTCCGCTCGACGGGGCCGTCGAGTACGTCGTGAGGGCGCGCGCGGCCTCGGGTGCCTGCCGCGAGCGGTCCGAGAGGGCGGCGGTCCCCTCGGGCGGCCGGGCAGCCCTCAACTGGGGCGACGGGCTGGGGGAGTGCGCGGTTGCGGCCTACAACGTGGAGTCCGACGAGTCGCGGGGCGTGGAGAGCGACACGTTCGAGGCGGCGGCGTGGGAGTACCCCGTTGAGGTCTACGGCACGCACCGCACCCACACGGGCTCCCTCTCGGCGGACGTGCTCAGGCGCGACTCGCCGAGCGCCCGGCTGTCCCGCTGGCGGGAGGCGCAGGCGTGGGCGGGCGGCTACGCCCTGCGCATGCCCATGGGGCGGACGTTCTGGGTGAGCGCCGGCATCGAGGTGTCGGAGCGGCCCGGGGAGTCCGCAGGGGTGTCGGTAGACTGGGAGGAGCGCTCCTATGACGGTGTTCTCTAGCCCGAACCGCACCACGTCGTTCCGCTACGTCCGCGTGGGGTGGCCGTCCATGGACGAGCTGGGGGAGCTTGCGGGCGTCGAGGGGTGCAGCATCGAGGAGAACCAGGAGGCGACCATCAAGGCGTCCGGGAGCCTAAGGGTCGGGAGCGGATGGGTGCCGTCCACCCTCGACGACATGGTGCGCGTCTACTCAACATCGACGGCACCCGGGGAGGAGCCCGTGACGGTGTGCCACGGGACGTTCCTGGTGTCGGTGCCGTCCACGTCCTACGGACCGGCGGGGGCGGCCACGGAGGCGGACCTGTACGGCGTCCTGAAGATCCTGCAGGACGCCAAGCTCACCGACGCGCTGCCCATGGCGGCGGGGACGCCCACGGTGGAGTTCGCCGCCTCCCTGGCGCGCCGCGCCGGGCTGCACGTGGTGGCGGGGCCGTCCGCGCACAAGGTCGCCTCCGCCCACGGGTGGGACGTGGGGACGGACCTGCTCACCGTGGTGAACGACTGCATGGGATGGGCGGGCTTCTCTTCGGCCTCCACCGACGGCTACGGCAACGTCATCCTGTCACCCTACCGAGTGCCCGAGGAGCGCGAGGTTGCCGCCGTGCTCTCGGACAGGGAGCGCGGGGGACCCATATGCGGCGTCGCGGTCTCCCGCGAGCACGACCCGGCCTCTGTGCCAAACGTGTCGGTGGTGGTCTACTCCCCCGAGGAGGGGGAGCCCCAGGTTGCCGTGGTGCGCAACGACGACCCGTCGAGCGAGTTCTCCACGGTGCGCCGATCCCGCGAGGTGGTGCGCGTCGAGGAGGTGACCGAGCTTTCGGGCAAGGCATCCGACAAGGCCCTCTCAAACCTGCGGAGCGCCATGCGGGTGGTGGACAGGTACACCGTGGACATGCTCTGGTGGCCGCTCTCCATCGGGGAGGCGGTGAGGCTCGACTACAGGGCCCTGGGCGGCACCGTGGACGCGGTCCTGGTCAAGAGGAGCGTATCCATGACCCCGGCGCTGCGCTGCGAGTGTGTCGCCAGGCGCTTCGTCGGCTACTTCGAGGCTACGGAGGTGTCGCGGTGAGCGAGATGGGCGATGCGGCGCGCGCCATACGCGAGGAGGCCCGCAAGGCCCTGGCGGAGGCCCCGGCGGTGCGCATGGCGACGGTCACGCAGGGGTCGCCGCTCATGGCGCGCTGCGACGGGGCGGGGACGCCCGTCAGGGTGCGTGCCTACGTGTGCGCGCCGAAGGTCGGGCAGAGGGTGGCGCTCCTGAGGAGTGGGAGCAGCTTCTACCTGCTCGGGTAGTCGGAAACGGGAGATTGGGGGGACCGATGGGGGTCCAAAGGGAGATACCCGTCGCCCTGGACGTGCGGCGCACGGCCTTCGAGCCGAGGGGCGAGGCCGTGGTCCGCCAGCACGACAAGGGCGCGCGGTTCCTGATAGACGTGCTCGACGGAGGCTCGCCGCTCGCGGAGCAGGGCGTCAGCGCCCACCTCATGTGCGACACGCGCGGGGGCCTGGTGGAGAGCGAGCTTGTGCGCAGCGGGCAGCGCTGGGTCTACACGCTCGGGCAGGACCTCACCGCCCACCCCGGGGAGCTGAGGCCCTACGTCGAGATGCGCAGGGGCGGCGAGGTGATCGCGGCGACCGGAGGCTTCCGCCTGCGGGTGGACCGCGCGGCCGACCTCACAGCGCCCCAGGCCGAGGCCGCCCAGTCGCGGCTCGACGACGCCGTGGGGGCGTGGGGCGAGTTCAGCGCGGCCGCCGAGGTGGAGGAGGCGGCCCGGGCGGGGGCGGAGAGCGAGAGGAGGGCGGCCGAGCAGAAGCGCGTCGACGCGGAGGCCGACCGCCGGAAGGCCGAGGGCGAGAGGGACGCGAAGGAGGCGGAGCGCGTCGGCGCGGAGTCCAAGAGGGCGGCCGCCGAGGCGCAGAGGGACCGGGCCGAGCGCGAGCGGGCTGCCGAGTGGGCCGGGGTCTCCTTCGCGGTGGGCGACGTGAGTGCCGGCGAGCTGGCGGGGGCCGGGTGCCGGCAGGGCCCGGGCGGCAGGCTCGACGTGCTGCTCGACCTGACGCTGCCCAAGGGCGACAAGGGCGAGCCCGGAGACGCCGGCTTCCAGGGGCCGATAGGCCCCCAGGGCGTGCAGGGGCCCCAGGGCGACGTCGGCCCCCAGGGGCTGCCGGGGGCCGCAGGGCCGGCGGGCCCCCAGGGCGCGGTGGGGCCCACGGGGCCCCAGGGCCCGCAGGGCGAGCCAGGGGTGACCGGCGCGACGGGGCCGCAGGGTGAGGAGGGCCCAGTGGGGCCCCAGGGGCCGCCGGGTGAGACGCCGTCCATCACGGCCAGCGCCACGGTTGACGGTAACGTGGGCACACCGTCCGTAACGGTCACAAGGGGCGGGACTGCGGAGGCACCGACGATCGCCTTCGCCTTCGGGGGCCTCAAGGGCGAACCCGGGGCGGACGGCGCGCAGGGCACGCAGGGCGAGCGGGGGCCGCAGGGCCTCCAAGGGCCGCAGGGAGAGCAGGGGCCCAGGGGCCTCGCGGGCGAGCGGGGACCGCAGGGGGCGCAGGGGCCGCAGGGAGAGCAGGGGCCCAGGGGAGAGACGGGGGAGAGCGGCGTGACCGTGCCGCTGTCGGGCCTGTTCACCCTGTCCGTAGACGCCGCCGGGGACCTCTGGGCGCACTGCGCGGACGGGGCATCGGAGCCCGGGTTCTCCTACGACCCGGCGACCGGGAGTCTCTACTACGAGTTCGACGACTAGGGAGGAAGGGGACGGATGGCGAAGTTCCTGATAGGCAACGTCAAAGGCCCCAAGGGCGACACCGGGGCGACCGGGCCCCAGGGGGCCACGGGGGCAACGGGGCCGCAGGGCCCCGTGGGGGCGACCCCCGCGCTGACGGCCAGCGCGACGGTTGACGCCAACGTCGGGACACCGTCGGTGACGGTGACCAAGGGCGGGACGGCGGCCGCGCCCACGCTCGCGTTCGCGTTCAAGAACCTCAAGGGGGCCACGGGCGCGCAGGGGCCGAAGGGCGACACCGGTGCGGCCGGCGCTACCGGGGCCACAGGACCCCAGGGGGCCACGGGGGCGACCCCGGCGATAACTGCGAGCGCCACGGTGGACGCGACTTCGGGCACCCCGAGCGTCACGGTCACAAAGGGGGGCACCGCCGCCGCGCCCACGCTCGCGTTCGCCTTCAAGGGCCTCAAGGGCGCGACGGGCGCTCAGGGCCCGACCGGGGCCACCGGTGCGACAGGCGCTAGCGGGGCCACGGGCCCGCAGGGGCCAACGGGCGCGGCGGCGGGCTTCGGCACGCCCACGGCGACCGTGGACGGCTCCACCGGCACGCCGAGCGTAACGGTCACGGCGAGCGGCCCGAACACGGCGAAGGTGTTCGCCTTCGCGTTCAAGGGCCTCAAGGGCGCGACGGGCGCTCAGGGCCCGACCGGCGCGCAGGGGCCCAAGGGCGACGCCGGTGAGAAGGGCGCTACCGGGGCCACGGGGCCCCAGGGACCCCAGGGGGCCACCGGGGCGACGCCGTCCATCACGGCCAGCGCGACGGTTGACGCCAACGTCGGGACACCGTCGGTGACGGTGACCA
>JAHZGC010000028.1:54393-54907 GCA_019421015.1 Coriobacteriaceae bacterium | reverse complement strand
GAACAGCCCCCTGTATCCCCTGATCAGCTTGTAGCCGTCCGAAATCTCAGAGAAGAGCTCTCGAACCTTATTGGAAAAGGACAAGCTGCGGTCGGCTTCGTCGAGGCCCCCTGCGTCTATCTGTGCGGCGAGGACGGCTAAAGAAGCGAAAAGCGCCCCCAGCACGTCGAGGACAATCATAGCGGTAATGCCCGCCACGGGATAAATCACTGCCGCGAGCGCGGCGCCAAGAATGTATCCGCCGGACTGAATCGCCTGAGTCACCCCCGATAGGCGAACGAGATGCTCTGGCGGGGCGAGATGGGGCGTGAGAGATTGGGAGGCCGGCGTGTAGAACGAAGTACCAACTGCACGGAGAAACAAGGCGATGAGAATTAGCCATGCAGGTAAGCTGCCGGCCAACGAGGCAATCGCCAAGGCGGCACCCACCGCGGCAACGAAGAGGTCGGCGCCGATGAGGACACGCTTCAAAGGCAGTCTGTCGACAACGGCGCCCGCAAGGACTCCGAACAAA
>JAHZGC010000028.1:0-54223 GCA_019421015.1 Coriobacteriaceae bacterium | reverse complement strand
TTTGCCTGTCAAGAATCGACCATCGGTAAGCGCAGTCCTCTCTGGCCATTCGATTCCTTTTGTATCTATGGCTGCATTTACGTTATGTGGTTATTTATTTCGTTAGAATTCCCAAGCAAAACGCTTTTATGCACCATGTCTGTGCAAGCGAGAAAAGCCATTTCTAAACCTCGGTCTACGAAAATGTCGACTTGGCTTTTCATTGAGCCGATACTTCCAACACCGCTGAAAACGAACCAAACGCGTAGCTCTTGCATGTCCGCAACTCGCACCATCAAAGTATGCAAGCATCCTGATGAGCAGGATAGCCTCTGATCGTCTGTATCTCAATTCGGAACAAAAATCCTGAGAAAAGGGGTCTGCGGCGCCGAACGCGAACAATGTGTGTACGCTGTCGAGAAATGAGGCGCGCGCCGAGAAACCGGTGGTCCATACTCCACGCCGCACCCTGGCGCAACGGTGCAGATGGGCCGCCTGCAGGGTTGCGCCATGCTGGAAACGGGTCATCATCCCGATTGGGACCGAAACGAGAGAAGGAGAGCGAAATGAACGACATCCACGGCGAGGTCGGCATAGACGTGGAGCGACTGCGCGCCGCCGACCCGGACGGGCTCTACCTCTTCATGCTGGAGGACTACCCGTACATGATGACCTCCGCCCAGGTCGCGGAGTTCACCTGCGCCACCAGCCAGGAGGTGCGCCGCCTCCTCGCCCGCGGTGAGCTCAAGGGCTGCCGCGTCGGCAAGAAGTGGCTCGTGCCGAAGCTCGCCCTGCTGAACTACCTGTATAAGGACGAGGGCCGCGAGGGCCTGCAGTCCGCTTGACGAACGACAACCCATGCAGCTGCTTCACTGCGACAAACCATACAACCTCGACGAGGCGGCCGCGAGGCGCGGCACGCCGCGGCGAAAGCGCAAGGATTCGCGCACCACCGCCTACGAGCTCACCATCCGCATCCCCGAGGAGCACCGTCGTCATTTCGGCGGGAAGAAGAAACTCACCCGCGTGGTGTTCGCCCTCAACAAGAAGATCGACCTCAAAGGGCAGGTCCGCGCGTTCGAGGAGGAGAAGAACGCGGTCCTCGACCTCGCGCTCGAGGCACGGGGCGGGGGCTCGCTCGACGCCGCCGCCTGGGCAGCGATGCCCTTCGGGGAGTACGCGGAGCGGTATGTCGAGCGCCGAGTCGGGGTGATCTCCCCCGCGTCGACCGCCAACGAAAGGCGTTACCTGAAGTACGCCAAGGCGACGATAGGGTCGATTCCCCTGAAGGAGCTCGTCGCCGAGGACGTCGAGCGGTGCGTGCTCGCGGTGCCCCGCCTGTCCGAGGAGTGGGCGCTCGAGAAGAGGAGACGCGAGGAGGAGAACAGGGAGAGGCTGCGGCAGGAGGGGAGGCTCAAGAGGAGGGCCCCCTTCTCGCCCGTACGCGTCGCCGGGCCGGCGATGCAGTCCAAGGTGCTCAAGTTCGTGCGCGAGGTCCTCAACGATGCCGTCGATCGCGAGCACGTCGGGCGCAACGTCGCCAAGAAGCGCTTCCTCTCCAAGGGCTTCAGGAAGGGCAGACCTCTCATCGACCCGCTGATGGAGGACGAGGCAGAGGCGTTCCTCGAGGAGGCGTCGTCCCTCCCCCTCGACATGACCAAGGTGGCCGTGCTCATCCTGTTCTCCACGGGCATGCGCCCCGAGGAGATGCTCGCCCAGCGCGTCGGGACCTTCGTCCCCGCAGAGGAGGGGGAAGACGCGCAGATGCGGATCGTGGCGGCCCTGCGCGCGGGAAGGATAGAGAACTACACCAAGTCGGACAGCTCGATGCGCACGGTCCCGCTCGACAGGTACACGGCGTCGGTCGTGGAGGCGTGGATCGAGGAGAAGAGGCGCGCGCTCGACGAGATGGGGCTCGTCCTTAGGAGCTCGACGCCGCTTCTGGGCGAGACGGGCAACCCCTGGAGCTACAACTCGTTCAAGAAGAGATGGAACGCGTTCGTCCGGAAAGCGGGGTTCGCCGGCACGCGGCCCTACGCCCTCCGACACACGTTCGCGACCATCAACCTCGCCCGGGGCGAGAACATCAAGACGGTGTCGGCGCTTCTCGGGCACGCCGACGCGTCCTACACGCTCGACCTGTACGTCGGGTTCATCCCAGCCACCACGAGGGGGCTCGCGGACCGGTACGTCGGCAGGCTCGTCCCGGGACTCGTGAACGGCAGGGAAAAGCATGGACTTGAGGAGGATTTCCGGTGACAAAGCTGCGCGATACGCTATACTGTCATTCGCTTGATTGCGGGCGTGGTTCAATGGTAGAACTTGAGCTTCCCAAGCTTACAACGCGGGTTCGATTCCCGTCGCCCGCTCCAGACCTGACCGGGCATCATCGCTTCTCGATGGTGCCCGTTTTGCGTTTCAAAGGGGGTTAATTCTTCCAGTTTTTTCCAGTATACTTTCCAGTATCTGGTAGTTGTAATGTCTGACATTCAAGAAAGGGGCAGGTCAGAAGGGATTCATGAACCGCAGGAAGGCTTGCAGGGCAAAAGCTTCCCAAGCTGTTAGCAAGGTAGCTACCCGCGAAACGTGCGAAATGCACAGTCGGTAAATCACCAGTTCAGAACAGCTTTTTGCGAAACTTGGGAAACTTTATTGTTTTCCAGTCTCTTCGAGAAACCCCGATTTTTCCAGTGCGCTTCCAGCATTTTTGCGAAACGCACGCCTTTCGCACATCGCGCGAGGGCACCTGACCTCCCGTTGCGGGAAACCGCAGAAGGGAGGCACCCATCATGCCATGCAGGACCATCGCCGTCGCCAACCAGAAGGGCGGCACGGGGAAGACGACCACCACATTGAGCCTGGGAGTGGCGCTCGCGGAGAAGGGCAAGCACGTGCTGCTCGCGGACACCGACCCGCAAGGCGACCTCACCAAATGCCTCGGGTGGATAGATCCCGACTCGCTTGAGCTCACGCTCGCCGACCACATACAGGCCATCATCGACGGCAGAGAGCTGGACTCCCGCGAGGGTATCCTCTCGCATGCTGAAGGCGTCGACCTCATGCCTGCGAACATCAACCTCGCTGGCACCGAGATGTCCATCTTCATGGCCATGTCCCGCGAACGGATACTCAGCACATGGCTTGAGCCGCTGAAGCAAAGCTATGACTTCGTGGTATTCGACTGCGCGCCCACGCTCGGCATCATTCCCGTGAACGCGTTCGTGGCGTCCGATAGCGTCCTCATCCCCGTTTCCGCAGAATATCTCCCCGCCTACGCCATGACCTGCCTCTTGGAGACCATCAAGCGCGTTCGCCGCCAGATCAATCCGGCACTTGAGGTCGAGGGCATACTCATCACGCTCTTCAGCACAAGGAACAACCTCTCGAAGGAGATAGATAAGGCGATCCGCGTGCAATACGGCGGCACTTATCGCGTCTTCGAGACGATCATCCCGCGTGCCGTGTCCGCCGCAGAGACCGCCGCCACGGGCGTGAGCATCTTCAAGTACGACCGTCGCGGCAAAGTGGCGAGCGCATTCGCACAGCTGGCTGGCGAGGTGATGGGCGATGAGTAGGAAGAGGCCCGAAATCACGCTGCCGACCGTGGACGACCTCTTCACCTCGCAGGCGGAGCGCGACGGCGTAGCTGGCGGAGGAGTGTCGGAGATCGCCCTCGCGCTCATAGACCCGTTCCCCGGCCATCCCTTCCAGGTGCGCGACGACGAGGAGATGGAACAGTTGGCGGAGAGCATCGCCGAGAACGGCGTGCTTGTGCCGCTGACGGTACGCATTTCCGACACGGAGCGCTACGAGCTTGTGAGCGGACACCGCAGGAAGAGGGCGGCCGAGCTTGCAGGACTGTCGAGCGTACCTTGCATCGTGAGGGACATGGGCGACGACGAGGCTGTCATCGCCATGGTGGATAGCAACCTCCAGAGGGAGGCCATCCTGCCGAGCGAGCGGGCGTTCGCTTATTCGATGCGGCTTGAGGCGATGAAGCACCAGGGGCAGCGCACCGACCTCACTTGTGCGCAACTTGCGCACAAGTCAGACGGCAGGAGGTCGCGTGGCATTCTTGCCGAAGAGCTTGGGGTCAGCAAGGACAAGGTGCAGCGCTTCATACGCTTGACCCACCTCATTCCCGAACTGCTCGCGCTCGTGGACGAGGGGCGCATGAAGATGCTCCCGGCCGTCGAGGTGAGCTACCTCTCGCAGGAGGAGCAGGCGTGGCTCTACGACGCCATGGGTGCGCAAGCGTGCACTCCCTCCCACGCCCAGGCCGTCAAGATGAAGCGCTACTCCAAGGAGGGCTCGCTCACATCCGCCCTCGTGCGCTCCATTATGGAGGAGGAGAAGCCCAACCAGGTCGAGCAGGTGAAGATTCCCAGAAAGAGCATCGCACGGTTCTTCAGGCCGAGCGCCACCAAAGACGAGATAGAGAGCCGCATCGTTCGCGCATTGGAGCTGCTTGAGCAGGCCGAGGCGCGGCGCGGCAGGCAAGGCGGTGAATAATGGGCAACGTGATGCACCGCGGCAAGGGGTCGTTCACCTTCGTGGAGAACACCATCTTCTTCGACCACGATCTCTCCGCGAAGGCCAAGGGAATCTACTGCCAGATACGCTCGCTTGAGAACAACCCGGAATGGGTGTTCACCATCAAGGGCTTCGCTTCCCTCGTGCGCGACGGCGTGGACGCCGTGACGGCGGGCATAAGGGAACTCGAGGCCTCCGGCTACATCATCCGCGCTCGCAAGCGGAGCGTGAACGGGCGCTTCCTCAAGGCCGAGGAGGCCACCTGGATCACGCTCGACGACCCTGCCATGCACGGGGAGGTGTCCGCGGAGCTCAAGGCCGACGGCTTCGCCATCCTCTCCGAGTTCACCCGCGAGCCGTCTGCCAACGTGGAGGTGGAGCTTGCGTCTCCGAGCACTTGCGAAACAGGCGAAACAGACGAGGGTCACCAGATCAGCACCAGAACGGGAAAACCCGTATCTGGAAAAGCCACATCTGGGGAATCGGCCCCTATAAATCACTCATCCGATAAAGAACTTGATTTCGATAAACAACCCCCCTCTTGTCCCCCCGACGGCGAAAGCGGGAAGGAGAAGGGTGGCGAGGATTTCGTGGCATATCGGAAGGGCGAGTTCCCGAATGCCTTCGAGCGGCTGTGCGCCATGTCCATCAAGCCGGTGTCCTCGCTTCGATTCAAGCGCGACTGCCTCGCGGCCTGGGAGCGCAGGGTGGCGCAGGGCTTCGCGCCGGAGCACATCATCGAGGCCTATTGCGCCTACGCCAAGAGCTACTGGATGCGGAACGGCGACGACGCGACGCTCGCCAAGAACCTCGCCCGCTGGCTCGAAGGCGAGGGAGGGCTCTCGGCCTACGCCGACGAGCCGATACCGCCCGACCTGCTCGACGCGGACGGCGAACCATTGGACATGCCGGGTCTCGCTCAGGCCGACCCCGACTTCGCGAAGCTCTGGCGGCGCGTGGAGACGCAGCGCTGCGTCATACGCTCGACCATGGCGATGGGCGGCGAGCTGCCGCCGGAGGAGGACGTGCTCGCCGCCTGCGAGACCGACAGGCACTACCAGCGATTCCTCGGTGCCTGCAGGGAGCGATACGACCGCTACCTCAAGGTGATCGAGCTGTTCAGGAGCCCGAGCGCGAGCCTTGCGCGGGCGCGGGAGGAGGCCGTGGCGCTGAGCGCCATGCCGTTCGGAGGGAGGCTTTCATGAGGACGCTGTGGAGGTTCGCGAAGTGGCTCTTCCGCGCCGTGTTCCGCTTCATGTGAGGCACAAGTGCGGAAGCATGACCGCTTGCGATCAAGGGCACTCTGTTCAAAGGATGCAGTCTGCAGGAGAGATCTGCGGGCGGTTTATAATGGATTGCGTCACCCTAATCGAATACGTACGTCAATTACCGGGCCGAGGGGCATCTGCCGTTTGGGTAATTGACGTACAGTTCCCACAGGGTGACAACTGAGGTGGATGCCTCTCATCTGACATTCCCAGGGGCTACCATCTTCCTAATCCCGATTACGGAAAGGTGGCCCCATGGCAGCAAGCGCAGAATACGCCCCGCCGAAAGAGCTCGTCAACGTTATGGTGCAGTCCTCCGAGAAGCTGGAGGGCGCGGCATCGCTCCTTGAGATGCTTGAGGACAAGGCCGACAACCAGAGGATAACCGCCTCCGAACTTGCAGCCGTGCGATGCATCGTGGAAACCTGTGCAAGCGATCTCGATGTGGCATTAAGCTGAACCTCATTCTATCGTCCGCAGCATTTCTTGTATTTCTTACCACTGCCGCATGGACATAAGTCGTTTCGTCCTACCTTCAATCTGTTTGTATGAGTTAGATGGGAACGATCACGCCAAAGTATTCTCAACTCGTCATCAACCCACTCGCTATTGCGATAGAGATAGGCAATAAAGTTATTATTATCAGGTAGTCTAAACTCTAGCTTCGGGCAATACTCGACCATGCAGACGAAGTTCTCGTTTCTTTCAAGTAGCGCCCTGTCACGAGACCGGAGATCCCTATAGACGTTAAGGTATACGCAATCGGCTTCCATTTCCCCGTGCACCACGGGCATAAGCGGATTAGGCGGATTATATAAGCATTTCATCCAGGCAACTGCTTCCTGAACAGCTGCGATGATTGCGCCTCTTTCCTGTTCAGACCCGATGAAGACGTTCGCCTTCAGGCGCTTCCGATCATCGCCGCTTACATCTGACACATCATAGATTTTTAGATCTTTCTTTTCGAATACCGGGAAGCGGTAGTATTCAGCCTCAAACTCGTTTATTTCTTCGGTACTTGCTCCGAACCATAGAATATCTTTGCTCCTGAAAATTGTGCATAAGAGCTCTTTAGAGGGCTTGCCCTTGTAGATAAATAGATCAATATCAACGCCTTTGGCCCTGATGAAGTTTCCAGGCATTCTTGGATGGGAGTATGCGATGCTATAGCTTTCGAATCCTGGGCATTCGGTTCGCATCTTCGGGAAGAGAGATTCAGCTTTCTCGAAAAGGGTGTCGTCATCAGAAATCTCTGTCGTAAAGGCATAGCTGAGCTGTGGCCCCATTGGAGCCTCAAAAACATCGAGGCAGATGAAGTCGGCATCACTCATTCCGAACCCAATATACATATAGCGCACAAAGCTATCTTTGATTTCAGAGAAGAGCCTCTCTGCTTGAACGTCATCGAAGAAGGTGCAGAAAGCCAACATAAGTCCACTTATTACATCTAGATACCTTAATGCGATTCGCTCCAAATCGCCCGAGCTGATTTGCTCGTAGAACCTCTCTCCTCCTCTTGAGAACGTATATTCGACCCTGCATCCTGTTGTTCCATCCTTGATCATCACGCCGCCATGGCTAATGGCGTTGCGAAGGCCAATGTTCGGAACTGCTGCCAGACCATCAAACCCGTTTTTGCTGAGAACTTCCAGCAAAGGGTGCAAATCGTTTTGCGCCCTATAGTTCTTTCCCGTGACGCTTGAGAGGCCGCACATCAAAGCACGTGCAAGATTTACAAAGCAGCCCTCAATCAACGATGAGCATAGCGGCAATACCAAAGACCTTATCCTCGTACTGCCCTTGATGCCTCCATAGAGCAGCGAATCAATATCATGGTTTAGTTGGCGGAATGTTTGGAACGACCAAAGGAAATACCCCAGCATTTCCTCGATATCATCTGTCCCGACAGAACCGGAAATCGTTGAAAGAACGGTTTTCGCTTCAGCGTAAATCTCTCTATCCCATTGAGACTTGCTGCCATCGTTGTCAATACGACACGCTATCGCTGTCCAAGCGTCCCACTCTTCAGTAGCTAATTTGTCGATGATGTCCAAACCGCTTCGCCTTTCGCCGCAAGTAGACTGTTCAATTGACCAATTGGCCGCCTCACTGCCGGGAAGGTTCAACCAGTACCTTCCATACCCCGGTTTTTCGTGAACCCACCCGCTCAATAATGCCCTTCTCCCGAAGTGCGCCCGATATGCGGTACACTTTGCTCTCACTGAAGCCAGTCATCCGAGCGATCTCTGGGTAAGTGGCTGTAGGGTCGCTTTTCATGACATCAAGAACGGTTATCTGGTCGTCATCAAGGCTTATCTCGTCATTCGGTGACGAGATAAATGACGAGATATTTGACTCGCTTTCCTTCACAAGTGGGAGGAAAATGCTCGACCTCTCGGGGTTCACGCGTTCGCTGAGCACCGGTCTTCCGTAACCGGCTTCCGTCCATTTCTTCACCATGTCAGGAATGCCGCCCCCAGCACGCTCACCGATGTTGATGAGCGTGAACATCTTCATCATGGTCTCGTTGCGCGGGTCGGAATTGCCGCCGATGTAGGCCTCCTCAATGCCGATGCGGAAACCGCCGGGGTTTGAGAGGTGCAGCCCATCCTCCTTCCAGAGGAAGACCACGCCGCGGCGCTCGTTGTAGTCCGCATTCGTGAGGCAGTTCGCAAGGGCCTCACGCAGCGCGTCGTGCGCTTCCGTCTCGTCGACGCGCAGGCTGTTCTCGTCCAGCCTGAAGGGCACGTTGATAGCCTGCTTCATGTTGTTGAAGACGCGCCTGTAGAAGTCGAACACGTTCCCCGACCAGCTGTCGTCCTGCGAGGTGATTCGCGCCTGCCATCTCTCGTCAACGCCGAGTTCCTGGCGGTAGTCGAGGAAGTAGTGCGGGAACTCCGCCATAATTCGCCACTCTTCGCCGAACATGAGCAAACCGGCGCTCGTCGGATGGGTCTTTCCATCGTCTCCGATCTTTGCCGCGCCTATGCGACAAAGGAACTCCTCGTCAGGGGAAGGTCGGTCCAAGCGTGTGCGCTATGGTGCAGTTCGTAGCTCCTGCGGTACGAGCCTATCGTCTCCGCTGAGAGGTCGTCCACGGTCAGGTTCTCGTGCACACGAGTATCTACAGATTCATCGGAGGCGTCCCTATACATCGCCTGAATCTCATTTTGGGCACACCGATAGTCGCCCTTGTGGTCGCGCCGGTACGTCCCCGTGACGGGATTGCCGTTCACATACACCGGCCTCAAGCGCCTGTTAGCACGCGGCGCCTCTATGACGATCAGCTCTTTGCCGTCGACGTCCTCGATGCGAGCGTCCCTGTCGGACATCACGCAGCATGACAGCTTGTCGGGGCTGTGCGCGGCGTTCCAGAAGTCGTCGAGCATCTTGTCCGCATCGGCAAGCCCGGCGATTTCAAGAGTGCCGTCCTTGCGCTCCTTGGCGCCGAGCACGATGACGCCGCCTTCGGTGTTGGCGAAGGCGGAAACTGTCTCCCAGACGCTCTTCGGCAAGCCGCCTTGTGCCGCCTTGGCTTCGAGCCGGTTGTTCTCCTTGTAGTTTTCGAGCTTGCTGATATCCACGCATCGACCTTTCTGGTTCGCTCTATTTTACCGCCCGGAATACCAGCTCGATACCATGCGTTCCCGAAAGCGGAACATCGACGCAACGGGGCGGCTTCTTCCGTCGGTATTCGACCTCCACAAGTGCGGACCCGGCCCCCGGCGGCCTTGATGCCCGCATGCTCGGCCGGGAACCGGGCGGCGCGCAAGGGCCGCGAAAACTTTTCCGCAGGGGGACGTTCCCTTCCATGCCCTCCGGAAAACTCAGGCCCTGCCGGGTTTCGCTTCCTCCCTTGGCGCGCCTCCCGAACCCCGTCCGGTGCACGGGCCACAAGGCCCGCCCAGAGGGAGCGGGCCGAACCGACAAGGAGGTCGAAAATGGAAACGACGAGAATCCCGCTCTCCCAGTGCGTCGAGAGCAGCTACCAGAACCGCAAGGAGCTGGGAGACGTGTCAGGGCTCGCCCGCAGCATCGAGGTGAACGGGCAGATCACGCCGCTCATCGTGGTGGCAGACGGCGAGGCCTACCAGCTCGTCGCGGGACACCGCCGCACCGCCGCCATGAAGTCGCTCGGACTCGTTGAGGCCGACGCCTACGTGATGGGCGGATGGGACAACGCCAGGATCGCGCAGATCCTCAACGCGGAGAACAACCACCGCAAGGAGCTGACCGAGGCCGAGCGCGGGCGCGGCATCCAGACGATGCTCTCGCTGGGGGTCCCGGTCGCGGACGCTGCCGTCAGTGCCGACATCTCCGAGGACAAGGCCGAGTCCTACGTGCGCGGCACGAAGGTCGTGCCGGTGGACGCCGTGAACCTGGACTTCGAGGCCGTGGCGCTCATGGGCGAGTACGACGACGTGCTCACCGAGGACGACGTGGTGGCCGTGCTCTCCAAGAAGAGCCACTGGGACCGCCAGGCGGTCTGCCGCAAGGCACGGGCCCGCGCGGCGGCCGAGGAGGAGGCGGCGCGTCTGGAATCGCTCGGCGTCAAGGTGGTAGATGCGGACTCCCTCGGCGAGGGCTACCACGGGTGCAACGGCGAGTGCGGGCACCCCGGCCTCGTGGCCGTCGTGAAGCCCCAGGCCTGGGGTGAGGGCGCGGATGTCACCTTCTACTGCGACGACGAGTCCCACGACTACCAGCCCACTCCCGAGGAGATCGCGGAGACGGAGGCCTACCTCGGGCGCAAGGCGACGCTTGAGGCCATGGACGGGCGCATCGCGGAGTTCGCCAAGTCCGTCTACCCGAAGTTCCCGGCCAAGGGGCAGTCGAAGCTGCGCCAGTGGGCGCACGAGACCTTCGAGGCCTGCTACGAGTGCGAGCCAGACGACGCCTGGGAGGGCTTCAAGGAGCCGCGCGGAAAGGCGCTCGACCAGTTCATCCTGATGCGCACCATCCCGGCCTGCGTGCCCAGCCTCCCCGACCGCACCCTCAAGTGCGGATACGCGCCCTGGTCCTACGACGTGGACGATCTGCTCGGTTTCGTCTCCTTCATGGACGACGTGCTCATGCCCGCGGGATACGAGCTCTCCGAGGAGGAGCGCGACCTGATGGACCACCTCCACGGGATCTTCGCCGCCGAGGACGAGGACGAGATCTTCGGCGAAGGCGACGCCGAGGCCGATGCGCCTGAAGCGGACGACAAGCCTCCCTTCGACGCCGACGATCAGTCCCTTGAGGAGCCGTCGTTCGACGTGGACGAGGACGATGCCGACGGCCCCGCCCTGGCGAAGGCGGCCTGACATGCCTTCCAGCCGCCCGGCCCCAGCCACGGGTCGGGCGGCCCCTTCTCTTCTCATTCCCACCGACAAGGAGGTACCGACATGAAACGCACGCTCGATGCGATGGTCGTTCCTGTGGGCCGCGAGCCCGAGCCCAGGACCCTCGAAGCCGATGAGAGCGGCAGCTTTCTCAAGGCGCTCCAGGGCTGCGTGGGCGGCCCGATCGAGCCGCTTTCCTGGCTCTTCGACGACGCGCCCGCGGGCTACTGCAGCGAGGAGGGGGCGCTCGGCGCGACCTTCCTCGACGCCAACCGGGCGGTCTACGCCGACAAGGCCATGGAAGACGCCGGGTTCCTGAGCCAGCTCGACTTCGCAACGCCCGTGCGCGAGGGCGACCTCTACGCCATCGTGTTCGGCGACATGGTGTTCACCGGGTTCGACCCCGAGACGGGGGAGAGCCGCGACATCCCCCCCGAGGAATGCGAGCGCGTCCGCGAGCGCTTCGGCGGCGCGGGCTCCATCGACTCGGGCGCGAGCGAGCTCCTGTCCCTCGCCCTCGCGGGCAGGCTCCGCCGATGAAGCGTCCCGAACGGGCGACGCCGCTCCCAAGACCGCCTCCTGGCATCTGCCCCTCCCTCCAGGTGCATCCACCTTGGGAGCCACGCTGCACGGGACGGTGCCCGGGTGCCAAGGGCCGCGAAAAACCTTCCGCTGAAAGAACACGCTCGTGACCGGAAGCTCAGGCCTGCGGTTTTCGCTTTCCCCTTGCGCCCGGACGCCTTCCCGCGCGGTCGCCGACCCAAGGAGGTGCCCCTGAAGGAGGGGCGCCGCGAACACCAGGAGGTCATCATGGGAAATCGAGCCGTCATCACCACGCCCGAGCGCAAGGTCGGCATCTACCTGCACTGGAACGGAGGGCGTGACACCATCGAGCCGCTGCTCAAGTACTGCGAACTGCAGGGCTATAGGCCGCCGAGCTCGGACGAGTACGGCTTCGCCCGCATCTGCCAGGTGATGGGCAACTTCTTCGGAGGCTCCCTCTCGCTCGGTGTCGGCGCCTACACTACCGATCGGCAGATGGACCCCGGCGACAACGGCATCTACGTCATCGAGGGATGGCGCATCGCAGAGCACCTGCGGACGGAGTACGATGCGGATTGGAACCCCATCGGGATGCGCTCGTTCGGGCCATCCGAGGAGGAGGACTGGCACCAGTTCGACGACATGCTCCGCAGCTTCGACGCTTCCATGCCCGAAGAGCTTCGCCTCGGCGAGTTCCTGGACTCGGTGGAGGTTCCGGCAAGCGAGCTCAAGGTCGGCGACGAGGTGTGGATGTTCGACAGCGTGTACGGCAAGTGGGAGGCCTTCCCGGTCGTCGGCTTCGGGCAGCCCGAGTTCAACCGCATCGCGGTGGAGGTCGATGTTCCAAACGGCAGGAAGAAGACCATCTACCCCGATCTGCCATACGTAGCCAAGTGCGATCACGACGGCGACTTCTCGTGGAACTGCAACAACTACGTCCATGATGACATGGCGCGCATCAAGCCTCGCAAGTAGCGCAAGCGGACACGTTCCCAACTAAGCCCGTCGGCCGCTAGGTCGGCGGGCTTTTCCCGTGTGTTGCGGATGCTGATTCGCGGCGGCTGCTTGCCAGCACGTTCGCCCGGTGGGATAATCCTTGTGTTCAAGTACATCGACAGGAACAGCCATGAAACTCTGCATTGAGATGGCTTCGGAAGCATACAGACGAGACGCTGACCGGAGCAAAGCCTGATAAATCGTCGGCCCCGACAACCCGCAACGGGTTGTTTCGGTTTGCGCAGATGAACGATGGGCACGAGAACGGGCAGTCGTCCGTTCTCTTTTTGTTTTCACCCCATCGAAAGGCTTTCCATGTCAGTATCTACAGATCGCGCGCCATCCCTTTTGGAAGGGAGCGCCTCGAAGCGCCTGGCTGCGTTCTCCGCGCCGCTCGTTGCGGCGAACCTCCTCCAGTACGTCTACCAGTTCGTCGATATGGGCGTCGTGGGCAACGTCGTCGGCGAGGCGGGCCTTGTCGCGGTTAGCAACGCCTCCACCATCGTCTTCATCATCAGCTCGATAGCCATAGGGCTCATGTCGGGCTGCACCGTCGCGGTCGGCAACCGCGTGGGCGCTCGCGACGAGCAGGGGCAGCGCTTCGCCTTCGCCGCGTCCCTCGGAGTCGCCCTTCTGGGGGCGGCAGCCATAACCTTGGCAGGGACGGCGCTCGCGCATCCCATCTTCTCGCTCATGGGCGTTCCGGGCACCTCGCTCGCCCAGGCGGCCGCATACCTTGAGGTCGTCTCCCTGGGCTCGGTCGGGCTCTTCCTCCTCAACGCCGCGTGCGCGTTCCTGCGGGCGCAGGGAGACTCAGTCGGCCCTCTCGCCATCATGGCCTTCTCCGCTGCAGCGAACGTGATCCTCGACTTCATCCTCATAGTCGGTTTCGGTCTCGGCGTAGTCGGCGCCGCCATCGCGACCGTGTCCGCCCAAGGCGTGGGAGCGGTCTTCGCCCTGTGGCTCGCTCGACGCAGATTCGCTTCTGCCCGAGGCATGTTCTCTTCTCTGCGAAGCGCCCATGAGCGCAAGGAGGCATTCGCAAGCGCTCGAACTGTTCTCCGCGTGGGCATCCCTATGGCCGTGCAGCAGGCCGTCATCAACCTCTCCTATGTCTTCGTGACCGCATGGCTCAACTCCTACGGCCCGACCATCGCAGCCGCCTCTGGCGTAGGCCTCAAGATAAGCACCATCGCAGGGCTTCCCTGCTGGGGAATCGGGCAGGCCGTCTCCGCATCGGTGTCTCAGAGCATCGGGGCTGGGATGCCGAAGCGGGCAGTTGAGTTCGCCAGGTCGGGCCTTCTTGTGTCCATCGTTGTCACCGCGGGCATCCAGATCGCCGTGCAGTTCGGCGCGGAATGGCTCGTCTCCCTTTTCGGGGAATCGGGCAAGGACCTCACTGAGGCGGCGGTCCTCTACCTTCGCATCACCTGCAGCGTCAACGGGATCTTCTATGCGTCGATGTACGCCCTCGATTCATTCGCCCTGGCCTCGGGCGCACCGAAGCTGGCTCTCGCTAACTCCCTCATTGACGCCTTCGTCATGAGGGCGGGGCTTGCGTGGCTCCTGTCCGTTCCCCTAGGCTGCGGATTCATCGGAATCTATGCGGCGCAGGCAGCGGCGCCGGTTCTGCCCGCCATCATCGGCTTCGCGTATCTCCGGTTATGGTCGAAGAGAAACTTGCCCGAGTAGCGATTCCCCCAAACCCTGAGAGTTTCGACCTATGCCTATAGCAGGAAGTCGGGAGGTTGCCGCCCTTATTGAGTCAAAGCGAAGGGGAAGGGGCATCAGCGTTACCGAACTCGCGCGGCGCATCGGTGTTGACGGGAAGAGGCTTTGGTACGTCCTGCACGGGCAGCGCGAGATGCGCGTTGACGAGTTAGTGAAGCTATGCGCCTTCTTCGATCTCGGTCTCGGCCGCTTCATCGACAGGGCGACTGTCGAGCAACTGCGCTCACCATATCCATTTCGCCAGGAATGATGTCTGTCCGTCGGCCATCCGGTCGGCGGCCTTTCTCTTCGTCTCCCTTGTCCCAGCTTGCGAGAGACCTCTCCTCCGCCATGCCGTTCATTCCGCGCGCCAGACCCCCACATCCGGTCAGCCTCTCCCGCCTCTAGTCCCGCATGCTCGCCGAGAACCGCGCGCCCGCGCAAGGGCCGCGAAAACTTTTCCGCAGGGAGCACTTCCTTCCAAGGCCTCCGGAAAACTCAAGCCCTTGCGGGTTTCGCTTCCTCCCTTGCGCGGCCGCCCGAACCTCGGACGGCAGACGGGCCACGAGGCGGGGCAAAGGGCCCGGCCGAAAAGACTTAGGAGGTCTAACATGAGCAATCTGAACGACAAGGCGACGAAGGCGGCGAGCCGCTACCTGGAGCACCGCGGGTACACCGTGCTGGAAACCGCCTGGAAGTGCCCAGCCGGGACGTGCGACGTGATCGCCGAGGACGGAGACGCCATCGTGTTCGTGGACGTGAGCGCGCGCCGCGACGCCGACAAAGGGTTCCCGAGCGAGCGATGCAGCGCAGGCGTGCGTGAGCGCCGGGAGATGGTCGCTCTCGCATGGTTCGCCGAGCACGAGGAAGCAGTGGACATGGCGATTCGCTTCGACAACATCGCGATGCTCGTCATGGGCGACAGCCGAGCGATGATTCGCCACCACCTGAACGCCCTCGGTGAATCCTTCGAGCAGTTGCAGCCGCGATTCGCAGCGGACATCCCCACCGGGGCCGACCTTCAGACCCTCCCGGAGGCCGCTTAGACCTCCTGGCCTCCATCGCGAGGGGCGAGCCCTCCGA
The DNA here is from genome assembly GCA_019421015.1 of Coriobacteriaceae bacterium. GTDB lineage: Bacteria > Actinomycetota > Coriobacteriia > Coriobacteriales > UMGS124 > JAHZGC01. The sequence goes on along the minus strand of JAHZGC010000028.1, from coordinate 38,787 downwards.
CCTTCGGGTCGGAGGGCTTTTCGTATCGCTTGCGGTATACTTCTCTCCGAAGGTAAAAACACAATCCCGTCGGGTAGTCGGGGTGCGGTTCGCCCTTTTTCGCGGCGCGTCGTCAGTAACCTGCCTCCTTGGTTGTCCCTCCTTCAGGTTCGTCATCTACATAAAGGAGGAACAGCGATGAGCCTGTGCAAACTCACCGTGCGCTTCGAGGAGCCGTTCTGGATCGGCCTCATTGAGTGCGAGGACGGCGGGAACTACAGCGTGGCGAAGCATGTCTTCGGGGCAGAGCCCACCACGCCAGAGGTGTTCGACTTCATCCGCGACCACTGGGGAGACTTGCGCTTCACGCACGAGGTCCAAGTTGAAGCCAGAGAATCCAAGCGAATCAACCCCAAACGGCTGCGCCGCATGATCGAGAAGGAAATGCGTACGGACGCTTGGCACGGAACCAAAGCGCAGCAGACTCTCGCAGAGCAGCGCGCAATGGCGATCGAAGCCAGCGAGGCCCTTTCCCGGCAGCAGAAAGAAGAGCGGAAGCGCGAGCAGTTCGCCAAGCGGACGGAGAAGCGCAAGCAGAAGCATCGCGGTCACTAGAAACCCACCGGGCCTCACGGTTTGCAATCATATGTCGCAACGAGGCCATAAGGCTCGTCTCCGCATGAATACCCCTCAATCCACCGGCACCCTAGGAGGCCGCATTCTGGCGACCTTGGAATCTATGCGTCAAAGACAAGGAATCAGCGTGGCGGAGCTTGGCCGCCGTATCGGAATCGACAAGAAACGCCTTTGGTATGTGCTCAACGGGCAGCGGGCAATGCGCGCAGATGAACTCATCAAGCTGTGCGCATTCTTCGATATAGGACTCGGATGGTTCCTCGATAAGACGACGGTCGAGAAGCTACGCTCTCCTGGGTCATTTGAAGACTTTTGAGTCCATTGCCCTTTCCAAGATTCCCGCAGCAAAGCAAGAGGCCTATTCCGTGTACACAGTCCACGGAATAGCTCTTGACCGCCGCGCGTTCTCCCCTTCGAGAGGCGTGCTCTACGTGCGTTCTGGGCGGCATCGCTATGGGAACGAACCTTCCCAAAACGGCACGGCGACATCGCCTGCCTCACTTCGCTCGGCTACGCTCTTTGCGGGGGATTCCCCGCGCCCCTGAAAGCGTCGGCCGAGCCTCCTTGGAAACCCAACTCGGAAGGAGACTCCGACCGACGCGATGGAGCGACATCCCAAGCAGATCCACGTGCGCATGTCCGAGGGCGAGATCGCCCGCGCGAAGGCGCTGGCCCGAAGCCTCGACATGACGCTCTCAGACCTCATCCGCACGCTCCTGCAGATGCCCGAACCCTCGGCCAAGGAAGGCGGCAACCTCATCGTCATAGACCGCACGACGGCCGTGAAGCTCGCCCGGGAGATGCGGCGGTGGGGACACCACTACAACCAGGCTGTGCACGCCCTGAACGCCATCGCCTACTATCTTCGCGCCAACGACATGGACACCTCCGACGTGCTCGAAGAGCTCGACCGCACGTCGGGGAAGCTCGCCGCCATGCAGCCGGGCGTCGAGGCCCTTCGCCGCGAGGCGGAGACCATATCGCAGCGCGCCGTCGCGGGAATTGGCCGGTGACGCGCCGTGCCCATGCTCAAGACCATCGCCGGGCACACCTCCGCACGCGGCATCTGCCGCTACCTCACGCGCAAGAACCGCGCGCTCGCAAGCGACTACATCAACATCGAAGCCCCCGAGGGCGTGCGCGGGTTCGACTGGGCCGAGGCGATGGACGCCACGCGCCGCGCCTTCGGAAACGACCTCCCCTGGCGCGGGAAGCGCGTGCGCACCTACAAGCACTACGTCGTGTCCCCCGACCCGAGGGACAGCATAGGCCTTGAGGCGTTGCGGGAGCTCGCAACGACATGGGCGGCCGAGCATTTCTCAGAATACGAGGTCGCCATCGTCTACCACGACGACAACGAGCACGGCATCCCTCATGCGCACGTGGTCGTAAACAATACGAATATCGAGACGGGCAGGCGCCTCCAAGACCCGGACCCCAAGGCGCTCGCCGCATCGCTGCAGGACATAGCGGAGCGCCAGGGGCTCTCGGCTCTGCGACCGCCGAAGCACACAGGCGTGGCGGCACGGGCCCAGAGGCGCAACCCGAAGCGCCATCCCGAAACGTATCGCAGCGAATACGTGCGGCGCGCCGAGAGGGAACTGGCGGAACGCGGCGAGTACTCGTGGACAGCGGACATCCGCGCCCGCGTGCGCATCGCCCGCACCGTGGCGAGGAGCGAGGAGGAATTCCGCAGCATCCTCGGCACCATAGGCGTCACCGTGTCGGACAACTCTCCCAAAGCGCAGAGGCGCGACTGGATATACGCGCTCGCAGAGCATCCCGCCAGAAGGATCTCCGGGGAGCGCATGGGGCTCGCCTACGGGCGCGAGCGTCTTGAGCCGCTTCTGCGCTCGGGCGGCATCCGCAGGCTTGAGGACGCTGGGGAGCGCGCCATCGCCGCCATCGCCAAAAGAGCCGTGGGAGTGGGCAATCTGAGCGAGCTGGCAAGGCTGTCTGATGTCGTGGCGCTCATCGAGGCCTCCCGCGCCCGATGCCTCGGGGACCTGGACGCGCTTTCACGGGAAGAGGGCGGTGACGCATCGCTAACCGTCGCCTACGTGAGAGCGAAGGGGCTGCTTCCGGAAGAGCGGTCCGCAGCCCAGGCACACAGACCCCAAACAAACCGAACGGTTGCAGACAACAACCGCAGCTACTCAACCCAGCAACGATCCGACGCGCCCCAGCCCGCTCGCCAGAGCGAGCAGCAGAAGAGAAGAGGAGGATCCGAGCGATGATAGTCAAAGCATACTACTCAGGCGGCCGCATAGACGTGTTCGACACCGACCGCATGACCGACGGCATACCTCAGCCCAAGAACCTGCTCACCAACTACACGCTCGACCTGGCGGACGTGAATGGCGAGAGCCTGTGGCTCTGCTCCTACTACTACGAGGCCGCCGATGCCTACAAGGAAGAGCCGGGGCCTAAAGGACTGCCTGTCGCCCGCAGGCGCGACGGTTGGAGCTTCCTCATAGCCGATGCAGAGGACATGCAGAGACTCAATCGCGTCACCGTGGACGGGGAAACCGTGCTCGTGCAGATAGCCGGCGAGTTCGTTGATGCTACAGCCTTTTCTTTAATGTATTCCGTCGTGGAGGAGTATGCGCCAATGGTAAGTACCGCTTTTTATGGACTAGCACGCCTGAAAGTCGATGGTTCAGAAGAAAATGTTGAAGGGTTATTCGATTTGATCGGGGTTCCCAAAAATGTGTTTTTAACGCTCGAGAGCCTACAAGAAAACAAACCGGTGCAAAGGTTCTAGGTACTGTCGTCACGAGATATGATACAATGGTGGAGGTATAAGCGAAGAAAGGGAAACCTCCTTGGAAGATGCCTCCTACCGCCGCCACGACATCGACGACCGGGCCTGGTCGATCATAGAGCCGCTGCTCCCGGGCCAGAGGGGCCAGTGGGGCGGCATAGCCGAGGACAACCGGAGGTTCATAAACTCCGTGTTCTGGATCCTCAGGACCGGCTCGCCCTGGCGCGACCTGCCGCCGGACTACGGCGACTGGAAGAACGCCAACCGCAAGTTCTGCCGCTGGAGGGACAAGGGCGTGTGGGAGCGCCTGCTGGAGGCCGTGGTGGACGACCCGGACTTCGAGTGGCTCATGGTGGACTCCACCTGCGTGAAGGTGCACCACGACGGGACGGGGGCCGAGGGCGGCACCGAGGCCGCGGGCCTCACAAAAGGGGGCTCAACACCAAGGTACACCTGGCCGTGGATGCGCATGGTATGCCGGTCGGATTCGCTGTCACGGCTGGTGCCGAGGCGGATCGCCTCCATCTCGCGGAGCTGATCGAGGGGCTTCCCGCGCAGTTTGTCCTGGCCGACAGGGGCTACGACACCGACGCCTGCCTGGTGGCCGTGGCCGCCCTGGGCGCCGAGGCGGTGATACCGCCCCGGCGCTGCAGGCTCGAGCAGAGGCCCTACGACGGGCATGTCTACAAGCAGCGCCGCCTCGTCGAGAACGCCTTCGAGAGAATCAAGAGGTGGCGCGGGCTGGCGACGCGCTACTGCAAGAGGGCCAAGTCCTTCGAGGCCGCCGTCCAGGTCCGCTGTCTTGCACTTTGGCTACACATCTCGTGACGACACACCCTAGGACTATCCTTATTCGCCTTGCCCTCTCATTTGTTGTGCAGTACTTTTTGTACTCGATCGTATTCCTGGTGCCTCCCGTCGCCCAAAAGACCATTGCCGTTATAACACCGTTGATCATCATGGCGTTTCTGGGCAGCAGGCCTCGTCCTACGATGGATTTGCGATTTGGAGAGGCCCACGACAGGGCAAGGACCCCGGGGGCGAAGGTGTCGTTCTCCGAGACGTGCATCCTGGCAGTGGTGGTCGGGACGTGCTGCGCCTCCCACGGGCTGCTGTTCTCGTTTTCTACCACCGTATCCGCCGTCTGGCTGCTCGGGTCACTTGCCCTGGCCCTCATCATCCTGGGCGCCATATCGGTGCTCAGGGGCACATCGCTGCTCCGCGGCTTTGTATGTATCTCCCTGCTAACCCAATGCATCAGCGTTGTGCTCACGCTGCTGTTCCCCCAGCACATCGACTGGGTGTCGCTTGCCAAGTCCATGAGCTACGCGGTAAGCATGATGCTGACGTTTTCGGTGGGGTCCTCCTTTGGCTCCATGCGCGTGCACGATAACGACGCCGGCATGTATGCCATGCGCTGGGTCACCCTGTATTTTGTTGCGTTCTACGTCGCAAACCTGGGTGTTCGTTTTCTCAACCTAGAGAACGAGGTGACCCCCTTGGTAATCGTGCTCCTGTGCCTCATGCTTTCCGCCGTGCTAATGCTGGTAAAAAACTGGCCGTTCCTTGCCGCCGGAACCACCTCAGAGGACGCCTTGCAACGCAGCGACCCGGACTTCGAAGTCCTAAGTCGGCAGCTCTCCGAACAAGCCGGCCTCACAAATCGCGAGTGCGAGGTACTCGCCATGCTGCTCGCCGGGCATTCCGTCAAGGAGATGGCCGACCTGAGCTCCGTCTCCATAAACACTATCCGCAGCCAGGTGCAGTCGATCTACCGCAAGCTCGGCGTCCATAACCGCGACGAGCTTCCGCACATACCGAGATAGGCAAGCCTTCTGCCCAAAAACGAGCGGGCTTTAGCCCGTTGCATTCATCGCGGGCCCGACACCAAGCCATCCGAAACAGCAAACCCCCCCCCTTCGGGTTCTGCCCCACCGCCCAACTCGGGTACACTTGCTCCTGTGGCGCAGTTCCGCGCCCGCTACCTAGGCACCACGAAGGGAGCCCACATGAGCAACAAGGGCAAGAAGGTCAAGGTCCACTACACCGGCACGCTCGACGACGGCACCAAGTTCGACAGCTCGCGCGACCGCGGCGAGCCCATCGAGTTCACCTGCATGGCCGGCCAGATGATCCCCGGCTTCGACCGCGCCGTGGACGAGATGGCCGTGGGCGAGGTGCGCGACGTGCACCTGGAGCCCAGGGACGCCTACGGCGAGCCCAACCCCGCCATGATGCTCAACGCCAAGGTGGGCCAGAAGCTCTACGTCTTCATGGGCAACCGTCCCGTGCCCGTGACCATCACCAAGGCCGACAACGGCGAGGTTACCCTCGACGCCAACCACGAGCTGGCCGGCAAGCCACTCAACTTCAACATCGAGCTCGTCGAGGTCGAGGGGGAGTAAGCAGAGCGAGGATAGGGCGGACAAAACCCGCCCCCAAACCCGCGCCCACGTCCCGTTCAGCACAGGCAACAAGTGCCCGACTTTTGGCAGTTGCCAAGGGCGAGGGGCGCACGAGGTGGCGTGGAGTAATGTAGACAGCCTGCCACAAAAGCTCGGAAATCAGGACGCCCCGACCGCGATATGGCAAAAAGCCTGGGAAATCAGGAACCCGACGAGGTCTATCGGCTCGAATAGTCGGTAAATTTCCTGATTCGTAGGGTTTTGTGCCACTGTGAGCGCCAGGGCGTCCTGACAAGGTTGAACCCTTGCCAACTTGCTCCTTTGGCATCCTGATTCCTGTGATTTCTTGCCACCCCACTCGAGGCGCTTCTTACGGGGGACAGCATGGGGGACAGCTCTGCATGCCACGTGGAGATGGGCAGGCGGAGGGGTCGGCACCAAATGCGAGTTATGTAAGAGCCCGACGCGATCGATGGCACCAAAGCAGAGTATTGTAAGAGCGCGTTGGACAAAAAACCTTATCGTGCGTTTCCCAGGCTTACAGAGCTCGCATCCGGTGCCATTCTCGCCTGTCCAAGCTTACAGAACGAGAGTTTCGTGCCATTCCCCGTTACGAAGCCTTACATAACGCGAGTTCGGTGCCATCCCCGCTCCCTGCCCACCGCCAGACAAACGTTAAAAAACCGGCCCGCGGCACCCTCCCCCGCAGGCCGGCCCAACCATCGCAATCGTCTTTCACTCAACAGGTCGCCGCACGCAACCCTACCCCGCGCGACCCCCTTCACATAGGCGCCCCTTACGCCTTCGCGATGGCGTCCTCCACGGCCGCAAAGAACCCGTTGCTCGTAATCGTTGCCCCGGTCACGGCGTCTACCTGGGTGGATCCTGCCTCGACCACGGCGGCCGGCAGCACCTTGAGCGCCTCGCCGCCCAGCGAGGGGGTCTCGTTGTTCTCGAGCACCTCCACGTTCTGGATGGCACCGTCGGCATAGGTCACCTTGACCACGATGTCGCCGGCGATGCCCTGGCCCACGCCCAGGTACTCGTTCTCGCCCAGCTCGTAGTCGTAGGACTTCTCGGCACCGAGGTCGTTCACGCCACCGGGCTCGTAGGCGATCGCGGGCTCGACCGCCGTCAGCGCTACATACGCAGGCAGCGAGTCCTTCTCCGCCGCGGCCCCGATGCCAGCCGCCTTGCCCGACACCATGCACTCGCCCAGGTTGCCGCCCGAGTTGTACTGGAAGGCGCAGATACCGCCCAGCTCGCCGGCGCTAAACAGGTGCGGGATGGGCTGGCCGTCGACACCCAGCACCTCGCTCCTGCCGTTGCGGCGCGGGCCGCCCTGGGTGTTGAGGATGCCCGAGCGGAACTCGGCCGCGTAGTACACGTCGCCGGCAAAGGCGCGCATGGAGTCGGCGGCGCGGTTGAACTGGTAGTCACGGCCGTTCTCGGCAAAGCTGTTGAAGTCGGCGATCGTGCGGGCCAGCACCTCGGGGTTCGCCCCGATCTTCTCGGCCAGCTCCTCGGGGGTCGCGGCGCTCGTAATCTTGTCCATGCGGGACTCGAGCAGGTAGCCGTCGGCCTCAAAGACGTCGTACTGGGCCTGGTCAAAGATCAGGTGGGGCGCCCAGTTGGCCACCGGCAGCCTCCACACGCCGCAGTTGTACATGTGGCCGTGGCGGTTCTCGGAGTGCTCGTCGATAAAGCGGCTGCCGTCATCGCCCACCAGGATGACGCTGCCGATGCCGTAGTCACCGCTCTCGAGCGAGAGGGGCTTGCCGGTCTCGGGGTTCACCTCAAAGGCCAGGCGTCCGTCGTCGGTCGCCCAGGTGTTGCCGGCCAGGATGCCGATGGACTCGTAGGCGTCCATGTGCCACATGTCGGCGCCCACCTCGCGGCCAAAGCGGATGCCGTCGCCCTTGTTGTAGAGCGTGCCGAAGGGCACGAGGCGGGCGGCGCCCAGATAGTCCTGGATCATCTCGGGGTTGTTCTCGAAACCGCCGCAGGCCAGCACCACGCCGTTCCTTGCGTGCACAAGCACTTTCTCGCCGCCGCGCTCGATCTCGACGCCCACGACGGTCTTGGTCACGGGGTCCTGGACCATATGGGTGGCCGGCGACCCGAACCACACGTCGATTGCGTCGGAGCGCTTCTCAACCGCGGCGCGGATGGTCTTCCACAGGGCGCTGTCGAACATACCCTTGTGCACGAACCACTCCACCACGGTGTCGCCGCCGATGGCGTTGTACTCGGGATACTCGGGGGTCACGATGGTGCCGGGCTGGAACATGGCCACCGGGTCCTCGGCGTCCAGGTAGCGCATGAGGTTCTCCATGTCGCACAGGCCGTCGGTGTAGGCCCGCAGGGTCTCCTCGTCGTAGTTGAAGTGCCAGGCCAGCCCGTCCTTGTAATAGCTGTACAGCTTGTCGGCGTCAAGGCCGCTCACGCACATCTGGGCGGCGAAGCGTGTGTTGCCGCCCTCGGAGCCCTCGGGCGCCACGTCGCACAGCAGCACGCGCGCTCCGTTGTCGGCCGCGTACACGGCGGACACGCCGCCGGCCCCACCAAAGCCCACGACCACCACGTCGTACTCGGCGTTCCAGGCAATGGTGTCGGCAAAGGTAAAGTTACCCTCGGGTGCCCCGGCGGCCTCGGTCGCCAACGCCGGCGCAACCGCCAGCGCCCCCATCCCGGCCGCGCAGGCCGCCCCCTTCACGAAGTTCCTGCGGTTGAGCTCCATTGCCATGGCAGTCTCCTTTTCTGCTTTCCTATAGGCTCGACCCTTACGCAACCCCAAGCTCAACTCCGCCCGGGGCCGCTTGCCCCCATCGTGGCCCAACCGAGACGCCCGGCACATCGGCCGATTGCCTTAACCAGGACTTCCAAGACCCCTAGCCCATATGCCTTATTGACGGCAACACCGCTGGTAGATTATGTAGTTGGTAACCGTTTTTTGCCAAAGGTCCCGCTTGGGAATTCTTTGTGCCGCAACCTGGGGGAGAAGACCCATGCAGCTGCCAAACGACCGTAGAGGCACCACCTCGGCCATCGACTGGACGCTCGTCGTGGGCGCATCGCTCTATTGGGCCTCGGTGGTCTTTCGGTACCTGCTGCCCGGCGGCGACCCGGGGCGGCCTTTTTCTCTGGTGGTTCGCTACGGCGTTCTGGCCGCATGGGTGGCCGCCGGATTCTTGGCCTACCGCCCCTTGCTGGAAAACCGGGGGCGTCGAGGGTTTTTGGCCGTGGCCGCCGTCGTGGCGCTCGCGCAGTCTATACCACCGGTCGCCTCAACCTTGGCGCACTTCGCGGGCGGAGCCTTGAACCTCGCGCTGAGCATGTACGTGATCGCGGTGCCGATGGTGGTCTGGGCCTTTGCGTTTGCCTCCATGGACAAGCGCCGCGCCGGCCAGAACGTGGCCGTGACCATGCTTGCGACGGCGCTTTGGACCTTGCTCCTGGTGGGGCTCGCGCATGTGAACCCCGGCTTGCAGGTGGTGGCCCAACTGCTCATCGTTGCCTCGATTTTCGTGGCCATGGCAGCACCCCTGCGCTTTGCCGACCAGCGACGAGAACCTCCGGATGCCAGCCGCAGAGCACTGCGCTCGTTCGTTGCCTCCCGCTGCATCTGCGGAGCCTGTGTGGGCGTGTGCTTGGCCGCGCCCTTCTCCCTCTTGCCTGCCGGGACCTCCCTGCCGTTGGCAATCATGGCGGTGCTCGGTCTGCTCGCGGCGGCCTGGATGTACCTACGCTCGCTCGAAACCCTCTACGCCGCGCTGCCCGCGCTGTTCTTTCTGAGCTTGGGAGCGGTGTTCGTGCCGTTCCTCGAGGGCGGCCTTTGGGCGGCGGCCGGAGCGTGCACGGCACTCGCGTGGTTTGCCTGGGTGTCGTTCTCGGCCTTTCAGCTGTCCGCCATCAAGGAACGGTGCGGCCTGCCCGAGCTTGCCCTGTGCCTGGTGGAGAAGGCCGTGCTCTCGGCGTCCATTGGGCTGGGAGCACTCGCATTTGGGCTGGTAGAGCATGCTGTGGGAGCCAAGGTGGTTGTCGCAGCCAGCCCGTACGCCCTCTTTGGGGCGACCCTGCTGCTCGTGCTGTGGATCTCGAACGCCATGGCGCGCCTGGTAAGCGCCCGCAAAGAGGACGAGCTCGACGCCCGCCTTTCTCAGACGCGCGCCGAGCGGCTCGAGGCCGTGTTCGACCAGCTCGGTAACGAGTTCGGGCTGTCGGCCCGGGAACGCGAGGTGCTTCCCATGCTCGCCGACGGCTATACACGCACGTACATCCGCGAGGCGCTGGGCATCTCCGACGGCACGGCCAAGGCACACATCGCCCACGTCTACGCCAAGCTCGACATCCACCGCAAAGACGACCTGCTCGACCTCATCGACCGGCGGTTGCGGGGGGTGTGAGAGAACTGAGGTGGCGAGGAAATATCTGCGGTATCGATACATTATCTGAGACTGCCACCTTGGCATCAAGGGATAAAACGCAACGTACCGGCGGCGTATACGGGCAGGTATGTAAGGGCCCCCTCGCGCTCGATACATACAGCGCACGATCTCGATCATCAGGCCGGGCCCCCGGTCCAGGTCTGGTCCCGCCAAGCCAAACCAGACCGCTAAACAACGAGGGGCCGGCCAGGATTCCCACCCCGTCCGGCCCCTCACGTTTTGTTCTGTGTCCACCCTCTACCGCTTCGAGTTCGCGAAGTCCCTCGCACATCCATCGGCCAGCCGCGGGCCCGCACACCGCAAGCGCGCGGTTAATTTCGCAACGCGGTTATCGGGACGACCATAACGCCGTCGGGGCGCGTGTAGGCAAACGACGTTAAGCCACAGACAACCGCGAGAACTGTTGGCGGCCGACCATCGGGTTCCGCCTTAATTGCGTCTCTCAACCTAATAAGAGACGCAGCCGCCGCATCAATCTGGTTGGCCCCCAGCTTGATTTCGAAAGCGCCCCATCGCCCGTCGGGCAACTCGACTACGGCGTCTATTTCGCGATTGTTGCCGTCTCGGTAGTGGAAGAGGCCACCCCCGCACGCCTGGGCATACACCGCTAGATCGCGCTCACAAAGCGCCTCGAACAGAAAACCCAACGTGTTGAGGTCACCCATAAGCCGCTCAGGCGTGGCACCTAGGGCAGCGGCGGCAAGCGACGGGTCGGCGAGGTGGCGCTTGGGCTTTTTACCCACACGGACCGACGAGCGCATATTGGGGTTGAACGCCGGCTGGTCGTACACCGCAAAGAGCCTGTACAGCACCTCCATGTAATCCGAAACCGTAACTTCGGACAACGTGTCGTCGTCGAATTGGAGCATGTCGCGCCGCAAGGTCGCATTGCTCGCCAGCGTACTCTCATTGCGCGCAAGCGACCGGATGAGCATGTTCATCTTGTACGGGTCGCGGCGTCCACCGGCCACGCGGTTCGCATCCTGCTCGGCCACCTGTTTGATGTAGCTTGCAGGAACCAGACCGCAGGCCGCCTCGGGAACCGCAAGGTTCCCCGGCCATCCCCCGCGCACAATCAGGCGGCAAAGTTGCATAAGAGAGACTTCACCCGTCTGGACCGCGTGCAATGGCTCGTCAAACAGGGAGCGCAACGACACGGCACCCGACGAATCCCCAGACTCAAACAGCGACATTGGGTGCATACGCAGGGTTCCAATACGACCAGCGCCACTATGCATAACGCCTTTGCGCTGCGGGGTCGACGAGCCACTCAACAGAAAACGCCCCTTACGAGGAGTACGGTCCACTTCGTAGCGCACTGCGTCCCAGACCGGCGGCACGTCCTGCCACTCGTCAATAAGGCGCGGCTCTTCCCCCATAAGCACAATGCTGGGTTCCATCTCGGCCAAGCGCCTGTTTTGAAAATCACCCGCGGGATCACCGATGTAGTAGACGCTTTGGGCCTGGTTGAGAAGGGCCCATGTCTTGCCGCACCACTTGGGCCCCTCGACGCACACCGCACCGAAGGCCTTTAGGGCGTTCGCCACCTGAGAGTCAACGAGACGCGGAAGATATCCTTCGGGAGTGAGCATGACAGCCTCCTTCGTAACGGGAGCCTCAGAGGAGCGGTCTTCATTGTATGGAAAATTCAAACAAACTACTATAGAAATTTCTGGATATTTACTATGTCAATTTCGGAAAGTTGTTTAGTGATTTTTCGGATACAAGTCACCTGAGCCTTTCGTGTCCTACCCGCCTCTCCCACCACCTCACCTCGGCCATAAACCCGCCCATCAAAAAGGGGGGCCGGAAGGCAAGCCCTCCGAACCCCTCGGTCGTACTTCTCATCTCGCGGGAACGCTCGATTCGCCCGTCCCCCCTGCTACCGCTTCGAGTTCGCGAAGTCCCTTGCAGCCTTGCGGGCGGCCTCCAGACGTGCCTCCTCGGCTGCCGCAGCGGCGTCGGCCTCGCTCGTCGCAACGGCTTCGGCGGCCGCGTCGGCAACTGCGACCTCGGAGATCTTGGTGGTCCCGGCGGCCCCCGCAGCATCGCCGGCCTTCTCCGCCGTGCCCTGGGCGTTCTTGCCTTTGTCGGCGTTCTTGGCGCTCTTCTTGCCCTTGCCCTTGGCCTTGCGGTACACGGTGCCCTTGGCGTCGGCGGCCTCGGCCGCATCGGCTGCAGCGCGTTTCTTAGAGCTTGCGCTCATCACCTCGGCAGCAGCCTGCTTGGCGGCCTCCTCCTGCTCGGCGGCCGACTTGCCGGCCTTCTTGGCCTCCTTGCGGGCCTTCTTGGCCGCATCGGACGCCTGGCGCTCGGCGTAGGACTCCTCCACCACGCGCTCCACCTGCTTGCGCGTCATGGCGTTCACCTTGTCGCGGAACACGTTGCGCCGCTTGCGGATCACCGTGAAGTCCATGATCAGCGCGCCGATGATACCCGCATAGGCCAGCACCAGCACCACGATCGAGAGCACCTGGCCGCCAAAGCCCGTCGACAGCGTGATCCACGAGAGCGCCGTGAACACCACGGCCGCGATGAGCAGGCCCCACCAGATACGCCGCAGCTTCTTGTACTGGGGGTCCTTGTTGGTGAGCGTGGTCGTGGCCGTGTAGACGAGGTTCTCGAGCTCGCGCTCCTGGGCGCGCTGGGCCTTCTTCTCCTCCTTGGTCATGGTCTGCTGGGCCACAACCTTCTGCTTCTTGCTCATGGAGGACTTGGAGGTCTGGATGCGCACCGACGCCGCGGCCTTCGAAGCCGGCTTGGCCGAGCCCGCCTTGGGCGCGGTCGACCCGGCGCGACGGCCCTCCTGCTCCACCGTATAGCGCTCGTTCTGGGGATTGCGGCGACTCATCTATCGCTTCCCTTCGGGCTCGAACGGCTCCCCGGTCAGGATCGAGTAGGCCTCGCGGTACTTCTCGGACGTCTTCTCGATCACGTCGGCCGGCAGCGCGGGCGGCTCGCCCGTAAAGTCCCAGTTGGCCTTGAGCCAGTCACGCACAAACTGCTTGTCGTAGCTGGGCTGCACCTTGCCGGGCTCGTAGCCCTCGGCCGGCCAGAAGCGGCTCGAGTCGGGGGTGATGCACTCGTCGATGAGCGTCACCTGGCCGTCGATGATGCCGAACTCGAACTTGGTGTCGGCGATGATGATGCCCTTGGTGGCCGCGTAGTCAGCGGCGGCGGTGTAGATCTTGAGCGAGAGGTCGCGCAGCGTGGCGGCCTGCTCCTCGCCTACGAGCTCGACCAGCCGCTCGTAGCTGATGTTCTCGTCGTGGTCGCCGATGGCGGCCTTGGTGGAGGGGGTAAAGATGGGCTCGGGCAGCTTGGAGGCCTCGACCAGCCCCTCGGGCAGCTTGATGCCGCAGACGGTGCCGTCCTGGTCGTAGGTCTTCTTACCGCTGCCGGTCAGGTAGCCGCGCACGATGCACTCGACCATGATGGGCTGGGCCTTCTTGACGAGCATAAAACGGCCGGCCAGATAGTCGGCGTAGGGCTGGAACTGCTCGGGCAGGTCGGCCACGTCGCAGCTGATCATGTGGTTGGGCACCAGGTCGGCGAACTTGTTGAACCAGAACTTGGAGACCCGGGTGAGCACCTCGCCCTTAAAGGGAATCTCGTCTTTCAGGATGTAGTCGAACGCGCTGATGCGGTCGGTCGCCACGATGAGCAGCGAGTCCCCCAGGTCGTAGATGTCGCGGACCTTGCCCTGCGAGTCGGGCCTCAAAGCAACCTCGGACACGACGGTCTCCCTTCGTTCATCGCGGCGCCGCAGCCGACGGCCCGCGAAGCTACCCTGCCATGGATAACCGCTTATTGTAGGACCCCGAGCGGCACGGTTCGTCCGGGGCAACCCATCTGGCGAAAAACTCTGCAGTGGAGAAGGGCCCCTCCCTGATCGAGACCCCTACCGCCGGTACCCCCCGTGGCCCTCCGCACCATGATCGCCATGGCCGGGCTGCTCGAACGGAAGGAAGATCGTAAACGTGGTACCCACGCCCTGTTCGGACTCCACGTTGATCATGCCGTGATGGCGGTCCACGATCTCCTTTGTCACGGCCAGCCCCACGCCCAGGCCGCCAGCCACGCGGTTGCGGCTCTCCTCGGCGCGCCAGAAGCGCCCGAACACGCGGTCTAGGTCTTCGGGGGCAATGCCGATGCCCGTGTCGCTCACGGAGACCAGGGCGCCGTCCTCGTCGGCCGCCACCCGCACGGTCACCTTGCCCGGTGCCGGCGTGTAGCGCATGGCGTTGCTGATGATGTTGGTCACCGCCTGGGTCACGGTGTCGCGGTCGAGCTCCACATCGAGCTCGTCTCGGCCGGTGAGGTTCTCAAAGGCCATCTCGAGCCCCATGTCCTCGAGCAGCGCCTGATGCGAGGTGGCGATGCCGCGGACCAGGGCCACCACATCGACGGGGATGATGTCGAGGCGCACCGAGCCGTTCTCGAGCCGCGAGAGGCGCAGCATCGAGTCGACCAGCCGAGAAAGGCGCTTGGTCTCGCTCGAAACCAGGGCCAGGTGCTCCTGGTCGCAGGGCAGCACCTCGTCTTGCATGGCCTCGACGGTGGCGAGGATCGACATGAGGGGCGTACGCAGCTCGTGGGCCACGTCCGAGGTGAGCCGGCGCTCGAGCTCGCGGTCGCGCTCCAGGGACTCGGCCATGTCGTCGAAGGTCTCGCCCAGCTGACCCAGGTCGTCATCGCCCGAAAGACCCGAGCGGGCCGTGAGGTCGCCCTCCTTGATGCGCTGGGCCGCCTGAGAGATGGCGCGCACTGGCCTGGTGAGGGCGCGCGAGAACACAAGCCCCATGAGCACGGCCAGCACCACCGAGGCCACGGCCGCCAAAGCTATGGCCTCAAAGGAGCTGTCGCGAAAGCTCTTGTCGCGCTGGGTCAGCAGCAGGTCGGAGCCGTAGGCCCACACGCGCACGACGCCCACCTCCTTGCCCGTCTCGCTCACGACGGGGGCCACGACCATGTGGGACTCTTCGGGCGCCAGGGAGATCTCGTCGTCAAAGATGACGGAGCGGTCGTCGGTGATGCGGGTGCTGTCGTAGAGCACCACGCCGTCGGCGTTCAGCACCTGGATGCCCACGCCGTCGGTCGAAGCGGCGCCGGCGGCCGCGGCGTCGATCTGGGAGGTGCTCCAGTAACTCCGGGTGTTGTACACACGCGCCAGCGCAGCGGCCGTGGACTCCGCCAGGTTCTCCATGGTGGTGCGGGTGTACGAGGCGAACTGGTTGTTCCAGACCAGGGTGAGAACCACCACGAACAGCAGCGTGGTGCTCACGGCCACAGCCGCGAAGGAGAGGGTCACGCGCTGCCTGAAACCGACGACGCGCCCTTCCCCGGCGCGAAGGCCCAGGACGCCCCGGCGGAAACGCCCCCTGGACGAGGACGCCGCCTCGGGGGCGGCGTCCTTGCCGATGCTATGGTGTGTGCCTTGGGACGTCTCGTCCCCCGAGTCGCGTGCTGTGGGCACGAAAGACCTCCTCGCCGCACCGCAACGGCCGCAGGGCCGCGGCGATGCCCGGCGTCAAACGCTTACTCCTTGGCGGGCTCTTCCTTCTTGGGGGCCTCAAAACGATAGCCCACGCCGTGCACGGTGTAAAGCCACTTGGGGTTGCGGGGGTCGTCGCCGAGCTTGGCACGCAGGTTCTTGACGTGCGAGTCGATGGTGCGCTCGTAACCCTCGAAGTCATAGCCCAGGACCTTCTCCACCAGCTCCATGCGGGTGTAGACGCGGCCCGGGTAACGCGCCA
Organism: Coriobacteriaceae bacterium; assembly: GCA_019421015.1. GTDB lineage: Bacteria > Actinomycetota > Coriobacteriia > Coriobacteriales > UMGS124 > JAHZGC01. Next base: position 22,799 of record JAHZGC010000028.1, on the reverse strand, counting down.
GGGTGGTGAGGAGCTTGAACTCGGAGGCGGTGAGCTCCACCTCGCGCTTCTCGACCTCGACCTTGTGGCCCGAGACGTCGATGATCAGGTCGCCGAAGTCGAGGACCTCGAGCTGGGGCTCCGCGTCGAGGTGGGTGCGGCGCAGCAGGGCGCGCACGCGGGCCACGAGCTCGCGGGGCGAGAACGGCTTGATCAGGTAGTCGTCGGCACCGAGTTCGAGACCGATGATGCGGTCCTCGACCTCGCCCTTGGCGGTCAGCATGATGATCGGCACCTCGGAGGTGTCGCGGATGGCGCGGCATACGCGCTCGCCCGAAAGCTTGGGAAGCATGAGGTCGAGGATGATGAGGTCGAACTGATGCTTCTCGAACTCGTCGACCGCGCTCTGGCCGTCGCCGACACCCACGACGGCGTACTTCTCACGCTCCAGGTAGGCCGTCACTGCATCGCGGATGGCCTTCTCGTCTTCGACCAACAGAATCCTACGCTGTTCCTGGGGCATAGCTCAGCTCCTTCGCACTTCGTTTCTTGCGCCTCTAACACCGTATCGATGTACAAAAACCGCCCCGCCGCAAGGGCCGAGGCGGGCGTTGATGCTTTAGGCAAAATACGTCTCCTCTATTATACCTCACAGAAGAGTAAAGATGCGCACCAAAACGCCATTCGGTATGCCCGTAGACGAATCTTTTACAGCGGCATAGGTCACGAACTGGCTCGCCGTGCCCGCCGTGGCCGGGTAGTCGCCGTAGTCCGTACAGCCGCTCGCCGCCGCGATGCGGGCGTAGGTGCGCCGCTCCAGGTCCACCACGAAGTAGGAGAGCTGGCTCTTCACGATGTAGGCGCCCCCCACGAAGCTCACCTGGGCCGACGGTTCGCGGGGCACGTAGTCAAAGGGACCGCCGCCGGGGCCGATGTAGTAGCCCATGGAGCCCAGCAGGCCTCCATAGCCGTAGTTGGCCTCGACCGAGAAGGCAAAGGTGTCGCCGATGCGCGTGGCCCTGAAGGGACGCACCGAGACCGGCATCTCCTGCTCGTCGACGACCGCCTGACCGTGGTCGAGGTCGATGGCCTTGAGCCCGTAGTAGACGCCCTCGTCGGGCTTGATGCGCGGGGCGAGCGTGAGGACGCCCCCGCTGATGTTGGGCTCGCAGGCAAAGCGGCCCGGGGACTCGTAGATCTCGGTCCCCTCGCCGGCGCCGAGGGTCCACAGGTAGGCGTGGGAGTACTCGCGGGTCTTGGTGCCGTAGGGGTCGGGCATGACCTGCCACACCACGCGGCTGCCCGCGACGTCGAACAGCGGGGGCAGCCAGTCGGCGTCGCCCTCGCCCAGCTTTACCAAGCCGTAGGTCCCCACGCTCACGGGCGCCCCGGCAAAGGGGGCCGCGTAGAACGCCCAACGGTCGGTGCTGTTGTCGACCTCGACCCAGGCGATAAGGGAGTCGGTGATGCGGGCGTCGCTCGGGGCAAAGTCGGAGCCGCTCACCGGCTCGGGCACCACCACCGTGTACTCGCCCGTGGCGTAGTCGAGGCAGCCCACCACTGTGAACGGCCGGCCGCCGCCATTGGCCTGCACCACCGCCGCGCGGGTCTCGCAGTCGGCGCAGACGTTGCAGCCCACGGACAGCGTGTAGCTGGCAACGGGCTCGTAGTCGGTCTCCTCGATGAGGTCGGTGAAGTTGGCGATGACGTCGACGTTGCCCTGCTCGTCGATGCCCACGGGGCCCTCGTCGGCGGGCGTCTCGCCGGCGTCCTGGGTCTGGTCGGCGGCATCGGGACCCTGGGCGTCGTCGGCCCTCGCCGCACGCGCCAGGGGGATGCCCATCGCGAACGCCGCCATAGTCGCCGAGGCAGCGGCCGCAAACTCGCGACGGGTCGCCCGGGAGGCACCCACCCAGACGCCCTCGCCGGGATGGAGCGTCGGCTCGACGTGGGTGCCGGCCGCCGCCGGGGGCAACGCCGTACGAACCCGGGGGATGTCCGCGGAAGCGCCCGGGGACGCACACGGGGATGCGGGGCGATTGTCCTTTTGCATGGGGTCCTCCCTTCGGTCGTCGCTAACCCTATACCGCCGCCTATAATGCAAAGACGCCCGCACGGGCCGCTCTACGGTAAAACCAGACAGCCCCACGGCGGCGCGCGTCGAGCCGCCCTAGCCCCGAAAGGAACCTCCATGACTGCAGACTCGGCCCAAGCCCCCTCGGCAGAGAAGCCCCCGACCCCGCAGACGCGGAAGAACCTCGTGGTCACCATCGGGCGCCAGTACGGCAGCGGCGGCCGCGAGGTCGGCGAGCAGCTCGCCCGCCTGCTGGGAGTGGCCTACTACGACAAGGAGCTCGTCTACAAGGCGGCCGAGAGCAGCGGGTTTTCGGTGGAGTCGTTCGTGAAGCAGAACGAGCGCGTGCCCCGCGGCCTGGCCTGGCTCTTCTCGTACTCGTCGAAGGGCTTTGTGAACGGCAACGACATCCCCCTCGACGACCAGCTCTTCATCGCCCAGGCCAACGCCATCAAAGACATCGCCCGCCAACACAGCTGCGTCATCGTGGGACGCTGCGCCGACTACGTGCTCGAGGACATGCACGACGAGATCGACGTGGTCGACGTCTTTTTGCACGCCGACGAACAGGCCCGCCTCAAGCGCATCGCCCGCCGCAACGGCCTGACCGCCGACGAGGCCCTGGCCCGCTTTAAGGAGATCGCGCCGCGCCGCGCCAAGTACTACGAGCGCTACACGGGCAAGCGCTGGGGCGACCTGCGCAACTTTGACCTCGCCTTTAACACCACGCGCATCGCCGCGGCCGTGGATGCCGCCCAGATCATCGTGGAGTACCTGGTGGCCGCCGGCCTGGTGGAGCGCGACGAGCTGCCGCTGGACCCGAGCGAACCGCGGAACCTGGGGTAGGGGAGAAGACGAGCTCGCGGCCGGGCCGGGCGGGGCGCGAGGACGAAGCGCCGTGGATCGCGCGTTGTGGCCGGTCGCCCCGCCGGGCGCCATGGCATAAAATCGTTCAAATCAGGAAGCGGGGAGGACCATCTGGCAGGAATTCGATCAAATCAGGATTGCCGCGCTTCCAAAGACCGATTTTAAGCCGCTAACGTCCTGATTTTCTTAGATTCCTGCCACATGCGCCGGGCCCGCTTCCTGATTTGGTTGAACTCTTGCCATTTGCCGCTTGCGCCTTCCTGATTCGAACGCGATCTTGCCACCGTCGCATCGCCGCCCACCGGCGAGCCCCCTACCCCCGGCCGTGCGGCGCACCGATGCAGGGGCCGGGGGCCGGGTCGAGCGAGGAGCTGTCGTTGACCAGGTCCTCGAGGGTGTAGCCGTTCACGTAGGCGGCGATCATCTTATCGAGCCCCACCCAAAAGGCGGCCGTCTCGCAGTCAGGCTGGCGCAGGCAGTGGGGGTCGTCGGAGTCAACCAGGCACGAAACCGGCGCCGTGGACCCCTCGGTCGCGCGCAGGATGGCCCCGGCCGTGATGCACCGGGCGGGGCGGGCCAGCGCGTAGCCGCCCCCCTGACCGCGGCTCCCGCGCAGCAGCCCCGCGTTGCACAGCGAGCGGGCCAGCTGCTCCAGGTACTTGACCGAGATGCCCTGGCGCTCGCCAATCTCGCGCAGCGATATCTTGACACCGGCCTGCTGGTTGCGCGCGATGTCGATCATCATACGCAGACCGTAGCGGCCCTTGGTCGAGACCAGCATCTTAGGCGGTCGCGAGCTTCTGGGCCTCGCGCAGCCCATGGGTGAGCTGGTCGGCGCAGGAGGTGGGCTTGGGGCCGCAGGTGTTGCCCTGGAGCAGTTCGACCACCTTGTCGACCGGCATGCCGGCCACGAGCTTGGCAATGGCCTTGAGGTTGCCGTCGCAGCCGCGGGTGAACTCCACGCTCTCGACGGTCTGGCCGTCGTCGGAGAGCACGATATGGATATTGCGGGCGCACACGCCGTGGGGGGTGAAGTCGGTCTCAATCATGAAGGCGTCCTCTCTCGGGGGCCTCTCCCCCGGGGGTTGGGTCGGGTTGGGTCGAGTCGCAAGGGCCTCGAAGGACCTTGGGATTGCACGTGGGGGCCATTATAGCAAGGAGATCGGTAGGATTTCACGGGAGTGCAGCGAAGCGGGCGGGGGGCGGAGGAGTTGCGGCTCTGGGGGCGGGGCGGGATTGGACAAGGGCCGAAGGCGCGCAGATGAGGCAGCGGGCCGAGGGTGTGCCGGATAAGGCAGCGGGCCGAGGGCGTGCCAGATAATGTAACTTTGTTTGGCAGAAGTTCCCACCGTCGGCGGTGTCGCCGAATAAACCTACTTTGTTTGGCAAACAAAAATAAGGAATCTACCAGCATATTTTCTTTATTTCTGCTGGTAGATACCCTGCCAGATAAAGCAGGTTTGTTTGGCAAGGCCCTGATTGCGCCGAATAAACCTGCTTTGTTTGGCAACCTCGGCAACCCTGGCAACCCTGGCGCCCTCGGCAACCCTGGCAACCCTGGCGCCCTCGGCAACCCTGGCGCCCTCGGCAACCCTGGCGCCCTCGGCAACCTCGGCAACTCTGCTTGCCCGCAACAATCCCCCAGCCCCTAACCCCTGGATGAACGCGCCTCGAGGTCGGCGCGGGTGATGGCGTACTTGTCGGGGTTGGCCTCGCGCAGGCGCTCGAGGGTCGGGGCGAGCTCGGCGTTGCCCGTGGCCGCAAAGATCTGGCAGGCCAGGGCCAGGTGGTCGCTGTCGTCGGCGCCGTCGAGGTCGAGGCAGCGCAGGATCGACTCCTGGGCCTCCTCGATCTGGCCGAGCTCGCGGCGGCAGAGGGCCATGTTGTAGTGGTACGAGGCGTCGTGCGGGTCGTAGGCGATGGACTGCTCGAGCGAGCGCACCGCCGCGATCAGGTAGGCCTCGTCGCCGGTGTTGGAGTACTGGCCGTAGAGCAGGCGGTTCACCTGGCAGTGGAGGGCGGCGCGCTGGGGGTCGGTCAGGGCGTCGTCGTCCAGCGCCTCCTCGATGATCGAGACCACGCGCTCGAGCTCCTCGCCCTCTTTGTTGCGCCGCATGCAGTACGACACGAAGCAGCCCAGGTAGTCGATCTTTGCCTTGGCGTTGGGGGCCACGGCCATGAAGCGCTCCATGTTCTGGGAGAGAAGCTGCCCGGCGTACTCGGAACCCTGGGCCGCCACGATCTGCACGTAAAAGTCGTAGAACTGCACAAAGTCGACGCGCGGCTCGATCAGGGGCAGCAGCCGCTCCATGCGGGCCACGTCGCCCTGGAGCCGCGCGGCCAAAAAGGCCTCGCGCGGGTTCAAGACCTGCTCGATGGCCGGCTGCGACGGCGCCGGGGCCGCCACGGCGGAACGGACCTCGCGCTTGAGCAGGCTCTCGAGCTTGCGTTCCACGCGGTTGAGGGAGTCGGCGATGCTCTCGAACGACGCCTTGGTCGTGCGGTTGATGCCCGCCTCGATAAAGCCGTCGACGGCCTGCTGGATCGCCCGCTGGGTGTCGCGGGTGGAGCGCGGGTTCTGGAAGCTGCCGTCGTAGTAGATGATCCGCAGCGTACGGGCGTCAAAGGGGACCACCTGCCGCTGGGACTCGTCCATGAGCACCACAAAGGGCTTGCCGGTCTCGAAGCGGATGCCAAACTCAAACATGACGTTGGGGTTCATGTCGGTCATGACCACCACGCACAGGTCGCTCTCGCGCAGGCTGCTCACCATGTCGTCGCGGATGTCGGTGCCGCGGCTGCTGTGGTCGGCGCGCTTGACATCGAAGCCGTAGCGGTCGAGAGCCGGCTCGATAAGGAAGTCGAACACGTCGTCGGCCCGCGTACGCGACTCGGAGCCGTCCTTGCCGATGGGAGAGGCGACGAAGCAGGTCAGGCGGTCCATGGGCGCTCCTTGGGGCGAGGCGGTTCGGCAAGGCCGCCGTCGGCGCTGGCGAACAGGCTGACAGGCGGCACGGGGTCATCATACACCCGCGGGGGCGGGGGAGAAGGACCGGGGGCGCAGGCCGGGGACGGGCAGCGGAAGGCGACGGATAGCGGGAACGGCAGGCGGTAGGAACGGCGGCCGGCGGGAGCGCGCGCCGGGGCCGCGCGTTTTTGTACAACCCGCGGGGCCGCGGGGGCGTCAGGCTACGGATGACGGGCGGGGCGAGCAGGCGGGCCGTCCGAGCACGCCGGACGTGCCCGCCCCCCGTGCCGCCAACACCCGAAGGACCGACCGGGCCGCCCGCGCCGGCCCCACCACGAGAAGGGACGCCCACCATGGCAATCGACCTCGAATCCCGCGACGCCCTCGACCGTACCGCCCCCATCGACATGGGCTTCTCCGCCAGCTCCGAGTACCTTGACGAACCGCCCGGCGCCTCAGACGCCGCCGAGCCCGCCATCGACTGGAACGCTGTGTTCGACGAGGAGGACGTCGAGTTCGAGACCAACGTCGACATCGTCTTGTGCCTCGACCTCACCGGCTCCATGGGCCCCGTCATCGAGAAGAGCAAGATGCTCGGGCGCGACCTCGTGGGCCAGATCAACGAGGGCCTGCGCAAGAAGAACCGCCGGGTGGACTCGCTGCGCTTCAAGGTCTGCGGATTCCGCGACTACTACTGCGACGACGAGCCCATGGTCGAGAGCGAATTCTTTGAGCTGCCCGCCCAGGAGTCGCGCTTCTACGCCTACCTGAACCACCTGCAGGCGACCGGCGGAGGCGACGCCCCCGAAAACGGCCTCGAGGCGCTCTACAAGGCGTTTACCAGCGATTGGATGACGCGCGGAGCCAAGCGTCGCCACATCGTGCTGCTGATGACCGACACCGGGCCGCACCCCCTGGATCACCCCAAGCGCGACTCGACGCCGGGGTACCCTCAGGAGATGCCCCGCAGCCTTGAGGAGCTCGGGGCCGTGTGGGACGACGGCCAGGGGCGGCTGGGGTCCACCGAGCGGCGCATGGCGATCTTTGCACCCCACGACAAGGTGTGGGACGAGATCAACGAGACCTGGCCGCTGGTGCACCACACCCCCTGCCGCGCCGGCGACGGGCTGAGCGACGTGGACATGCAGGTGGTGGTGAACTGGATCGCCAACAGCATCTAGCGCCGGGGCGCGGGCGGGCAGGGCGGGCCGGGCGGGTTGGGCTGGACGAACGGGACGGGTTGGGCGGACAGGTGGCCTGCGCCGGATTCGCCGGCTGTCGCCCGCCGCCCACCGGCTGCCGCCCAACGCTTTTGGGCCAAACGGCCCCGAAGTGGCTGCGTGTGAGGGTTGTGCGGGACCGCCCGGGACCTTCGAGGGGTCGACCGGGGCTTGGTGATTTATCAAATTACTAAAACAGCAGCTCACATCGGTGTAGCTCTCGAACAGTCATCCCCAATAGGTGCCTGCGCGCCCCCGGCGGTCCCGCACAACCCTCCGATGCGGCCAGTCAGACCCCCATTTCGTCGAATGGACGGCTCCCGACCCCTCCAAACCGCCCGAACGGCCCCCTCCCCTGTCATCCCACCCGCGAAAGGCGGCCAACCATGCTCATCAACGTGTTCGAACGGGTGCCCGGCCACGGCGAGGACGCCGCCCTGTGCGTGGGCGACTGGGCGGCCGCCGTCTTTGACGGGCTCGGCGGGTTGGGCGGCCGGCCCGCGGGCCAGACCCGCGAGACCGAGGCCCGCCTGGCCGCCCGCTGCGCCCGGGACTGCCTGCGCACCGAGCTCGCATCGCGGGAGGGCCGGCTCAAGGCGGAGTTCTCGCGCTGCTTCGGCGAGGCCGACGTGCTCCTGAGCGCAATGCGGCTGCGCCACGAGCTGGAGGTGGCGCTCGACGCGGCGCTTTTGGAGCTGGGCGAGAAGGTCGCCGCACGCACGCTGCCCACCAACTGCGCCGCCGTGCTGCGGGCATCCACCGCGGGAGGCGCCTACGCCGTGTGCCTGTGGGCCGGCGACGCCCGCGCCTACCTGCTCGACCACGCGGGCCTTGCCCAGCTCACCCGCGACGACAACGCCACCGGGGCCGACGCCCTCGAGGACCTGCGCGGCGCCGCGCCGGCGGCCCAGACCGCCCGGCTCGGGCTCGACGTGACCTGCGGGGACGGCACACGGCTGGGGCTCAACGTGGTGGAGGTCACCGGACCGGCGGAGCTTCTTGCCTGCTCAGACGGGGTGTACTCCCCCTACCGCAGTCCCATGCACTTTGAGCTCATGCTCTGGCGCTGGCTTGGGCTCGAACCCGAGGCGGCCCTGCCGCTCATGGACGGCTTTTGGGAGCGGCACGCCCAGGACGACTGCTCGCTGGTGGCGATCGAGGTGGCACGGGAGCCCGGGGGCGAGGACGGGCGCACAGACGGGGGTGGGGGTACGACCGGAGGCGAGATTGCGTGCCCGGCGTGGGCCGAGGTGGCGCGCAGGCGGGCGGCGGAGCTCTACGCGGGCTATATCAGGGGTTTTCCGGAGGCACCGGGCGCCCATGCCGACGAGGCCGCGCGCGAAGGCTACCGGCAGGCCGTCGACGCACTGTGGGCAAGCTATAAGCCCAGCTACGAGCGGCTGCTCCCGCACGCCGGCGAGGCGACCCGCGATGTTTAGGAAGGGACGGCGCGACGACATGCTCAAAATCGCAGGATACCGGCTCGACGGCGAGCTGCAGCCGGCGGCAAACGGCTACGTGGGCAGCGGCACGCGGGTCAGCAACGGCACGCGGGTGTTTCTCAAGCAGTTCGACCGCTACGTGGCGCCGTCCGAGCGCGCGCTGGCGTCGGGGGCGCCCTCGGCCCTGGAACGGCAGCGGGAGTTCGAGGCCTATCGCGAGCATCTGGTGCGGCTCGACGCGCGGCTGTTGGCGGCGTGCGGGCCAAACCCGAACCCGTGCCTCGTGCGCCCGGTCGAGGTGGTGCGCTGCGGCAACAAGCTCGTGCACGTAACCGAGCTGGTCGACACGGGCCGCGCCGTTGCCCCAGCCGCCGTGCACCGGCGCTATCCCCGCTCGACCGTGCTGGCCATGTTCGAGGACGTGCTGCGCACCATGGACGCCGTGCACCGGCAGGGCATCGTGCTCATAGACATCAAGGACGCAAACACGTTTGTGCTCGACGAGGGACGCGGGCCTCGCTGCCTGCTCTTTGACTACGACGACGCCGCGTTTGCAGGCAAGGTGCCCGACGCCGCCAAGGTGGTGGGCACGCCCGAGTACTTCTCGCCCGAGCTGGCCGCTTACGTGTCGCGCGCCGATGGGGGCGACTCGCTGGGCCGGGCCGGCTCGCCCCTGGCACGGGCCGTCGACCGGCGGCACGACATCTTTGCGCTCGGCCTGCTGCTGCACCTGCTGCTGACCGGCAGGCTCCCCAACGGTGGCGACCCCGTGTGGAAGGCCGTCGCGCGCGGGGGCGACCGGGCGCTGGCGCTCAGCGGGGAGCTCGGCAGCGACGACCGCGCTCTTATCGGCTGGATGCTGCGGAGAAACCCCGCCGACCGGCCGACCTCCTGCGGACAGATCCTCGAACGGCTGGACCCGCGCTGCACGGCGGTGCCGCGGTTCGGGTCGAGCGGCGGGCGCAGGATGCGAAGGGAAGCCGGCGTGCGACCGGGCGCAGGGACGAGCGGCGGGATCAGGACGGGCGTCGGGGCCGGAGCCAGCGCGGGCGACGGGGACCGAATCAGCGCGGGCGTCGGGGCCGGAAGCGCGGCGCTCGCGGCGGGCGGCGTCGCATTCGACCCACCGCGCGAGGGGATCTTTGCCGGGGTGGCGCCGCTTGCGGGCGACCGCGTGCGCATCTATTGCGCCGACGGGTCCACGCTGACCAAGCGGGTGGCCGAGCTGGCCCTGTACGGCCTGGCCGACCAGGTGGAACCCATGCGACGCAAGGCGGTGGAGCGATTCGGGAAGGGGTGGTAGGGACGGTGGGGGCGATCAACGCGGGGAACCAGAGGGAGAGGTGCAGGCGGCTGAGGGTAAGGCGAGATGGAGGAGGGGCAGTTTGATCATTTTTCTAAAATTACAATCTTTTTAGCACAAATACACCCGCAAAATGGGGGTTCTTGTACCGCGCGCTAGGCCGGTTGTTCCCAAAGCGACCCGACTGGGACGGCGGCGACCCGGCCAATCGCCGAACCGCAGCTCGCGACAAGGCCATGACCAGGCATTTTGTTGCGGCCTCCAAACGACCGCAGCGTTAATGGACGATATATCAATATATGCAAGGTACACGAACCCCTGTTATGCGGCTGTATTTCGCCCGATGGAACCATATTTGTTACAGAATGATATATAGCGCTCGAATTTGCCCCCACAGCGGTCAGCGGCAAACCCGTGGCCAAAATCCGAACTTTGCGATTCAACCTCGTTATAGGGTGCAGGAATCTGGACTTTGCGACTCGTTTTTTAGCGGAGAAGTCCCTGGGTTGCTTGCCAACACGCAATCTAACTGCGGTGATACCTGTAAGCCAGAACGTAGTACCCTCAAACCGAGTCGCAATCCTCGGTTTTTGGCCATCCCCCACCAAACCGAGTCGCATTCTTTCGATTTCGGCCACCGGGCCGCCGGGCCGCCGCACCCGGCCGCCACGCCGGGCCCCAGGGACCCAACCTCCCAAAAATCCCCAATACCCTGTATTGCATACTATGTCTAACGTAGTATACTGCAATGCCATGCAACCTCCGGAACCACCCGCACCCTCGACCCCAATCGCCCCCACCGACCCCCAGAGAGGAGGCCCCACCGCCATGGACGCGCAGCTCAAGAAGGGCGTCCTCGACGCCTGCGTGCTTGCGGCCATCAGCAAGCAGGACTCCTACGGCTATCAGATCGTCAAGGACGTCTCGGCCTGCATCGAGATCTCGGAGTCCACGCTCTACCCCATCCTCAAACGGCTCGAGACCGCCGGGGCCCTCAAGACCTACGCCATCGAGCACAACGGCCGCCTGCGCAAGTACTACCGCATCACCGACGAGGGCCGCCGCCGCATCGACGACTTCTGCGCCAGCTGGAGCGAGATGGTCCGCATCCACGACTACATCGAAGGGGCACGTCATGACCAAGCGTGAGTTTCTCTACCGACTCGAGCGCTGTCTCGCCTCGCTTGACGCGGGCGAGCGCGCCGCCATGGTCGACTTTTACAGCGAGCAGATCGAGGACCGCATCGACGACGGCATGACCGAGGCCCAGGCCGTGGCCTCGCTCGAAAGCCCCGAGGACATCGCGGCCAACATCCTGGCCCAGCGGGCCGAATCCCAATCGCAGGCCCAGGCCCAATCGCAGGCCCAAACATCCGCGGGCGCCGCCTCCCCCGCAGCCCCAGGCACCGGGGCCCAAAACGCCGCCAAGCCCAAGGGGTGTCTCCACATGGTAGGCAAGGTGTTGCTCTGGACCTGCGCGGCCATAGGGATCTTGCTACTCCTGCCGGTGGCCTGCGGCGTTGCCTGCGCGGTGGTGAGCCTCTACCTGTGCCTGTGGGTCGTCGACCTGTGCCTGGGCATAGTGGCCCTCGCTTGCGTGTTTGTGGGGGCGCTCTCCATCGTGGCCTGCGTGGTGTCGCCGGCCAGCGGCATGCTGGCCACCGTGGCCAACGTGGCGGTCATCGCCGGGTTCTTTGGCATGGCCGTGCTCATGGCCATCGCCACCTACTTCTTTGGCAAGCTGCTCGTGATGCTCGTGGCCTGGAGTGTGCAGGCTGTTCGGGGCCGTGCCGGGCGCACCCGCGACGCCGCACCGATCTCGCCCAAGGAATACCCCTCGATGCCCATGCCGCCCATGGCCGGAGGGGCAGCCGGGGCCGCAGGGTCCGCAGGCGAGAAGCCCCGCCGCCGCATGCCGCTGTGGGGCGTGGCGGCCATCGGGTCGACCGTGGTGGTGCTTGCGTCGGCGTTCACCGTGCTGGGGACCATCGGCGCGGCCGGCGGCCCCGAGGAACTGGCGGAGCAGGCCGGCAGCTCCCTCAGGGGAGAGGCCTACAGCTTTGACGCGGACGCCGTGGACCGCATCGAGGTCGGCGACGCCCCCTACGGGAACGGCGGCAGTCAGGGGCGCCACTTCTACCATGTGTACCTGGGGGTTTCGTCGGACGACCAGATTCATGTGGTCGAGCCCGACGGCGAGACCGCAATGATGTTCTGGGGCAGCGTGGCAGACGTGGACGCGCGGCAGGTGGGCTCGACGGTCGACGTCATGGTCGATGCCCACGAGGAGCTGGTCTTTGCCAACCCGGTGGCCTCGTTCGCCGCGATGGCCGGCGACCCCTACCGCACCCGGCTGCGCATCTACGTGCCGCAGGGGTGGAAGGGCACGATCACAGTCAACAGTGCAACGGCCCAGGTGGAGGCAATGCCGCTCATCATGGGGTCGCAGGAACTGGCGATCGACGGCACCCTGGAGCTGCGCGCAAACAGCATCGACCTGGTGGGGGTGAGCGCGAACACGGCGGAGCTCACGGCCGAGACGATCGGCCTGCAGGAGGTCTCGATCAAGGAAGAGCTGCAGGTCAATCAGGGTCAGGCACGGGGCTGGGCATGGCTGAGCAGGGTCGACGCCAAGCGCGGCGCCTTCGGTGGCGAGCAGGTGCGCGTGACCGACTGCGAGATCGGCACCGTAGAGGCCAACGTGGGGACCACCGTCGACGAGGCGCGCGACGAGCAGGAGGGGCGCGAGGAGCCGGCGGTCGAGCGGGCGTAGGGCGTAGGCGGAGCCCGGGGACCCAGCGGATGGCCGGGGACCCGAAGCCAGAAAAACCAGGATTTTTTGGCAGGGTAGGCGGCAATCCAAAAAATCCTGGTTAATTTGGCAGCCACCAACAAGCCCTCTACCTGCGGTTATACAGCATACCTGCAGGTAGAGGGCTTGACAGATTAACTAGCTTTATTTGCCAGCCGGCCTGCGGCCTGGGGGGTGAAGTTGCTTTTACCTCCCCAATCCCATACAGCGTCCCACTCGGGCACGTGTGCCCCAGTGCATCGCACGTTCGCACACTTTGCCGCAGCGCTTCTATGGACCCGCCAAAGCGCGAACGAGACACCCCCAGGCCGCCCGTGTCCTAACCCCTCCACCTCTTCTACCTGCTATCACAATTCTTCTTTGTATATCTATCAGCATTTCTTGTTACCCTACTCCGCTTGTTTAGCGCGACTATGGCAGCAGCGCGGGCCGCCAAAAAACCGCTCGTCGTCCATGCGGTCGCCGCACATGCGCCCGACCACTTGGCCCCGAAAGCGCCCGCGCGTCTACCCAACACGTCCGCCAACCAGAAAGGGGACCCCTCCATGCCCGCACCCGCACCCTCCACCTCGCCCGCCCTCTCGCGCCGCGCCCTCGTGGCCGGGACCGCCGCTGCCGGGGCCTTCGTCTCCATGGGCCTCTACGCCGCCGGCATGCCTCGCGCCGCCCAGGCTGCCCCGGCCGCTGCCACCGACTACGCCGTTCTCGACCCCACCACCGCCCCGGCCGCCGACGAGTCCATCGACGCCGACGTGGTCGTGGTGGGCTGCGGCGTCGCGGGCATGATCGCCGCCACGGCCGCCGCCAAGCAGGGCGCCAAGACCGTCGCCATCGACCGCGCGCCCAACATCGCCGCGACCAACGCCTGCAACACCGCCGGCATCTGGGCCGTCGAGAGCTCCGAGGAGCTCAAGTGGGACACCCACATCACCCAGCAGTGGGCCTTCGACCACATCTGGGAGGGCACCCATTACCAGTCCAACGCCAGCGCCCTGCGCAACGTGCTGCGCGCTTCGGGCCCGGGCATGGACCTCATCATCGAGGCCGGCACGCCGCTCATGTTCCCCTTCGAGAACGACGCCGACCCCAACGAGATCGGCGTCCTCAACTGGGGCGGCCACGTGTACATGGTCAGCGGCCCCGAGCGCGCCGAGTACCTGCAGGGCATGATCGACGCCGCCGGCGCCGAGTGCCTCTGGGGCTGCGAGGTCACCAACCTGCTGGTCAGCGACGGTGCCGTAGTCGGCGTGCGCCTGGTCGACGGCGAGGGCGCCACGGTGGACGTCAACGCGCCCCAGACCATCGTGTGCACCGGCGGCTTCATCCAGGACCTCGACATGGTCGCCAAGTACTACGGCGGCGCGCGCATGTACGGCGCGGGCAGCCCCTTCAACGACGGCGCGGGCATCAAGCTCGCCCAGGCCGCCGGCGCCCAGATGGGCAAGAACTTCTCGACCTCCATCAACGAGCTCGGTGCCGCCAACGCCCGCTCCACCGACTTCATCGTGGGCAACGTGGCCGAGACGCCCCTGTTCTGCCTGCCGCTGTTCGGCGGCCTGTTCGTGAACGGCCAGGGACGCCGCTTTATGGACGAGTCCAAGATGGCCACCTCGACCATGTACTGCGCCGAACCCATGCTGCGCGAGAGCACCTACTACGTGGTGCTGGACCAGGCGCTCGTGGACCTGTACTCCTCCAACGAGATCACCGGCTTCATGTCTGAGAGCGCCATCGCCAACATGGCGCCCGTGGTGCAGATGAGCTTTGCCGGCGTGCCCCTCACCCAGATGCCCACCAAGATCGACCAGGGCGTCGAAGAGGGCTGGGTCTGGAAGGCCGACACCCTCGACGATCTGGCCGAAGCCTGCGGCCTGCCCCAGCTCCCCGCCGAGGTCGCCCGCTACAACGAGGCCTGCGCCGCCGCCGAGGACAACGACTTCTTCAAGCCGGCCGAGTTCCTGACCGCCGTGGAGACCGGCCCGTTCTACGCGGTGCAGCTCGACGTGGCCGCGTGGCTCACCCTGGGCGGCATCAAGTGCGACGATGAGTGCCGCGCCCTCGACGCCCAGAACAACCCCATCCCCGGCCTGTTCGTGGCCGGAGCCGACGCCGACCTGTGGGCGGTACCCTACTTCCAGGGCGGCTCGGCCCAGGGCTTCTGCGTGGCCTCGGGCTACCTGGCCGGCCTCACCGCCGCCGGCGGCAACATCCGCGAGGCGTAAGAGGTAGAAGGCGCACTCAGAAAGCGAAGAGCTGGCGGAGAAGCCCTCGAGGGCGCCGCGGGTCCAGGAGTTTGGGCCCGCGGCGCCCTGCGTAGCGGCGCATGGAAGCGCTCCGAGCCCCTCCCCTACCGCCCCGAAAGCGCGCCCACAAAGTAGTCCACGAACGCGCGGGCGGCGTCGCTCAGCTCGCGCTCGGACGACCAGGCCAGCCACAGGGGGATGCGGCACGCCTCCTCGGGTCGCATGTGGACCAGGCGCACCGCAGGGTTCTGCAGGGCCACCTCGTAGTCGCCCGGCATGAACGCCACGGCAAAACCTGCGGCCACAAGCTCCACCTGGTCGCCAACGCTCTGGGGCACCTCCAAAAAAGTGGGGTCAAAGCCCCAGCGTCTGCACGCTTCCTCGGTAGCATGCAGGGAGTAGTTGAGGTCGGGCGGCAGCAGCTGCGGAACGTCGCGCAGGTCGGCGTAGGAGATTTCTCCCCGGTCCGCGAGCTCGTGGCCGGCCGGCACGCAAAGCACGAGCTCCTTGGACTGCAGAAATCTCCCGTCAAAAAGCGCGGGGTCGGGATGGCCCGCCACAAGCGCCAGGTCGGCTGTGCCCTGGGACACCAGCGCCAGGCAGGCGTCGCTCGCCGCCTCGAACGTACGCAGTGAGACGTCGGGGTGTTGGTCACCGAACGTATCGAGGTCGGCCTGGTTGGGATGGGGGCCGTCCATGCGCACCGTGCAGGTGGCGTAGGCCAGCGCCACCGACCCCGCAATACCCGGACGCAGCGCGGCGGCCCGGGCCCGCAGGCGGTTGGCCGAGAAGAGCAGCTCACGCACATTGCCGAGCAGCTCACGCCCGGCCGCCGTGGGGTGCGCGCCGTCGCGCCCGCGCTCCAGCAACCGCACGCCCAGCTCGCGCTCGAGCGCCGCCATCGCCAGCGAGACCGCCTGCTGGGTGACGTGCAGGGTCCGCGCCGCCTCGGTGATGCTCCGCTCGCGGCAGACGGCCTCGAAGTATTCGAGATGGGCGAGGTTCATGGGAGCTCCTCTTGCAGTGAGCGGGTGGATGGGCAGGCAAGCGGGGGGCGGGCGGATGCCCCGCGGACGGACAGGGTCAAGGCAGGAAAGCGGGGTCGTCGCCAAGAAACATACGCTATTATCGGTCCAATCGGCCAGCCATCTGTATGCAATTTCCTGGGAGGAAAGCGTTCTCTCAACGCCGAGACCACATGGCATCGGCCCACCTCTTCGGTTCTTATGCACGCCAGGAGGCCACCGCCGAATCGGACATCGACGTGTTGGCGCGCGCCAGCGACGACGGTCCCTTCGATGTGCTAGCCGTGGCCGAGGACCTCCACCGCGCAACGGAAAAGGCCGTCAACGTGTACGAGGAGTCCGAGCTCAAGCCGGGCGCGTTCCGCGACGCGGTCCCGCAAGAGGCTGTGGCGTTGTAAAACGTCCTTTTGGTCGGGCCCCGGAGTTGGCGGATCAGGTCAAACTGATTCTCGCCGAAATTGGCGGACAAAACACCTGCCAGGCGATAGATCGGCCGGCGGAAAAACCCCGTAGTCGCCCGGACCCCGTATACAGGATCCGGGCGACTTGGTACAACATGCACCAGACGGATGCCCGCATCATTTAACGACTGGGCGGGCGACGCCTTATGTGTTTAGGACCGCGAACCCTTGGTCAGGGGGCTGCGGTCCTTCTCGTTTGTGAGGGTCTCTAACTCACCCCCTTCCACGAGTTGCGGGGCCTCGATGCATGGCCCCTCGTGGGTCGTCCGTTCGCGCTGGGGTAACGTGCGCCCCGCATTTCCTTCCGCGTTGGCCTGACAGTCCCGTTGGCGCTCGACAAAGTCGAGCACGGTACAATCTGACAATTTTAGATTAGTTTGACCGCCCCAGGAACGCGTGGCGTATTCAACACGACCCCACTCTGCGCAGTCCAATGAAACAGGCGCTGTTTAACACGCCCGCCACCGAGCCGGTGCCCAACGGCGCGGGGCAGGTCACGGGCGTGCGGGCGACCAGCCCCAACGGGCATGGGCTGCGGATGATGCAGAAGGTCGGGACCCAGCTGCACGACATACGCACCGCGTCGGCCTCGCCCATGGGCGCCGAGATCAAGGGTGCGCCGGGGCCGGGCGAGATCGACTCCACCTGCATGTGGAAGATCGGGGGTGCAAGCGCCATGTACGAGCTGCGCCTTGCCGAGCACCACAACGTATGGCGCCCCTGCCTCCATGGTAGAATCAACCCAACCGGTCGGCTGCCTGCACGCCACTGCCAGGGAGGGAAGTATGTCGTCTGCCATCTACACGCACGCTGAGCTGCGCGATATCCTGCAGCCGATTCTTCAGCGCTACTCCATGGCATCGGCGCGCCTCTTTGGCTCCTATGCACGCCAGGAAGCCACGGCCGAATCGGACATCGACGTGCTGGTGCATGCCGGCGACGGCGACCCCTTTGACGTGCTGGCCGTAGCCGAGGACCTCCACCGTGCAACCGGAAAATCCGTCGATGTGTACGAGGAATCCGAGCTCAAGCTAGGCGCGTTCCGCGACGCGGTCCTGCGGGAGGCGGTGGCGCTGTGAAAAAGACCGACGCCTACAGGCTCCGCCGTATCGTGGAAATAGGCATGCTTCTTCGGCAAACCGTTGAGCAGCGAGAGATTTCGCTCGACAGTCTCGAAAATAACTATGAGCTGCAGTGGATGGTATCTACGCCCCTGTATGACATCGGGGAGCAGGTTAACTGCATATCCGAAGAAATCACGGAACGCTATCCTGATCTCCCCTGGCGTCAGATTGCCGGCTTGCGCCACAGGCTAGTCCACGACTACGAGGGGACGAGCTGGCCAGTTATCGCTAATGTCCTTCTGGTCAGGCTTCCGGAGTTTGTGGAACAGATCAAATTGATTCTTGCTGAAATCGACGAACAAAACGCCTAACGGACAACGGATTTGCCAGCGGAGAAACCCCTGGGGGTCGCCCGAAATCCCGAATCACCCGTTGGTATGTCTGCCGACCTGCGATGAGGCTGGCGTGGGGTTCCGCTACAGTCAAACAGACAATACCACTGTCCTCACTTTTGACCGACCGGGGGCAAAAGAGGCGTTCATGCCTATCAGCGAGGACTCCGATTGCCTCGCGCACTCCAAGGGCAACGGTATTCCGCTAGACGTGTTTGCATCGCTTGACAAGAAAGAAAAAGCAGCCGTCAGGCTGGCGGCACAACACGAAAAGGTGACGCCACGCACCCTCGCCGCAGAGACGCAAACTAGCCGGAAGACGGCAGCGGCCACGCTGAAGGGACTCGCCTCAAAAAACATCCTGCTCTGGTCGGGAAAAAGCACCAACGATCCATACCAGTTCTACTACCTCCCATAAACCACGAAGCACTGGGGAGCACTGGGGAGCACTGGGGAGCACTGGGGAGCAGCATAACGCAGGCTGGTATCGACGCGGTTCTCGAATCCATTGAGGACCACGCTCTACGACACAGTGGTCCTCAAGGACATTGTGGAGCGCGCCGCCATCGCCGACGCATCGCTGCTCGCAGAGCCTCCTCCCTTCCTCATGGCCAACGTGGGGCACGTCTTCAGCGACCGCAGCATCGCCCGTATGCTCGAGGGCGAGAACGTTCGCATGGCCCCGGCAACGGTGGGCAAGTACGTACAGGCCGCCTGCGACGCCCAGTTGTTGCTTCTAGCCAACCGCGAGGATGCCATAAGCCACAAGGTGTTCAAGAGCCAGGAAAAGTACTACCTGGCCGACCATGGCTTGCGCGAGGCGGTCTACGGCAACAACGGGCGCAATATAGACCAGGTGCTTGAGAACATCGTGTACCTGGAGCTCAGGCGTTATGGGCGGCATGTGACCGTGGGAGACGTGGCTGACCGGTCAAAACCCAGCGGCAATCCCTTGGAAATCGATTTCATCGCCACGCGCGGCTCCGACCGCCGCTACATCCAGGTCTGCTACATCCTGGCTGACGAGCGCACCATGGAGCGCGAGTTCAAACCGCTCGAAACCCTGCGGCTCGACTATCCCAAGTACGTTCTCTCCCTCGACACCATAGGGCGCGGGCAAAACGGCATCCCCCAGGTCTACCTGCCCGAGTTTTTGCTACAAGCGGAGAAGTACCTGGGGTAGGGGGCATACGTGTGGGACAACCGCGAGACATGGCGGCGAACCCAACGGATGCATTCCATCTTCAGGGAACCCCATCGCATACCCTTCTCAAACCGATGGCCGACGAATCCCAAGGGCCCATCCTCTCGGTCATGATGCACAACATGAAGACGCCGCCGTTCTCCATCCGGGGTTACAGCGAGATGGCGAGCGCTTCCCTGGCAAAGGGGCCCACGACGGCGGCGCGGTACCTGGCCGTGGTCCAAAAGAACGTGACCCAGGTCGAGGGAACGCTTCGGGACTTCTCCCTCGCCTCGCGCCTCGAGTCGAAGAGGCTCAGGTTCGACCCCATCCTGCTGGACATAAGGGACACGGTGGAGCGGGCGGCGGAGGTGATGCGGCCGGCGCCCCAGTTGCGAGGCGTGTCCCTGCACATGCAGCTTCCTGAGCAGCCGTTCCCTTGCACCGTCGACGGCACCTACATCGTGCAGATCTTCGAGAACCTGCTGGACAACGCCATAAAGAGCTGTCGCGCCGGCGATTCCGTCAAGATACGGGCGTACCGGAACGGCAGGCATATACGCGTCGATGTTGCCGACACGGGCACTGGGATTCCACCGGAGAACCTGTCCCACATATTCGAGCGTTACCGCTCATTCAGGCCGGGAGCGGAGGGAGGCACCGGCCTTGGCCTGTCCATCGCAAGGGACATCGTCGAGCAGAACGGCGGCACCATCAACGTGCACAGCGAGGAGGGGTGTGGGAGCACGTTCTCGGTAGTGTTCCCGGCAGCGGGAGAAAAAGGCGAGAGTGAGAGCGCTGCGGATGATTAGAACGGCCCCAGAACATGCCGCTCGTCGTTGCGCCGGGACTTACGGACCTTGGATCCACCTTGCAATGTGCGGCGAGGTCGTCCTGGTGGTCAACGACGCCGAGCGGGCCGCAGCGATGCCCGCGTGGACTCCGAGGGTACGACCGTGAACCCCTACCAGTTACCCGCGGGAGAAAAACACGCGGACATATCGTGCATGGACCACCACAAGGCCCACGCCTCCGGAGAGGTCGAGGGGCGTGCCCAGAATCTGTGCCGGACGTGCCACCACGCCGGCGTGTATGCCTGTGGGAGCTGTCATTGACGAAGCGCCATTGGAAATGGGGACGGTAGAAGGGCCCGAACAAGAGCTTAAAAGTCTTCATAGGGCACCGGAGCCGAGTATCGATAAATAAAAGGACCCTGGCCACAACGTCTCTTCGATGTGTCCAGGGTCCTTTTGGGTCTTCTTTTAAACTCAGGCTGCGAACAAGGCCCGTTTTGAAAGGCGCGCAGTTACAGCGGGTACCTCCACTATGTTCGCAGGCTTGCCCACATAGGTGAGGCTGTTGGGGACAGTCACTGTCACACCCAGCTGGCTTTCCACCACCCAGCGCACGAAGTTGCTGCCGATGAAGCCGGCCCCGCCGGTCACCACGATGCGGCCGAGGTCGGCCGCATCACAACGCCCTGTCCGCCCAGGCCCGAAGACCCGCCGTCCTCTCCCTGAAGGCGCCCTCGATGCGCCCCCGGTTCTCCCCCACCCACGCGAACAGCGGCCTTTCCACGAGCCTGATCCTCAGCGCGTCCATCGCCGAGCAGACGGCGAAGACGGCGAGCACGACCCCGCACGAGGCGAGGATAAGCAGCGGGGTCGGCAGGGCCCCGTAGAGCCCCGGCACGTCGACGAGGTCGCCCCAGAGCCACGCCCTCATGGCGTCGGAGTTCGCGTGGATCATCAGGACGCCGAACACCGTGGCCGACACCGCGTTCACCGCCCCGTTCACCCCGATGTCCAGGTTCTTGAAGAACAGGAAGGCCGCCGCCCCGGTCAGGAAGGCCATGAGCTTGCCGGAGTCGTTCACGAAGTAATAGGCGTGGCCGAGGGGCGGCACGCCCAGCGCGGCGTCCAGGGCCGTCATCGCGGCCACGCTCAGCACGCTGAGGGCGGCGCAGGCCGCCAGGAGGCGCCCCGTGGCCCGGAGGTCCCCGAACCAGCGAGCGGGGTAGAGCCGCACGTAGGCGGCCAGCAGGTAGAGCGTGCAGTACCAGCCCACCCCGGAGAAGGCCGCCGGCGCCGCCAGGAACGTCGTGCAGAAGGTGAACACGAAGAGGAGGAGCCCCAGCAGCCTCCTCAGGCCGCCCTTGTCTAGGGCCGACAGCGGCCTGTTCAGGAACGGGATCATGCAGTACATGACCAGGAAGGACGGGACGAAGCTCGTGTCGATGAGCCGGAGCGGGAAAAGGAAGTTCTTCGCCACGTCCACAGGCCCGGCGACCCCGGCCGCCAGGAAGACGGCGCCGAATCGAGGACCGCTTCCGCCCTTCGCAAGAACTCCCCCGTCGCGTCCGAGGGGCGCCCGTGTCCGATGGATGAGTGGGGCCCCGACCGGTTATAGAACCCCTCCATCCAGTCGATGCACGCGACCCTCGCCTTGGCACGGCTGGCGAAGGAGGCCCGGCAGCACGTCTCGTTCTTCAAACTCGCTCACAGGCTCTCGGCCACCGCCCTGCCCCGGCGGCACCCGGTGCGGCCCCCCGACTGCCTTACGTCGTTGACCGCGGCCTTGCGATATTACTCGGGATACGGCTTTCCCATTACGCGGCTGCCCGCCATGCCGGATTCCCCCTTCGAAGCGGCACCTTCACTTTACCCCTTCTTGCGGTGTCCGAAAAAACGATACAGTTCACCCCGCCCGGGTCCTCAAGCACGACCCTCACCTCCCCCGTCACGCCCGCGCGCCTCGCCCAGGAGAGCACGGCGCCCAGCGTGACGCCCACGGCATCAGCATCAAGCACAGCACCCCGGCCAGCGGCGCCCTCGTATACCTCCCCCCAGACACCTCCGGCACTCAGTGTTCAAGTTTCTGTCCGCACCCTCCCGGACTCAGGGATGCCCCGCCGGCACTACGGCCCTAGCACCACAGTGCGAGCGGCGCGGCGCTCGCACCGGCGACGCGACCAGTGCAACCGTGACACAGAACGTTCACGCTGCAGCAATAGCACGAGAGGATAATCCGGCTGCCAGCAAAGTCGGTCGTTCCGCATAGACGCGGAATCGGTTCACCGTACGCGTTACCAAAACCGCCTCTATGATGAGGTCATCGATGCCCAAACGGCCACCGGGATGTCTTGCCCCCTTGAATTCCCTGATTCTGATGAACCCCAGAACTGACCCCGTGTGTCTACAACATTCCAATCCCCTGCATATAAGGAATGGCCCAGAAAACGAGAAGCACACCGGTAACGCACACACCCAGCGGGATGGAGAGCGCAATGATGACCTTGGTCTTCTTAACTTCCTTTGGATCAAGCTCTTCAGCGGGCACAACGAAAAGCAATTCCCTCTCCCTCCGTTCCGTGTCCGTCACTTTGGTCACGGCCGATCCGACCACAAGCGCCACGACCCCGGCGGCCAAGCCCACAAAGAAGGGATCGAAGTATATCGGCAGGCTAATGCCATTCGCCGCCGTGAATATCTTCATGAAAGCGCTCACCAGAAACCCTACCAGCATTCCGCAGAATGCGCCCGTTTTGGTCACCCTTTTGCTCCATATGCTTGCAAGGGCGACCGGCAGCCAAGAGCACGCGACAACAGTGGCCCCGAGATAGGTGATCCAGAAGATCTGCGGAGGGTTGGCTACGCACAGGACACAAATAATAACCGCCACCAGCAATATCACGATGCGCCCAAAAAGCAAGCTTTTCCGCTCTCCCCTATTCTCCACCGCGTCGTTGACGATGTTCGACCCGATA
>JAHZGC010000027.1:57203-62321 GCA_019421015.1 Coriobacteriaceae bacterium | reverse complement strand
GCGCTTCGGAAGCCATGCGACACACCCGGGAGGGGCGCTTTGCGCCCCTCTTTTTTGTTTCAGTAATGGATAGGTTTTGCTTCCATATGCTGTCTGCCTTATCGATGTATGATTTCTTCGTTAGACGACGTACAACTTAGAATAAGGAATTGGAGTTCGACATGGCCATCGATAAGCTCAAGGTCGCTGAGATCATCGGGATTATGCGGGAATCGCTTCAGGCGGATGGTGGCGATATTTCGCTGGTAGATATTTCTGAGGATGGTGTTGTGACTGTAGAGCTCCATGGGGCATGTGCTGCCTGCCCTATGTCCGCCTATGACCTTTCGATGGGGGTTGAGCGCGTTCTAAAGGAGCGTGTGCCTGGAATCACAAGCGTTGTTGCTCTGGACGATTAAAAACTGTCGAGGGGGATAGCGGTGGGAGCTTTTGATTCTTCTATTTCTTATAAAGAAGAACGGGAACATCTTGAAGAGGTTATCGCCTCCTTGAACGTTCCGGGTTATGAAGACCCAGCTCTAAAGGCGGCGCGTGAGTCTTCTGATGCGTCTCCGGTTCAGTGCTGGACATTGAGGGGCTGTTCTGGCTTGATGGGCCTCGAAGTGGCCTTGGAGCTCGAATGTCCCCACAGTAGGGCCGATTGTTATAATCCCTGCCCTACTGAATGCAGTTATACGGCATGTTCTCGACCGTGGCATCGTATGACGAGCGATATCAACCTTATTTTCGACGAAACCGTCGACCGTCAGGCAGCTATTAAAAAGACCTGCTATACCTGTGCATACTTTCTCAAGCACGGCCCTCGTATTCATGAACGGGTCTCAGACGGTGTGTCTGCTCCGGATACAGCAACCAAAGACTCCGATTCGAGGGTAACGATTCACCTCTTTTAGAGGCTGAAAAGCCATCCTGAGAGGACTCTATGCTTAACGATCTCTATCAGTCGCTTGACCCCGTGGCGTTTTCAGTAGGCCCGTTTTCGATACGGTGGTACGGACTTGCATACATTGCAGGTTTTATAGTTGCCGCCCTTGTGCTGTTCAGGGTTGCTCGACGTTGGAAAATGAATCTGACCGCTGACGAACTCCTATTTGTGGTCGTTGGCGTCGCTTTCGGGATTATTGTCGGCGCACGTCTCTTCTACGTCTTGTTTTATAATTTTGAGTTCTATCTTCACAACCCTCTTCATATTCTTATGTTCACCGAGGGTGGCATGTCATTTCACGGTGGTTTGGTCGGGGCCTTGGCTGGCGGTTTCATCGTATGCCGCATCCTCAAACTTTCCTTCGTGACCATGTGCGACATGGCGATTATTGGGGCACCGTGGGGATTGTTCTTTGGACGGTGCGCCAATTTTGTTAACGGTGAGCTGTGGGGAAAGGAAACCGATGTTCCTTGGGCTGTGATGTTTGAGACGGGTGGCGATGTTATGCGTCATCCGAGCCAGTTGTATGAGGCCGTGCTTGAGGGGCTCGTTATGTTTTGCGTACTGTATGCACTGTCCCGCAAGCTCCCTCCGCGGCCTCAGGGCACGTTCATCGGTACTTTTTTGCTCCTGTATGCCGTCTTTCGCTTCTGCATCGAGTTCGTCCGTGTGCCCGATGCGCAGCTCGGGTATCTGTTCGGCCCTATCACGATGGGGCAGCTTCTAAGCCTGCCGCTTTTCGTTGCCGGCATCGTCGTTCTCTGGTTGGCGCACAAGTACAAGCGCCCTCAAAGACTTCGTGTCTAACCAGAGTTTGCCTGCTTCTTGACGATAGATGGTGTGTCTCGGAATTTATCGCGAATAACGTGCAGGATATAGCATCCTGAAAGGCTTTTCTTTAACATGGCAACGTTGGGTCAGCAGCGGATGGAATCCGGTTTTTTGACCGCTTTTGCCGCATGCTCATTTCGCATAAGGATCTGTGTAGGTTAAGGAGCTTGCATGTCCGGACATTCCAAATGGGCCACTACTAAGCATCGTAAGTTTGCTCAGGATGCCAAGCGCTCGGCGCTGTTCTCTAAGCTGTCTCGTATCATTACGGTCGCTGCTCGCCAGGGCGGCGATCCCAACCCTGAGAATAACTTCGCCCTTGCTGCTGCCGTGGAGAAGGCTCGCCTTAACTCCATGCCCAAGGACAAGATCGACGCGGCCATCAAAAAGGCCTTTGGCTCCGGTGCCGATGCTGCGAGCTACGATGAGATTACCTACGAGGGCTATGGTCCTGCAGGCGTCGCCGTCTACGTTGAGTGCCTGACTGATAACCGCAACCGTACCGCCGCGGATGTGCGCAGCGCTTTCTCCCATGCAGGCGGAAGCCTCGGTACGACCGGTTCCGTCGCCTTCCAGTTCGAGCGCAAGGGTTCGATTGCCATTGAGAAGGTTATCAAGAGCGACGACAAGAAGGTTCCCGACCGCAACAACGCCGTCGACGAAGACGAGTTCATGATGGCCGTTGCCGAGGCCGGTGCCGACGATTACGAGGACACGGGCGACGAGTGGCTTGTCTACACTGCTTACGATCAGCTGCAGACGGTTCACAAGGGTCTTGAGGACCAGGGTATCGAGGTAAAGGGTTCTGAGCTTACCATGGTCCCCACCACTCCGACGGCTGTTTCGGTGGCCGATGCAAAGAAGGTCCAGCGTCTCATCGACCGCCTCGAGGAGCTTGACGACGTTCAGAACGTCTACCACACCATGGAGATGACCGACGAAATCGCCGAGGCTCTCGAAGAGGAGTAGGACTTTCTTTTCGACGCTTGCTACGTTTGTCGCTGCTCGTGAATTCCGCAGGCTTCAGGCTGTTCGCCTGGGGCCTGCATGTCTAATATGGGTATGACAGGAGGCAAGCGTCGCAAACGGTGTACATGCGGTTGCCGTGCTTCACGGAAGGCGCTTCGGTAGACGGGATCGTTCTCGAAGAAAGGATGCGTCATGAAGGTATGGAAGCGCAATCTGCTTATAGTCTATCTTGCCTGCACGGCCTTGCTTGTAGTCTTCTTCTATATCTACATGTTGAACAGCCTCACGGCCCCGTTTCTCAAGTTTCTTCTATTTGTCTTGGGGTTGGCGGTCATAGCGGGGCTCTTCGTCGGGATCTATGTTGTCATCTACGCCTTCACCCATGAACACGCTACGCTCCAGGCAGGTCCTGACGGTGTGATCAATATCGAACGAAGCGCCTTGGAGTCGACGGCGCGCCGTGCGATGACGTCGATTCCGGACGTTTCCGTCCAAAATGTCCGGGCCAATGTTATTGAGCGCAAGGGCGGTCCAGTTATCGACTTCACGGTTACCGCGATTCCTCTCGGTGCGGAGTCCCTTATGGTCACGGCCGGTCGTATCCAGTCGAACACCAAGCAGGCTGTCGAGGCATTCACGGACCATGAGGTTCGCTATGTCGCCGTCAATTTTGTAGAGCCCAAAAAACGCGCCGACGTTGCCGCCGCGAAGGCTGCCGTCGATGCCACTGTGGCGTCGGGTCATACGTCTGCGCACGATAATTCTGCGACTTTTGGATTGCAGGCCGGCGGAGCGTCCAAGGGCGTCGAAGATTCCAAGCCTTCTCTCTGGGACCGGGCGAAGGCCCGCGCCGAGAAGTCGCGCTCCCGGCGCGACGAGGACGTCGTTGAGACCGAGGCTGTAGTCGAAACGGTTGAGACGAAGCCCGAGGTCGTTGAGTTCGAGGAGCCCGAAGTGGGTTCCGCCGCCGCGAACGCGGGGTCGGGCGAGGACGTTTCGCAGGCTGGCGAGACGCCGGTTTCGCCTAGCCAAGAGGACAACCGATGAGTGTGGCTCACAGGAAAGGGGAGACGATGTCCGAGAGTCAGAAAGACGAGTTCGAAGTGAAGGCCGTGACCGACTTGGAGGAGATGGCCCCTGCCGACGGAGGTACCACTGAACTTGTGCCTTCGGAGAAGTCGGGCGACGAGAGCACCTTGTTCATCGACAATACCGTGGTGGAAAAGATCGTCGCAATTACCTGCCGTTCGGTTGACGGGGTTCTTCAGATGAAAGGAAACCTTATCTCCTCTATTCAGGAGGGTTTTGGCGGGACCGACCTCACGAAGGGTGTTTCGGTCGAGATGGTGGGAGACGACGCATGTAACGTCAACGTCTCTATCATCATGGAGTACGGCAAGTCGGCCCCAAAGATCTTCCAGGAGTTGCACGATAAGATTTCCGAAAAGATCACCACGATGACCGGGCTCAAGGTAAACGCCGTAAACGTGCGGATCACCAACGTCATGACGCGCGAAGAGACCGAGGGCGGTCGAAAGCGGGACAAGGCAGAAAAGGCAGAGGAAGAGCCGAAGGCGTCCAACTAGCCCCTTGCGTTTTTCTTAAGCGCCCCACTGGCCGCCGGGACGGTGGCTTTGGGGCGCTTTTTGGTGGATGGCTTTTGGCGGCGGTCCGAGTTTGCGCTCGATGCTATGCTTTGACGCATAGAAAGCCACAAGTGGGCTCACCGGCCCAAGAGAAAAGAAAGGCGGCCCCTATGGCTGTTGAGCGGGATACCGACCTCATCGCGCAGACGTTGCAAGATTTTGACGACCTTCAGCGCGAGGTGTTCTCTTACCAATATGCGCAACAGGTCATCAACTACGACGGTGAGACGGTCGGGCCCATCAAAGGCGTCGATGCTCGCGGAGAAGCCCTGGCCGTCTTGGCCGAGCAGGAGCATCGTGCCGCTTACGGCGATCGTGCTGGGGCGATCATCTCGACGCTTGCGCCTGTCGCCTCCGAGCTGGACGGGCTTCACCAAGACGAGCTACGCGTCTTTTCTCGCGACTATGAGGAGATGGGACGAGTGCCGGCCCGGGAGTGTGCCGATTTTGCCCGACTGACCTCGACCGCCGTGAGCGTTTGGAAGCAGGCCAAGGCGCAAAGCGACTACGGTATGTTCGAGCCTTACCTTGCGGACATCGTGGCCTCACTCAAGCGCCAGGCGGAATACCTGAATCCTGACGCTGACCCCTACGACGTGTGGCTCGACCGGTTTGAGCGGGGTCTTACCCGTGCGGATCTCGATCGGTTCTTTGCTCAGGTGAAGGCCGGGGTGGTTCCCTTGGTCGAGGCTATTGTCGAGAAGGGCTGGCAGCCTGAGGCGGCGTTTTTGGGCGAGTGCATCCCGG
>JAHZGC010000027.1:0-57193 GCA_019421015.1 Coriobacteriaceae bacterium | reverse complement strand
GCGATCGCGTGGGCGCTTTGATGGGCATAGACCGGGATGCCCTGGCGGTGGGCGAAACCGAGCATCCTTTTACCGACGGGTTTTCCCATGGCGACGTGCGTATCGCCAACCATATATATGAGGATAACCTTGCTTCGGCGATCTTCTCCTTCGTGCATGAGGGAGGCCATGCGCTGTATGAGCAGGGTATCGATCCCCGTTACGACTACACCTGCCTACGTGGCGGCGTTTCAATGGGTGTGCACGAAAGCCAGTCGCGCTTTATGGAAAACGTCGTTGCCCGCAGCGAGGCCTTCTGCTCGCAGCTGCTGCCCATTTTGCGCGAGTATGCACCCCAGGTATACGGAAGCGTGAGCGAACGCGACCTGTACCTGGCTTTTTGCCGCAGCCAGCCGAGCTTGATACGTACCGAGGCCGACGAGCTGACCTATCCGCTGCATATCTTGGTGCGCTATGAGGTCGAGCGGGCGCTTTTCTCGGGCGACGTGAGCGTTCACGATGCCCCGGACTATTGGAACGACCGCATGCGTGCTCATCTGGGTGTGGAGGTCCCCGACGATGCCCACGGCATCCTTCAGGACACCCATTGGGCCGGTGGAACGTTTGCCTATTTCCCCTCCTATGCGATCGGGAGCGCCTACGCCGCCCAGTACCTTCACGCGATGGAGGGGGAGTTCGACGTGTTCGGGGCTATCGCTCAGGGAAATCTTGCCCCCATCCGCCATTGGCTGGGGGAGCGTGTCTGGCGCCATGGCAGCGCCAAGGACCCCGCGCAGGTTGTTGCAGACGCATGTGGGGCCCCTTTTGACGCCTCCCATTACGTGGCGTACCTGACTAAAAAGTATCGGGCGATTTACAACGTATAGTTTAGGGCGAATCGGAGCTGGTGCCATGGGAATTCGCACGGCGTTTGCGCGCGGTATGGGTCTTACCTGCGGTTGGGGCATGAGGAGGATCTTGCACCGGGGGGCAACGACGCTCCCCGGCCGTATCGCCTTGGCCATCGATCCGGAGATAGTCTCCTCCCTTGCCCAAAAGCCGCGACAGGGGAGCATCGTCGTGTGCGGTACCAACGGCAAGACCACTACGAACAACGTGCTTGCGAAGGCAATCGAGGCTCAGGGCAACGAGGTGCTCTGCAACTGGGCCGGAGCGAACATGGAGTCGGGCGTGGCGGCCGCCATGCTCCCCGCGCCGGCTGCCGACTGGGGTGTGTTCGAGAACGACGAGCTTTCCACGGCGCGCATAGTTCCCCGTCTTAAACCGCGCTACCTTGTGCTCCTCAACCTGTTCAGGGATCAGCTCGACCGCTGCGGCGAAATCGACCGCGTGCAGCAGACCATCGCCGCCGCCCTGGAAGGGTCTCCTTCCACCGTGCTCGTCTACAACGCCGACGATCCCTTTTGCACGGCGGTGGCGGCTAAGGTGCGCGGTCGGGGTGGCCGCACGCTCTCCTTTGGCATCGGGGAAGACCTCGGGTTGCCGGGGGACCGGGTGTACGGTGGCGGCTTCTGCCAGCTCTGCGGTTCCCCCCTTGTCTGTTCCTATCGCCAATACGGGCAGCTGGGCGACTACACCTGCCCTTCGTGCGGCTTCGCCCGCGGCGAGCTGGATTACGCCGCGCGGGCGGTGGAGGTCACGCCCGACGGCGTGACCTTTACGGTCGTGGGGAGAGACCTTGGGGAGCCCGTGCGGCTCGTAGCCCGTTGGGGCGGTGCGTACATGGTCTACAACCTGCTGGCGGCCTTTGTGGCAGCCCGCTTGGCAAAGGTCGAGGCGCCGGTGTTCCAGGACGTCCTTGATTCATACCGCCCCGAGAACGGGCGGCTCCAGAGGTTCGACGTGAATGGGCGCCTCGTAACGCTCAACTTGGCCAAGAACCCGACCGGCTTTAACCAGAATATGGGGCTTTTAACGAGCGACAAGTCCCCAAAGGTCGTCTATATCGTGATTAATGACGACTATAACGACGGGAAGGACGTCTCGTGGCTGTGGGACGTGGACTTCGAGCGGCTGAACGATGCCGGCGAGGTCCGTGCCTTTGTCGGCGGCCATAGGGCCAACGACATGCAGGTTCGGCTCAAGTACGCCGACATCGAAGCCCCGATTGTGCCCGATGTCGGGCGGTTGCTCGAACGCGTTGCGGAACTTGCGCCCGCGTGGCACGTGTGGGTGCTTACCAACTATTCGGCGCTCTGGCCTGTCAAGGCGGATCTGGAACGGATGGGGGAGAGCCGGTGAACGAGGCAAGGCTGAGGATCGCGCACCTGTTTCCGGAGCTGTTGAACCTATACGGGGACGGGGGGAACGTCATAGCGTTGTCGAAGCGCTGCCAATGGCGGGGCATCGGCGTGGAGGTCGTACCCGTGCACTACGGTGACCGGCCCTCCTTTTGCGACGTCGACATCGTGTTTGTCGGCGGGGGGAGCGACCGGGAGCAGAAGGTCGTGTGCGAGCAGCTCCTGGCGGTCGGCGGCGAGCTGCAGTCCTATGTAGAAGACGGGGGCGTCCTGTTGGCAGTGTGCGGCGGTTATCAGCTGCTTGGCCATAACTACCTGATGGACGACGAGGAGCTGCGGGGACTTTCGTTGGTTGACTTTTACACCGATCGCGGGGCGCCCCGTCTTATCGGCAACGTGGCTGTCCGCACACCGTTGTGCGACGAGCTCGTCGTTGGGTACGAGAACCATGGAGGCCGCACGCACCTTGGTGCCGGAGTCGAACCGTTGGGCACGGTCGAGCACGGCCATGGTAACAACGGTGAGACCGGGGAGGAGGGCTGTCGCTATCGCAACGTGGTGGGGACCTACGTTCACGGGCCCTTGCTTCCAAAGAACCCTGGGCTTGCGGACTGGCTGATTGGGCAAGCCTTGGTTCGCCGCGGGGCACCCTGCCTTCCCTTGGCCGTCCTCGACGATGCGGTAGAGCACGCCGCCAACCGCATCATGGCCGAACGTATGGCGAATGGGGAGGCCTAGCCAGTGGAGAGGGAGTTTGGTTCCGGATACCCCTGGGGGGAGGGCGGCTGCTCCCTGTGCCCCCGTCGTTGCGGCGCACGCCGTGAGCGTGGGGAACGGGGGGCTTGCGGCGCTACCGACGAGGTGCTGGTTGCGCGGGCGGCCCTTCATTTTTGGGAGGAACCGCCGCTCTCCGGTGACCGGGGCAGCGGGGCGGTGTTCTTCTCCCACTGCCCGCTGAAGTGCTCCTTTTGCCAGAACTCCCGCATCTCCGCAGGCGGGTGGGGGCGAGCGACGGGAGTCGAGGACCTTGCTGCCTCGATGGTAGGGCTCCAGTCCCAGGGTGCGCACAACATCAACCTGGTCACGGCGACCCACTACGCCCCCATGGTGCGTGACGCGGTGAAAACCGCCCGTGCCAACGGCCTGGGAATCCCGGTGGTGTACAACAC
Organism: Coriobacteriaceae bacterium; assembly: GCA_019421015.1. Lineage (GTDB taxonomy): Bacteria > Actinomycetota > Coriobacteriia > Coriobacteriales > UMGS124 > JAHZGC01. The sequence continues at coordinate 53,784 of JAHZGC010000027.1, read as the reverse complement.
GTCGGGCTATGAACTGACCCAGGCCATAGACCTGCTCTCGGACGTGGTGGACGTGTGGCTTCCGGATTTCAAGTACGCGGACGCGCGACTGGCCGCCGTGCTGTCTAAGGCGCCGGACTACCCAAGCGTGGCCCTTGAGGCCATAGAGCGCATGGTCTGCCACGTGGAGGCGGCGGGAGGGCGCCTCTGTGACGAGGAGGGGATCATGCGCCGGGGGGTGATCGTGCGTCATCTTGTGCTCCCCGGGCAGTTGGAGAATTCCTTCGGGGCCCTTGAGCTCCTGTGGGAGCGTTTTGGCAACAGGGTCGACGTTTCGGTCATGAGCCAGTACACCCCGCCTGCCGACATGGGTTGGTCGGCTGGGCTGGCTTCGATGGGACGTCCGGTACGGGAGGACGAGTACGAGGCCGTGCTCGACCGAGCGGATGAGCTCGGCTTCGAAACCATGTGGTGGCAGCAGGGCGATGCAGTGGGGGAGAGCTTCGTGCCCGAGTTCGACGGTACCGGCGTCGTGGCCGCGGCGACGGCGAGGCAGCAGTGAGGCCGGCGTGCGGGCGATGCGGCGTTAGGGGCAAAAAAGCCTCGCTTCGGGCCATTTTCGCGATGCTCGTCGCCCTGCTTGTCTGCCCCCTGTACGCCTTTGGGTCTGATGCCGTTCCGAATCCCCAGGACATAGGGGGGTCGACCTCGCACGGCGCCCTTATCGACACATTCATGGCCGGTGCCGAGCAGAACCAGGGGCTTGCGGTTGCCACGTCGGAGGACGGTGAGCCCGTGGTGGCCCGTTTTTACGGCACGACCGGGACGGGCGGGAGCGCTGGGGGCACGCCGGTCGATGCGGGCACGGCGTTCGAGTGGGGCCGCTGCTCCGACCTCATCGTCTGGGCATGCGTGATGCAGCTGGTGGAGCAGGGGCTTCTTGACCTTGACGACCCCGTTCTTACCCTGCTGCCCGAGGGGGTGGAGCTTCCCGAGGGCTACGAGGGCCTCGACGTGGTCGACCTCATGAACCATGCGGCGGGTCTTGACGTGGCCATGGTGGGAGCTCTGGCAACGATTCCCGATAGGACTATGGCTGCCCGGGAGGCCCTTGGGCTTTTTAGCGTCAACGCCGAGTTCCGTCCCGGTTCGATCGTTGGCTACACCCCCTATGACGCGGTCCTTGGGGCCGTGATCGTAGAGAACGCGACGGGCGTCGACTTTGGCGACTACGTGCGTGAGAACGTCATCGAGCGCCTTGGGCTGGACGGGACCTATTTTATGGTGGGGGGGTCGGCTGCCCGGCTCGCCTCGTCAAAGGACGCCCCGGCCCAGCTCGGCTTCCTGACGTCGGGTTCCCCGGGGCCCGTGAGCGTCTCGTCGCCAAGGCCGGCCACCTCCTCTGCGTTTGTGTGCGTCGGTCCTATCGGCGACCTGCTCGCCCTCGCCAATGCTGCCATGGGCTTTGGCGACAAGGCGCTGTTCGACGAACCGGAGACGGTTGAGCTTCTTTTTACGGTAAGCAGGACCTATCCGAGCCTCGGGGTGGCCCGCGTGGCCCACGGTCTGTTTGCCTTTCCGTTCACCGACGGTGTCTTCGGCATATCCGGCACGACGTCGAGCGGCTTTTCGTCCTCGGTCTACATGGACCGCCAGACGGGGGTCGCCATCGCCGTCTTGGTCGACGAGTCGGGTCGCGCCGACCTGACGCAAGGCATCCCCCGCGTTATCGTGGGCAGGTCCGACGCGGTGGTGGCGAACGCCTCGTCTCCGGCCAACAACATGTGGACGGGGACCTACCAGGATGCGGGACGGGCGAACCACGGTCCCTCCAAGTTGCTCACGGCGCTCGAACGTATGCAGGTCGAGGTGAACGACCTCGGGGTCCTGACGTTTGACGGCGTTACCGCCGCTTCGCTGGGGGCCGGGGTCTACTCAATCGACACGGCAATCGACCAGGATGTCTACCGGTTCCACGTCAGTTTGGAGCGCGGGGCCGAGTTTTCTCGCGTAACGACCGACTCCTACAGCGTCCCTTTCTCGACGTTGGTGCTGGAGGGAGGTCTTTTGGCGGGGGCGGCCGCAGGCGTCTTGATAAGCGTCGTCTGCGTCCTGGGCTCGTTGTGGCGTTGGCTTCGCGCCCGCGTTCGCCACATGCGCCGCCCGGTTCAGGGAGACGTCGTGGCCTTGGCGCTTGCCAACGTCGTTTCCGGCGCAACCGCCGTTTTCATTGCGGCGGGGTTGGCCGAAGGGCTTTTGCCCGCCGCACTTGACGCCCTGCTCGTCGTCGAGGCCGTCTATCTCGGGGTGGCCGGGGTGCTGTCCCTTTGGGTCCTTGTAACCCGATGGAGGGGGAGGCTGTGGACCAGGAGGCAGAACGTGGTGGCGGCGCTTGTGGTCTGCTCGGTCTTCGTGCTTGCGATGAACCTGGTGTACTGGGAAATGCTTCCATAGCCGCGATACAGGAAAGTACGGGTATAATGCCGCAAACGCAACAAGAGGTATGCGGCGGGGCCGTTTACGGGCCTCCACGCCCGGAGGAGAGGACACACCATGGGTAACGACGCCCTGACCGATGAGGAGCGCGCCGAGCTCGAGGCCCTGCGCGAGGCGAAGCGTGCGACCGACGAGGCCGAGCGTGAGCGGTTGGAACGCCAGGAGCTCGAGAACCTCCGCAAGGCGCAGAAGTATGCCCAAGAGGACGCGGAGTACTACGCCGAGAAGGAGCGTCGCAGGGAGGAGCGGCGCAAAGAGCGCGAGAACCCCGACTACAGCCTCGATGACCTGCCTCCGATGCCGCTCAAACAGAAGATAGTCATCGGTGTCCTGGTGGTCATGGCGATTCTTCTGGTTGTTTATCTCATTTGGTACAACGGCGCTCATTAAGGGCCGTTTGCGGCTAGCATAGGAAGAAAAACGTATGCCCGTCCTCCGGTTTGAAACAGAACCGAGGGGCGGGCACCTGTTCAATGCAAGGAGCTTGTCTGATGGAACAACTTGGTGCCTCACGGGTTCGGAACGCGGCTCGCTTCGATCCGAACGGTGCCGACGACCTTGGTCTTTTGACCGACCTCTACGAAATCACGATGGCCGAGGGCTATTGGCGCAGCAGCCTCACGGACATGGAGGCGTGCTTCACCTCCTTTTTTAGAGAGAACCCCTGTGGGGGTGGGTTTACCGTGGTGTGTGGAACCGGCCAGCTCGCCTCTTTGATCGAGGGGTTCCGTTACGGTTCCGAGGACATCGCCTACCTGCGGGGCCTCGAAGCCCCAGGGGGCGGTCCGCTGTTTTCGCCCGACTTCCTTGACTGGCTGGCCGAGTGGCGGCCCCGTGTCACGATAGATGCCTTGCGCGAAGGAGACCTGGCGTTTCCTCGCGAGCCCGTGGTGCGGGTGACGGGCCCGATCATCGACTGCCAGCTCATCGAGTCCCCGTTGCTGAACTTGGTGAACTTTGAGACGCTCGTGGCGACCAAGGCTGCCCGCGTGTGCCTTGCGGCACAGGGGCGTCCGGTGGCGGAGTTCGGTCTCAGGCGGGCCCAGGGCCCCGACGGGGCCCTCTCTGCGACGCGGGCGGCCTATGTGGGCGGCTGCAGCTCGACATCGAACGTTCTGGCGGCCGAGCGCTACGGTATCCCCGCTTCTGGAACGCACGCCCACGCCTGGGTCATGGCGTTTCCCGACGAGCTCACGGCCTTTAGGGCCTATGCTGAGGCGAGCCCGAAGAACTGCACCCTCCTCGTCGATACCTACGACGTGGTCGGCGGCGTGGAGAACGCGATCACGGTGGGCAAGGAGATGGAGGCCCGCGGCGAGCGCCTGGGGGGCGTTCGTATCGATTCCGGAGACCTGTGCACCCTGTCAAAACGCGCCCGCGCCATGCTGGACGCGGCGGGGCTGTCCTACGTCAAGATCATCGTCTCCAACGACCTCGACGAGCAACTGATACAGTCGTTGCTGAACCAGGGGGCCGCCATCGACGGGTTCGGCGTGGGCACCAAGCTCGTGACCTGCTTCGATCAACCCGCGCTGTCGGGTGTCTACAAGCTTTCGGCCAAACGAATGCCCGGTGAGGCGTGGACGCCGGTGCTCAAGGTATCTGAGCAGGTATACAAGCGCACGATTCCCGGTGTCCAGGACCTCAGGCGTTTTGTGGACGACCGAGGTGTCCCGGTTGCCGACATGATCTGCGACGTCAGGTACCCGGCGCAGGACGCGGCCCAGATCGTCGACGTCAACGACCCTCTGCTCACGCGTAGCCTCGAGGGCCTCTCCTTTAGGAGCATGCTGCGGCCTGTGACCGTGGGAGGAGAGCGCGCGGCCGAAGCGGAGCCCCTCGATGCGGCCCGTCGGCGGGCCAGGGAAAACCTCGAGCTCCTGGACCCTGCCTGTAAGCGCTTCCTCAACCCCCAGGTGTATCCCGTCGGTATCGAGAGCGGCCTTGCCGGGTTGCGCCAGAGGATGATCGCAGAGGCCCGTTCCAACCAGCACGACCGCACGTGGCGCTAGAGCATTTTGAGAAAGTTCCTACACAAGGCGCGCCGGGGCGCGGTGTGCTAGGGCACATAAGCCCCGGCGCAACGCGGTGCAGGACTTTATTCAAAATGCTCTAGGGCACTTGGCAAAGGCACCGTTTTAGAGCAGCCCACAGAATTGCTGGACAAGGCGCGCGAGGGCGCGGTGCGCCTAAGGCCCATAGGCCCAAGCGCAACGCAGTGTCGGCATTTCTGTGGACTGCCATAGAGTCTGAACCCCGACCCCGCGGCCGTGAGCCGCGGGCAAGAAAGGCTGCACCGATGAGCTGCGAGTGCATGAACGAAACGACCCCGAGCCGATTTGACTTCGACGACATGGGAATGCGCAGGCGTATCTCCGCTTTGGTGAGGGCTGCGTTGGAGGCATCGTGGGCGGCGGGCGAGCTGCCCGAGTTCGAGGTGCCGGATCTCGGGGTGGAGCGAACCTCCGACCCGGCGAAGGGGGACTGGACGTCTACGGTTGCCCTGAGGAGTGCCAAGGCGGCCCATCGTTCGCCCCGCGATATCGCCGCCGCCCTTCTCGCCCACCTGCCGCAGGACGAGGCGGTCCGGTTCGTCGAGGTCGCCGGTCCCGGTTTTTTGAATTTCCATCTCGAGCCGTCGGCCGTGACCGGGGTCTTTGGCCAAGTCCGCGCCGAAGGGGCCTGCTACGGCCGAAGCGATGAAGGGCGGGGGCGCCGCGTCGACGTGGAGTTCGTGAGCGCGAACCCGGTGGGGCCCATGCACGTCGGCCACGGCCGTTGGGCGGCGCTGGGCGACTCCCTGTGCAACGTCCTCGAGTTTACCGGCTGGGACGTGACGCGCGAGTTCTACATCAACGACGCCGGCAACCAGATGAACGTCTTTGCGGCGTCCATCGAGAAGCGCTACCGCCAGATCTGCGAGCTGGTGGCGTCGGGCCTGGGCCTCGAAGCGGCCGTCGAGACCATCGAGGCGGATCGCCTGGCGGCCCTTGACGACGCCGACGGCGAGCGTCCTGAGACCCATCCCCTCACCGGTGATTTTGCGGGAGAGCTGGGGGCCGACTCCTACGGCGGCTCCTACATCGTAGACATCGCGCGCGCCTTCTACGAGGAGGACGGTGCCGGCGACCTTGATTTGCCGGAGCGAGAGCGGCTGTTGGCCTTCCGCGAACGAGGGTACGCCATGATGCTCGCGAACATCAAGGACGTGCTGGCTCGCTGTGGCTGCAACTTCGACGTCTGGTTCTCGGAGCGCACGCTTCACGAGACCGACGCCTCGGGCGCAACCGCAGTCACTGCGGCGTTTGACAAGCTCCGTGGGGCTGGCAAGCTTTTCGAGAAGGACGGGGCCCTGTGGTTCCGCACCACGGACTACGGCGACGACAAGGACCGCGTCCTGATGAAGAGCGATGGGTCGCACACCTATTTCGCCTCAGACATCGCCTACCATTCCAACAAGTTCGACCGTGGGTTCGATCGTCTCATCGACATCTGGGGCGCCGACCACCACGGCTATGTGCCGCGTATGCAGGCGTCGGTGAGCGCCATGGGTCACGAGGGCCAGTTTGAGGTCCTGCTCGGCCAGCTGGTGAACTTGCTGCGGGGCGGCGTTCCCGTGCGTATGAGCAAGCGCCGGGGCACGATGGTCACGTTTGAAGAACTGCTTGAAGAGGTGGGCAGCGACGCCACGCGCTTCATCCTCCTGTCGCGCTCCAGCGACCAGGAGGTCGACTTCGACATAGAGCTGGCCCGCCGCCAGAGCTCCGACAATCCCGTCTACTACGTGCAGTATGCCCATGCCCGCATCTGCTCCATCCTGCGCAAGGGTGCCGGATGCGAGGATGCGCGCGAGGCGTGCGTCGACATAGACGCGTTGGCGGACCGCCTGGTGGGGGACGACCCCGACCTGGGGTTGCTCACCGATCCCTCCGAGCTCGCCTTGGCGCGCCATATCGCCCACTTCGGTGACATGGTGGCGAGCTGTGCCAAGGATCTCGCGCCCTTCAGGCTTACGTACTATGCCACCGAGCTCGCGGCCGCCTTCCACGCCTTCTACACCAACTGTCATGTCCTGAGCGACGACGCCGAGCTGACCCGCGCCCGTCTTGCCGTCTGCGATGCCACGAGGCGCGTCCTTGCCCAGACCCTGGCCCTGATCGGTGTGAACGCACCCGTCAGCATGGACCAGCGGGAGTCGTAGTCGGGGCATAGGTCCGTCCGTAGCCCGGAGAGCGAAAGGGGATTGCACACGATGAGCGTTGTGAACATTGGGATTGTCGGCCTAGGCACCGTCGGCGGCGGGGTAGTTCGCCTCTTGCAGCGCCATAGGGAGGACTACCTCTCCTCCTACGGCGTGGACCTGCGCATCGCCAAGGCCTGTGCCCGAACCGAGGCCCGCGGCGAGGAGCTGGGGCTCGAGCCGGACGTGTTCACCACCGATTGGCGCGAGGTTGTCGCAGACCCCGAGGTCGATATCGTGGTCGAGCTGATCGGTGGAGACCATCCCGCCACCGAGATATTCGAGGCGGCCTTCGAGGCCGGTAAGCACGTGGTGACGGCCAACAAGTCCATGCTCGCCCACGACATGGGTCGCATGGCCGGGTTGGCCCACGATGCCGGCGTCCAGCTCAAGTGCGAGGCTGCCGCAGCGGGGGGGATTCCCATAGTGGAGGCCCTCGAGCGCTCCTTTGCGGGCAACGAGCTCCTCACCATAGCGGGCATCGTGAACGGCACCACGAACTACATGCTCACGCGCATGGAGCGCGAAGGCCTTTCGTTTGACGAGGTGCTTGCCGACGCGCAACGTCTCGGCTATGCGGAAGCCGACCCCACCGCCGACGTCGACGGCTGGGACGCCGCTGCGAAGATGGCGATCCTGGCCACCATCGGGTTCAACACCCGCGTCACGCTTGACGACGTGGCGACGGTCGAGGGGATCCGTTCCATCGCCCCTGCGGACGTTGAGTTTGCTCGCAAGTTCGGATACCGCATCAAGCTCCTCGGCGTTGCACGCAAGACCGATGCGGGCCTCGACGTGCGCGTCCACCCCGCAATGATTCCCGAGCGCCACCAACTTGCCAGCGTCGACGGCGTGTTCAACGCGGTGTACGTGGTCGGTGACGCGGTGGGAGAAACCATGTTCTACGGGGCGGGGGCCGGGGCATTCCCCACGGCAAGCGCGGTGATGGGGGACATCCTCGCCATCGCCACACCTCTTTCCCGCGGCGAGAGGCCCGGTGCCGAAGCCGCCCCCTATGACCGGGTGGTTCCCATGCGCCCGATCGAAGCGCTGTGCGACCGCTACTACATCAGGCTCGCCCTTGAAGACCGGCCTGGGATCCTCGGCGAGGTGGCGGCGATCTTTGCCGAGCACGGCGTAAGCCTTGCCAGCGTGGAGCAGCCTTGCTCTGAGCCGTCCCAGCCCACGATGCTCATCGTCATCACGCACCGTGCGTGCGAGAAGGACGTCGAGGCAGCCTGCGAGCAGATCGGCCGCCTCGAGAGCGTCCAGGGGAAGGCTACGGTCATCAGGGTCGAGGACACGGGGGCGTGGAAGAGCGAGGCCCTCTAATGCCGGCGCAGGGACGCCCGCTGCGTCCGGGCGACTCGGCTCCCCAGGCACACGCTGGGCCTGCCGTGTTTGGGGAACAGCCTGTTCGGCAGGTTGTGGAGGATGCCGGGGCGAGGCCTGTGGTCGTGAACGTCGAGCAACGCCGTATGGGCCGCGGCCTTACGGCGTTCATCGTGGTGGCAGTCTCGGTTGCGTTGCTCTGTTTCGCCGGATGCTCCATGGCGGCCACGGCGGCGTTTTCGGGGCTCGCCCTTGCACCCGCAACCTCCTCTGCCGTTGCGGGCGGCCCCCAGGTCGCCGTGTTCCATATGGACGCGGCCATATCGTCCACGACGGGGATAACCCCCGAGCTCGTGAGGTCGGTGGTGTCCCGCGTCGAGAACGACCCCGACATCGTGGCCCTCGTGGTGCGCACCGACTGCACGGGCGGCGGGGCGGCCGCATCTGAGGAGGTGGCCGCCTATATCGCCAGCTGTTCCAAGCCGGTGGTCTTCTCGGTAGGGAGCCTTTGCGCCTCCGGCGCCTATATGGCGGCCTCCCAGTCCGACTGGATCACGGCGGGCCCCATGAGCGAGGTGGGCTCGATCGGGGTCATCATGACGATGTACGACCTGCAGGGGTTGTATGAGAAGCTTGGGCTCGACGTCGAGGTCGTGAAATCGGCCGACTCGAAGGACCTGGGCGCAGCATACCGCCCCCTCACCGACGAGGAGCGGGCGAAGCTCCAGGCCAAGGTTGACGCCATAAACGAGATGTTCATTGCCATGGTGGCTGAAGGCCGGGGAGAGCCGCAGGCCACGGTGGAGCAGTGGGCGACGGGTACGGCCTACCTTGGGGGCGAGGCCTTGGAGATGGGTCTGATCGACGAGCTGGGAACCTATGACGACGCACTGGCGAAGGCGGCTGAGCTAGGAGGGGTTTCGAGGGGTGGCTATCGGGTCGTGAGCGTTGACCCGGTCCCCGCCTACTCGCTTGACACGATTTTGTCGGTGCTTGGGTTTTAGGGTGTTCAGCCCGATTGTGCTCCTGCTGTGATTTTGGTTGCGCAGGTTCCGAGGGAAACCGTATGGGTACGAAGAGCTCGAAGAGCGGTTTACGAGGAAAGGATGGCACATCATGACCGCATCGAGGATTTTGACGGGAATATTGGGCGTCTTGATGATCATCGCCGGCTTCTTCTGCATGTTGTGGCCGGGTATGACCTATGTGGCCAGTGTCTGGATGATCGGCATCGCGATGATTGTGGGCGGTATCGCAAACATCATCTCCTGGTCGGACCGCAAGAAGCTCGGTGTGGCCGACGGGTGGAGCCTTGCGGGCGCGATAGTATCCATTCTCTTTGGCATTGTCTTGCTCGTGAGCTTTGCCATGCAGGTTCTGATGGACGTGTTCGTGGCCTATTTCGTGGCCGCCTGGCTTTTGGTCTACGGTATTATCCGTATCGTCATGGCCTTTAAGCTGCGCAAGGTCCGTGACGAGGTCGGGGAAGGTTCCCTTACCTCTCGCTGGGGTTGGGTACTCACCATGGGCATCCTGATGGTGATCTGCGGCATCATTGGTTTCTTCAACCCGATCTCCCTTATGCTGGCCCTCGGGTTCCTCGTCGGCATCGCGATCATCGTCTATGGCTTCGACATGATCACGATGGCTATCGTGGCGTAAGCTCTGCCGCACGGTGTCCCTATGCGTTGAATCGGTTCTAAGACCCGGGCGAGGCGTCCAGTACGCTTCGCCCGGGTTTCGTATGGCAAGCTCTCTATCTTTTGGGTGAAACGCCACCGGAGCGGTCATCTTTGCGATAAGCTGTTTGGCCAAGCGATGACGGAGAGGTTTCGGCTCAAATCCGTCCAGTCCAGAGATGCTGGCCTTGGCTGAAAGTCAGCACATGCGACGGGAGCCGGGAGTTCACTCTACCAGCTGCGAGCTGAACGGGGCCGCACCCTAGTAGGCGAGCCGGCCGGCCTCCGACAAAGGGCCGTAACGAGGGGGTTCGGGCGGGCAGACAGCCGTCCGGCCAATCAAGGTGGTACCGCGGTCAATCCGTCCTTGAGCACGCAGTTGCCGGGGACGGATTTTTTCTATACCCGGCCCGATTCACGAAAGGGGTTCAGCGATGTCGACCACGGACGACCTGCAGGCCCTCTGGGCCAGGGCGCTCGAGGCGGTGGCCTCGGCCCAGGACCTTCGCGCGTTGGAGGAGGTGCGCGTGGCCGTTGCCGGCAAAAAGGGCGAACTCACAGCGGTTCTGAGGACCATGGGCCAGCTGTCGGCGGAGGAGCGGCCGGTCGTTGGAAAGCTTGCCAACGAGGTGCGTGCGGCTTTTGAAGCTGCTCTGGAACAGCGCAGGGAGGCCCTCGCCGCCGCCGAGCTCGAAAGCCGCATGGCCGCCGAGGCGGTCGACGTGACGCTGCCGGGCCGTGCGATGCCCATGGGCCATCAGCATGTCATCAACTCCATCCTCGAAGAGATGGAAGACTTCTTCGTAGGCATCGGGTACCGCGTGATGGACGGTCCGCGCATCGAGACCGAGTACTACAACTTCACCGCCCTCAACACGCCTCCCGACCATCCCAGCCGCTCGGCCCGCGACACCTTCTACGTGGTAGACGAGTCGGCCGGCGCAGACGGTCAGGCGACGACCGGCGTGATAGGGGAGAGCAACGTGCTCCTGCGCACGCAGACGTCGGGTGTCCAGGTCCACACCATGGAGTCCCAGAAGCCTCCCATCTATATGATTGCGCCGGGCACGGTCTTTCGCCCCGATGCGGCCGACCCCTGCCACCTGCCCCAGTTCCACCAGGTAGAGGGTCTTGTGGTGGACCACGGCATCACCTTTGGCGACCTCAAGGGGACCCTGGACGCGTTCTGCCGCGCGATGTTCGGCAAGGACCGCGCCACCCGCTACCGGCCGCACTTCTTCCCGTTCACCGAGCCAAGCTGCGAGGTCGACATCTCCTGCAACGTGTGCCACGGCGAGGGCTGCCGCTTCTGCAAAGGCACCGGTTGGCTCGAGATCCTCGGCTGCGGCATGGTCGACCCGAACGTCTTGCGCTACGGCGGCATCGACCCCGAGGAGTACTCGGGCTTTGCGTTCGGCATCGGCGTGGAGCGCGTTGCATGCCTGCGATACGACCTGCCCGACCTGCGCATGCTGGTCGAGGGCGACATGCGCTTCTTGAAGCAGTTCTAGGGCGGTTTGAACGGGTTCCCGCATCGGCGTTGCGCCGCCGCCCATGCGTCGGACGCAGCGTGTTACGACGTGTCCTGGCGGGGACTTTCTCACCTTGCCCCAGCGTAAGCGACTCGTTTGAGAGGATAGACGCAGATGCGTGTTTCATACGAATGGCTTGGTACCATGGTGGAGCTTCCGGACGACCCGAAGGAGCTCGTCGCCCAATACACGCGCACCGGCACCGAGGTCGAGGCCGTCGAGGAGGTCGGTGCCTCTCTCGCCAACGTTGTGACCGGCCGGGTCTTGACGAAGGAGGCCCACCCCGACTCCGACCACATGTGGGTGACCACCGTCGATGTGGGGAGTGCCAACCTGGGCGCGGACGGTGAGCCCGAGCCCCTTCAGATTGTCTGTGGGGCCCAGAACTTCAACGCCGGCGACCACATCGTGGTGGCATTGGTGGGTGCGGAGCTCCCCGGCGGCGTGAAGATCAAGAAGAGCAAGCTGCGCGGGGTGGCCTCCTGCGGCATGAACTGCTCCGAGCGCGAGCTCGGTTTGGGCGGAGACCACGCGGGAATCATGATCTTGCCCCAGGATGCCCCGTTGGGTATGCCCATCACGCAGTATTTGGGCACCTCCGACATCGTCCTCGACTGCGAGATCACGCCCAACCGCCCCGACTGCCTCTCCATGGTCGGTATGGCCCGCGAGACCGGCGCCGTGCTTGGAGAGGACGTTGTGGTCGAGCTCCCGATGCCGGTTGAGAGCGGCCCCAACGTCGAAGACCTCGTTACGGTCTCCATCGAGGACCCGAACCTGTGCGAGCGCTACGTCGCCCGCGTGGTGAGCGGTGTGAAGATCGGCCCGTCCCCCGACTGGCTCGCCAGGCGCGTGACGGCCGCGGGGGCTCGCTCCATCAACAACGTCGTCGATGTGACGAACTACGTCATGTTCTTGACCGGGCAGCCGCTTCATGCCTTTGACCTGGGAAAGGTCGAACGTGGCGAGGACGGCCGCGCCCATATCGTCGTGCGTGCGGCCCACGAAGGGGAGACCCTCGTTACCCTCGACGGCAAGGAGCGCGCGCTCACGCCCGACATGGCCTTGATTACCGACGGGGGCAAGCGTCCGATCGGTCTTGCCGGAGTCATGGGCGGCCTTGACTCTGAGATAGACGACACCACGGTGGACGTGCTGTTGGAGTCTGCCGTGTTCGACAACGGGCACATCTCCCGTACGAGTCGCAATCTCCAGCTCTTCTCCGAGGCGGCGATGCGCTATGAGCGCCATGTCGACCCCGAGGGCTCCCCTGTGGCCGCCGATGTGGCTGCCGCGCTGTTCGCGGAGGTATGCGGCGGTACGGTGGCCCAGGGCGTCGTCGACGTCTATCCCGCCCCACGAACGCCGGTGGAGCTTTCGCTGCGCTGCGACCGTCTGCGCAAGATGATGGGTGCCCCCATAACCGACGAGTTCGCCCTCGACGCCCTCACGCGCCTCGGATGCATCGTGGCGGGCTCCGACGCCCAAGGCGTATACCTCGTCACGCCGCCCAGCTTTAGGCCCGACCTGGAGCGAGAGATCGACCTCTATGAGGAGGTCGTGCGCCTGTGGGGCGAGGGCGACATCGAGCCTACCGTTCCCGCCGCCAAAAACCACCTGGGCGGTCTGACCGAGGAGCAGGCTCGTCTGCGCCGGATCGGGGCCTCGCTGCGTGCGAGCGGGCTCAACGAGACGGTAAGCTACGCGTTCGTGCCCGAAGACGACCTGGAGCGCCTGCGCATGTCGGAGGAGGGGCGCGGTACGGCCGTGCGCCTCATGAACCCGATGTCGAGCGACTGGACCGTCATGCGGCGCAGCCTGGTCCCGGGCCTTTTGAGAAGCGTCGCGAACAACCAGAGGCGCGGGGTCAAAAACGTCGCCCTCTACGAGTCGGGCAGGCTCTTCTTCGGGCGTCCCGGGCATGCCCAGCCTAAAGAGCGCATGTACGTCGCCGGCGTGCTGTCGGGGCATTGGGACTTCGACGGCTGGAACGTCTTCTACCCGCAGCTTGACTTTTTCGATGCCAAGGGCGTTGTCGAGCGCCTGCTCGAGGCGTTGCGTATCGAGAAGGTCCGCTATAGGGCGGCGGATCCGGCGGTCTTCGGCTTTGTGCAGCCGGGCCGTGCCGCCGAGGTCGTGGCCGGCGGCGCGGTGCTCGGATGGGTCGCGGAGCTGCATCCGGCCGTGTGCGGCGCCTTCGATGCCCAGGGACCGGTGGCGGCATTCGAGCTCGACATGGAGCAGCTGCTTCGCCTGGCTACGAACGACATCGCCTATCAGGACGTCCCGACGCTGCCTTCGGTGGAGATGGATTTGGCCGTGACCGTCGACGAAGGCGTCTCGTCCGAGCGTCTTGAGCAGGTGATCACGAGTGCGGGCGGCAAGCTTCTCTCGTCGGTGCGGCTCTTCGACGTGTACCGGGACGAGCAGCGCGTTGGCGCGGGCAAGAAGTCCATGGCGTTCGCCCTCGAGTATCGCGCCGATGGCCGTACGATGACCTCGGAAGAGGCCGAGGCCGCTCATCGCCGCGTGGTCGAGAAGGTCTGCCGCGCCACAGGCGCGACGGTGCGAGGAGAATAGCCATGACGACCGCTCCTTCCGAGTCGACAGACAGGGTGGCCCAGGGCGTTCGCCGTTCTGAGGCGGCGGCCATGTCGGCCGTCGGTTCCGCCCGCACGAGGACGTTGGGTGGGGAGACCGTCGAATTCAAGGCGGTCGACTACCGTGCCCCCGAGGGGGCGCGTCCCGACGACACGCGCCCCCGTGCCGTGGCGGCCGCGGAAGGGACCCGGTTTGGCCACGCTGCCGGCGTGTCCTCTCTTCGGAAGGAGCCTGCCCCCGTATCGGAGGGCCGCGGTGCCGCATCGCTCGGCCGTAAGGGTTGGGCGGCGGTTGCCGCGGTCCTTGCCGCGCTGGCGGTCTTGGTCTTTGCCGGGGGCTACGTGCTGATGCAGGGCGTCTTGACCAGTGTGAACGAAGGCGGCACCGGCGAGCTTTCGGCGGGCTATGCCACCGATTCCTACACGGTGGTGGCCGTGCGCGGCGACGACGGTTCCCTCGCCTCGCTGTATCTTGGGTACGTCGACTCGATTCGGGGCCGTTCCGAGTTCTGCTCCATCGACCCGAAGGTTCGCTACACCGAGGACGGCACCGAGGGGATTAGGGACTTTGCCGACGTCTATGGATCCCGGGGGCTGGAGGGGCTTGTCAACGCGGTGGCTTCCACGGCGGCCATCACGGTGCCCACCGCCTTCGTGGTCGACGAACCTCAGGCCTCGGCGCTCTTCTCCCTCGGAGAGGAGGGCGAGGCTTCCGCCGTGGACCCGGCCGAGCTCGCCGCCGCGATTGCCGGGGAGGGGCAGGAAATCTCGCAGGCCGCCCTGCGCGGGCTGCTGCTTACCATCAAGCAGGTGGGTCCTGAGGGCTTCGTGATGCTGCAGGCTCCTACAGAAGAGGTTTCGACCGCTGACGGCGGTAGCGCCTTGGCCCTGCAACCCCAGGCTTGGCTCATGCTTGTGCGCGGTCTGCGCGATGCGGCGTCGGGGGAGTTTGGCTAAGGGCACGCGGGCCGCGCTCCTGGTATGCTGGAACACAAATGTTTGGGGGCGTCCGCGACGCCCGTCCCGAAAGCGAGTATGCATGGCTGACAACAACGACGTCTCCTCCTCGGGCGACACCCTCGAGTTTTTGAGGATCATGGGGGCGGCCCCGGACGAAGGGCGGGGGGATTCTGCCCGAGACGACGATGACGAGTTTTCGCGCATCGAGGGCGTGCCGTCTATAGACGACGGCTCCACCGCCGCCATGGGGGCGCTCCCCCCGGTCGACCAGCCCTCGGAGCCCCTGAAGGCGCTCCCGCCGCAGGAAGAGGAGGAGCCCAAGCCGGTCGTGATCAAGGGTGGCCCCCGCCGGGTGGTGAGGGCTGACGGTAGGCAGCCCGAGACCTCCTACGCGCTGGGGCAGCGACGCTTCTCCCTGTCGAGCGGCCACGCCATGTTCAAGCCCAAGAAGAAGCGCAACGTGCTGCGTGACTCCCTCATCGCCGCGGGGGGACTGGCCCTCGTGGTGGCGCTCTTCGCGGGGGTATGGGGGGTCACGCAGAGCTCCCTGACCCGAGAGCAGCAAGAAAGCCTGGTCGGAACGGGCCAATACGACGCCTCGCTCTCTTTGACCCCAGCCCAGGACGGCGGCTACTACACGGTTTTCTTCATCACCTCGACGCCGACCAACGAGAAGGAGATCGGGGAGCTGTCGCAGATCGCGATCTTCCGCACGGACCGCTCGGTATCCACGGCGATGCGCATATCGGCGCCCACCGACCTCTATGTGGCCCCCAACCGGTACTCCGAGACTCCCCTGACGGTGAGCCAGGTTTTGGCCGACCAAGGGATCGCCCGCGCAGTTCAGGCCGTGGACGACGCCTTCGGTTTCAGGGTGTACAACGTCGTCTGCTGCCAGGAGCCCGTCTACAACGAGCTGTACTCCGTCATCGACGGCACGGAGCCCTCGAGTTCCATAGACCCTGCGTCCCTGCTGGGAGAGGTGCGTACCAACCTGTCGCTCGACGACCTCGTGCAGTGGTGCGGCAAGCTCGGAAGTCTGGACCAGTCCGCCATCCCGTATTTCGCCGCCCCCACCACCGACCTCGACGTCGACGGGTCTGTCATGGCCCAAGGCAACCCCCAGTCGTTCAACAACGCCCTGACGTCTGCCATGGCGTTCCAGGTGGTGGGTTACGACGACGCCGGCAACCCCATCCTCGCCCAGAAAGACGAGCGGGGCAACTACCGCGGCACGCAGTACGACGAGGCGGGCAACCCCGTGCTCGACGAGACCGGCGCCCCTGCAGGCGCACTGCGCGACGAGAACGGCAACCTTGTTTTTGACGCCCAGGGCTACCTGCAGTTCTATGGCCAGCAGTACGACGAGCACGGTAACCCCGTCGGTACCCATTACGACGAGAACGGGAACGCGCTGTTCGACGAATGGGGCAACCCGCTCGGTACCCAATACAACGAGGACGGCTCCGACTACATCTACGACTGGCGCGGCAACATCGTGATCAACCCGATCTAGGGCGTTTCGAGAAAGTTCCTGCACACCGAAAGGCTTGATATCTCTATGCGGCCAAAAGTAAGCGTCATCATGCCGGTGTACGGGGTCGAGAAGTACGTCGGCAGGGCGATTGAGAGCGTGTTGAACCAGACCCTTGTCGACCTTGAGCTGCTCGTGGTCGACGACGGCTCTCCCGACGGGTCCGGCGCCATATGCGACCGCTATGCGGCCCGCGACTCCCGGGTCCGTGTCTTCCATCAGGAGAACGCGGGCGCGCCGGCGGCTCGCAACCGCGCCATGGACCATGCGCGCGGGGAGTACCTCTGTTTTCTCGACGCCGACGACTGGGCAGAGCCCGCCATGCTCGAGGAGATGTACGCGCTGGGGGTCGAGCACGCCCTTGAGCTCGTGGTGGCGGGGTTCTACATCGACACCTACTGCGACGATGCCGAGACCGACTGCTTCCGTCAGGTGCTCAGCGTGCCGTCGCGCGTCTTCTCCTCGCAAGAAGAGTTCAGGCGCTGCGCCCACGCCCTGTTCGACAAGAACCAGTTCTACCCTCCCTGGAACAAGCTCTACCTGCGGAGCTACGTCGAGGAGCATGGGCTGCGCTTTCCGCAGACGTTTTGGGACGACTTTCCCTTCGTGCTCTCCGTCCTGCAGGACGTGGAGCGTGTGGGGGTGACCGAACGTCCCTACTACCATTTCATCCGGGCCCGGGCCGAGTCCGAGACGGCGCGCTATCGCGAGGGGATGTACGCGAAGCGCGAGGAGGAGCACACCTGGATGCTCGGGCTCTACCGTTATTGGGGGATAGACGACGAAGAGAGCCTCGAGGTCGTGTATCGACGTTATGCCGAGCGCCTGGTGGGCTGTATAGAGAACGTCACGTGCTCGGACTGCAAGTTGACCCGTCGCGAGCAACGGGCGCAGGTGGCGGCAATGATCTCAACCCCGCAGGCCCAGCTCGCCGTGGAGAAGACGGTTCCCCGCAGTACGATGATGCGGGTAATGCTTTGGCCCATCAAGGGACGTCACCCACGCATTGCCTACCTGGAGGGCCGCTTCATCTCGTTTGTCAAAGGCCATTCGACCAGGGTGTTCGCCCGTCTTAAAGCGCGGCGCTAGAGCAGTCCACAGAAATGATGATACTGCGTTGCGCTCGGGCTTATGTGCCTCAAGCACACCGCGCCCTCGCGCGCCTTGTCCAGCGCTTCTGTGGACTGCTCTAAAGACTGCACCGTGTGCTGGTTTGGTGTTCAGCCTGTGTCCTAGCTGTGGGTTCTCTGAGTTGTCGCGCTGCGACGGCTCCGCAAACGAGCCGTTTGGAGGATTGGTCGGCTCCTTCGCCGTTGGCGTTCGTTTGGTAACAAATGCCGCATATACTTATCCCTTGATTACGTTTTTCAGCTCAACACCGCAGACCGTCACCAGGTCGCAGACTCCGGGAGGTGCTGATGAAGCCCCTGAAGATTATGGATACCACGATTCGCGACGGGCAGCAGTCGCTCTGGGCGACGCGCATGCCCATCGGCGACATGCTTCCCATCTTGCCGAAGATGGACCAAGTCGGCTATTGGGCCATCGAGGCGTGGGGCGGTGCGACGTTCGACACCTGCCTGAGGTTCCTTGACGAGAACCCGTGGGAGCGTCTCCGTGCCATCAAGAAGCACTGTCCGCGTACGCCCCTGTCCATGCTGGTGCGCGGGCAGAACCTGGTGGGTTACCACCACTACTCGACCGATATCGTGAACCGCTTCATCGCGGCCGCCCACCGCAACGGCATCGACGTGTTCCGCGTCTTCGACGCCCTGAACGACATCCGAAACGTCGAGGACTGCGCCCGGGCCATCAAGGAGTGCGGGGCCCATTTCGAGGGCGCCATCTCCTATACCACGAGCCCCGTGCACACCCTCGACAGCTACGTCGACTATGCGGTGGCCCTCAAGGAGCTCGGAGCCGACTCGATCTGCGTCAAGGACATGGCCGGCCTGCTCACGCCCTACCGCACAGACCGCCTTACCCGCTCCCTGCGCGAGGCTACCGGGCTGCCCGTCCACCTGCACTGTCACTACGTCGGCGGCATGGCCCCCGCCAACTACATCAAGGGTACCGAGGCGGGCGCCGACATCGTCGACACCGCGAGCGCACCTTTGGCCTTCGGCAACTCCCAGCCGGCCGTCGAGATGATCGTGGCCGCCTTCAAGGAGTCGGGCTACGACACCGGTCTCGACCTCGACCTGCTCTTCGAGATCGCCGAATACTGGGAGGAGGTGCGCAAGCGCAGCCACTATAAGCGCGGCGTCTCCTCCCTGATCCACATGCAGGTCTACAAGCACCAGATACCCGGCGGCATGATGAGCAACCTGGTCAGCCAGCTCGGTATCCAGCACGCCGAGGACCGTCTCGGCGACGTGGTGGAGGAGATTCCCCGCGTGCGCGCCGAGATCGGCTTCCCGCCGCTGGTGACCCCTATGAGCCAGATCGTCGGAACCCAGGCGGTGTTCAACGTCCTGACCGGCAAGCGCTGGAGCGTCGTTTCCTCCGAGATGAAGGATTACCTGAGCGGCAAGTACGGCAAGGCACCCGGACCCGTCGACCCCGACGTCCTGCGCCGCGTCGTCGGCGACGGCGAGGTCCTTGCGGACGACGTCCCCCCCTCGTCTTTGGCAACCCAGACCTACGAGGAGTGCAAGGAGGAGATCGGGCCTCTCGCCAAGAGCGAGGAGGACGTCCTCATGTATGCGCTCTTCCCCAACGAGGCGCGGGCGTTCTTGTCCAAGCACCGCACGGCCGACAAGGTCGAGTTCCTGTACGACCGCGACAGCAGCATGACCAAAGAGGAGGACTACGTGGACATCAACCAGATTCGCGAGCTTATCCGCGCCGTCGAGGAGTCCGGCGTCGGCGAGATCACCATCAAAGAGGCCGGCAGCGAGATTACCGTCCGTAAGCCTGAGGTCGCCATGGCCACCGGTTTTGCCATGACCCCCGCCGCGGTCACGCCCGTCTCGGCCCCTGCCCCCGCCGCTCCCGCATCGGCCCCCGTCAGCGACCGTCCCGCCTCGTGGGTCGCCGTCACGAGCCCGATGGTCGGCACCTACTACGCCGCCCCCGCCCCCGACGAGCCCCCCTTTGTCCAGGTGGGCGACGAGGTCATGGCGGGAAGCACACTGTGCATCGTCGAGGCCATGAAGCTCATGAACGAGATCGCCGCCGACATGATGTGCGTCGTGCGCGAGGTGTGCGTCGAGAACGCGCAGCCTGTCGAGTTCGGGCAGCCCCTGTTCTACGTCGAGCCCGTGGACTCGAACCCCGCGTCCCAGAAGGCGGGGGAGTAACGCATGTTCTCTCGCGTTCTAGTGGCCAACCGAGGCGAGATTGCGCTTCGTATCGTACGCGCCCTGCGTGAGCTCGGCGTCGAGTCGGTCGTGGCCTATTCCCAGGCAGACAAAGACACCCGCGCGGTGCAGGAGGCCGACGAGGCAGTCTGCATCGGGCCCGCCCCGAGCGCCCAGAGCTACCTCAACTTTGCCGCCATCATCGGCGCTGCCGTTTCCCGGGGGTGCCAGGCGGTGCATCCGGGGTATGGCTTTCTGTCGGAGAACTCCGACTTTGCCCGGGCCTGCGTCGACAACGGCCTCGTGTTCATAGGGCCCGACCCCGACGTGATCGACCGCATGGGCGAGAAGTCCAATGCCAAGCAGACCATGCGCGCCGCCGGCGTTCCCTGCGTACCCGGCAGCCTGGGGGAGGTGGCTACCCTCGAGGAGGCCCGGGCGGTCGCTCAGGAGATCGGCTACCCCCTGCTCATTAAGGCCTCGGCGGGCGGCGGCGGCAAGGGCATGCGCGAGGCTTGGAGCGAGGACGAGCTCGAGAAGGCGTACAACACGGCCCGCTCCGAGGCCCGCGTTGCCTTTGGCAACGACGCCGTGTACATGGAACGCCTCGTCCAGCATCCGCGCCACGTCGAGGTGCAGGTTCTCGCCGACACCCACGGCAACGCCATCCACCTGTGCGAGCGCGACTGCTCGGTTCAGCGCCGCCACCAGAAGCTGGTGGAGGAGGCCCCCTCGCCCGCTCTGACCGACGAGCTGCGCCGCGAGATGGGCGAGGCGGCCGTGCGTGCCGTTCGGGAGGTCGGCTACACGAACGCGGGCACGATCGAGTTCCTGCTCGACGTCGATGGGCGCTTCTACTTCATGGAGATGAACACCCGCATCCAGGTGGAACACCCGGTGACGGAGCAGATCACGCTTACCGACCTGGTGAAGGAGCAGGTGCGCATCGCTGCTGGCGAGCCGATGTCCATCGCCGACCGGGCACCTTTTGAGCCGGTGGGCCACGCCATCGAGTTCCGTATCAACGCCGAGGACTCGTCCCACGGTTTTCGCCCGTGCCCCGGCAAGATCACGCGCCTCGTGCTGCCCGGCGGCCCCGGCGTGCGCGTCGACACGCACGTTTACCAGGGTTATTCGATACCGCCTACCTATGACTCCCTGGTCGCCAAGCTCATCGTCTGGGGCAAGGATCGCGAGGAGGCCTTGGCCCGCGCTGAGCGCGCGCTTGCCGAGTTCGAAATCGAGGGCATCGAGACGACGATCCCGTTCCATCGGGCGGCCCTGTGCAACGACGCCTTCCGCAGCGGCGAGGTGTACACGGACTTCATCGAGACGCACATGCCCGAGTTTCTTAAGTAGGAGTTTCTGGGTACCACCCTTTTGCGGGGCATGCAGTTATACTGGTGTCTTCGAATGCCAAGAAGCAATCGGGCACCGCACGTTGGTTGAGAGACGCCCGCTTGGTTCAAGCGGGCGTTTTTCATTCGTCGGAAGGGACTGCTCATGGATGAGGAACTCAAGTTTGCCGACCTCGTGGTCGCGTCTGAGGTTGTCGAGACGATTGTCAAACTGTCTACGGAGAAGGTCGAGGGCGTGGCGTGCGTCGGGCTGCCGACGGACATCAACAACATGTTCTCGTTCTTCTCTCCGCGCAAACCCAGCCCAGCGACCGTTCCTGCGGTTGGCGTG
Organism: Coriobacteriaceae bacterium; assembly: GCA_019421015.1. Classification (GTDB taxonomy): domain Bacteria; phylum Actinomycetota; class Coriobacteriia; order Coriobacteriales; family UMGS124; genus JAHZGC01. Next base: position 32,441 of record JAHZGC010000027.1, on the reverse strand, counting down.
CAGGTTGACGGAAACGACCTGAGCATAACCATCCATCTGACGGTGTTCTTCGGGTATCCTTTCGTGACCCTCGCCGACGAGGTGCGCAAGGCCGTTGCGGCGAGCGTGTCCTCGCAAGTCGGTGCCCACGTCTCCCGTGTCGATATCTCCATCGACGCCATGGTCTTCCCTAAGGAGTAGTTTTTCGTGTCAAACATCATCGTGGGGCGCACGCGCGCCCGTTCGCAGGCCATCCAGATCCTGTTTCAGGCCGAAGTCCAGGGTATCGACGTCTTTGACCTTCTAGAGAAGGGTGAATACGCCCTCGACGATGGTCCGCTCGACAAGTATGCGAACGAGCTCGCCCGTGGCGTGGCCGTCAACCGGCTGGCTATTGACCGCCTGCTCGGCGGCGTCTCACACAATTGGAATCTTTCGCGTATGCCCCTGGTCGATCGGTGCGTCATGGGCGTGGCCGTCTTCGAGATGTTTGGGGTGGAGCGCGTTCCGACCTCGGTGGCCATCAGCGAGGCGGTGGAGCTGTCGAAGGTATATGGGACCGACGACTCCTCCGCCTTTATAAACGGGATCCTCGGCCGCGTCTCAAGGTTGGCCGAGGCGAACCCGGGCCTGCCCCTCGCGCGCATCGCCCAGCTGGCGGAATCTGCAGACGGCTGTGACGAACAGCCCCTGCCCGACGAGCCCGGCGAGGCCGACGGTGCAGTGGAGGAGCCAGCGGATGCCGTCGAGTAACGGCTCGACCTTTGCCGATCTTGTCGAACGCCTCGACGAGATCGTTTTGACGGTCAAGGCGAAGGACACGACGCTCGAAGAGAGCCTCGACCTGTTCGATGAGGCCATACGTCTGGGCATCGACGCCGTTGAGAAGGTCGACTCTTCCGAGTCCGTTGACCGGGAGATGCAGGCGGCCCTTCCCGTCAGTCGAACGTCAGAAGGCCCCGCCGTCTCAGACGCCCGTTAGAAGGTGGTTTTATGGCTAGCCAGCTAGACCGCATCCAAAGTCCGCATGACGTCAAGAGCCTGTCTGCCGAGGAGCTTCTTGACCTTGCTGCGGATTTGCGTGCCGAGATGGTGGCCGCCACGGCTCTCAACGGCGGACACCTAGCGTCTTCGCTTGGGGCGGTTGAGCTGATTTTGGCCGCCTACCGTGTGCTCGACCTGCCCAACGACAAACTTTTGTTTGATGTGGGGCACCAGGCGTATGCCCATAAGATGATGACGGGCCGCCTCGACGGCTTTGCCCGGCTGCGCCATAAGGGCGGGGTTTCGGGCTTCACGCGTCGGGAGGAGTCCTGCTACGACGTCCACGACTCGGGCCATGCCTCGGACGCTCTGGCCACCGCCGCCGGTATTGCTGCTGCGCGTGATGCCTTCGGCGGCGACGAACGGGTCGTCACGGTGGTCGGGGACGCCTCCCTTGCGGGTGGGCTGTCTTACGAGGCGCTCAACTTCATAGGTCAGACGCAGTTCAAGCGCTTTGTGGTGATCTTGAACGACAACGAGATGTCGATCTCCCCGTCCGTAGGGGCCCTGGCGTCCTATCTTGCGACGTTGCGCACCAGCTCGTTCTATACGGAGACGCGCGACCAGCTGGAGGCAAGCTTCTCGCGTTCGGGACGGGTGGGCGACGCTTTGGTGCGTTTGGGCGAGCGTGCCAAGCAGGCCACCAAACAGTTCCTCGTTCCGGGGATGCTTTTCGAAGAGCTCGGGTTCACGTATCTGGGCCCTATAGACGGCCATGACGTGCGTCTTGTGCAGGAGACGCTCGGACGCGCCTTGGAGATGGGGCGCCCCGTGCTCATCCACGCCGTCACGCGCAAGGGCAAAGGCTACGCCCCGGCCGAGGAGAGCCCCGAGGTGTTCCACGGGGTCGGGCCCTTTGACCCGGAGACGGGCATCAGGGTCCGCAAACCCTCTGCTATGCCGACCTACACGCAGGTGTTCTCGTCTGCCCTGATAAAGGCCGCCCGCAACGATCCGCGCATCGTAGCCCTTACGGCCGCCATGATGGACGGGACCGGCCTGGCAGCCTTCGCCCGGGAATTCCCCGAACGCACCTACGACGTGGGCATTGCCGAGGAATGTGCGGTGACGCTGGCAAGCGGCATGGCGCTGCGCGGCGCGCTGCCGGTGGTGACCATCTACTCGACGTTCTTGCAGCGTGCGTTTGACGAGATCAGCACCAATGTATGCCTTCAGAACCTTCACGTGGTGTTCGCCGTCGATCGGGGCGGCCTGGTGGGGGAGGACGGCTCGACGCACCACGGCATGTTCGACCTCGCGTATCTGCGGTCATTGCCCAATATGCGCATCGTCGCCCCGTCCGATCCCGTGGAGCTGTGCCGTGCGCTTGCGACGGCCCTGAATGCAGACGGCCCCGTTGCCGTCCGCTATCCCCGCGGTGCGGCCAAGGAGATGACCATACCGTCCGAGGTGGATCCCCTGCCCTATACCGCTCGCAAGGCGCTTGCCGCCCAAGCTGTGCCAGACGTGTCCTTCCTGGCTGTCGGCCGTATGGTCTCGGAGGCCCTGGGAGCTGCGGAGATCCTCAGCGCAGACGGTCTTGTCGCCGACGTTTACGACATGCGCTGGGTCAAGCCCATCGACTGCGCTGCGGTCCGCGAAGCCTGCCGTGCGGGTCTGGTCGTGACCTTGGAGGAGGGTACGGTCAGCGGCGGTTTTGGTTCGGGCGTGCTCGAGGTCATGGCCGACGAGGGGCTTGCGGCACCCGTGCTGCGGCTCGGGCTTCCTGACGCCTACGTGGGCCACGGCACGGTTTCTGAGCTGTTCGCCGAGCTGGGGCTCGACCCCGCTTCCATCGCGGTCTCTGTCAAGGAGCGGCTCGACTCCCTGAACCGTCTCCGCTCCTAAGGAATCGCCCATGGGTCAGAAGAAGCGCAGGCTCGACGACGAGCTGGTCGAGCAGGGTTATTTCGCCGATCGAGAGACGGCTGCCCGTGCCGTCATGGCGGGCCTGGTCTCCGCGCGGGGGGAACGTCTGGCCAAGCCGGGCATGCCGGTCGCTTCGGGCGAGCCGCTCCATATCAAAGGCTCTTCCCGTTCGAGCCTATGGGGTTGCGGCACCTATGTGAGCCGAGGCGGGATTAAGCTCGAGGGGGCCCTGCGGTCGTTCTCCCTTGACCCGTCGGGCTTTAACTGCCTGGACGTCGGGTGCTCGACGGGGGGGTTCACAGACTGCCTTCTCAAGATGGGCGCCGCTCGGGTCGCTGCCGTCGACGTCGGTTACGGGCAGTTCGACTGGGGCCTGCGGGGCGATGCGAGGGTGGCCCTTTTTGAGCGAACCAACATATGCGATGCCGAAGCCCGTCGGCTCGGGGCGCCGTTCGACCTGGCTGTAGCAGACGTCTCGTTCACGGCGGTCCAACATGTGGCCCCAAAGGTGCGGGAGGTGCTCGTGCCGGGCGGCTGGTTCTGCACGTTGGTCAAGCCGCAGTTCGAAGCCGGGCGCGAGGAGGTGGGGGAGGGCGGTGTCGTGCGTGACCCCGACATCCACCGTCGTGTTCTCGAGCGGGTGGCCGTCGGCCTTTCGTCTTTGTCGCTCGGCGTGCAGAAGCTCTGTGTTTCTCCCATACACGGGGCCAAGGGAAACATCGAGTTCTTTATGCTTGCCCGAGCCGGGGCCCCGGCATGCAGTGTGGACCTTGATGCCGTGGTCGACGAGGCCTGGTCTGCCGCGAGTCCGGAGCCCGAAAAGACTGCTTAGGAAGAGGCGCGCTCTTTATGACGCAAGTTATGCTGGTACCCAATGAGCTTTACGAGGACTCGGTCGAGGATGCCCGGGCCCTGGAGGAGTGGCTTGACGGCGAGGGGGTCGACGTCGTTCGACCACCGCATTACGGCTTTGACGGAGACGCGAACCTGGCCGGCGTTGATTTGGTCGTTTCGCTCGGGGGAGACGGGACCCTGCTGCGGGCGGCCCATCTGGTGGGCGCCCTGGAGATACCCATACTCGGGCTTTCCTACGGTCACCTTGGTTTTCTCACCTATGATGCGGGCGGTCGCGATGTCCGTGCGGTTGTGGCTGCCGCCTTGGCAGGCGACCTGCACCAAAGCCGTCGGGCGACCATCGAGGCCCGTCTCACGGGTTTTGACGCCCAGGGCAGTACGGTAACGAGGGCGGTCACGGCCTTGAACGAGGTGGCCCTGGCGCGGGGCGGTTCGGGCAAGATGGTCGAGTTCGACGTCGAGGCCAACGGGGTCCATATCGACCGGTTGCGCGGCGATGGGCTTGTGGTTGCCACGGCAACCGGTTCCACAGGTTATGCCCTGTCGGCCGGCGGCCCCATCGTTACCCCTGATTTCGGGGGGATGGTCTGCGTGCCCATCGCCCCTCATACCATTACTGCACGGGCGTTTTTGACCTCTGCGTCAGACGTCGTGGAGCTTGCCGTGGCCGACGACCGTTCCTCCGACCGCGTGGTGTTTGCCGACGGGGAGCCGCTGTTCAGCGATTTGGTCCCCGCGCGGCTGCGGGTGGTGCGCGGCGCATATGACGTGATCCTGCTGACGGATGCCCCCGAAAGCTTCTTTTCGTCGGTGTCGCGGGTATTCTATGGAAAGGTCCGCTAGGGCCTGTCGTGGCCCGGCGTTCCGGCCAAGGGGGAGTTTTCTGTGATCGATGAACTGCATGTGACCAACGTTGCCCTGATTGCCGACGCGACGGTCGAGCCCTGCTCTGGCCTGACGGTGCTGACCGGCGAGACCGGTGCGGGCAAGTCTGCGTTGCTGTCGTCCATAAAGCTCTTGGTCGGCGATCGTGCTTCGGGAGACCAGGTTCGCGACGGGGCCGAGGGGCTTTCGGTCGAAGGGCGGCTCTTTTTCTCGTCCGATGCGGGGGAATTCCCCGACGGGCACGTCGCACAGCGGCGCGTGACGGCCGAAGGGCGTTCCCGTTGTTCCATCGACGGCTCGATGGCGACGGTGAGCCAGCTTGCGCAGCTGGTCGGCTCCTCCGTCGACCTGTGCGGCCAGCACGACCACCAGAAGCTCCTCGTACCTGCAAACCATCTGGGCCTGCTCGATGCGTGGGCCATCGATACGGTCAAAGCCCCTATGGTGGCCTATCGGGAGGCCTGGGAGGCGGCTGCCAAGGCCAGGACCGCCCTCGAGCAGGTTCTCGCTGCCCGCAACGATGCAGGGGCGCGTGTGGAGGAGGCGCGGTTCGCACTTGCCCGCATAGAGGAGGTCGACCCCAAACGGGGCGAGTACGAGGAACTCGAGCGGGTACTCCCGCGCCTTGAGCACGGTGAGGCCCTCGCCCAGGCGGCCAATGCGGCCTACGAGGGTATCCAGGGGGAGGGGGGTGCCCTCGACGCGCTCAACGAGTCCCTTTCGGTACTCGAGGGAGTCTCCTCCTACGACCCGGCCCTCGAACAGATTGTCGGGGCGCTGCGCGAGGCCGTTTTTCCCGTCGAAGACCTGGCAAGCGCGCTGCGCCGTTATCGAGACGACGTCGACTACGATCCCGAGGCGCTGGCCCAGGCCAGCTCCCGTATGGGCGAGCTCGTGGGGCTCATGCGCTCGTTTGGGCCGGCCATGGCAAACGTCTTTGAACGCTGGGAGGAGGCGCGCGACTACGTTGGCCTCGTCGACGACTCCGAGGAGCGCGAACGTCAGGCGCGCGCTGCCTTGGACGCGGCCGAGTCGCGCCTTGCGCAGGCTGCGGAGCTGCTCTCGAAGGCGCGTCAAGAAGCGGCTCCCCGTTTTGCTGCTCAGGTGACCGAGCAGATGGGCCGTCTCGAAATGGGGGGTGCGGAGCTTTTGGTGGACGTGTCCGCCCTTGCGCGCTCCCAATGGACAAAAGGCGGGGCCGACCGCGTCGAGTTCCTCTATCGGGCCGGAGCCGCCATGGCACCCCGGCCGTTTGCTAAGATCGCCTCGGGCGGCGAGGTGAGCCGCGTCATGCTGTCCATCAAGGTGGCGCTGGGATCTCACGACGACGTCGAGACGCTGGTGTTCGACGAGATTGATGCGGGCGTCGGCGGTTCGACGGCGCGGGCAATCGCCTCGGTCCTATCGGACCTCGCCGCGACCCACCAGGTCATTGTCGTCACCCACCTTGCTCAGATTGCCGTTGTGGCCGATCGGCACTACGTCGTGAGCAAGGCGGTCTCCGCCCTCGACGGCCGGCCGGAGACGCGCATCACGGTGGTTGAGGGGGAGGCCCGGGTGAGGGAAATCGCGCGTATGCTTTCGGGCGAGGACGACGTCCAGGCCCTTGACCATGCCCGCGGCATGCTTGAACGCGCCCATGAAGCATAGTGCGCCGAGGTTTGTGGGCCTTAAGCCCACCGTGCCCCCGGCGCACTATGGTTAACAATTCCTGAAACTGACCTAGTTAAAAATCCAGTCGAGGAAGCTCTTTCGACCGGTTTCCTCTGTCACCTGCTCTTTTGCCTTGTCCTGCTCGGTTTTTACCGGAATCTTTTTGGCGGCGCGCTTGATCCAAAGCGGGTCGACGATGCTGGCCACGGTCTCGTTGTCGGTCTCGGGGAAGTTCCTTACGAGGCCCATCATGCCGAATACGGTGAGGTACACGGTTTCACGAGGGTTGCCGGCTCCAAGGAGCGGGGCCAAGGCCGGCTCCTTGGCCACGAGCAGATGATCGGCGACGATGCCGGCGCAGCGACCGAGGAAACGCGGATACGCAGCGGGGGCCTCCTGGGGGTCGGTACCGCGCAACAGGGGGCATTTATCCACAAGGTCCGTACGTAGCGTGCCAATAAAAGAGACCGTCCAACCGGTTGGGTCAGAAGCGGCCTCGAGCCTCACGTTCTCATCGTGTTCCCAAGAGAGCAGGCGGGCCTCGAACTCCAGGGCGTAGATATCGATCACCGCGTTGAGCAGATCGCCCATGTTGGCAAAGTAGTGGTACAGCAACGGCCGTGAGACGCCCACCTCTTGGGTGATGGCCTCGGCGGTGAGCCGTCCCGGACCATACTCGTCTACGATGCGGCGGGCGGTCTGGACGATCTGTTCGCGACGCTGTTCAGATATCTGAGACATAGTTAGTCACACCCTCTTCTTATGAATGCTTCGTTGAATGTACCCTGTTTTGCAGAAAAAAGCATTGTCATTTCAAAGTTGTGCCGTATACTGCAAAAGTTCCTTGACGGTTGACTGGTAGGACATCAAGCAATCGGGGCGTGGCGCAGTCTGGTAGCGCACCTGCTTTGGGAGCAGGACGTCGCTGGTTCGAATCCAGTCGCCCCGACCATGCGGCGGTAGTTCAATTGGTAGAGCGTCAGCCTTCCAAGCTGATTGTTGCGGGTTCGAGTCCCGTCCGCCGCTCCAGTGATTTTACGGGCCCGGAGTGCACAGGTTGCACCCCGGGCTTTTTGGTGGCATCTCTGCTAAATACCCCTATGGGGGCGTTGTTGGTTTTGTGACATGGTGCCTCTATAGTGGGACACAGTGCGTCGTCGACTGGGCGGCGCGGCGTCTGAAGGAGGGTCGAGGGGTCTGTATGCTCGAGGCTAACGTGACAATGGCAATCGTATCGTTGCTGTTGGGCTGTGCGGCTTTTGGGGCCGTTGTATACGCGGGCTGTCGAAAGAAGGGAACGGCCGGCGTTTCGCCTGTGGGCGGTTGCATTTGGTTGATGTTGCTTGCGGTGTGGGTGGTTCTTGAGACGGCGGGGGTCGTGTCGTGCGGCAATCCGGGCTTCCCGATGCTCGCCGCCGTTTTGCTGGGTTGTACGGCCGCGGTGTTCTTTATGGGCCCGCGGTATAGGACGGAGCACCGAAAGGTGCTTATGGCCTTGCATCCTCTGGTGGTGCTCCTTTGCATACCGGTGGCTTTTTTCCTGCTCGAGTGGCCCTACAACGACCTGCTCTTTGCCATGGACGCCGCCATTGCAAGGCTCAACCTTGCTTTGGTCGGCTCTGGGCTGGTTGCGGCCTGGTTTTTGGGACAGAGGCGCAGCGGTGCCGTGACGGCCTACCTGGGGGTGTGCCTTGGCTTTGGTCTCGCCAACTACTTTGTCTGTCTCTTCAAGGAGCAGACGATCCTGCCGGCGGACCTGCTCGCCATAGGCACGGCGGCCGAGGTGAGCGCCGGCTATACCTATGAGCTGCGCGAGAGCGCCGTTGCTGCCCTCTGTGTCTTTTTCGCTGCGGCGGCGCTTCTGTGCCTGATGCCGTCGGTGCGTCTCACGCGCAAGTGCATCGCCTTCAACGTGGTTGCAGGGCTGCTCTGCGTTGCGCTGCCCCTCTCGTGGTATCACGACCATGACATCGAGAAAGACTACGGCGTCAAGGTGGACGTGTGGAGCACGAGGGAGTCCTATCAGACGTTCGGCTCCGTCCTCAGCTTTCTTCAACGTGTACAAGAGGTTGAGCCTTCCGTGCCTGCTGGCTACAGCACCGAAGCTGCAGATGAGCTTCAGGATTCCTTGGCCCGTGCCTGGGACCGAGCTCACCCCGGGCATCCTGCGACGCTGGAGGAGGCGCGGCGGTTCCAGAAGGAACGTACCGGTTCAGAAGAGCTTCCGACCGTCATAGCCATCATGAACGAGTCGTTCAGCGACCTTTCGACCTACCCTGGGATAGAGAACTACGCAGGTTTGCCGGCTTTTGACGCCATCGACGCCATAGGGCGCGGCGAGTTGTTCACGAGCGTGCGCGGGGGAGGGACGTGCAACAGCGAGTTCGAGTACCTGACCGGTACGACCCTCGGCAGCCTGGGGGGTGGGGTGTACCCCTACATGTTCTACGACCTTGAGAACGTCGAGTCGTTGCCCAAGTACTTCTCGTCGTTGGGTTATGACACCACGGCCATCCACCCGGCGGCCGCGAGCAACTGGCGGCGTGACGTGGTCTACCGGCAACTTGGTTTTGACGACTTCTTGAGTGAGGCCTCCATGCCGGTGGGGGCGCAGACCCTGCGCGACCTCATAACCGACCGGGTGACCTATGACGCGATTCTAGACCTGCTGAAGACCAGCGAAGACCCCCAGTTCATCTTCGACGTGACGCTCCAGAACCACGGCGGCTACGACACGGGACTGTTGGACTCCTACCCCTATGACGGCGTGACGGTTAACGGTGAGGTCATCGAGGGGATGAGTGAGTACCTGAGCTGCGTTGACGCCTCGCAAGACGACCTCTTATATCTTCTTGACCAGCTTAAGAAGCTTGACCGCAAGGTCGTCGTGGTTTTCTTCGGCGACCACCAGCCCGGTTTCAACGACCAGATAGCCGAGGCTGCCTACGGGGTCGAGGTGGGAGAGCTTACGCTCGAACAGGTCCAGCAGCGTTTTGAGACGCCCTATTTCATCTGGGCCAACTATGACGGCGCAGGCGAAGGTGAAGGTGACGTTGGCGGAGCCCCCGTCCGGGCAGACATGAGCGCGGGTTACCTCATGGCCCAGACGGCCTATGCGGCGGGCCTTCCCCTCACGGATTTCCAGAAGGCGCTCCTGCAGCTGAGCACCGAGATACCGGCGGTCAACCTGAACGGCTACCAGGGGGCCGATGGGACCTGGTACTGGGCGAGCCAAGACGGTCCGGCGCGTAAGGCGTTCGAGGATTATGCGTTCCTGCAGTACGCGGATCTGTTTGATGCCAAGGGGAACTCCGCCTTTGACGCGTTTGTGGAGGGCCGTCGCGGCGGAGAGGCGCGTGCGGGGGAGGAATAGGAGGCTGCTTGGAGAAAACCCTGTGAGGGTGTTGCCGCATGCCGAATCGTCGGGGGTGGTTGGGCTATAATAGGGTCCGTTGCCTCCATAGCCCAGCTGGATAGAGCAGGGGACTTCTAATCCCAAGGTCGCAGGTTCGAACCCTGCTGGGGGCGCCAGAGAAAACCGCAGGCCGGGAGGGGTGCCGCCCTTCCCGGCCTTTCTGTTTTGATAGGGCCTTTGCCCGCAAGTGCCCGCTATTTCCGTTTCGGCGCCACTCCCAGGGCGTCGAAGGCGCTCGCCGCGCCCACGTCGGCGGCCCTGCGCGGGCGCAGGTAGAAGCGGTCCGTCACGCTCACGGAGGAGTGCCCGAGGCGCCTCGAGACCGTCACCACGTCGACGCCTGCCGACAGCATGATGGTGGCGTGGGAGTGGCGCAGGTTCTTGAGGCTCGTCCAGTGGCATCCCGCCGCCTTGCACACCCTGGTGTAGCGGTGCGAGACCGCGTCGGGGTGCATCCTGCCCCCGTCCTTGCCCGACAGCACCGGCCCCGACGCCCCCTCGGGGCGTATCTGCCGCAGGCGGTCGGCGAAGCCGGCGGGGATGCTCACGACCCTGCGCGAGTTGTAGGTCTTCGGGTCGTTCTCGTACCCCTGCCCGCCAACGTACGTGTACGAGGTGCCCACGCTGGCCGTCCGGCCATCAAGGTCGAGGTCCTCCCAGTCGAGGCCGCAGATCTCGGAGCGGCGCATGCCGCAGCCCAGGGCGAGCAGCACGGCTGCCTCCACGGGGTCCCCCTCGAAGGCGGAGAGGACCTGGGAGGCCTGCTCGGCGTTGAGCACGCGGGGCTCGTAGCGCGGCACCGACGGGGCCTCCACGGCGTCGGTGGCTACCCACGTAAGCGCGCGGTTGCGGCGCGCGTGGCGGAGCACCTGGCGCAGAGTCTTGTAGGCGGACAGGCGGGCGCCGGGGCCGTCGATGCCGCGGAGCATGGCCTCGACCATGGGCCCGTCCAAGGCCGACAGGGGCGTGCGGCCGAGGACCGGGCGGATGTGCGACTGGATGTCGGCCTCGTACTTCGCCAGGGTGTCCTGGCGCAGCCTCGACCTGACGTAGGGGAGGTACGCCGTGTCGATGTAGTCGCCCAGCGCCATGGAGGCGGCCGAGGACGCCTGCCCCGCATCGACGAGCATCCGGGCGAGGGCCGCCTCGGCCTCGCGCTTGGAGCCGCGCACGCGCCTCTCCTTCGACCGGCGCTTGCCGGTGACCGGGTCGCGCCCGAGGTCCACCCTCACGCGCCACACGCCGGCGGCGTCCTTCTTCACGCTTCCGAGCGCCGAGCGCTTCTTTTCTGCCATAATTGACCGGCTCTCCTTTCTGGGGAGGGTTAGGGCCCCCGCGCTCGACTCCGCCAAGACTCTGGGCGCGGGGGCCGGTTCGGTTATTCGCCGTATCTCACATGGTGTTCTCCAAAAGGAAAGGGGCCGTCAGCGCCAAGCGTGACGACCCCTTTCCAGCCCCCGCCTCACGTAGAGTCCACGGGGCCGTATCAGTGTCGCCAATAATATGCTCGGGTGTCAGAGAAGTCAAAGGAGAGCACAATGGCACGGCTTGTTACTGCCATGCCAGGCTCGACCTCGACAAACGAGGCCGAACACTACAGCGAGGCAACGTCCTGACCGGCATCCAGCCAATCGATTGGGTTGGCATCGACCACGGCCGCCGGGTCAATCGGTGCAATGAGGAACCGAGCCGCGCACGACTGGGATGCAAGGGAGAACATCATCGACCTAACGTTCCCGTAGAACAGCGAGACCATGTTAAGGCGCAGGTAATCGCGGGCTTTGTCAAAAGAGCCTATTCCGAAGTCCACGGAAACGGTTCCTTTGACGGTCGCCTCTGCGACAATGACCTCCTCGCCGGAATCCAGGGAGCCGACCGCCCTCACCTCGATTCCGCCGGTGTAGATGTACCTCTCGTTTGCATCGTCGTAGCCGGCTTTCGCGTCGAGCTCGGAGACGGTGAGGTTCACATTGACGTTGCCACGCGTGTTGTCGGCCGAAGAGAAGCCGATTTTTGTGTAGTAGATCTCGTCTATGCGTACCGGTGAGATATAGCCGCTCATGCCGCGCTCCTGTAGGTCATGTGTTCGCTCGCCCCGCTTACTGTCTCATACCTGACGGCCCGGTCGCCTCTAGGCTCGTCGCCGGCGACGGTATACTCCACGGCAACTCCGCGCTGGACCAGGGCCGGTGCCTCGACGTCCATGCCAAGGGCGAGCGCGAGCTTGGCCACGGTTGCCATCTTCATGTTAGATGCCCCTCGAAGCATGGAGCTGACGGCGGCCTGCGTGACCCCCATCCTCTCGGCTAGGTCCTTCAGCTTGATGCCCTGCCTTTCGACTTCGAGCAGGACTTGTGTGATGAACTCCATGGAGAGCCTGAACCCCTCGTTCTCGGGCGTTCTCTCCTCCTCAAATCCGAAGACCTCTTCGAACCTTTCGTCTCGGGCGCTCATGCGCTGCTCCTTCTATAGGCTTGGTTGTGTGTTTTCGTTTTCAAGCAGCTTTTCGATGATGTCGATCTTCCCTTTAAAGTTCTTCATCGCTTCCGGCGGGATTTTCCCGGTTCCTTTATGTCCTTCTATCACGTCGATGATGACAAGTACGTCCTCGCCGTTCCGGTTGTATGAGATGGCACGCACGGTCAATCTCGGAACCCGTACCTCCACAATCGGGGCGTCGAGCGTTTTGACCGTTCCGCTCACCTTGTAGGAGGTAAGCAGCTCGACTTTCGAAACCTGCTCGAGAGTGTCGAAAAGTTTGCCAGCCGCCGCCCGGTTCGACGCTTTCTTTCCGAACTGACGCAATGGTGCATGTGAGGGGCCGGATGGAGGGACCAGCTGAAGCACGCGCACGCGGTCTCCGCCCAACGGGACCCTTTCGAGGGTGTACCCATATGTGTCTTCCAAATCGTCACCAACTTAAGCTACATCTTAATTCACAGGACGGTTCCATAGCAAGGGTATCTCAGGGCTCTTGTCCGCTTTTGCGCTTTCACACCGCCCCCTGCCTCCACACCAGCGAGCCGAGCACCCGGAACGGATCGCTACATGGGAAGTTCCGGTTGCTCGTTTGGCTCGTCGACCTCGAGGACCTTCTCCACCACATACGAGTCGGGGCAGTCGACGAAGATGCGGAGGTTCTTGTCGTAGGCCCGGGTGATCCTGAGGGTGGCCAGCATGACGGTTCCCCTCGTGAACCTGTATTCTCCCAGGCGCTCGAGGAACTCCGAGTCCCGGACGGGGGCGGTGATGTACGTCCCATGGAGCGAGAAGCCCCATTTTTTCGTTGTGGAGTTCTCGAAGTTGGGCTTTACGACGGCGAGTCTGACGTTCTCGGTGGAGCCCTGGGTCTGCGGGACTTCGAGCTCAGGGGACTTCGACAACTCCCCGAACTCGGACCTGTCGGCGGAGAACAGGGGGTCGCCCTGCGACTTGATGCTCAGGGACCCGACGCCCCCGTCTCTTTCGAGTGCTGCGAAGGCGTCGTTGAACGCCCTGTTCGCCGCCGGGGTCTCGGCCAGCAGGACGGAGTTCTGGACTACCGTGATGTTTGCGCCGCTCCCGGCGGTTATGGAAACGCTTCCGTCGCCGACGCGCTCGACGCTCTTCGGCTGGCCGTTCTTCCCCAGGAACCTCTTGAGCTTCCAGAACTGGGACGTCGTCTCCACGATGTCGGGGAGCACGGGGACAAGGGGCGATACGACGCTGGCAAGGGCGCCTAGGAAGCCGACGGCGACCTCCAGGTCGACCGAGACGCAGCCGGGCCTGACGGCGCTTATCGAGACGTTCAAGACTTTGCCCGGCGCGACGATGGCCCCGGCCTCCCGCAGCGTTCGGGAATACCCGGCCATCACGTGCATGAAGGCGTCGATGTCGACGCTCTCGGTGTCGCCGCCGAACTCGACGGTCAGGGTCTGCCTCTCCAAAGCGAACCTCCTCATAGGCACCTCCGGGGCGGATTATACCTTCGCCCCGCCTGTCTCCGACCTAGCCCCTACACCGCCGCACATCCAGTTGACGCGCCAGTTGTGCTGCCTTTCCCTCCGCTCAATGTCGCGCATCTCGACCTCGCGTTCCTTCTCGTAGCGCGCCTTGCGTCTCTGGTATTCAGCGAACTCCGAGAAGTATCGCTTGCCCTTCGACGTGAGCCTGGCCCTTGCGCCGCCATCCTGGTATCTGAGGTAATCGGAAAGATAGCCAAGGCCCGCGAGCTCGATGTCCCTTGTGTCGAAATCGGAGATGCGCACCATCGCGTCGGCCTCGAACTCGTCGGCGAACCCCCTGAGCCGTTCGGCAAGGGCGTCTTGGAGCGGCACGAACCTGTATTCGTCGACGTACAATCGCATCACCTTTTACAAAGTCCCGAAGGAGGTCCCCGTTGAAACACGACAGCCTCGTCATAACGTTTCTGTTCGGTGTCCTGGGCCTCGTCCTCGGCTCGGTCTTGGCCGTGCTCTGTAGGACGCTCTAGCCCCTCACACCGCCCCCTGCCGCCACACCAGCGAGCCGAGCACCCGGAACGGCACGTTGTCCTCGGCCCTGATCACTATGTCCTCGAACTCCTCGTGGGAGCTGGGGGAGAGCACAACCATGTCCTTGAAGGGGAAGTAGCAGCGCAACACCGTCTCGCCGCCCTCGAACTGCACCAGGGCGGGGTCGCCCCGCTTCGGGGGTATGTCGGGGTCTATGACGCCGTCCATGCCGTCCAGGATAACCTTGTCCATGCAGTTGCCGTTGTTCCGCATGACGAAGGCGTTGGGGTGCTCCTGCACCACCTCGGCGGGCACCATGACCTCCTCGCCCTGCTCGTAGCACTCGTCGGGGTCGCCCGAGTGCATGGTGCCGACGCGCAGGAGGGGGAGGAAGGCCGGCTCGGAGGCGGCCATGGGGCGGCCATTCATTGGGAGCTTGGACGCATCACCCTCCGAGACCAGGACGGATGGGTCAATTGAAAAAGCGTCTGCAAGTTTCTTTACCATCCCCATGCGAGGCTGCGACCATCCAGTCTCCCATTGGGTGACGGTCGATCTAGCCACGCCGATCTTGTCGGCCAGTTGCTCTTGGGTCAGATCGGCTTTTTGGCGATATGCCTTTATGTTCTGGGCGATGCCCATGCTACACCTTCGTTCCAGGTCGGTTTCTTGTGCGGCCAGACCGTTCGCGTCGGACAAGATGTCGTTCGGCTCTAGCCCGAAATGGGAGCAGATCTTTTCTACGCTTGCGATGCTGGGCCTCTTAGTACCGTTGACCCATCCCGAAACGGCCGCCTGGGAAACATCGACAATGCGCGCGAGGGTTTCTTGGTCGATTCCTTCAAGCGAGAGGAGCGCGAGGATGTTGCGTGCCGTGTGGGGGCATCCATCGAGGATATCTCCCTCTTTTACGCCGAAGCGGGCGGCGATGGCCTGGAGGGTCTTCATTCGGGGCACCGCCCTGCTGTTCTCCCATTGAGACACGGCCATCTCGGAAACGCCGACGACGGCACCGAACTCCTTTTGGGTCATCCCCGCATCGACCCTGATCGCCTTAATGCCGTCGGCAATGCTGCCCATCTTTACACCGCCCATTCCAGCATGTCGCACTGTGCCCACACCACGACGCCCACCACGCGCGGCGAGTCCGAGGCCTTGAGCACGATGTCGTCGTGCTCCTCGGTGTGGGAGTCGCAGGAGAGCACAAGGGTGCGGCTCGTGACCGTCCAGCGGCGCATGACGGCCTCGCCGGGCTCGATTTCGACCACCGCGATGCACCTGTTCCTGGGTTCCATCTCGGGGTCGAGCACGGCGTCGTAGCCCTCGGGTATCACGTTGTCCATGCAGCCGCCCACGACGCGCACGGAGAAGCACTTGGGGTGGGCCTCCGCCACGAAGGCCGGGACCAGGGTCTCGCCGTCGTCCTCGTACTCCTCGTCGGCCTCGCCTGCGTGCACGCGGCCCAGGCGGCGGATCGGGACGCGAGCGTCGGGGGCTGCGCGGACGGGGCGGAATGATTGGCCGATTATCGAGGCACGTTTGCCGCCTGATGCGTAGCCGGAGTCGGAGGAGACAAGCTGATCCACACTGACACCAAGGGCATCGGCGAGCTTTTGGAGCGTAACGGTTGTTGGGTAGGCACGTTTTGTAATCCAGGTTGATATTGCCTGCCCCGACATCCCAATGCGAGAAGCGAGTTCTCGTTGGCTGCAATCGCGATCCTTCATCAGGGCGCGAAGGTTCCTGACGAAAGCCTCTCGAGCGTCGTCGTTGGACGGCATGGCAACCTCCAATAAAAATCGTTATATCCTAAAAATATTCTATATCGGCTATTGACATTGGATATAGTGAATAATAATATTTGTCATGACAAATTAAGTTAGATTAGAAAGGAGGAGTCATGAAACCAATGTCGGTTCTCGAAACGGCTCGACGTCGCAAGGGATCTACCCAGGCACAAGTTGCTGAAAAACTCGGTATTACCCAACCGACCTACGGTATCTACGAGCGCAATCCTGAGAAGATTAAAGCGGGCCTTCTTAAGAAGATGCTCAACTCAAGCGATGTTCTTGATACCGACTATTTGAGACGGAATATGGTGGTTCCTCTTTTTTTAAAGTAAATGACAAATTTAATTTGTCACTTTCAAGAGAAAGGTCAACCCATGATTGACGAGACCTCAACCGATACGCCGAACGCCACTTATCCGGCTGCCGCTTCTGAAGCGGAGAGCATCGCTTACGAGCTACATCGCCTCATCGTCAAGGCACGCAAGGCAGACCCCGGTTCTCCGATGCTGCGGGTGGCCTCCCGTTTGATGAGCGAGTGCGCTGAGCTGTTGTCTGAGTACATGTCGAATTATGAAAACTAGTCAACCCCAAGCACCAGAAAGGAGCACCACATGACCAAAGAAGAGCTCGCCCGCCTCAAGTCACAGCTTGCCAAGGCCATTGACGAGGTTGTGAGTAGTGTCCTGCTCCGCATTAGCCCGGTGGAAAGCCTGCAGTCCGTCACCGAGGCGACGCGGGCCTATGCGGAGCTTGACGCCCTCGAGACCGGCTATACGCTGAGGGCCGCCATGGTCTCCCGCCTGCGCGACATGAACGACGGCATCCTCTTGGAGGCCCCCGGCAGCGACGCCTGGGCCGGTGCCAAGAACGCCTACCTCAGCTGCATGTCCTTCGCCTCCAAGGTGCTCGAGGTCACCTTCAACGAGCTCGAGTGCGAGGTTTTCGGCTGCGGCGAGGGCCAGGGCCCCTCGGACGTCGCCTAGGCAGCGGGGGCCGCTCAACCCCAAGCACCAGAAAGGAGGATCGCATGCTCAAACGGAACTCCCCGGGCACCGCGGTGTTACCGCGCCGGGCACCCGGGGGAGGCTGTTCTCCCCGCGCTGCACCGCTTCCGGCGTCCTGGCACCGGCTGGATTCCCCCATGCCGACCTAGGCGGGAGAGATTTCGACTTTCCCCGCTTCGGGTTTTGCGTCTTTGCCGGACTTCGGCCTTTCGGCCCGGGCTGTGCGCCATCCGCGGCGCGCGTCGGTAACCGCGCCTTCGCACGTGCGACTTGGGCCGTCCTACGCCCTTGCGGCTCGCACGTCTCGCAGGGACCGCATCCTCAAAAGGTTGGTCAATGGAGCTGGCCTCCTTTCGTACGAGGACGGCCCAATCGTACGCCCGAAGGCGTCGCACGGGTGAAGGAATCTACACGAGATAGGGATTATCCACATGAGACCAAGGTTGAAAGAGGCGATCAGGGAGGCCGGCACGACCGGCAAGAGGCTCGCCGAGACGCTCGGGGTCGACGAGAACACGGTGAGCCGCTGGTGCGGCGAGGGCTTCGGGGGCCTCACGATGCGCCGGGCCGAGCAGGTGGCGGCCGCCCTCGGCTGCCGAGTCGCCGACCTGTTCGAGGAAGGGGGCGAGCGCAAGTGAGCGGCAAGCGAGGCGGGCCGGATTTCGACAGGGGTTTCGACTACGCCCTGCTCCTGCTCGTCGTCGAGGCGGTCTTTCTTTCCATCGTCTCCGGGTGCATCACCGGAATAGCAGGCACATGAGGTTTCCGATGGCAAGTCCCAATGGCTCAGTCACCCAATCGGCGACTTTTGCGGCGACGAGGCAAAGGGCGGCCTTCAGGGGCTTTGGAGCGCGCCTATAGAGGCGGCCCGCGAGCGAAAGGCACGAGACGACGAACGATAGGTACTCGGCTAGGCCGAGGCGCAGGCGGTGGCCCGCCTCGCCCCACGAGGCAGGGACGCGGCGCGCGCCGACCGCGAAGTGCTTCCCCGGTATGTCCCCGAAACGTCTCATGCAAGGCAGTCTAGATAGGCCGTAACGCGGCCAAACGGCCTGGTAGACGGGTCGTTAGCAGAGAGAAAGGACGAGCTATGGAATCACCGAGCGACGTGCCGGCTGCTGTCGGCAGCGCACCGGCCCTCACCTGCGGGGTCGAGGAGTTCGCCAGGATGGTCGGGATAGGCAAAGACCGGGCGCGCGAGCTTGTGACCGGCGCGCTCAGGCCCCCGGGGTTCTACGTGGGCAACCAGTACCGGGTGTACGTGGCGGGCATCGACGGATGGCTGGCCGACCTGTCGAAGACGGGTCGGGCTGCTGCGAAGATCTAGGAGGGGCGGTTCGGATGGCTAGGAGCGGCAAGGGGCCCGAGAAGGGCCGGGGGTACGGGGCGGCGGCGCGGGCCGTGGAGTGTGCGAACGGTGCGCGAACGGACGCGAACGGTGCGCGAACGGACGCGAAGGAGGCGCGGGGCTGGGCGCAGGTCGCGTGCCGCTCGGCGGTGTGCTCCGAGGTGGCCGCGAGGGCCGCCAGGGCCGACGCCCGGGTGGCCTGCTCCATGGCGGGCGCGGCCTGGCGCGGCGCGCAGGGCGTGGAGGCCAGGCAGGGCGAGCTGGAGGGGCGCGTCGAGGAGGGGCAGAGGGCGCTCCGCAGGCTCGCGGCGGACGTGCGGCGCGACCGCCGCGAGGACCGCAGGGCCGCGGTGCTGCTGGCCTGCGCCATGACCGTGCTGTGGGCGGCGCTGCTGGTCCTGCCGTGGTACACGGCGCTGGTGGTGATGGGCGCGGCCCTGCTGGCCCTGGTGATGGCGGTTGACGGGGCCATATAGCCCCGAGACCAGAGCGCGGCCCCGGGCGTGCAGGCCCCGGGCCGCGCGGCACGAGGGGCGGCGGACGCCGCCCGACGAGAAGAACGAGCCAATGGTAGCACGAAGGAGGCCAGAGATGGCGATACAAGGCGAGGGGGCGCGCTTCGAGGTGCTGCGCTTCGAGGGCGACGGCGAGCAGGTGAGCGCCGCGTGGCTGCAGGCCAGGCGCGCGGGCGTCGGCGGCAGCGACGTGGCCGCGGTCATGGGGCTGAGCGCCTACAAGGGCGCCTACACCCTCTGGGCCGAGAAGTCCGGGCTGGCGGAGCCCGAGGACATCTCCGACCGCCCGGCGGTGCACTGGGGCAACGTCCTGGAGCCCGTGGTGGGGGCGGAGTACCGCGCCAACCACCCGGGCCGCGAGGTGCGCCGCGTGAACGGCCTGTGCCGCTCCGTGGAGCGCCCCTGGGCGCTGGCGAGCCTGGACTACGAGGTGCGCGACGAGGGCGGCACCTGGGGCGTGCTCGAGATCAAGACGGTGGGCTTCCGCCGCGCGCCCGACTGGGACGAGGGGGTGCCCGTCTACTACCAGACCCAGGTGCAGCACTATCTCGACGTGACGGGCAGGCCATATTGCGACGTGGCGGTGCTCGTGGCGGGCCAGGACTACCGGGAGTACAGGATCGAGGCCGACGCCGAGGACCAGGCGGCCATACGCAAGGCCGTGGACGCCTTCTGGGCCATGGTCTCCTCGGGGGAGGCCCCCGACCCCTGCGCCTGCGACTCGGGCGCGCTGCTCAAGGCCTGCGGGGAGGGCGAGGGGATGCTCGAGGAGGCCGACGCCTCCGATGTCCCCGAGCTCGCCGCGTGGCTGGCGGCAAAGGCGCGGGCCGACGCCGCCAAGGGCGCGCTCGACGAGGCCACCGCGGCGCTCAAGGGCCGCATCGGGGCAGCCCGCGGCATCGAGGTGCCGCAAGGCCGGGTGGTGTGGTCCCGCGGCAAGCGCCGCAGCTTCGACCGCAAGCGCTTCGACGCCGACATGCCCGGCGTGGACGAGGTCTACCAGACCGAGCGCGAGGCCGACATGGGCCTGCGCTACACCGAGAGGAAGGCGTAAACATGGGAGCGATCGCACAGGCGGCACAGGCCGCGCCCGCCGTGAAGCAGGGCGGCTTTCGAGAGATACTCACGGCGAGCTGGCCGCGCATCCAGGCGGTGATGCCCAAGCACATGAGCCCCGACCGCATGTACCAGCTCGCGCTCAGCTGCTACAACACAACCCCCATGCTCGCCAAGTGCTCCGCCGCCAGCGTGCTCTCCTGCGTCATGAAGTGCTCGGCGCTGGGCCTGGAGCCGAGCGCCGTGGACGGCCTGGGCCGCGCCTACATCCTCCCCTACAGGAACAAGCGCACCGGCGGCTACGAGGCCACCTTCATCCTGGGCTACAAGGGCATGCTCGACCTGTGCAGGCGAAGCGGCGAGCTCAAGGACGTGAGCGCCAGGGCGGTCTACGAGGGCGACGAGTTCGAGTTCGAGTTCGGCCTGGACGAGCAGCTGCGCCACAGACCCTCGACCGCCCCCAAGGAGGGCCGCGCCATCACCCACGTCTACTGCGTGGCCCACTTCGCCGACGGCGGCCACTACATCGACGTCATGAGCAAGGACGAGGTGGACGCGGTCCGCAGCCGCTCCATGGCCGCCGACAAGGGGCCGTGGGTCACGGACTACGAGGCGATGGCGAAAAAGACGGTGCTGCGCCGCGCCTTCCCCTACCTGCCCGTCTCCATCGAGGTTCAGGCCGACGCGGCGGCCGACGAGACCACACCGCGCTTCGTGGACTCCGACGGCGTGCTCTTCGAGCTGCCCGCCGGGGAGGGGCCCGAGGTCGAGGCTGCCGAGGCCGAGGGCGAGGTGACGGCCGATGAATAGCTCGGCAGCCTTCGCCATGGTCGCCGAGGCCGCCAGGCGGGAGCTGGCCAGGAAGCGCCGCCAGGGCCTGCTCAAGTGCTCGGACTGCCCCCTCTTCGAGCCCCTGGCGCCGCTGGGCGCGGGCTACGAGGGGTGGGGCCTGTGCCTGGCGCACGGCATCGACGGGGCGGCCACGGAGCGCTGCTGCTCGGGCGCCTGCGCCGCCTTCATAGCGGAGGTGGACGCAGATGTCTGACGTCAACGTGGTCGTGATCTCAGGCGGCCTCACGCGCGACCCCGAGCTGAGGGCGCTGCCCTCGGGCACCGAGGTGCTCAACTTCTCGGTGGGATTCTCGAGCCCCGTGCGCGGCGCCGACGGCTCCTACGCCGAGCGCAGCAACTACGCCGACTGCGCGGTGTTCGGGGCCAGGGCGCGCTCGCTCGGCCAGATCCTGCGCAAGGGCATGCGCGTGACGGTGCAGGGGCGCCTTCGCTTCGAGAGCTGGGAGAGGGACGGCGAGCGCCGCAGCAAGCTGTGCGTGGTGGCCGACGAGGTGTCGCTGCCTCCCAGGCCCAAGGACGCCCCGCAGGACGCCGCCCAGGAGGCCCCGCAGGCACCGCAGGGCCAGGCCTACAGGGACTTTGAGCCCCAGAGGGAGTTCTTCGACCTGGGGGAGTACCAGGGCGGCTACGCGGGCGTCTACGGGCAGCCCGCCGACCCCAGGCCGCCGGTGTCCAGCCCCTACGGCTACTAGGGGGCGGCGGCACCGTGGCGAGGAAGATGAACTTTTTCGAGGACTTCTACGAGTCCGGGCTGGAGCTGACCGAGCGCGAGCGGGAGAGGCTCTACACGGCGATGCTCGACTACTACTTCGCGGGCAAGGAGCCTCAGCTCTCGGGCGGTGCCGCCGCAGTCTTCCGGGTCGTGCGCGAGCGCATCGACCTAAGCAAGACGCGCTCGAGCGCCGGGGCCGAGGGCGGGAGCAGTCCTAAGCAAACGCGAAGCAAAACGCAAGCAAACACCAAGCAGGACGCAAAGCAAGACGCAAAGCAAAACGAAAGCAAACGCGAAGCAAAAAGCGGTTTTGCCCCAGGAGTTAGAGAAGGAGAGAGAGAAAGAGAAGAAGAGCACTCAAAGGGCGAGTGCTCTTCCGCGCCCGCCCTGCCCGATGCCTACCCGGACGGCTCCGCCCCTCCAAGGGGCGCCGTGCGCTACCCCAGGCCCGACCCCGCCCAGGTCGAGGCCTTCGTGGCCGCCAGCGGGTGCGGGTGCGCCATCGACGGGGCGGCCTTCTGCGGCTGGTACGACGACCACGGCTGGCCGCCCGTGGGCTGGCAGAACACGGCCCTGCGCTGGGCCCGGGAGGACCGGGACCGCAGGGCGAAAGGCGGCCGCAGGGCGCGGCCGGAGACGGGGGAGGTGAGGGCCGATGAGCGGGCAGTCGCCGAAGAGCTCGCCCAGTTCAGGGCCGTCTAGGGCCTTCGCGGTGCCGCCCGAGGTGGCCGCCAGGCTCGCCGAGCGCGACAGGGCGGAGCCGGGCTGGCGCGAGGCGTCCGTGCGGGCCGCCAGGGAGCGCGAGCGGGCCGAGGTCGAGGAGATCACCAGGCGCCACGAGGCGTGGCGCAGGGCGCGCCGGGAGGCGCGCATGGAGGCCAGCGGGGTGGACCCGGTGCACGCCGGGGCGCACGACGAGAGGGGCCTGGGGCTGGCCGCGGCGATCGCTGCTGGGGAATGCCGCGGGGCGTGGGTCTTCGGGCCGCGCGGCACCGGCAAGACCCGCCTTGCCAGCACGGCGCTCACCTCGCTGGTGGAGGGCGGCCGCACGGGCTGCAAGGTGACCGACCAGCGCCTGTCGCAGCTGCTCAAGGACACCTTCGACGGCCGCGGCGACTACGCCGAGGTGCTGGGGCGCTACTGCCGGGCCGGGGTGCTGCTGCTGGACGACCTGGGCAAGGCGCGGTGCACCGAGTGGTTCGGGGCGGCGCTCTACGACCTGGTGGACTGGCGCTGGTCGCACCTGCTGCCGACCATCGTCACCTCCCAGCTGCTACCGGCCCAGTGGGAGGCGCTGGCCTCCTCGCAGGGCTGCGTCAAGGCCACGGCCGAGGCGATCGTCGACCGGCTCAAGGACGGGGCGCGCCTCATGCAGACCGCCGGCGAGAGCCTGAGGAGGCCGGCGTGAAGCGCGGGGGGCGCCATTGCCGCCCCGAGGCGCACCGCGGCGACTACGAGGCGCTGGTGGCCATGGGGGAGGCCCGGAGCTACGAGGCGGCAAAGGCCATGGGGAGGGAGCGGTCCATGGGCGCCGACGCCGAGTTCGAGAGGGCCTGCCGGCGAAAGGAGCGCGAGGCCGCCAGGGCCGACGCGAGGCGGGTGCGGATGGACCGACGGACGAGGGTCTTCAGGACGTACCGGCGGAAAAGCGGGGCCGCGCTGGCGGCGGCCGGGGAGGAGTGAGCGTGGGAGAGGCTGAGGGCACGCCGCGCTGCGGCGAGTGCGTCTGGTGGGACCCCGAGGGCACGTTGGGTCGCGGCAGGTGCCGCGTCAGGCCGCCCGAGGTCGTGCCCACGGGTGTGGTGGGCGCCGTCAAGGGCGACGGCAGCCACGTGACCGTGGGGACCATGTGGCCCCTGACCACGGCGTCCGACTGGTGCGGGTCTTGGAGGGGTGAGTGGCCATAGCGCCCATGTGGAGGGGATGTGGACAGGGGGTCACCCATCAAAACGCTTCCGCGAGACGTGTAGCACCATACGCGCGTTCGCATCGGAGGGGCGGCTGCGGCCGCCCCTCGTCCGTGGGAGGGGGCACGATGGCTCGGGAGGGCGACGAGTGGCACGGCGGCAGCAGGGAGCTCATGGAGCGCCTTGGGAACGACGAGAGGGGCAGGGTGTGCGCGGGGTGCTCCGCGTGGTCGCGCCCCGAGGGCAGAAGGCAGCCCGGGCGGTGCGCGGACGGGTACAGCGCGTGGCCTACCGACAGCTGCGCGAAGTGGCGTTCGGAGGGCCGGTAATGGGGTGCACTGATGGGACAAATGTCCCATACACGAAACGCACACAAGAGAAAAGAAGGCCGTGGAGCGAGGCGGACCTTGCCTGGCTGCACGCGCACCCGGAGCTCACCGCGGCACAGGCGGCATCGCATCTAGGGCGCACGGCGCATGCGGTCAGGAACGCCCGCATGCGCTTCGGCCGCTTCCAGCACGACGGCCGGCGCGAGGTCTGCTTCATGTGCCGCGACCGCCCGGTGTGGGCCGACAGCCGCGAGGCCGTGGCGCGCGGACTCTGCAAGGCGTGCTTCCTGAGGGCTCGGGAGCAGGAGGCGCGCGAGGAGGCGCTGCACAACAGGGTGAGGCAGGTCGAGTTCAGGGCCAGAAGGAGGAAGGAGAGGGACGGTGGCGGAGCTTAGGGTGAAGTGGGTGCCCGTAGGGGAGGTCAGGCCGTACCCGGGCAACCCGCGCAGGAACGAGGCCGCCGTCGACGCGGTGGCCGCGAGCATCAGGGAGTTCGGCTGGCGCCAGCCCATCGTGGTCGACGCCGACGGCACGATCGTGTGCGGCCACACGCGCTACAAGGCGGCGCAGGCGCTGGGCGAGGAGAGGGTGCCGGTCACGGTGGCCGCGGACCTCACCCCCGAGCAGGTGGCGGCCTACCGCCTCGCCGACAACAAGGTGGGCGAGCTGGCCGAGTGGGACGAGGGCCTGCTGGCGCTGGAGCTGGACGGCCTGCAGGGCTTCGACATGGGCAGGTTCGGCTTCGACCTCGGGGACATGGGGCTCATGGGCGACGAGCCGGACCTCGACTCGGTGGTTGAGGACGAGGCTCCGTCCCCCGATGAGGTGGTGTGCCGCTGCAAGCCGGGCGAGGTGTGGGTGCTCGGCGACCACCGCGTCATGTGCGGCAGCGCCACGAGCGCCGAGGACATGGGGAGGCTCGGGGGGGGGGCGCTCTCTAGGCTCCTGCTGACCGACCCTCCCTACAACGTCTCCTACCAGGGCGCGACCGCCGACGCGCTCACCATCGAGAACGACTCGTGGGGCTCCGACGCCGAGTTCGTGGGCTTCCTCCGGGACGCCTTCTCCAACGCCATGGCCCTCATGGAGCCGGGGGCGGCGTTCTACATCTGGCACGCCGACACCCAGAGGGCGAACTTCCAGCGGGCGTGCGCGGAGGCGGGCATGTCGGTCAGGCAGTGCCTGATCTGGAACAAGGGCTCCCTCGTGCTGGGGCGCCAGGACTACCAGTGGAAGCACGAGCCGTGCCTGTACGGTTGGAAGGAGGGCGCGGCGCACTACTTCACCGACAGCCGCAGGGAGACCACCGTGGTTGAGGACTCGCCCGACCTCGACTCCATGAAGAAGGACGAGCTGCTCAGGTGGGCCAAGGCGGTCCTCTCCGAGAGGAGGGCGTGCACGGTCATCGACTGCGAGAAGCCCGCCCGCAACGGCGAGCACCCGACCATGAAGCCCGTGAGGCTCATGGCGTACCTGGTGGGGAACTCCACCCGCCCCGGCGACACGGTGCTCGACTGCTTCGCCGGCAGCGGCTCGACGCTCGTGGCGTGCGAGCAGATGGGGAGGCGGTGCCTCGCCATGGAGCTCGACCCGAGGTACTGCGACGTGATCCTCACGAGGTGGGAGGCGTTCACCGGCCGCAGGGCCGAGAGGGAGCGCTGAGGGGCCGCGGGGCCGCCCTTCCGGGGGGCGGCCCCTTTGCGTTTTCAGGGGCCGATTATGGGGCCATGGGACGAGCGAATCCGCAGAACCTGCGACCTCCGTATAGCCCGGCAGAAGCCCGGGAGATGGGCCGCGCCGGGGGCATAGCCTCCGGGGCCTCCAAGCGCCGCCGCAAAGGCCTGCGCCAGCTGGCGCTCGACGTCATGGGCAGCGGCCTTGAGCCGCGCATGGCGGCGCAGGTGGCGGCCTCCGCCGACGGCCTGGGTCCCGACGACCTGACGGTGGGCGCCGGCATGGTGGCGATGCAGGCCAGCAGGGCGCTCAAGGGCGACGTGCGCTCCTTCAAGGCCCTGGCCGAGCTTGCGGGCGACGGCGAGGGTGAGGACGGCGGGGAGCGCCCGTTCGCCTTCGACTACTGCCTCGAGATGGCCGACCCCTTCGTGCCGCTGCACCGCGAGGCGGCGGCGGGGACCGGCTGCGACTACTGGATCAAGGGCGGCCGCGCCAGCGCCAAGTCCTCCTACGTCTCCCTGGAGGTCGTGGGGCTGCTCATGCGCGACCCCTCGCTGTCGGCCCTCGTGATGGTCAAGCGCCAGAGCGACATAAAGGACAGCGTGTGGGAGCAGGTGCTGTGGGCCATGGGGCGGCTCGGCGTGGCCGACGAGTGGGCGGGCACCACCAGGCCCTACAAGCTCACGCGCAGGTCGACCGGCCAGGTGATCCTGTTCCGCGGCTGCGACAAGGCCGCGAAGTCCAAGGGCCTCAAGGCCCCCGGCGACACCTACTTCGGCGTGCAGTGGTTCGAGGAGGTGGACCAGTTCTCGGGCATGGCCGAGGTGCGCACGGTCTACCAGAGCGCCACGCGAGGCGCGCCCGAGGGCAGCCCCTTCTACCGATTCCACACCTACAACCCTCCCAGGGCCAAGGACTCCTGGGCCAACCGCGAGGCTGACCGGCGCGTGGCCGCCGGCATGCGCGTGGTGACCTCCAACTACACCGACCTGCCGGACGGGTGGCTGCCCGAGCAGACCCTGGCCGACGCGCTGGCGCTCAAGGAGGCCGACCCCGAGGCGTACCGCCACGAGTGGCTGGGCGAGGCCGTGGGCTTCGGCGCGGAGGTGTTCCCGCGCGCTGAGGCACGCCCGCTCACCGAGGAGGAGCGGGGGCTGGTGGGGGGCGCGCCGCGCTACTACGGCGTGGACTGGGGCTTCTCGTCCGACCCCTGGGTGTGGGTGGAGTGCGCCTACGTGGGCAAGACGCGCACCCTCTACGTGCTGCGGGAGCTGCACGGCCGCGGCCTCTCCAACACCGAGACCGCCGCCATGGTGGCGCGGACCATGGGGCGGGAGCCCTACGCGACCGTGGTGTGCGACAGCGCCGAGCCCAAGTCCATAGCCGACTACAAAAACGAGGGCATCCGCGCCGTCAAGGCCCCCAAGACCGGCGCCCACGACGTGCGCAACTCCGTCAAGTGGCTGCAGAACAGAACGGCCATCGTGATAGACCCGGGCTGTGCCCTTGCCGCCGAGGAGTTCCCCCGCTACGCCTACGAGCTGACGGACGACGGCGAGCCCACCGGCAACCTCCCCGACCGCGACAACCACGCCATAGACGCCGTGCGTTACGCCGTCTCCACCCTCATAGCCGACAGGAGGATGGTCTAGAGGGGGGTCCGCATGGGGTCTAGGTCCAGGTCGCAAAGGCGGGTGCCGGAGTGGGCGCTGAGGTTCCTGCGCAAGGCGGGGTACGAGCCGGACACGTGCATGGCGAAGAGGCAGGGCGACTGGTGGAGCTGGTACGACTGCTCGAGCGAGTTCTACGCGCAGGTCGACGACAGCCTCAGGCCCTACTGCGAGCGGCACCTGACCCTGCGCCCGGCGCGCATGGTGTGCGAGGAGTTCGAGCGGCTGATCCTGGACGGCGAGACCCAGGTGGGCAGCCCCGACGCCGCCATGGGGGCGTGGCTCGAGGAGCGGGTCCCCGCCGTGCTGGCCTCGCTGCCGGGCTTCGTCGGCCGCTACATGGCCCAGGGCACCGGGGCGCTGGCCGTGGAGCTCTCCGGCGTGCTGGACGGGGCTGCCGCCAGCCCCGACGCCCGCGCGCGCCTGCGCTCCTACGACGCCTTCGAGACGGTGCCGCTGGGCGCGGGCGGCAGGGAGTGCGCGGCGTGCGCCTTCGTGGCGCCGGCGAGCGCCGGGGGCAGGGTGTACGACCAGGTGCAGGTGCACGAGCCCGACCCGGCCAGCGGCGAGTACACGGTGCGCACGTGGCTGTTCGAGCGCGGGCGGGCGCGGGAGCCCGTGATGGTCGACGGGGTGGCGCCCGAGGTGCGCACGGGATCGGCGCTGCCGACCTTCGCCCTGGCGGCCCCGGCCATAGCCAACACCTACGAGCGCTACACCCCGCTGGGGGTGAGCGTCTTCGACGACGCCCTGGACGCCGTGCGCGCGGTGGACGAGGCGTTCGACCAGTTCTACTGGGCCATGCGTCTGTGCCGGGTGCGTGTCTTCGTCGACGAGCAGGGGGTCCTGCGCGACAAGGAGACAGACGAGCCGCTGTTCTCCGACAGCGTGGACGCCATGATGTTCACCACACTGCTCGGCTCCGTGAACGACGGGGTTCCCCTGACCGTGTACAACCCCGACATGCGGGCCGAGCAGCTCGAGCGGGTGCTCAACCTGTCGCTGTCGGTCCTCTCGGCCAAGTGCGGCTTCGGCCGGGGCTACTTCTCCTTCGACCGAGCGTCTGGGGGTGCCGCCCCCAAGACCGCCACGGAGGTCGTGGCCGACGGGTCCCAGCTCCTGCGCACGGTGCAGAAGCACGAGGCCGTGCTGGGGGCCTGCCTTTCGCGCGCGCTGGCCGGCATGTGGGCCGCCGAGGCCGGGTCGCGCTCCGGATCTCTCGTGTCGGAAGCCCCGGAGGTCGCCGTCGAGTGGGACGACTCGGTCGTGGAGGACACCGCCAGCGAGCGGGCCATGGTGAAGGACGACATAGCCCGGGGTCTGTGCCCGCCGTGGATCTACCCCATGCGCTACTACGGCATGGGCGAGGCGGAGGCGCGCGAGCTCACGGCGCGGCTGTACGCCGCCCCCGGCGAGGGGCTGTAGCCGGTGGCCGCCGACCCCGTCGACGCCATGGCCGAGCGCATCGTGCACGGGGCGCAGGAGCGCTTCTGCGCCCTGATGATGGAGCGGCTGGCGGCCATGCTCGCGAAGGGCGCCGCCAACCCCGACGTGTACGCCGTGCCGCTCTCCGCCTTCCGGCGGGAGGCCATGGCCGTGTGGGCGGCCTGGGAGCCCCGCGTCACCGCCGAGGCGCGCTCCGCCTTCGTCCAGGCCATGGCCGAGAGCGCCGAGCAGGACGAGGCGGCGCTGGCGGCCGTCGGTGCGGACGCCCCCTCGCGGGCGTGGGGCGCGTGGGCGCGCGGGCAGGCGGAGCAGGCCGCCGATGGGGTGGCCGCCGCGCTGCGCCGTGCCAACGTCTCGGCGTGCGACGCGGCCGCTCGCGCCGCCGCCGACGCGTGGTACGCGGCGTTCGGCCAGGCCTCGTCCGACGTGCTGGCGGGGGCGGGGACTGACGACGCCGTGGCCCGCGCTGTGTGCTCCCTCATGGAGCGCGGCCTCTCGGTGGTGGACTACCGGCTCGGCCCACCTACCCCCGTGGACGCCGCCGTGCGCCGGGTGGCCGTGACCGAGGCCGCGCAGGCACGCATGCGCCAGGAGGTGGCCCTCATGGACGACGTCGGGTGGGGCCTGGTGTACACGAGCGCCCACGCCGGGGCCAGGCCGTCGCACCGCGCGTGGCAGGGCAGGGCCTACGCCCTGCACGGCCCGGCGCGGGTCGGCGGGGTCGCGTACCCGGACCTGGCCGCAGCCACGGGCTGGGGCACCCCCGGCGGCCTGTGCGGCTGCAACTGCCGCCACCGCATATACCCCTACGCGCCGGGGGCCACCGAGCTGCCCGAGATGGGCGTGGGCCCCGATGAGTCCGACGCGCTCTACCGCGACACCCAGCGCCAGCGCGAGCTCGAGCGCAGGGTGCGCGCGTGCAAGCGGGCCGTGGCGGCCGGGCAGGCCCGGGGGCTGGACATGGCGGAGGAGCGCGTCAAGCTGGGAGCGGCCCAGAGGCGGCTGCGCGACCACTGCGCCGCCACGGGCCTGCCGCGCGACTACCGCAGGGAGCGCGCCTACGCGGTTGCCGAGCAGCCAAGGGCGCTGGGCCTGGGCACGCGAGGGCCGTCTCTGTCCGCGTTCGCGGAGGGGGAGGCCTTCAAGGCTTCCGCGAGGTCCCTGGGCATACCCCGGGCACGGGCCCTGGAGGCGCTCAAAGCTCGCCTGGACGACGAGGGCGGCGACTTCCGGGCCATGGGCCCCGACCGCCAGCTTCGCTACCTGGACGAGACGGTGCGGAAGCTGCGCGCGGGTGCCACCGAGGCCGAGGCCAGGGCGCACGTCCTGTCGTCTCACCAGCCCAAGGCGATACTGGCTCAGAAGCAGAACGCTCACATCCGGGGCACGAGGGAGTGGGACGAACGCGTGGCGCGGCAGGGCGGAAAGGCGACCCAGAGCGAGGTCACGGTGACCTTGGCTGAGTTGCAGGAGATCGTAGACCGCCTGCACGGTACGGGCGAGATCCGCGTCTCGGGCGACCAGCCGCAGGTGAAGGAAACCTTGGCGGTCCCGGGGGCTATAATCGGGGTGTGGAGGGACGAGAACGGTAGGGAGTCCGAGACCGGCTCTTTGACGCTGCACTACTCCAAGAGGGGCGTGCACGCGGTCCCGTCGAGGCCGAGCTGGAGGAAAGAATGACCGAGGAGTTCAGAAGGGCGTGCCAGGCGATAGGGCGTGTCGGGTCGGGGTCCATCCGAACCACCCGCGGTACCGTCGTGTCGGGGCGCTACTTCGACTACGAGAGCGAGTGGGACGACCCGACGGAGGACGGCTACATCTCCCTCGAGGGCGACGACGGCCGCGTGCGCGACGTATACTCCAGCGAGTTCGCCGAGCTTCTGGAGCCGAAGGAGCCGCGCTGACGGAGGGCCGCCCCGTTTGCGGGCGCGAGCAGAGAGGATTCGAAGAGATGCCCATAGACATCACCGCGAAGGTCACGTGCGACATGTGCGGCCGCGCGGAGGCCGTGACGCTGGCGGAGGGGATGCACGGCGGGAGGGCGTTCGACGCCGACGCCCCCGCCATAGTCCGCAAGCTGCCGCACTGGGAGCTGCTTGGGCGCGACGGCTACGCGGTCACCGACTACCACATCGGCGATGCCAGGACCCTGTGCGAGGGGTGCGCCCGGCGTTACAGGGACCAGCTCGAGGAGAACCGCCGGGCCATAGACGGCCTGTTCAGGCACTGACGAGGGCATGAGAGCCGCACGAACCCGAGGCCCGTCCCGCACCGCGCGGGGCGGGCCGTTTCCTTGCCGCGTTACCCGGGCCCGACCATGCTCACGACGGCGGGGAGAGGCCCCGCGGTACCCGAGAGGAGCGGCATGGACCCAGAGAGCACCGCTGCAGGCGGCGAGGGCGCGAAGCCCCAGGACCCGCAGGCGCAGCCCCAGGACCCCAAGGCCGGCGAGGGCGCGAAGCCCCAGGACACCGGAGCCGGCGAGGGCAACACGGTCAACCGCCACCAGTACGAGCGCGACATCGCCAACCGCGACAAGGCCATCGGCGAGCTCAAGGCCGAGGTCGAGCGCCTGAGGGGCGAGGGCGGCAAGGCCGCCGACGCCATGAAGGCCGTCGAGGAGCTCAAGGCGCAGCTCGCGGACGAGCGCACCAACTCGGCGCTGTCGGCCGCCGGCTGCGTCAACGCGAAGGCCGCCAAGGCCCTGCTCGGCGACTACGGGGGCGACGTGGCGAAGCTCAAGGAGGCGTGCCCATACCTCTTCGGCCAGGTCAAGACCGTATCGACCGGGGGCGGAACCGCCCGGGACCCCGCTTCCGGCCAGGCGAAGACCATCAGGGAAGCACTCAAGGACAGGGGGTAGCACATGTCGGTAACGCTTGCCGACCTCGCGGAGAACGCCCAGGACAAGCTAGTCCAAGGCTTCATCAACGAGATCGTCACGGACTCTTTTCTTCTTTCGGCCATGACGTTCGACGACTGCCTGAACGCCGGTCGCAGCGACCTCGTCTACTCGTACAAGCGCATAACCGAGCTGATGACGGCGAAGTTCCGCGCGCTCAACAGCGAGCCCGAGCAGAGCGAGATCAAGTTCAAGCGCATCACCACGTCGCCCGGCATCCTCTCCGACAGCTGGAAGATGGACCGCGTGGCGAAGCGCGCGGCGGAGGACCTGTACGCGGAGTACGTCGCCGAGTCCAAGAACGCGATCATCCGCAAGTTCAACGCGACCGTCATCAACGGCGACACCAAGACCGAGAAGAACGGCTTCGACGGCCTCTCCAAGGCCCTCACGGGCACATCCACGGAGTTCAGGAGCGCCGTCGACCTCTCCGCGGTCACCAAGGAGAAGGCGCTGGCCTTCGCCAGCGAGATGGACGTGCTGCTCGGCGCCCTGCACCGCGACCCGGACGCGATCATCGTGGCCCCCTCCATGTACGCGCGCATCAACGCCGTGTGCCGCGAGCTGGGCATCTCCAACGTGACCATGGACGGCGCCGGCCACCGCGTGAGCAGCTGGGACGGCATCCGCATCGAGCAGCTGCGCGACGGCGCCATGACGACGAACGACGTCTACGCGGTCTGCTTCGGCATGGAGGACTTCCACGGCATCACCCTCTCCGGCGGGGAGGCCATCTCGGTGCACCTGCCCGACTGGTCCAGCCCCGGTGCGGTGAAGAGCGGCGACGCCGAGTTCGTGTGCGGCTGCGCGCTGCGCAAGACCAAGTCGGCGGCCGTGCTGCGCGCCTACGTCGCGCCCCAGGGCGGCGGCTCCGGCGGCGGCAGCGAGGCCGGCGGCAGCGAGGCCGGCGGCGAAGATGGCACCGAGTAGCGCGCCGGCCCCCGACTTCGCCTTCTACCGCGACGAGCACGCCGGCCGGCTTGACGAGGGGGCCTTCGCCGCAGCCCTGCCCGAGGCCATGGCGCGCCTGCGCCTGCTGGCGGGAGGCGACGTCCCCGCCCGCT
>JAHZGC010000026.1 GCA_019421015.1 Coriobacteriaceae bacterium | reverse complement strand
CCGCATGGAGCCCGAGTTCATCAACACCGACGGCGGCCCCGTGCGCGACGCCCGCTCCCGCGTCATCGACCGCGAGGGCAACCCGATCCCCGGCCTGTACTCGGCCGGCGAGTTCGGCAGCGTGTGGTGCAACATGTACCAGGGCGGCGGCAACCTGAGCGAGTGCGTCCAGTTCGCGCGCATCGCCGTGGAGGACATGCTGGGTCTGTAGCCCGCAAAAGAGGGGACGCCGCGCAGCTTGCCCGCGGCGTCCCCCGCACGTCTCCTGTGGCGTTCCCACCGCAGGTCCCAAATCCGCCTACCGGCGGGCTACTTGGCCGAAATCGACTGGCCGGCGATACGGCCGAAGGTCAGGGCGTCGGCGATGGAGCTGCCCGAGCCGGGATAGTAGCCAAAGATGCCGTTGGACGAGCGGCCGGCGGCGTAGAGGCCCTCGATGGGGTTGCCGTCGAGGCCGACCACCTGCGCGTCGGCGTTGATCTTGAGGCCGCCCAGCGTGTGGAAGCCGCACATGGTCAACGAGAAGTCGTAGGCGTAGAACGGGGCCGTCTCCACGGGCTTCAGGTACTCCGCGCCCTTGTGGAAGTCGGTATCCTCGCCGGCCGCCACCAGGCTGTTGTAGCGGTCGAGCGTCGCCTGCAGGTTGCCGGCGTCGATGCCCAGCTGGGCCGCCAGGTCCTCGACGGTGTCGGCCTGGGCCACGAGCACGGCCTGCTGCAGACCCAGATTGTCGTCAACGTGCTCGTTGATCACGGAGTCCACGACCATGTAGGCCTGGTCGGGGGTGTGCTGCTGCACGTTGCGCCCAATCCAGGTGCCGTACCAGTCCTCGCCGAGGAAGCGGTGGCCGCGGAAGTCGACCATGACGCCGCAGGGCAGGTCCTGGAAGCGGTAGATGAACTCCTGGATGTTGGGCACGCTCAGCGACTTGGTGGCGGCACCCACCTTCATGCCCATGAGGATGCCCGAGCCGTCGTCGTACTGGCACCCGGTGCGGCCCGAGGTGGCAAGGGCGTACGGCGCGTAGTCCGATAGCATGGCGTCGTTCATGGTGAAGGCGCCGGCGGAGACCACCACGCCCTTGTTGGCCTTGATGCGCAGCTCGTTGCCGTCGGCGTCGACGGCGGTGATGCCCACCACGGTGCCCGCGCCGTCGGTCACCAGGCCCGTGCCCTGGGTGTTGTAGTGGACGCTGGCCTTCTCCTCCACGGTCTTCTCGAGAGGCTCAAAGATGCCGGCGCCACCGCCGTTGGGGCTGTGGCCACGGGGGGCAGGAGTGGCGACCTGCTCATACTCCCAGGCGCGCTCGTTGCCCGAGTAGCTCAAAACGACGCCGGCGGGGGCGATCACGTTGTGCCCCTCGGTGTCGACGGTGCCGTCGAACGTCATGCCGTGGTCGACGCACCAGTCATAGAGGTCGCCCGAGCCCGAGCAGAAGATCTTCACCAGGTCGGGGTCGGCGTCCAGGCCGGCGGACTTGGTGACGTAGGCGAGCATGTTGTCAGCGGAGTCCTCAACGCCGAGCTCGGCCTGCAGCTTGGTGCCGCCCATATAGAGCAGGCCGCCCGAGAGGATGGTCGACCCGCCTCCGCGCCCGGCGTGCTCGACCACCGCCACGCTCAGACCGTTCTCGATGGCCGTAACGGCGGCTGCGGCACCAGCCGCGCCCAGGCCGATCACCACCATGTCGGCTTCCTCGTCCCAGCTCTCGGCGTTGGCGGCTTCGTCGGCGAGGGCCGTAGCCGCCGAGGTGGCAGCCAGAGCAGCCGCGCCCACCGAGGCGGCCTTGACGAAGTTGCGGCGAGACAGAGTCTGATGCTGGTCCATACGGTGCCTTCTTTCTTAAAGGTGCCCTGCGGCGGGACAAAAGGACAAGCGACCGTCGCAGCAGGCACAGGCCCGCAGGGCTAACAGCCCGCGGGCCTACAGGCAAGCATTCCCAGCTGACAAACCGTTGGCGGATAATTACACAGAATCTACACGTATGGTTAACATGGGCACCTGGGAAGGACGCCCCACTGGGAGAAACGCCCCTCAGAATAGCCGCGCAGAACCGGCCCCGCATCCTCGCCCGGTCTGATTTGAACACCCCGGATTTGGCCGTTCCCTGACGCACGCCCCTTCGGCGTGGCCCTCTCTCCCGGCCCTTCCCTTACAGCGCGTATGGCGTCCAGGGTGCATCACCGGTATTGAAGCGATACCAGGATCCCCCGGCGTCGGGACAGACCGCCTCACCCGTGCCCGCTATGTACCAAGCGTTGCTAAATCCTTCGTAAAAGGCTATGTCGACGATGCCGACCCCGGCCACGTCGACCGTCGACCGCAGGTAGGAGGCACCGTCGGAGTCGACGCGGGGCATAGCCCAAACAGTGGCGGAGGTGCCCCAGCTGGAGACGGCCGTCGCAACCACGAGTTCATCCTCCCAGGCCGCAAACCCCTCGGGCGTACTGTACTGGTACCGCATGTGGTCGGGATAGGGGGCGTCGGGGTTGGCCGTGTTCAGGCCGCAGGCAAAGTCGGTCACCTGCCAGTAGGGGTTATAGGCTGGGTTCTCGGCGTTGCGTGCGATGCCGTCTTCGAGCATCGCGCGTTTGAACTCCTCGAGACCGACAGCGACCGCATTCCCCCACCCAGCTCCCCGCCACATAGTGTCGGCCTGGGCCAGCGCCTTGTCGGCCGCAGCCGGTTTGGCAAGCACTGCCAAGGCAGCACTGCCACCGGTCGGTATCTTTGCCAGGTAAAGGCGCCCCACCAGGAGCTCCCCCTGGCAAAGCGCCGAAAACGAGCAGGTCGCGGCCGCCACGAACCCACCGATGTCGTGGCGCTCCATCCCCCAGGCCGCCCCGTCCTCGGGCGTGCACTCTTGGGCGAGCTGGACAAAGAGAGCATCGGCGTCAAAAGCGAGGCCACCGTCACCCGCAGGTGTTTCTCCACCGGCAATGACCGCCAGGCCAACCTCCCTCTGGGAGAAGGGATCGAAGATCGCGATGGACACGCGCTCGCCGTCGGCCTCGCTTTGAGTGTCGGCAGCACGCCAGCCCTGGGGCAACGAGAACGGGACGCCGCAGACGGTAGGCGAGTTCGAGGCACCGAAGACGCCCGACGGCCCGACGGCGTCGGCATGGGCCTGGCTCGGCTGCGACGCGGCAGGCAGAGCGAACGACATCGCGGCCACCAGGGACGCCCCCAGCCGCACCAAATCCCGGCGCGAGAGGAGGAGACGGGGGGACGGCTGGGCGGGTTGGAACACTTGGGAGCGCTGTGCCGCCATGGCTACACCTCCACGGCGATCTGGGTCTTGCCCTGCTCGCGGCGCAGGCCAAAGGGATAGAGGATGAGCTGGATGCCGAGCACAATCACGTGATGCTCGATATTCTCAAAGGGGTTCACGATCAGCAGCAGCGCGAGCACGAGCTCCACGATGTTGAAGGCCAGCGAGAAGAAGAACGGCTCCCGGGCACGGATGGCGGCAATGGCCTCGTCGAACTCCTCGCCCGCCTTGCCCAGACCGAGCAGGCCCCATGCCGTACCCAGAAAGCCGATGGACTCCAAGCCCTGCACCATCGCGAACACACCAAGCACCGCAAGCACCAGCGCCTTGCCAACCCGGGGGTCTTCGCCCGCTTTGCGGTCGAGCAGCGAGGCCGTGCCCCACAGAAGGGCGCTCATCACCATGGCGACGCCGAGGATGTAAGGGAGCGCGTCCACGATCATGTGGGGCATGAACAGGCAGAGCAGACCGGCGGCGGGCAGCACAAAGGCCGAGACGATGGCGACCCAGCCCGTGCGGCCACGCGACTTGAGGTCTTTGAGGGACTGGGTGGCGGTGCGCGACATGGGGCTTCCTCTCTTGCCGCTCGTGACGTATGCAAGCATGGAACACTTTTGGCGTACGGTATGAGTATACCCCACGAGCGGATGCGGTCGCGCAGGAGCGCAGCACACCCTGCCCTAGTTATCCCTGGTCAGGCGTTTGAACAGCAGGGCGAACACTACCGCGCCCAGCACAGTCCACGCAACGAGCAGCACCAGGGGTATCACGGCGTCAGACGTCCAGAGCCGCCCCTCCACCAGCAGCGCCAACAGGTCGGCCATGCCGCCGGTGGGGCCATAGCTCGCCACCCTGCCCACGGTCTCGCTCGCCATGCCCATCATGGGCAGGACCGCAAGCAGCACCAGGGGCACGCTGTAGAGGCTCGCCGTCATCTGGTCGCGCGCCGCCAGGCCCAGCACCAGCGCGAACAGCAGCACCGGGAACGCCCCCGCGATCCCGATGGCCATATAGGGGCCGAACAGCTCGGTCGGCACGCCGGCCGCAAAGAACGACGCCGCCTCGACCACGGTGGTCATGACCAGGGTCACAAAGCTGCGCGCGACCACGATCTGCCCGGCGCTCACGTTGGCGAGCATCAGGGTGCGCAGCGTGTGCTTCTCCTTCTCCTCGGCAATGCCGCTCACCACGGTGAGCGTGCAGACCATGCCCACCGCCATGCAGAGCGCCGTGGTCAGGAGCATGCGCGTCATGAAGTCGGCGGCGCCGGGCTGCGCGTCGACGCCCATGTCGGCCCACATAAAGCGGTAGATTAGCGCAAAGCCCACGGGCAGCACGCAGCTCACCACCATGGTGGGGTTCTTAAGCAGGTCGGTGAAGTCCTTGGAGATCAGCGCCCCCACCTTGCGCATACTGGCGTTCACTTAGAACTCCCTTCCGGTCAGCTCGAGAAAGACGTCCTCGAGGTTAGGCTCGTCGGAGTGGATCGAGAGGCACTCCCCCGCACTCATGAGGTCGGTCAGCACCCGGGCGCCCTCGGCGTCCTTGGTGGTCTCCACGACGCCCCGGGTACGCGTCTGCACCACCACACGGTTGCGGGCAAAGCGTAGGCGCAGCGCCTGGGGGGTGTCGCAGGCCACCAGGTGACCGCCGTCGAGGATGCCCACGCGGCCGCAGAGCCCCTCGGCCTCGGCCATGTCGTGGGTGGTGAGGAACACCGTGGTTCCCGACGCCTTGAGCTCCAGGAGCATCCTGTGCACCTCGGCGCGGGCCGCCGGGTCCAGGCCGCTCGTGGGCTCGTCGAGGAAGAGCAGCTCGGGGGCGTGCACGAGGGCGGCCATGAGGCACGCCCGCTGGCGCATGCCCTTGGAGCAGTTCTTGACGAGCGTCTTGCGGTCGTCGGCAAGGCCCATGCGCTCGAGCAGCCCGGGGATGCACGAGGGGTCTACCCCGCGGATACGGGCGTAGAACTGCAGGTTCTGCTCGACGGTCATGCGCTCGTAGAGGGCGCTCGTGTCCGAGAGGATACCGATGCGGTCGTAGTCCGCAGCGGTGGCCTGCTCGATGGGGCGGCCGAAAAGCTCGATCGACCCCTCGTCCTTCACGAGCTGGCGGGTGAGCAGCTTGATTGTGGTTGTCTTACCCGCGCCCGACGGGCCGAGAAAGCCAAAGACCTCGCCGCGCCCGACGGTGAACGAAAGATCCCTCAGGACGCGCTTGTCTTTGAACGAGAGGCCCACGCCCCGCATGGCGAGCACGTTTGACGGTTCTGGCACTGGTGACGCTCCTTTCTTTGGTGGGCTCTTGGTTGGCCGCCGCACATTTGACCCCACTGGGGCCCACGGCGCAAGATGCCGCGCCCAGGAGGAGAAGCCCCGCAGACGAGAGGAGCACGGGCACGGACGAGAGGAGCACGGGCAACAAGGGCACATGAGCCCGAGCGCAACGCAATGCCAGCGATTCTGTGGGCTGCCCTAAAAGCGCAGGGTTGCGCGCAGGGCGTCTGCCCTCCCCTTAGCTAGCGGGATGCACGTGCCGGCGGCGTCGGAGAGCGTAAGGTTAAAGGCGTTGCGGGTATAGCGCTCCACCTTGGCGACCCGCTGGACGTTCACGATGTAGGAGCGGTGACAGCGGAAAAAACCGAAGGGCGCCAACTCGCCATCGAGCTCCTCCATGGTGAGGGACGTCTGATAAAGCTCGCCGCGCACCGAGACATAGTTGGCCTTGTTCATGCTCTCGATGAAGTCGATCTCGCGCGGGTCAAACAGCAGCGTGGCAGCGTCGGACTTGGCGGGAATCTTGCAGATGCGCACCTCGTCACCCGCGTACAGGGGCTCCTCGGCCTCGTCGGGACCCGACCCCGCGGCAGGCTCCGGATCGCCTTCGGGGGCCACCTCCGCCGCGATATAGCGGCCCTCGTCCTCCCAAAACGCGACGCCCGGCATAAGGAGCGCCTCGCGCAGGGGCTGGCCGGCGGTGACGAAGACGGTCCCGCGGGCGGCACGCTCGTTCATCCACGAGAGCACAGTGGAGCGCCCCACAGGCCCCAAGGCATCGAGGGGCCGCTCGCAGAAGCAGACCTCGGGGTCGAACAGCTCGAGGCGGGCGAAGTTGAGCAGGGCCAGCTGCTCGCGGTCGAGCTTGCAGAGGCGTCTGCGCCGAAGGGCAAGAAGGCCAAAGCGCTCGGCGACCCGTTCGACCGAGGCCCCAGTGTTGGCAAGGCGGTTAAAGAACCGCAGGTACGAACCCACGGTCTCGCGGTCAAAGCCGCCGTCGGTCGCCACGTGAAACCCGCAGCGGCGTCCCGCATGGCAGGCACGCACGGCATCGACGGCACGGCGCGTGGCCTCTTGGGCGCATTCGATGTGGATGCTGCCGGGTTGCCCCGCGATGAGGTCCTCGATCGATCCGTAGCTGGGCTTCTCGGCCACCTGAGCCATGGGTACCTGCGCTTTCGTTCCTTGTCGCCTCTGACCGGGAGCATTGTACTCGTCTGCGGCGGAACCGGGTGCACGGTGCGAGAACCAACGCAACCCTTGCGGGGCGCTATACTGGTGCGGCCCCGGGCGTGCCATGTTTTGCACGCCTCTTCGCATGACACCCACCCCCGTCCGAAAGGCCGCATGTCCATGGCCCTGCCCGATCAGCCCAGATTCCCGCCGGTTCTTGGAACCCTGATCCTGCGCGATATGCTCGACACCGTGCGCAACCCGCTCTCGCTGCCCTTCGGGGCAGCCTTCTGCATCGGGATGGGGTTCTTTTGCCGCCGATTGATGGCGCACCCCGACCCGTCGGTACCCCTCTCGGGGCTGCTCGTCTGCCTGGCCATGACGACGATGTGGGGCGCCCTGGTCGTGACGATCAACACGGTGGTCCAGGAGCGCAGCTGCGGGACCGCAAAGATCCGGGCCGACTATGGCGTGCGACCCTGGCAGATCATGGCGTCCAAGGTGCTGACGGCGGTGGCGCTCTGCTTTGCCCTGAGCTTTGTCACCTGCCTGGCGCTCTCTTTGGAGTGGTGCGTGGGGCTTGCCGTGGCGGCGGCTGCGGCGTTCGCGTCGATACCCATCGCCCTGCTTTGCCTGACGTGCGGCCTCGCGGCGCACGAGACCTCGGAGACCGGCGCACCGGCCTTTCTCATATGCCTCATGTGCATGGCCGGACCGCTTGCCTGCCTTTGGGAACCCCTGGGGTCGGTGGCGTGGATGCTTGCGCCGGGCGGGATTCACCTGGCCATAGCCCATGCGCTGTATGGGACGCAGCTGCCCGTCGCACCGTGGGCAATCTGCCTGGCGTGGGTCGCGTGGCTGGGAATCGGGGGCACACTCGTCGGACTTATGGGGCGGCGCCTCCCTACGCTGCTCCGGCCACCAGGTCCCAGATCAGCTTGACAAAGAACACCGCGAGCACCGCAAGCATGATGGGGCGCGCGATGCGCACTCCCTTGCCGATAAAGAAGCTTGTGCCGATCCAGGCCCCCGCCATGTTGAAAAGGCCGGCCGTGAGGCCGAGGGGCAGCCAAACGGTACCGTGAAGCACGAACACCGAGAAGGCCGCCACGTTAGTCGTGAGGTTCACGACCTTGGCAGTGCCGGCTGCCTCGTCGAGCGTGAGATGCGCCGCCGCCATAAACAGCAGGATGAGAAAGGTGCCGGTGCCGGGTCCGTAAAAGCCATCGTAGAGGCCCATGGCAAACGAGATGGCCGTGCAGAGCGCAAGGGTGCGAGTAGGCGCCAAAGGCTCACGGGCCTCTCCAAAGCCCTTGTGAAACATGATATAGCAGCCAGTAAGCGGCACCACCACCAGCATGATGAGCTTGAAGACCCCGTCGCTCACCAAGAGGGCAACGTTGGCCCCGAGGGCCGACCCCACCAGAGCAAACGCCGCGCAGACCGCCGAGCGCCGCAGGTTCACAAAGCCGTGACGGGCGTAGCGCCAGGTGGCCAGTGAGGTTCCCATGAGCGACGACATCTTGTTTGTCCCCAGGGCCGTGTGCACCGGGAGTCCCGAGATAAGATAGGCCGGCAGGGAGATGAGGCCGCCCCCTCCCGCAATCGCATCCACGAAGCCCGCCACGAACACGAGGGGGCACACGATAAGGAAGGGCAGGAGGGCTTCCATAAGGGGTCGGCTTTCTGGGAGGGTTGGCGGTTGGGTCGAAC
This sequence comes from Coriobacteriaceae bacterium, assembly GCA_019421015.1. GTDB lineage: Bacteria > Actinomycetota > Coriobacteriia > Coriobacteriales > UMGS124 > JAHZGC01. The sequence continues at coordinate 54,487 of JAHZGC010000026.1, read as the reverse complement.
AGACAGGCCAAAGCGTCCGGGCAGGTCGAACTATAGCAGCACGTGGGGTGCAGGATGGGGAGAAACAAAAAGCCCGCCCCCGGACGGGAGCGGGCCGCTCTGGCATACCGGACGATGGGGGTATCGCCGGATAAGCAGCTGGTTTAGCTGGACCTGCCTACTCGATTACTCGGCGTAGTTGGCCAGGAAGGGCTTCTCGACCTCAATCAGGGAGGTGCAAAGGTCCGAGATGAAGACCTGTTCTTTGCAGGCCGGCTCGAAGAAGCGGTCGACGTAGGTGATGTGGATGGGGTGCATCATGTAGGCGGCAAAGTAGACCGAAGGATCGGCATAGTCGCACTCGAAGACATAGTCCCACCGCTCGCGACCTTCGCTTTCAACCACGGCGGTCAGCTTGGAGTTCAGGAAGCCGGGGACAAAATCTTGCATGAAGGGCTGCATCTCGAGGGCGTGGGCCACGGCCTCCTCGGTGGCGGTTGGGTCGACGCTCACGAACAGCACACGGTGACCCGTTCCGTTGTCGGTTTCGGTAACCTTGAGGTTGCCCTCGGAATCGCCGTAGGCCGCAAATTCGTAGGAAGCCACCAGAGAGGTGTCGGCCACAGCCTCTTTGATGTCGGCCCACTCGGGGGCCTCCTTGGCAGCCTCGTAGGCCTCCTGGTCAGCAAAGCCAATCTCAAAAACGATGTTGCCGTTCGTCGCAGCGGGCTCGTTAAGAACATCGCCCAAGACGTAGACGTCGCTCAACGCGGCGGCATCGGCCTCAAGCCGACCAACCAGCTGCTGGACCTTGTCGTCGGAGAGACCCTCGGCGTAGGTGATCAAAAACGTTGCGCTAAACATTGGCAAGCTCCTCGAAGTCAGCGGGGTCGGCAAAGTACGAGCGGTCCTGCTCTATGACGCGCTGGCGCAAGTCGAGCCAGGTGTCGTAAATCTCGCCGCGCTTGGGGGCAAAAACCCAGCAGCCGCCCGTCCCCGCGGCCTTCCAGGTAAAGGTCAAGACGTTGGAGTCCATTGGCATCCAGATGGGAGGGGCGACCAAGGCACCCATGAACTCAGCGCCCTGGGCTTCTCCCCAAGGAACGATCTTCTCGAGGTACTCGTCGTAGATGGCCTGGCCCTCGCCGGGCTTGGTGACGATGCGGTCAACGATGTAGACGGTTGCAGGAGCAGCGGCATCGGCCGGCGCAGCCTGGTCGGCGTTGGCGTCGGCGACCATAAGCCCGCCCGCACCCAGAGCGGCGCCGCCGGCCACGAGAGCACAGAAGCTTCGGCGGTTGATTCCAACGTTGTCGGTCATCGATGAATCCCCTTTCTGATGAACAGAACTCGCTGTGGCACTAAAAACCGGCTTGGAGGGAGGTCGCTCCCCCTGCTAGCTGCAAACACCCCCCAAGCCGGATAGAACACCTAGTATTTGCCGGAGCACAAACCTTTTACGCGATGGTAGCGGCGGCTATCTGGTCGGCCGAAGGAGGCTCGATCACCGTGGTAGCCTCGCCCGGAATCTCGCGGCTCGGCTGGCCGCAGATGGTGCGGCAGGCCACAATGCCCATGCCCATGCAGTCTTCGATACCCACGACCGAGATCTCGGAGTACTGGCCCACGTCGCCGGCGTGGTAGAGGCCGGGGATGGGGTTGCCGTCCCAGTCGAGGGTGGCGCCGCCGGGGCCCCAGTGCAGGCCACCGATGGTATAGATGGCGCAGGGAGAGACCTGGCAGGCGTAGTACGGGGGCTCGCCTAGAGCCACCAGCGCCGGCTCGCCATAGTGCATGTTGGGCTTTTCGGCACGGTGGAAGTCGGCGTCCACGCCGTCGGCGCAGTATCCGTTGTAGGTCTCGATGGTCTGTTTCAGGACCTCGGCGTCGATGGGGTCGTTGCCGCTCTGTTCGGCGAGCTTCTCGACCAGCTCCTCGATAGTGTCGGCCTGCACGAACCAGCCGCGCTCGAGCTCAGCCTTGTTGTCCTCAGACCACGTGTAGAGGTCCTTTGCGTAGGCCCAGCCAATGGTGTTCAGCATACCGCCGTTACCCAGGCGCACGTTGTCCATAAGCTGAGAGTCAAAGATGAGGTACATGGGCAGGTTGGCAAAGCCCTCGTAGGCCATGAAGCCGCCGGAGTAGTCGAACGGGGCGTAGTTGCACTTGGTGTGGATGAACTCCTTGTCCTCGTCCATGAAGCGCTGGCCCTTTTGGTTCACGATGATGCGCGCGCCGGCCTTGTCGCTATCCATGGCGGTGTGCAGGATGGCCGTACCGATCTCCTCGGACGCCTTGGTGTAGGCGATGCTGGCCTGGCCGTTGAGCTCGAGGCACATCCAGTTGAGGTTCTTGAGGGCGGCGCCGGCGGAGACAGCCATGAGCAGGCCGTCGCCCGTGCAGGTGGGGGCACCCTGGTTCAGCATGCCGACCTCGCGGGGCACCACGAAGCGGTGCACGAGTTCCTCGTTGCCCAAGAAACCGCCGGAGGCGAGCAGAACGCCCTTGTTGGCCTTGACGGCGACCTCGTTGCCCTGGGCGTCCTCGGCGATGACGCCGAAGACCTCGTGGGTAAGCGGGTCGACGACCAGGCGCTTGGCCGGGGTCTCGTACAGGACGTTGGGGCCGCAGGCGTCGACGATCTGCTTGGTGGAGCCGTAGGTGCCCTTGCCGCCGTCGCCGCGGTTAAGGCCGTTGGCGTCGAGCCAGCCGGCCATGGCGAGGCCGGAGTTCACCACGTCGCCGATCTCCTCGCGGCTGATATAGCCGCGCGACCAGTTGTACATGCTCTCGACGTCGTTCGGGAACACGGCACCGGCGCTGGCGCAGGTGGAACCGCCGCACCAGAACTCGTCGCACTTCTCGAGCACAACGGCGCTCACGCCCTGGGCGATTGCCTCACGGGCAGCGGCGGCGCCGGCCGCACCGTAACCGACGATGACGACGTCGGCCTCATAGTCCCAGGACTCGGGCAGCGGGGCGGCAACGTTGTCGGCCATGGCGGTACCGGCCGAGGCAACCATGGCGGCGCCGGCCGTCAGCGCGGCACCCTTCACAAAAGAACGCCTGCTCAAATCGCTCACAGAAGTCCCCTTTCTTTCGTTGATCGGACATACAGCAATCGGTCTCCCGGAAGGTCCCCCTGACCCTCCCGCCGTGCTGCTGGCATATACGATACAAACACGATAGGGATTCCGTGAATAGCGAATAATCTTAGGAGCTATAAGGATGTAGAGAATCCTCTGCACGCTTATAGAGAAATACAAGCCCTCTCTGCAGGGCCCTTAGTCTTTTGGCAGCATCTCTGGGTGGGCCGAAATGAAATCCAAAAACTTACGGACTCCCTTGCTACAAGGCACGCGGTAGACAAAGCCGTGATCGAACACATGGCCGCAGTCCAGGGGAAGAGAAACGCAACCCCCCATGTATTTGGCCGTATGCGCCATGTTCATGAATAGGTAGCCTTTAGTGAGCACCGCGTTCCACACTTCGTCGTCGGTCGCCATGCGATGGATGCGAATGTCGTCACCGACGTCGGACAGCTCCTCCGCCAAACCATCGAGCACGTGCGACCCGCAGCCGCATCCAATAATAACGTCGCATCCGATCAAATCGGTCGGTTTTAAAACCTTGGCACCCGCCAGGGGATGGTCGTAGGACATAGAGCAGGCCAGGCCCGTGGTCCCCGTCTTTTGAAAACCGATGTCGGGACGGTCAAGCTCGCTCGCCCAAGGATGCATGAATAGGTCGATGCGCCCTTCCAGAAGTTCGTCGAGCAACCGGCGGTAATCGCCTTCCAAAAACTGAACGTCAACGTCGGGGCATGCCCGGCTAAACTCAGCGCGAGCCCGACCGAGCATGACAAGACCAAAGTTTCGGTACGACTTAAAGCGAACCACGCTTTTTGCCAACCCCGCTGCCTCGCGCGATTGCTCATACCCCTCGCGGACGATCTCCAAGACCTTTTTGGCATGCTCATAGAACACCTGGCCGCCCGGTGTGGGCTCGGCACCGCGATAGTCCCGCGCCAACAGGGGGAACCCAAGCTCGCGCTCGAGGGCGTTCACCTGCTGCGTGAGGGCACTCGGCGTGGTGACGAGCTCCTGGGCGGCCTTGGAAAAAGAGCCCTTCTCTACCACCGTGACGAACGTCTCTAGGTGCCTGGTGTTCAAGCGTTCTCCCAACCATCGTTTCCCTTGGATACCATCGTAGCGCAAAACAATGCAAGCAGCCTCGAGGTCCGCCCTCGCAAGAACAAATGTGCCACCCTCATGGGCAGGAACCTCGCGCCGGCGACGCCCGCTACTTCGCGGGTCTCTCCGCCGCAGGGGCCGCAGTGCGGGCGCCGTCGGGCCTGAGCGACCACTCCCAGCTCGAGACGATGGCGTCGGTGGGGCAGACGTGCTTACAGCTGCCGCAGCGGATGCACTCGGGGCTATTGGGGGTCCGGCGCACCTGCACCTCCATGGGGCATACGCGGTCGCAGCGGCCGCAGCCGACGCAGCGGCCCATGTCCACATGTAGCCGATAGAAGCTAAAGCGGTTGAACAGACCGTAGAACGCCCCGAGAGGGCAGAGGTAGCGGCAAAACGGGCGCGGTATAAAGACGGATGCCACCACAACGGCGACCAGCACGAGAAGCTTCCAGTCAAAAAGGACCCCGGCCACCGCGCGCAGCTCCTCGTTGGCCAACAGCAGCGGGATAGCCGCCCCCAGGGTTCCGGCGGGGCAAACGTACTCGCAGAAGAAGGGCGGCGTCACGCCGGCCTTGGTGGTTATGGCGAGCGAGAGGAACACCACGACACCAAAGAGCATGACGTACTTGACCCAGCGCAGCGCGCGATCGACGCGGCGCGGGACCCTGAGCTTGCGGACGGGTATCTTGTGGAGCAGGTCCTGCACGAAGCCAAAGGGGCACAAGAACCCGCAGATAAGGCGCCCCAGCACAATGCCAAAGAGCATTAGGCTGCCCAGCACGTAGAAGGGGATGTGGCGCCACATGCCGCCCAGCGCGTTCTGAAGCGCGCCGATGGGGCAGGCACCCAGGGCCCCCGGGCACGAGTAGCAGTTGAGCACCGGCACGCACACAGCCTTGGTGGGGCCGGTGAATATCTTGCCCTGGGCAAAACCCGCAAGGTAGCCGTTAAAAAAGACCGCCGCAGCCGCCTGGACCGCCAAGCGGACCCGGCGGGGCCGCTTGGGCACGGTGGGGGTGGCGCCGGCCTTGGGGATAGGGCCGCCTTTCGGGGCGCAACCGGACACCGAGCCGGCAACGCCCGCGGCGGTCGGGGCATCTACGCGATGCCGATGCACTCGAGGCATATGGTCGCCGCCTTCCAAAAGACGTCGAGCTGGTTGCCCAGAGCGAGGCCGGCGGCGATAGAGGCGACCGCCAAGATGACGACCGCCCACCGCACGATGACCTGGACCTGGGGGTTACTTGGCCTCTTCAAGGGTGATGCCCTTCTCGCCCATGGAATCGAGGACGTCGTTCACGCGGTCGAGGTAGGTCTTCTGAAGATCCTCGGGCACGCCCACCAGGGCATCCCCCACCACCGTGCCGTCCTTGCTGACGAAGATCGTGGTGGGGGTGTACTGCACCAGGTTGAGGACATCTTTAAGGCCGCCGTCGGCAGTTATGAGCGTGGTGCCCTGGAAGTCGGCGTTCTGGAGGACGCGATCGGCACGGGCCTCGTTGACGAGGCCGTCGAAGCAGTAGGTGACCACCTGGACGTTGTCGGGCAGTGCTGCCGCGAAAGCCGCGACCTCGGGCATCTCGTTGACGCAGGGGCCGCAGGTGGTGGACCACATGTTGAGCACGGTCACGTCCTTGGCGGCAATGTCCTCTTGGGTGAAGGAGCCGCCCTGAAGGGTCTTGGCCTGGAACTCGCCGAGCTGAAGGTCGGAGCGACCGACGGAGTCGGAGGAAGAAGACCCGGAGCCGAGGGCGGAGTCATCCGAGGCCTTGGCGGTGTCGGAGGGCTTGGCGTCTTGCTTGGAGTCCTGCTTGGCCGCCGTGGGCTGCTGAGAGGCGGCCGGCTGGGCCTGCGTCGGCTGCGGCGAGGAGGCCTCGGGCGCGGACCCGCACCCGGCCAGGGCCAGGCAGCCCGCAAGGGCGCCAACCGCAGCCAAACCCGCCACTACCTGCATATGCCTTGCTACGCGTTCCATGGTTGCCTCCTGGTCTAGGCACGGCCCCCAGGGCCGGGCTGGGTTTTATGACACGCAGGCCCGACGGGACATCGGGCCGGATTGAGTCGGAAAAAGGATACCCGAATTCGGGGCAGGCAAAGCGTACGAGAGATTGCAAGTGGGGGCGGGTCGGGACACCTGCCAAAGGCTGCGTCGCGTGTGCGGTCGTCGCGTCAAAACGTGCATCGCGTGTACGGAATCTGGGGTTTCAACCGCACACGCGGTGTCGGTTTTGACGGCTTGGCCGCACGCGAGGCACATTTTTTGGCACAGCCCTCTTTAGCGCAACCTTTCGACATCGGCATGCCTTGGCATATCCGGCGTGATCCCCCCTGCCACTCCTATCCCCAACGCATCGTCCCTAAGAGCCTGCCGTGCAGCCGTCGGCGTCGCTCTGCTTGATCGGAACGTCGCTCGCGCAACGTTACGCCGAGCAGCTTGGCCAGAATGCAGGCCACCTTATCGAGCTCTCCGAAATCGAACGCCTGGCGCCTCGTGACGCCGAGGACGGTGACCCCCATATACACGAGGGCGTTACGGCGCTTTGTGTCGGCGGCGATGCGCTCCGAGCCGGTATGGGCCGCATCGCTGTCGTACTCCAGCGCGACCCGCGCCTCCTCCCAGCAGAGGTCTCCCCGGTAAAACCGTTTGTCGCTCACCCGACGGGCCTCCCCCTCCACATCGAACCTCAGGTTGAGCCGAGGTGGAGGGAGCCCATAGCCGCCCAGTCGGCGCGGCATCGACAGCATGAGTCCGAGCCGGGCCTCCATGGGCGAGGCGGCGTTCGGCAGCACGTACCCCAAGGCCTCTCGCGCAAGACGAATTCCCGCAACCCCGGCGGAACGCCCCAGTAACCCTTCCATGGCGTTTACCGAAGTGAGCGCGGGACGTGCCGCGACTCCGTAGGAAGAGGCGGCCTGCAGTGCGTAGGCCCCCGTCAGCTCGCATCCGAGCAACGTAAGGCCAAAGACGTCCAGCCACGCAGCATGCTGCAAGAAACAAAGGCCGGGGGAGCATACGTATAACCCCTCCTGGATCCGCACGACATCGTCGCCCGTCAGCAGGGGTCCGCTCCAAAGGTGGACGTTCAGCCCATCGCGTATGCCCCGCTGTTCTCGTTGGGAAACCAGCACGTCGATAGGTTCGTCCACACCCCGATTGGAAAGGCTTCCCCCCTCGCCCCGAGGCAGTGGGCTTTGAACCAGCGCCGCAGTCTGCGCCGGCGTCGGTCTGCGGGCAACAACGAACCCCTGGCGCGCAGACGCCCTTTCACGCTCCCCCTCTGCCGGCTCGAACCCAGGACACGGCAGCCCGGGGCTGCCTTCGCCAGCGCTCCCCCGCGTCCGCAGGTAACGTAGCGCCGTTCTATGGCTCAGCACCACCGCCACAGCGTCCCCCTTCCGACTGCTTCAATATGGGAAGCGGAGAGCGTAGCAAGCCGGCGGTCCCTCCAGGTCGCACAGCAGGCTGACAGAAACCTGACACAGCAGCTCAACCCGGAAGGAGGGGTTTTCATCGATGGAACATCCATAATATAGGCATGGTTTCTCTACATGCCGCGCTACCCATGGTGCCCCGCCAAAACACCCACCGCGCGTACGGCGTGGCTGTCAAAACGCGCATCGCGTGTGTGAAATTCGAGGTCCAATCCGCACACGCGATGCGCGTTTTGACGACTTGGCCGCACACGCGACGTACTATTTGGCATAACCGGCACATGCGCGGCAGGTGTTTTGACGGGAAGGGAGGAATCGCCCATTACATGGGGGGGCGCCCCCTCGTGCTAAGATGAGCCGTTCTCACCCAACCTAAGGAGCCCCTTATGCCACCTGCCGATCTCACGCGCCGCGACGCCGCCCGCCTTGGGCTCGCCGTTGGAACGGGTTTTTGCGCCACCCACGCCCTTGGCCTCGGCATCGCCCGGGCAGACGCCCCCGCCGCCCATGAGCCCACCGAACCGCATGCGTCCTTTGGCGACCCGACCCAACTCGCCCGTGAGTTCGAAGCCGCCGGGTGCATCGTGCAGCACGGCTCGTTCCAAGAGCTCGACACCCTCAAGCTGGCAAGCGAGGGCAAGCTCATCTCGTGCTTCGGCAACAACGCCGGCTCCACCTACCTGGTGAACTTCTTGCCGCCCGCCCCCAACCAGGAACCCGCCGCCGCAGTGCCCGAGCACGGGTGGCCGGCCGAGGAGCCGAGTCCGTTCTTTGACCCTGACGCCGCGGAAACCTTTCCCGCAAACCCCTACTTCAGCCCTGCGGGGTGGTCGTACAAGCTACGCCCCGACGAGGCCGTGGTCATGGCTGGCCCGATGCCGCCGGAATGCGTGTACTTCTCGCTCATCAACTACGTGTTGCTCTCGGCCGTCGTACCCGACAAAGACTACGCGAGCTCCAAGGGGTTCTTCCAGGTTTCCGGTCCCGAGGACGTGGGAGACTACCACCCGGTCTTCGGGAGCCTCGGCATGCCGTGCAACCAGTTCCGCATGGCGACCGAGGCGACGCCGGGCGGCGGCTACGACCCCGCGTCCGACGGAAAGGCCGCTTTTGGGGCGCGCTTCGTGTACGTCATGACGGGCGACACCGCGACGCTCGCCACGGTGACCGACGCCCTTGAGGCGGCCGGCTTCGGCGAGGGGATCGTCAACACAGCCCTGCTCCCCGCCACCGAACTCGCCATGGGACTCGAACGGGGCAAGGACACCTTCTGCACGCTGGGGCGCGTGTCGCAGCCGGCCGACCGCGACGCCATGGACGCGTGGATAGCCGGGCTGCCCGACGCCATGACCGTGCTCCGCGTGACGCCGCAGGTGCCCAACGCGCAGCCGGCACCGGCGCAGCCCGTGGTCACCCGCGGCACCGACGTCCACGAGGCGGGGCTTCTCTCCCAGGCACGGGCCACGATGGACGCCCTGCGCCAGGCGATCATCGCCCAGTACGCCGACGAGTACGACTACGAGGAGCCTGCGGTCGAGATCGCGGTGCCCGAGGGCATGACCGCCTACCTCAACGACCGCAACGCCCAGGGCGACAACCACGACACGACCTACCTCATGACCGGCGACTTCACGCTCGATTCCGACGACGACTTCGTGGTGGTCTACGGCGTGAACCACTCGACGACGGGCAAGGCCGTCTACTCCAACGCGATCCTCTACGCCCGCCCCATGCTCAACGGCGTGTGCAGCGTCTACGACGGGCTCTTTGAGGGGTCGGCCGACGCCTACCTGCCCGGCGTCGACGAGTCCGGGCACTACTACGCCTACAAGATGGCGCGGCAGGGCTGGGGTGGCGCCGACGAGTTCACCGCGACCATCCCCTGGAGCACCGGCAACGAGCAGGGCGCCTACTACGGCGTCGACAACGGATCGCCGGTCCTGGCCGCCTTCAGGGCCTACGTGGAGAAGGCCACCGGCGTGGGCGCGTCGTACTACGAGATCGTGTGGGACCGCGCGATCGTGTTCCACAGGCGCTAAGCGGCGGCCATGCCGGAAGGCAACCCAGCATGCCCGCCTACTGATGCCTCCATCCCAGCGCCCAGCGCGCCCCGCCCTCGCCTCACCCCGCTGGGGTAAGTCTCCTACCAGCGCGTCCTTTAAGCAAAGATTACCCAGCGGGGGCAATGGCGCTTTGGGCCCCACGGGTGGAAGATGCGTGTCATCGGCCGGCGGATTGCGTCGGCACCTGCGCCCCCGGGCCTCTTGGGACCTTCTCCCAGACGCCCTCCGGCGCCTATCCGAGAGGACACGCCCATGAACAACGCATCTGTAAGCCGCCGCAGCTTTTTGACCTCCACCGCCGTCGCCACCGCCGGCGTGGCAGGCCTGGCCGCCGCGGGCACCAACTCCACCCCGGCCCAGGCACTCGACCAGCTGACCGTGGAGACCCCCGACTGGCTGGGCACCGCGCCCGAGGTCGCCGAGGCCGACATCACCGAGACCCTCGACACCGAGGTCCTGATCTGCGGCTTCGGAACCGGCGGCGTGCCCTGTGCCATCTCGGCCGCCCAGAACGGCAGCAAGGTGCTGGTCATCGAGCGCGATGCCCAAAAGAACATGCAGGGCCTGCGCGAGGACCTGGGCGCCCTCAACACCAAGCTGCAGATCGAGTCGTTCGACGAGTTCCCCGAGTTCGAGATCTCCGAGAAGGACGCCGTCGAGGACATCGTGCGCTACGCCAACGGCTACTGCGACTACAACCTGATCAAGCTCTGGGCCCAGCGCTCCGGTGAGACCGTGGACTGGATCACCGACATGATCGAGGCCACCGGCAAGCTCTATATGGAGTTCGAGGGCGGCATCTCCGAGGGCGGCCGCGACCGCTCCTACGCCACCGGCCACAGCCCCCACACCACCGATCAGGCCGGCGAGGGCGAATCGTACAGCACCATTATGCGCGGCCTGGCCGTGGAGGCCGGTGCCGAGGTGCGCTACAGCACGCCGCTCATCAAGCTCGAGCAGAACGACGAGGACCGCGTGACCGGCGCCATCGCCCAGGACACCACCGACGGCCACTACGTGCGCATCAACGCCTCCAAGGGCGTGGTGCTCGCCACCGGCGGCTACCTCACCAACACCGCGATGATGGCCGCCCTGCAGCCCGAGATCCTCGACAGCCGCATCCTGTGCACCAGCGGCTCCACCGACGACGGCAGCGGCATCAAGGCCGGCATGTGGCTCGGCGCCCGCAAGGACGCCATCGGCACCTCGATCCTCTTCAACCGCTGCTGCGTGCTGCCCGACGAGGTGGCCGGCAACGGCGTGGTGGGCCGCTGGTTCTGGTTCGGCGAGCAGCCCTTCCTCAAGGTCAACCTCGACGGCGAGCGCTTCTGCAACGAGAGCGGCCCCTACGACTACATGCTCCACAGCGCCTGGCTGCAGCCCCACCACACCTACGTGGACATCTGGGACGCCAACGCCAAGGAGGAGGCCGAGGCCATGAACGAGGTGGGTTGCTGCCGCCTGTTCCCCTTCCAGAACGGCGCCCAGAACAACATCCCCTTTGACGTGGTGTGGGACCGCATGAACCAGGGCCTCATCGACGACGGCTACATCCAGGTGGCCGACACCATCGAGGAGCTGGCCGAGAAGCTCAATATCCCGGCCGACACCCTGGCCGCCACCGTCGAGCGCTACAACGGCTTCTGCGAGACCGGCGACGACACCGACTACTACAAGGAGGCCAACCGTCTGGCTCCCGTGAGCACCCCGCCCTACTACGGCGTGCGCACCGGCGCCTGGCAGCTCGCCACCTTTGACGGCCTGCTCATCAACACCCACATGCAGGTGCTCAACCAGGACAACGACCCCATCGAGGGCCTCTATGCCCTGGGCGACTGCTCGGGCGGCTTCTTCTGCGTGAGCTACCCCAACCTGTTCACGGGCCTGGCCTGCGGCCGCACCAACACCGAGGCTTACGTCCTGGGCCAGGAACTCGGCCAGAAGTAAGCCCTGCACGACGCACCCGCCGTCCACGTCGGCTTTGCGGGGCCGCCCGGGTCTCTCCCCCGGGCGGCCCCGTTTTTTGTTCTTTGACGCCGCCCCGGCCGTTCCCAGAGAGCGAAGTCGTACAATCGAGTGCAGGAGCATCAAAGGACGACGGGGCGGAGAAACCCATGGAGCACCCCATAGACACCAAGGCGCAGCTGCGGGTCGCATGCGGCATAGCGTGCAAGCTTCTCTCGGTGCTCCTTATGAACCAGGCGCTGTTTCCGCTGTTCGACGCCGTGTTCACCTACGCGCGCGACATATCGATCACCGTGTCGTCGTCGGCGCTCATCGCAGTGGCCATGGTGGCGATCTGGCGCCCCCGCCTGATCGACGCGCGCAAGGCGGGGCTCGTCCTGGCCTTAGGCGCCGTTGCGTCGGCGGCGGGAATCGCGGGCGGCCTTTCCACGGGCTGGCCGTGGCTGCTTGTGCTCGGGGCGTGCCTGGCCACCACCTGCCGCAGCCTGCTGACCCTCACCGCCGACCTGGCGGCCGTCTCGCTGCCTCCCGGACGCATGGTCGTCTGCGTCACCGGGGGCGTCCTGGCCGCCCATGTGGTCGACCTGGCGCTCGCCGGCCTCGACCCCCTCGTGTGCAGCCTGCTGTGCGTGGCGGTGCTGCCGCTGGCGACCCTCGCCCTCTGCGGGCCCGCGGCAGCACGGCTCGTCTCCGGCACAGCCGAGGCGGAACCGGCGGCCGAGCTCTCGATCACCCGCCCGGCAACGTTTCTACCCCTCACGAGCACCCTCTACGTGTTCCAGTTCATTGTGTACGCCGCCTTTGGCTTCGCCCTGCGCTTCGGCGAGGTGAACGGCGCGCCGAGCTTCTCGACGGCACTCTCGGTGGTGGCGCTCGCGACGCTGCTGGTCGTAGCGGTTGTGCGGCGCAAGAAGCCGGCCGCCCTCGACGCCCTGTGCGGGGTGGTCGTACTCGCGCTGCTCTCGGGGCTCATGTTGGCGGCGGTGCGCGCGCCGGGCGCCGAGGTCCTCGCCAATACGGTACTCATGGTGGGCAACTCGCTGTACAGCGTGTTCATCGTATGCCTGCTCGTGACGCTCTCGCAGAGAAACCCCGTAAACGCGCTATCGGTCTTCGGCTGGGTCAACGGCATCGGCGGCCTGGGCACCACGCTGGGGGCCCTCCTCGGCACCACCGGAAACGCCCTTGTGGCCTCGGGCGACCCTGCGGCCGCCTCATACCTGGCGGTAGGCTTTGCCACCTTGTTCGCGGCCTATGTGCTGTTCTTCCTGCGCGGATACACCTTCGAGGCCCAGATTGCCGCCGTCGAACCCGCACCCTCCGAGGCGCTCGCGCCGTCGCCGAGCGGCGAGGAGGTCTTCCAGGCGCGGTGCCATGCCATCGCCCAGCGCTACGGGCTGACCCCGCGCGAGGAGGAGACCTTTGCCATGCTCGCCCGGGGCCGCAACCGCGAGCACATCGAAAACGCCCTGCAGGTCTCGCGCAACACGGTTAAGGCCCACGTGAAGCATGTCTACGCCAAGCTGGGCATCCATAGCCATCAGGAGCTTCTGGACCTGGTGGAGCAGGGCGTGGCCGAGAAGCTCTAGCTCTTGCTCGCCATGTCGGCGTAGTGACTGTACATCGGGCTCGGCATTCCGAAGCCGCCGGATACCTCGATCTCCTCGCCGGTCACGAACGACGACTGGTCGCTGGCCAGGTACAGGCAGGCTTGGGCTATGTCCTCGGGAGTTCCCGGCCGGCCCAGCGGCACCGTCTTAAGAAAGGTGTCCAAGAACTCGTCGTTCATGTTGTCCATGGCGGCGTCGGTGGCGATGAAGCCGGGCAGGATCGCATTGGCGCGCACCCCCGCGCCCGCATACTGCGTGGCGATGTTCTTGGTCAAGAAGCGGATGGCCGACTTGGCCACGCCGTAGCCGATGCGGTACATGTCGGGGTACTTGCCGCCCACCGAGGCGATGTTCACAATAGAGCCGCCGCCGGTGAGCACCATGCTCTCCACGGCGCGTTGACAGGTGTCGTAGACGCTGCGCAGGTTGCCCTCGACAATCTTCATGAAGTCCGCGCTCGTGGTATGGAGCAGGTCGTGGTCGTGTTTCGCGTCGGTGCCGCCGTAGTTGTTCCCCAGGATGTCGGGGCGGCCCTCTTTGGGCACGACCGCCTCGACGCTGGAGCGGAAGGTGTCGGGCTGGTCGGCGTCAAAGAACACCACCTCTGCCTCGCAGCCTTCGGCCTTGAGCGCGTCGGCGAGCTCCTGGCCCGCATCGAGGCGGCGCACCGCAAAATAGACCTTGGCACCGTTTCGCGCCAAAGTCTGGGCGCAGGCAAGGCCGATTCCCCGCGTAGACGACGTGACCATAGCGACCTTGGTGTCGAGCAAACCCATGGGGTCCTCCTTCTCATCGAGAGACAGGGCGTCTTGTGAAGGATGGTTCCCACCGATCGGCATCCCGCGCGGCCCCTTTGGCCACCCCCACGAAATCGGAAGACGGTGCTCCGTCTCCGCAAAGCCACCGGCCCGCCTATCCCCATAGACACTTTTTGTGATGTGTGGAATGCTTTTTGTTACGCAACCCTACAGTTTCGTCATCGAGCAGAATCGTCGCACCGAGGGCACCTGCTAGAGTACAATGCTGCGCATGAAACCGTTTCGTCTGCCGCGCCGCAGATTCTTGCAGGCGCCCACCAGTCCAGTCGCCGGCCTTTGTCTCCGGCATAACCCCCCGGTAACGTCGGGGTTCCCTCGCTGCTACCGGGAGGCAGCCCGATGACCAGGGGTGACTTCGGGACGACCCGGCTGGCAAAGACGGCCTCGGAGCTGGATCTGCCCCTCGACGACGTGGTGATTCTGCTCGCCTGCAACGAGTTGTTCGTCCCGTACCTCTCGGTGGCGCTCCAGTCGATCAGCGAGCACGCAAGCCCCGAGCGTCGCTACGACATCGTGGTCCTCTCAAGCAACCTGTCGGACGAGAGCATGCGCACCCTGCATGCCCAGGTGACCCGGAGCAACTTTGGCATCGGTTTTCTCGACGCGATGGCGGCGCTGGGCGAAATCAAGCTGCCCCGCCACGGCCACTTCGCCTGCGAGACCTATTACCGCCTGCTCGCCCCCGAGATGCTCGACCACGTGGACAAGGCCATCTACATGGACAGCGACCTTGTCGTGCTCTGCGATCTGGCCGAGCTCTACGACACCGATGTGACCGGCTACCTGCTGGCCGCCACCCGCGATGCCGACACCGCCGGCCAATGCGCCGGCTACGACGCGGCCATCCTTCCCTATCTGCGCGACGAGGTTGGGCTCGAAGACCCCTACGGCTACTTTCAGGCCGGCGTCCTCGTGATGAACCTCGAGGAGTTCCGCAGGCTGCATCCCGCCGGCCGCTCCATCGAGATCGCCGCCTCCAAACACTGGCACTGGCTCGACCAGGACGTGCTCAACCTGCTGGCCAAAGGGGACTACTACCGGCTCGACACCAGTTGGAACACCCTTATGGACTGGCAGCACCTGCGCCGCAGCCACATCGTGGCCCAGGCCCCCGAGGCCATTCGGCGAGAGTACGACGTCGCCCGCGCCAACCCGCGCGTTGTGCACTACGCCGGCCCCGACGACCGGCCGTGGCTCTATCCCCGCTGCGACATGGGCGAGTACTTCTGGGACTTTGCGTCGCGCTCGCCCTACCACGACGAGCTGCAACGCCGCCTGCGCGCATCGTGGCGCACGCCGCAGGGCCTGCTCAAACGCCTGCAAGTGTTCGCGTTGTTCAAGATCGGCATGCCTGCGGTCGACTTCCTGCTGCCGCCGGGCACGCGCCGACGCGCGGCGATTATCGCCGGTTACAAGAAGCTCGGCGGCAACCTGATGTAGGAGGTGTCGGGGCGCATGCCATCCGACAGCAACGCTGGGCCGTGGGTCATACGCCTTGCACCGTCGCACACAGGCCGTCTCAACAACAACGGGCCCCGACCAAAATGAGCCAGGGCCCCGAAAGAAGGGAGCGTCTGTTGGGCGTTTACGCCTGAGCGCGAACGAGCACCTTGGCGACGGCCTCGACGATTGCCTCGGAGGTAAGGGTTGCGCCCGTCGCCATGTCGATGTCGTCGACCGACTGGGTTTCGAGAATCTGGGGCACCACCACGTCCTGGGCGGTCTTTACCATCGGGGCCGCTTCGGAGTTGGCCTCCAAAGCGATCTTGGCAATCTTTCCGTCGGTGACGGTCACCCGTACGCCGACGGCACCGAACTTGCCGTCGCCCGAAGAGCGGTATGTCCCGTCCTTGTAGCGCGGGCCTGCGGCCGGGAGAGGGTCGTCGCTTTGGGCGAGGCCCCCTTCGTCGGCGGCGGAGGCATTCGGGGCCTCGTGGGCTTCACGCGCCTCGGCTGAGTTCGCCGCAGCCGTGGCAAGGGAGCTGTTGGAGTGGAGAATGGGCAGGTCAAGGGGGGATATGGCAACGGTGCTGCAACCAATCACAAGCGCCAAACCAGCGGAAACCACCTTGAACCCAGTCCGCATACAGCCTCCCGACTTCGCATCCCCCGACACCGCCCGAGCCACCCACGGTGTTCTATGGCTGGGTGTATGGTGACGTTCCCATGCGCAGCAAATGTGGGGGAACGCCCCTATCCCGACCCACCCATCGATAATCCACAGGATACGCCATCCTCCGGCGTTGTCAGGCGTAAAGATCCCTTTCACCGTTCATGCCTGACACAACTCCTACAATGGCAGGTATGTTTTGGTAGAGAGCGGGAATTGATAAACGCAATAGATATATTTAGTTAAATGTTCTGATGGTATTATCAGTATTTAAATAACTATCTCCTTTCTTCCTGCGCTTCTATGAATTATTCGTAATCAAAATATGATTATTTTGCGAATATCGTATTTCATTTCGCTCTCCGACCTTGGGTTGTGCGAGCGCTGTCAGATTCCTGTGCGACCGCCCATGTTGCCGAGGCTTGTACGCTGCCATCCCCCAAAGAAAGGAGACGGCCATGCGTACAGGGGCGGTTCCCCGCAAACACACCCGAGCCAGAGCGGCAACACTCGGTGCCGTCGCAGCCCTTGTCCTATTCATCACGACGTTGGTGGTTCCCCTGGCTCCCCCGCCCGCCCAGGCCACGATACCGGGAATCGACCCGAACACGCTTTCTTGGGACACGGCGAACCGTTCCTACTATGGGCACTAGTACGCATTTTTGCAAAACTGCAGGTAGATGCCTATGCATAAACGCCTCGCGTCCCTAAATGTCCTAAACGTTCCAAGCGTCGGCGTATGGGCGGCGCGCGTAGGCCTCGGCTGAGTACCTCGCGAACTCCCCGACCGACGAGCTGTCGTAGTACTTCTCGGTCACGCCCGAGACCGAGTGGCCCATCATCCTCTCGTATATCGCCCTGTCGTACCCCATCTCCCAGCGGACGAGGGTCAGCCACCCGTTGCGCAGGCTCTGGAACCTGACCCTGCGCAGCCCGGCCGCCTCCAGGGCCCCGAGCCAGAGCTTGTTGAGCCCGCGCTGGTTCACGGGCATCCCGTCTCCCCTGTCGCACAGCCACACGTCGCCCCTCGCTACTGCCTCGGAGGCGACGTCCCGCAGCCTCTCGCCCATGGGCCCGGCCACCACCACGTGCCTTTTCGACTGCCTGTTCTTGAGCTTGTCCACCGGCTCGCCGGTCGCGTTGTCGACCTGCCGGACTATCGGGGCGGTCGCGACCGGTACGGTGCCGTACCCTTCCACGTCGACCTCGTCGAACGACACCTCGTCGGCCATGACGCCCAGGGACTCCCCGACTCGGCAGCTCCCGAACTGGGCGAGGATGAACGCGCCCTCGACCGGGCTCCCCCTCATGGCGCGGGCGACGGACTCGAGCTCGCCGACCCTGAATATCTCCTTCTCCCTCGGTGCCTCCTCCCTGAGCCTGATCTTGACGTCCATCACGTTCTTGTCGACGACCCCGTAGATGAGGCACGTGTTCATGACCCTCTTCAAGACGACCTTGCACATGACGGCGGTCTGCCCGCTCTTGCCATCCAGCCACTCCTTCACGTCGAGAGCGGTTACTCCGGTCGCGGCGACCTTCCCCCACCTGGGCTCGACGTGCCTCCTCCACACGCTCAGGATCGACTTGCGGTAGTTGGCAGCCAGCTCGCCCGACGCCACCTCGGAGTCGATCTCGGGGGCCACCCACCTCCCCCACGCCTCGCCCACCGTCGGGGTCGCAGGCTTCCCGGCCTGGCGCTCGTAGAGCAGGCGGAGCTCGTTCCTCCGCTGGTCCGCCTGCCTCCTGGTGCCGTAGACCGTCTCGCTGCGCCTGGTCTTGCCCCGGCCGTCCCCGGCGTCGGCCGTGTACCTTATGCGGTACACGCCCGGCCTGACGAGCTCGGGCTCGCTCCCCCAGGAGCTCCTCTTCCGTTTTCGTGGCATAATGTGGGAACCCCTCCCCGACAGATGGGATGTGGCCTCCCCCGCGCCAGGTATCCGCCAAGATGAGTGGCGCGGGGGCTCTACGCGACTTCAACACAAATTCCGCTCGCCGAAATGACGGGTTTGCCATACGGTACCGAGGGTATTATTTAGTCCTCAAAGGTTCCTCCCTACTGATACGAACTCAGGGAGTTCTTCCTCAAACGGATAGGCTGGGAGGTCGATTGCGGCGGCGCTATGCGTCGCCGCTTTCTGTTTCGACCCTTACCTCCCCATGTTCCTTGAACAGGTGAGCCAACCTTTTGAACGGCCAGTCTTTGCCCTGACCGACCATGCGCTGGTACGCCCAGCACAGGTAGTCTGCCGCCTGCAGGTTCATGTCGCTGCAAGACGGAAGGTGGAGCAGCATGTACGGCACGCCGCCGTTGTTGAAGAACTCCTTCATGAACTTCTTCAGCGGCTTTACAACCTGGCTTCTTTTTGCGTCTTGCGGCAGCAGGTCAGTTATGACGATTACGAGCCTTGCGTTGCCCCCCTCGTGTTCGTAGACCTCGGAGACTATGCTCTCGAACGCGCTTGAATACAGGTGGTTCGCCGTCCTGAACGCAGGGTCGACTGCTTCCTTCTCGATATACACCGAATACGCCGCGACGCCGCTGCCAGAGCTCATGAGGCCGACAACCTCCTGCCTAACGGCGTCCATGTCCTCGCAGGCGTGGAACTTCTCCCCCGTGAACCCTTTGCCTTCCATGCAGTCGTGCTTGAGGGAGGTCATCCCGGCGGCCAGGTCGAAAGGCCTCCTCGCGACCATGCAGGTCAGGATGAAGAACCTCGAGCCGTTCGGGCCGAAATCAAGGTTCCCGGACTCGTCTATGTACATGTACAGCACGTCTGATCTGCCAGTTCCCAGGTCGTCAAACGTCGACGTCGACTCCGAGGCGGAGAACCACTTCATGCTCGACGTCACTGAGACCAACGACGGCATGACCTTTATCGGCTCAGACGGGATGAAGCTAAACGTTTGTTCCGGCATCTCGGACCGTCCACGACGACGTGTGCTCCCTTAGCATACCGAGAAGGGCCAGGACTGCCTCGTTTGGCATATAGATTCTGGCAGAGAGTATCGCCGCCATGTTTTCAGGGCTGTCTCCAGGAACATCTACAGTCAGGAAGTCCAGGACCGTGTTCCCGCCTATCGTCCTTGCCATAACGTTGTCGGCGTATACGCCCCTCCTGGTAGACAGCTCGGCATCAAGCCTTATCCCGTTGACTGCTGGTCCTCCGGAATCCCCTTTGTTTTCGTTGCCCAGCATCGTCTCGTCGTTCAACATGTTGCATCTCCAATCTTCGCTACCACTTCATCGGCGCCGCGTCCCAGACGACCTTGCCCACGACCCTGAAATAGGGAGCGTCGGGGTCCGACTGGTCGATTACCATGTCCTTGTGCACCGGGTTCGTGCTCTCCGGGTGCAGGATGACCGTGTCCCACTTCTTGAACAGCGTCTTGACGGTCGAGTCGAAGCCGTTCACCAGGACGGCGTACTGCCTGTCGTTCTCGATCTCGGTGTCGTCGGGGTCTACATAGATGAGCCTGCCGTCTTGGTACAGCAGGTTCATCGAGTCGCCGCTCGCCGTGAGCGTGAAGACGTTCGGATACTTCTCGAGCAGGCCCGGAGGGCACCAGGAGCGCTCGTCCACCTGCTCGATAGCCTCCTTCGGGGATCCTGCGGCGATCACGCCGAGGTGCGGGCACCAACTATCCGAGGAAACGGGTCTGCTCTCGTTTGGATCGTCACTCAAACCTAGTAGGTACGAGACCGTCACGTCTAGGGCAGCGCTCAGTTTCAAAATCACGCTGCTCTTAACGTCGTTTGCTCCGCTCTCATATCTTGCAATCTGCTGCTGTGTCGTGCCTACCTTCTCGCCCAGGACACCCTGTGACCACCCCTTCTTGTTCCTGCAGGACGCTATGCGGGCTCCGATATCGTAGCTAGGCATTCTTTCCTCCCAACAACATTTTTAGTGTATTGTGCCACACAAAAATGTGCTAGACAAACACGAGAATGTTGTTTAATATGGGCGACAGCAACACGTAAATGATGTTGGAGGTGAGATATGAGACTACATATGAAGGAGGAGCGTCTAAGGGCTGGGCTGTCCGCAAAAGAAGCAGCCGAAAAGATTGGCGTCCATGAAAACGCCCTCCTCAGGTGGGAAGCGGGCACGGCAGAGCCGATGGGATCAAACCTGGTGAAGCTTGCAAGCCTATACGGATGTGCGCCGGAGTATTTGCTAGGCGTAACGGACGACAGAACGGGCCGCGTAATTGCTCGCTGCAATGACGAGCGAACCTAAGGAGGCACCCATGCTTCTCTTGATCGCAGGCGTTGCGCTGTGGTCACTGTCGGCGGCAGCCCTTGGGTTCGGCATCGCGTTCGTCGCGTCTAGGAGGAGGTGACGTCGTGCTCAGCAAGGTCCCTAAGGTCTCCGACGTGCCTGCTCAGGAACGCCCTCCACTTCGGTGTCAGCGTGTAGACGGCGGTAGGGATCATCTCGCCTTCCGTGGAGCACTCGAACACGCCTCGTCCGCCCTTTATCGACATGAAGACGGCGTCGAGGTTGTCCCCTACCTTGAGGGGGTCACCGAGCACGAGGAGGTCGTAGGCGGCCTTTGCCTCACTCGGGGACAGCCACTCGAGGCGGCACTTCGCGCGTTCCCTCAACGACCGTGCAGTCCACCCGACCGCGCCGCCAGCCAACACCAGGGCTGCCGTGTAGACGCCCATTGCCAATGGGTGCGCATTGAACGCGGAGCCGACGCCACAGGCTACCGAAGACACAAAGCCGACGGAAGCCACGGAGAGCGACGCAAGGCCAACCGCGTTGTCTGAAAGCCATCTCTTCACGCTCACGGGCAGCTCCTTCGGTCGTGGACGTCGAGATTATACGGCACGCAATCTTGAACGACGCGCCTAAGGAGGCACCGATGGAACAGGAAGTCAAGGAGCCCGGCATGCGCGAGGTCAGGCGAGCCGTGCTCGACCTCATGGTCGGCTCCGGGTTCTCCGGAATGGAGCAGGCGCTCCACGAGGACCAGGTGGAGACGCTGAAATCGTTCGTGGTCGGCGGAAAGCCAGGCGATGAGAGGAACCCGTGCGGGTTCGTGACGCAGAGGTGAGCGCGCTCAAGAAGGCGGTGTACGCCGTGCTCTTCGCCGGGTTCGCGCTCTGCGTGGCGAGCATCGCGACCGGGTCGGGACCGCTCTCGTTCGTGGGGTTCGGCCTCTCCATGGCAGGCCTGGGAATGTCAGTCGCCCACCTGATGCGGACCCCGCGATGATCGCCGCGTCGTTCGCAGGCCTCGCGGTCATGCTGCTCGGCATGTACCTGTCCTCGACCCTGGTGTGGTACGCAGGGTGCGCACTGCTGGGGTTCGGGCTCGGCATGGCGGCGGCCAGGGCGGTCGGGAGGAGGTGAGGCGCGATGTTCTTCAGGAAACCGAGGCTCTACAGGGCCTTCTCCGTCGGAGGCGACCCGGACGTCAAGTACGTGTGGTTCGACTTCAGGACGTCGGGAGACCCGATGCGCGCCGCGGACCGCATAGCGGGGAGGCACGGGCTCGCGGAGGTCGTCACGGTCAGGTCGCTTGACTACAAGCCCGAGGACGGACCCGAAGAGCCCCCCGAAGACGACGGTGGGAAGGAAGCGGCGGCTCGCGCACGTTGCAGCATGAGGTCGCCGCCGCCCGGTCTGGTTTCCCCCGCCCTGCAGCCCTCGTTCGCCGGGTGCGGTCAACCGTCTCCAAGCCGCGTTCGTCTCGCGGGACTCCCCCGCGCGACCCGGTCCCGGCTCCCTTAGGCCGCGCGTGCTGCAACACGCGCCTTCGGTCGAACGGCTTTTGGCTGTCCTAGCCGTTGCGGCCCGTTCGACTCGCGGGAGGCCGCGTGCTCAAAACGTTGGCCAATGCAACCACCTCCGTCGTAGCTGAGCACGTGCCGCAAGTATAGAACAGTCGTTCATAAAAGGTCAAAGGTGAGGGACATGAGGTCGAGGATCTACGAGCTCTGCAGGCAGAGAGGCATGACACGCGACGAGCTCGCAAGGCTGTCGGGCGTGACGCGCAGGGCTCTGGACAAGTACGAGGCGAACGGCCTCGAGCGCGCCCAGCTCGGCACCGTGGCGAGCGTCGCCAGGGCGCTCGGGTGCAGCATCGAGGAGCTTTACGAGAAGTAGCCGAAACGCGGCCCCTTAGCTCAGCGGAGAGAGCGCCCGCCTCCTAAGCGGGAGGCCCCGGGTTCGAGCCCCGGAGGGGCCGCCATACGAAGAAGGAAGGAATTGCCATGGAAGACGAGAAGAAGGAAGAGAAGGGCCTCGAGGAGCTCCTGGAAGAGGCGGCCGACTACGCGGAGGAGGTAGTGCAGCTTGCCATCGAGAAGAAGGCGCCGGTCCTCGCGTCCGTTGCGGTCGGCATGAATGACGCGTTCATGTTCGCGGCTCAGATGGCGGGCGGGAACGAAGTCAGCCCGTATTCCGCCGCGAAGCTCGGCTCCGTCGTCGCGTCGGCGAGGGCGCGCGAGGTCGTCGACCGGATCATCTGCGACGTTCCCGACAACGAGGCGGAAGGCTGCGCCGACAAGTAGAGCCCCCGGGGCGCCCGCATGCTTGGCGGCAATGGCGTCCCCGAAGGCAGAAAGGAGGCCGGGATGAACCCGACCTGCACCGATTGTACCACCATGAGGCCGCGAGTGGAGCGGATGATGACCATGAAGGAGGCCGCCGACGCGGTCGGCATCCCGCTCAGGACGATGTACGAGGAGGGATACCAGGGCCGCCTAAAGGTCGTGCAGCTGCGCGACCGCCGCAAGTTCATGGTATCGGCGTCCGAGCTCGAGCGCTGGGCCGAGGCGAACCTCGTGCCGGTCGCCCGGTGAGCCGCGCCAAGACCAGCCAGGCCCGCGCCAACGCCTCGGCAGGCAAGGCGTCCCGCGACGCGAGGGCGGCCCTAGACCGCTCGGACATGGCGCTGCTTTACGCGAGGCGCCTCAAGGAGTCCGTGGACCGCGCCTCGAGAACGGCGGCCGAGGCGGGGCGCGAGGCCGCGAACGCCATGGACTGGGCGGCGCAGCTCGAGGAGTCCGGGGCCAACGTCGAGTGGCGCGTGGCCGAGCTCGAGCGCAGGGTAGATGGGAACGTCCACAGGGTGAATCGAAGAGACCTCGTTGCGTTCTCAACGGTTGTATCCGGCCTGGTCGTCGCGCTGCTCGCGTCGGAGTTCCTCGGCCTTGGAGACGCCTGGGGGCTTGCCATCGGCATGACGCTCGCGGCCGTCGGGATCGGCGTCGCGTACTGCATGGAATAGGAAACACCTTTCCTGTTTTTGGCGGCATTCCGCATTTATTGGGCAATTTCCTACATTTTCCGGAGGTTCACATGAAGGTCTACCTGGTCAGCAACTACAGGGGTTCGGTCGCCTTCGGCTCGCCCGAGGACGCGAAGGCCGTCTCCGCGCTCGTGGGGGACAAGCCTGATGAACACTTCAAGGAGGTCTACCTGGTGCAGGGCGACCCCGGCAACCTCGACGGCCTCGACGACTTCATCGACGACCTCCTCGCAGGGGTCGGTGGCACCGATGAGTAGCGCCCGCGACGTCCTGCAGAACCTGGCCGTCGCCAAGGCGGCCGAGGCGGTCATCCACGAGCGCGTAAAGGCCCTCAGGGGGCAGGCAGACGAGATGCTCCTCGCCGCGAACCAGATCATGGGCTCGAAGAACGCCGAGGTGACCGTGTTCGGCGAGAAGGTCGGCACCCTCTCGGTGTCCTCCTCGAAGCCGAGGGTCTACGTCGCGGACGAGGACGCCTACCAGGACCACCTCCAGGCGCTACTCGAGTCGGGGGACGACCGCGTGAGGACGTTCCACGAGGCCCCGCTGCTCGAGAAGTCGGCGGTCGTGCGCCTCACCGACGAGGGGTACCGCGTGTTCGACCCCGCGACGGGAGAGCAGGTGCCCGGCCTCGCCTACAGGCCGGGCGGCGAGGAGCTCTCCACCAGGCTCACGGGATGCAGCCCGGCGGACGTGATGGCGTGCCTTGCGCGCGAGGGGCGCGGCCTGCCCGAGGCCGTGGCGATGCTCGGGGAGGCGTGCGATGAGTGACGTGCAGGAGGGGCAGGCCCCGCCCCCCAGCCTCATGGAGCGCCTCGTGAAAGCCCAGGCCGCCATGGCGAACCCCCAGCTCGACGGCGTTAACCCGCACTTCGGGAGCAGGTTCTCCACCCTGGCCTCGGTGCTCGACGCCGTGAGGGGCCCGCTGAACGACCAGGGGCTGTTTATCAACCAGACCCTGGTGGGCGGCACCCTGCGCACGACGGTCTGGGACGCCTCGGGCGAGTCTTTCACCGCCTGCGAGGTTCCCTGCGAGCTCCCGTCCGACCCACAGAGGGCGGGCAGCACGCTCACCTACCTTCGCAGGTACTCGCTCATGACGGCCTTCGGCATCGTGGGCGACTCGGACGACGACGACGCCGAGCGCGCGTCGGGCACCGCCCCCGAGGGCGGCGCCTTCACGGCCCGGTGCAGGAGCTGCGGGCAGGCCTACTCCTTCTCGGGCCGCGAGGCCTACGAGGGCTTCCTGGCCTCCTCCCCGCAGGCGAGGTGCTGCCAGAGCCCCGACTGGCGCGTGCTGTGATCCCGGAGCTGTGGGGCGAGTGCAGGCAGCTCATGGCCCAGCTCGACGAGGAGACGGGCCTTTGCAGGAGGAGCGCCGTGGCCCTCGCGGAGAACGAGAGGGCGTACAGGACGGCCCTGGCGGTGGAGGTGCTGCGCCTCAAGAGGTCGGGGATGCCGGTCACGGTGATACCCGACCTCGCCCGTGGCGCGCCCGAGGTGGCCGACCTCAGGTGCGCCCGGGACTGCTCCGAGGCGGTCTACAAGGCATCCTGCGAGGCCATCAACGTGCTCAAGCTCAAGCTGAGGACGGTCAACGAGGAGATCACCCGCGAGTGGAACAGCGGTGACCCCGACGAGTACTAGGAGGAGCCGTGTCGTCTGGAATAAACACCGTCGCGATAAGCGGCAACGTCACGAAGGACCCCGAGCTCGGCAACGGCGTGCTCAGGTTCTCGGTGGCCGTGAACCGCGACGTCAAGAACGACGACGGCAGCTGGCGCGAGGAGCCCAGCTACGTCGACTGCAAGCTGTTCGGCAACCGCGCCTCGTCGCTGGCGGGCATCCTGCGCAAGGGGATGCCGGTGGCCGTGCAGGGAGAGCTCAGGCAGGAGCGGTGGGAGAAGGACGGCCAGAAGCGCTCCGCGATCGTCGTCGTGGTGCGCGAGGTGCAGCTGCCCCCCAGGCAGCCGGGGCAGGCCCCTGCCTACCAGCCGCAGGCCTACGCCCCGCAGGCGTACCAGCCGCAGCCCTACCAGCCCCAGCCCTACGCGCCGCAGCCCGCCCCCGCATACCAGCCGCAGGCCTACCAGGCGCAGCCCTACGCGCCCGAGCAGCCCAAGTACGCCCCGCCCATGGCGCAGCCGCCCATGGACCAGGTGTACGACGAAGAGATCCCGTTCTAGCCCCATGCAGGTCATGGACTCTCACATGAGGGCGGCCATGAGGATGCAGCCCGCAGACCGCGGGCTGTTCCTCGGCGCCATCTACGCCTTCCAGGAGACGGGCGAGAGGCCCGACCTAGACGCTCTGCCGGAGGTCGTGGCGGTGACGCTCGAGGCCATATGGCCGACGCTCGAGAACTCCCGGGCCAAGTCGCTCGCGGGGCGCAAGGGCGGCAGCTGCGCGGACGGCGGAGCAAAGCACGTCGATTGCACGCCGAAGGCAGACGAGAAGCAGACCTCAAGCAAAGCCGAAGCAGACGCGAAGCAAACGCCAAGCAAAGCCGAAGCAGACGCGAAGCAAACGCCAAGCGAAGAAGAAGAGGAAGAGGAATTGGAAAGAGATAAGGTCAAGACCGTGAAGGGCGGCGCGCGGAAGGCGCGCTTCACCCCGCCCACGGCAGGCGAGGTCGAGGCCTATGCCCAGGAGGCGGGCATCTCGCTCGACGCCGGGGCATTCGTCGACTTCTACGCCGCCAAGGGCTGGAAGGTGGGCCAGTCGCCCATGAGGGACTGGCGGGCCGCGGCCCGCAACTGGGCCAGGCGGGACCGCGACGGGCCCTCCGGGAGGCGGCGCGGGAGCTCTGAGGGGGTGAGCGGCCGTGCCCCCGACTGGATCGGCGACTACGCCTAGGGCCCTCACCGACGAGGGCAGGGCCAGGGCCGACGCCAGGGCTGCGGCCGTGGACGAGGCCGACCGCAGGGCGGCCCTCGAGAGCGCCTTCGCCTCCTGCGTCAAGCGCTCCGGGATGCCCAGGGCCTACCGCAGGCCGCACTGGGCCGCCGAGGCCGAGGCAGCGCTGGACGCCTTCAACGCCGGTGGGTGGCTGCTGTGGCTCTCCGGCGACGTGGGCAGGGGCAAGTCCGACTACGCGGCGTCTGTGCTCGTCGCGGCGGCCAGGAGGCGACCGTTCGGCCGCTACCTGTGGCGGGGCGACGACCAGCTCATGGACTCGCTGCGCGACTCCCAGGGCACCTCCGGCCTGTCCGGCGAGATGGCCGTGCTTGCCGGGGCCGGGCTGCTGGTCCTGGACGACCTCGGCAAGGACTCGCTCACCCGCTGGGGCCTCGACAAGCTCTGGCAGCTGCTCAACCGCCGCTACGAGGCGCGCCTGCCCACCGTCGTGACCTCGCAGCTCGACCTCGCCGGGGCCGCCTCGCTGTGGGCGTCGGTGGACGAGAGGACCGCCAAGGCGCTCGCGTCGAGGATGCGCCACAAGGCGCTCCACGTCGCGCTATCGGGGCCGGACAGGAGGCTCGCCGATGGCTAGGGTCACGACGATGCCGGAGCTGTGGAGGCCGCTCATGGGGGCCCCGAGCGTGGAGCTCGACCGGTGCGCCGTGTGCGGCAGGGCGTGGCCGCTCAACCGCCACCACGTCGTGCCCAGGAGCAAGGGCGAGCTGTGGGTCGGCGGCAGGAGGCTGCCGAAGCCGACGGTCACGCTGTGCGGCAGCGGCAACGCGAGCGGGTGCCACGGCCTGGCGCACTCCGGGAGGCTCCACTTCCGCTGCATGGGTGGCAGGCTGCAGTTCCTCCTGTGCCCGCGCCCCATGCGCTACGAGGACGCGCTCCGCGTGGAGGGCGGATGGCAGGACGCGGGGTGGTTCGAGTGAACGGCAGGCCGTGGACGCCCGAGGACGACGCGGAGCTTCTGCATCTATCGGAGTCGGGGTCGACGCTCTCCGAGGCGGCGCGTGCCCTGGGCAGGACCCCGACCTCGGTCAGGATGCACGCGCCGAAGGTCGGGGCGTCGTTCGACCGCAGGCCGCCCGCGGGGGAAAGGCGCAGGCGCCCGGAGGGGTCGTGGGACCGCATGGGCGACCTAGCGATAAGGGAGTGCCACGCGAGCGGCTGGTCGCTCGAGGACGCCTCGAGGGAGCTCGGCGTGTGCAAGGGAGACGTGCTCGCCAGGGCACGGGAGCTGGGGCTGTGCGAAGGATGGGAGTAGGTATGGAAGAGGACAAGCCCGACGGCAGCACCGCCATGGAGCGGCTGGCGCGGGAGCTGATGGACAAGATAGAGAGCAGCGCGGCGACGTCGTGGTGCCGCGACCACGGCTACAACGTCAAAGGCACGTCCTACACCGAGGACAAGAGGAACGCCCGCGCCGACATCGAGCGCCGCATAAACGAGGCGGACCTCGAGGACGACAGGGCGCGCGACGTCGCGCTGGGCGACTGGAAGGAGAAGGTCGCCGAGCTGGACGCCCTCAAGAAGGCGGGCCGCGTGATGCCCGAGGGCGTGAGCTGGCCGCGCTACGAGGACGGGGAGCCGGTGAGAATCGGCGACGTGATGCGCGGGACGGGGCGCAGCCAGCACATATTCAGGGTCGTCGGCGTGGCCCCTGGAAACGGCAGGATGACGGTCGTGTGCGAGGACGTGGACGAGGACTGCGAGCTGTGCTACACGGACCCAAGACTGCTCGCCCACGAGCGCCCCGACAGCTGGGGGCGGCTGCGCGAGGACGTGCGTAAGGACTACACAGCCTACTGGGGCTGCATCGGCTTCTGCTGCGACAAGTGCCCGGCCCTCGTGGACGGCAAGAAGCCGAACGAGCGCTATGACACGGCCGGATGCCAAGCGGCAGAGCAGCTCGACCTCCTTGCCCGCGCCGAGCGCCTGGCGGGGGTGGCGCGGTGAGGTACCTGAGCACGTTCTCGGGCATCGAGGCGGCCACGGTCGCGTGGGGGCCGCTCGGGTGGGAGCCGCTGGCGTTCGCCGAGGTCGACGCCTTCCCGTCGGCGGTGCTGGCCGAGCGGTTCCCAGGGGTCGAGAACCTCGGGGATGTTACGCAAGCAGACTGGTCGAGGTTCAGGGGGGCGTGCGACCTGGTGGTGGGCGGCAGCCCGTGCCAGTCCTTTTCGGTAGCCGGCAAGAGGGAGGGCCTTGATGGTGCAAGCGGCCTCATGTGGGAGTACGTTCGCTGCGTTCGAGACGTCCGTCCTGGAGCTTTCCTGTGGGAGAACGTCCCGGGGGCGCTCTCGAGCTCGAAGGGAGCCGATTTCCGCTGCCTCCTCGAAGCCATGGATGAGCTCGGGTACGGCATGGCGTGGCGTGTGCTCGACGCGCAGTTCTTCGGAGTGGCCCAGCGCCGCCGCCGTGTCTTTCTTGTCGGATGCCTTGGAGACCCGGGACGTGCCTGCGAGGTACTTTTTGAGCCCGAGGGCGTGCCTTGGGATCCTGGGCAGGGCAAGGAAAAGAGGGAGGCCCTTGCCGCCGGAGCTGGAGGAGGCGCTGGAGCGTCAGGCTGCCATGGGTTCAACGGCGGCGTCAGCTCGGGGGCCGGAAGCATAGGGTACGCCGACGAGCTCGCCCCGACCGTGAGGGCGCAGGCGAACGGCCTCGTGCCGCAGGTGGCGTGTTACACGGCCCAGGTGAGGTGCGGGCGCGAGGGCGGCGGCAAGGGGGCGCTGGTGGCCGGGGAGCTGAGCGCGACGCTGGCCACGGGCAACGGGCAGGCGCTTTTCCAGCCCGCCGTGTTCGTCGGCGGGGACTCGGCGTGCGCGGTGGGCGACGGCGTCGCCGGCACCCTCACCGCCTCGACCGGGCGCAAGACGGCAGGCTGCGTGGCGTACCCCCTCCCGCCGGCGGGCGCTTTGGCCTTCGCGGCCAACCAGCGCGGCGAGGCGCGCCTGCAGGGCGGCGACGGGCATGTGTTCGGGGCGCTCCCGACGGCGTGGAGCGGGAAGCAGGCGCAGGGCGTGGTGCATGGCTACGCCGTGCGCAGGCTCATGCCCGTGGAGTGCGAGCGCCTTCAGGGCTTCCCCGACGACTGGACGCGCATACCCTGGCGCGGGAAGCCCGCCGAGGAGTGCCCGGACGCGCCGAGGTACAAGGCGGTGGGCAACTCTATGGCGGTGCCGGTCATGAGGTGGATCGGCGAGAGAATGGACGGGGTGAGCGCCGATGCCTAAAGGCAGCAAGCAGGGCGTGTGCCCGTGGTGCGGGGCCGCGCCGTGCAACCAAAAGTGGCACAAGGGCGTCGTGGACGTGGGCGGCCTCGAGCTGCGCCGCACCTGCCGCGACTTCGGCGGCGAGGAGGGCACCAACGGCGAGGGCTACGACTTCGCGTGCTCGCTGTGCGGCTACTGCTGCGACCTGCCGCAGCCTAATTTCTGCCCGAGCTGCGGGGCGAGGGTGGTGGATGAAGGAGATGGCAAATGAGCTGCGAGATGTGCGAGTTCTCCACGGGGCCGTGGGGCGTCCAGTGCGGTGAGGTGAGGGACCTCGACTGCGCCGGTGTGACGGCACGCATCGCCAAGTACCGGTCGGTCCACGACCTACCGGCGATCGTGGAGGTCCACTTCGAGTCGGACGCCGTGGAGGTCCACGCGTCGGTGCCGATCGCCTACTGCCCGTGGTGCGGGCGGAAGCTGGACGACGGGAAGGGAGCGGGCGAATGAGGACGTTCGAGGAGGCGACCAGAGATATGGACTACTCGCAGGAACTGGCGCTCGCGATCGCGCTGATGGTAGCCGGCTTTGCCGCGCTTGTCGTCGTCGCTGTCGCCTATGTCCTGTTCTGGCCGGTCGGGGTCATCCTCACGGCCGCCGTAATCGCCGTGCTGCTGGCGTACGCGTTCAGGAGCGGACGATGACCGCCGTGCTGCTTCTGACCAGGGCCGTGGGTTTTCTGGCCCTGGTCGCCGCGATAGCCGGGGCGGTGTGGCTGGTCGCGAGGCTCGCGTCCAAGGCGCTGCGCAAGGTGTCCGAGTGCCACGACGTCGAGCGCCTGGACGAGGCCGAGATACTTGCCAGGAAGTACGAGAGGGAATCGAAGGGAAAGAGGTAGGAGATGCGCAAGGGCATAGCAATCGCAGCAGTCGCAATGGCCGCCGCCTGCGTGGCCACCACCGGGTGCACGCCGGGCTTCTACTCGCAGGACGTCGGCGAGGTCGTGGTGCTCAAGGGCATGGGCGGCGAGGTCGTGGGCTCCACGAGCGAGCCGGGGTTCCACGGCTCGAGCCCGTTCGACGACGCCATCACCTACAGCACGCGCAACAACGTGATCTCGCTGATAGGCGACGGGACCGAGGACTACAACGGCGGCTCCGCGACCGGCCCCAAGATCAGCTGCAACGACTCCTCCGGCACGGCCTTCGAGGTCGACGTCCAGCTCAACTACAGCCTCGACCCGGCCTACGCCGAGGAGCTGTACGCGAGCTACGGCACCCAGGAGGGCCACGCCCAGTACGTGGTCGCGGTCGACCTGCGCAGCGTCGCGCGCGAGGTCGCCGGTCGCATGACCACCATGCAGATGCTCACCGACCGCGGCAGCTTCACGGCCGCCCTCACCGACGCGCTCGCGGGCGAGTGGGAGGGCGACGGCATCATCATCGAGTCGGTCTCCGTGCAGGAGGTTCGCTACCCGGAGTCCATCACGGCCCGCTACGCCGAGGCCCAGGCCTCCGAGATCTCCAAGGCCAAGGCGTTGAACGAGCAGGAGGCCAAGAAGGTCGAGGCCGAGACCCGCGTCATCGAGGCCCAGGGCGTCGCCGAGGCCAACCGCGTGCTCGCCGAGAGCCTGTCGGACGAGGTGCTGCGCCAGAACTACATCGACGCGCTCAGGGAGATAGGGGCATCGGGCAACCTCGTTGTGGTGCCCGACGGCTCGCAGCCCGTTGTCGTGGCGGGTGGTGCCGAGTGAGCGTCTGGTCGAGGGTCCCGTCGGCGGACTTCCCGGTGTTCGACGGCGTCGCGCTGTGGCCCCCCGAGGACGCCGCGGAGGCCGAAAACCTCAAGGAGCAGGCCCGCAAGGTCCACGAGGAGGCCGGTGAGCTCATGGTCGCCGCGTGCGACCTCGTGATGGCGCACGGCACGGGCAAGGAGCCTGCCGCTGCCTCGAGGATGATGGAGGAGCTGGCCGACCTCATGCAGGCCCTGACCAACTTCGCCTGGGCGTTCGGCGTGGGCACGGAGGACATGGAGCGCGCCGCATACGACTGCTGGGCGCGCAACTCGGATAGGGGGCGATGCTGATGTACCGAGTCCTAGACGCGTTCTTGGAGTTCCTGGTGGCCCTCGCCGCCGTGGCCGTGACCGCCGCTGTGTTCGTCGGCCTGTCGTTCGCACTGTGCTGGGGGCTTGGCCTCGAGTTCTCCTTACGCACGCTGGTCGGGGTGCTCGCGGCGTCGGCCCTCGTCGCCCTGTCGGTGAGGCTGTGATCCCCGGCGTGGTGGCGCCCAGGGCGCCGCAGAAGCAGGCAGCCGGCGAGGCCGCTACGCCACCGGCTCTGGACGCCGTGCCGGATCACTACAGGCTCCCCGGCGTGGGCTCGGTGCGAGACGTCACCTCCTCGGTGCTCGACCGCGACGCGGGCGTGTGGAGGCCCAGCGTCGAGGCCGTGAGGGCGGACGCCCTCGAGTACCTGATGCGCGCCCCCAAGAAGGGGGGCGCAGAGGACCTGCGCAAGGCGCGTCGGTGCATCGACGAGATGCTGGCGATGATGGGCCAGCCCGCCGAGCCATCCCCGGCGCTGGCGGCAGACGTGATGCGGTTCGTCCGCGAGGACGTGCACAGGGTTTTCTGCTACGACGCCAATCGCACATACCAGGACAGGGCGCACGAGTACCTGACCGAGAACCTGGTCTCGAGGACCGGCAGCGACACGGCGGTCGAGAGGTGCGTGCTGCACCTCGTCGAGAGGGCGGGTATGAGCGTGTAGGCTTTCAACACCTGTTCGCAGGTTTTCAACATCCGGGAGTACAATCCGTACCGGACTGTTGAAAACCTGCGAAAGGGGCCATTTGCATTACGCGTCTCCATACGCCATGGGGCAGGCAAACAAGATCGATGCGGAGTGGACCACCGGGACGAGGCTCAAGAGGTACCTAGCGTCCCGGGGCATATCGCGGAACGCCCTCGTCAAGGCCTCGGGGGTGCCGCACCAGACCATGAGCCGCATAATGAGCGGCGACAGGATAGGGTCGCTGAACACGTGGATGCGCATAAGCGCCGCGCTCCACTGCTCCCTGTCCGATATCATAGAGCCGGAGGCGCTGAGAGGCGGGTCGGATGAAGATTAAGCTGCAGGCACACCGCGAGTCAGCCTACGCACCCAGGGAAGATGGCGAGCCGTACGTCAACGACAAAGTGCTCGAGTTCATAGACCTCGCGGTGGACGTCGCTCGTAGGCTCGGCATGAACATGCTCGAGATTCACCAGGGCTGCAAGGCGCTGCAGGCCGTGGCGCTCGCCCAGATGAGCGTCAACGCGGCCGGGACGCAGGCCGTGGCCGCCGCGCTCGACCGGGAGTGGGCCGCCTCCGACGCGGGCTCGGCGCACATCGCCTCCATGTTCGCGGAGGGCGAACAGGCGTGCTAGAATACCCCCGACGGAAGGGGGAGCCATGGCGAGGGTCGCGGTCGGGGTCGAGAGCTACGCCGCAATCGACGGAACGCTGACGCCCACCGCGATCGTGTGGGCCGACGGCAGGCGGTGGGCGGTCGATGCCGAGGTCGCCGAGCGCGTCGGGAAGCCCGGGCGCTGCGGCCTGCAGGCGTGGCGGTGGCGTGTGAGGGTGATGCCGAGCGGGCAGAGGAAGTGGCTCAACCTCGAGTACCGTGTCCGCGGCGTGCTAGGCTAGGCCCGAGCTCCCCGCCCTCGCGGGGGTGACCCGTTTGAGGTGCTGATGCAAGGATGCTCCCCGCCCTGGCGGGGCTACTCCCCCGCCACCTCCCGCGCCATCGCCGCCAGCAGGGCCTCGCGCCCCGCAGCGTCAAGCTCCGCGTAGAGCGCCCGAAGCTCCCCGAGCCTCCAGTCCAGCGGGTACGCGAGCCGCGACCGCACGGACGGCAGCGGAAGGCCTATGATCTCTGCGGCGCGCTCGGGGGCGACGGGGGCAAGGGACTCGGCGATGGTCGGTGAGGTCATGGCGGTGTCCTTTCGTCGGTGTAAAGCCAGCTTGCCGACATGATACACCGGTAACGCAAAAAACCGCCCCGACCCTGCGCGAGCAGAGCCGGGGCGTCGTGTTTCGCGAACGTTCGCGAACGGTTCGCGCACGGGCGCGCAAGGCGCTCGGGGACGCGAAGCGGGCGCGCTAGGCCTTCACCAGGTAGTCGCGCCCCGCGTCGGGCTCGCCGGTGTAGGGCCCCACGGCGATGTAGCGCCTGGTGCCTCCCCAGTCCTCGTAGGTGCCCCAGACCCAGCCGTCGGCCTCCACGCACCAGGCGTCCAGCTCGACGGTCTCGCCCTCGTCGTAGTGGGCGACCTCGGGGTACCCGAGGCCCGGGCCGGTGCGCACGCGCAGGTGGTCGACCTGGCAGCGGTAGGTGCCGGGGGCGATGGACAGGCGGCGCGGACCTTCCGGCGCTGGCCCTGTGGCGTCGGGCGCGGGCTGCGGCTCCGGCACCTCGGGCGCGGGCTGCGGCTCCGGCACCTCGGGCGCGGGCTGGGCAGCCCCGCCCACGATGGCGTCGGCAATCGCGCGGGCCACGGCGGCGGGGCCCACGCGGCGGTAGGCCTCGGCGTCGCCCGCGGAGTCCACGAAGCACACCTCCACGAGCACCGCCGGCATGTCGGTGTGCCTGAGCCAGTAGAGCTGCGTGGTGGCCTTGGCGCCGCGGTCGCGCAGGCCGAGCGCCTTTGCGACCCTCGCGCTCATGTCGGCGGCGAGCCCCTGGGCCGAGGAGCCCGCGTAGTGCCACACCTCGGTGCCGGTGCCGCCGGGGCACGCGTTGAAGTGCACCGAGACGGCCACCTCCGCCCCCGAGGCGTTCGCCAGCCTGCACTGCTCTCGCAGGTCGTCGCTCGCGGTCGCCTCGTCGGTCGTGGAGTCGCTGACCTCGTGGCCGCGAGCGCGGAGCTCCGCGATCAGCGCGTCCTTGACCAGGCGGTCCTCCGCGAGCTCGTCCAGGTAGCCGCTGGCACCCGGCGCGCGGCGCGTGTGGCCGCCGTTGACGTTAATCCTCATGCTTGCCTCCAACGATGTCCTTCGGGTCGACCCTGCCGTCCTCGGGGTCCCTGCCACCGAGCATCGCGATCACCGGCGACGCGCACACGGTCACGGCGGCCGTGACCATGGAGGCCGCGACCGGGTCCATGTTGGCCCCGCACCACACCGGCACGGCGACCACGAGCAGGCCCAGCAGGCCCTCCACGACGGTGCGGGCGCATCGCCACAGCCTGTCGTTGCTTGTAAGGAACTTGTCCAGCATCCTCTCTCCCCTCTCTCTAGGCCAGCCCCGCGCCGGCCATCAGGTAGCCCGCCAGGCCGCCCACGAGCGCCGTGAGCGCCGCCGTGGCCAGCGAGTCCCAGCGCCTGGCGGGCCTGCCCTCGAGCGCGGCCAGCCTCGCGTCGACGGAGTCGATGCGCCGCTGGTTCTGCTCCTCGATGTCCGTCAGCTTGACCATGAGGCGCCCCATCTCGTCCAGGCGCTCGGAGTGCGCGTCGAGGCGCTGGTCGTGCACCCTGATGGCCCTCTCGTGGGCCGAGTGGTCGGGGCAGCGCGCCTCGGGCGTCACTCGGCCCCCATCAGGTCGGCGGCCTCGGACAGCCACGCGCTGTCCATGTCGGTCCAGGGGTCGCCGCTGGTGTAGGCGTTCGCGCGCAGCTCGGCGGCCATCGCCCCGCGCAGCCGGGCGCCGAGCGCGGCGCGGTTCGCCACCACGGCGTCGACCACGGCGCGCGACGCGGCGTTGCCCCTCTGCGGCGCGGCGAACTTCACGGCCGCGAGCATGATCAGGGAGAGCTGCTCCTCGGTCACGGACAGGGCGCAGGCGCCCTGGGCGGTCTCGTCGCCGGCCGTGCGGTCGCTGGCGTTGTTGGCGGTGTCGGTCATCGCAGTTCCCTTCTGTCGTTTCTTCTGTCGTGCTCGTTCCCCGGGGGCGGATGCCGGGCCGTCCCTGGCGGCCGCCCCGCTCACGCGACCCTCAGCACGGTCAGGTAGTTGGCGTCGATGGCGTTGACCACGCCGCGCGCCGCCGTGTTGTTGACGACCTGGAGGGTGAGCAGGGCCCCCGACGCCACGCTCAGCAGCACCGGGGCTATCGTCAGCCCCGCGCCCCACTTGCCGGGCACCACGACGCCCGCGCCGGCCTTGCTCGTGCCGTTCACGCATATGAAGGCCTCCGGGTTCTCCCCGGCGGGCGTCGCGTCGCCGTTCGGGAAGCTGAAGAAGACGCCGGCGCAGGCCAGCACGTACCCGGAGAAGCCGCACTTGACGGCGCCCCCGGAGACCGAGAAGCCTGACCCCGACGAGGCGTAGGACTTGAGCGCCAGCGCCGAGCGGGTCTTGGCCAGCGCCTTCTGGGCCGAGGCGACCGCCGTCACGGCCGCGTGGCCGTGGCCCGACGTGGCCGCGCCGATGTTGGCGCACGTGACGCCGAGGTTGGCGCGAGCGGAGGCCGCGTCCGCCGCCCCGGTCCCGCCGTTGGCGACGGGCAGGGCCGACAGGGTGTTCCCCAGGCCCATGGCGCTCCTCAGCTGCTGCTTGGACATGTATCCGCCGTCGGCCCACGAGTCGGTGAACACCGGCACGTAGTTGGCCCCGGTCAGGTTGCCGTCGAAGATGTCGTGCATGAGGCCCGCCGAGCCCACGAGCGACGCGCGCCCGGTCCCGCCGGAGCCCACCGGCAGGGGCCGGGACAGCGTTATCGACCCCGGCTTGACCGACACGGACGACGAGCTCGTCCCGTCGGAGGCCTCCATGAAGGCCTCCTTGGCGTAGGTCGACTGGTCCATGTAGGCCCCGACCCGGGCGTGGCCGCCGCCCAGGGCCCCGCGCTGCGCCCTCAGCTCAGCCTTGCGCGTCACGTTCGCGCCGTCGCTGCCCAGGGTGAGCGACGAGGCCTTCACGCGCACGTCCGAGGCTATGTTGTCCATGCCGGTGTAGGCCGTCGAGGCGGCGACCTCGACCTGCCCGGCGCACATGCGTATCTTCGAGGTGCCCGAGTTGCACCCCAGCTCCACCGCCTCCGCCCCGTAGCGCGCGAGGTCGGTCGAGCCGTTCCTCACGCGCACGTACGAGGCGTCTATGAGCACGTTGCGGCCCAGGGAGGAGGCGGTCATGTCGCCCACGCACAGGCCCGAGGAGCTGAAGTTCAGGTAGTTCGTGGCGGTCTTCGCCGACTCCAGGGGCCCGGCCGCCGTGCACCCGCTCGGCAGCGACGACAGGTGGACGTTGGTCCACGCGACCGTCGTCGACCCGTTGTAGACCTTCGTGTAGTTGTACACGTACAGCGTGTCGTAGGCCTCGCTCTTCTGGGCGATGAGCCT
This sequence comes from Coriobacteriaceae bacterium, assembly GCA_019421015.1. Lineage (GTDB taxonomy): Bacteria > Actinomycetota > Coriobacteriia > Coriobacteriales > UMGS124 > JAHZGC01. Next base: position 17,609 of record JAHZGC010000026.1, on the reverse strand, counting down.
CCACGTCGAGGCCGCCGTCTTCTGGGCCCACACCTTGACCCCGCCGTCCGCCCGGATGTAGGAGAGCCCCGGGTCCGCGCTGCCCGCGTTCAAAAAGCACACCTGCACCTCGCTCGACTCCTGGGAGCGGTTCGCGAGGCGGAAGACGATGGGCGCGTTCTGGTAGGACCCCGCTATGGTGATCGTCGCGAACGCCACGTAGCCGGCCGCGCCTGCGGTCCCCGAGAAGGAGTGCACCACCTGGTTCGCGTCCTTGCCCGCGGGGCCGGTGGCGCCGGTCGCCCCCTGCGGCCCTTGGGGCCCCGTCGCTCCCGTGGCGCCCTTGGGGCCCTGGGGCCCCGTCGCGCCGGTCGCCCCGGTGGCCCCCTGGGGGCCTGTCGCGCCCCTGTCGCCCGTGTCCACGAGGCCCGTCGTTTTCGCGACGACGCTCTTGTCGGAGGGCACCGACACGACCGTACCCATTATGAAGGCGTGGCCCGACTTGGACGTGTTCGTCACCCTGAGCTGCACGGTGTCGCCCGCCCTGAGCCCCGCCGTGGACTCGACGACGGCCCAGGTCCCCTGGTAGCCCGGCGTGCCGTACTGGTTGACCTGGGTCTGGTTGTACGAGTAGCCGGTCGTGAAGGAGCGGAAGGAGGCCACGTCCTCGGGGGCCGGGGTCCAGTCGGTGGGCGTGTTGCCCTCCTCGACCTTTATCCAGTGGACGGTGCTCTTCGACGTGTGGCCGTTGGGGAAGGCGTAGACCGCGACGTTGGCGTTCGACGCGTTGTCCGACGGGGCCTTCCCGGGGTAGTAGGAGGCGGTGAACGTCGCCGTCAGGACCTGCCTCGCCGTGCCGCTCGGCTTCAAGGAGCAAAGGCTCATGGAGCCGACCGAGACGTAGAGGCGGAACTGCGTGACGTCCGAGCCCGGCGTCACGCACAGGGACGCGGTGTACACCCTCCCGGCCACCAGCGGCTCCGAGGGGGTGTAGGTGGCCATGAGGTAGCCGCTGCTCGAGACGACCGCCCCGCTGTTCCTCAGGAGGTTGCGCCCGCCGACCTTGAGGCTGTCGAGCCTCACCGTGAGCCCGGAGGCCGTCTGCTCGAGCGTGGACACCTTCGCGCCCAGCGCCGTGCGCTCGGACACCTCGGAGGTGATGCGGTCTGCCTGGACCTTGATCAGCGCGTCGGCCTCGGCCTTGGTGTAGCGGTCGGAGAGGCCCTGGGCCACCTCGGACTTGGTCGCCCTAAGCTCGATGGCCTCGGCGTTCTGTTTTATCGCCGTCTCGCACTTGGTCACCCGGGTCGCCAGCAGGTCGGCGCTCTCCTGGGCGGCGTCGGCGGCGGCCCGCGCGTCGTCGGCGCTGGACTGCGCGGAGGCCGCGTCGGCCTCGGCCTTGTCCGCCTTGGCCTTGGCGGAGTCGGCGGCGGACTTGGCGGTCGCGGCCGCGCCCGCGGCGGAGTCGGCGGCGGCCTTGGCCTGGGCGACCGCCTGCTTGGCGGCGGCCACCTCGGCGGAGTTGGCGTCGGCCTTGGACCCAACCTCCTCGAGGGCCGCCTCGGCCTCGGCGAGCCTGGCCGCGGCCTGGTCGGCCCTGGCCTGGGCCTCGTCTGCCGCCTTCTTGGCGTCGGAGGCGGCCTGGGCCGCGTTGGAGGCGGCCCCCTGGGCGGCCGAGAGCTGCGAGGCCGCGGCGTCTGCCTTCGAGGCGGCGTCGTCGGCGGCGTCCTGGGCGGCCTGGGCCTTCGCCTGCGCCTCCTCGGTCGCGGCCTTGGTCTCGGTGACCGACGAGGCTACCTGGGCGATCGAGGCCGCGTTCTGGGAGATGGACGTGCGCAGCTCGGCGTCGGAGGCCACCAGGTCCCCGATGCTCTCCGAGTGAGACTCCACCGACGAGCGCAGGCCCTCGACGGCCTCGGCCGCCTCGGCCGCCTTGGCCTTGGCTTCCGCTATCTCCCCCGCTGCCCCGGCCACGGCCTCGGCGCTCGCGTCCGCGCTCGCCTGCGCCGAGGCGGCTGCCTGGGCGGCCCGCGCCGCCTGCTCGGCCGCCGAGTCGGCCGCCACGCCAGCCGACTCCGCCAGCGCGGACGCCTCGGCGGCCGCGTCGGAGGCCCCCTGCGCGAGGGCGGAGGCGCCGTCCGCGGCCGACTGGGCGCGCCCTGCGGCCGCGGCGGCCTCGCGGGCCAGGCGGTCGGCCTCGGAAGCGTCAGCCCTCGCCTGCTCCGACGCCTCGGACGCCTTCTTGGCCTCCTCGACGGCGGAGTCTGCCTTCTCCACGGCCGCCGCAGCGCTTCCCGACGCGGCCTTGGCAATAGCCTCGGCGGCCTCCACCCTCGCCCCTATGGACGCGTTCAGCTCGGCGATGCGCGCCTTCTGCTGGTCGGTGAGGGCGCCGCCGCCGGTGCCGAGCACGAAGGAGTCCGCCTCCGGCTCGCCGGGGCGGAAGCTCACCTCGCGGCACAGGAACCACTCGTCTATCGAGTGCGGCGCGCTCGTGACCCTCACGTAGTCGCCCAGTCGTATCGGCTCCGCGAGCCCAAGCCTCGACAGGTCGACTGCGGACAGCTCCAGGGTGTCGCCAACCGCAGCCCTCGTCGCCTCCCTGAGCGCCGACTCGACCAGCTCCTCCGGGTCGGACAACCCATCGTAGGAGAACGCCCTCTCGATGGGGCCGACCTCTTCCTCGAGGGCCGAGTTGACCACGGCGTCGCCGATCTTGCAGAAGCCCTCGGTGAGCGGCCTGTCCGGCACAGAGGTTATGTCTAGTTCGTGCCTCACCGTCCTGGTCCTGGGGTTGCCGTCTGCGTCGAGCTCGGGCTCCCCGGTCTCCTCGTCGACAACAGGTTCCTCCGCCTCATAGGTTGACGTCGGCACGGCCCTCGTGAACAGCTCCGTGCCGTCGACACGCCTCATGTAGTCGGTGAGGTTGCTTCCGAACTCGATGCGCTGGGACGAGGCGTCCCCGCCGTCGGCAAGCCAGTCTATCCAGCGCACGCCGCCCTTGTGTCGCACCCTGACGGTTCCGCCAAGCTGGTCGACCAGCTTATCGAGCATCTCGGGCCACACCTGGGCGCGCTGGGAGTTCGCGCGGTGGAATCCGTCGGCCTTTGCCAGCATCCAGCCGTCGTTAACCCCGACCGAGAAGCGGTCTGCCTCCGATACCCTGGAGTTGTACTGGGCGACGTACCAGGCGAACAGGCCGTCGGGGGACGCCGGGGCGCCACCGTCGGCCGTGTCGTAGGCCGGGAGGGCCACGTCGTTCAGGTAGGCCCTCTCCCCCTCGCACTCGACGGCCTCGAAGCCGTCGAAGTCTCGCTCGACGGACACCACGCGGCCCCTGAACACCTCGTCGGAGCCGCGGGCGAGCACGACCTCGCTCCTGCGGCTCATTGGGACGAACTTTCCGTTCAACGGGTGCGACGGCGGTACCCTGAACGAGTACGAACCAGCCTCGTTCAGCGCTGCGGAGCACTGCTGGTCGAGCAGCGCCGTCGAGCGGTCGTCGGGGTCGAACAGACATTCTCCACCGTATGTGGCGAAGTACGCGGGCACTACTTCCACCTGCCCCATATGTCGACCGACAGGCCCTTGCTGTTGCCCACCGTGGCATCGTTGAGCGGGCATGTGAGGTTGATCCCGACAGAACCGGCCTTGCGCTCGGCGACAGTTACGAACGTGTCGGGGTATACCGTCGCAGAGAGGTGCGCCACGAACGAGTAGTCAGTGGCGGCGCAGGAGACGGGGAACGTGAGCGTGAGCCTGTCGGAGGCGAACCCGAAGGCGGTTTGGTGGGTGCAGGGGTATGTCGTCCCCAGGTCCACGAAGCCCCACATGTGCAGGGTGCCGTCGGAGTACTTCTGGTAGCGCAGCTGGGAGTTGTTGCCAGACTGCAGCACGTTCACCAGGGAGTCCAGCTTCTCGTTGTCCGAGTTGAGCGCCGCGCACCACTGGGCAGCCGTCTCAGCCGTGCTGTAGGCGTGAAGCCCAAGGTTGGTTGTAGCCATCTACAGGTCCCCCCACTCGTAATCGACCCCGACCTCGTAGCCGGAGCCCGTCCTCGAGGTCGTCCAGCAGAACTCGGCCATCCTCTTGTCGGCCCCGTAGCTCGACAGGGCGTCAGCCCAGTGCGCCATGGGCACGTCGCCCGCCTCGGTGCAGCCGGAGTTGACCCACACCTTGTTGTGGCCCTCGCGAAGGGTCAGGCCCCTCACCCTCCACGTCCCGGCCTGCAGCAGCACCGGGGCCAGCCCTGGCCCCTGCACCTCGGTCTCCCGCGAGCAGGTGAACGTCGGGACAGAGGGCATCCGGCCGCACTCGAGGTCGAACTCGGCGCCGCCGCCCGCCGCGAGCGTGCGCGACACGGGGTCTCGCAGCTTGTATGGGTCGGCCGTAACCTTCACGGATACGGTGCCCTCGTGCATCGACGAGGCGTAGGAGTCGACCGACCACCGCCCCTCGTAGGTGTATCCGGGGTCGCGGCTCCACTCGAACGCGAGCCTCCTGCCGTGCAGGAAGTTCGAGACCCTGGTCTTGCAGGCCTCGAACCCCGTCCAGTGCCCGACCCACAGCAGCTCGAAGGCCATCTCCCTGCTCGAGTAGCGGACCTCCCCCGAGACGGACTCGGTGAGGTCGAGCGAGCCGTCGGAGCCCGGTATCTCGACGTAGTAGGCCTTGGGCTCGGGGGGCCTCAGCTCGAAGGCGTCGGTCACGACGAGGCCGAACTCATCGAACAGGTCGACGCCCCCTACCGTGAGGTACGTCCTCGGCTTGTCCATCAGCGCCTCCTCCTCGCCTCGATGCGGCCCAGTTGCGTGTCGTTGAGCCTCGCCTGCGACCTCGCCAGCTCGCGGCCGTCGATGTAGACGCCGACGCCCCTCTCCACGCCTGCCCCCGCCAGCGCCGCCGACACGGCGTCGAACACCTGGGCCTGGGTGAGCTGCGGGTAGGCCCTCGCGGCGGAAACGGAACCTCCGTGGTCGCCCGAGACGGAGGAGGCCATGGAGGCGTGGCGCGCCGTGATCTCGGCGTACCTCCTAGCCTCGAGCTCGACGTCGCGCTCCATGTCCCTGAGGCCCAGGACGTGGCCCATGCCGAACTGGCGGCCGGTCCTGCGCATGACCCTGGACGGGGAGTGCACCTCTCCGGCGGCCCTGGTGCTCTCCACGGCGGCGTAGCCGAGCTGGCTGGCGGCGCTCCTCACGGCGGGAAGCGTCGAGAGCATGCCGTTCACGTAGCCCTGCCCGTAGGCGGCGCCGGTGGCGTAGGCCTCGTCGTTCCACGAGGCCGCGCCCGAGTCGGCGGCGGCGCCGATCTCGTCTGCCGCGGCCCCGGCGTCGTCCTCCCAATCGGAGAGCTCGTCGACGTAGCCCTCGCCGTACTCCCCGCCCTCCTCGGCGAACGTAGGCTGCCCGGCCTCGGCGGCGGCCTGGGCCTCGTCCACGTTCGCCTGGGCGGCGGCCGATGTGTCGGGCGCGTTCGCGGCCATGGTCTCGGCGAAGGCCCTCACGTAGGAGGCCGCCGCCGTGTTGCCCGACTCCTCGAGGCCCACGGCCAGCTCCGAGAGCTCCGCGAGCGCGCCCTCGCCCTGGGACGAGATCGCGGACGAGAGGGCCGCCAGCTGCTCCTCGGAGGCCCCGGTGGCCCCCACCAGGGCCTGCACGATGGAGGCGGCGGTGCCGTCCCACGAGGAGGCCACGGCCTGGGCCTGCTCCGCCGTGACCGCGCCCAGGGAGGCCGTGTCGATGCCGGTCTGCTCGAGGGCGGCGGCGAACTCGCCGACTGATATGCCCGCCTGCTGCAGGGCGTCGTAGAGCACGGCGTTAGCCGCAACATACGCCTCCACGTTCCCCGTGGTTCCGGCTATGGCCGTGCCAGAGGAGATGTAGCTCTCCTCCGAGCGAACCATGGCCTCGGTCGCGGCGTCGAGCAGCTCCTTTGACTCCTCGAGCGCCTTGTTAAGGTCGATCATCTCCTTGTAGGCGCCCATCTCCCCGAGCCAGTTCCCCGACTCCCTGGAGGACGCCATCCTCGACGCGGCCTCGTCCCTCGCGGCCAGGACCTCGTCGTATGCCTTCTGGGCCTCGAGCTGGGCCTTGATGGAGTCCTTGTAGTCCTCCTTGTAGACCTCGAAGGCGGCCTGCTGCTTCATGGTCTCGATGAGGTCGAGCACGGACTCCTTCGCGACGGCCGCGCCGTCGGCGACGACCTGGAAGGCGCCGTCCATGCTCTCGACGGAGTAGGCTGTGCCGCAGGCGTCGTTGACCTCCTCCACGGCGAGCTTCAGCCTCTCGACCTCCTCTGCCGTGAGGTCGCTCCTTCCCGCGAGGTCGCCCACGACCCCGCCCCAGTAGTTCAGCATCGAGGCGTCGGCCTCGAGGCCGCCGTGCCTGCCCGCTATCTCCGATGCGAGGTTCGCCTGGCTCTGCGCCAGGGCGTCCACGGCGTCGCGCGCCTCGCGCACCGACCACGCGGCCTCCTCTGAGGCATCGCCCACGGCGCCCATGTCCTCGGCGGCCTTCGAGAGGTCCGCCCTGGACACGGCGTCGCGAAGGCCGTCCGTGGCCTCTGCGAGCCTGCTCTCGCGCTGCCAGGCCTCGTAGGCCTTGGAGGCGAGCAGCGCTATCGCCCCCACGGCAAGCCCGACGACGGAGCCCCTGGCGAGCGCCGACGCTCCGCCCAGCGCCTTGGTCGCGGCGGCCGCGCCCCTGGCGGCGGAGCCCACGCCGTGCACGAACGAGCCCACCTCCCTCATGGCTGAGCCGAACAGCGCCATGGGGCCGACCAGTGCGGCGATGCCGGCGACCGCGACGATGGCGGTCTGCGCCTCTGGGGGAAGCGACTGGAAGGCGTCGGTGGCGGCCCTCACGGCGTCGGTGAACGAGCGCACGAAGGGAAGGGCCGCCTCGCCAAGGGCCATGGCGAACTCGTCGACGTTGTTGCGCATGATCTTGATCGCGCCCGAGAAGCCCTCGGACTTCTGCGAGGCCTCGTTCGCCGCGTCGCCGCCGCGCTCCCACGCGCCCGTCGCGAGCGCCAGGGACTCGTCGAGCACGTCGAGGGTCTGGGTGAGGCCCTTGAGCGCCTGCTTCTGGCGCACGCCGTTGATCCCCAGGCCCGTGAGGGCCACGTCGGCGGAGCCGCCGTTGCGCTCGATCTCGGCGAGGCCGTCGATGAACTGGCGGAACGTGCCGCTGGGGTCGGTGTTCCAGGAGCTTGCGAACTCCTCGGCGCTCACCCCGGCGACGGCGGCCCAGCCCTCGAGGGCCTCCCCGCCGCCCGCGACCGCCTGCTCCATCATGCTCATGGTGTTGGATATGGCCGTGCCGGCCGCCTCGCAGTTCTGGCCGGTCGAGGCTATGGCCGTGGCCCAGGCGAGCGTCTGCGCGGTGGAGAACCCGTACATCGAGGCCGCGGCGCCGATGCGCTTGGTGATGTTGACGATGGAGGACTCCTGCGTGGGCATGTTGTTGCCCAGGCGGACCAGCGCGTCGCCGAAGCGGTTCACGTCCCCCTCGCCCCAGTGCATGACGTTCGACAGCTGGCCTATGGCGGTGGCTATGGACTCGGCGTCCATGTCGGTGGCTATGTCGAGGTTGGAGACGACCTCCCCGAAGTTCTCGAGCTGCCCGACCGCTATGCCCAGCTGTCCTCCGAGCGCCTCGATCTCGAGGATGGTGTCGGCGGAGACGGGGTGGGTGGATGCGAACTCGAGGGCGCTCTCCCTCAGCCTCGCGAAGTCGGCGTCGGTGCCGTCGACGGTCTTCTTCATGTCGCGGAACGCCCCGTCGATGGTCTCGGCCGAGTCGACGGCCTTGTACGCAACGACGCCTATGCCCGCGCTCACCGTGGCGCTCATGGAGGTGGCGAAGCTCTTGAGGTTGCCGGTCTTGGAGATGGACCCCATGTCGCGCATCTGCCTGTGGAGCCCAGCGACCTTGGCCTCGGCGGCCTCCGCCTGCACGGAGAGCTCCCTGAGCTCGCGCCTCGCGTTGGCGGTGTCGAGGGCCCTTCCCGCCTCGCGCTCCTCGCGGGACAGCGACGAGACCTTGGCCTCGGTCGCGTCGAGCTGCGAGCGCAGCCTCCTGAGGTCCTCCGCCTGGCCGTCGTAGGGCTTTTTGGCGGCGACCTCCTGCATCTTGGAGGAGAGCTCAGCGAGCTCGCCCTTGGCGGACTCGAGGCGCATCTTGACGGTGGACCAGGAGTCTGCGCACCTCCTCGCCTCGGCGTCGAGCTCGCTGGTCGCGCCCTTCACCTCGTCGATGCCCGTGGCGCCCTTGAGGGCGGCCATTGCCTCCTTGAGCTGGCCCGAGCGCTCCCTCGCGAGCCCGAGCTGGTCGGAGAGGTTCTTGACCTTGCGCACCATGAGGTCGCCCGAGGACGGGTCGAGCCTCAGGCCATCCTCCACCGCCTCGAGCTCGCGGCCCAGCCCCTCCGCCGCCTCGTCGGTGCGCGCTATGGCGGCGCGCGCCTCCCTCATCCCCGCCGGAATCCCGGCGTCCGACGCGGCCCGCGCCTCCACGAGGCTGCGCCTGAGCCTGTCGGCCTCGGCCCTCTGGGAGGCCATCTCGACGCCCAGGTCCTCGTACTGCGCGGCTCGCCTGGTGTCCTCGAGCTGGCGCTGGAAGTCGGCGTGGAACGCGCTGAGCCTTCTGTACTCGGAGTAGTCCGCGTCGCCGACGACGCCCATGGAGTGCAGCGCGGCGTTCCTCTGCGCGTTGTCCATGGCCTCGAGCTCCGAGGTGAGCCTCCCCGCCGACTTGGCGTCTGAGAGGAACCTGCGGTTCATGCGCTCGAGCTCGGTGTCGACGGCGTTGTAGCGCCTCTGGGCGAGCGCCGAGGCGTACTGGGCGTTGTCCATGGAGGCCGCGAGCCTGTCGACGCCCTCGGCCTTGAGGCGCCTCTGCCAGGAGCCAAGCTCGCGTATGCGGGCCGCGACGTCCTGGCCGAGCTCGCCGGTGCGCCTCAGGCGCTGGTTCAGCAGCTCGGTGCTCTCGGGGCTCGCCGAGAGCCCCTTGGATATGCGCCTGATCTGGGACTGCGTGGCGTTGGCGGCCGAGCTCACCTCGTGCAGGGCCTTCACGAGGCCCGTCGCGTCGCCGCCTATCCTGACCGTGAGCCCGCGGTACGACTCCCCCACGGGGGCCCTCCTCGCTCGATTAGAGCAGCAGCTCTATGTCCTTCTGCGTCGCCTTCCTGACCGAAGGCCTCGACCTCTTGGGGCCGTTCATGGCCGCCCACTCCTCGAGCATCCAGGCGAGCCGCCCGAAAGGCATCGAGTTGAGGTCGTCGCTGGTCAGCCCCATGCGCAGCCCGGACACGTAGGCCCTGGTGTAGGGCATCGGGTCCGGGCCGCCCTGTCCGCCGCTAGGCGGGGGACCCGCTGGCTCGAAAGAGCCCGTCGATGACGACGGGGATCAGCTGGTCGTGCAAGACCCACAGGTCCAATCCCTCGGCCCCCCTGGCCCACGTCCCGAACGGGGGCACGGACTCGTCGGCCGCCCTCATGCAGGCCCACAGGGCGCGCGTGAGCGCCTCCCACCTGCCGCTTTCGACGGACCACTCTCCGTCGCCGCCCAGCAGGTCGGAGACCATGGAGCGCCCGGCGAACTCCTGCTCGTAGAGCATGAGGGCCAGGGGCGTGGCCCTCACCTCGACGCGGCCCGCCCCGGTGTCGACGGAGGCCATTAGGCGGCCGCCTTGGGCTCCATGACCGCCGTGAAGAACGAGGCGTAGGCGGTCGCGCCCGTGGTGTCGTTGAGCACGCGGTTCTTGACGCAGGTCTTGGTCTCGGTGCCGATCGTGAACTGCTTGCCGGTCATGGTGATCTCCATGCTGGAGTCGTCCACCTCGGTCGACTCGGTGGTGGTGTTGTGCTCGCCGGTGGGGCGCTTGGCGTCTACCTTGTAGAAGACGTAGCGCGCGTTGTTGGCGTCGCCCTCGACCTGGTAGAGCAGGGCGAACGACTTGGGCTTGGCCTCCATGGTCTCGAGCAGGCCGCCGTTGCCGTCCTTGATGTAGCCCAGGACGTCGGTGTAGAACTTGTCGCAGATGGTCGTGAACTCAAGGGAGCCGGTGTATCCGGCGTTGGCGTTCGACGTGTAGACCGGCACGTTGTCGGCGTACTTGGTGGTGGAGTCGCCGGCCGCGTCGATGGTGAGCTTCACGAAGCCGGGCACGGGGAACGGGGTGGCGTACTCGCCGTCGTCGTCGATGACCGCCACGTAGGCGTTGGAGATGCCGAACTGGACGTGCACGGTGTTGTCAGCGCTCATTGTTGTTTCCTCTCAACGGAAGTGAAGTAGTAGGACGTCTGGAGGCACTGCTCCTCCTCGACCCACGCCTCGGTCACGGAGCAGGGCCCGAACGCGGCCTCTATTGCCGCCTCGAGCGCGTCCTCGAGCACGGAGTCGCCGCTGCGCTCGTAGAGCTCGACGCACCACTCGGTCGTCCTCGAGGCGGTGCGGTTGTCCGCCGCCTTGCCCCTGCGCCCGGAGGCGTAGAACACGGCCCACGGCAGCTCCGGGGCGCTGCCCTTGGGCCACGCCATGTGCGCGCAGGGGACCACCTTGGAGACGCACCCCTGGACGTCTGCGCGGCTCACCTGAGGGCCTCCTCGACGACCGAGACGGCCCTCTCCCAGAGCTCGGCCTCGGCCTCGTCGGCGGCGTCGGAGAGGTGCGGCCTGCCCGCGACCCTGCCGCCGCCGAGGGTGGCGTGGCCCTTCTCGAGCAGGTGCACCAGGCCGGGCAGCCTCGCGTTGCCGATCTCGCCCACGGTCGAGGCGCCGCCTCCCTTGACCTTGAAGCGGAACCCCGAGGCGTAGCGGCCGGTGCCGCCGAACCTGGCGCGCGCGAGCTTGCGGGCCGTCTTGGCGCCGGTCTTGCAGGCGGAGCGCACGGCCTCGGGGAGGTTCGCCTCCACGGGGCGCACGACGCCCGAGACGATGCCGGTCAGCGCGACGGCGAAGCGGTCGGCCTCGACCGAGGTGTTAGTCGCCACGGAGCCTCCTCCTGAGGGTCAGGTCGGTGTAGTCGGCGCCCTCCATGACGCGCTCGACCTCGTACTCGTCGCCGCCGAGCACCACGGCCTGCTGGCCGGAGTACTCGCCGTTGCGCAGGCGCACGGAGGCGTCGGCGTGCAGGCCCGCCGACCTCGCGGCGAGCCAGGTCGACGCGCCCACGGCGAGGCGGTTCACGTAGACCGCCCTGCTCGAGCGCACCTCGCGGAAGGTGCCGTCGGCGTTCTGCTCCTGGGAGACCTCGACGAGGTAGGCCACGTCCCTCCAGCCGCTCACGGGCACCGCCTCCCACGCGAGAGCGACGGCGACGAGACGCACAGGTCGGTGAGGTGCTGGCGGTACGCCGCCTCGAACCTCTCCGCGTCGTCGCTGTCGGCTCCGAATCGGGCCTTGGCGAAGCAGCACACGGCCTGCACCACGAGCGGCCTTGCGGCGTCCATGGCCCGGCGGTCTACCCCGGCCCTCTCCATATCGGCGAGCGCGGCGGCGGCCAGGGACTCGGCCTCCCAGTCGAACTCGGGGGCCGTGACCCGCAGCGCCGACTTGACGTCGCCAACGAGCTCGACGGCGTCCACGGCTACGCCTCCGCCCTGCGCGCGCGGGGCCTTTTGGCCGGGCGCACGGGCTCGTCGGCCGGTGCGACCAGGCGCCCGAACCCTGCGGAGTTGATCTGGGCCACCCTCGCCTCGGTGGCCTCGAACGCCTCCCCAACCTCGCGGGGCTCCCGCTCCTTGAGGTCGTAGAAGCGCTCGAGCACGACCACCTTCACTGCTAGCCCTCGGACGGGGTGACGGCCTTGAGCGTCACCAGGGAGTTGACGTCGATGGCCTTGCCGTCGACCGACTCCACGGCCTTGGTGAGCAGGTCCTCGGTGTCCCAGTCCTGCTTCTTCGAGATGCCGAGGTTGTAGGACTCGTTCAGCACGTAGTCGCTCATGTCGTAGATGAAGGCGAACACGTCGCCGTCCTTGAGCGAGGGGCCGAAGGTGGGCAGGTAGTCGTGGGTGAACACGACCTCGCGGCCCAGCAGCGAGCGCTCGAGCCTGCCGGAGATGCCCATGTTCACGCGGGCGATGGGCTGGCCGTCGGTGCCGACCATGCCCTGGAACCCGAGCCAGGTCCTCTTGCTCATGAACCACTTGGCCCCGGCCTCGTACTCGGAGGGCAGGGCGCCCTCCGCGTCGAGCAGGTCCTGCAGCCCGAGCTTGCCGGTCTTGTCGACCGAGAGCGCCTGGCCCGTGGGCGGGGTCTCGGTGAGGACTCCCTTGGGCTGGGTGGTGCCGTCGCCGAGCAGGACCGCCTTCTCCTTCGCCACGGTCATGGCGCGGGCCACGGAGTCGACGATCTTGTTCTCGAAGGCCTGCAGCGTGACGACGCTGACCTCCATGGAGATGGAGACCTCGCAGCGCAGCTTGTGCCAGGTGAAGCTCACGCTGTCGCTGACCGCGAACTTCTGGCGGTCGCTGCCCGCGCCCTCGCCGACCCAGGTCGCGGTGGGCTTGAGGGAGCCCTTGGGGATGGCCATGCCCGCCGGGTAGCTGGTCTTGGTCACCATGGGGAGGATGAAGCCGTAGGTCTCGGCCTTCTCCAGGATGCGGTTCACCAGCACCGAGGGGATGAGCACGCCCACGTCGGTGGTGAGGGTGTTCGCGTCGGCGCGCAGCTGCTCGTTCACGGCCTTGAGGTGCTCGCCCGTGGTGCGCTTGCACACGTAGTCCATGAACTCGCGGCGGTACTGCATGCCCGAGGTCGGGTCGTCCGCCTCCTCGGCGGGCTGGGCGGAGCGCGCCTCGGCGGGCATCTGGCCCACGACGGCGCCTGAGCCCGCCTGCACGGCGGAGATCTGGGCGGCCCTGAGCTGGGCCTCGGCGTTGCGGCGCTCGAACTCGGCGGCGCACAGGCTGGACTCCGAGATCACGGTATGGGTGTCGGCGTCTGCGGTCTGGGCGTACTCCACGATCTCGGAGCGCCTGGCCTCGAGCGCGTCGAGGCTAAGGGAGCGGTACTGGGCCGCCTCCATGGTTGCGAACATGCGGTTTCTCCAATCGGCTGAGCGTGAGCCTCGCTATGGCGAGGTTCCTTTCGACGCGCAGGCCGCACTCCTCGGCCTCCCGCCCGATCACTCCGTCGAGGTAGGAACGCGCTTGTATCTCGGTGTTGGGGTTGGCAGGGAACGCCACCGCCGACACGTCGTACACCTTCTTGACCCTGAGGACCGTGCTGGTCCTGGTATCCCTGTCGTAGGACCACTCGCCCACAGTGAACCCCCAGCTCATCCGGTCGATGAGCCCGTTCCTGATGGCCTCGTGGGCCTGCCTGGCCGCCTCCGACAGGGAGAGGTCGGCCCAAACGGCTATGCCGTGACCGTCGGCCCTTACGGTCAGCGACCCGTTGCGCGTGCGCGCGTGCACGGGTCCCTGGTGGTCGACCTGGAATATGACGTCGCCAAGGTCGGCGCCGTCCAGGCACATGGCGTCTATGCACTCGTACACCGGGTTGCCCGACCAGTCCTCGCCCATCTGGTATGGCTGGCCGAACGTGGTGGCGTAACCCTCGACCACGTAGCCGTCGCGGGCCTCGAACTCGTCGAGCGCTATGCTCCTGTACTCCCTGCCCTGCACCACCGGCACGGCTGCCCCCTTAGCCCTTAGTCGAAGTCGTCCTTGCCGTATGCGTCGGAGTCGGCGTAGAAGTCGTCGTCCCCGTTGAGGTCGATCTCGCCGTTCTTGTCGCTCACGTTCTTGGGCATCCTGCCTCCGCCCTTCGCCACGGCCGCCTGCTCGATGAGCGAGGCGACCGTGTCGGCGTCGACGTACTCGCCGCGGATGACCCTTATGTCGCCGCCCTCGATGGGGGGCAGCTGCAGCACCTGCCTCGCCTCGTTGAGGCTCATGACGCCTCGGTCCACCATGTCGCGGACCATGTTCCTCTTGGCCGCCGAGCTGGCGTACTCGAGGCGGTTCGATGAGAACTCGACGCGCTTGCCGTGCTGGATGGCCGTGTCGCCGTAGAGCACTGCGGTCAGCGCCTCGCCCAGCTCGATGGCGAACGGCTCGACGCGCGACTCGTACCAGGCGTCCCACTGCTCCTCCGAGAAGTCGGACTGCAGGATCGCCCGGGAGATGCCGAAGTAGTTGCACACCCCGGCCTCGATCCGCTCCATCTCCTTGTCGGAGATCAGGTAGCTCTGGGGCTCGACCTGCTTCACAGAGGTGAACGACGAGTCGTAGACGAGCATGCCGCCGTTGTTCTCCGCCCCGAAGTTGTCCTCCATGAACTTCCTGCGCTTCTCGACCAGGTCCTCCGGGCGCGCCATGGAGTTGACCGCGCCGATGAACCTCACCCTGGCGCCGTTCTTGATGGCGGCGTCCTGGGCCTCTGCCTGGGCGTGGATGAGCCTCATGGTCTGCCCCAGGCAGTTCGGCTCGCCGAAGATGTCGCTCTCGAGCGGGAACTTCGTGAGCACGCACACCTCGGCGAGCCGGTACGCCCCGGTGCCCCCGCTCGGGATGCCGAAGCGCAGCCACGGCTCGCCCGCGTACTCCACGACCTCTGCCGTGGATGCGAGCATGGGCCACAGGCCCTTGACCGTCCTCATGTCCGCCGCGTAGCTCGGCACCACGAAGGCCGTGCCGCGCGTCTCGTAGATCGCTGCCAGCCTCTTGAGGAACTTGGGCCAGCTCTGCAGCGGGTTCGGGCGCGTCTCCACGAGCCGCCTCACGTTGGCGTCGGGGTTCCCGGTCGCCTCCGGCTTGAGGCGCGAGCAGGCCGTGGCGAACCTCTCCACGGCCGCGCGGGTGAGCTCCTGGTCTGCCAGGCCGCCGGAGAACTGCGTGAAGGACGGCGAGGTCTCGGTGACTGTGCGCCACCCGACACCGTGCACGTTCTGCCTCATGCCGGTAAGTTTTGCGAGAAGGCCCGTGAATGCTCCCATGCGACACATGTTCGCGTGCGGCGGGCCCCCTGCATATCTCACGTTTCCGGGAATCAGATGGACTCGGAGTAGGAGTCCCACACGTCGTGAAGACCCTTGTAGGCGCACACCTCGGCCACGAAGCCGTCGATGCGGTTCCTCGGGTCGAGGTTGCGCTTGTCGGGCTGTATGTTGCCGTTGAGGTCGGGCCGCACGGCCACGTTCATGCGGCACCACTCGTTGATGGGGTGGTGGTTGTCGACGATGCGGTTCGCCCTGTAGTCTGCCCTGATCTGCTTCATCGGCTGGGAGAGCGACTGCGCGCCCTGCCTCACCGGGAAGCACATGTTCTGCCCGACCAGCTGCTGCATGCTGCGCCTCATGGTGTCGTCGACGTGCCAGGGGTCGAAGAACACGGCGTAGGTGTAGAGGTCCTCGTCGTCCCTGAGCTCGAGCAGCCACTCGAGTATGACCTGCTTGTCCACGTGGTTGCCCGGCACCATGCGGCAAAGGCCCCTGGCGGCCCACAGCCTGTAGGGGGCGTAGTCCTTCTCGCGCCCGGAGTCGGCGTACTCCATGACCTTGTCCTCGGGCATCCAGTACATCGAGCGCTCGTATATCCGGTCGTCGCCGGGGCGCATGAGCATGAGGTGGGCGGCGGTGAGGTCCACGGCGTCGGCCGCGTCGAAGCCGCATATGCCGTAGCGGAAGCCCATCTCGCGGAAGTCCACGACCTCCGGGTTCACCGCCTCCTCGAACGAGAGCCACGCCGTGCTCGCGTTCTCCGGCATGTCGAAGTCCTTGGTGAGCACCGTCGGGCGGTACGACGGGTCGTCCTTGGCCCTGCGCACCTGCTCGCGCAGGTACTCCCACTTCTTGACGGTGCCGATGCCGGGGTTGGCCTTGACCCAGCACGCCTCGTCGTACATCTCCTCGCGGTCGTCCAGCTCGTAGATGAGCGGCAGGTAGTGCACGTTCTCCACGTCGCCGTCGAGCCAGCGGGATGCGTACTCGTAGAGCTGGTCGAATATCGAGTTGCGGATGAAGCCGTTCGTCGTGATGACCAGCACCAGGGGCTGCTCGCGTGCGGCCGTGCCCTGCTTAACGAGGTCGTAGACGTCGCGGGTCTTCGCCGCGTGTATCTCGTCGACGCCCGCCATGTGCACGTCGAAGCCGTCCAGGCCCGTGGGCCTGGAGCTTATTGGCTTGATGAAGCCCATGTTCATGGGGAAGTAGAGCCTGTCGGCCTGCTTCTGGCTGTTCTTGGAAATGAGCGGCGACTGCCTGCGGATGCGCATGACGGCGTTGAAGCCCAGGCCCGCCTGCTCCTCGGAGTTCGCGGCGTTGTATATCTGCGGGGCGCCCTCGCCGTCGCAAAGCGCCATGTAGAGCTCGAGCGCCGCGAGCCAGCTCGTCTTGCCGTTCTTCCGCGCGACCTCGATGAACGCCTCGCGGATCATGCGCAGGCCGGTGTCCCTGTGGACGAAGCCGAATATCGCCTGTATCCACGCCTTCTCGTAAAGCTCGAGGCGGAACGGCTGGCCCAGGCGCCCGGAGGGCAGCTTGCAGAACCGCTCGATGAAGTCGATGGGCCTCGTGGCGCGCTCGTCGTCGAAGACGTACTCGCCGCGCACGCCGTCGCGCACCCACGCCATGAGGGTGCGGCACGCCTTCTTGAGCTTGTCGCACGCGGCCACGGTCCCGTCGAGCACCTGCGCGCAGTACTGCTCGAGGAACGAGACGCCCACGGGCTACCTCGCCGCGAAGGCCCGCAGCTCGTCGACGGCCTCGGGCTGCCTCGCCCCGACCTCCCGAACCACCTTGCTGTAGAGCGCCGCCTTCTGGTTCGTCAGCTTGTGCATGGTGCCCACGGCGGGGTTCTCCCTCGCGCCCCTGTCGGTGACGACGATGAGGCCCTCCTCCTCGACCGCGTGCTCGAGGTCGCGTATCTTCACGCAGCACCAGCAGAACTGGTGCAGCATCTCGGCGGTCATGTCGCGCATGTCGTCGTCGAGGCCGTCCAGGACGTGCGAGAGCCCGCCGAACGCCTCCTCGACCCTGGGGTCGCCCCCCTCGAACTCAAAGCTCAACCAGGTCCCCGTTCTCGTCGAACCCGACCCTCTTCGGGATGCGGTCGGGGTTCCCGTACACCTCCGGGTGCTCGGCGGCGTGGCAGTCGCGGCATACCAGCTCGAGGTTGGCGAAGTCCAGCGCCACGCGCGGGTCTGATATGTTCTCGGGGGTGAGGTGCACGCGGTGGTGCACGATCTCGCCCGGCGTGTACCTCCCTCGGGCCAGACAGCGCTCGCACAGGCCGCGCCTCAGCTTGAAATAGGAGTCGCGCGTGTCCTTCCACGCCTTGGACCTGTAGAAACCCCTGGAAAACTCCCTGGACACCCCGGCTTTACCCCCGAAAATCAATGCCTTCCCGGCACCCTTTCAGGCCCCCAGGTTAGGTTCGTGCGCGCCCGCCTGCCTATCTCACGTTTCCGGGAAAAGCGGGTTTTGAAAAACCGCCGTCCGAGTTTTTTTGGGTGGGGGCGCCGGTCCCCATGCCACCCTGGCCTCTCCCGGGACCGGGGGGCCTCCCCGCTGCCCCCAAAGGCGGCCGCCTCGCAGGCGCGCGGGCGCGCGGCCCGCAGGCACGCACGCGCACGCGCGGGCGCTCGCTCGCGCGGGCCCGCAGGCGGGCGGGCAGGCG
>JAHZGC010000025.1 GCA_019421015.1 Coriobacteriaceae bacterium | reverse complement strand
CAAAAAGCAAGCTTTTCCGCTCTCCCCTATTCTCCACCGCGTCGTTGACGATGTGCGACCCGATAAGAGAGAGGAAGGTGGGGGCCGACGAAACTCCAGATGCCAAGACGCCAGAAAGCACGATAACGCCAAGCACCGCCGGCATAACGTTCATCGCGTCCCATATCAACGCCTGCGACGGCGCGTCCATTCCCGGGTTAAGCCTATTCGTAAACACGCCGGCCATGCACATGAGAAACTCGATGATGAACACGCTGAAGGAGGCGACCACACTCGAGCGAACAACCGCATGCTCATTCTTTGCCATGAGGTAGCGGCTGGACTGCCAGGGTGCCACCATGAGCACCGCCATCCAGGCTATACCATAGCCGACGGCCCAGATCATGTTTTCCGCCGCGGTGGGATACGCGTAGTCGAGGTTGCCACTGCCGGCCAGAATATCCGGAAGGGCCTGGTAATTCGCCATCTCCCTCACGGATTCAAACCATCCTCCCCCGGCGTTTGCGACAAAGGCTGCCCCAACAATGGTGGCCACCGAAAACAACCCAAACATGATTGTGTCCGTCACCAGAACCCCTTTGGCGCCCGAGAAGAGCGTCACCAGAGTGAAGGCGATAACGGCAAGTACAACACATACGTTGTATCCCAAACCCGTGACGGCCGACAAAAGGGTCCCGATGCCCTGAACGCATGAAAGGCTATAGACGAGCATTATGAACACGCTCGTCACCATTGCAAGATTCTTGAGTGCCTTAGAATCGAAGCGTTTCCCGAAAAACTGGGGGATTGTCATCGCTCCGCTGCGGCGCAGATACCGTCCGAAAAACACGGACCCGACGATATAACCTACCGAGAGAACACCAACAGCCACGATGATGGGGGCAAAGTAGCCACTGTAGGCCTCTCCTACATCGCCCATGAAAAGGCCGACACCGATAAAAGAGGCGACAAGAGATCCCGTTATGAGAAAGGCCGGAGCGTTTCGCCCGGCAACGTAGAAATCGTTAGCGTCCTTGACCCGCCGGCTAACCAGCGCGCTCACGGCAACATAAGCCACAAGGGTGATCAACATGCCAATAAAAAATCCGTTCATTTAGCCGCCCTTTCTTTCTTCGATTTTTCGATCTTTCTATAACTTTTGTCGACGGCCAAATATGAGCAAACCCCCGCCAGGACAAACCAGGCGCCGAGCCCAATGGCTATAGCGATCTCCATCAGCAACACTCCCTACTTTTTTTGTTCTGTAATCATTTTTTGAGCCTCTTCGCGGTAGTAGACCATCTGGTCGTACCAATAAAGAAGGTAGCCGGAGGCCTCTGCACCGTTTTTGCCCGCGTAAACGGCCCAGACAAACCAGTAGTAATAGACGAGGGCGGCGCAGCACACCAGGTGGAGCTCTTCATCGCATGTTGCGTCACGACCAAAATACGGCCTCAGGTATTCATTCAGCTCCTCAACAGATCGTCGCTTGGTAGCAAAAAGCTTGCATATGTCGTATCCAGCGTCCGAGTCACCCGCAAACTCCCAGTCGATCAGATGCAAATCATCGCCTTCCACCAGAAGGTTGGGAGCGTATAAATCGTTGTGGCACAGCACCACAGGCCACCGGTCGGCACAAAGACGCTCGGCAATGAATCCCATAGCGTCCCGCTCAGCCAGCACCTTCAGGTACGAGGAATAGTCAACCCGCCGGATGTTCTCGATAAGCCGATCGGCCTCTTCCATATAGTCGAAGGGGTGGCCGATAAGCCCCGCGCCGTCGTGCAGAGTCCGTAGCTTCTGGGCAAGCATTCGGACGTGGCGCATATCCTCAAAATCAAACGTCTCGCTTACGTTGATGAACCTCGATATCTTCCAACCATCTCTCGGGTCCACATGCACCAACGTGCGGTCCACGCCCGCCTCGCGAGCCGAAAGGAGAGCCGAGCATTCCTTTTCACGGTCAATGACGCCTGAGGCGTTCGCGCCCGGATGCCTGTACACATACCTTTCTCCGCGGCAGCAAAAACTAAAAGAACGGTTGTTGAGCCCGGACTCCATCTTTTCGATATCGGTCACGTCTTCAGGCTCACACGCAAGAGTCTGACAGATGTTGTCGAGAAAGTGGGAGGGGTTTTCCGCAATGAAGTCGGGGTCGAACGCCCTCATCTCCTCCATGCTGTCGAACTCCAGTATCTCACCGTCAGCGCATTTCTTTGCATACATGGGCAAGTCGGAAACATTTTCGGCGTATATGGTCTCCCAATACATCTGCTCCACGCCAGGTCGACCGTAATAGTCCTCAAGAATGGGTTTGAACTTACCCGTGAACTCGCGATCGAAGTAGGCATGGCCGTACATAATCCATTGGTCGCACGACGGCTTTGCGGTAGATCGAATGAGGCCGTCCGGACCGAACAGAAGCGCTCTCTCCACGTAGCTCGTACCCGGAAGATAAATTGAACAGTAATACGGGCGGTATTCGTATGCGTTGAAGGGATTGGACGGATAATAGTTATCTGCACAGCAGATATAGGTGTTCGACAGGTAGTCGCGAGCAGCCCAAACGCTGGAATGGGTGTTCTTCTCGGCATACTCGTTGTTTACCACAAACTTCACAGAGTATTTATCGCGCAAATACAGAAACTGTTCCATCATATACCCGACAACGACAACGATCTCCTTAACCCCCGCCTCTTTGAGTTGGCGTATCATCCTCTCAATAAGGACCTCCCCTTTACACACCATAAGACCCTTGGGCTTTTCGAGCGAATAGGGGAAGAATCTACTGGCCATTCCGGCCGCCAGAATCAAGGCATCTTCCACGCGATAGGGAGCGAGAGCTTCGAGCCCCCCCGGGGTAAGCCTGTAGGACTCGTCCACTAATCCGCTGCCGATGAGATTGTTGAGCACTGCGTTTGTTTTTCCAGTGGAAAACCCGCATTCCTCGGCTACGAGACGTTGAGTAATCGGATGACCGCCATTTTTTTCAAGACAGCGCAGTATCTCAAAATCATTCCTAGTAAGCATTGTCTTCCTGTTCACTTTCTAGCATTAAACTGTTCATTTGAATAACTTTTGACATAAAATATGAACAAAGGGAGACAAAAAACGGGACAATGTCCCGCTTTCAGATCCCATATCATGGTTCGGTCATCGGCATCCCCCTCTCCATATAGTCGAAGGAGACGTCGACAACGTCGTGCCCGAAGCGCTTTCCTTCAGGCGGCGGGGTTCGCCAATCCCCGTAGACCTGCTTCAGGTAGTCCTCCCAACAGCGAAACGCCGGCATCTCATGGCCTTCAAAGCCTACCGTGGTGAGAGGGAAGGCATCCGAATACCTGATGTTGGGGAGTTTCGCGAAGTAGTGAAGGCACGTCACGGAGACCATACCGTCCTCACGCGGGAGGACCGCGACGCCCTCGAAGGCCTCCCTGCAGCGCTCCGCCGGCAGGACGCACGAGGCCCAGTGAGCTAATTTGCGAAGGACCTTCTTGGCCGGAGAGGCGTAGCTCGCGGCCGAGGGCACGTTACGCAGAATAGAGAGTTTCCGGCGCGGCAGCCACCGGCGCTGCATGCGTGCAAACACTGCCGGATCCCCATCCACGTAGTCCCACGGCAAAATGTCGACCCAGACGCCCTGACATCCTTCTTTGCCAGCGGAGACGCTCTCCAGAAGGAGGGTCCCACGCTTACGGACCTTGGCGAAAGACACGAGGTTGCCCGGGTTGGTGGCAGGGCAGTCTAAGAAGTAGCCGTCCCCCAGCAAGGCCTGGCCCTCCGCCAGGAAACGCTCGTAGTCGCCGCGCAGCATGCCTATGTCGATGTCGTCGTCCCACGGGATGAACCCCCCGTGCCTGACGGCACCCAGCAACGTGCCGGACTCAATGAAGAAGTCGATTCCCAGCTCGGTGCAGACCCTCTTGATCTCGAGGAGGACCTCCAGCTCCGTCTCCTTGAGCCGCCGGGACTCCTCTTGCGTCAGCTTGCGCATAAACCCCGCCTCCCATACGGGCAAGACATCGTCTAAATCAGCTGTCTAGAATCTAAAAGTCAACCTCCCGGCTTCTGGCCAATCACCGGGTCCCGCGCGCACGGCCTAGCACCCACCCACGACACGACCCTGCCCTCACGCCGCCCAGGACCGCCTCCGTCGCGCACCTCGCCGCGCATATGGCCGGCAGCGCCGCGCAGCCCGCGGCGGACAGGGCCAGCAGGGACGCGATGCAGAAGAGCGCCGAAGCCACCGTCGAGCGGGTCACGGCGCCCACCCTCCCGAAGGCCCCCAGGACCGGCCAGCCAAGCAGCATCGCGTAGAACGACAGCGGCAGCACCGGCGACACCCAGACCAGCACGCCGGCGCCCCCCATGTACGCATCTCCGCCCAGCACCGCCATGATTGGCCGCGACAGCAGGGCGAAGGCCGCCGTCCCCAGCAGCAGCGGGGCCGCCGCGAGCAGGGCTATCCTGCGGGCGAACGACAGGTCCGCCCCTTTCACCATGTGCGGGTAGAGGCTGTTGACGATGGGGGCGAAGAGGGACTGAACCGCCGAGACGGCCGTGGCGGAAAGCGACCAGTAGTCCACCTCGCGCGCGTCGGCCACGACGCCCACGAGCAGGGTGGTGAACCCCGTGAAGACGACCGACGCCATGTTCGAGAGGCCGTAGAGGCCCGACACCCTGAGCTCCGCCAGGCTCTCCCGCAATGGCACCCGGACAGGGCGCACCCCGAACCTGCGCCTCGCCGCGGAGAAGGACCAGGCCAGGGCGACGGCACTCGCCAGGATGTCCAGCGCCGGCACCCACAGCAGGTCGGCGGGCGACCGCACGAGCACGAACGTGAGCGCCGTCGAGGTGCCCTTCGACACGAGGTACCTCGTCGTGAGGGGCCCCATGTCCTCGTTGCCCTGGAAAAGGAAGTCGGGGGCGAGGGCCCGCCCGCACACCGCCAGGTAGGCCAGAGCCACGTAGGCCGGGTTCTCCCGCGTGATCGGGAGCAGCGCGGCCACGACCGCCACGACAGCCCCGGCCGCCGTGCACAGGAGCAGGCGGGCTTGGGTAATCGTCCCGGCGACCTTTCCGGCCTCGGTAGCGTCCCCCTGGGCAGCCGCCACCCTCTTGGTCCCCGACAGGTTAAAACCGAAGTCGACGAAGACCTGAACGAACGTCATAAAAGCGGTGACATAGGCGACTACGGCATAGCCCTCGGGCTGCAAGACCCTCGTCAGGTAGGGCAGTGTTAAAAGAGGAAGAATATACTTTATTGCCTGGAGAAGATATTGCCAGATTAGATTTCTATAAAAGTAAATATGTTTATTCATTTTCTCTATTAATTAACTGGAAAAAATTTTTGCTTTTTGCCATGCCTATACAAATACCGATTATAATTCCAACCGGCACAGCGATGGGACCTACAAATGCCGCTGATCCAGTTGATTGAATTATCATATAACCAAATAGATATAGTGAAACACTATATAAGTATATATTTTCATAATATATACCATTTATTTTTTTATATAAGCTTCCAAGAGCCCATACAAAGCAGACTGTACCTACTATTCCAGATTGCGCAATCACCATAGGCCAAAAAGTATCAGATATGAAAGAATTTGCGCCATCGATATTCATTAAGCCATATATAGAACTCAATCCATATTGATAATAAAACGGAGAGTAAAAAACTTTCGACATATAGCTTCCAAAGGAGGCGAAGCCTATGCCGAATGGAAAATAGTCTTTAGCGATAGTGATTGACGTACTTGTTAGAGCACCTCGCGCGGTAACTGTATCAAAAAAGTATTCAACTATTTGACTCCACGCAATAAGAACAGCAACAATAGCAAGTACTATAAAATTCCATTTTGCAAATATCTTTTTTCGAAAAATTACTATGTATAATAATATAACTATAAATACAGAAGCAATAATTGCTTTATAGCGCAATGTACTTAATATATTAAGTACGGAAATTAAAATCCACGTATTCTCCCATATACTCTTTTTTTCTACACCCCCTAATAAACCTACCGCCAGCAATAGTACCTGAAATCCTGCGAGATATTCTGAATGAGAGAAAAAAAGTTTTGGAATCTGTATTCCAAAACGGTACTCTTGTCCTGGAAAAATATGAAAAAAGAAATTATATATTATTATTACCGTTAGAAACAAGGTGAGTATTTTGGCGATTTTTGCTATTATTTTTATTGACAATGGGGATAAAATATTAACTACGCTAACACCAAATAGCAATGCAAAGAAAAACTTCAGGTTTAAAAAAGCATCGTTAACAACTGCGATTAGCGGTTGCTGCGAATTAAAAATCCAGCCAACAAATGCGCTCATAATGTATAAAAAAACAGGAACTAAAATATTCAGTTTTATTTTATTAGATGATATTAAGTAAACAAAAAAACCTATTAAAGCAAATGTTTCATCGAGAAAATTTGCATATGGAAAAAACTGAGCTATTGGATCTTCTAAAAGCAAAAGCAGAAATGCTATTATAAACATAAGTTCACTAACATGCATTTCTGCTGCCCTTTTTATATCTGACAGATATGCAATACTTGTATTGTTATTAAAGTTTTGCATATAATTCCTCAAGTTTTTTTATATTCGTGTGTATGTTGAATTCTTCAGCAATTGTCTTGCGAGCGGCGTTTCCGATTTTACATCTAAGTCCCCGAGAATTAAAAAGCCCTTCTAAAAGGCTCGCAAGAGCCCCTGAGTCGCAAACGGGGAATGTGTAGCCGTTCACCCCGTTGCGAATAACCTGGGGAATCCCTCCAACTGGCGTCATGACGCAGGGAAGACCGTAGGCCATCATCTCGAGCATGCTCATGGGCATGCCCTCGTGGCGCGACGGCAGGCAGAAAACGCCGCTCTCGCGGACAAGACACTCCTTCTCCTCCCCCGTGACCCAGCCGACGAAGTCGCACACGTCGGCTACTCCGAGCTCCTCGGCAAGGACGCGGTACTTAACAACGTCGCCGTCCCCGCCGAAGCGGTAGCGAACCTCGGGGAACCGCGCGCGCAAAGCCTTAGCCGCTTTCAAGAGCACGTCAGGGCTTTTGTTTGCGCCGAGGCGCCCTAGGAACAGGACGTTTCGATGGGCGATTGGCTCCGCAGGAACATCAGGCAGCGCGACGGCGTTGTGCATGACTACAATCTTTTCGGCATCGCATACATTTGCGGAAAAGTAATTGCGCCACTCAACAGACAAAACAATAACGACATCAACCCACCCGAAAAACTCGCGGACCCTCCTACGGTAGGCATCGCTCGCCGACTCATAGAGCGCCGCAAATTCCCCGTCATGTACATGGGCAACGATGCGCTTGCCGTTCTCTTTGGCTATCCTCGCCAACAAATACTTGCGCTCGAAGCTGGCTCGCATGGACATATGGATATGGACCACATCGGTAGCGCGAACTTTTCGGTAGAAGCGGAGGCAGGCACTTGCAAATACCAAGGCCTTACGAGCACGAGGGCCATCACAAGCTGTAGCGATGTATGAAAGATTGCATAGCCTTCCTAACCCGCCATCGATATATCCGTTGACAACGCTGGCAACGCCGCCCTGCATTTTGGGAGACGGCCCGACCATAAGCACCCTCTTCACGCCCTCACCCACGCCCCTCGGCGCCGGGCCTCATAGAAAGCATGCGAGCAGGCACCCCCCCCCAAATCGAATATGGAGGCCGCACGTCTTCGGTGACGACGGCGCCTGCCGCGATGACACAGTGGTCCGCCACGTGCACGCCCTTCAGAATCGTCACGTTCGCACCCATCCACACGTCGTTGCCGATGACCACGTCCTGGTCGTTCTCGGGCAGCTTGTCGGCGTCAGAAATTGCCATCATGGGACGGTCGAGCACGTCGGTGCGGTGGTCGCCCGTGACGATGGTGAGGTTAGGGCCGCTCATCACCCAGTCGCCCATCCGAATCTTGGCACGCGTGGTGAGCAGCGTGGCTCGAGGGCCCAGATAGACGTCGTGGCCCAGAAAGACATTCCCGGCGCCGGCGACTTCGAAGCCGCGGCCAAGGAAGACGCCGTGCCCGCACTCCGCGAACGACTTCTTGAGCCCCGGAACGAGCACCAGCTTGTTCCACGCGCGGGCAATCACGTCGCATGCCTTGTAGACGCCCTTTATCACAGGCCCTTCCTCCACACCATCTTGTCCACCACGCCGGTATAAGACTGAATTATCTTCACGACCTTGGTGGACACCCTCTCCGTGGCGTAGTCAGGCACCGGGGCCTCGGGCGCGGACCCTTCCGCCTCCAGGTCCACGGCCAGGCGCACGGCCTGGAGGAGGCCCTTCTCGTCTATGCCGGCGAGCACGAAGCAGGCCCTGTCCAGGGCCTCGGGGCGCTCGGTGGAGGTGCGGACGCACACCGCGGGGAAGGGCCTGCCTATGGAGGCGAAGAAGCTGGACTCCTCGGGCAGGGTCCCCGAGTCCGAGACCACGCAGAAGGCGCCCGACTGCAGCCTGTTGTAGTCGTGGAAACCCAGGGGCTCGTGGGTGCGCACGAGGGGATGGAGCTGGAAGGCGGCCTCCTCGAGGCGCTTCCGGGAGCGGGGGTGGCAGGAGTAGAGGACGGGCCTTCCGTACTCCTCCGCCATGGCGTTCACGGCGGAGAAGAGGCTGCTTAGACTCCTGGGGTCGTCCACGTTCTCCTCGCGGTGGGCCGAGAGGAGGAAGTAGCCCCTAGGCTCCAATCCCTCGCGCTCCAGAACGTCCGAGGCGTCTATCTGGGCGAGGTTGGCATGCAGGACCTCCGCCATGGGGCTCCCCGTGACGAAGGTCCTCTCCGGGGCGCAGCCGGTGGCGGCGAGCCAGCGCCTGGCGTGCTCGGAGTAGGCCATGTTCACGTCGGAGATCACGTCCACTATGCGGCGGTTGGTCTCCTCCGGGAGCCTCTCGTCGCGGCAGCGGTTGCCGGCCTCCATGTGGAAGACCGGTATGTGCAGGCGCTTCGCGGGTATCGCGGAGAGGCAGGAGTTGGTGTCGCCCAGGACCAGCAGGGCGTCGGGCTTTGTCTCGGCCATCAGCTTGTAGCTCTTGTCTATGATGTTGCCGATGGTCGAGCCCAGGTCGTCGCCCACGGCGTCGAGGTAGACGTCGGGGTCGGCGAGGCCCAGGTCCCTGAAGAAGACGCCGTTCAGAGTGTAGTCCCAGTTCTGCCCGGTGTGGGCGAGCAGGCAGTCGAAGTGCCGGCGGCACTTCTTGATGACCTCGCTGAGGCGGATTATCTCGGGGCGGGTGCCGACTACGATGAGCAGCTTGAGGCGGCCGTCGTTCTTGAAGGAGACGTCGTATCCCACGGCTAGACCTCCTCGAAGTAGGTGTCGGGGCTCTCGGGGTCGAAGGGCTCGCTGGCCCACATGAGGGTCACGAGGTCCCTTGCGTCGGAGAGGTTCGCGATGGAGTGGGTATATCCGGGGAGCATCTCCACGACCTCGGGGGCCTCGCCGCTCACGCGGTACTCGAAGACGGGGTGGGGGTTCCCCTCCTGGTCGAGGCCGACCTTGCGCATCCTTATCAGGCCCTCCCCCGACACCACCAGGAAGCGCTCCCACTTGGACTGGTGCCAGTGGTTGCCCTTGACGGCGAGGGGGGCGCTGACGTTCACGGAGACCTGCCCGCGGTCGGGGGTCCTCAGGAACTCGGCGAAGGAGCCGCGCCCGTCGCTTCTGGGCGAGAGCGGGTAGGACGCCCTCTCGGGGGGCACGTAGGACTCGTAGGTGCTCCACAGCTTGGAGGAGAGCGAGCCGGGGGCCGTGCCCGGGACCTCGAGGGTCTGCCAGGAGTCGCGGAAGGACTCCAGCATCGAGACGATCTCGCCCAGCGTGGCCCCGTGGGTGGGGCCGGCGACGCACAGCGGGCCCTCGGAGGTCCCGATAGTCTCATGCTCCCCCAGCAGGGCGTCCAGCATGGACGACACCAGGTCGTCTATATAGAGGAGCTCGATCTCGGTGGAGGGGTCGTTCACCGTGATGGGAAGGCCGTTGGCGACGTTATGGCAGAAGGTCGCGACCGCCGAGTTGTAGTTGGGGCGGCACCACTTGCCGAAGACGTTGGGGAAGCGGTAGATCAGGACCGGCGCCCCCGTCTTGGCGGAGTACTCCCGGAACAGGCGCTCCCCGGCGAGCTTGGACTCGCCGTAGGCGCTCCCGACGTAGCGGCCCTCGAGGCTCGCCTGGGCGCTGGAGGCGAGCATCACGGGGCACCTGTTCCCGCGGCGTTCCAGGGTGTCCAGCAGCGTGGAGGCGAACCCGCAGTTGCCCTCCATGAACTCCCTCTGGTCCTTCGGCCTGTTCACGCCTGCGAGGTTGAAGACGAAGTCGGCGCTTGAGCACCACTCTTCGAGCTCCTCCGGCGTGGAGGAGAGGTCGTGCTCGTAGACCTCCAGGGGAAGCAGGGCCTGATATTTGGGCCTTCTGTCCTTGCCGTCGCGTATGTTCGCGAGCGCCGCGCAGAGGTTGCGGCCCACGAAGCCCTTGGCGCCTGTGACTAAGACTTTCACGGTTACTGCACCGCCTCGTGCTCGCGGCCCTCCAGGGCCAGCTGCACGTACTCGGCGGTCTTGATCTTCTCGACCGTGCCCGCCACGTCCAGCCTCTCGGTGTTGTGGGAGGTGTAGGCCTCGTCGGCCTGGGTGGCCACGTCTCCGTCCACGACGAACTTGTCGTAGTTGAGGTCGCGCGAGTCGCAGGAGACCCTGAAGTAGGCCCCCATGTCCTCGGCCCTCAGGCGCTCCTCGCGGGTCATGAGCGTCTCGTAGAGCTTCTCGCCGTGGCGGGTGCCGATGACCTGGGTGCCGGTGCGGCCGAAGACCTCCTGGACGGCCTCGGCGAGGTCGCCGATGGTGGAGGCGGGGGCCTTCTGGACGAAGAGGTCGCCGGGCCTGGCGTGCTCGAAGGCGAAGCGCACGAGCTCCACCGCCTCGTCGAGGTTCATGAGGAAGCGGGTCATGGAGGGGTCGGTCACGGTGAGGGGCAGGCCCTTGCGGATCCGGTCTATGAAGAGCGGGATCACGCTGCCCCTCGAGCACATGACGTTTCCGTAGCGGGTGCAGCAGATGGTGGTGCGCCCGGCGCCGTTCCTCGCGTTGGCGTAGATGATCGACTCCATCATCGCCTTGGACTTGCCCATGGCGTTGATGGGGTAGGCGGCCTTGTCGGTGGAGAGGCACACGACCCTCTCCACGCCCTCGTCGATCGCCGCGTGCAGGACGTTGTCCGTGCCCAGGACGTTCGTGCGCACGGCCTCCATGGGGAAGAACTCGCAGGAGGGGACCTGCTTCAGGGCGGCGGCGTGGAAGACGTAGTCCACCCCGCGCATGGCGTCGCGCACGCTCCGCTCGTCGCGCACGTCGCCGATGAGGAAGCGCACCTTGCCGGCTTCGGCGGGGTGCACCGCCTGCAGGCGGTGGCGCATGTCGTCCTGCTTCTTCTCGTCGCGGGAGAAGATCCTGATCTCGCCTATGTCCGACCCCAGGAAGTGCTTGAGCACGGTGGAGCCAAAGCTGCCCGTGCCGCCGGTCACCATGAGGGTCTTTCCATTAAACGCCGATGAGGCCGCCATCTACTCGCCTTTCTTGCGCTTAGCGCCAGTTAGTTGGTATGCGATGAACTTGGTGTTGGTGACCAGGTACCTTTTGAAGAGCCGACCAGGCTCCTGGAAGAGGCGGTAGAGCCACTCCAGGCCCATGTCCTGCATCCAGCGCGGCGCCTCGGGGACGACGCCCGCGAGCACGTTGAACGCGCCTCCGACGCCCACCATGAGGGCCCGGGTGCGGCCTTTGAGCTCGTGCATGAGCGCCTCCTGGCGGGGCGCCCCCAGGGCGATCCACGCAAAGTCGGCCCCCGAGGCGTCCATGCGGGCGCAAAGGCCCTCCTTCTCCTCCTCGGAGAGAGGCCGGAACACCGAGGGCTCCATGCCGGCGATGCCCAGGCCCGGGTAGCCGCGCTCGAGCTCCGTGCGCAGGGCGTCGAGGTTCTTCTGCTCGTTGCCGTAGAAGTAGTGCCTCCAGCCGCGCTCGGCCGACGCGGAGAACACCTCGCGCATGAGGTCGGGGCCCGTGACCCGGGCCATGGAGGGAAACTCTTTCCTCCCGACCACGGAGAGCGGCTTCCCATCGGGAAGGGACATAGCGGACTCTGCCTGGGCCCGCCAGTATGCCGGGTCGTCGTGGGCCGTGACGCAGGTGTGCGCGTTGGAAACGCAGATGTACTCACCGCGCATGGCGTCGAGGTTCTCGCCTATGTAGGCGAGGCACTCCCCCATGTTGGTAGCGGTTATGGGGACGCCTATGACGTCGGTGCGCGCGAGGCGCGGGTCCCGCAATTGTTCCTCAACCAGCAACCAGAATCAGCTCCCCTGCGCCGTGAGCACCACGCCCACGGTCCTGGCTATCAGCTTCAGGTCCGTCCAGGTCCCGCAGTCCCTCACGTAGGCGAGGTCGAGGTCCACCCACTCGTCGAAGGAGACGCTGTCGCGGTCCGGGCGGGCCTGCCAGTAGGAGGTGAGGCCCTGCTCGACGAGCAGCCTCTGGCGCTCCCTCTCGCCGTAGGAGGCGACCTCCGAGGGCAGGGCCGGCCTGGGCCCGACGACGCTCATGTCGCCCTTCAGGACGTTGGCGAACTGGGGGAGCTCGTCGAGGCTGGTGCGCCTGAGGAGGCGCCCGACCTTGGTCACCCTGGGGTCGTCCCTGATCTTGAAGACCGGGCCCGTCTTCTCGTTCAGGCCCCTGAGCTCCCCCAGCATCCCCTCGGCGCCCGGGACCATGGTGCGGAACTTGTACATCTCGAACTCCCGGCCGCCCTTCCCGACGCGCACCTGGCGGAAGAGGACGGGGCCGCCGGTGCCGTCCGCCTTCACGGCCAGGGCCACCAGGGCCATGAGCGGGGAGAGGAGCAGCAGGGCCGCCGCGCTGAACGCGGCGTCGAAGGCGCGCTTCGCGAGGCGGTAGGCCCACCTGCCCCCGAGGCGCGCGGCGGCCTCCGCGGCCCCCGGGTCGGCCGGCCTGGGCTCCCTTGCCGGCACCTGGTAGGAGCGCCCCGCCCGCACAGTGCGGAAAGGGGCGGTGGAGCCGGGGGCAGTCTCGGAGGGGGCAAACCCGGTGGGGTCCATCTTGGAAACAGCGGGCACAGATCCAGAGGGCTTCTCCCCCAAGGGCCGCACAGTGAGGTCGCGAGCACCGCCCACCAACCCCACGCTCCCCGGCTTCTCATTCACCTGCATATTCACTTGTTCGCAAGAAAACGACACACAACCACTCTCTTGGCACCCAGCGCTAGCCCATCTCACGCTTGTGTACACTCCGGCCATTCGCTCTACCCCGCGGGCTTCTCCCCCGGGGCCTTGTTCAACACCGCCAGGCCCACCTCCACGTTCAGGGTCCTGCCGAACATGGCGGTCTCGATGCGGGCGGTGCTCTTGCGTCGGTTGATCTTGGTGATCCAGCCCTCGCGGCCCACCAGGGGGCCCTCGGTCACGACCACACGGTCGCCCTCCTGGGCCACGACGGCGCGGGAGAGCTCGATCACGCGGTGCTTGCAGGTGGTAAAAGCGTCGATGAACGACTTCTCGGTGGGGTCAAGGGGGATGAACGCGGCCTCGCTGCCAAGGATGCGGGTGAACGACGGCACCGCGCGCAGGCACTCGTTGAGCGTCACCACGTGGCGGGTCACGGCGATCACGTAACCCGGAAAGAGGTTGGGCTGGAGCGTGCGCCACACCCCGTGGTACCTGCGTTCTACCTGGTAGCGGGGCGTAAAGCACTCCTCGAGCACCGGTCGGCCGTCTTTAAGGCAGTCGCGGGCGGCAAGCTCCACCAGGGCGCAGGTCTTGTCTTCTTGTCCGGGCGAGACCTGGACCACGTACCATGCGGGGAACGACACAGCGCACCGCCTTTCGGCATCACACAACCTGCCCGAGGGCGGGTTGCTTGGCACCGCAGTTGTGAGCTGACATTCCCAAACTGGAAATTGGGCATGCTTCGCCTGGGCTACGGCAGCGAGGGTATCCATCCTCCTGAACCCGCTGAGGCCGCCAAAGGCGCGCACCCGCGCTGTCCAAGATATGTCGCGACCGCACGGTGCGCGGCCGCTTGCGGTTTTCCGCCCGAAGAGCGGGGCTTCTCCCCCTGCCCTTTGGGCGACAAACCTGCTGGTAGAGCACGTACAGAGCCAGCGGCGTTGGGTCTCGGCCCTTGGCGTTGGCCTTGGGCCAGAGCCGCGACGTCGAGGCCTAGGACTTGGACGCCACTTCGAGCGTGGCGAGCAGGCCCGTGTCGCACCCCGGCACGCCGGCCGCCACCAAGGCCAGGCGCTTGTGGCGGTTGAGCTTGCGCACGCGGTGCTCCTGACCCTTGAGGGGGCCGCACCCGATGCGCAGCTCGCCGTCCACGATGGCGCCCTCACTGGGCTGCACCACCCGCTCGGGGTCGAACAGCCCCTCAAAGAACGCCTGCTCGGCGGGGAGCAGCGGCGCAAAGCCCGTGCCGTCGCCGTACTCGCCCACCAGGCGCACCCAGAACGAGAGCCCCTCGAGCTTGCGGGCCAGCCCCACCGGGTCCGACGACACCATGAAGATGCGGCCGGGGTAGAGCACCTTGACCTCGGGGGCCCACAGGCCGTCGCGCTTCTTGAGGCGCACCGCCTTGGGGGCAAAGCAGTCGTGCAGCAGGCCAGGTTCCCCACCGCCCAGAAAGCGCAGGCAGTCGCGGGCGGAGGCCCCCTCGGACCCCTCGCGCACGTTTGCCACGTACCAGCGGGCGTTCTGACGAACCTCCTGCTCCATGCCCGCCTCCCCCTGCCTGCGACGCACTTACGAGCCCAACGATCCGACGCGCTCGGCCGGAGGGCGTGAAAAGGTAGACATTTTGATGATGCGCCCAAAACGCCTACCTGGGCCCGCCCTCGGCCGATTTCTGTACAAGTGGAGAATGTAACCGACCCTCATCAAAATGTCTACCTTTTGAAGGCGGGTTCACATCCTCTTCCGTTAGACGAAAGGGGGTGGGACGGGAGCGGTCGCGAGGTGTGTTTGGGCGCGCGCGAGCGGCACCGCGGGGGTGTCGCGAGGGCCGGTGGCGTTTGGGGGCGACCGGCGGTGCAACGCGATTTCGGGGATTCTTGGAAACGGGAGATACCGCCGCGGAATCGGGGTTCTGGATAGGCTGTGAGCGGGCTCATGTGGAGATTGTACAATCGTAAATATTAGGCTTGAGCAGGTGTTTGTGGGTTGACGGGTGTTTGCGGTGGAAGGGCAGGCCATCTACCAGGGGGTTTGTTTTTGGAGGATGGTGAGGGCTTTGGCGAGGGGGCGGGCAGTCGGGCGCAAGGGTTGCGGGAGTCTATCCAGATGTCCCCTTTTGCGGAAGTATCTCGACTTTTGGGAGTAGGGCTAAACGGGGTCGCGCTGACCCCGGCAAGATTGGGATGGCAGCCGAGAGTACGGGAGGTCATTGGTGGGCGTTCGGGACGCGGCGCACGCGGACCGCAGCCGCGGGATGGGACCGCCGTGGCCGCGATCGGTGCGGCCGGCCACCCGATGAAGCACTGGTTTTACGTAAAACTGCCGGACGGATTTGGGGGGCCACGGCGGCAAGGGCAAGCGGTTGAGCGGCGGTGTGACCGGCGCAAAGGGCGGGCCACCAAGGAGGGAAACCGTTCGGGTAGGTCACCGATGTTGCCTGATACTTTAGAAATTAATGTCTAAGGGCCAACAGGGGACATCGGGGCACCGGCGAAAACGGAGCCGGGGTTGGGGCTGCGCGAGATTAGGGCCGCACACCTCATGGCGGCCGCCCCGCGGTATCAAAAACGGCCGTTTTTGCAGGTTGTCCCCGGCCCCCAACCCCGACCCCCTACCCCCGGTCGTTTCTCACCCAGCGGTCGAAGGTGCTCACGCCCACGCCCAGGGTCTCGGCGGCCTGGCGGCGGGTGAGCTCGCCGTCGATGTAGCGGCCCTTCACCTCGTGGTAATCGTCGGGGCGCGGGAGCGGGGGCCGGCCGAAGCGCACCCCGCGGGCCTGAGCCGCGGCGATGCCCTCGGCCTGGCGGCGTCGAGTGTTCTCACGCTCCACCTGGGCCACGTAGCTCAGCAGCTGCAGCACCACGTCGGAGAGGAACTCGCCCGTGAGGCCGCCCCCGCCCGGCGGGGTGCGGGTGTCGAGCACCACCACGGCCGCGCCGCGCTCCTTGGTGATGCGCCGCCACTGCTCGAGGATCTTGCCGTAGTTGCGGCCCAGACGGTCGATGCTCGCGATCACGAGGGTGTCTCCCCTGCGCAGGCGCCTGAGGAGCCCGCGGTAGCCGGGCCGGTCGAAGTCGCGGCCGCTGGATTTGTCGGTAAAGGTGAGGCGCGGGTCGACGCCGAAGGCCGTCAGGGCGTCGAGCTGGCGGGCGAGGTTCTGGTCTTTGGACGAGACGCGGGCGTATCCGTAGGTGCGTGGCAGGGGCGTGGGCATGGGGGCCTCCGATCGGTAGCGGGCTCTGGGGGACGGGCTTCACGCTAGCGATTAGAGCGGCCCACAGCATTGCTGGCGCTTCGTTGCGCTCGGGCTTATGTGCCTCGGCACACCTCGCCCTCGCGCGCCTTGTCCAGCAATGCTGTGGGCCGCTCTGGGGGACGGAACGGCGGGGCAGCGGGAAGAGGGCGGGACAGAACGTCGGCAGCCTACCCCACCGCCACGAGGTCGGCCACCTCGCAATTGAGGGCCTGGGCCATACGCAGCACATCCAAGCTGCGCGCTTTTGCCAAGTCCCGATGGCCCTGCTCGTACATCTGGATGGAGCGCAGCCCCGTCTGCGAACGCTCGGCCAGTTCGGCCTGGGTAAGGCCGGCCCTTAGGCGCAACAGCTTGAGCGGGGAGTCGGGACCCGACGCAACCGAGGGGGCAGCACCGGCGCCGAGGCCAAGAAGGTCGCACAGCTCAGAGACGAACTTTTCCTCGGGTGCCTCGTGCAAGGGGCGGTACATGGCGGCCAGCTCCCAATAGGACACGGCCCGCACCACACGTGCGTAAGGCAGCCCCGTCACGACTTGGAAGTATCCCAACGACCAGCCGAGCCAGTAGTCCGGCGAACGCCCAAAGCGATCGAAGGGGTATTCCACGCCCGCGGATTCAAGGGGGTCTCCCGCAGTCCCCATGAACGGCGCGAGCAGGCGCACGAGTTCAATCCCCGACTTGCCGGCAACAAAGGCGGGGTTCAGGCGCTCGAACTCGCGGGACACACCCGAGACAACAAAGGCGTCGACGACGTCCTGGCCGCTCAACCCGCAAACCGTAACCCCCACGTCGAGCATCGCTCCCAGCGCCTCGCGAAGGTCGTCGAGGTACAGGGAGGCCCGATCGCAAGTGAAATCTGCCGAAGGGGGGATGCAGGGTTCTCCGTACGAGCGAAGCCCCATGGTCAGCCCTCCCTTCGGATGAGATCGATGATGAACACGTCGTCAAGGCGCATGGGTTCCTCGGCCAGAGAGCGGTAGGCCAGACGGGCCGCGACATCGCACTCGGCGCGACGCGGACCCCACAGCGCGCCCTCGACCGTTGAGCTGCCCACAAAAGAAACCCGCTCGAAGGCCCGCGAACTGCGTAGTGTCGCATGAGCCGGGTGGCACCGAATCGCAGTTTTGTAAACGAGAGGAGGACCGGCGGGCACCAAATCGGAGTTTTGTAAGCGTGCAGATCGGATTTAGCTCCCGTCAAGCCCTCAGACGGTTACAGAACTCCCGTTTGGTGCCATTCTCCGCCCCGGTCTCTTACAGAACGCGGATTTGGTGCCCGCAAGGGTCTTGGGCGCTTACAAAACTCGGTTTTGGTGCCGGTCGGAGCCGAGAAGCGTTTGCACAACGGGGATTTGACGCCGGCCGTCCGGCTACCCCGGCCGCCTAGCCACCCCCGCCGTCCTTCTCCCCTACCGCCCCTCAAAGGCGTCGAGTAGCTCCTGCTTGCTGTGGACCCCCAACTTGGCGTAGATGTGCTTGACGTGGCCGCGCACGGTGTTCTCGGAGATGAGGAAGGTCTCGGCGATGCGGGTCTTGCTGTGGCCGCGCACCAGCAGCTCCAGCACCTCGGCCTCGCGCGAGGTCAGGCCGTGCTTGCGGGCCAGGGTCTGGCAGCGCGGGCGCAGGTCGTTGGCGGGGGTGCGGGTGCCCGAAGTCCCGGAAGGCCCGGGGGTCCCGGC
Organism: Coriobacteriaceae bacterium; assembly: GCA_019421015.1. Lineage (GTDB taxonomy): Bacteria > Actinomycetota > Coriobacteriia > Coriobacteriales > UMGS124 > JAHZGC01. The sequence continues at coordinate 45,858 of JAHZGC010000025.1, read as the reverse complement.
GACGCGGGCGTAGGCATGCTCGTGCTGCTCGTCGAGGGCCTGCTGGGCGGCGACGGCGCGGCGGGCCAGGGCGTCGACGTCCTCCTCGTTCTCGCCGTTGAGCTCGGCAAAGATGAGCTGGTTGCCCAGGGAGCGGTCGTCGAGCAGGATCAGGGCGGTCACCACGAGGGCCCACACGGCCACCGAGGTCACGAACGGCTCGAAGGCCGTGCCCGCCATGGCGCCGCCGGCCACGTTGCCCAGGGTGAACGGCAGCGTGTAGGCCAGCCAGCCCACCGCGTAGACTGCCAGGGGCTCGTAGGACCCATGGCGCGCCACGTCGCTGATGGCCAGGAACAGGAAGTACACCACCAGCAGCGCGTGGGCCGTGCGCATGAGGGCAAACAGCACCGCGTGGACCGGCGTGCCCGCAAAGAACGACTCGAACACGAGCGCCGTGATCATGAGGATCAGGATGACGCGCCAGGTGCGGCCAAAGTCGAGGCCGCCGTGCTTCACAGCCACCCACCAGAAGAAGGCCAGGGCCACGAGGATCTCGGTCCCGTGGTTCACCAGCACCGAGGCCACGTAGGGGTCGGGCCGCGACTCCAGAAAGACCGCCTGGATGATGCCCATGGTGAAGCTGAACGCCGCCACGCCGCATACCACCCGGCCGAGCGACCCGATGGTGCGGCGGTTGTAGTAGGTGTTGGCCACCGGGGCGGCCGGTACGGTGGCCAGCGACCTGCGGGCGCAGGCAAACAGCGCAAAGGGCAGGCAGGCGAACACGACCGCCGCCGGCAGCGGGGGCAAGAAGTCGATGACCGTCGTGCAGCTGGAACCGAGCACCATGGTGAGGAAGATGAGCGGGGCGGCCACGTGCAGGTCGAGCCGCGCGTACACCTGGACCCAGCGTCCGTAGGCCCACACCACGCCCACGCCGCCCAAGGCCGCGCCGACCCCCGTCGCCACCGCCGGCGGCACGGCCGGCAGCGGCACCGAGAGCGCCACGCCCCCGACCGCCATGAGCACGGAGGCCGCCCAGTCGACGGTGGCGGGACGCGGGAGGCGCGCCGGCCAGGGGGTTGGGGCTGGGCTCGGCTGGTGCGGGCGGAAGCGCAGGGCTTCTCGGCGGCGCCACATAAGGATGCCAAGCAGGATGAGCGCTGCGCTCATGGCGGAGTACAGGACCACGTTGACCGAGACCCCCGCGCTCTCGAGGAAGCGGTGGGTGGAGCAGTAGATCCACATATGCACGAAGGCCAGGCCGAACAGGCAGGGCCGTATGGCCGAGAAGAACGAGGTGGGCACGGCGGACCTCCGACTCCGGGTGCCTTGAGGGCCCAGGGCCCTGCGGACTTTGCGGATCTAACGGGCCCTGCAATCCTCGGAGGCCCCGAACGGACCGAACGAAGGATGCCAGCGCCGCGCCCGCCATGATAGCGCACCGGTGGCCGGTTGAGCAGCGGGGATGGGGACGGAACGAGAACGAGAACGAGAGGTTATACCACTACAGCGCGACATCCAATGCGGCGCCCCGCGTTCGATAGGCGTCCAAATCCATCACCATATGCGCCGGAGACTCGATGTGGTAGAGGTAATAGTTGTCGAGCACGACCTGCGACAACCCTTCTTCCCTAAAGACGTGCGCCACCTCGGCCGGCGTCATCCCTTTGGCAAACCGGTACTTTTCCATAGCGTAGACGAGGAACTCGAGCTCTTTGGTCATTGAATCGCCCTCGGTTCTTGGTAATCGATCCCAGCACGCTCCATGCGGTAGGCCTCGGCAAGTGTGACCGCCCCCAGTTCCCACATGCCCGTCTGTCCGTCTACAAGCTGGGAGCATAGGCGTGATTCGAAGAAATCTTCTATCTCCGACGGCTCCGTAACGCCAGCTTCACGCAGGATTCCAGGGATGAGGCTCGTTGCTAACAGCGATGATATCTGCTCTTGGGTCACTGCCATCTAGCTCACCTCACAGAATCCCACGTGGTTTAGAAAGCCCAAAGCTTTCTCTGTACAGAACAGGTATTGATCGAACAACTCGTTGACCTTAAAACGCGCGATAGCCTCGGCTTCAGTTAGATCGCCGGCCTCGAATAGGTCAATGGTGCGGAATACGTTGTCATTTGCCACGGGACCCACAATAACATCCGCCTCAATGGAGGGATCTCTACCAAATCGGCGGTTGTGAACCACAAAATGCAACCAGTCCGCATTCGCCCCTTCGAAATGAAGCACTCCCAGGCATCCGTTGGCCAAAACAGAATCGTCCACTTCATAGGTGTTAACCGTAGGGCTGCCACATCGACCCCGGCGGCCATATGTCTTTAAGGCAAACTCTTGAGCCTGGACTTCATTGGAGGTTGTGTAAAACCCAGTGCCGAAATCCAACGTAGCAAAACGATTGATGATTCTTGGATGCTCAATCGCAAGCGTCGTACCGTGATAGAGCCGCATGCACCCTCCAATCGTCGCATTGCTCGCTATTATACTCTGCCGATTCTTGGATTCAGGGGGTTTGGTGGCCGCATCGGGGGGTCGTGCGGGATAGATACGACCCCAAAACCGACGTCCCCTGTTGGCCCTTAGAAATCAAATTACTAAAACAACAGGTAACGTCGATGGCCTTCTTGGAGGTCTCACGCACATGGGCAGCTTGGCCGCCAGGGCATCCCGCACGACCCTCGCATGCGGCCACCGAGGTACCCTTTCGGCCAAAAACCGGGGCGCGGAGCGCGGGCGAGGCGCAGAGTGCGGGGGCGCAAGGGCGCGGGGGCGCCGACCACCGCCCACAAGTCCCACCATCGTCCCCTCCCCCGCACGCCCCGATTCGGGGGGCACCCGCCCGCACAGCCCCCTCGCCCATGGGCCGCCCCTGCAACCCCAAGGGTTTCTCCCCCAGGGCCCGGGTGGGGTCATACCCCCCAAACTAGGGCATCTTTAAGTAATCTACCAGCACAAACGCCAGAAGCCCCAAACTGGGTGGCGCTTGGCGGGGCAGCCGTTCGTAGAGTGAGAACCGTTCAGCGCCGGGCAGCGCGGCTGGGGGCAAACCCCCGGCACCGCCGCACCCGCGGGGCCTCGCAGGGAGGGCGTCCGAGGGGTGCGGCGTGGCACGCACAGCCTACAGAGCGCATCGGGGAGCGGGGGGCCGGTCCGCACGGGAGCCGCCATCCGCCGTTACAAGAAAGGGAGTCACCGCTATGCAGAACAGCACCAGCATGTCTCGCCGCTCGTTCGTCGGTGCCGCCGGCGCAGCCGCAGCCGCCGGGGTCGCCGCCCTCGCCGGGGCCAACCCGCAGGTCGCCCACGCCGCCGTGGGGCTGCCTGAGACCTGGGACTACGAGTGCGACGTGGCCGTGGTCGGCTCGGGTACCGTTCTGACCGGCGCCGGCAAGGCCGCCGCCGAGGGCAATCGCGTGATCATCATCGAGGCGGCCGGCATCACGGGCGGCACCACCGCCATCAGCAACGGCCAGACCTGGATGCCCATGAACTCCACCGCCATGGCCCAGGACCTCGACAACCACGACGACGCCCTGGCCTACATCACCGCCACCGCCGCCGGCAAGTCGACCCCCGAGATCCTGGAGGCCTTCTTGACCTACGGCCCCGAGGCCATCGACTTCCTGGCCGACACCGCCGACCTCTCGTGGGAGATCAGTCCCCGCGTGGACTACCACATCGACGTGTTCCCCGGCGCCAAGGACATGGTGCGCACCATCGCCCCCGTGGGCAAGCAGTCCACCGAGGCCGGCCAGATGACCGGCGCCTTTGGCACCACCTCGTCGGGCTCCTACGTGACCGACCCGCTGGTCGAAGGCATCATCAACAAGTACAACGGCGAGCTGCTGCTCAAGACCCGCGCCATGCACCTGATCACCCGCGTCAACGACGAGGGCGTCACCGAGGTCTGCGGCGTGCAGGCCCTCGACGAGGACGGCAACACCGTCAACATCAAGGCCACCAAGGCGGTCATCCTGGGCGCCGGCGGCTTTGGCTGGAACGACGACATGAAGAAGCGCTACCTGGAGCTGCCGGCCAACCGCACCATGGAGGTCTCGACCTGCGTGGGCGATGGCATCCTCATGGGCCAGGCCGTGGGCGCCGACGTCGCCCTGATGCAGTACGCCTGGGGCCAGGTCGTGTGCGTTGACCCCGAAACCATGCCCTACCACGAGTGGTGCGAGGCCCCGACCGAGATCAACCACTTTGGCCTGGGCACCTTCTACGGCCTCATGTGCAAGCCCGGCTCGTGCGTGCTCAACAAGTTCGGCCGCCGCTTCATGGACGAGGCCGTGGACTACGACTCGCTCTACCACGGCTTCTGGGGCCGCGACCTGGGCGCCGCCCAGACCGAGGAGGGCGCGACCTACGGCACCAGCTGGACCAACTGCCCGGCCTTCTACATCTGCGACTCCACGGTGAGCGACGCCGAAAACTCCGTGATGCGCGACGCCGACGGCAACATCGTGAGCTGGGTCGCCTACCAGGCCGACACCCTCGACGAGCTGCTCGACCAGATCCCCTGGCGCGACGAGTACGCCCGCGAGCGCGCCGCCAAGACCATCGCCGAGTACAACGAGAACTGCGCCGCGGGCATCGACCCCGAGTTCCACCGCGGCGAGACCCGCTGGGACCAGGGCGGCACCAGCCGTCCCGAGAAGTCCCTGGCCCCCATCGAGCAGGGCCCGTTCTACTGCGTCATCTGCGAGCCCTACCCCATGTGCACCAAGGGCGGCCTGCGCGTGAACGAGAACTGCGAGGTCATCAGCACCACCGGCGAGATCATCCCGCGCCTGTACGCCAGCGGCAACAACTCCGGCATCGGCGGCCCCGGCCTGTTCTACAACGGCGCCGGCGGAACCCTGGGCCCCGGCTTCGCCTTTGCCTACATCGCCGGCATGAACGCCGCCAAGCTCGACAGCTGGGAGTAAGGCGGGCGGGAGGCCCCGGCCAACGAAGGCGCGTCCGCAAGGGGGCGCACGAAGCCAGGCCGGCGGCCAAAACGCGATGGGCCGGTGGGAGCTAGCCCGGCAGAGCCAACCCGGCAGCACGGGCGGCTCCCACCGGCAGGGACGGCCCCTTCGCCATGGGCGAGGGGGCCGCTTGGGTTGAAGAGAAGACGGGCGGGGTCGGGGGCGGGAATCGAGAAGGCGAGGGGTGCAGGAGGCATCCAAGGACCCGGCGAGACCTCATTCCCACGAAAACCGGAGATACCGCCGCGTAAAGGGGGTTCTGGCTAGGTCCACGAGGGCTCCGATGTGCCCCGTTCGCCCGCGAGCAAGAAAACCCCGCGGCCGACACCCTCCTGAACTGCGGTTTTACCGGGCATCCCTTCGTAGCGGAGAAGACCTCGAAGGTAGAAGGGCCGCCCCGGACGACGAGGCCCTAGCCAGAACCTCGATTATGCGGGAACATCTGCCGCGGGAAGGACGCGCGATGAAAAGGCTAGAGCAGTCCACAAAATTGCTGGCCGAGGCGCGCGAGGGCGCGGTGTGCTGGGGCACATAAGCCCTCGCGCGCCACCATAAGCGTCAGCGCTGCGACCCGCCCGAAGCCTCCCCGTCGTCGAAGGGGCCGTACACCACCTCGGCCAAATCCTGGCGTCCCTGGACCTGCAGCTTCCCGTAGATGCGGGAAGCGTGCGTCTTAACGGTGCCCTCGGACAGGCCGAGCACCCCGCAGATGGCCTGTCGGCTCCACCCCTCGACCAGCAGGCGCAGCACGTCTTCCTCGCGCGCCGAGAGGCGGTAGCGCTCCGCAATCGAAGCGCAGCGGTCCCGGACGGCCCCCCGCAGGTCGTCCGGCCGCGACGGGGGCGCCCAGGGCCGCGACGGCCCCTCCCCCGCAGGGCCCGCGGCCAGAGGCTCCAGCGCCACGGCGCACCCGAAGGCCAGCACCGCGAGCCAGCGCGCCCACGACGCCCCGGCCTCGTCGGCAACGCCCAGCACCAGCATGGCGGCGGCGATCGTCACGAGCACCACCCCCAGCGCGCGCCGGACCGGCAGGCCCGACGCGCGGGCGCAGGCGAACGTGACCACCCAGGCCAGGCCGTGGAAGAGCGTCTGGGCGCCGTCCCCGACGGTCGCGAACGCGGCCAAGCCCGACTCCCGCACGACCGCGCTCGCGACCATCGGCACGAGCGCAACCAACATCACCCGCCGCGGGCTCATCGCAGGGGGCGCCTTCGCCACCGCAGCCGCCTTCGCCCCGCTGGCGCTGGCCGACACGGCCTTCGACAGCCAGTACGACGCCGTCGTCATCGGCATGGGCGCCGCCGGCGACATGGCCGCCCTGGAGCTGGCCGTTCAGGCCCAGAAGCGCGTGTGCCTGCTCGAGTCCCTCGAGACGCCCCTCTCCAGCTCGCACCTCTGCGGCGGCGACGTGGTGTTCTGCGAGACCGAGATGGAGCCGGGCGGCCGCGACGAGCTCGTCGCCGACCTGAAGGCGGCGGCCCAGGGCGACTGCCAGGAAGACCTGCTCCGGTCCTACGCCGACAACGCCGCCGACGTCTACGAGACCCTGAAGTCCTACGGGGTCGAGTTCGCGAGCACCGCCCAGGTGGCCTACATGTCGCGTCCCTGGGAGCACAAGGCCGCCAGCGGCAGCGGCTTCGCGCTCATGAGCACCCTCGAGGAGCGCATCGGCGAGTGCGGCCTCATCGACGTCATGACCGCCACCCGCGCGCGCCGGCTCATCGTGGAGGACGGCCGCGTGGTGGGCGTGGTGGCGGAAACCGCCGACGGCCCCGTCTCGATCGGCGCCACCGACGGCGTGGTGGTCTGCACCGGCGGCTTTACCCAGAACCCCCAGCTCGCGAAGGCCTACGGCCGCAAGGGCTCCGAATTCATCACACCCATGACGGGCAAGGGGGCCACCGGCGACGGCCTGCTCATGGCGCTCGCCGCGGGCGCAGGCGTCAGCTACATCGGGGCGGGCGTGACCCCCACCGGGCCCATCGGCTACGAGACCACCACCAACTGCGGTCCCTGGATGAACAACGGCGCCATCATCGTGGACCTCGACGGCAAGCGCTTCCACAACGAGGGCGACAACTACGTGCTCATCACCCAGGACGCCATGAACCTCCCCCAGGCCCTGTTCTTCCAGATCTACGACACCCCCATGCGCAAGATCCTCGAGGAGTGGACCGGCAGCCCCATCTTCGGCGTCCCCACCGAGCCCGAGATCGTGGCCGACACGGTGGAGGGGCTCGGCGAGGCCATCAAGGCCAAGTACCCCGACTTCGACCCCGAGGCCATGGCGCAGACGGTCGCGGCCTACAGCCAGTACGTCAAGGACGGGGAGGGCCTGGAGTTCGGCCGCACGAACATCTCCGGCACGAGCGGCGAGCTGCTCCCCATCGAGGAGGGGCCCTTCTACGCGGTGGCCTGCGTGCCCGGCACCACGCACTTCAACGGCGGCCTCAAGACCGACGCCGGGCAGCGGGTGGAGGAGGGCATCTCGGGCGAGCCCATCGACGGCCTCTACGCGGCCGGCGAGGTGACCGGCGGCTTCCACGGCTTCGGGTACATGTCGGCCACGGCGTTCGGCAAGGCGCTCATCCACGGCGTCGTGGCCGCGCGCTCGCTGCTGGCCGACGCGCAGTAGGAGGCGGGGCGCGGGGCCGCGCAGTTACAAGGCGGCCCCGCGCCCCGCTCGACCCCGGCGGAGAAGCCCGCGGAAGGCCGCGGGGAGAATTTCGTTTTGCCAAGAAACCCTCGCCGACCTGCAAGGCTTCTTCGCCGGAACTGCGCCGTCCACCCCCGCCCCGCCTGCGCGACCGGGCTGCCCTTCGGGCTATACTGACGCCGCCGGTCTTGTTCGAGGGGAATGGGCGACGATGGGGTATCTGCCAAAAACGCTGCGCGGCGTGCAGCTCAACGGTGCGGCCGTCTGGGGCATGGCGGCGATGTACGTCGGCTACTGGCTCCACTACTGGGGCGGGCCCCTCTCCCTGCGCTTCGTCTCCATGGAGCTCGCCGGGCTGCGCTGGATTTCCCACCTGGCCTTCTGCGCGCTGATCGCGGCCTGCGTCTTGGCCATCGCCTGGCGGCGCCCCACGGAGCGCGTCGAAGAAGCCCTGGTGAACGCCATGCAGACGGGGGCCCTGGTCTGCGGGCTGGTGGGAACGGTCCTCTCGCTGTCCTTGGTGATGGGCCCCTCCGCGACGGCCGCCCTCCACGGCGCGGCGGCGGCGTTCGGGGCCGGCGCGTTCACGGGCGTCGCCATGGGGAGCCTGCTGTGCGCCTGGTGCGTCCTCACGGCGCGGCTCGGGGTCCGCAGCACGCTGGCCTGCAACATCTGCGCCACCGCCTTGGGGGGAGCGGCCTTTATGGCTTGCGTGGTCGCCCCGCAGACGATCGCCTTCGTCGCGAGCGTCCTGTGCCCCCTCGCGGGCTACCTCTGCATGGGCAGGTACCGCAAGGCGCAGCCCGCGGTCCCGGACCCCCCGCAGCCGTGCACGGACGCCGTCGCGTGCGGCGCCGGCCTGTCGAAAACGGCCGGGGCGGCCGGGGAAAAGCGGCGCGCCTGGCTGAAGTCGCTCGCCCCCATACTCGCCGTCGCGGCCATATTCGGGTTCTCGAACGGCTTTATATCGACGTCTTTCGAAGTGATTCCCGAGTCGTTCTACCTGCGCTCCTGCTACGGGGTCGTCGTCGGAACGATGCTCGCGTCGTTTTTGGTGTTTCTGGCCACGTTCATCCTCAAGCTGGACGCGTGGCAGCTCGTGTTCAAAACGACGCTCCCCCTGCTGGCCCTCGGCTACTTCCTGCTCCCCTCCCAGGCGTTCTGGGTCGTCGGCATCGGCATACACGCCATGGGCTACCAGTACTTCTTCATCGTGTTCTGGTCGCTGCTGGGGTCCAAGCAGCTGCGGCGCAGCGCGGCCGCGACAGTGTCGGTGCCCCTGGGCCTGGTGGCCACCGAGGCGGCGACGGCCCTGGGCGCCGTGGTGTGGAGCGCGGCGTTCTCGGGAATCGACGGCGAGGGGCTCGCGCTGCTGGCAAAGACGACGCCGCTGGTCGCCCTGTTCGTGGCCGTGGCGTTCGAGCGCCCCGACCTCGGCCTCACCGCCATGCAGCCGGGCACCGACGGCATGTGCAGCATGGCGGAGGACGTCTGCCGCCATGCCGTGGGCGTCCTGCGGACCGGCCACGCCCTCTCCCCCCGCGAGTCTGACGTGTGCGTTCTCCTGGGCATGGGGCTCAACCGCCGCGAGGTGGCCGAGGGCCTGTGCATCTCGCTCGAGACGGCGCGGACGCACACGTCGAACGTCTATCGCAAACTCGGGGTGCATTCTCAACGGGAGCTGCTCGCCCTCATCGAGCAGACGGCGGCGACCTGCTGAGGGGCAGACGGCGGCGACCCGTCGGGACCGCTCGTCCACATATGTTGACACACCGTTAAAACGGCAGGTCACAGCCTAGCCCTCCCATGGTGAAACGCACCGCCCGTCATTCACCACGGCCGTGGCCATGACAGAGGGAGGCCCGCGACCCTATGGTGGGCGGCACCGGCGCGGACATGCGCCGTCTGTCATTTCCTGACCGGACATCGAAAGGGGAGCGCAATGGACCAGACCATCGACCGCCGCAACTTCGTCGCAGGGGCGGCAGCCGCAGCAGCAGGGGCTTCTTTGGCGTTCTTGGGAAAGAACTCCCAGGCCGCCCTCGCCGCCGAGGACGTGTCGTGGGACGAGGAGTGCGACGTTCTGGTCGTGGGAACGGGCTACGCCGGCCTTGCCGCGGCCTACGAGGCCAAGAAGGCCGGGGCCGACGTCAAGCTCATCGAGAAGCTCGAGGTTCCCGGAGGCAACTCGATGGTGGCCGACGGCGACATAGCCGTGTGCGGGTCCCAGGCCCAAAAGGAGCAGGGCGTCGACGACTCCATCGACACCTTCATCCACGACATGCAGGTCGCCGGCCTGTTCCTCAACGACGTCGAGAAGTGCCGCGTCATCGCCGAGAAGTCCAACGAGACCTGGGAGTGGACCCGCGACGTGCTGGGCGTCGAGTGGCAGACCGACGACGACGGCTCCGTGACCCTGCTCCCCTACGGCGGCCACAGCAAGCGCCGCACCATCCACCCGGTCGTGGGCCACGGCTCCGCGACGGTGCTCCCCCTCATCGACAAGCTCGAGGAGATCGGCGTCGAGATAGAGTTCGGCCGGATGTTCGCGCGCCTGGTCAAGGACGAGTCGGGCCGCGTCGTGGGCGCCGAGATCCGCGACGGCTTCAGCGGCAACGACGTGAACACGGGCACCCCCTGCTACGTCAAGGCGGCCCGCGGCGTGGTCCTGGCCTCGGGCGGCTTCAGCCGCGACGTGACCTGGCGCAAGCAGCACGACCCGCGCCTCGACGAGTCCGTGGACTGCACCAACGCCGCCGGCGCCACCGCCGAGGGGCTGTGCGCCGCCATCGAGTGCGGCGCCCTGCCGGTGCACCTCGACTGGATCCAGTGCGGGCCCTGGTGCAGCCCCGACGAGCCGGGCTACGGCGTCGCCGCCACCTGGATCGACGCCACGGCGCCCTTCTCGCCCGACATAAACGTCCTGACCGGCCGCCGCTGCGTGAACGAGCTCACCGACCGCAAGCGCTTCTGCGACACGATCTTCGAGATCGGCGAGCCCCTGGTGCAGATCGCCTGCGAGGCCAACGTCCCCGAGTGGGCGCGCGCCTCGCTCGACGCCGGCATCGAGGCCGGGGTCACCAAGGTCTACGACGACCTGGACGCCGTGATCGAGGACTACGGCCTGCCCAAGGACGAGTTCCTCGCGCAGCTCGAGGAGTACAACGGCTACGTCGAGGCCAAAAACGACGAGCAGTTCGGCAAGGCCATCCCCGAGGAGGCGCAGCCCATCGTCGAGCCGCCCTTCTACATCACCCGCCGCTGGCCCAAGGTGCACCACACCATGGGCGGCGTGAAGACCGACCTCGACTGCCGCGTGCTCGACGTGCGCCTGCAGCCCATCTGCGGCCTCTACGCCGCCGGCGAGGTCGCGGGCGGCATCCACGGCGCCTGCCGCCTGGGCTCCTGCGCCACGGCCGACTGCCTGGTCAACGGCCGCATCGCCGGCCAGCAGGCTGCAGCCCTGGAGCCCTGGGAGTAAACGGGAACCAGCTACCGGAGCGCATCCTTACGTGACATGATCAGCAACGGCCCACACCCCTCGCAAAGGCTGTGGGCCGTTGCGCGTTTGCGCCATTTCCCAGCACGAACGTGCAACGCGCCGCAACGCCTCCCGATTCCCGGCCCTTACACGCCGTCCTTGAGCCCCAGAACCACGCTGCCGTCGGCAACGACGTTCACGGCCAGGCGCAGTATCGAGTCGTAGCCGGTCTTGGCCAGGATCTCGGACACGTGGCGCTTCACGGTGCCCTCGGAAAGGCACAGCTCGGCGGCGACCTCCCTGCGGCTCTTGGCCTCGCACACCAGGCGCAAAATGGCCATCTCGGTCTCGGTCAGCGCATCTATGCCGGTGGGGGCATCACGGCGAGGCCGCGGAAACGTCATGTAGCCGTCCATGGTAGAGCGCATGACCGAGAGCAGCTCGGCCGTGTTGACGTTCTTGTAGACGAAGCTGTCCGCCCCCGCGGTGCGCGCTTGCTCGACAAAGGTGACTTCGGGAACGCCGGTCATCACCACAACGCGCACCTCGGGCAGGGCCTCTTTGATGCGGCGCGTGGCAGATATGCCGCTGTTGCCGTCTTGCGTGCACACGTCCATAAGCACGAGGTCGGCACGTTGGCGAGAAGCCACGTCCAAGGCGAGCGACGCATCGGCCAACCTGCCCACCACGGCCATGTCTTCCTGTGCCTCGATGGCAAGCGCAAGGGAGTCGAGCAGCATCGCCTGGTCCTCCACAATCACAACCCGCATCATCGCGCCCCCCTCATTACCCCGCCTCGTTCTGCGGCGCAGCGGCCTCCGCGGGCCGTCCCACCGACAGCGGTGCGCAGACCCGCACGGCAAACGGCGGCCCGGCGCACGCGTCAAAAGACGCACCCACCGCCTCGGCGGCCGCGCGCATGCCCGTCAGGCCGCCGCCGGGCCGCAAAACGCCCGCACAGGTCGCCCCATCGTTGGTCACAAGCAGCGTAGCACACCGTACGCCGCCCTCGGCAACGCCCTCGCCCATGCAGACGTCAATCGCACGTGCGCGGCCGTGACGCACCGCGTTGGTGGCACACTCGCGAACCACCCGAACAAACAGCAGCGCAACCTCCCGGTCGGCCGGGAGGGCCCCTTCGAGGCGCACCTTGACGCCCACGAGCCCAAACGCGTCGGCCACGGCCGCCAGTTCCGTGGCGGCATCGGGATCGACCCCCGCGCGCAGCTCGGCCGACATGCCCTCAACGAGCGCGGCCACCTGCCCAAACGACGAGGCGGGCGCGCCGTCTTCCACATAGCGGTGCAGGATGGACAGACGCTGGCCGATCACGTCGTGCACCCGGGCGTGCATGGCGATGAGCGCCTCGTTGCGCGCAGCCCGGTCCACGTCGCACAAGGCGCGGCGCAGCCCGTCGCCCGCCAGCTCGAGAGAGCGGGCGACCTCCGCCAACTGCTCCGCCGCCCGTTCCTCTTCGGTTATGTCGAACGCCACGAGCCAGCTGCACGGTCGGCCGCTCAGCTCCGACTCGCTGCGCACGAACAGACGCGAGTCTCCCGGCGCGACCTCGAGCCGCAGCCCCTCTCCCACCGCCGTGCCGTCCCCCTCCCTGCCCCGAGCCCTCTTCTCCAGCGCGTCCCAGACCCCGCTCAGGTCGGCAAGGTCGGCAGGCAGCCCCAGCCCCGCCAGGCAGGAGCGCATCGCATCGTTCGCAAACAGAACGCGTCCGTCGTCGTCCGCGATGCACAAGACGCCCTCGGGAAGCAGGCGCACCGCCTCGGCCATGGCATCGCGCTCGGGACCCTCGCGGCGCAGCCGACCGTCGCGTACCAGGGCGACGGCCACACGCCCCGCCATGACCACCGCGTCAAGGACAAGGACCGTCCCGGCCCAACCCGACGCCGGCCCGGCGCAAACGGGCAGCGTCAGCGCAATGCAGGCGAGCTCCGGCAGCATGCGGGCGCGGCCCGCGCGGGCGCAGACCACCGACCCCACGGAAATCAAGGCCGTCCCAACAACCAGGCCGGCCGGCCACAGCAGGACAACCGAGCCGGGCGGAAAACCCCGCGAGGCGGCGCGGGCAACGCAAAAGCCCAGCACCAGGTGTGCGACGAGCAAAGCCTCGTACACCGCAAGCGAGCGCGGCCGAACCCGCCAGCACACCAGGCGCGACGCATGGAGCGCCTGCCCCATGGCAAGCACAAAGAACAGCGCCATGAGCAGAACGGCCGCCCCAAAGCCAAGCGGAAAGGGCGGCACCCCCAGGGCACTCACGAGCGCCCCCGCGCGATGCAAACGCGGGCGCACAGCGCGCGGGCGTCCCCCTCGACCGCGGCGTCGCCCGCCCGCGCGGCCAGGACCCCCTCGAGGGCGGCGGGATCGAGGCCGGCACGGCTGCCGGGCGCGGCGCTGCGGCCGAACGGCCCGGGCGCCGCGGCGATGTCGGCAGTCCCTTCGCCGCCGGTCTTCTCCCCCGTCTCGACCGACGCCCGCAGCTCGACCGAACCCCCGGCGCCCTCGCGCACGACCAGCAGCGCCACCGGCGCGTCGCAGCCCACCGTGGCCAGGGCGCACGCATACAGGCAGTCGGTCAGGGAGCTTGCCGTACCCCACGAGACGGGAGCGTCGAGCTCGGCCACCGCCGTGCACGCAGCACCCACGGCACGCAGCTCGCACGAAAGCTCGCGAACCACCAGCCCAACAGAGGCGGCGTCGCAAGCGCCTCCCTCCCGCTCGAGGAGCACCAGGGCCGCCTTGCGCTTGCAATAGGCCAGCAGCAGGCGCAGCTCGGCGAGGCGGGCTCGCCGTCCCTCCGGCTCCCCCTGCGCGTCGCCGGCGACGGCGGTCACGGCACCGCGGCCCTCATCGGCGCCGGCATCCTGCAAATCGGCACCCGCCAGTTCATCGAGCAGCACGGCCGCACGCCCCAACGCGCTCGCCAGCGCATACTCCACCTCTTGGGTCAACTCGCGCTCGGCCTGCTGAGAGAGCAGGCGGCTCCGGACACCCAGGTTTCGCTCGAGCAGCGCGTTGTAGTCCTGCAGCTCTGCGCGGCGCGCCTCAAGTTGCTCGCGGCGCTCGTCCAGATACGTCACGTCTTCGGTAAGCAGCGCCGTGCCCCCCACCAGCCTGTACGCCCCATACCTACGATGGGCGTGCCCCGGCACCCGGAACGACGAGCACGCATCGTGGGGACGGGCGCTCAAACGCATCACCCCCGCGCGGACCGCCTCGTCGAGCGGCACAGCGCAGCGCGTGGCAAAGGCCACGCGTCCGGCGCGGTCGACCACCTTGAGATCGAGCGGAAGACAGGAGAACGCGTAGGCCCAGGCACGATACGACGGAAAGATCCCCACGTCCAGGCACGTCTCGAACGCCGCGAGCGCCAGGGCCGAGTAGACGAGCGCCAGGTTCGTAGAGCGGGCGACCTGAACGCCCAAAACATACAGCGCGCTATATACAAGCCCCGCTCCCACAACCACCGCCACCAGGGTGAGCAGGGGGCGCAGTCGGCGGCTCGCCGCAAAATAGGCCAGCGCCAAAAACGCAGCGAGCTGGGCGGCCACCCACCCCATCACCGCCCAGTAGCCAGGCCCATACAGGTAGCTGGCGCTCCAAGCCGGATCGTCAAAGGTAAACATGAACGCCAGGTGATGGGCGTTGTTGGTCAAAACGAGCAACACGAGCGCCACGTCGACGGCCACCACGACGCGTCGGGCGGCACGCACCCCCGAACGGCCGTCCCAAGCGGCAGCACGCACAAGGCTGAACAGCCCCAGCGTGGGGACGGCCAGCATGGGGACGTAGTAGAGGTACCACATGAGGCTCGCGACGAGGGGGTTCTCCGTCTCGTACTTCACCAAGACCAGCACGAGCCATGCGGCCAGCAGGCCGGCGGCCCAGCCCAGGTTGCGGGCTATATACACGTCGGAGCAGCGCCGGCGCACCCAGGGCGCCCACACCGCCAGCGCCACGCCCAGACCCACGCACATAACGGAGCGGTACCAGGACCGTACCAGACCCGGGTCGGTGGGCGGCAAAGCGTGGTCGTGCGCCTCAAGAAGCAGGATGGCCGCCGCAACCACGGCGGCGCAGACAAACCCCGCCGCAACGGCCCCACGCCCTGCCGGCAGGGACGCCCCGAACTTCCTCGCCCACCCCTTCGGCCGCAGACTCACGCCGCCCCCTCGGCTCCGAACCGTCCCTCCCGTCGCGCGAACAACGACGGCGACTCCCATCCTACGCCATGGCGGGCCATGCGGCCACCACCGCGCCCGATTATGGGACACGGGGGCATGGGAGCGCGGGCAGGCCGTGCCTAGAATGCAGACACAGCACAGACGCACAGACTTACAACTTTGGAGGCAACCATGCGCACCAGCAACCGCATCGGCCGTATCGTCCTCGCCGGCACCCTGCTCGCAAGCCTGGGCTTTGGCTCGATGGCTTTGGCCGACCAACCCATGCCGACCGATGCCGCCGGGGCCGCCCCGGCATCAGAAAGTGCCGAGACCATGCTCGCGTTCAAGACCGTGCGCGTGCAAGGCGTGCAGTTCCAAGCGGCCACCGACCTTATGGAGGAAGCAGGCGACGAGGGCACTGGCGACACGACCTACAGCTACATGAGCATGAGCGGCATGGCCGAAGTCTCCATCCTGGCCGGAGACTACGCCGCCATGATCGACATGATCAGCGACGACCCGACCGGTTATTTGACCGACGGCATGGGGCTCGAGGGCGTCGAGGTCACCGGAACGCACAACCGTACGCTCGACGGCGCGCCGCAGTGGACCCTCGAGTTCACCTTTGTCGAAGAAGGCCGCCCCGCGACGGGCTATCTGACCATACTGAGCAGCGAAGACGTCAGCGCCACGGTAATCGCCCTGTGGATGGACGACGCGAATGACAACGAAGTGTGGGCGTTCGAGCAGCTCGGCCGCAGCCTTGCGTTCGTGGACGCCCCAGCTGCGGCACCGAGTGCCGGGGGCGACGACGTGCAGGTGCTCGACGGCGACGGCACGACCGTCGGTGTGAACGGGGGAGAGGCGGCCGCCGCGCCCCAGATACCGGCGGACGCCTCCGCGACGTTTGAGCTTCCCGGCTGGACCCTCGCCGTGAGCACCGACCCGAGCACCTTTGTCTACGCCACCGTAAGCAGCTGGGACGACGCCGACGGCAAGAGCGCCATCGGAGTGCCCGTCCGCATCACGAACGCCGGAACCGAGTCCGAGTCGCCTTGGTGGGGCCTCACGAACCTCTACTACGGGCCAAGCGGCGTGCAGCAAGGCGGCACGGACATCTCGGCCGCCGGCTGGTACTTCGGCGACTCCTTCGAATCCGTCTCTTCCCTGCGCCCGGGAGCCTCGACCGACGCATACCTCTACTTCTACGACGAGGGCGACGGCGAGTATGTGGCCGAGTTCAGCGCCTGGGACGATAATTACAACACCGTGACGGAAGAGATTGCCTTCGAGATCGCGCGTTAGGGTATCTCGAATAAGGCTTTATACCCCGTTGTGCCAGGGCTTATGCGCCGCAGCGCGCTGAGCCCTGGCACGTCTTGTGTGCAGGTGCAAGCCCCCACCGGGTATACTCGCCCCAAACCAGCCGCCCCTCCAGAAAGCCCGCACCCATGACCGCCCCCGCCAAACAGGATTCCAGCACTTCCGCCACACCCACCTTCTACCAGCTCCTGCAGTTCGATGCCCGCGGCCTGTGGGCCAAGATCCGCGCGACCGACATCCCCCGCGAGAAGCGCCGCTACTTCCTGGCCATGGCGGTGCGCAGCCTGCTGCTCGTGGCGTTCGCGATCCTGTTCATCGGGGTGCTCACGGCGGTCTTTGGCAACGAGAACTCGGGCGTGGTGGTAGCGGGCTTCTGCATCCTGCTCGGCATCAAGTTCGTCTCGTACGGCTACCGCGTGGACGACAGCCTCTTTGCGCTGGCTGTGGTGTTCGCCTGCATGCTGGTGGGCGGCCTGGTGACGCTCGCGGGCTCGCCGGCGCTCTCGTTCATCGCGAACTTCCTGCTCGTGGCCGTGATCCTGGTCCTCGTGGCCAACGACCCGCCCATGGGCAACGCGGGCATCTACGTCTTTGGCTACCTGTTTGTGAGCCAGACCCCCGTGACCGGGACGGCTCTGGGGGCCCGTGCGCTGCTCATGCTGCTGCTCTGGGTCATGTGCGGCGCGGTGCTCATACACAAGCACCACGCCAAGTTCAGGGACATCCGCCTCGCGCACCTGCTGCGGGCCTTTAGCCTCGCGAGCGAGAAATCGCGCTGGCAGCTGAGGCTGGCCCTGGGCGTGGCGGGAGCGCTGCTGGTAGGCGAGCTGCTGGGCATCCCGCGCGGGGTGTGGGTGGGCTACGCCTGCATGTCGGTGCTGCTGCCCTACGGCGATACCGACGAGACCCCCGCCAAGCGCGCGGCCACGAGGCTGGGCGGCGTGGTGGTGGGGTCGCTGGCGTTCAACGGCTTTGCGGCGCTCGTACCCGCAGGGCTTCTCCCCCTGTTGGGGCCGTTGGCGGGCATCTGCATGGGGTTCTCGAGCAAGTACTTCTGGAACAACGCGCTCAACTGTTTTGGCGCGCTGCTCCTGGCCAGCGGCGTGTACGGCCTCGAGGGGTCGGTGGTCCTGCGCATCTACGACAACCTGGTGGGCGTAGTGTTCGCAGTGGTCTTTACCGCGCTGCTCACCTATCTGGAGGGGCGGGCGGAGAAGGCCAGGGAGTAAGGCGGGGAAGGGGAAGTGGGGGCGGAGAGTCAGCCCGGGCAAAGGCGAATCCCAGGTCTATACCGGTGGCGACCGATGGGGTACCATGGGGCACCAGGGCGCAAGGCCTCCAGGGGGAGGGATTGAGCAGGATGGAAAATCAGCTATTGATTTACTCTGACCCGGACCGGTGCATCAAATGCTATGCCTGCCAGGTCGCCTGCAAACAATGGCATGGCATCTCCGCCGGGGGCGCGGCACGCCGACGCGTCATCGAGCAGGCCTCGGGCAAGTTCCCTAATGTCACACGGGTCTTCTACTCCCTCGCCTGCATGCACTGCGCCGAGCCCGAGTGCGTCCGCGTCTGCCCGGCAGGCGCTCTGACCAAACGTGATATCGATGGCATCGTCGTAGTCGACCGCAACCTCTGCATCGGCTGCCATTACTGCTCGTTTGCATGCCCTTACGACGTCCCGACCTATGACGGCGGCGGCTTGGTCAAATGTGACCTGTGTCTGAGCCTGGGGGTTGACGAGAATGGGCGTCCCAATCCCCGCTGCGTGGCAACCTGCCCAACCCAGGCGCTGTACTTTGGCACCCGAGAAGAGATAGAACAAACCATATCCGACAAGGAGACGCGCATGCAAGAAGCCGGCCGCGTCCCCCAAAGCGGCTTCTTGCACGGATGATAAGCCATGTTTGACCAGACGGCCTGGGGATGGCTTTCCTCCCTCTACCTCTTGCTGGGCGGTCTTGCCGGCGGCCTCGCGCTTGTCTCTTCAATCGTACGCCTGTACAACGGCGGAATGAGCAACGAGACAGGTGGGCCGCGTTCGCTCGGCCCCTTTCCGGCCACAAGCAGCTGCATCGCGCTTGCAGCGCTCGCCATGGGCCTCGCGTGCCTCGTCTTCGAGCTCGACAACCCGGATCAGGCACTGGCACTGCACCTCTCCTTCTCAAACGCCGGCTCCTGGATGACATACGGCGCTTGGACGCTCGTAGCGGGCTGCGTCGTTTTTGTAGCAAACGCCGTCCTTGCCACACCTCGGGCACGGGCAGGCTTGCTCGCCCTCTTCCCGCATGCGGGGAGCAGGACGGTTGTCATCGCGGGTAACGCGGCGATGACGGCGGCGGCCATCGTCGGCCTTGCAATCGCCGCCTATACAGGGATGCTCCTGCGGTCGGCAGGGTCGATTCCCATGTGGGACACGCCCCTGCTCCCCGTCCTATTCACCCTGTCGTCCTGCTCCATGGGAGCAGAGGTTTCCGCACTGCTACTCTGTTGGGGCGATGGAGCGGTCAGAGGCACCCGGCAAAAAACAAGCCCCAGGTCAAACGCCGCAGCCTACCGGGCCGTCTCAATCGGTGCCATCGCAATCGCCCTCCTCGAGACGGGCACCCTCACGGCATATGTGATCGGCAGGGCATCGGCGTCGCCGCTAGGCGCAGAGATGGCCCGCAGCCTTGTCGAAGGCGAACTCGCCCCGTGGTTCTGGGTCGGCGCGGTCGCATTGGGCATCGTCGTTCCCCTTGTGTGCGAAGCCATCGCCGCATGCCCTCCGCAAGGCGCCGAGACAGGCGGTCCGAGCTTTCACGGCGCGCTTTCAGCCGCACAGCCCGGAGCGCGTGTCGCAAAAGCCATGGCCCGGCCCATCGCCGCCATCGTTGCAGCCGCCTGCTCCGTCGCAGGATCTTTCGCGCTACGCTGCATTGTAATCGCCGTCGGAGTCCACGAACCCCTTACGGCCGTCCAACTTGTCGCCGCAAGCCTGGGACTGTTCTAATCCTTGGAGCCCAGGCCAAGGCTGCTCGGGTCAAACCCGTTGACCAGCTGAGAAGGAACGAGGAGAACCCCCTTGCCGTCTCGGGCACCCTCGTATGCAAGGCTCATGGCGCGCAGCTTGAGGGCGGTCCCGTTGTCGTCGTAGGCCTTGGCAGCCTCGACGTACATATCGGAGA
This sequence comes from Coriobacteriaceae bacterium, assembly GCA_019421015.1. Classification (GTDB taxonomy): domain Bacteria; phylum Actinomycetota; class Coriobacteriia; order Coriobacteriales; family UMGS124; genus JAHZGC01. Next base: position 26,089 of record JAHZGC010000025.1, on the reverse strand, counting down.
TGTCCTTCTCGATTTCGGCAAGGATGACGCGGGCGTTGCGCTCCCGCTCCGCCTGCGCCTCTTTTGACAGTGCGTCCTCCAAGTCCTTGGGAACCATGATGTCCCTGATGCGGACCGAGGTGATGGTGATTCCCCACTCCTCGCACACCGGGGCTATCTCGTCCTGGATGGCACGATCGATCTCCTTGCGCCTCAGGGAGAGCTCGGACAGCGGGATAGTGCCAATTGCGTCGCGCAAGGCCGTCTGGGCAGCAAAGAGAACCGCCTTGGGGTAGTTTTCGACCTCTAGGCACGCACGTTTTGGATCCCATACCATCCAGAACAGCACCGCGTCCACGTCAACAGGCACGAGGTCCGATGTCAGGGCGGCCTCGGCCGAGAAAGAAGACGTCACCATACGCTGGTCGATGTGGATGGACACGTGGTCAAAAAACGGGATGCACAAAAAGACCCCGGGGCCAACAACCTTGTGGAAGCGTCCAAGCCTAAGGACGACGGCACGTTCCCATTGCGTCGTGATACGAACCGTGCTCCCGAAGACAAGCCCAACGGCGGCAGAGATAAGGAGTGACAGATAGAGTGGAACGGCATGGCCGAGCACAAACGGGGCGAGCCAGCCGATGAGCCCTAGGCACACCGCCGCCGAGCAGCAGACCACAAGCCAATAGAATATGTAAACTCCCCCGCGCGATGCGCTGTTCGGCTCAAAATCGGTCGCGGGGGCCTCCCCCGTCACGCGGGACTGCCGGTCCTCCACAGCACCCGCTTTCTTGGACGACGCTTTCGAACCAGATGCCATCTCTCTCACCCCGTTGATCGGCGACATCCCTCCAGATGCCGCAGCCCCGCACATTCACCTACGCCGGCTGGCGAGCCTTATCGTCGCCGGTCCCCCTCAAGCTGCCTACGTACCAGGTCAACGATCATGTCGTCGTTTAGCCCAAGCTCCTGACAGCGATGAACGTACTCACGGGCAAATCCCTCGCCCTCCCCCAAAGGGCCGTCTTGGACGGGCGGTAGCGCGCTTTCGACAAAACTGCCCCTACCACGCCGGGAGACTATCAGCCCCTCCCGCTCGAGATTCTGGTATACCTTGCTAACCGTGTTGTAGTTCACGCCCACCTGGACCGCCATCTCACGCACCGTCGGCAGCTGGGAACCCGCAGGATAAACCCCCAAATAGATCAGGGCGGTAATCTGGTTGTTAAGCTGGAGCCAAACGGGGACCCCGCTGTTCTGGTCTATGCGGATTTCCGTCGGTTCCTGCCTTTTCATGTCTGCCATTACCCTCTGTCGGCCGCATTTCAGCTATACGATGCGCGCTTGTGGTGCCTGCCATCATAGTAAAGCATGGCAAAACCGCTCGTTTTGCGTGAGCAAGAAAGAAGTGCCTCACCCCGAAAACATCCCGATTGTCCCAGATCCATCTAAGGAACAGGCCCGCACCCAAAAACAATGTTGCATTATCATATGACCCTATGATAATATGATAATCAGTCCGAGCGAGCAGGAACAGGGGCGCTTTGGAGGGCACCCCAGCCGCTCAAAAGGGAGGAATGATCGTGGAGGAGATTACTCGCAGGAGCTTCCTTGCGGGCGCGGCAGGGCTGGGAGCCCTCGCCGCCGCGGCCCAGGTAAGCGGGCCAACCCTCGTCAAGAAGGCCTTCGCCTCCGAAGGGGAAAACGGGGCGACAGACGAGAAGGGCACCGTTAAAAAGAGCGTCTGGTGCCAGATGTGCGGCTTGTCGGAAACCTACTGCTGCACCCTGTGCACCGTGGAGAACGGCAAGTTCACCCATGTCGAAGGCAACCCACTCGCCGGCAACAACTGCGGCCACGGCGGAAAAACCCTATGTGCAAAAGGTAACTCCGCCCCACAGCTCGTCTACGACCCGTCGCGCATCCTCTACCCCATGAAGCTCACGGGCGAAAAGGGCAGCGGCGAGTTCGAGCGCATCACGTGGGACGAGGCGCTCGACACCATCGCCGAGAAGCTCAAGGAGTACAAGGAGGCCTACGGTCCCGAGACGTTCTGCATCCTCTCCGGCCAGTCTGCCGAGTGCATCGACACCCTGGGAATGCGCTTCCTCAACCTGTACGGCAGCCCCAACTGGTGCCACAACGGCATCTGCTGGGACCAACGCGAGACCACCAAGCTCTGCACCATCGGCAACGCCTCGACGTTCCCCGGCCAGATCGACAAGACCAACCTCTTGGTCGTCTGGGGCTCCAACAAGGAGAACACCGGCGTCAACCAAACGCGCGGCCAGAACTTCGACCGCCTGCGCGAGACCGAGCGCGGGATGAAGTACATCGACATCCGCCCGACGCTCAACACGATGGCCACGCACGCCGACGTGTGGGTCCCCGTGCGCCCGGGCACCGACGGCGCCCTGGCCCTGGCCATCCTCAACGTGATCATCAACGAGGACCTCTACGACCACGACTTCACCGATAACTGGTGCAATGGGTTCGACAAGCTCGCCGAGCATGTCCAGCAGTTCACCCCCGCATGGGCCGCCGATATCTGCGGGGTTCCCGAGGAGCAGATCGTCCAGGTGGCCGAGATGATGGGCACCATCAAGCCCATGGCGCTCATGGACGGCAACGGCTTTGGCGACCAGACCAACGACGGCACGTGGACTGCGGTCTCGATCTTCCTGATCCAGGCCATCACCGGCAACCTCGACGTTCCCGGCGGCAATGGTGCGTCCCTGGTCACGCCCCCTCCGATGTTCGAGCTATCCGACATGGCCTGGTTCTTCCCAACCCTGCATGAGTTCGACAAGCTCGAGGCGACCGAAGAGGACATCGCCAACGGCTGGCAGCCCGGAACGAGCAAGCTGCTCGCCCCCGAGTTCCCGCGTTGGGCCTACGGCAAGTACACCTACTCGCTGTCTTCCTGCAATGCCAAAGTCCTCGAGGCCCTCGAGACCGAGAAGCCCTACAAGCCCCGTGCGCTCTTCTCGCACGCCACGAACTCGCTGTCGTGCCTGCGCCAGCCCAAGCGCATCGCGGAGCTGCTCAAGAAGGCCGACTTCCACTTCACGATGGACACGAACTGGAACCCCACCTGCGACTACTGCGACATCGTGCTTCCGGCCTGCACGCAGTACGAGGCGAGCGACCAGCTCCATATGAACAACCTACTCGAAGGCACCTACATCTCGGTCAATCACCAGCTGATCGAGCCCATTGGCGAGTCGATGTCCGACTACAAGTTCTACGCCGAGCTCGCCAAGCGCATGGGCTACGAGGACGACTGGTGGGGCGGCGACAACGACGGCATGCTGCGCCAGCTGCTCGAGGGCTCCGGCTTCACGCTTGAGGAGCTTCGCGACGCCGACGAGGGCATCTTCGTCGAGCGCCCGAAGGAGGAGCAGGTCCTCACGGAGCCCGAGTACCAGCGCTACGACGAGCTGTTCTCCATCCTGCCCAACGGCAAGGTCCAGTGCTACCACGAGCTGTTCGGCGGCCAGACCGACAACATGGAGGAGGGAACCCTGGGCTACCTGCCCGAGTACGTAGGCTCTCCCGAGAACCTCAGCAACACCGAGCTCGTCCAGGAATACCCGCTGCTGTTCTCCGACGTCCACGGGCATCGCCTCGCCGAGCACAGCCACCGCAACAACCTGCCGTGGTGCCGCGAGATCAAGCCCTACCCCTGGTGCAAGATCAACCCCGCGACGGCAAAGGAGTACGGCATCGAGGACGGCGACTGGATGAAGGTCGAGTCCCCGCACGGCTGGTGCCTGCTGACCGCCGAGTACTTCGAGGGCATCGCCCCGGACGTGCTGATGGGCAGGCGCGGATGGTGGCAGGACTGTCAGGACCTCGACCTCCCCGGCTACGGCTATGGGGACGGCGGCTCGGAGACCAACGTCCTGTTCGACGGCGACCCGGAGAAATGGGACAGGTTCTCGTCTGCGTCTTCTAAGCAGACGCTCGTCAAGATCAGCAAGTGGGAGGGCTAACCGATGAGCGACGTCCAACTGACTATCTACCACGACGCGGACCGGTGCATCAAGTGCTACGCCTGCCAGGTCACCTGCAAGCAGTGGCACGGCTTCAAGGCGGGAGACGTCTCGCGCCGCAAGGTATATGAGGAGCAGGGAGGAAGCTTCCCCAACGTCACCCGGACCTTCCATGCCGACGCATGCCACCATTGCGACGACCCCGAGTGCGTCAAGAACTGCCCGGCGCAGGCAATCACCAAGCGCGAGGAGGACGGCATCGTGGTCGTCGACCAGGACGCCTGCATCGGTTGCCAGACCTGCGCCAGCGCCTGCCCGTTCGGCGTCCCCGAGTACGAGGTCGAGACCGGCAAGATGAACAAGTGCGACATGTGCCTGAGCCTCGGCGTGGGCGACGACGGCAGGCCGGCGCCCCACTGCGTGGCCACCTGCCCGATGCAGGCGCTGTACTTCGGGACCCCCGACGAGGTCCAGGCGATCATCGACGAGAAGGACGCGGCCATCACCGCCACAAGCTAAGGGACACCCCTTACGCTTAAGAGCTTGTAGGTTTTCGGGCGGGGAGGTCGTCGGCCTCCCCGCCCGCACATTCGAAGGCAAAACCGCCACGGCGCCCCATGTCGATCGGAGAATTCAAGATGAACCTTTCTGTGCCTGAGCAGCGCGACCTGTTCGCCTTTTTCGCCCGTGTATTCGGCGGAGAAGTCGACGCGACGTTCGTCGACGGCCTCCGCGGCCTTGGAGACGACGCCCCCGCAGAACTCGACGAGTTTCTCACCCGCTCAAAAGACCTGGAGACCAGCGAAGTGGTCAGGAGCCTCAACGCCGACTACGCCCGCCTTTTCCGCAGCATGAGCAAGAACCCGGTGCCGCCTTACGAGTCGGCGCTGGTGGGAGAGCTGCCCCTCCTGATGCAGGAGCAGCGCGACCGGGCACTCGCCGCATACCGAGAGTTCGGGTACGCGGTGAGCGAGGATGGGAGGTCCCAAGAAGACCACGTTGCCCTCGAATGCGGATTCTGCGGGCTTCTCTGCGAAATCGAGCAGATGGCAGGCGGCGAGGAAGGCGAAGGCGCCCGCGCCCGCGAGGCACGGCGCGCTTTTGTGGCAAACCATCTGGCACAGTGGGCTCCTGTGTTTGCCCGAGAGGTAACCGCTCAAGAGGCACGCCACGCTAAAGCCGGCGGGCACGGTCTGATGTTCTACAGCGCATGCGCCGAGATGCTCGTAACGTTCGTCGACTCGCTCCTCGACGATAAGCCGCTGGCGTAAACGCGTCGAAGCCCTTGTGGCGACAAGTAAAAATCCCCCGGCATAGCCGGGGGCTTTTGTTGCCCCTATAAGGGGCCGTTGCCGCGGCGGCCACGGCCGCGACGGGCCGGCCAGACCATTACCGTCGCGCCCCCGGCGGGGGCGTCGGCCCACTCGAACCCGCTGCCCCCCTCCTGGCCGCGCACGTACTCCCGCACCTTGGCCTCGTCAAGGCCGACGGTGCTCACGCAGTGGCCCCTCGCCCACAGCGCCTTGTCCCTGCCGGTCGCCAGGCGCAGCTCCGGGCGCCTCCCGTGCAGGATCATCGGGCTGCGCCCCTTGAGCCTCCCGACCACCTTGCTCACGGCGTGCTTCGGGGGCACCCCCAGGCACAGGTGGATGTGATCCGGGCACGCGCCCCCCTCCGCTGTCCCCACGCCGTCCTCCCTCGCAACCAGGTCCCTCATTGTCCCAACGATCTCCCTCCTGAACTGTCCGTACATGACCTTGCGCCGGTACTTCGGCATCCAGACCACGTGGTACACGCAGTCCCAGCTGGTGTGTGACAGGCTCCGTTGCGGCATATCCCTGCCCCTTCCGCGTGCGACCGGCCCGTCGCACGCAAGATGGTAAGGGGCGGGGCGCCCCCTGTTACAGACACGGGACGGCGCAGCCGTTTGTGGCTCCACAGGCGGAGCCTGTGGTTTGTTCCCGTGCAATCAGGGTTTCTCTAGATGCGCGGCAGGTCGGCCGTCAGTGGCGCTACGGTCGGCCATGTGAAGTGCGGCAGGCAGAACGTGGCGTACCAGGGGAGATACACCACCTTGCCTTTGTGCTCCACGTTGAGGCGCGAGAGCACGATGTCCCGAGGCACCTCGCACTCAGAGCTCTGCAGCAGGTGATTCAAAACCGCATGCGCACGAGGGTTGCGACCGGACTTCACCTCGATGGGAAGGACCGACCCGCCAGACGCCTCCGTTACGAAATCGACCTCGCCGCGCTTCTTGTTCATGTAGTAGAACAGCGGGTTGCCTTGGGACGTAAGCTCCTGGGCAACCACGTTTTCAAAAACGGCACCCAGATTGGGGTGGAGATCGTCAAGATAAACCGCCCGGGTCCACACCGCGGCAGGCGGCACGACCTACCCGCCAAACAGCTCCAGATACCGCACGACTGGCATCGCCGGCACGGCCGAACCCCCGAACGCCCGTACGTCGCGCGTAATGATTGCAAAGGCCCCCTCGGTCTCGGCGGCGGCGCGCACTAGGCCGTCCTCGAAGTCGGGCTCATCGGACTCGAGGGCCGTCTTGGCGTAGGACGCTTTAAGGTCGACCGCCGTCAGGGGACCGGCGACGAGCTTGCCCACCACCTGGCGCGCCAAGGGCTCGCTCGCATAGAGGCGCCGCAGCACGTAGTAGACGTCCTTGAGCGAGCCGACCGTCACCAGAAGAGCCACGGACCGCTCGACACAATCCCGGATGAACCGGCAGGTTGCCTCGTGGTCCGCACGGGCCGCGTCACAGTAGTCCAGGACGACGTTCGTGTCGAGAAGGAGGCGCCTCTTAACACCCAAAGCGGGCCATCCTCTCCTCGTCAAGAAGTTCCTCGTCGCTCAGGCCCGGCTCGCGCCCCGGCATGGGAAGGGACTCCAGAAACTCCGTGAGCTCGATCATCGACTGGACCCGGTCCCTCTTCGACGACTCCTCGGCATAGCGAGGCACCTCGCCCGTAAGGGCGATATAGTTAATAAGCTCGCGGATGGCTTGGGAAACAGTAAGCCCCTGCAAGCCCAGGATATACGAGGCCTGCGCGAGCATGGCCTGATCGACGCGTCCGTTCGCAATGGCGGTCGCCATGGGTTCACCCCGCCTTCGGGTCGATTGCGTGGGCAGAGTATACCACAGGTTGTTTTACACGTAAAACAACCGTGTCAGGTCCCCACTGTCCCTCCCCACTGCCTGCCTGTTTGCTATAGCATGCTTCCCAAAACGCCGCCGGACCCGGCCACGAAGGAGCATCCCATGCAGACGCACGGGCTGTCGAAGCTGTCAAAAGAGGTCGTCCTGCTCATGGTCGTCTCGATCGTGGGCTTTGGCCTGTTCCAGGGGGCGCGCCTGCTCGACGTGGGGTCGGGCCCCTATTCGAACGCACCCTTTGCCGTCGCGGGCATCGCGGCCGGCGGCGTCGCCTATGCCGCCGTGGCGATCGTGGCCTGGACCGGCCGCCTCGAAAAGACCCGCGGCCTCTGCATCGCCGGCATCGCCTGCGCCCTCGCGTGGCTGCTGGCCTCCGGCGGAGGCGGCCCCGTATGGGCCTGCGTCGCCCAGATACTGGGCGGCGTGGGGTGGGCCCTGGTCAACCTCTGCTGGATGCAGCTGTTCTCGCTGGTAATCCCCCGCTACGCCGTGATCCTCATCGCCTGCGGCTACCTGGTGGACTCGCTCCTGGTGCCCGCCTGCACCGCCTGGGTGCCCGACCTGCGGCGCGAGTGCTTTTACGTGGCCCTCGCCGGGTCGTGGGTCGCGCTCGCCGTATGCCTGGCCGGGTCGCCCAGGCTGTATCGGGCCATGCAGGACCAGACCATGCAGGAAAGCGCGCCTAACAGCCAGGCTTCCTCGACCCAGGGGCTGCGCGGCCGCATGGCCCGGGCGCTCGTGGGCACCACGGTTTTCTCGGCCATGTGCGGTCTGGTGGTGCAGGTCGACCTGTTTCGCGGGGTCCAGTACGCCCAGGCCCCTGCAACGTCGCTGGTGTGCGCCGCCGTGGCCCTGGCCATGGTCGTCGCACTGGCCGCGCTGCGCCCCCGCAGGGTCGACGTCGACGCCATCTACCCGCTGTCGGTGGCGGCCTTTGCCTCGGTCCTGCTGTTCGGGGCGTTCTTGCCCCAGCAGGCCAACTTTGCCGGCAGCCTCATGGTGGCGCTGCTCATCACGTTCTTCGCGCTGCTGTGGATGGGCTCTTTGTGAGCGAGGCCCACGCGCGCAAGCTCCCGGCGCTGTTTGTACTCGGCCTGCCGGTGGCCGTGGCGCAGCTCTCCATAGCGGCCGGCCAATCGCTGGGCTATCTACCTGCGGGGACGTTCGTCGGATCAAGCGACGCGCGGCTCGTGGCCTTTGTGCTGTGGGGGCTTTTGCTCTCGCTGTGCCTGCTGTACGGGGCCGTGCTGCTGGGCCGCAGACCGTCGCGCGTGCAGGGGGCGCCGTGTGCCCAGGAGCCGCCCGGCATCCAAAACCCGGCCCGCGCCCAGACGTCGCAGGGGCAGCAGGCCCCGCACACCGCAACGCAACCTGGCACCCAGCCGTCCACGCCCGCGTCTGTGCCCGCACCCGCGCGCCCAGACGCCCTCGACCTGCTGCGCGAGCACTTTGGCCTCTCGGCCAAGGAGGCCCAGACCGTGGCCGAGTACTCCTCGGGCCGCAGCGCCCGCTACCTCGCCGACCAGGCCATGATCTCGGAGCACACGGTCAAGACCTACCTGCGCCGCGCCTACGCCAAGCTCGGCGTCCACTCGCGACAAGAGCTGCTCGACCTCATGGGCGAGCTGCAAAGCGGGGGCTTCTCCGCCGGCTCCTCCACCGCCGATTCCGCAGCAGAGAAGCCCCCGCGATCCTAGCACGCAGCAGCAGCCGCGTTGGCACCGGCAATGCGGCCGAACACCACGGCGTCTAGCTGCCAGTTGCCCGAGATCGTGTCGGTCCCCAGGTGGCCGCCCGTGCACATGCCGGCGGCGTAGAGGCCGGCGATGGGAACTCCGTCGATCCCCTGCACCTGCGCCTGGAGGTCGGTGTCGAGGCCGCCGTGGGTGTACAGGTAGCGGCAGGTCTCGGCAGGGCCGGCGTAGAAGGGCGGCTGGTCGTAGGGGGCCAGGTAGTGGGGGTCCTTGCCGAAGTCGTCGTCAGAGCCGGCCGCGCAGAACTCGTTGTAGCGGGTCAGCGTGGCGAGCACCTCGTCGGCCGGCGTGCCAAAGAGCTCCTCCATGTTGGCCGCCAGCTCCTCGAGGGTCTCCCCGCGGGCCACGTGGCCGTCGGCCGCCCACTGCTCCATGGCCTCGACCGAGCCGCCCATCTGCAGCTGGCTCGGCACGATGTGGCCGTCGGTCACGGGGTAGCACACGCTGCCGGGCTGGTTCATCACATCGACCGCGATGGCGCCGCACATCTTGCCCTCGTCGGTGAAGCGCCTGCCGTCAGAGCCGATGAGCACCTGGTTCACCGAGCGCGACACACCGAAGGCGGCCACGCGCTGGAGCATGAGCTCGGGCACGGCGTAGTAGGGGTCGGGCATGACGTACTCCATATGGCGCACGGCGGCGCCGATCTTCTGGGCCGCGCGCACGGCCTCGCCGGTGTAGGGGCCAAACGGCATGCCCATCGAGACCATGGTCTGGGCCACGGCCGCCGGCATCTCGCCCATGGCGGCAGGCAGATGACGCGCGCCGAGCACCTCGTCGTCGGGCCAGGGGCCGCTGCAGACCACCACGCCGCCGGCCGCGCCGATGCGCACCGGGCCGTCGTCGGTGTCGCACACGATGCCGCCCACGCGCCCGAGCCCCTCGTCGTACACGAGCTCGGCCAGCTTGTGGCCCGTGAGCACGCTGCCCTGCTCCTGCACCAACGGCATGAGCTTGCTCACCAGCTCGCCGGGGGTAGCCGTGATGTACTTGCCCTGGCCCTTGCGGCCGTCGGAGGGGCGCAGGGCTTCCTTGAACTCGCAGCCGTGGGCGACCATCCAGTCGATGACGTCGGGCGAGGTCTCGCAGATAACGCGCAGGAACGCCGGGTCGGCCGTGTTGCCCGACGCCTCCATGCTGGCGGCGAACATCCGCTCCGCGTCGTCGGTCACGTCGGCGAACGGCTGGGGCGTGTGGAGGCCCGAGTCGTAGGCACAGAACTGCACGCACGAGGCGCTGATGCCGCCCAGGGTGTCCCACTTCTCGACCATGACCACGTCGGCGCCGGCCTCGATGGCGGCCACGGCGGCCGAGATTCCCGCGGCGCCGGAGCCAACGACCACGACGTCGGCCTCGATGTCCCAGGCGGGGGTGGGGGCGAGGGCCTCAGCGGCAAACGCAGCCAACGGGGAGTCGGCGGCCGCGGCGACGGCGCAGGTACCGGCAGTTACGAGCGAGCGACGGGCAATAGAGGCGTTGAAGACGGTCATGGGACGCAGTCCTTTCGGGCTCGTGCGAAGCCGGCGCACGGTGCGTCGGCTCACGGCGGACGTTGCATGGCCCGCACTATGGCCCGCAGAGGGAGGCCGGTTGTCGCACGAATCGGTTTTTGGGTTGTCGCACGAAAGGTGGTACAGCGAAAGAGGGCCTGGTGAATAAGGGAGCGGAAAATCTGCGCACACAGATTACATCCATCGAATGCGGGCATACAATGGCAGACGCATCGATCGGTCGCAGCCGCCTGCCGCAACACGGAAGGGTTTCTCCATGGGTGTAAAGATGTTCGAGTACCTGAGGCTCGCAGACGACACACAAGTCTCCTATTCCGAACCCCGCGAGGACGGGACGGTCTTGGTCTGCGTGGAGCAGCCGATCGAGATGGGCTTCAACTCGGCGTGGTGCATCCTGCCCGCGTGCAAGTGGCTGCAAACCGAGGGTTTCTCACCCGAGCAACTCCGGTGGTACGAACAGTTCGTCAGAAACAACGCCCCGGTCATCATGAACTTCGCCTGGGAGGGCGGGTTCGCGCATGCCTAAACTCTTCAGCATCGGCGGCTACATAGTCTATTTCTGGAGCGGCGAGGGAAACGAGCCGGTGCACGTCCACGTGTCCCGGGGGCGCCCAGAGACAAACTCTACCAAAGTATGGCTCACAGAAGACGGCGGATGCCTGGTCGCGGGCCGTGGTGACATTTCCGAAAAGAACTTGCGGAACATCCTTAAAGTAATCTCTGCAAACCATGCGTTTATATGCAACGAGTGGGAAAAGTATTTCGGCGCCCTTTTGTTCTATCGTTAAATAGTCGGATCGCTTCCGACTCCCCGCCATACGTGGCCAAGATGACGCTCGCGTCAGTTCCCCCGTTCCGGGTGTCTCTTCCCCAATAGGCCGAAACCGCGGAGAGCAAGAATGCCGACCCTTGGTATTCTCACGCATTCTCACATATTCTCACGCATTCTCACATATTCTCACATATTCTCATCGACATGCTCTCTTGCGTTGCCTGGGACCCCGGGCAGCCTCGACTCGATGGGGGGGATAAGCCATGACGCCCGAAGAACTCGAAGTGGACTACCTGCTCAAGGGAGAGTCGGGAACGGTAGAGTTCAAACGCTGCGGCAACCAGCCAGAACATGACGTATTCGAAACAATATGCTCGTTTGCAAACCGCTCCGGGGGCAACTTGTTTTTAGGGGTGTCCGACGACGGAGCGATTCTCGGCATTCCAAAAACAACCCTTCTTGCCATCCAGCGCAATATTACCAATGTCGTTTCGAACAAGAACGCGTTCTCGGCACCCCCTTCTCTTGAGTTCGATCCAATAGATTACGGCGAAAAGGCAGTGCTGCGCATCTGGGTACCCCCGAGCTCCGCAGTTCACCAATACAAGGGCACCATCTATGATCGCATCGGCGACAGCGACGTGCGATTGACAACAGACGCGCAGATATCGCTCCTATATATTCGGAAGCAAAACGCATACACCGAACGCCGCGTCTTCAAGTATGTAGAGAGAGAAGACCTCGAGCTGGATCTTCTTCCCATTGTGCGCCAAATGGCGGCAAACAAAAAGCCCGACCACCCATGGGTTGCCATGAGCGACGAGGAGCTGTTCAGGAGCGCACGCCTGTATCAAAAAGATTACGCAACAGGCGAGGAGGGCTTTAATCTGGCGGGCGTGCTTCTTTTGGGGCGTGACGACGTGGTGGCATCGGTCTGCCCGTCTTATATAACCGATGCCGTTGTTCGCCGTATCGATGAAGAGCGCTACGACGATCGGCTTACGATAACCGCCAACCTGTTTCGCGCATATACGCAACTTGTCGAGTTTGGCCAAAAGCATCTGCCCGATACGTTTGCTTTGGAGGGAACCCAGGCCGTAAGCCCCCGCGACATCATCCTGCGCGAAATTGTAGCCAACAGTTTGATGCATCGCGAGTACGCCCATCCGCTCCCCGCGCGCATGGTTATCGATGGCCAGTCGCTAAGCACAACAAACGCAAGCCGTGCCCTCTTCGAGGGTCATATCGATTTGGGCAATTTCAAGCCGACCCCCAAGAACCCCATTATCGCATCGTTTTTTAACCAGATTGGCCGCGCCGAAGCCCTTGGGTCGGGCACCCGCATTCTGTATCGATATTCGCGCATATACACGGGACGCGACCCGGTTCTCGAAGAAGGCGACGTATTTAAGGCATCGGTACCTTTGCAGAGAATCAACAAAGAAACGGTGGCGCCCTCGCACGGATCCCCGGTCTGCGGAACAGCCAGCAGCGACCGAGACCTCGTCTTGCGGCTCATGCGCCAACGAGGAAGCATATCGAACGGCGAGGTTCGTTCGGCGCTCAATCTCACGCCCAGCAAGGCACGCCGCCTTTTGGCAGCGCTGGTCGACGATGGCCTGGTCACGGCAACAGGAAGCACGCGCGATCGCCGATATTATCCTGCGGAGTCAAGATAACCCGCTGGGTGCCCCCAAGCCCCAACAGACACCGCAAGGGAGACACCATGTTCTGGTCGTTCGTGAATCGCATCTGCTCCGCCGCAAGCCAACTCCCCTTGGTGGGTGCCGCGTTTCTCGGCCTGGGACTCGCGCGCGGGTGGCTGGGGCGGATCCTCAGCACCGGGTGCGCCGCAGCCGCCTTCGAGGCCTTTGGCCCCCTGCAGGCCCAGCTCCTCGTAGACATCGGAGAAGTCCTCGGCTTCTTTGGCCTGGCCCTTATGGCCTATCTGCGCGGTCCCGTCTATCGCAGCGGCATCGTGGTCCTGGGCTCACCTTTGCTGGTGGTGCTCTCCACCATAGGCGCCTGTCTCAACTTGGCCGGCATGCTCCCCTCCGCCATGGCGGCGGGCGCCCTCATCGCGGGCGGTCTGGGCTACGCCAGCATGCTGATCCTCTGGCTCGAGCTGTTTGGCAGCCTTACCCCGCGCCGTATGCTGGTGGCGTGGTCGGGGTCCTACCTGGTTGCCTTCGCACTCTGGCCCATCTACGCCAACCTCGCCTTTGCCGTCATGGGCGTCTTCGTGGGACTGCTGCCGCTTGCTTCGACACTGTGCTTCATCGCCGCGCACCGCTCCCTGGAGCCCGCACGCCTGCCGACGGCCGCCCCGGCGCGCTCGGCCCAACGCGTTCCCTGGACCTACGTGGCCGCCATCGTGGTGTTCGTGTTCGCCCTGAACCTTGGCGAGATCGTCGCCGAGGTGCAGACCTACTCGTGGACATCGCGCACCGGCATGGTTGTTGTGGAACTCGCCGTGCTGGTCACCGTGCTGTTCTGCGCGGGCGCCCTTGACGTGAAGCACCTGTTGACGGCGTTTCCGGTCGTGTCGGGGGCTGGCTTCGTGCTGGTGGTCCTCACCCAAAACGAGGGCTGGGTGCCGGGCGTCCTCTTTGGTGCCAGCAGCGAGATCTGCCTCGTGCTTCTCTACGGCACAGGTTGCGCACTCGCCTATCGGCCGCATCATACGGCGGCCTTTTTGTGCGGCCTGCTGGCCGGGGTGTACAAGCTGGCCCTCCAGGCAGGCAAATGGGCCGGGGCGGCCTGCGTAGGATCTCCCTGGTGGTCCGACACCGCCCACGTGCTGCTGTGCGCCGCCGCAGTGGCGATAACCCTGGTGGCCAGCGTCGTCCTCATGCGCAACCCCGACCTTATAGAGCGCCTGAGCTGGGATCAGTCGGACGCCAAGCCCTCTAACCTGGGACTTCCCGCCGTCGCCGAGCGTTACGGCCTTACCGACCGCGAGGCGGCCGTGCTGGCGCTTCTGGCCGATGGTGCCTCGACCTCCGACATCGCCGACGAGTTCGTATGCGCCCAGAGCACCGTGCGCGCCCACACGAGCAACATCTACCGCAAGCTCGACGTGCACTCGCGCGTCGAGCTGCTCGGTCTTCTGGGCATGGACGCCGCCCACGCAAAAGCGGCCCGGACCCCTCGGTAGAGAAGCCCGGGCCGCTGCGGTCGCCCCAGCGTCGTGCGCCCCGACCGCACCAGACCCGCAGGCCTCGCGCAGCCGCTGCGCCCGCTGCCCATCGGGGCCTTACGCGTCCAAGTCGGCGGCGGCCGTCTGACCGGCGATCATGCCAAAGGTGGCCGCGATCGTGAGGCCGTTGCCCACCACGTTGCCGTAGCACTCGTGGCCCGACACCGCACCAGCGGCATAGAGGCCCGGGATGGGCGTGCCCTCCTCGTTGAGCACGCGGGCCGCCGGGTCGGTCTTCACGCCGCCGTAGGTGCTCTGCATGGCCGGCTGCACCAGGGCCGCGTAGAAGGGCGGCTGGTCGTAGGCGTTGAGCACGGTGCCGCCAAAGGTCTCGTCGACGTCGCCCTCGGCCTGCTGCTGCCACGCCCCTATGGTCGCCACGAAGTTGGCGGTCGCAGCCTCATCGAAGCCCATGGCCGCCGCCAGCTCCTCGAGGGTTTCTCCGCTTTCAAAGTAGCCGAGGGCGTCGTAGCCGCGCAGCAGGGCCTTGGCGTCCATGGCCTTCTGGTCGAACACGGCCCAGGCCTCCTTGTTGGGCTGGAGCAGGGTGGCCTTCGACTTGTCGTGGATGGGGGTGCCGCTCTCGTTCACAAAGCGCATGCCCTCGTCGTTGACGAGCGCGGCGACGGTCTGGATCGTGGCCAGCGAGATAACCGCGCCGTTGCTAGCCACATGGCCCAGGTTGTTGGCCTTGATGGCGGTGAGGTCGCCCCAGGCGGCGCCCACCTCCTTGGCGGCCAGAATGCCCTCGCCCATGGCCGAGACCGCGCCGGTGTGGGGCAGCCCGCAGAAGTCGGCGGCGTCGGCATACTCGGCGAGCATGTCCTCGTTGTTGCCGAAGCCACCCGTAGCCAGGATCACCGCCGGAGCCGAGATCACGTAGGTGCCGCCGGGGTTCTGCACCTCGATGCCCGTCACCGCGCCGGCCTCGTCGGTCACGATCGAGACGAGCTTGGTGTTGAGGCGGTAGTCGATGCCCTTGCGGTCGAGCTGCTCGCCCAGGCGCTTGATGATCGAAACGCCAGGGGCCGATCCGTCGTCCATGCCGATGGCGAACGTCTTGGGGTTGAAGTTGCCCAGCGAGACGCCGATCGAGATGTAGTAGTCGGCGGCCTCGTCGGTCATCATGCTGTAAGCAGCGAGGTTGTCGAGGTCCACCGGCAGCCCCGACTTCTCGGCAGCAGCCAGCTTCGCGTCCAGATAGCCCCGCTCGCCGTTCTCGACGCCGGCCTTGTAGGCCAGGTACCCGCCGCCGCCCGGCAGGCCCGTGGAGGCGAACATCGAGTCGCCGCCGCCCAGGATGCCCTGCTTCTCGACCACGATGACCTTCTTGCCGGCGGCCGCGGCCTGCAGCGCGGCCATCATGCCGGCCGAACCGGCGCCGGCCACCACCACGTCGCAGCTGGTGTCGGCGGCTTCGACCTCGGGGTAGGCCGGGGCGGCCGAGAAGGGCTCGGTGTCGACGCCCGCCTCTTCGAGGGCGTTGCGCACGGCGTTGATCGTCGCGAGGCTCGTGAGGGTGGCGCCGGCCACGGTGTCGACGGCGAGGCTCTGGTAGCGCACGATGTCGGAGCCCACCTTCTGGATGGCCATCTCGGAAATCGTGGGCGTCTCGGAGCCCTTGACCACGTCGATGCCCAGGATGCAGCCGTTGCCGTAGACCACGCCCAGCGTCACGTCGCCGGCGCGGCCCATCGCGGTGCCTTCGAAGTACTGAGGGGCCACCGTGCCAACGGCTTCCTCGGCGTGTGCGCTCGGGGCGGCAAACGGCAACGCGACGGCGGCCGCGGCGGCTCCAACAGTTCCGGCCACAACGGCGCGGCGCGAGATGGACGTGCGGGATGATGAAATGGGTGGCTGGGGCATGGGGTTCTCCTTCTTTCTTTGGGTGGGATGCGGGCTGTTCTGGGTTGCGGTCAGCTTCGACCCCGCGCAGCGGGTACTTCGCGGGGTCGAAGCCGCACCCCCAGATGGGCGCGCAACCGGCCCTCGGAACCGGCCGGTCGCGTTGGCGCCGAACAGTACGGCGGCCCGCGGCCCGCGGCGCGCTCATTTGTGGAGAAGCGTCCCTAAGCGGGTGCTGGGAAGGTGCAGGCGTCAATCAGCACGGACGCTTAGATGGAGCAGCGGGGTCTAAGCAGGTGGGCGGCTCAAACGGGCCCCTTCACTCGCCAAACAACTCCACATGCATTGTTTTCCAGTAAAACAACATAGTCTGACATCCAGTGCCCCCGCCGTTCTGACTCGGTGCCGCGCGCCGAACCGACGCCTGGGGAACCAGCCGGATGGCAAGAAACCGCAGAAATCAGGACGCTGGTCAAACCGTGCGGCAAGAAATCAAAGCAATCAGGACACCCCGGGCCTTCTGACACCGGAAAATGGCAAAAAACCCGAGGAATCAAGAGATTCGGCACTCATCTGGGCCACCCTGCTCTGGACGGGTTCCTGATTTCCCGGGGTTTTTGCCACTTGGACCTCCGGACGTCCTGATTTCCCGAGGTTTGTACCACCACGCTACCCCAGTCATCACGCCCGCGTTCACCTCGAGGTTATCGAAGGCAGCCCACGCCCTACGGGTTAAATCAAGCATATCTCATCCCGAGATTCCAGGATAATCAAGCTTATCTGACTCCCCAATTCCGGGAAAATCGCGATTATTGTCCAACCTCCGCCTCCTCCCCTGCAGACCCTGCGCAAGCCACGCCGTCTCCGCCCACACCCCTCCCCTTTTGCTGCACAATACTCCCAGCACGCCCCCGTTCCGCCTCGCCCCCAAGGAGTCCCCATGGAAGACCCGCGCATCCGCAAGCTCGCCCGCTACGTCGTGACCGCCTCGCTGGCCGTGCAGCCCGGCGACCGCGTGATGGTCGAGATGCGCGGGCGCGAGGTCGACGTGGCCCGCGTGTTCGTCGAAGAGGTCCACGCCGCCGGCGGCCTGCCCCTGGCCCGGGTGGAGGACCCCACGATTCGTGCGGCCGTCTACGGCCAGTCGTCCGACGAGCACATCGCCTGGCTCGGCGAGGACCTGCGCCGCACCTGGGAGCAGGTGGACTGCTTTGTGTTCATCGACGCCTCGAGCAACCCCTCCACCTGGGACGGCGTGCCCGCCGACCGCAAAACCGCCTACCGCACGAGCGTCTACCAGCCGGTCTACCTCGACCTCGTGGCCAACAGTCGCCGCTGGTGCGTGCTGCGCTGGCCCAACGACGCCATGGCCATGCAGGCCGGCATGCCCACCAAGGACTACGAGGACTTCTACTTCAACGCCTGCCTGGTGGACTATCCCAAGATGAACCAGGCCCTCGAGGCGCTCAAGGCCCGCATGGACCGCGCCGACCAGGTGCACATCGTGGGCCCTGGCACCGACCTGACCTTCTCGGTCAAAGACATCGACATCATGATCAAGAACGGCGACCGCAACATCCCCGACGGCGAGGCGGCCACCGCCCCCGTGCGCGACTCCGTGAACGGCACGATCACCTACAACGTGCCCTGCGTCTACGACGGCTTTACCTACCGCGACGTGCGCTTTACCTTTGAGAACGGCCGCATCGTGGAGGCCACCGGCAACGACCCCGAGCGCATCAACCGCCTGCTCGACACCGACGAGGGCGCCCGCTACGTCGGCGAGTTCGCCCTGGGCGTGAACCCCGCCATCACGGTGCCCATCGGCGACATCCTCTTTGACGAGAAGATCGCCGGCAGCTTTCACCTGACGCCGGGCAACTGCTACGACAACGCCTACAACGGCAACCACTCGGCCGTGCACTGGGATCTGGTATGCAGCCAGCGCCCCGAGCACGGCGGCGGCGAGATCTGGGTCGACGGCGAGCTGCTGCGCAAGGACGGCCAGTTCGTGCCCGAGGACCTGTGGCCGCTGAACCCCGAAAACCTGGCAAACAGATAAACCCGGCAGCACTGCGGGCACGGTATATTCTTGGCTGCTAAGGGGGTTTCTCCGCCAGTCGGCGCGTGGCTACTCCCACGGCCCAAGGGCGGCCACGGTCTGGGCGCACTCGATGCCTCCCGAGAACGCCGTGATGTTGTTGCTGTTGAGCAGGGCGAACGACACGGTGCCGGCGGCGTACAAGCACCCGATGGGCTGTAGGTTGCCGGCTGGACGATGGAAAGACGTGCACCCCGTGCTCAAGGTGATCGCCCTGGACACCGAGTACGCCATCCCCTTTGGCATCATCTACCCCAAGGAGCACGGGCCGGCCACGGAGCACCTGGTCGAGTCGTTGGCGTTCGCGTCGTAAACCCCGCCCTCTACCCCAACAGCCAGTCAACGACGTTTGCGATGCGCACGCCGCTTTTGGTAACCCCAAGACGCCAACGATCGCCCACAAGAAGCAGCTTGGGAAACGAGTCGCCCACCGCCTCAAGGGGTGCCGTCTCCCTCTGATAGGTGCCCTCGTCGAGCACTGACTGGCATACCTGCACGTACAGACGCTCGTCTCGCTTTGAGGCAACGAAATCGACCTCGCCCGCACGCAGGCTGCCCACGTTGACCTTGAACCCGCGACGCCGCAACTCGTTATAGACGACGCACTCCAATTGGAAGCCAAGGTCTCGAGTGCGCGAAAACCCCGTGGTGAGGTTCCGCAGGCCGTTGTCCACAGGATAAAACTTGCGCAACGGACGCAGCATCTCCTTGCCCGCGATGCCCGTCTGACCACACGCCTCGACCACCAGGGCGTTCTCAAGAGCCCGAATGTAGTTGTCGACGGTCTGCTGAGAGGCCTTGCGGCCCGAACTTGCAAGGGCGTCGACCACGCGCTTGGTAGAAAATAGGCTACCCGAGGTGGAGAAGGTAAAGCGTACCAGGCGATCGAGGAGATCGGGGTCCTGGGCCGCCGACCTCTCGAGCACGTCTTTGAGGATGACCGTGTCAAAAATCCCCGACAACAGCCGTTCATAAGAGTCCTCGTCCCCACGCTCAAAAGCGAACAAGCCCGGCATGCCGCCCCATGTGAGATAGTCCGCAAACAGCGATTCCCTAGATGAGGCCTCCCAGCGGGCCGCCTTCGCGAATGCAAGGTATTCAGAAAAACCAAGCGGGCGCACAGGAATCTCGATATACCGGCCGGCGAGCAGCGTGGCGAGCTCCCCCGAGAGCACGCGGGCGTTCGAGCCCGTGATGGTGACCTGCGTGTTCGGACGGCTGCGCAGCCTACGCACCGCATCCTCCCAGCCCGGAACCTCCTGGACCTCGTCGAGAAGAACATAGGAGGTCTGGTTTGCCTGGGAAGCCGCAAGACGCTCGGAAACCTGGCCCATAAGCCACGCGGCATCAACCCCCAAGGGGACGTCGTAACCGTCGAGCCGCAGATGGCAGATGTTCTCAGGAGGCGCACCAACGGCAACGAGGCGCTCCGAAAACAGGGCGAGAAGCGACGACTTGCCGCACCGCCTCACACCGGTAAGAACTTTGATCTCCGGCGTCTGCCGATAGGTTTCCAGAAGCGCATCGTAATCCGGACGGGGAACAAGCGACGGGTCCATAGGGGCTCCAGAAGGGAAGAAATGTTTGATTGAATGGAATACTACCATTCAAAGACATCTAACTTTCATTCAAACAAAAATTTGTCTCCTTTTTCTTCCATGTACTAACGCCGGCACCAGGTCGACGCGCTTCTTTGCCGGTCCACTCGGTCCGCGCGGGATTGAAGCCCTACCACTCGGTAAGGCGCACACACCGAGTGTACCCCCCCCCGGCCTAACCTCAGCAGCCTCCGCACACCTTGCAGGCGGCGTAGCCTTGGGCGATGGCGGCGTCGCGGTCGATAGGAATCTTGCTGCTCTTGAGGTAGCGGCAGCCTCCACCGTGGTACTTGTTGCCGGTCTCGGTAATGTAGACGGTAACGCCAACGGGCTCCTGTGCAGCCAGGGCCTCCTCGACAGGAGCCGGCTCCGGCTCGGCGGGCATCTGCGCCACGTCGGCCTCGGTGGGATAGGTCGCCACCACAGCGGGGTCGAGCGGCTGCGTCGCACCCGTGTTGATCGCCCAGGCCGCCACGGTTGCGCCGTCGCTTTGCACGGCCACCGTGCCGTCGACGTCGGTGCGCCAGGTCTGGACGCCCCAGTAGGCAAGCTCGTCGAGGGTCTCCTGCGAGGGCAGGCCGTAGTCGTTGCCGGCGCCCACCTCGATGACGGCCACCTGCGGGGCAAACCAGCCAATAAGGTCGAGGGTCGTGGAGGTGTCGCTGCCGTGGTGGCCTACCTTGAAGACCGTGGCATTCTCGATGGGCAGGGTCTCGAGCACCTGGTAGCCGGCGTCGCCCGTGAAGAGCAGGCTCGTCTCGCCATAGGTCACGTAGACCACGGCCGACCAGTCGTTCAGGTCGCCATGGGCGTCCTCGGCGTTGGGGGCGAGCACCTCGACCCGGCAGCCATAGGCATCGTAGATTGTAGTGCCCGCCACGGCCGGAATCGCCTCGCGGCCCGTCTCGGCCAGGGCGGCGCAGAGGGCGTCGTAGGCGTCGGTGTTGGTCTCCACAGGCGCGGCAAAGACCTGGCCCACAGCAATACCCGAGCGCAAAACCGCAGGCAGACCCCCTATATGGTCAGCATGGGGATGGGTGAGCACAAGATAGTCGATGTGGTCGCACAGAAGCGTGTCGCGGATAAAGGAGGCCACCGCGTCGCCGTGGGCCGCATCGCCGCCGTCGATGAGCATGGTCTGGCCATCGGGCAGCACCATGAACTCACAGTCGCCCTGGCCCACGTCGACGAAGTAGGTGGTGACCGCTCCCAAGGGGCCGTCGCCGGCGCGGGCAACCGGAGCTGCGGCGAGCGCCCAAGAGAGCACGAAGGCCGTAAGGGCCAGCAAGAGCGCAAGGACCCGGCGGCCGGTGGAAACAACGCGCGGTGCGGTGTGCATGGGATACCTCCATATCTTGGCATGGGGCAACCAAAAGAGCACGCTCCGTTGGATATGCAGATATGGTGAAACAAAAGGGGTCGATTGTCCAGGGCGCGCCTGCTCGAACGCACGGGCCACGGCGCTGCGGCCGGCAAAGGCCAGCCGGGAGAAGGACGATGCGACCACGGGAGGACTCCTTTTGGGTCGGGATGAGAGCGCTTTCGCCTTAGCGGGGCAACCCTACCGAATCCACGGCCTTCTCCGCCAGCCCTGTTATCTGATCTTCCCACTGGCAAGAACACGCCGGATGGAATGGCCGTCCGCTATGCAATCAAGCGCCTCGATGAGCTCGCTCGCCTGGTAGAACATCCCGCGTCTGGCGTTGCCGATGGGAGTCAGAATCTCGTAGGAGCACGCGCGGTCGAGCAGGTTGTTTGCCGCCCGCGGCGTGATATCTAGACGATCAGCCAGGTACTTGGCATCGACCACCGGCTGCTCCACAAGAACCGCAGGCAACCGGTGGATGCTCGACCCCGCGCGCTCGACCATCGCGGACCGCCACCGGGCAAGCACGCCGTCGAGGCGCTGGGCCACGAGGTTCCCGATGCTCAAAGCCACCTCGAGGGCGTCGGCCAGCCGTTCCACGATGGCGACGGGATCCCCTTGCTGATAGATCCGGATAGCCTCCATGTAGGGCTCGATGTCGTGGAGCAGCCCGGCAGAGATGGGCAACGTCGCATGCTCCAAGATACCGTCGTGCCTCAGGATCTTGTGCAGCAGGGCACGCCCCGTGCGTCCGTTGCCATCTATAAATGGGTGAATAGTCTCAAACTGGGCATGGAGCACCGCGGCTTTGGCGATGGGGTTAGTGTCGTCCCGCCGCGCATAGGCCGCGAGGTCTTCGACGCACTCGGAGATATGCTCGGCACGAGGAGGCACAAACAGCGCCCCATGAGGACTGTAAGCCGTGCCGCCCACCCAGACCTGTTCGGTCCTGAACTCTCCCCCAAAGCTCTGACCCGTCGGGTCGATGAGGGACTTGTGAACCGCACGAATAGTCTCCGCGGTCAGCCCACCAGATTGAGAGAGCCGTGCGCATCGCCGCAACATTGCCGGCAATAAGCCGCGCATTGTGAGGCGCGTCGGAGCATACCTCGGCCAGCGCCACGTTGCGCACGCTTGAGGTAAGGTTCTCGATCTGGGAGCTTGCCGCAGACTCGCCTCTAAGCAAGAGCGCGGGCAAGTCGCAGCCTCTGGCCTGTTGCAGAGTGTCGAAACGCACAAGTTCTGTCAGAAGCTCCGCGAGTCGGTCGAGCAGGTCTGGCGCGAGCTCGAGCTTGACGTTGACAATAGGCGAGGGGATGGAGGCGCGGTACGTAGGGCCGATAGCCCGGCGCCTCGACTTGGGCACCAAGGCCAAGGACTCCGGATCGCGTGACCAGGGAAGTTCTTCGTAAGAAACAGGTTGCAGGGCCGTTTGGCAGTGCAGGTTGTCGGGATGATCGCAACGAGACATGAGCGCCTCCCCGTGAGTTTGCTTCAGTATAGCTGCTCGTTAAGGAAGCGAATCGAATTTCACTTCCTTAACTGGCGGTTCAATAGAAGTGAAAGGTCGCTACAGAGAGACGTCCTAAACAGAATACAAAGCATTCTCTTTGCAAGGTGGCCGCCGCCGGCCCCCAGTCGAGGGGGCATTCGCCCAAAAGGGCGCTTTGCTGGCCGCATCGGGGAGTCGTGCGGGACCGCAAGGCATCCGTTAGCGGTTCAGGGCAGGAGATTAGTTATATCAATTCATTATAACTGCAGGTAGATTTTGTGTATGTTGTTTATAACTTTCTGTATACGTCAGCCAGACGCCCTAACCATCCCGCACAACCCTCCCATGCGGCCACCAAGAGGGGCAGGCCGGAAAACAAGGCAGACTATCTTTATATTCTGATGTATGCCCCTCTCAGCCGCCCCCTCAACCACCCTACACGCAGTCCTCTCCCGCCACCTTCTCCACAGGTATGTAAATCTCAAAAACCGGGCTCGGCGCGCGGTTGTTAAAGAGCAGCGGCACAAAAGGATCCGCCTTCATGTGCAGCCCCACCTGAACCAGCCAGTCTTTAATGCGCGAGCGAAGGACGTGCCCAGGGTCAAGGTCGGGATAGTCGGCTTTGATAACGGTGCGCAGGCATGGCCCCGCCAACCGGACAGCATTCGAATCGTCCACATCGAGCAGGTGCTTGTGGCACTCGCGCAAGGTACGCGCCCAACGATAGCGGGGCTCCTCGCCCCAAAAGCCCTCGATGGCAAACCCACGGCAGCTCAAAGGCACCGACCGCATGAGCTGGATTTGATTGATGAAGCGAGAATCGATGCGTGGGTCGGCCGCCTGCACCCCCTTTGCCTCGCATGCATGGCAGCCGACAAAACAAAAGTCAGAATCGGTTTTGGAGCGTTCGGGACGCGGCGACGTGTCAAAGAAGAACAGCCACGGCGGGCACTCAACCAGGTGAAGCGGTGCCCGCTCGGGCGGCATAGCCTCGGTGATTACCGAGCGCAGGGCATACAGGTTGTCAACCTTAGCCTGGGCCACGTCGCGCTGGCGCTCCAGACGCTCGAGGTAGGTGTCGATGGGGCCGATGCCCATAATGTCGTCGCCGTGCAGGACCTCGGCGGCCTCGCTCACGCTGTAACCCATCGAGAGGAGCATGGTGCAGCACATAATGTCGAGCATGTCGTTAAGCGAGTAGGCGCGATAACCGTTGGATCCGCGTTGTGGCTGGGCAATTCCGTGGCGCTCGTAGTTGAACAGCGCGTTGCGCGATACCCCCGTGACACCCAGTACGTCGGCACAGGAATAGGGTCTGTCCTCAGAGAGAAACGCTTGAGAGGGCATGGGCCACCTCCTTATGGGATGAGCAGCTGGAAGTCCACGCGCCCAGCATACACGAGGTCCGGGAAGTGCCTCGGCGGCACCTCCCGGCCGGGTGTCATCGAATCAGAAGATGCCTTAGAGTGCAGCCGCGGCGTTCTGACCGGCGATACGACCAAAGATCAGGCACTCAGAAAGGTTGTTTCCTCCCTGGTACTGGAACGCATTAAGGCTACCCAGCTCTCCAGCCGAGTAGAGGTGGGGAATGGGCTCGCCGTTGGCACCCATGACCTGGGCCTTGGCGTTGCGCCGGGGACCACCCTGGGTGTTGAGGATGAGCGCGGCACCGGGCATGGCGTAGTAGGGGCCACCATCGAAGGCGCGCAGGGTCTGGGGGTCGCGACCAAACTGGTAGTCGCAGCCTTGCTCGGCAAAGAAGTTAAAATGCTCGATAGTCTGCGCGAGCACCTGCGGATCCATGGCGCAGGCCTCGGCCAGCTTGTCGAGGGCGGGCGCCGTAACATAGCGTGCCTCGGCCAACACGGGCATGGCGTCGACCAAGCCGCCTTCGGCAAGCTCGTCCATACGAGTCTGGTCCCACACGATCCAGGGGTGACACGGGTGGTCGACGGGCTTGAACTCACCGGCGTGGGGCACGCGGCCATGGCGGCTTTCGGCCAGCTCGTTGTAGTAGCGCGAGCCGTCGGAACCCACGTAAATCGTGCTGCCCGTGGCCCCGATCGAACCGGCACCCAGTGGGCTGCTGCCGTCGCCGGGGTCGAACATAAGGCTGGCACCGCCGGGCTCGTAGCTCTTCATGTGCCACAGGTCGGCCCCCACCTCGAGGGCCATACGGATGCCGTCGCCCCGGTTGTAGGGGGTGCCGATGCCGCCCAGGCGAGAAACCCCCAGATAGTCCTGAATCATCTGGGGGTTGAACTCGAAGCCGCCGCAGGCCAGCACCACGCCGCTCGTCGCGGCCACGTTTAGCTCGGAACCCTCATGTTCGATAATCACTCCCACCACGGCCTTGGTGGCAGGGTCCTGCACCAGGTGAAGGGCTGGCGAGGCGGTCCAGACCTCGATAGAGTCGGTGTGTTCCTCCACGAGCTCCTTGGTCTTGAGCCAGATAGCACCGTCGCCACTGACCTCCGAGATGGTGTAGGCGTCGAAGGTCTCGGTACCAGGCAGCTCGGGATATTCGGGCACAAAGGGAGCAAGCACGGGATCGTCGGTGCGGCCGATCCAGGAGTGCACGTCGGCGCCAAGGTACTCGGCGCAGTAGGCGGGAATCTCGACCATGCCCTCAGCAAAAACGCGCAGAACGTCCTCGTCGACCTCGAAGCCGGCGTTGAGCGCCTTGAGGTAGGTGACGGCGTTCTCCACGTCGTGGCCCGAGGCCAACAGCTGCTTGGCAAACTTACTGTTTCCGCCTTCGGCACCATCAGGGGCACCGTCTATGAGCAGCACCGACGCACCCGCGTCGGCCGCATGGCGGGCAGCGGTGCCGCCGGCCACGCCGTAACCGACAACGATAACGTCGTAGGTGGCGTCCCAAGAAGCGGGTGTCTCCTGCGCCTCAGCCGCCTTGACAGCCCTGGCAACTCCCGCGCCGGCCCCCGCCGCGATGGCCGTCCCCGCCGCGCTCGCAAGGAACGCACGTCGGTTGATGGTGGTGGTGTCCATAGGGTCCTCCTCATGTCGGGGCTCTGCGAATCCCCTTATGGTCCGCAGCTGCCTCTGGAGGCCATCATGGGGTTTACCACAATGGTCGGGTCAAGGGGTCGGCAGCGCGGACTTTGCCGAGGTCCTGGAGAGAAGGGTGGCGGCTGGCAAGAAACCTTTGGGGCCAGAGGGTCGAACCGATGGAGGCGGCAAGAGACCCAGCGGGCTGGCAAGAAACCACGGAAATCAGGACGCCGGGGCGGCGGCCTGGTAGCGCGCGCAAGTGTGGTGTAAGAGAGCCCAGCGAAGCGCTGGGCGAGCAA
>JAHZGC010000024.1 GCA_019421015.1 Coriobacteriaceae bacterium | reverse complement strand
GGGGTTTTGGGGTTTTGGGGTTTTGGGGTTTTGGGGTTTTGGGGTTTTGGGGTTTTGGGGTTTGGGGGTTTGGGGGTTTTGGCTCTCAACGCTCCGGACACCCCGGTGGCAATCCCCCAGAATCATGCCGCGAGCACACCGGCAGTTGCCCACCCCGTCGATACTCCCTTTCCCAGGAGGGACTCTGTGCCTGTATAATCCCCCATCATCGCATTGCCGCCCAACATCCTGCGGCATTTTCCCCGTCCCCCACCCAGAAAGGCCCCCATGACACTCTGCCCCCCATCAGACCCTAACGCCCTGCTCGCCGCCGTGGCGGGCGACGACCCCGTCGTCGTGCTCACCGGCCACTACGGCGTGGGCAAGACCAACCTCGCCCTCAACCTCGCGCTGACCGCGGCGCAGGCCGGCGAATCGGCGGCGGTAGCCGACCTTGACCTCGTGAACCCCTACTTCCGCTCGAGCGACTACCCCGATTTCCTCGCCGCAGCAGGCGTGCGCCTCATTGCCCCCACCTTCGCCGGCACGGCCCTCGACACCCCGAGCGTGGGCGGCCAGCTCTTCGGCGAGATCGAGCGGGCCCTCGCCGAACCCGGCCACAGGCTCATCGTGGACGCCGGTGGGGACGACGCCGGCGCCACCGTGCTGGGGAGCTACGCCCATGCACTCGCGGGCAAGCCGGCACGCGTGCTGCACGTCCTCAACGCCTTCCGGAACGTCGACGACCCCGCCGAGGCCGTGGCAGTATTGCGCGAGGTCGAGGAGTCAAGCCGCATGGCGGCCACGGGCCTCGTGAACGTCTCGCACCTCATGGAAGGCACCACCGCCCAGGACGTGGAGCGCGGCCGCACATGGGCCGCAGAGGTCGCAGCGCTGGCCGACTTGCCGCTGGTAGCCACCTGCGTGCCCGCTCACCTGGCCCAACAGTGTTATTCCGATGGGACGCTTGGCGAGCCGGTCGTAAGCGTGGGAAGATACGTCCTCACACCCTGGCAATAAACCAATTTAATTGTATTAGCACTTCGTTTAATCGGGGGACTTCGCGAAAAGTCCAAAAGCGAAGCCCCCCGATTGGCTATACAGAGAATTGGTTAGTTAAATAACCGCATTAATTGTCATATCATCTGAATACTTTTTACCTTCATACATTGTACGCCATATGTCGAAATATGGATTTTCCCAAACCGTACCATCAAACATAGTATAGGAAACCACTGTCGCTTTAAACGTCGCGATATTATTAGTATCGCTATCCAGAGGCATGCCCTTGCCGTCGCCATAAACAGCCCCTGGTACTATATTTACTGATTCGCAATTACATTTAGCAACATAACTACCGCCCGAGAAATCGAATTGTCCTTGGATTTTCACAGGAAGACCGTTTGCATCCCAAGCAACGAATGCAATTACTGCGTCCTTAATATCATCAGCCCCGTTATTCTGCAGAAGCACGCTGAGCATATCAGGATACAGAGCCTTATATCGCTCGTCCTGCACAACATAGGTTGCGTCAATTACACAAAGCGGTTGTTGGCCAACAAGCCAATCAACATCTGCAACACCTATGGTTTGGACAGTGGGAGATGGTTGCTTTTCTTTTTCGCCCTCTTCGTCAACTTCTTCAGCAGCGTCGACATCATTATTGGAATCGACAGATATAATTCTAGCTTTCTCTAAACAATCCTCAAATACCGTACGGTAGTCATTGGGAAGTATAGATCCCTCATCCATCTTTAGTTCAACAGATACGAGGGACTTTCCATCCTCGGATACGACAACAGTCAGCGTTCCGACTCCCTGTTCCGTCTCGACAGGAACGGAGTACAAGTTAGACGTGTCTATTTCCTCAGAGACGGACGGAGCCGCAGCTTGCGAGGCCGCTTCACTCGACTGTGCTTGGGAAGATTGGCCGAGCGCGTCATCAACAGCCGTAAGAATTGCTTTAGAGGTAATGGTTGCCCCCGCAACGGCATCTATTCCCTCAGTTGTATTAGACTCCACAATAAGGGAGGGGAGCTGGTCAATGGCCTTTGATCCGATTCCCTGAGTTTCTGAATTATCTCCTACCTCAACAGACGAAATTACCCCATTGGTAATGGTAACTACAACCGGAACATCGCCACCGATTCCCTTGCCCACAGCGCTATAAACACCATCGGCGAATGATGCCTGGACCGCTCCCATGCTTTCAATGGCCCAAGCATCTGACGGCATAGGCACGGTCATCCCCACAAGAGAGAGCCCAAGTCCAGCTGCGGCAACAACAGAAACACCTCGCGACACGAACTTCTTCATATCCATAAACTCCTCCTTTTTCTAATGATGGGGCGACAATAATGTCACGCCCCATCCTCCCCTTACAGACAGCCTCGAAGCAACATCGGAGGATTCGCTTCACCCGCATGATAGTCAAATTACTACAAATGTAAAGCGTTTAGCATCTCCATGCTCAGCGCATCCTATTGGTCTCTCTCACCAACATCAGCATAAACGGGAAACGACATGTTCGTTATGCCCGCCAGGCAATCTTATCCTGACCTTGATGGAAGGCCATCTACCCCACCTGCGTGCCCGCTCACCTGGCCCAACAGTGTTATTCCGATGGGACGCTTGGCGAGCCGGTCGTACGCGTAGGAAGATACGTCCTCACACCCTGGCAATAGGCCGGGGCGACCTGACCGCAGCGCCGCGGGCGTCCCCGCCCGGATGGTTCGGATCCCACGGCCGCGCATAGATTCAAGAGAGGGAGGAGTCCCATGCCACGAATCATCGTGGACGACCACTACTGCAAGGGATGCGGCCTGTGCGTCGACGCATGCCCGCGCGGCATCATCGAGCTCGACCCGGCCCGCATCACTGCAAAGGGATACCATCCCGCACGCATCAAAGAGGGGGAGCAGGGCCGCTGCACCGGGTGCGGCACGTGCTACCTGGTCTGCCCCGACGTCGCGATTACGGTGGTGAGGTAGATGGCCGAGAAGACCACGCACGAAAAGCCCAAAAAGGTGCTCATGAAGGGCAACGAGGCCCTGGCCGAGGGCGCCATGCGCGCCGGCTGCCGGTTCTTCTTTGGCTACCCCATCACGCCCCAGACCGAGCTTGCGGCCTACATGAGCAAACAGATGCCCAAGATCGGCGGCACCTATCTGCAGGCCGAGAGCGAGATCGCGGCCATCAACATGGTCTACGGCGCCAGCGCCGCCGGTGCCCGCGCCATGACGTCGAGCTCGAGCCCGGGCGTCTCGCTCAAGGGCGAGGGCGTGAGCTACATGGCCGGCGCCGACCTGCCCGGCGTCATCGTGAACGTGCAGCGCGGCGGCCCCGGCCTCGGCGGCATCCAGCCCTCCCAGAGCGACTACTGGCAGGCCACCCGTGCCCTGGGCCACGGCGACTTCTTCATGCCCGTGTTCGCCCCGAGCACCGTGCAGGAGATGGCCGACCTCATCTACACGGCCTTCGACGTGGCCGACCGCTACCGCACGCCCGTCATGCTCCTGGCCGACGGCATGCTCGGCCAGATGATGGAGCCCGTGGTGCTGCCCGAGCCCATCGACCCCGCCAGCCTACCGGCCAAGCCCTGGGCCACCTGCGGCCACAAGGGCGAGCGCGCCCACAACGTCGCCAACTCGCTTTACCTGCAGGCCGCCGACCTCGAACGCCTCAACCGCGAGCGCTTTGAGCGCTACGAGCAGATCAAGGCCAGCGAGCAGCGCGCCGAGAGCTTCATGACCGAGGATGCCGACATCGTGCTCGTCTCGTTCGGTGCCACGGCCCGCATCGCCCACAGCGCCGTGGTGGCGGCCCGCGCCAAGGGCATCAAGGCCGGCCTGGTGCGCCCCATCACCCTGTGGCCCTTCCCGGTGGACGCCGTCGAGGCCACCCTGGGCACCGCAAAGGCCTACCTCTCGGTCGAGATGAACATGGGCCAGATGGTCGACGACGTGCGCCTTGCCGTGAACGGCCGCGCCCCCGTGGAGTTCTACGGCCGCACCGGCGGCATCATCCCGACCCCCGGCGAGGTCCTGGCCAAGATCGAGGCCATGGCCGCCGAGCTGGGCGTCTCCCCCACCCCCACCGACGCTCCCAAGGCAGGTGAGTAACCGTGCACGACTACAAAGCAGACATCCAGCCCCAGCTTGCGGAGGACGAGAAGGTCGTCTTCTGCCGCCCGACGTCGCTGGAGCCCGTTCAGAACTCCTACTGCCCCGGCTGCCCCCACGGCCTGGTGAACCGCCTGGTGTGCGAGGTCATGGACCAGCTCGGCATCGAGGGTCAGACCGTAGGCGTCGCCCCGGTGGGCTGCTCGGTCATGGCCTACGACTTCTTTGGCTGCGACATGATCGAGGCCGCCCACGGCCGCGCCCCGGCGGTCGCCACGGCCGTGAAGCGCGTGCACCCCGAGAACATCGTCTTTGCCTACCAGGGCGACGGCGACCTGGCCTCCATCGGCATGGCCGAGACCGTGCACGCGGCCACCCGTGGCGAGAAGATCACGGTCATCTTCATCAACAACGCCATCTACGGCATGACCGGCGGCCAGATGGCCCCCACGAGCCTGCCGAACCAGGTCACGCAGACCTCCCCCTACGGCCGCGACGTCCACAGCGCCGGCTACCCGGTGCGCGTCTGCGAGATGCTCTCGACCCTCGACGGCGTGGCCTACGCCGAGCGCGTCACGGTGGATTCCCCCAAGCACATCGCCCAGGCCAAGAAGGCCATCAAGAAGGCCTTCGAGTACCAGCGCGACGGCGTGGGCTACTCCATCGTCGAGGTCGTCTCCACCTGCCCCACCAACTGGGGCAAGACGCCCCAGGAGGCCTTTCACTGGATGCGCGAGAACATGCTGCCCTACTACCCGCTGGGCGTCTACAAGGACGTGAAGGCCGACGGCTTTGCCTCCATCGAGGAGGCCGCCCGCGAACGCGCCAAGGACTGCCCCATCGCCAACCCGCCTGCCGAAGGGAGCAACTAGCATGGCGACCATCAAGATCGTGCTCGCCGGCTTCGGCGGCCAAGGCGTCCTCTTTGCAGGCAAGCTCATCGCCAACACCGCGTTGGTGGAGGACCGCGAGGTCTCGTGGCTGCCCAGCTACGGCCCCGAGATGCGCGGCGGCACCGCCAACTGCTCCGTGACTCTCTCTGACGAGCCCATCGGCTCGCCGCTCGTGGTGGAGCCCGACGCCCTGGTGGCCATGAACCAACCCTCGCTCGACAAGTTCGTCGACGCGGTGGAGCCCGGCGGAGTCATCGTGGTCGACAGCACCATGGTCCCCCGCGTGCCGGCCGCATCCGACCTGCCCGAGGGAACCCGCGTCTTCGAGGTGCCCGCCACGGCCTTGGCCGAGGAGCACGGGCTCAAGGGCCTGGCCAACATCATCCTTGTGGGCAAGCTCTGGGCCGAGACCAAGTTCTGCAGCCGAGAAGCCCTTGAGGACGCACTCAGGCGCTGCGTGCCGCCGCGCAAGCAACACCTGCTCGAACCGAACCTGCGCGCCCTGCAGATGGGCATCGAGTTTTAAACCAAGCCGCCGTCAGGGAGCGCAAACCCTGCTGGCGTACGGGCAGTGAGGGCAATAGGGCCGCCTCGGGATGAGAACCGGGGCGGCCTTATTTTGGGCAGGGCACGACAGCACCGGCCGCACGGCCCGTGACGGCGCGGCACACGTCTTCAAAACCGCGCAACCGCCTCCCACACCCCTACTCATGCAGCCGGGTGCGCTCCCGTCCGGCCTCCAAGGCCGCGTTGCAGTCGGCGTCCAGGGCCGCGGCGCACTCCTCAGGGGTCACCCGGCCGGCCAAAAGGTCGGCGATGTGGGGGTAAAAGACGCTGCGCACCGAATCGTCG
Organism: Coriobacteriaceae bacterium; assembly: GCA_019421015.1. Taxonomy (GTDB): domain Bacteria; phylum Actinomycetota; class Coriobacteriia; order Coriobacteriales; family UMGS124; genus JAHZGC01. The sequence continues at coordinate 61,182 of JAHZGC010000024.1, read as the reverse complement.
CTCCCCTGCCAGTTGGGACTGTTGTTCGTGAAGTTCACCACATGGCCCACGTTGGCCTCGAACTCTTCGAGCATGAGGATCTGGTCGGCGTAACGCCGGCCCACCGAGGCGCTTACCGGCAGCGTCCCTGCCGAGAGGTCGAGCAGCTCGGGCGTCGCGTAGACATAGCGCAAAAAGTCCTTGGCCACGCGGACCTTCTCGGGGTCTGCGTTGTCGAAGACCTCAAAGCCGTTCACAAACGACGTGGCCACGCCGCCAGGATAGTTCACGAACCCGTAGTTGTCCAAATCGTCGTAGAGGTTCTTGTTGGCGCCGTTAAAGTTATAGATCACCAGCTTCTTGCTCGAGAACAGCTCGCTGCAGTCCTTCATCTCGAGGTTCTCGGCATGGGGCGGGTACCAGCCGCGCTCCACACCCCCCTGGAGCCACGCCAGGGCCTCCACCGTCTCGGGGCTTTGAAAGTCGAACGAGCCGTCCTCATCAAAGACCGTGCCGCCAAAGGCGCGCAGATACGACATGATGTGGGTGTCTCCCTGGTTGTTCTTGGCGTACATGGCAAGGGGGTGTACGTCAAGAGGCAGCCCTTGGGCCAAGGCGTCGAGCACCTCGGTCCACTGGTCCATCGTCCAGTCCTGGATCTCGCTCCCCGCCTCGCAGTACTCGTCGAGCCCGCAGTCCCCAAAGAAGCGCTTGTTGTAGATCAGCACGTTCTGCATGTCGAGAAAGGGCATCATGTAGGTCTTGCCGTCAAAGGCGGCCATGGACCAGGCAAAGTCGTAGATGTCGGAGCGCAACTCGCCGGAGATCACGTCGTCGAGGGGAACCACGCGTCCCATCTGCACGTAACCCATCATGTTAAAAAAGCTGCCGTACAAGACGTCGGGGGCATCGGAGGTGTCGAAGCTGCCGGTCACGGCCTCCACCTCGTCGGCAAGGGCGAACATGCGCACCCGCACAGACACGTCGGCGTCCTCGTACTGGTCGCAGAAGGCCTGGGCCGCCCGCTCCAAAAAAGCACGGGTGTTGTCGACCGACGGGTCGCTCACGCAGTTCATCTCCTGGGCCGCGCTCTTAAGCACGAGCTCGACACGCGGGCGTCCGTCGCGGGTACCGTTCGAGGGAGCGGCATCGCACCCCGCCAGCCCCAACGCCGACAAACCAGCCACCCCAGCAAGCGCAACGAACCCGCGACGCCCCATCGGTCGTTCCATATCCCCACCATCCCCCCTATGTTTTGCCCCGGGCACCGCCGTCTCTTCGGCCGCACGCAGGGCCTTCGCTATACGTCGGAGTCGGAGTCGCCGGCATGGCCGCGCAGCTCGCTCACGGCCCGCAGCTTCCCGAGCATCGTCTGGATCTCCACCGGTTTGGCCAAAAAGTCGTCCATGCCGCTCGCACGGGCCCGGTCGCGGTCCTCTTGGAAGGTATTCGCCGTACAGGCAAAGATGATCACGCTCCGCGCATCGGAACGCTGGAGCGAGCGGATGACCCGCGCCGCGCCGCAACCGTCGAGCACGGGCATCTGCATGTCCATGAGGATCACGTCGAACTCCCCGGGCTCCGACGCCTCGAACAGGTCGACCGCCCGACGGCCGTTTTCGGCATGGACCACCTCAAAGCCCTCCTCGCCCAAGATCTCGAGAAGTATCTCGGCGTTCAGCTCGTTGTCTTCGGCCACCAGCACCTTGAGGGGCCGGTCGGCATGGAAGCTGTGGCTCAGGGCGTCGGCCTGAGCGGCGACCCGCTCGGTCCGTTGCTCCAGGTAGGCGGGCTTGTGGTCGGCCACCTCAGACGGCAGCGTCACGGTGAAGGTCGAGCCTTTGCCCAACTCGCTCTCGACGGCGATCGTGCCCCCCATGGCCTCCATCAACGACTTGCTGATGGCCATGCCCAGACCGGTGCCCTTGATGCTCTCGTCGTTGCGGTGGCGCTCCTGGCTAAAGGCGTCGAAGATGGTGGCCGCGAACTCCGGGCTCATGCCCACCCCGGTGTCCTGGCACGAGAAGACCGTGGTCACGTGGGAGTCGCCGGTACGCTCTTGGCGCACCCGCAGCGTGATGGACCCTCCCTCGGGGGTGAATTTGACGGCGTTGCTCAAGACGTTCATGAGCACCTGCTTGAGGCGCATCGCGTCACCCATGATGCAGGGGACCTCGATCTGTTGGTCGAGCGTCAGGACCACGCCGCGGCGCTCGACGTTGTCGCACTGCATGGAGACCACCGCGTCGCAGACGGACTCGACGAGCAGCGGGGCGCGCACGATGTCGACCTTGCCCGCCTGGAGCTTCGACATGTCAAGGATGTCGTTCACCAGCGCCAGCAGATAGTTCGCCGTGCCGTGCGATTTGCTGAGCCAGCCCTTGACCTGCTCGTGCTGGTCGGGGTCGTCGATGTGGGTCGTGATCAGGTGGTTGAGGCCGATGAGGCCGTTCAGGGGCGTGCGGATCTCATGGCTCATGTTCGAGAGGAACTCGCCCTGGGAGCGGGCCCGGTCGTTGGCCTGGACGGTGCGGTAGTGCGAGACCGTCAGGGCCAGCAGCAGCACTATGGCCACGAGCATCACGAGCACGAGCACGGCCACGCTCAGGCTGGCAAAGGCGTTGCTGCGCTCGGTGAACGCCACGTTGTCGACGGCCATCATGAAGTACCAGTCGATGTCCTCGGAGAGCGGTGAGAAGTAGAGCAGCTTGTACACCCCGTTGGCGTCGGTGTAGTTGAAGCTGAACGTCTCGTTGGCGGCGAGCTTTTGGGCGATTTGCTCGTCGGTAAGCCCCGCACCGCTACCCTTTGCTAGGGAGCTGTAGAGGTTGTCGACCTCGTCGAGGTAGATCGTCTTCTGGGTGCCGATGGTGTAGTTGCCGTCGAGGTCGACCACGGCGCTGTAGCCGCGGCGCTTGCCGTTCTTCTCAAAGCTGTCGAACACGATGTACTGCTGGATGAGCTGGGTGTCTTTGAGGCCGATGATGGCCCGCATGGGCACGCCCTCCACCTCAAAGCCCTCGAGGGTCACGCCGTAGAGCACGTACTCCTGGGACATGCCGAGCTCTTCGGCCTTATCGTCCCAGCGGGCCACTACCCGGGTGTCCCCCTCGTCGAAGAACCGGAGGAAGTCGATGTTGCGGTTGTCGCTTCCTTCCTTGAGGTCGTAGACCACGTATTTGTCGGTGTAGACGCTGCCGTCCTCGGCCAACAGGTAGATGTGGTCGAAGTCGCTCGTGGCGCTCTCGAGGTTCATGCGCGCCTGGGTCTCGAAGAGCGTGTCGCAGTTATAGGTCTCGAAACGCTGGGCCACGTTCTCGAGCTCATCCCAGCAGGTGCGGATGTAGGCCTCGATGCTGCGCTTGTCGTGCTGGGCCAGCTCCTCGATGGTGTGCAGCGTGTTGTTGGTGACCATGAGGTTGAGCTGGGTCAGGTAGAAGGCCACCACCGCAGCGATGACGGCGATGCCGACCAGGACCTTTGCAACGGTGGAGGCTTTGACGCGCCCGTTCATGTACCTGCCTCCCCCGCCGCTACGCCGAAAACCGTGGAGGTGATTATAGCTCAAGTTCTCGCCGGCTACTCCCCCTGTGGCGTCTTTTCCGGGCCAAGGCAATCGGATGAGGTGCCGCGTCTGTAACCGCCCGCCTCTCTACTCCTCCAGGGGCTTCTGGGGATCGACCTCTTTGAGCTGTTCCTGGGTCTTTGCCACAAAGGCGCGCAGCTCGGTCTGGGTGTGCACGTCGAGCTTGCGGTAGACGCTGCGCAGGTGGGTCTTGACGGTCTCGGGCCCCACGCACAGGGCGTCGGCGACCGCCTCGCGCGACATCCCTTGGGCAACGCAGGTGACGACGTCGGCCTCGCGGGGCGTGAGGGCGTACTCCAACGCGATGCAGGCCAGGGCCGCCCCCAAGCTCGTGGAGAGCTCCTCCTGGGAGCCGATGGCAAAGGTGCCCCAGCCGCTCTTGACGTTTTTGTCTGAGAGGAGCATGAGCGAGCTCAACAGCATGAAGCAGGCTCCGAGCAGCGGCAGCTGGCCCACCACGGGGGCCTCGGGTCCCAGAGCCAGCGGGGCGAGCAGCATCACGGCCGCGCCTACGGCCATGCCGCCGTAGAGGGCAGCCCCGGGCAGCGAGGCAATCCACACGGCAGGCGCGCCCAGGTTCTTGATGATGTAAGCCCCCAGGCTCCACAGCACGAGGTCGAGGTAGACGGTGGCCGTCAGAAACGTCAGCTCGCCGGCACCCGGCACCCGTGTGAAGACGGCCATCGCCACAAAGCCCAGCGCCACCAGCGGAAAGCCCACCTTGTAGATCAGGCGGTTGAAGTCGTACTTGGCCCGCACGGCCAGAAGGGCCGCGGCCGCAAATCCCACGAGCCACGAAAGGGCGAGCACGGGGTTGCGCATCATGTCCCAGGGAGCCTCCGACGAGAACAGGGTGCCCGCATAGAACAGACCCACCGCCACGCCCTGCACAAAGGAGGTCGCCAAGAACTGGCGCGGCACCAAAAGGGGCACCTCCCGGTTGATCGCATAGTAGCGCTTGAGCGGGTAGGGGGCCACCGCCCGCTGAAGCAGGACCATGGCCACCACCGGCAACACCGCATAGGCGACGCACACCGCGGCGAGCGAGACCAGCGAGACCAACACGTACACGGCGGTCATGCAGAGCGTTCCGCCCATGACCACCTGCAAGGTCTTGAACGCGCCGATCCAGCCCAGGGCGCGGTCGATCTCGACGCGAAAGAACCCCAGGCCGACCCCGGCGGCCACGCACCCCACGACGTAGAGCCACAACGCCATGCCAAGCGGCCCGGCGTGCTCGTCGAGGGCCACCACGGCCACGCAGAGCGTCCCGCCGGTCATGAGCACGCAGGTGAGCACGCGATGGCCAGTGCTGTCAAAAAGCGCGTGGGTGCGCTGGAACCACAGGCTGATCCCCGCGCAGGCGACGGCGCACACCAGGTAGGTTCCCACCAGCGCGGCACCCACCGGAAGACCCTGCGGGCAGGCCTGGAGCTCCAGGAGGGGCATGCCCGACGTCCAGACCGTGTAGGCGCAGAACGCAGCCACGAGCCAAGGGTTCGCACGCCAGGTGTCGACCATCGAGACGGCCTCCCGGCGCACCGAACGGCCCACGGCAGATTCGTGCTCGCGATCCACAGCCCCGCTCCCCTCGTCGCGTAAAAAGGTGGACTTCTCCCCTTGAAACCACAGGTCAAGACTATAGACGTTACAGCCACCCGCATCTACCCCGCCGCGGGGTAGATAGCCGGGACGGCAAAGTTCTCCGCCGGGAGGGGAAGCGGCGGCATGCGGCCGGGGACTAGGGTTTGAGTCGTTCGCGGCCCCGACGCACCGATCCGCCGGACCGGTCGTCCCGCGCCGCACACCCAACCCCGGGAATCCCGCACGAGACGCAAGGGAGCCGAGCCCCCACTCGGAAGGAACGTCTCGCGGGCCGCCCCACGACCTGCAAAGGAGCGCATTCATGGAAGCAACCCTGAACCGCCGCACGTTCGTCGCAGGCGCCGCCGTGTCCGCCGGCGTGGCCGCCCTCATGAACATCGGCATGACCCGGGCCCAGGCCGAGGAGGCCGCCCCCGCCGACGGCAGCGTGCCCTCGTTCCTGGTCGCCCCCGAGCCCATCGAGCCCGAGCGCACCGTCGACGCCGACGTGGTCGTGGTGGGCGCCGGCTTCTCGGGCCTCAACTGCGCCGTGTCCGCCTCCGAAGAGGGCCTGAACGTCGTCATCCTCGAGCGCCTGCCCATGGTCATCGGCCGCGGCGGCTCCACCTTTGCCATCAACTCCAAGCTCATGGACGAGAAGGGCTACCACTACACCACCGGCACCAGCGCCCCCGTGCACGATGACGAGAAGCTCTTCGACATCGGCCGCGTGTTCAAGCGCATGATGGGCTACCACAGCTACCGCATCGACGGCGCCAAGTGGATGCTCCACGCCCACAAGTCCGAAGAGGCCATGAACTGGATGATCGACAAGATGACCACCGCCAGCAAGGTGGGCGGCTACGACCTGACCCCCGTCATGGAGCACTGGTACCACGACCCGGAGGGCATCAACGGCGAGTTCCCCGGCACCCACGAGTTCCTCTACGGCCCCAACGGCAGCGGCCCCGCCGCCAACCCCCAGCAGGACGTGTGCGAGAACCTAGCCGCCTACTGCGAGGCGCAGGGCTGCCCCGTGCAGTACAACACCGAGGCCAAGCAGCTCGTTAAGGACGCCGACGGCCGCGTAATCGGCGTCATCGCCGAGGACGAGGACGGCACCATCACCCAGTACAACGCCGCCAAGGGCGTCGTCATGGCCACCGGCGACTTCGGCACCGACCAGGAGATGAAGGAGACCCTGATCCCCTGGATGAAGGACACCCCCGGCGGCATCTGGCCCGGTTCCGGCCACAAGATGGCCTACTGGGCGGGCGCGGCCCTCGACCGCACCGGCACTCCCTGCCCGCTGGTGTTCTGCTTCCAGTGGCGCTCCATCACCAAGCAGGTGCGCGCCTTCCAGGGCCTCATGGTCAACAGCGACGGCAAACGCTACACCAACGAGGATAACGTCATCTCCCACGGCGGCCTCTCGCTCATGCACGAGAAGGGCCAGCACGCCTTTGCCATCTGGGACATCGATTACGCCAACGAGCCCCAGTGGATGAACCCCGCCTTCGTCGACGGCGACCCCGCCTTCGCCGACCCCCAGGCCGTCATCGACTACTGGGAGGAGTGCGTGAACGGCCCCGGCTTCATCGAGATGAACGGCTCGGGCGAGATCGAGGTCAAGATGATCAAGGCCGACACCCTCGAGGAGCTCGTGGACCAGCTCGGGCTGCCCGCCGAGGAGACCCTGGCCCAGATCGAGCGCTACAACAAGTACGCCGAGCAGGGCTACGACGAGGAGTTCGACAAGCGCCCCGAGCTGCTGCTCCCCATCAAGAACGGCCCGTTCTACGGCATCAAGTGCACCCCGTGGTTCCTCTCGACCACCGGCGGCATCCGCTGCACCGTCGACATGGAGGTCCAGGACAAGGACGACAACGTGATCCCCGGCCTGTACTGCCTCGGCTCCATGGTGGGCGACATGTACAACAACTGCTACTCGACCCACTTCCCGGGCCACAACCTGGGTGCCACCTGCCTGACCTTTGGCTACCTGCTGGGCAAGCACCTCGCCGAGTAAGGCGCGCGGCATAGGCTGACGGTCGAAGGGCCGGAGGTCAAAGCCGCAGGGTCGAAAGCGCCATAAGGCGGCGCACGGAACGACCGCGCTTTGGAACCATCGCCCCCGCCTGCAGGAACCACCTGCGGGCGGGGGTTCTACTACCCCGGCGAGCCGTGGGAGAGCGCGGCCGAATAGCCGAAGCCCCAAACCCGAGATACCACCGCATAAAGGGGGTTCTGGATAGGCCCGCAGGACCCCCTATGTTCTAAACTTACTCCCAAGCGGAGAAGCCCTCGCAATCAACACCCTCTTGACCTGCGGTTTTCCTAACCCCCCGCAAGCCGATGATGACCGCGCGCGCAATACGGACGCAATCCGGCCCGCATTTGCCTATCCAGAACCTTGATTCTGCGGCGCTATCTCCTTCTTTTAGGGCGGTCCACAGAATCGCTGATACCGCGTTGCGCTCGAGCTCATGTGCCTCAGCACACCGCGCCCTCGCGCGCCTTGTCCAGCGATTCTGTGGACCGCCCTAGGTAACTCGCCACCTCCCCCGCCCGTCTCCGAACGCCCTCCAACCGCTCGCGGCGCGCAGGCCACCTTCCAGGAGAATTCCACCCCACCGACGGCATACCATGGCTACAAATAGCCAGTACGCTCCAGGGGGAGGATTTGTGACCATCGAAGATCGGCAACTCGACCGCAACGGCGGCGAAGATCCCCAAGCTCCCTCCCCCGAGCGTATCCCCCTCAAGAACCTGCGCATGGGCACCGAGCCGGTGGGCAAGCTGCTGCTCGAGTTCGCCCCGCCCACCATCCTCGCGGTCATGTGCACCACGCTCTACAACGTGATCAACACTATCTTCCTGGGCCAGGGCGTGGGGTCGGAGGCCGTGGCCATCACCACGGTGGCCTTCCCGATCATGACCGTCATGAACGCCTTCGCCATGTGGTTCGGCGCCGGCGGCAACGCGCGGGCGGCCATTAAGATGGGCGAGGGCTCCGTGGCCGAGGCGGAGCTTTGCCTGGGCAACGCCATCTTTTTGAACATCGTGGTCTGCGGGTTGGCCAGCATAGGCATGCTCGTCTTTCTCGACCCGCTGCTTTACCTCTGCGGCTGCACGCCGGCCCTGCTCGACATGGCGCGCACCTACACGGGCACGCTCATCTGCGGCTTCGTGATCCAGGCTATAGGCCCCTCTCTCAACAACTTTATCCGCACCGACGGCTCGCCGCAGTGGGCCCTGCTCACCATGGCCTGCGGCTGCGTGGCGTCGATCTTCTTTAACTGGCTGCTCGTCATCGCGCTGCGGTGGGGCGTGTTCGGCGGCGCGCTGGGCACCGTGCTGGGCCAGCTGACCTGCGCCCTGGTGGTGCTGGGGTACTTCCGCACCAGCCGCTCGACCATCAAGCTACGCCTGGAGACCCTGAGGCCCCACCTGCACGTGCTCGGCAGCATAGCCGCGCTCGGCATCGCGAGCTTCGCCATGCAGCTGGCGGCCGCGTTCGTCTCCACCCTGCTCAACCAGCAGATCTGGACGTTGGGGCCCGGCGACCCCATCGGCGTCGACGGCGGCCTCGCGGTCATCGGCTCGCTCAACAAAATCGTGCAGATGTGCTGCTTCGCCATCATCGGCATCGGCATCGCCGCCCAGCCCATCGAGGGCTTCAACTACGGGGCGCGCCGCTACGACCGCGTGCGGCGCACGCTGTGGGTCGGCGTGGGCTCCTCCACCGTGCTCGCCGTGATCATCCTTGTGGCGGTCATCGCACTGCGCGGCCCCATCCTCGCAAGCTTCGGGCTCACGCCCGCAGAGATCGAGTTCGGCATGACCGCCAGCGTGCTCTTCATCATCTCGATGCCGGTGGTGCCGCTGGCGGTGCTGGGTTCCAACTACTTCCAGGCCACGGGCCAGCCCGTCAAGGCCATGTTCCTCTCGCTCACCCGGCAGTTCATCTTCTACCTGCCGCTGCTCTACTTCATGCCCACCTTTGCCAGCTGGGTGTGGCCCGGCATGACGGGGCTCATGGCCATCACCTTCACCGAGTCGGCGGCCGACGTGTGCTCGGTCGTGCTGGTGGCGGTCTTCCAGCTCTTCGAGGCCCAGCGCGTCCGCAGGCTCCAGGAAGGCCAGCGCGCCGGCACGGTGGCGGCGCCGGTGAAGTTCGAGGTCGGATAAAAAACAGCCGCGCAGGGTGTCTCGTTTTGGCCTTCCCGTTCGTGTTCCTGGTATAGGAGACGTCGTTTCGCCGCACGAAGGGAGAGACCATGCGCGCAGCGCGACAACGCGGTGCCGGCGCAGACCCGCAGGACGGGCCGCACGGTATAGAGAAGCTGGTCGAAACCTACGCCGACCTCGTCTTTCGCGTGGCCTACGCGCGGCTCGGGTCCCTGTGCGACGCGCAGGACGCATGCCAGACCGTGTTCCTCAAGCTCTTGGGCCATCAACGGCAGAACGAGCAGCCCAAGCTTCTGCGCGACGGCAGCCATCAGAAGGCATGGCTTATCCGCACGACCATCACCACCTGCATCGACATGCAGCGCGACCGATGGCGTAGCCGCGTAGAGCCGGTCGACGAGCAGCTCCCCGCCCCGCAGGCCGACAACCCCGCTGAGATCGTGGAGGCTGCCTCCCAGGCAGCCGACCTCCTCGACCAGATAAACAGCCTCACGCCGGCCTGCCGCACGGCCATCTACCTGCACTACTACGAGGGCTACTCGCCTCGAGAAATCGCCCGGCTCACCAAAGAGACGCCGGCCACCGTGCGCAAGCACCTTAGCCGCGGACGCGCCCGCCTGCACGCCATGCTCGAAGGCCGGAACGGAGGCACCCGATGAGAACCCCCTACGAGCAGGCCATGGACCAGGTGCACCTCAGCGACGAGCAAAAGCGATCGCTGGCAAGCAACCTTCAAGCCGCCTGGGACGCAGCGGAGAAGCCCTCGTGTTCAGGGGCCGCCCCCACAACCGCCAGCCGGCTTAGGCGTCGCCACCTCGCGTGTGCCCTGGCCGTTGCAGCGGCCCTGGTCGTTGGAACGTGCGGCCTCGCCCTTGCGGGCGGCCTTGGCAACGGGGGCCTCGCAACTCTGATGCAGCATCTATTTGGGAGCGCTCCCGGCGGTTCCGAGGCCGTCGAGCCAATAGGCGCCGAGCAGTCGGCATGCGCGACCGACAGCGGCGTGACCATCGCGCTGGAAGCCATCGTCGGCGATCAGCGCAACCTCTACCTGCTGCTTAAGCTCACCGACGACCTGGGTGCAAACTTTGGCCTGGGGCCCGATGCGAAGCTTGCCGCCATGAGCGCGCTGTCGCTTGACGTCAGCCCCGCCTCCCCCGGGTCTCCGCTGGTCGTCGAGAGCATCACCAGCAACTCCCTGCTCGACCCCAGCACGCCTCCAAACACTACCTACATCGTCATAGGGGCCTATCTGTCAGAAGGATCCTGGCCAGGGCGCGAAGTCAATCTGACCATGACGGAACTACAGGCCGTCGGGTCGTGGCCGTCCGACGGCGAACCCTCCATCGTCCCCATCGACGGCGCCTGGACCCTGACGTTCCCCGTCGACTACGGCAACACCACCCGTGAGCTCCCTGGAGGCCAGGCCCTGCACGTAGGCAAGTCACAGCTCGTCATCGGGTCTATATACCTCTCCCCCCTTGGAGTGGACATCGTCTTCCCCGTGACCGACGAAGCCGTGGAGAGCGGTGCCGTCGTCGCGCCTTTTGCCGGAACGCAAGACCTGGTTTGGATGCCCGTGGTTCTCACCATGGACGACGGCACCACGCTTGAGCTGGGACCGGGCGCCGGGGCGTACAACGGTTCCGACCCCGACAGCCTGTATGACGGAGAGGTAAAGCGCACCGCCCGCGCCGACCGCATCATCGACCCCCAGAAGGTCGTTTCTATCGCGATCGGAGACCAGCTGGTGGTGGAGGTGCCCCGCAAGTAACGGCGGTGCGCCAGGAGGATGCGGCAGAAAGCTGGACCCCCAGAGCAGATCGGCGGCGCCTATACATGGGGCGCCCCGGCCCCTTCCCCATAACGCAAGCCGCCCCGGACGAAGGGGAAGCGTCCAGGGCGGCTCTATGCAGGGGGGATGTCTATCGGTTGGTTCCCAGAGCTTTTTTGAGATAGTTCTAGAGCTTGGCCACGGCCTCGCCAGCCTGATAGCCGCTCGTTACAGCCCAGGAGATCGATACGCCGTTAATCGGCGAGGTGTACTGCAGCGGGAAGCGGCCGCCCAGGCAGTTGCCCGCGGCGTAGAGGCCGGGGATGGGCTCGAACGTACCCTGGCGACGCACCTGGCAGTCGCGGGTAGCGAACATACCGGCCAGCGAGACCATGCAGCCCGCTCCGCCGCCACGACCGCTAAAGGTGCCGAAATACGGAGGCTCGATGGGCTGGAACACGCTCGCGGGCTTGGCGAAGTCCTCGTCCTTGCCGTTGGCGGCCATCTCGTTGTAGCGCTCGATGGAGGCGGCGAACTGCTCGGCGGCTGCGCCCTCGTAGCCCAGATAGCCGGCCAAGGTCAGCGGGTCATTGGAGCAGAACACGGTGGTGCCGTTGTAGTCGAAACCGTCGGGGCCTGAGTCCTCGTGGTCAGCGGTAAAGATCTCCTTCTGGGTCTCGAGCGCGCCCCAGTCGTCGAGGTTCAGGTGGCCAATGGGACCGTGCGACAGCGGCTCGTAGAAGTTCGAGCCAAAAACGCTGGCCAGACCCACCTCGCGGCGGGCAGCCGGAACACCGGCCACGAAGTTGTGGGCAAAGGCCTCGTTGCCCACGCGGAAACCGTCCTTGTCGAGCAGCAGAATGTGCGAGCCCTTCCAGATGCCCATGGGGTTGCCGCTCACGCCGCCCATGGCGCCGCGGGGACCGATCTCAAAAGCACCGCCGGCCCAATACATGGCCTTCTGGCCCATGCCGTCGCGGCCCATGCCCGAGGGGGCGTCGGAGGTGGGGTTGGTCTCCATGACCTCGGTGAGAAGCTCGCGGGCCATGCTGGCGTTGCCGATGAAGTCGCCGCAGGCAACGATCACGGCGTCGGAGGCGTTGATCTTGATGCACACCTCGTTGTCGCGGTCCTCCACGATGGCGCCGGTCACGCGGCCCTCGTCGTTCACGGTGAGCATCTTGAGCGCATGGCCCCAGAACATCTGGGCGCCGTGGTTGTCGCAGGCGTCGTTGATGCAGTCGATCGGCACCTGGGAGCTGCCGTACTGCTTGATCGAGACCGCGCCGGGATAGGTGTGGAAGGCGCCGCACTCGCTGGTCCACTCGGCAGGGATGTTCTCCCAGGCATAGGTGGTGTAGGTCTCCTCGATGCCGGGGCTCACCTCGGTAAAGAAGTCAAAGGCCTCGCCGGCATGGTGGGCATAGTACCTGAGCAGGTCGGGCTCGGCGCGGTTGGCGCAGCACATCTGCCAGTTGTTGTAGTACTCGGCCGGGTCGACGTCGGGAATGCCGATGCTGCGCTGGTAGGTGGAGTTGTGGCATCCGATGTCGCCGCCGAACAGGTTAAAGGCCTCAAGCCATTGGGAGTCGATGCCGATGACCTGCTTGCCGTCCACGGCCGCCTTGCGCATGGCGGTAGAGCCGGCATAACCGGTACCGCACACAAGCACCTGGCAGTCGTATTCCGCCGCGATCTCGAAGTCGGCCTCATTGGGGGCCACACGCCACTCGGGGTCCTCGACCGACACGGCGGCCATCATCGGCGCGCCGCCACCGCCGGGGCCGCCTTCGCCGGCAGGCACCCCGCCCTCGCCGGGAGCACCGCCCTCGGCGGAAGCGGGGGCCTCCTCGGCCAGGGCCACAGCGCTCATGGCACCCAGGGCGGCGGCTCCGGCGGCGCCGGCAATAAAGGAACGCCTCGAAAGCTTGCTCATGATCTTCTCTCCTTACATAGGGGTTTCGCTGGCAGAAACTCTGTGAGTCTGCCCGCGCTGACCATGAGTGCGTTATATCGGGGCCCCGTTCCACGCACAACAGGTGCCGACTACCTGGCACGATAGGGCAGCCAGTTGGCCTTCAAAATCCGCTCGCCCAACGCCTCAGCCAAGCGGCACCATAACGGTCAGGCTAAAGCGGTCCCCTTGCGCCGCATAGGTAAGCGACCCGCCGTAGCGCTCTGCAGCCCGCCTGATGTTCTCCACACCGTAGCCGTGGGGTCCCTCGTCGGCCCTGTCTTTGGTCGAGACGAGCCGGTCGCCCTCGCGGCGGAGCTCCCCCACAAAATGGTTGTTCACCACAACAAAAAGCATCTGGTTGACCTGGCGCAGCTTGAGGCGGACCTCGCGCTTCTCCCGATCCGGAACTCGCGAGGCGGCTTCGACGGCGTTCTCCAGGGCGTTGCCTACTATGGCATGGAGGTCAAAGCCCGCTATCGCCCCCACGTCCTCGACGTCAACAATGGGCACAAACCGTATGTCAGACGCAGCGCAGCGTTCGGACGCTTCCCACAGCAGCATGTCGAGCGTATCGTTGCCGGTGTCCCACATCGGGGCGGTCGGCAGGTTGCCCGTCATGCGCTCTTCGAGGAACTCGTCAAAAGACCCCGCCGCCCCTCCCTGAGCGAATATGCGGGCATAGCGCACCATGTCGTGGTAGCGCCGGTTCACCTCGTCCATGGCCTCCTTGCGGATGGCAAACCGACGCTGGTGTTCCTGGAGCTCCATTTCGAGCTGGAGCCGCCGGACTTTTTCGGCCGCCGCCACGATGGTGGCGTGGTTTCCCACAAAGGCGCCGAAGGTGGCCACAATGGTGAGCGCCAGCACCCCCTCGATCATCGTGCCGGTAGGCCCCCCGATGTCGTAGAACAGCGCCGAGCTTCTCATCACCAAATAGGGGGCCAACGCCAAAAAGAGCATCAAGAAGCTTCGCAAAGAGACGTCGGGTTCATCGGAGGTGGGGGCCCATCGGCGCAGCATCCAGCACAGCCCCAGCATAAGCGCGGCGTAGAGCAGCTCGAGGGCGGCGGAGCCAAACGGCGTCGAGAAGGTCGGCAGGTGGCGATAGGCCGAGTTCACGAGGGCCACCGTGAGATCGAGGCACAAAAACGCCACCACGGCCATGTACAGGGCGTTGCGCACCGATATACGCTTGGCAGTCAGCAACCACAGGGAGAAAACCGCGATCACCGCCACAAAATCGCTCAAAAACAGCAGGTGCGACAGGCGGATCAGCACCACGGACGCGCAGAGCGCGGCAAACAGGGCGCAGCCCACCACCACCGAACCCCACAGGGGCACCGGGCGGCCATCGGGACGGAGCAATACCCGCGGGCGAAGGCCCTGCGAGAAAATCAAAAGCCCCACGCAGTTCACCACCGCGCGGAGCACTATGGCCCCGGTCGATATCTCGTTCATCTAGACCGTGCCCCCGATATCGCTCAGCATCTGCTGCATAAACTCGTCGCGGCGTTGCCGGCTCAGGGGGATCCACTGCCCGCACACCAGCACCTCCTGCTTGCGTACCGTCTCGACAAACGCGGTGTTCACGATGTAGGCGTGGTGGCAGCGGGCAAACCCATGGGGCGCAAGGCGCTTCTCGAGGTCTTTGAGCGTGTCGGAGCACAGGTAGTCGCCCGACCTAGCGTGGATGACCACCTTTTTGTTGCGGGTCTCGATGGCGTAGACGGTCGACACGTCAAGATAGTGGACCGTCTTGTCGTAATCGATCCTGATCATCGTGGGCTTTCGCCGTTTAACGGCAGCCATCACGCGCTGCATGCAGGCGCAGAAACTCGTGTAGTACAGCGGCTTGATAAGAAAGTCGGAGGCTTGAACCCCGTAGCCTTCGAGCGCATACTGCACCGCCTCCGTGATGAACACGATGGCCACGCCCTCGTCTCGCTCCCGCAGGGCATGGGCCACGTCGACCCCGTTGGTGCGGTCCATGACGATGTCGAGGAACACGATATCGAGCTCCAAGAGCGCGGAGGCAAGGAAGTCGGCACCGTCTTCGAACACGGCGCAGTCATAGGGCTCCCGGTCGGCAAAGAAATCCTTGATGTAGCCCACGAGCGTCCGCCGGTGGTCCGGGTCGTCGTCCACCACGGCTATGCGAACCATACGCATCCCTCCCTGCAAGAAACCCATAGTAGCAAACTTACCGCGCCACAGCCCAAGCGGCACGCCGCCCGACAGTTGGAGCGATAGGAGGGACAACTGGCCGCCAAGCGCCGCGACCAAGCAGGTACCATGGGGGCAATATGCGTCACGCACACCGCCCCCCTGGCCTATCTCGGCCACGCACACCCAGAAGGACCTCCCATGGATCAACCGACACCGGCCTCCCTGACCAAGCCCCCCGTTGCAATCACGCTCACCGTACCCCTGTGCCCGGCCCGCTGCGGGTTCTGCGACCTTCCGCTCGGTTGCGGCGACGCTTCGTCGGCCGCCAACCGCGAGGCCTACGCACGCGCCCTCATGGCCGAGATTGACACCGCGACTCCCGATCTCGCCGCCTACGAGGTGGCCGCCGTCCGCATTGCCGGAGGAGCCGCCAACCACTTGGGAGGGGCCGTCCTGAACCAGCTCATGGGCTTTTTGGCCGACTGCGCTGCGGTGCCCGACGGCTGCGAGGTGTCGCTCGCCTGCGTCCCCACCGGCCTGAACATCGGGATCTTCGAGCACCTGCAGCGTCGTTGGGACCTGCGCCTCGAGATCGAATACGCCACCTCCGAGGCGTTTCTCCACCAGGGGCTTGGGCGCTGGTTTCCCGTGGGGGCCGTGCACGACGCCGCAGAGGTGGCCTGTGCAAGCCGCAGGCGCAACTTCGATCTGAACGTCCTGTATGGGCTCGAGGGCCAAGGGGTCCCCTCCTTGCGCGCGTCCATCGACACCGCGGCCAAGCTGGGGGCGACCCACATAACCCTTAAACCCCTGCGCCTTACACCGGGCACCACCGTTGCGGCAGCGTACCAGCGTTTCTTGGACGAGAAGCCCTCGTCGCCTCGAAAGGCCTTTCCCGACGAGAACAAGCGCCGCGAGCTCTATGACGCTGGCATCGAGCGCCTGCGGGAACTCGGGTACGTGCGCTACACCCAGCACCACTTCGCGCTGGAAGGCTACAGGGCCCGCTACCTGGAGCTCGCCTGTTCCGCTGCGGCCACCATGGGCTTCGGTGCGGGGAGCTCGTCGCGCTATGGAGGCGTGACCTGCTCCAACGCCACGGATCTTGCCCGCTACCTGAAAGGCTCGGGCGACTTTAGGAGCATCATGGCCTCAAGCGCCACAATCGGCGAAGAGGACGAGGCCCGGGAACGGCTTGTTCGAGGCCTCTACGCCATCGCGGGAATCGACACGGCCTCTTTACCCGACTTTCCCGGCCGTGCCAACCTCCTTGCCAAACTCAAGGCCGAGGGCTTCTTGGGCCAAACGGGCAGCCGCGCGTTTCTCACGGCAGAGGGAGGTTTTAACTGGGAGGCGGTCTCCGCTCGCATCCGACGCCCCTGACCCGATCCCGCCCCTTCCCATGCGCTATCATCTGTGGGTTGAACTACACATGCCCACCGGCCCGCGCACAAGGGAGCCCCGCGCTATGAACATGGACCAACTCGTCGCCTTCACGGGCACCGTCGACGACTGGCTGTACACCTACGTCCTCGTGATCCTGCTGGTGTTCGCCGGCCTCTATTTCACGGTGCGCACCAAGGCCGTGCAGATCCGCTACATCAAAGACATGTTCACCCAGCTGGTCGAGAAGAAGCACGTGGCCGGCGGCAAGTCGATCTCGTCGTTCCAGGCCATGATGGTCGCCACGGCGTCGCGCGTGGGCACCGGCAACATCGCCGGCGTGGCCACCGCCATCGCCACCGGCGGTCCCGGTGCGGTGTTCTGGATGTGGCTCATGTGCATCATCGGCGCCTCGTCGGCCTTTGTGGAGTCCACGCTGGCCCAGATCTGGAAGATCCGCGGCAAGGACGGAGAGTTCCGCGGCGGCCCCGCCTACTACATCCAGCAGGCGCTGGGCAAGCGTTGGCTCGGCATCGTGTTCGCCATCCTGCTCATCCTGTGCTTCGCCTTTGGCTTCAACGGGCTGCAGGCCTACAATGCCGCCTCGTCGCTCGAGTACTACGTGCCCGACTACGCCACCAACGGCACCGCCGTGGCCGTGGGTATCGTGTTGGCGGTCATGACGGCCTTCGTGATCTTTGGCGGCTCCAACCGCATCAGCTTTATCACCTCGATCCTGGTGCCCCTCATGGCGCTCGCCTACTTTGCCCTGGCCGTCTGGACCACCCTCACCAACGTCCACGAGATCCCAGCCGTCTTCCAGACCATCTTCTCGTCGGCCTTCGACTTCAGCTCCATCGCCGGCGGCTTTGCCGGCTCGGTGGTCATGCTCGGCATCAAGCGCGGCCTCTTCTCCAACGAGGCCGGCATGGGCTCCGCCCCCAACGCCGCCGCCACCGCCAGCGTGTCGCACCCGGTGAAGCAGGGCCTTGTGCAGAGCCTCTCGGTCTACATCGACACGCTGCTCATCTGCTCCTGCTCCGCCATCATGGTCATGGTGTTCTACGTGCAGGACCCCGAGCTCGCCACCACGCTGAACGGCATCCCCCTCGTGCAGATGGCGCTCAACAACTCCATCGGCGTGGCCGGCATCCACTTCATGACCATCGCCATCTTTGCCTTTGCCTTCTCGAGCCTCATCGGCAACTACTTCTACGCCGAGAGCAACTTCCGCTTTATCACCAAGAACCGGGCGGCGCTCTTCGTGTTCCGCGTGGTCTGCCTGGTCTTTATCTACTACGGCGCCGTGAACAGCTTTGATTTGGCCTGGAACCTGGCCGACATCTTCATGGGCCTCATGGCCATCGTGAGCCTCGTCGCGATCCTGATCCTGGGCAAATGGGCGTTCAAGGCGCTCGACGACTACAGCCGCCAGAAGCGGGAGGGGCTCGACCCGGTGTTTGTGGCCGACTCCATCCCTGGCATGCCTGCCACCGAATGCTGGCACGTGGACCATGTCGAGAACGTTGGTCCCCAGCCCATCGCCGAGTTCTTTGGCGACGCGATCGATGCCGGCGGCGACACGGTGGGGCTCAAATAGCAAAGGATGGCGTCCAGGATTCGTGGGATGAGCCGACAGCCGCGGCCAAGGTCGGAGTTTGGCGAAAACTGGGACTTTGCGATTCTTCGGGGGGTAGTGCTGGCAGGAATCAGAACTTTGCGACTCGGTTTTGATGTCACGCTATTAACGCGAAGGAGTTTACAAAGCGTCTACCTGCAGTGATACCAACCATGCTCTGTGTACTACCCAAAAAATGAGTCGCATAGTTCCGATTTCATCCACCTTGACCCCCTTGAAAATCGCAAAGTCTGGTTTTCTGCCACCCTCAACCCCAGCTGGAGTCGCAAACCTCCGGTCTTGGCCAGGGCGCAGGACATGCGCAGGACGCCCGTTCCCGCTCGGCGGCATCGCAAGAGGCGCAAGGCCGACCACGAGCACCGGCGCCCTAGAACTCCACCCGCATGTCGTACCACACGGCACCCCCGTGTTCCGAGGCCGAAACGCCGCAGTTCACGTAGCCAAAGCGCTCGTAGTAGCCGATAAGCCCCTCTTTGCAGGTAAGCGTGCAGCCGCGCCGCCCCTGGGCGCGGGCGTCGTCGACGACGCGCTCCATGAGCAGGGCAGCGTAGCCGTGCCGCTGGTGCGCCGGGGCGGTCTCCACACCAAAGATCGCCTGCCAGGCACCGGCCTCGTTGTGCAGGGAGGCGTCGGCGAACATCTCGTCGGCGATGGTGGGGCTGTCGGTCACCATGCCGTTGATGGCGGCCACGAGCTCCCCGTCGCGCTCAAGAAGCCAAAAGTGCTCGGGAAAAGCGGCGACACGCTCGACGAACTGCCGCCGGGTGGCCGCCTCAGCCGGCGGGAAGCACTGGGCTTCAAGCGCCGCGAGGGAGTCCACATCGAGCGGAGTCGCATGGCGAACGGTCAAGGCGGAATCGGCGGACAGGGGAGAAGAGCTCATGGGAGAAGGTCCTTTCTGGGAATGGGGGCGTCTGTCGGAGGGGCACAGGCCCGATGGCACCCCGGCTGCGACCAGTCCGCCCTGAACAAGCAGCACCTCGAGGGGCACTGCGGAACCGATCTGCGCAACCAGGAGCTCCTTTTGGGCGCGCCCGAGTCGTTTGAAGTGGTACTCGGCGCTCATGGCCTCGTGCTTGGTGTCGAAGGCCGCCTTGGCCACAAGACGCACCGGCCGACGGGCCCGCGTGTACTTGGCGCCGCGACCGGCGTTGTGGGCGGCGATGCGCCTCTCCACGTCGACGGCGTAGCCCGTGTACCAGGTCCCGTCGGCACATTCGAGCACGTACATATAGTGTTTGACTGCTGAGTCTTCCTGGGGCATCCAAAGTCCAAACAAGGGGCCGCACGGTCGGTCGGGTCGATTGGGCCGACGCGAGCCGTCTTGGCAACGCCCACGGCCGGTCGGTCGAAACATAACGGCATTATAGCCGACCTGCCGCTTTTGGGCATATCGCCCCTGCCTTTGGGCGTGTCTCCCTCACCGAGTCCGTCCCCCGAGCACGCTCACGCCACTCCTGTGAAAACGTTGCGCCCCCGACGGTTCCTCCACAGCCGGCCCTTTATCCTTATAGCAGTCTAGCGGTCCACGGAATCGCTGGTGCTGCGTTGCGCTCGGGCCTATGTGCCTTAAGCACACCGCGCCCTCGCGCGCCTTGTCCAGCAATTTCGTGGGCTGCTATAAACCCCAGCGCATCTAGAACCGTGGAGCGAGGAGCATGGCTTGGCACGCGTAGCGATCATGACCGACAGCAACAGCGGCATCACCCCTCAACAGGGGGCAGAGCTCGGCATCGCCGTTCTCCCCATGCCGATCATTGTGGACGGGCGCACCTTCTACGAGAACGTCGACATCTTCCCCGAGGAGTTCTACCGGCTGCAGGCCGAAGGCCACCGCATCACGTCGTCGCAGCCCTCCCCCGCCTCGCTCATCGAGATGTGGGGCGAGCTGCTCGAGAACAACGACGAGATCGTCTACATTCCCATGTCGAGCGGCTTGAGCGGGTCGTGCGCGGCGGCGGAGACGCTCGCAAAAGACTACGGCGGGCAGGTCGAGGTGGTCGACAACCACCGCATCTCGGCACTCCAGCTCACCGCCGCCCTCGATGCCAAGGCCATGGCCGACTCCGGCTGCAGCGCCCGGGCCATCAAGGCCGTGCTTTTGCGCGAGGCTTACGACGCCACCATCTACATAACCGTCGACACCCTTACCTACCTGCGTAAAAGCGGTCGCGTGACCCCGGCGGCCGCAGCCGTCGGCTCGCTGCTCAACATCAAGCCGGTCCTCACGATCCAAGGCGGCAAGCTCGACACCCACACCAAGGCCCGTGGCAAACGGGCGGCCTTCGCCCAGATGGTCAAGGCCCTCAAGGCCGACCTGGCGGGACGCCTGCGGGACTTCCGTCAAAACGGCCAGCTCATGCTCGCCATGGCCGGAACCTGGATGTCCGAGGAGGAACGCCAGGGATGGCTCGACCGCCTTCAGGCGGAGTTCCCCGGGGAGGAGATCCTCTATACGCCGCTCACCCTGAGCATCGGCTGCCACACGGGGGCGGGTGCCCTGGGAATCGGGGCGGTGCGGCGGCACCCGGCGCAGGCGTAGGGTCGCAGGTAAGGCACTCCCCTTTTTTGCGCTGCCCCTACACCTTAAGCCCCTGCAGGTAGTCCTTGACCTCCTGCGGCACCCGCCGGCTCTCGCGTGCCTTCTGCAGGGCCTTGTTGTGGGTCCACGCGTCGAGCACCGGCGTCTCGAACATCCCGACCGTCGCCTCGTACTGTTTGACGAGCGCCATGCTGAAGTACCAGGCGCGCCCCATGTCGAGGTAGTACTCCCCCGCGGGCAGCCCGGCCACCCAGCGCAGGTGGTCCGCCTCGAACCGCTCGCCCAAGAAGTCCCGCATGAGCTCGTTGATCCCAAACCGCACGGTATACAGGTGGTCGCTGGCCAGCCAGACGTCGCGCACCTTGGCAAGCGTGGCCTGCGGGTGGCGCGCCAGCACCTTGGGGGCGAGCAGGTCGCAGGTCGCCCAGTTGTCGACCTGGGGGAGAAACCCGTCGAGCTCGAGCAGCGTCGTCTCGAGGTCGCGCCTATAGAGCAGGTCGATCAGCTCGCCATGCAGGTTGTTCTCCTCGTAGTAGGTGTGCGGTGCCTCAGCCATGAACGCCCGGGCCTCGTCGGGCCGCTCGCGGGCCAGCCGTTTGGCATAGGCCCGCAGCGCCGGGGTACGCACGCCGATGATGCGCTCGGGGTCCACGGTGGGGACCAGCCTGCTATGGAAGGCACGGTAGGCGGGGTCCTGCAGCACGCGCAGCTCGGCAAGCACGGTGTCCATGGGGCGTCCTTTCGACGTTCGGGGCGAGCGGCTATGCGCCGTTTGAAACGCAACCGGGATATGTCGCTTGGGATAAGTCTACAGGATCGCCCTCTCCTACTCCCGCCCCTCGACCACGTCGATAAGCTCCTGATGCGAATGCACATCGAGCTTGCGGTAGACGTCGGCCACGTAGGACTTGGCGGTGCTGCGGGTCAGGCCCAGCTCCTCCTGGATATAGGCGGCGTTGCGGCCGCGGGCCAGCAGGAGCAGCACGTCGAGTTCGCGGGCGGTCAGCTGGCAGCGCGCGGCCACAGCCTCGCATGAGCGCTCGATCGCCGGGGCATGTTCCTCGCTCGGCTCGGTCACCGCAGGGGCCTCGTGGAGGGGGGCCAGCCCCTCGGCGGCGGCGTCGAAGCTGAAACGCCGGGCGAACAAAAAGTTGTAGGCGCAGAAGACGAACACCACGCCGGCCACAAACACCGACACCGACTCCACGCGGTCAAAGGCGAGCACGTTGGCGAACACCCCGCCCCAGGTGCCGAGCGCTATACCAAACCCGCGCGCCGAACGCACCATGCATACAAAGGGAAGCATCGCGGCCGGGCTGCGGGCCCCCACCCGCGCCACCAGGTACCACAAGGCCAGCGAGAACAGCGACGACCCCGCCTCGCACAGGGCGTTGCACCAGAAGTGGGCAAAGACGCCCCTGCCCGCCAGCCCCGGCACCAGCAAAAAGCCCGCCGTAGCCAGCAGGTACGACCCCGCATACAGGGCGTCGGCAGACCTCACGACCCCCGCGCCCACCAATGCGGCCAACACGCCGAACAGGGCGAGCAGCCCAACGACCGCAGCGATCGACCCGCGCACATAGGACCCGGACCCAAAGGTGGTCGAGAATCCCAAAGCCGCATGGAACAGCAGGATCAGCCCGAACATACGCCCCGTGGAGGGCAAGAACGACAGGGGGTTCGTGACCCGCAGGCTCGCCGGCGCACCCAAGGCCTCCACCCGCGCCAACAGGGGGCGGGCCTGCCGCCAGAGCAAAAGCAACCCCACCGGTGCACAGCAGAAGAAGGCCGCCACCTGGGCCTCGTCGGGCAGACAGCCCAAAAGCGCCGCCCACACGTAGCGCAGCAGATAGGCAAAGACCAGAACGAGCGCGCAGCGGCGTGCGCCCAGGCCCGCTATCGCAAAACCGAGCACGATGTCGCGCAGCACACAGGCCACCCAACGCACGCAAAGGGAGGCGCCGGCAAGCAGGCCGTTCTCCACCGGCACCGCAAGATAGATGCCCGCCGTTGACACCACGATGCCGGCCAGGGTTGCCCACAGCGTAAAAGGCGCGGTGAACAGGCGGGGGTGATTCTGGGAGAGCAGTGAGAACAACGCCGCCGCAAGGGCCCCCACCAGCGGGGCGACGAGGCGCCCCTGAGGGCAGAACCCGTCGACAGCCGGGTAGCCCACGGCGTTGAGAAGCCATGTCGAGGTGAACGACAGCGAGAGCGCCAGGCACAGCACCGCGCTCGAAACCCACGGCTGCGACTCGTCTCCCGTCTTGCTCCCCCGGGGCTCTTCGGCCATCGCGCCCTACCTCCACCGCCGTCTTGACGCCTTGCACCGCGGGGCCGGCCAAATGAGGATGCGTAAAACTACCACCGGCAGGCCCCGGGGAACACCCCCTCCGAGGTGGTGTCTCCCCGAGCGCACAGTTTAGGAATCTCAACGCCCCCCACCAACCACAAGGGGGCCATTGTTATAGAAGTCGAAACAAAATCGACAGATACCGATATCTACCTGTGACTTTAATCACACCAACCAGAAGGGGGTGCCCCATTTGGCGCTGCAGGGCCATGATGCGAGTCGTTCCGCACGCCACCTCGTTCGAGATGAGCGGCACGCGTACAACGAGGGTCTCAGGCCGCAAGGGGCGGCCGGCCCGCAGCTAAGGAGGATGCACCATGGCAGCACGCAGCGATGTTTCGCGCAGGGGATTCGTCACCGGTATGAGCGCCCTCGGCCTCGGCGCCGCGGCAACGGCGGCCTCGCAGACCGGCCTGCTCAAGACCATGACCGCCAAGGCGGCCGAGACCGCCGTGCCCGAGAGCTGGGACTACGAGTACGACATCGTGGTCTGCGGCGCCGGCGGGGCGGGCCTGCTCGCCGCCCTCAAGGCCAACGACGAAGGCTGCAAGGTCATCTGCATCGACGCCAACTTCGAGATGGGCGGCCACGCGGCGCTCTCCCACGGCCTCACCCACTCGGGCGGCGGCACCTCGATCCAGCAGGAGTACGGCATCGAGGACAGCGCCGAGCAGGTCTACCTCGACCACACCAACCCCGTGCCCCTCGACTCGCGCTTCAATGACCGCGAGATCGTGCGCGAGTTCGCCAACCGCAGCGTCGAGTGCTTCGAGTGGATGCTCTCCAAGGGCATGAAGATGGTCGACCAGGAACCGAGCATGTACAAGACCTACATGGAAGACGGCGGCACCGACTGCGAGACCGTGGCGCGCAAGGCCCCGGCCGACCCCACCGGTTACGTGAACCTCACCAACGGCAAGGTGAACGAGGGCGAGCTCAACGGCATCGGCGTCACCCGCCCCTTTGAGGAGACCGCCCTTAAAGAGGGCGTGGACTTCATGTACAACCGCCACATGGACGCCCTGATCCAGGACGAGAACGGCCGCGTGGTGGGCGTGCGGGCCAGCTACACCCCGCGCTTCCTCAAGGACGGCACCCAGCTGGTGGGCCTCCACGGCGACGAGGCCATCGTCGACGAAACCTCCGAGCTCACCTTCAAGGCCAACAAGGCCGTGATCCTGGCCACCGGCGGCGGCATGAGCAACGTGGAGTACCGCACCATGTTCGACCCCCGCTGGACCCAGGAGTACGACGGTGTGGCCGGCGAGCCCTTTAGCTACGCCGACGCCTCGGGCGAGATCGCGGGCATGGCCATCGGCGCCGGCCTGGGCTCCACGGCCAACTGGACCGTGCAGTGCAAGTGGCCCTTTGCCGCGGCCATCGGCGCCGGGTGCCGTTACGGCTACAAGAACCTGCGCTGGGACACCGAGTCGCCGGTCTTTGAGTTCGCCGGCGCCAAGGGCCTCTACCTCTACAACTTCGACGGTGCCATCCAGGTGAACATGCTCGGCAAGCGCTTCTACGACGAGGACGCCCAGAACGGCTTCTACTCCGACGGCGACGGCATGTGGGACTACTTCGCCGCCTGCTTCGGCAGCGTGATCCTCGACGAGGGCACCCCCGAGGCGCGCCGCGTGGGCGGGCCCCTGTGGACCATCTTTGACGCCGACTACGCGGCAAGCGAGGGCTTTAACTGCGAGTATCCCGACGTCGACACCGAGAACGGCTACTTCTTCAGCGGAGACACCATCGAGGAGCTGGCCCAGAACATCGTGAACAAGTACTACGAGGACTACCCCATGGACCCGGCGGTGCTCGCGGAGACCGTAGAGCGTTACAACTCGATGGTCGACGGCGGCGTGGACGAGGACTTCGGCAAGTCGCCCGACCTCATGACCAAGAAGATCGAGACCGGCCCCTTCTACGCCGCCTGGTCGACCCCGGTGCCCCACGACACCCTGACCGGCCTGCGCACCGATGGCCACCGTCAGGTGCTCACGGTGGCAGGCGAGCCCATCGAGGGCCTGTTCGCCTGCGGCGAGTGCGCCGGCGGCATGCACACCCACGGCCTGGGCAAGGTCCAGACTGCCGGCTATATCGCCGGGCTGTACGCCTCGCAGGCGTAAGGGGCACAGAGACGGCATAGGAACGCCGTTCTCGAACAGGCAGCCAAAGGCGGCAAGCCGCCAAGCACAAAAACAGCCTCCCTGTCATTCGCCATGGCAGGGAGGCTTTACATGGGGTGAGGGCGACTTACGCCTCAGCAAGCTCCTTACCCAGCAGGTAGGGCAGCGTGATGCAGTTCATGCCCAGGTTGTGGCCGCAAATGGCAAAGTTGTAGCAGTTGCCGTAAGAATCGCCCGCCATGATACCGAGGTTGTACAGGCCCTCGATGGGGGTGTCGTCCTCCTCGCAGACCTGCATCTTCTCGTTGGTGCGCAGGCCGCCGGTCACACACAGGAAGTTGGCAGGCCCCATGGTGAGCTTGCACCCGTAGAAGGGGCCCTCGGCGATGGGGGCGAGCAGGGTCGCTTCCTTGTGGAAATCCTCGTCGTAGCCTGCGGCGCACAGCTCGTTGTAGCGCGCCACCGACTGGGCGGCCTGCTCGGCGTCGAGACCCTCGAGCTGGGCCAGCACCTCCTCCACGGTGTCGCCCTTGACGAACGTGCCGTTCTCGACGTTGGCGTCCCACTGCTCCTTGTATTGCTCGGGGGTAAAGAAGTTCTTGCCCTCGTTCTCAACGATGGTGGCGCCAAAGGTCTCCCACTGCGGGAACCAGGTGGCGTAGGCGCTGTCCCAGATGCCATAGCGCGTCATGTCGGGCTGCATCATCATGGCGTAGGTGCCGTACGAGAAGATCGTGTCCTCGTTGGAGTAGCGCTCGCCCTTCTTGTTGAGCAGCAGCCCCGAGAAGTCGGCGATTGACTGGCGGTACGGCATCGGGCCCACGGCGTCGATCATGGGGGCGTTGGGCTGGCAGCGCTGCCAGGCGCCCCCCACCCACAGGCCCATCTTCTGACCGTCTCCACCGCCCAGGCCACCGAACTGGAAGGCAGCGTCGTAGTCTATCTCGTTATACTGCAGCAGCGGGGCAACCCAGCCACAGTATTTGGCCATCATGTCCTGGTTAGCCGAGAAATCACCGGTGGCCATGACCACCGCCTTGCGGCCCACGTAGCGCACGTAGTTGCCATCGGGGTCCAGCGCCACCACGGAGGTCACGCGGCCGGTGTTGTCATCCTCGCGCTCAAGGTACTGGGCCACGGTCTTGTAATGGATGGTGCCACCCTGGGCCTGCACCTTGTCGGCCAGCAGGTTCATGACCAGGTTCTCGCCGGTACGGGCGCCCGACTCCACGCCGTCGCAGACCTCGACCCAGTTGTGCGAGCCGGGATGGGCGGTAAACGTGCCGTCGGGGTCGTCGTAGCCGATCTCCATCGTGGTGGTGTAGCCGGCGTCTTCCATGAGGTCGATGAGCCAGTTCATGATCGGCGCGCTGTTGTTTGCCCAGCGCCACCACTTCTTCTGGTCAACCAGGTAGCCGTTGCGGGCGAGCTCGCGCTTGAACATGCCAGAAATGGTGTCCTTGGTATAGTCGGTGATCCCCAGGCGCTCGTGCATCTTGGTGCCGATGCCGTGGTTGGAGCCGCCGCGCGAGACCGGCGTGGAGCTGGCGGCGAACAGAATGACGTCGGCACCCTCCTCGGTGGCGGACGCCGCACACACAAGGCCCGACACGCCGGCGCCGATCACGATTACGTCGGCCTCGTACGTCTGGGCGATCTGGTCCTCAGACACCGGGTCGGGAGCCACCTCGAACGCCCAGGAACCGTTGTTGACGGTCTCGGCGCTCAACGCTACGGTGCCATCGGCACCGGCGGCACCCACGCATCCAAGGGCCATCGTGCCGGCGGTGGCAACGGCGGCTCCCTTGATGAACTTGCGGCGGTCGAAGGCAATGGTGTGCTCGGCCATAAAACAAACCTCCATGATCTCGACGTGCCCGTGCTGCGGGCACAGCGGACAATACCGCGGCCTCGTTATTGCCCATCGCAATGGGCCGCGCTGTCATCAACGATACGGTGCCCCCGCGGAGCCGCCTCCCATGGCGCGGGTGGTTTTGTGCGTTCACCTCTCCGGGCCGCCGTCGCACGCAAGCACGTCGCAACGTACCATCCCTCCCATGGCACGGGTGATTTTTGCCATCGTCGCATATAAAACCGGTGCCACCGGTTATCCTGTACGCCAAACCCAGCGCTCATCCGACCCGTGAGGAACCGGCATGTCCTTTCTCCGCATGAGTCCCACCGTCATCGCCACTTTGGGCTTCGGCATCTTCCTCACCCTTGGGTCGACCTCGGCCTGGGGCCTTATCACCCTCGTGCACCTCTCGGGCATCGCCGCCGCCGACCTGACGGCCTTCGAGACCTTTCGCTCGACCGGGTTCATAGCAACCTTGTTCTCATTCGGGTTCGGCTGCCTGTACTTGAACGGCCTGTTCAACCGCAACACCACCGTCCCCTCCACCATTACTTGGACGTTGGGCTACGCGGGGCTTTTCGCGTTCTCCTCCTGTGGACAGGATGCCCAGGTGCTTCTCGGTTGCTCCGCAGTTCTGGTGGGAATGGCCCATGCCCTCTCGTTGGTGGCCTGGCAGCGCGTTATGGCGAGCATGGAACCCATGCAGGCGAACCGCACAATCGTACTGGGCACCGCCCTGGGCGGTCTGCTCTACCTCGCCCTGTCATTCGTCCAACAGGTGACTGCCTATGGAGTGGCGGTCTTTGCGCTCATCGTCTTGAACGCCGCCTTCCTCAAGGCATGCACCGCAAAGCTCTTCGACCGAGCTGCAACGCCTCCGGCCGACGGGCTGCTTATCGCCCGAACCCCAGGTGCAGGGTTGGGGGGACTCGCCTCAAGCATCTGGCGATCGGTCCTCTGCGTGGCCACGGTAGGCTATGTAAGCGGAGTCACCCGCGTCATGGCACGCAGCACCCAGACCGACGCCTTGTTGCTTAACACCCTGCTCGCCGCAGGCATGCTGGTGGCGGCGATCCTGCTGCTATGGCTTTGGGAAGGCCTACATCGCTCGTTCACCTTTAAGGGCGCCTACGTAGTCATATTCTTCGGCATCATCACGGGCTTCCTGCTGCTGCCCTTTATGGCAAGCGAGTACCGGGCGGTCTTCGCAGGCATCGCCAACCTGGCCTTTACCCTCGTGTCGATGTTCATGATGCTCACCTGCCTGCGTATCGCCCGGTTGCGCAACCTCGACCCCATAGCAGTCTTCGGCCTGTTTGCCGGCTCGGTCTACCTTTGCGTTTTGGTGGGAAGGCTGGTGGGAGCGGCTTTTGGAGAAGGCCTCGACGTGGCCCAGCTGCTCGTCGTGGCACTTCTCTCGATCTACGTCCTTTCGTTTTCTGGGGCGATCGTAGGCATGATCCGCGGCACGGGCGAAGCGTCTGACTTCGACCCGATCCTGGGCGACACTCGGACCCTCCCAGACGGCGGGGCCACATCCGAACCAAAAGATGCACCCGTTCCCACGCCGTCCACCCCCCTCATGCCGGACGCCGCCCAAGAGGCGCAGGAGCATGTCATGACGCGCCGGGTCGTGGTGGTGCAAGACATGGTGCCCAGCTACTGCAGTTCCCTCAAGCGGGACTTCAAGCTCTCGAACCGCGAAGCCGACGTCCTTGAGCTCATCGTGCGCGGCCGCGACGTGGCCCATATGGCCGAGACCCTCTACGTGTCCGAGAACACCGTGCGCTCCCACTGCAAGAACCTCTACCGCAAGCTCGGTGTGCACAACCGCCAGCAGGTGCTCGACCTTCTGGAGGCACAACGCGAGAAGGATGAGGGGCGGGGGTAGAAGCGGGCAGGGGGAAGTATCATGCAATAGTAATAGTTATTGTTTTTCCTATTGATTAACCTGCTCCTCCGTAGTGTAGTTCGCCGTTGGCAGGCGAAGTTACTTCGAGCCCGCACCTCCCAACGGTGACCTGTCTAGACAATTTAATCAATAGTAAAATCTATGGCAAATGCATGGTATAAATTCCCACATTTGATATAATCTTTGCAACCATTCACACCGTTCCAGGCATTTCTTTGGCCGTCTCCATAGTACTAGTATCATTTTTCACATTATACCATGCATAAGTCATCATTTTCGAGATTTCACTTTCTCAGCTGATACATCATCCTCATCGTAAACCCCGCAGCGTGCTTTGCAGCCTCTTGCCCCAATCCCGTGCGCCCCAGCCTCGAACCCCCACACCCTTTCCCGTCCCTCACGCCGCCGTACCGGCACCGCGCTCCCCTGCCAGCTCCACCTCGATCGCGTCGACCTGAAACTCGTGGCCGCTGAACACCCGGTAGCGCTGCCGCACACCGCAGCGCGGGCAGGCCCAGGTCTCGGGATCGCGGGTATCTATCTTAAAGATGTCGCCGCACTCCATGCAGCGCACGGTGAACGGCACGCGCCTCACCTTGAGCGTGGCCTTTTCGGCCACAGTCCCCCGGGCCAAGAAGCGAAACAGCCCCTCGGCGTACTCGACCGCCACGTCGCGTTGCTCGCCAATGGTGAGGCTCACCTCCTTGACCGCCACCACGCCCTTGCCCGCACATTCGTCGAGCACGATAGCCAGGACGTTCTTCATAAGCGACATCTCGTGCATAGAAAAGACCACCTTTCGGAACGGGGCACAGCGAAACACGGGGGGCAACCGCGGTGCACGGACAGCCGGGCCGGGGCGAACCCAGGGCGCTCCCACCACACCACGCGAAAGGCGAGATGGCAGCCCCGGGCCCGCCCCTGCGGCGGAAAAGCGGTGCGGGAGCACTTACCAGATCATGCCGTGCTCAAAGCGGAAGGCGGCCTTCTGGTTACCGTCGTCGACCAGGGTGTAGGGCACCTCGAGGTTCTCCTCCGCCGGACGCGCAACGAGGGAGCGGACGCCGGCGGGGCACACGTAGGCGCACTGGCCGCAGCGGAAGCACAGGTCGTTCACCACGGGCAGCCCCGACTCCTCGTCCATCGTGATGGCGTCGAGCGGGCAGCGCTCAGCACAGGTGCCGCACTTGAGGCAGGAATCGGTGTCGACTACCAGGTTGTAGTGGCTGATTTGCTTGAAGGCGCGGGCGTTCTCGATATCGGCCGCACCACCCAGGGCGCGCCACTCGCCAATGATGCCGCAGCAGTCACCGTGGCAGGAGCACACGGTGCCCATGTCCTTGGCAAAGATGTGTTGGAGGATAAACCCGTCGTCGCGGCTGCGACGCAGGTACTCGAGGGCCTCCTCGCGGGTGATCTCGCGGCCAAAGCCCATGTGGATCCAGTACTCGGCCTCATCGCCGAAGGACAGGCAGGTCTCCATGCGATGGCCGCAGACCGGCGACATCACGCCGTCCCAGTCGGGCGACTGCAGATCGGGCGTGTCGTAGCCCTCCATGCGCATGGCCAGGGTACGGCACCAGCACGGTGACAGCGAGAACTTGTTGTGGTTGGCGGCCACGGCCTCGTAGTCGTCGTAAAGGAGCATATCGCCCTCGGCGACGACAGACTTGTCGCAAGGCATCACATAGAAGTAGGGGCTTCCGCCGTAGTTATAGGCCAAGTGGTGGAACGCGCCGGCCTGGGAGTCGGCGATCACCCAGTTGTCGAAGTCGTTGAGCATCTCGTGGAGCTCGTACTCGCTCACGCCCTGCAACCACGGCACGTGGTTGTACATGACCCCGTCGTCGTGCACGGTGCGGCGCAAAAAGCCCTTGTCGGCGAACTTCTCGCAAATGGCCTCGGCTTCCTCGAGGGTACGGCCACCGGCCGCCGCCACGTCGATGGCCTTGAAAAGCTGGCCGGCCGGCATCTCGTCGGCGTAGGCCTTGGCATCGTCCTCGGTAAAGCACTGCATGATGTAGTCGAAGCTCGTGTCGAAGGGCGTGTTGGCGTAGCCCATGCCGTAAGCGTGCACCACGCGGCGAATCTTGACCGCCCAGGCGGGCACGACGGTGCCGTCCTCCTTGACATAGTCTTCGGCGGCGTCGTAGTAGGCGTGGCGGCGGCGGTTGAGCTCGGCCAAGGGCATGGTGGAGCCGCCCACGGCCTCGATCTCGGGCGGGGTGCCGTCCCAGCCGGGCAGCGCACCCTCGGCGAACGACCCGCCGCCGGGCGTGAACTCGCACATGGGCACCTCACCCTCGGCGTCGGCCGAGCCGCCCAGGGAGCTAGGCACCACGTCGCCCGCGGGCTTCTCGTCGGCCAAAGCCCTTAGCGCCCCAGCGGCCGCCAGGGCCCCCATGCCCATGCCCGCTCCCACAAACCCACGCCTCGACAGGTCGATTGTCGCCATGGTAATCCCCTCTCTTCTTGGATGTCTGTTGCATGTTCGTTCGCACGTCTCGCGCATCTCGTGCGTCCGGATGGGCCGGCCTCTTCCGTCCTTCCAAAACCGCAAGGCCCGCTCGCCCGCGACACCCCCATGATGGCCCCGTTCCACGGGCTGCCCATATAGCCAAAACCACCCATTGACCTCGCGGCGTGCCCGAGATGCCCCGGCGACCCGGGCGACATGTCACCAAAACCTCCGATTTGCCGCCTCGGCCCCCAAGCCAAGCCCATCGGGGACCCCAAAAAAGGCCGGACGTGGTATTTTGCTTCCATGGGCGCAGAGGAAGCCCAGGGGAGGAAGCGCGCGTCGGGACGATTCCGACCACGAACGGGGAGGGGTCATGAGGAGAAGGGCGGTCGCATTGGCCACCGTGGCCATGGCGCTCAACTTTCTGTGGTTCGACCTCCCCGGCCACGGGACCGCGTTTCTCGCCCACGACCTGCTGCTGCGCCAGGCTTTTGCCGACGGGCACACGCTGTTTCTGACCGGTATGCTGCTGGCTTCGCTCACGGCCTGCGCCGCCCCCCGGTGGTTGGAGCGCCACGAAGGGACGGCCTTGAGCGCCTGCGCGGTTTTAGGGACCGCATCGGCCGCGCTCCAGTTCTCGGACGTACCGCTCGCGTTCTCGGCCTTGGCCGCCGTGGGCACCGGATACACGAACATCGTGCTGCTCGTCGCCGAGGTGCTGCTGTTCTCCCGCATCGCCGACCGCAAGGTGGCCGGCGTGGCGGTCATCGCGGTCTTCGTACTGCGGGGCGCGCTCATGTACGGGGCCGACGCCGTCTTGGGCGAGACCGACGAACGTGCGCTCTTCTGCCTGTTGCCGGCGCTGTGCACGGGGCTTACCTGGGCAGCCCGGCAGGCAGAAGGGCAGGTGGCCGCACCGATGAAGAGCGTCACGTTCGAGCGGCCCCTCTCCACGGTTATGCTCGGACTGGTCGTCATATCGTCGGTGGCCTTTGCCATCGCATGCGCCGTGGGCAACACGGGCTTTTGGGGCAACCCCTTCGCACTCACCGGAGAAGGCCTGGGGCCGCTAGTCGCGGGGTCGGTGGTCTTTTGCGCCGTGTCCTACGTGACGCTGGTCAAGACTGAGTCGAGCCTGCTGCTGCGGTTCATGCCCGGGCTGCTCGTGCTGTTCGCCATCTACCTGTTCCTCTACTCGGGCACCTCGCAGCTGTTGCCGCTCGACCCCGCCGCCCTCGCGACCATCGAGCACTTTGCTGAGTACTACGGCGAGGAGTTCTCGTGGTTCGTGCTGCTGTTGGCGCTCAACGCCCTCGAGATGCGGCCCTGGCGACTCGTGGGACTCTCGTTCAGCGTGAACGCAGGGGTCACCGTGGCGTTTCAATACCTCATCTTGTTCGACGAGGGACTGAACCTGGTCATTGTGCAGCTGGGCTTCTTAGCTATGCTGGCGATGCTCGTATGGACGCTCTACCATTTTTACGGCATAGGGAACAGCCTGCGCGACCTGCAGGGACGCGCCGACGCGGCGCACGAAGACACCCCGAGGTCCGCGGCGGCCGCAGCGGAGAAAGCCTCGGGCGAGACGGGCGTGCACCCACCGGAAGCCGCCCAGATGCCGGCAGCCATCGTGACCGTCTCGGACCCGCCGGGCTCCGACGGACTGCGGGCACTCGCGAAGTCGCTCGGCCTTTCGGAACGCGAGACCGACGTATTCTTACTGCTGGCGCGGGGCAACAGCCGCCGGCTCATCTGCGAGAAGCTCTTCATCGCCGACGGCACGGCCAGCACCCACATCGGCCGCATCTACGAGAAGGCCGGCGTGGCCTCGAAGCAGGAGCTTCTGCTGTTGGTGCAGGGGTGGGAGGAGGGAGGCGTCGCTCGGGGCGCTCGCGGCGGGGAGATGGCGTAGGCGAGTCGCTCCCAGAGGTAATCTCGAGGCTCTCGTCATTGGGCTCCTCGAGCGTGAAGGCCCGCGGGATACGTCAGGTGTTCACCATCTGCTTCCAGAAGGCTTGCATTACCGGGGACGGGCCGAGGCCATAATAATCAGAAGCTGTTCGATTCTTGCCCGCGGTGCCGCAAGGCGTGGAACCGCAGTCGCTCCCCCTCGCGGGGAGCGTGGGTTTGAATGGCCTCACCCTTCCCCGCCTTGAACCACTCATCCAGGTCGCTCCCCCTCGCAGGGAGCGTGGGTTTGAATCCCACGGCCACCCCATGGCCTACGAGCTGGACGAGTCGCTCCCCCTCGCGGGGAGCGTGGGTTTGAATTGCACGCCGGAGGAGTCCGGCGCCGTCGTGCTCGAGTCGCTCCCCCTCGCGGGGAGCGTGGGTTTGAATGTCATACCGAACGTCATTTCGTTCGTCATGACCTCTCCCTTCCTTCCGCGGTCAGCTCGCCGCGGACAATATGGCAGGGCGAGGTTTTTCAGTTACGGGCACAGGACGGTGGAACCGTCCGTTGCTCCACAGGCGGAACCCGTGGTTTACTTGCGTGCAATCAACAATAAAATCTATGGCAAATGCATGATTATTATTTATACAATGATATATTGTTTGCAACCATTCACACCAATCCAGGCGTTTCTTCGCTCATCTCCATAACCATGGTATCATTTTTCTTAGCATGTCATGCAAAAGCCATCGTTTTCGAGATTTTACCTTCTATATTGATTTATTCTGCGCCCAACCCAACCTTCGGTCCAGACCCTCGGCCCCATGGATCGGCCTCCCACCCCCTCCGCCCATCGCCCAACAAAAACGGGGGCACCCCGCAAGGTGCCCCCGCCGCCAAACCACCCTTACATCACGTGCCTCGTACCTGCAGACCGGCCGGCTCCTCCCCCGCTGTTAGGCCTCTTGAGCGGCCAGCGCCTTGCCCAGCAGGTACCCAAAGGTCAGCGAGCGGCCGGCGGCCACGCCCACCACGAGCTCGGGGTAGCAGTCCGAGAAGAACCGGCCCGAGTCGTTGCCGATCGCATACAGGCCGGGCACCGGGTCGCCGTTGGCGTCGAGCACGCGCATCTGGGTGTCGATCCACATGCCGTCCATGGTGCAGAGCAGCTGGCCGCCCACGGTCACCGCGTAGAACGGCGGCTCGGCCACGGGGCGCATACGCCAAGGCTCCTTGCCAAAGTCCTCGTCGTCGCCCTTGGCGCAGAGCTCGTTGTAGCGCTCGACCGTCGCGGAGAGCACGGCCGGGTCCATACCCATGGCCGTAGCCAGCTCCTCGATCGTATCGGCCTGGACCAGCTGCCCGGCCTCAAGGGCGGGGCCAAAGCTCGCGGCGTTGATCTTGTCGAAGCTCCAGGCCACGGCCTCGTAGCCGTTGGGGATGTCGGCTACGTCCACGATGCGCGAGCAACCAACGGTGTGGAAGGCCTTGACGTCGTCGACCCAGTTGGCGTCGAACACCTGGACCATGACCGTGCCGGGCTGACAGGCGGCCTGGTGCAGGTCGTAGTCGTAGGGCAGGCTCTCGTTGGCAAAGCGCTCGCCCTTAGCGTTGACCTGCAGGAACGGCTGCGAGCCCATCCACCAGAGCCCGGGGGTCGAGAGGTCTCCGCCCTTGGAGCCCGGCATGGTGCACCCGCGCTCGAAGTACATGGCCGTGTGGGTCAGGTCCATCTGGCCGCCGGCGTGGTGGGCGACCCGCACGCCGTCACCCGTGGCGCCTGGCGAGCAGTAGAGCATCACGTTGGCGGCGTAGTCCTTGGGGTTCAGGGCCTGCACCATGGCCAGGTCGCCCGCATAGCCGCCGGTGGCCAGCACCACGCCGCGCGAGGCCGTCACCTTGAGGTAGCCGCCCTCGGGCAGCTCGGCGATGGCACCGGTCACCACGCCGTCCTCCTGCACCAGCTGCACCATGGGGGTCGAGAAGCGCACGTCGCAGCCCGCGGCCGCCATGCGCTCGGCCATGACGGCGCCCTCGGTGAGACCGTTGCGCTCGGGGTCGTAGTGCATGTGGCAGGTGGAGTACTCCTTAAAGTGCGTGGTGCCCTCGGGGTTGATGTCGACCTCGAGCCACGGCTTCATGCCGGCCTCCTGCAGAATGGCCGAGTACCAGTCCACGGCCTCGCCGCTACGCTCGGCCCACTGGCGCACCAGCGCGGCGTTGGCGCGATAGGAGGAGTAGCGGAGAAGCTCACGCTCGAGCTCGCGCCTGTCGATCTCGACGCCCTTCTCGGCTTGGAGCGCCGAGCCCACCGCGCCGATGTAGTTGCGCATGCCAAAGCCCGTGGGGGTCTTCTCGAGCACCACGACGCTCAGGCCCTCCTCGGCGGCCACGATGGCGCAGGGCATGCCCGCGGTGCCGGCACCCACCACGAGCACGTCGCACGAGACCTCCTCGGCGATGTCGAACTCAGCCGGGTCGCGCGGAGCGTCGCCCCAGACGTCGGTAGGATCGGCCGCAGGCGCAAGGGTAGCCTCGTCGGCGCGGGCCAGCGGCGGAAGGACCGCGACCAAGACGCCGGCGGCCGCTGCGGCGGCGGTGCCGGTCACGAGGTTCCTGCGCGTGATGGGTGCGTGGGACATGGGCGCATTGAGCATGGGCGCGTCTCCTTTGTCGATAAGCCGAGGGCCGCCCCTTACGGCCCTCCCATGGCCCAAAAATATACGCCCACGCGGAGGCTACACATAATTCGAATGGTTTATAGGCGATTAGGTTTTACTAATAAGTGGGGGGGGCTAGCCTAGCTCTATGCCGCGCATGGAACCATACGCGATACACACCTGCCTGAGCTCATCCATGCTGTTCGCAATCGCGTCCCATACAACTTCGAAGTTCGTCCCCGGATAATCGTGCGCCAACCGGTTGCGCATTCCGCGCATCTCATCCCACGGCGCATCAAAAAATGTGCCCTTGGTTCTATCTGTTAGAGCGGCCGCTTCCTCAAGAATCCTGTACAGCTGAAACGTCAAACCCTCAACAATGGTTTCTTCAACAGGATTCTGCGGGTGGATAAACCGCTCTTCTGTCATTTCGCTTGCCGCAATGCGTTCCTCAAGCTGGTTGATGTTGTCCCAAATCTCCTGGATCCTGCTGTCGTCATTCTGCCGAGCGCTCATACACAACCACCTTGTCACGGTCGAACTCGCGGAGAAACCTCTTGCTAGCCATGCGCCTGTTGGGAGCCGTTTGGATATCGACTTCGGTATCAAGAGCATCTTCAAGCTCACACTGAAGATGCAGGATATTCCACCCAATGCGCGCGTTAGGAAGCGGTACGAAGGCTATGTCGATATCGCTGTATTCCGTCTGCTCGCCACGGGCCACCGAACCATACAGCCACGCCTTGGCAACAGGCCAACGATCGAAGACCGGCTTTATCGCGCTGGAGATTTTGGAGGCATCTAGCTGCCGGGGATCGATTCCAATACGCAGGGCCACGGACCCTCCTTCCTGCAAAACAATACTCCCGTACAATTAGAGGCAGTATAACAAGCCATAGCTCGCCCATGAACTATGCCGCCGGGCACGGTATTTAAACCAATACCCTAAACTACCCCCAGCAGAATGCAACGCAATCCCCCCCAAGGAGCCCCCGTGAACAAGCACCAGCTCGAGACCTTCGCGCACCTGGCCAAAACCCTGAGCTTCGCCGAGACCGCCCGGGCGCTCTACGTGACCCAGCCGGCGGTGTCGCAGCAGATCGCCCGGCTCGAAGACGAGATGGGCGTGCGCCTGGTGGACCGCTCGGGGCGCCGCGTGGAGCTCACCGCCGCCGGAACGCTCTTTGCCGCGGACTGCGATGACATCCTCTCGCGCCTCGACGGAGCCATCGCCCGAGCCCGCGACCAGGGCGCCCGCTTCACGGGATCGCTGCGCGTGGGATGCGGAAACTTCGCCGCCATCTCGCGGCTCGACAAGATCCTGGAGCGCTTTACCAGGCGCATGCCCAACGTGCATCTCTACATCGCCCACGACGGCGCGGTCGAAACGTGGTCGGCCTTTGCCCAGGGCTCCCTCGACGCGGCCTTCAGCGCCCGGCGCGCCGACGCACCCGCAGGCACGGCATTCACCAAACTCGCCGACGGCGGCTTCGTATGCGTGATGCCCGGAAACCGATTAGCGGAGAAGGCCTTGGTATCCTTGGCCGAACTGGCCGGAGAGTCGCTGATCTTCCTAGAAGACAGCTGCTGCCCGCCCGAAATGCGCGACGCCCAGATGCAGATCCTGCACCGCTGCCCGGGATGCGCGGTCTACTACAGCGGATCGGCCCTGGTGAGCGCCACCATGATCAAGGCCGGTATAGGGGCCGCCGTAATGCCCGACTTCGCCCAGCCGGTGTTCGAGGGCGTCTCAACCGCGACGGTGCCCGAACTGGGACGGGTGGAGCTGGGGCTGTACTGGCGAGAGGACAGCGCCCCAGCGCGGGAGTTCGCGCGGTGCGCGAAGGAGGTGTTTGGGTGAGGAGATAGGATGGGTTAGATTTCTTTGCCCCCGTAAACGCACTAGACACTCGCGCCCACCCTGCTTGGCAAGCGTCGCCACGAGTTCCTCGAGGGTATCGGCCTTCACGAGCCACCCGCGGTCGACCTCGTCCTGGTTGTCTGGGCTCCAGTAGTGCAGCCCCTGCGCGCCGGCCCACGACATGCGGCAACTCGAGGTCGTGCTGATGGGCGACGAGTCGGCGAGCTTGGAATCGATGACCACGTAGCACGGCAGGTTGGGCCAGCCGGTGTAGCCGCTGGCCGCGATGCTGCCGTACTCGAACCAGGGGCGCGTTCCCTTAAAGTGGTCGAGCAACTGGCCCTCGTTCATGAACCGGTAGGCCTTCTGGTTCACGTAGATGGGCGAGTCGGAGCAAGAGCACGTGGCCCCCACGTCAAAGCCGACACCCGCCTCCTCGCTCGCCTTTTTCAGCGCCATGTCGGTCAGCTCGAACGTGAACGAGTTGAGGTTGTGGGTCGCCGCGCCGATCTCGAGGCCCATGAGCAGGGCGTCGCCCTCGTCGTAGGAAGAGCTGAGCTGCACGTTCTCGACCTCGCGTGGCCGCATGAAATTGTGCATGAGCTCCTTGTTGGCCACAAAGTTGCCGGTGGCCAGCACCACGCCCCTGGTCACCTTGGCATACACGTCTTCGCCGGCGGCGTTCACCGCACACACGCCCAGGACCTCCCTATAGCAATCCACGGAATTGCTGATACTGCGTTGTGCTCGGGCTTATGTGCCCTGGCACACCGCGCCCTCGCGCGCCTTGTCCAGCAGTTTTCGTGGATTGCTGTAGTCACGGGGTCATACACGAGCTGCTGGGCCGCGGTCTCGTAGGGCACGTTTGCGCCGTAGGCAAGAGAGACGTTGGCCTCGGAGTGGTACAACCCGTAGCCAAACCCGTCCGCCATCACGCCGTTGAAAACCGTGCCGGAGGCCGTAAGCCAGTCGACAACCTCGACCTCGGTATCGGCCAGGTTCTGGGCCGCCTCCTCGGTCATATAGCCCATCGAGCTTGCAACCAGCGCCCCCGCGTTGGTCGCTGCGTTGCAAACGCCAGCACGGCAGGTTGTGCGCTCCCGGCATAACCGATAGCCCCGCTCGTTTGTAACAGTCGCGTAGTGCGGCAGCTTCCAGAAACCACTGGAGAAGCTCCTGCTGACCCCGCAGACGCTGCAGTCACCTTAAGGGCGAGGTTGGCTTCTCCCTGATTTCTCGAACATCCAAAAGGATGGAGCCCACCGAGGAGGTAGGGCGCTTTCTCCACATGGCAGCAGATATCCCGGGGCGCTACGACAACGCCCTCATGGAGTACCGTGCGCTGCCGGAGCCCCAGCCGCTCGAACCCGTTCTACTACGCGTTCCCATGTTGGGCGGCATCACGCCCTGGCCCTTCTGGCAGCATATGTACCGGGAGCCGCCGTGTCAGCGCAGCCCAACGAGGCGTAGAAACCCTTTTGCCTGGAGTTCGTGACCGGCAAGTACGCGGGCATCGGCCTCATCCCCGGGCTTCTCGACGGCACCTTTAATCCAATGGAGCACCAATCGATCGTCAGCAAACACCCAGAGTCGGTCTATTACGAAGAACGGGACGAGCCTTCGATAGTGGCCGGTACCGACGATTCCCTGACCGCGTTGGCTGCGATGCGCGCCTTCACCCCGGAGTTTTCAGCGAACCCGGCGCGCTAACTTGGATCCAACGGAGAAGTCATCGCAATCCGCCAGATACCCTGCGACCAGTTTGGCGTCATCCCGACATACGCCAAGGAGCGGATCGGTCTCGTGGAGCCGCGCATCGGGCTGCCCCGCGAGACGCTGGCGAAGGTGCCCCTCGACCCAAACCAGCGCCACGGATTCGCTCGCAGGAAGGGCGACGCCCCGCAGCTGACGAGAGCGTTCGAGCTGGTGCACTGCATTTCGGAGGGGTTGGGGGCAGGGATGAGTTGTCCAAACCATTGCAAAACCAACACCATTATGACAGCGACCCACAGAAACTGCGAAATTTTATATTAACCCTATCTGAGCAGGTCTTTCGCACATGAGTTGCCCCCCGCATCAGCTAGTTCATCGCCCCAACAGTTGCCAAGTGAACGCGAAGGAACAGGGGCAGATGCCGGGGTCTCCGTCAGAATGATGCCTTTTATTTGCAGTGTACCCTCGATTTGTTTTTCTAAGTACGTAGGCTTTTGACACCCTGTTACAAAAAGGCCGCTTATTTACACCAGGAAATGTCGCTTCTGAGCTTCTTGTTGACCCCCCCGTAGAGAGCGTTGACTTCGGGCAGCTCCTTGGTAACCATGGCTCCGGCTGCGAGTACCGATCCTTCCGGAATGGACGCACTCTTGAGAACCAGACAGCGGCAGCCAATCCAGACGTGATCGCCGATACGGATAGGACCCGATATAGACGAATCGTCAATGTGGTGGAAGTCGGTGTCCATGACGAGATTGTCCCAGCTGAGCAGGACATCCTTGCCGATCTCGACCTTTTTGTGGCAGATGATGGACGAACGGGCCGTGATGCAAAAATCATTACCGATGACTAGCTCACCCGAGTCGCCGACGCTGATACGAGTGCCTTGCCCCAAAGTAATGTTTCTGCCGAGAGGCACCCTCCCCGATACCTGCCACACGGCCCGCTCGCACCTCATGTCGCAGGTACCGACATTGGAGAATCCGAGACGAACACTTGCCGGCTTGATGAAGTCAAGCGACACCCCCCTCGAAGGGTATGGAGCCTCGTGCCGCGTGAGATCAGCACGGGGAGCCTCAGGCCCTTCAGACCAAAGTAGTGCAGATTGAAGCGCAGAGTCTTAAGGAGTGAAACCTCTAACACAATCCCAAGATTCATTCGATTAATTCACTTCCTTGATAAATCTGCACTTAATGCCCAAACGCCCGCATGATCGAGCGGGACAGAGCACGCGTAGTCTGACGGTTAACGAAAAGGTAGGCTGCGTAGAGAGCGATATAAGCCATAACCGCAATCCAGGCTGGCGCATTCAATACCAAGGCAACGAAAGCAATAGTAAGCAGAACCTCCTCGACGGGGACCGCTGAACCTCTGACCCCCATAAGCTTGTTGAGGCGGTGCTCCGACCAGAGGGAGCGACCTATGATGGCGGAGACCGCACCTATGAGAACCGCTTCCAACGAGTCTAGCAGAAAAACGCCTACCGCCGAGAGA
Source organism: Coriobacteriaceae bacterium (assembly GCA_019421015.1). GTDB lineage: Bacteria > Actinomycetota > Coriobacteriia > Coriobacteriales > UMGS124 > JAHZGC01. The sequence continues at coordinate 20,055 of JAHZGC010000024.1, read as the reverse complement.
ACGGCGCTTGCAGCAAGGGTCACGACGTTGGCCTTAAGTAGCATCCTCTCCTCTCGCAAAACTTTGAAGTAGGTCGTGCAACAGACATCCATCTTCGCATCGAAGACGCAGACGGGCAGCAGCAAGGCGAAATATCCCATGCTATCGGCATACTGAGGCAGCCAGAGCGACAAGACCCATGCTATCGGGAAATAAAGTAGATAGACGAGTGGGAAGACAATCTCCATCATGTCGCGTATCCCCCGATAAAATGATTTTCGCTCTGCCTCTGTTCCCTGACGCAAGGCCGGGAACAAGACCATGGAGGTCTGGGCCATGAAGGTGATAAAAAAGTTGACTATTGAGAGCGAGAAGGACACCTGCCCGAAGACCTCGATGCCCCAAGCTGTATCGACCATGGCCCTAGCGATTCCAAGGATAAGCATACTCGCGATATTGGCCGCCATGAGGCTAAATCCGACTTTGATGCTGGCAACAGCCGCCTTAATCGACTCCGTCATCGAAAGGCTACCCGCAGCAAGGAAGTCTCGAGCTTTCCAAAGCGAGTAAATCAAGGCGCAAGCCCTAGCCAAAAGATAGGCCATGACGAACGGTTCGAAAGACCCGACCCTCAGCACGACCATTACTATCAGCGGAATCAGAAAGGCCAAGCGCTCTAGGATCGCCATGAAGGAAAAAAGCTTAGTCTCGTTCATAGCCTGGAACACGTAGCCGAAATACGCCGAAAGATTTACTTCGCAGCCAGCAGCTTGCCCACGTGGCGGCCCATCGTGACGCACAGGCCCGCGTTCAGGCCGGCGGCAAAGTTGGGGTAGGTCTTGTTGTACTTGTTGCCGGCGTCGTTGCCGATGACGTAGAGGCCCTCGATGACCTCGCCGTTCACGCCGCGGGCCTCGCAGTCGGGCGTGATCTCGATGCCGTCGAAGGTGCACAGGCAGGTGCCGCCGAGCTTGAGACCGTAGAACGGGGGCTCCTTGATGGCCGACAGGCGGAAGGCGTCCTTGCCGAAGTCCTCGTCGTAGCCAGCGTCGACAAGCTCGTTGTAGCGCTCGACGGTGGCCACCAGCGTCTCGGCGGGCAGCCCCAGGCCCTCGGCCAGCTCCTCGATGGTGTCGGCCTTGATGCAGGTGCCCTCCTCCACAGCGGCCTCGGCAGAGCCCACCACGGCCTCGGGCTCGTTGCCCATGAGGTGGTCGCCGCCCTCGCGGATGAGCTGGGTGGAGCAGCCCACGGTGTGGAAGCGGTCCACATCCTCGAGGAAGTTGGCGTCCCAGATGGGGTACCAGGCACGGTTCGGGAACTTAGAGGCTGCGTGGAACACGTAGTCGTAGGGGCTCGACTCGTTGCAGAAGCGCTCGCCGTACTGGTTCACCTTGAGGAACGGCTGGGACTGCAGGCAGTTCTGGCCGGCGTTGCCCGAGAAGGGGTTGCCCAGCTCCACGTCGGCGTGCACGGCGCCGCGGTCAAAGACCAGCGCGGTGTGGGTCTCCTCGAACTTGGCCCCCGCGTTCATGCAGGCCTTGATGCCCTCGCCGTAGACCTGGCTCTGGGTAAAGAAGCTCGCGAGGCTCTTGAAGGTCTCGGGCTGCAGGGCCTGCATCATGTCGCCGTTGAGCACGTAGCCGCCGGTGGCCACCACGACGCCCTTGGCGGCGTTCACGCGGATCACGTCGTCAAAGTCCTCGCCGGTGGCGAGGTAGGCGCCCACGACCTTGCCGTCCCCCACGATGAGCTCGTCGAGCTTCGTGGTGCCGCGGTGCTCGCAGCCGTCGAAGCCCTCGAGGTAGTTGATGAAGTAGTCGAGCATGGCGTGCTCGGCGGCCCACTTCATCTCGACGCCCAGGGAGGCGTGGCCGGTGGGCCAGCAGCGGTAGCGCGTGCCCTCGGGCATGTTGTACTCGTTCTCGACGTAGACCGCGCCGCTCTGGTTGCAGTGGTCGATGTACCAGCTCACGGCGTCACCCGACTCGTCGGCCCACATCTTCCAGATGCGCATGTCGCACTGGCCGTCGGCGTAGCGGGCGATGTCGTTCAGGATGTCCATCTTGTCGATGGTCACGCCCAGCTCCTGCTGGATCGAGGAGTCGATGGCGCCCAGGGCGCTGCAGCGGATGCCGAAGCCCTGCTCCATGCGGTCCACGAGCATGACCTTGGCACCTTCCTCGGCGGTGGTCACGGCAGCGGGCAGGCCCGAGCAGCCGGCACCCACCACGAGCACGTCGACGTCCACGACCTCGGAGCACTCGTCGTCGGCGTGCACAGCCAGCAGGAGCTCATCGACCTGGTCGAGGCCGGGGCGGGGCGCTGATCGAAGGGGCTGCGGGGCGGTCCGCCTCCCCCTTTAGGCAGCGGGACCCTCACCTCACTTCCGCCCCGCCCCTTACGCCGCGGGCTTCTCCTGCGCCGGGTCCTTGTGGTAGCAGTACCAGTACCCCAGGCCCACCAACAGCGCGCCGCCTATGACGTTGCCCACGGTGGCAAAGAACAGGTTGTAGCAGATGCCGCCCAGCGTGAGCGCGTCGACGTTCGCCACGGCCGCGCCAAAGCCGGCCACGCGGCAGCCCAGGCCCATGGTCAAAAAGAACATGTTGGCCACGCAGTGCTCAAAGCCCATGGCCACGAACGCCGAGATAGGCAAGATGATGCCCACCACCTTGTCGGCCACGGTCTTGGACCCAAACCCGATCCACACCGCCAGGCACACGAACACGTTGCACAGGATCGCCTTGAACGTGAGGGTGAACCAGTCGAGCGACGCCTTGCCCGCCGCTATGCTCACAAAGGCGTCGCCCACCGCGCCGCCGTTCATGTTCTGCAGGCCGCTCAGATACATGATGATGACCACGAGCAGCGACCCCGCAAAGTTGCCGACCCACACCAAAAGCCAGTTCTTGGCCATGTCGGTCCAGCTGACGCGCCCGCTCTTGGCCGCGCAGATCATGAGCGAGTTGCCGGTGAACAGCTCGCCGCCGCAGCACAGCACCAGCTCCAGGCCCAGGCAGAAGCACACGCCGCCCAAGATGCGCTGCGCCGCGAAGGGCAGCGAGGGGTCGCCCAGACACAACCCAAAGAACGACGCGCCAAAGGCGATGAACGCACCGGCGAACATGGCCAGCACGAAACACTTGGCCTCGGGCAGCTTGACCTTACCCTCGGCCAGCGCCTCGGCCTTGGCCTCGATCTGGGCCGGCGCCAGCGCCTCGGCCGACGGCAGCTGCACGGGGGCGGCCGAATTTGGACTGGAAACACCTGCGGGTTGCTGGCTCATGGTCCATCGCCTTTCGGGCCTTGCGGCCTTGCGGCCGGGTACGATTCGAAACCCACAGTCTAATATGCAACCGGGCCCGGGTTGTTGCCAAAGCGTGCGCATCTGCGGACGGCAGGTTTGGCAAGCCGGTCAAACCCGGCCGCCCTACTCCGCGGGCAGCTCCTCCAGGGACCAGAGCTCCACCTGGGCCACGCGGTTGCCGTCCATCGCGCGCACGGCCATGCGCACGCGCTTGCCGCCCTCCTCGTAGACCGCCTCGTCGCCCACCGCCGGGATGTGCCCCATGAGGTCGAGCACCAGGCCGCCCACGGTGTCGTACTCCGGAAAGCCGTCGCCATCGAAGCCGAAGAGCTCGGCAAAGTCGTCGATGTCGTAGGAGCCCGGCGCCATGCAATGGCCGTGGCCCAGCTCCACCAGCTCGTCGCTCGGTCCGTGCTGGTACTCGTCGTCGAAGTCGCCGATGATCTCGGCGATGACGTCGCCCATGGTCACCAGGCCCGAGGTGCCGCCGTGCTCGTCCACCGCGAGGGCGATCTTGGTGCGGCCCTCGCGCAGGGTGCGCAGCAGCTTGGCCACGGTCATGCCCTCGGGCACCGCCACGATGGGGCGGATGCGCACGTCGGCCATGGTGGCGTCGTCGGGCAGGTCGTAGATGTCCTTGATGTGGACGAAGCCCACGATGTCGTCTTTGTCCTCGCGGCACACGGGGTAACGCGTGAACTTGTGCTCGTCCACCACGGCGAGGTTCTCCTCCAGCGTGTCGTCGAGCATGAGGCACACCATGTCGGGGCGCGGGGTCATGACGGCCGACACGTCGCGGTCGGAGATGTCAAAGATGTTGTCCACGAACTCGTTTTGCTCGGAGTCGATGAGGCCGCTCTCGGTGCTCTCGTCGATGAGCAGGCGCAGCTCGTCTTCGGTGTAGACCTGGTGCTCGTCGGCCGGGTCGTGGCCGAGCATGCGCATCACGCCGTTGGTGATGGAGTTGAACAGCCACATGATGGGATAGGTGAGCCTGTAGAACCACACCAGCGGGGTAGCCGAGAACAGGGCGTACTTCTCGGTGGAGAAGATCGCAAGGGACTTGGGGATGAGCTCGCCCACCACGATGTGGAGGGCCGTGATGATCACGAAGCCGATGGCCACCGAGACGGCCGAGGCCACCGAAGGCGAGAGGCCCAGCAGGTCGAACAGGGGGTGGAACAGCGCCGAGACGGCCGGCTCGCCCAGCCAGCCCAGGGCCAGGGAGGCCAAGGTGATGCCCAGCTGACACGCCGAGAGGTAGGCGTTCACGTCGTGGGCGATGAGGCTCGCGTTCTTAGCGCCGGGCTTGCCCTCGGCGGCCAGCATGTCGATCTGGCTGCGGCGCACGCGCACGAGCGAGAACTCGGCCACCACAAAGAACGCGTTCATGAGCAAGAAGAACACAACGAGCAGCAGACTTAGCGGAACTGGCATAAAAGCCAACGACCTCCTTAGGTCGGACGACGGGGTCCCAGCGGCGCAACGGACGCGCCGCTCCCCGATTCAAGGAGGCAGTATACAGGATAGCTTTGCAAATGAGGGGGCCTATGAGACGATACCGAGCGCTATTATAGGGAATTCATGAGATTCCCAAGGCCCTAGGGCAGCCCATAGACTGCTGCACCAAGAACCACACTCGGGAGGCAGGTCGGACCGGGGGTCTTCTCCGCCTTGAGCCGGCCGGCCTCGCTACTGCGCAGGGGCGTCTCCCCCCTGCGGCCCCACCCGGCGCACGCGCACGGCGTTCTCTTGGGTCAGCGCGCTGCCGGTGAGCGGGTCGAAGCGCAGCGGCGTGTGGTCGAGCGGCCCCACCCCGAGCGCCCCCTGGGGGGCCTCGCGCGCACCGGCGTTCTTGCCCGAGCGGCCCCCCGGGCTCGCCGAGGTGTAGAGGGCCTCGGGATGCAGGTCGTGGGTCACACGGGCTATGGCGCGGTCGCACCCGAGGTCGGAGTAGACCTCCACCATGTCGCCGTCGCAGACGCCCAGCTCACGGGCGCGGTCGGCATGGAGCCACACGCTCGCCATGCTCTCGTGGGCCGGATCGCCGGGACGCGGGGCCAGCATGGCCGTGGAGGTGTGCGACTCGAAGGGGCTGTTGCCGTTGATGAGCCTGAACTCCCCCGGTTGCGGGTCCACGAGCGGCGGCTGCCAGAACGGCACGCGGCCCAGACCGGAGCGCTCCCACAGGTCGCTCGCGAACTCCACCTTGCCCGAGGGCGTGAGGATCACAGGCTCCCCCACCCGCGCGAGCACCTCCACGTTCGCCGGCGCCCAGCCCACGCGGCGCAGCTCCTCCAGGTCGACCCCAAAGGGCGCCACCTGGGCCCGGGCCAGGTCGTCGGGCGTGAACGAGAAGTACCGCCCCAGCCCCAGCGCCTCGGCCAGCTCCCGCACGATGCGCGATGCCGGCCGTGCGTCGGGGTAGAGCGGCCGCAGCACGGGGTTGCGGTAGTAGAGCACGCCGTCGCGCAGGCCCACGCCGCGGTCGCTCTCGAGAAAGGTCACGTCGGGCAGCACGTAGTGGGCCAGCCGGGCCGTCTCGCTCATGCGGATGTCAACGGCCACGAGCAGGTCGAGGCCGCCCAACAGGCGCGCCCAGTCGTGCCCGTTGCCGTAGCCCATGGCAGGGTTCGAGGCGTAGGCAAGAAGCCCCCTGATCTGACCGGCGGCTATGGACTCGCCGATGGTGGTGCACAGCCCCTGCTCGGGGTCGACCAGCGGGTAGCGCTCCGAGCCCACCTTGGGGAGAAGGACCGGCGGCGGCGCAGGGAAGCGCACCGGGTCAAGCCGCCCCAGCTCGCAGGCGCCCCGGGGGTTGAGGTTGCCCCCCTCCTGGCCAAAGTTGCCCAGCAGGGCGTTCACCAGGGCGAGCACGCGCGAGGTCTGGGCTCCGTTCACATAGGCCACGCCCAGGCCGCCGTGAAAGCCCGCGTCCACCACCGCGCGGGGCCGGGCACGCCCCAGGCCGCGGGCCACCTCGAGCACGTCGGCCTCGGCAACACCGCACTCCCGGGCGGCCCAGGCGGCCGTGTAGGGAGCCATGGCCTGGGCGAACTCCGCGAACCCCGTCGTGTGCCGCTCCACAAAGTCCCGGTCGTAGAGGCCCTCCTCTATGAGCACGTGGGCCAGGCCGAGCAGAAGGGCCAGGTCGCGCCCGGGGCGAATCTTGAGCCAGCGGCTGGCCACGTCGACCGTGGAGTTGCGGCGCGGGTCGACGCAGACCACAGTGGCGCCACGGGCCAGGGCCCGCTCCACTAACTCCCCCTCGTTCACACTGGCGGAGTCGAGCGGTGAGCGGCCCAGGTAGACGATATAGTCGGTGTGGGCGAGGTCGGACTGGGGGCTATAGCCCAAAGTATGGTTCCAACCGGTGCAGCGGCTCACCTCGCAGGCGCCGTTGGCCCCGTAGACGTTGGGCGAGCCCAGCGCGGCCATGAGGCGCTCCACATAGAAGGCGGCATGGCTCGTGATGCCCAGCGTGCAGGCCAACGAAGAAGGCCCGTGAGCGTCGGCGAGGGTGCAAACGCGCTCGGCGATCTCGGCGTAGGCCGTCTCCCACGAAATGGGCTCGAAAGCGCCCGACGCGGTGCGGCGCAAGGGGTGCTCGATGCGGTCGCGCTGCAGGTGGGGCAGGGCGAGCCGACGCTTGCCGCGGCCGCAGAGGCGCTCGGCGCAGCAGGGATGGCCCGACACCGGCAGCGAGGCGCGCACGAAGCCCTCGGAGTCGACGTAAGCCTCGAAGGCGCACTCGGAATCGCATCCGCCGCACACGGTGACAATACCGCGCTCCATAGGGCCCTCCCCTCTCTGGAGACATATGCGGGAACCGCCCGTCTCCCAAAACGAAAGCCGCCGCCCCCACGCAACGCGGGGAACGGCGGCTCATCGCAAACTTCCTGGCGGAGGCGTATGCGAATCGAACACATCCAAGACGCTCTGCACGCCTCGCAACGGTTTTGAAGACCGCGGGGCCCACCAGGACCCATCCGCCTCCGGGTTAGAGCCCAGTATACCCGCCCTCGCCGCATGGTCGCCTGCGGCCCGCAATCGACAGCAAATGCGCAAACCGGGCCGCGGGGTCAAGAGGCTGACATGCGGGGACGGAGAAGTCGAGACGCCGGGGCAGGGAAGTCGAGACGCCGGGGGCAGGGAAGTCGAGACACGAGGGCAGAAAACATCAATCGTAAAAACTCAGACAAATGCATGACTGTGATTGCCCCAATTATATATACATTACAACAATTCACACCAATCCAGGTATTTCTTTGTCCCTCTTCATAACGGTGGAATCAAAGCCTGCAATACGTCATGCAAAAGTCATCGTTTTCAAAATTTATCTTTCTATATTGATTAACAAGGCAGCCTCCACCCCGCCCGCATCCCGTGTCACCCAACCCGATCCCGCCTCGCCCGCCGCACGCGTCGTCCAGCCCCGCCCGGGCCGCCCGCTCGCCCCATGCCACCCAGGGTCGCCCGCACCCCGCACGGCCTCCAGCCTTTACGGCTTGGCCAGGCTGCGGGCGCCTTGCCCGTCGGCCGAGCGCACGGTGAACCCTATCTTGTCGAGGTGCTCCAAGAACGGCATCGCGTACTTGCGCGAGAGGCCCAGCGCCTCGCGCAGCTCGCCGGCCGAGACTTGGCCGCCGGCGGCGCGGATGGTGGCGGCCACGGTCTCGCAAGCGGCGTCGTGGGCCGCCTTACCCATGACGTAGGAGCGGTCCACGGCCACGGCGCGCCCCTCGTCGCAAAGCATGGTGAGGCCGCGGCGCACCACGGCCTCGTCGAGCCCCAGCTCGCCCACCAGGTCCTCCACGAACGGCACGGCCACCCCGTGGGCGTCGAGCGACGCCTGCACGCGGTCGGTAAGCTCGCCGGCCTCGCGGCGCAGGCGCTCCAGGTCGTCGCCGGCCACCACGCCGGCCCCAAAGCGTCCCACCAACCCCTGCGCCTCGGCACGCGCCACCAGGGCCCCGAAGGCCGCGGCGTCCATGCGCGGGGCCACGCGGTCGCGCAGGGCGAGCACGGGCACGCCGGTGCCCGCCTGGGCCAGGCCGTGGTCCCCCTTGAGCTCCCCCACCATCTTCTGGCAGAGCGCATCGAGCTGCGCCGGCGTCGAGAACGCCTGGGCCGCCCCGGGCGTCCCCAGCGCCTCGAGCTCGCCGGCGGCCGCCAGCTCGGCGAGCAGCCCGGCCGCCCGGTCGGCCCCCAGGTCGAGTGAGGCGGCGACCTCGGGTGCCGTGAACGGCAAGGCCGACCGCGTCGCCAGGGCCAGCACGGCCCCCCGTTCGTCGCACGCCCCCAGGGCGGCCAGCAGCGCGCGGTCGGCCTCGGCAGGCGTCGTGCGGCGCGGCGGGTTGGCCCACAGCACGGTGCCACCCCCCACCAGCTCCACGGGCGAGAAGGCCATCACCACAAAGCGATCCTGGGCGGCGAGCACCAGCGGCTCCTCCAGGCGCACCTGCACCAGCGCCTGCTGGCCGCAGGCCAGCTCGGGGGCCCCGTCGAAGAGCAGCACGCGGCCCAGGGCCTGTGAGGTGCCCACGCACACGTGCACGCGCTCCCCCGAGACCAGTGGCGCCGGGTCGTCCCGGTCGCGTCCGAACCAGCGCAGTATGCCGTCGAAGCGGTCGTGCGCGGCGAGCGACCCCGGCGCACACACGGTGGCGCCGCGGGGCACCTCCTCGAGCCCCACGCCCGTGAGGTTGAGGGCGGTGCGCTGCCCCGCGCAGGCGCGCGCGACGTCGCGGCCGTGCACCTGCACGTTGCGCACCTTGGCGCGCGTCCCGGCCGGCAGCACGTCCACCGCGTCGCCGGGGGCGAGCGTGCCCGAGCGCAGCGTGCCCGTGACCACGGCGCCCACGCCGGCCACGTTGAACGCGCGGTCTACCGCCAGACGCGCCGGCCGCGCCAGCCGCGCGGCCGCGGCCTCGGAGCACGCGAACTTCTCGGCCGCCGCGTCCAAGGCCTCCAACAAGCGGGGCAGGCCCTCGCCCGTACGGCTCGAGACCGGTACCACGGGCGCCCCGGCAAAACGCGTCCCCTCGAGGAACTCCTCGAGGTCCATCTGCACGAGCTCGAGCCAGTCGGGCTCCACGAGGTCGGCCTTGGTGAGGGCAACGACCATCTGGGTGGCACCCATGACCTCGAGGATGCGAAGGTGCTCGCGGGTTTGGGGCATCACGCCGTCGTCTGCCGCAACCACGAGCAGCGCCACGTCCACCCCGGCGGCACCGGCCACCATGGCGCGCACGTAGTGCTCGTGGCCGGGGACGTCGACGAGGCCCACCTGCCGCCCGCTGGGAAGCGTCAGCTCGGCAAAGCCCAGGTCGATGGTGATGCCGCGGGCCTTCTCTTGCGGCAGGCGGTCGGGGTCGGTGCCCGTGAGGGCCATGACGAGCGAGCTTTTGCCGTGGTCCACATGGCCCGCGGTCCCCACAATCACCGCAACCTCCGGGTCCTTCTCGTCCGCGCTCATCGTGTGCTCCCTTCTGCCACAGCCTGCTCAACCACGTTTGCCAGGGCCTCGACCACGTCGGCCTCGTCGCGCTCGTCCACCAGGGTGCGCACGTCGCACAGCAGCGCGCCGTCGCCCACGCGGGCCACCACGGCCCGGGGGCGCACCGAGAGGAGCCGTGCGCGCAGGCGGTTAGGCGAGACGCCGTCGACCTCAAGGCGCAGCCCGTAGCCCGGCAGCTCCTCGGTGGGAAGGGCCCCGCCGCCCACGCAGGACTCCAGGGGGGTCACCCGCAGGCGCACCGGACCCGCCTGCAGCCCGCAGGGCGTCTCCCCCGCCTGGGCCGACGCGTCCTGCGGGCCGTCGAAGGAGTAGGCCACCCCTCGCTCCCCAAGTGCGGCGACGATACGCCCGAACAGCGCCGACGCCCGCTCGTGGAGCTGGCGGGGGGTGGCGCCGAGCATGGCGAGCACGGGCACGTCGCGCCAGGCGGCGTCGCCGTCGAGGTAGGAGCGCAGCACCGCCTCCACGGCGGCCAGGGTCATCTTGTCGGGGCGCATGGCGCGCATGAGGGGGTTCTTCTTCACGCGGCGCACCAGCTCCGAGGAGCCCACGATGATGCCCGCCTGGGCCGCGCCGAGCAGCTTGTCGCCCGAGAAGCTCACGAGGTCGACCCCCTGGGCGAGCGACCAGGCCGCCGTGTGCTCGCCGGAGCCGACACCGGCGGCGGCCAGGTCCACGAAGGAGCCGGAGCCCTGGTCCTCGTAGACCATGACGCCGTGGGCGTGGGCCAGCCGCGCCAGCTCGTCGGGGGCCACCTCCTCGTGGAAGCCCACGACGCGGTAGTTGGAGGGGTGCACCTTGAGGACGAGGGCCGTCTCGGGCGTGATGGCCCGCTCAAAGTCGACCAGGTGGGTCTTGTTGGTGGTGCCCACCTCCACCATGCGCGCCCCCGACATGGCCATGATGTCGGGGATGCGGAACGACCCGCCGATCTCGATGAGCTCGCCGCGGCTCACCACGACCTCGCGGCCCCGGGCGAACTCGGCGAGGACCATCATCACGGCGGCGGCGTTGTTGTTCACCACCGCCGCGTCCTCGGCCCCCGTGATGGCGCAGATGAGCTCGCGCACATGGTCGTGGCGCGAGCCGCGCACCCCCTCCTCCACGTCGAACTCGAGGGTGGAGTAGTGGCTCGCCACATCGGCCACGTGGGCGGCGACCTTGGCCGAGAGCGGCGCACGGCCCAGGTTGGTGTGGATGACCGTACCGGTGGCGTTCACCACGCAGCGCAGGTGCGGCAGGGCGGCCAGGGCCACGCGGGCCGCGCACTCGGCCAAAAGGCCCTCGCGGGACCGGCCCGGCCGGCCGGCGCGGATGCAGGCGCGCTCCTCGTCGAGCAGCCCGCGTACCGCCGCAAGTGCCACTTCGCGGGGCACACCCTGCCGGGCCTGCGCCACCGCCGGGTCGGCAAGCATGTCGTCGACGCGGGGCAGGCCCCGCAGGGCGGCCGCGACCGCCTGGGCGTCCGCCGTAGAAGGTCCTTCGGGATTGTCCGCTTGGCCCATGGCCCATCCTTCTTTCGCTCAGATCCGTAACGTCTGGCCATTGTACCCCAGCGCCCCCGTGCGGCCGCGCATGCCGCCGAGCCGCGGGGCGAGCGGGGCCGCGCCCGCAAAAAGCCCCCGCCCCGCGGCGCTGAGCTGCGCGCGGGAGCGGGGGCTCCTCGACCGGCTAGCCTACCGCGCCGGCCTTACTTGCCCTCGTAGGTCTCCAGGACGTTGCCGCCCTTGTTGACGCCGGAGCGCTTGGGCATGTCCAGCGCCTCGGTGAGGCCAATGTAGTACACGTTGGGCTCGAGGCCCTCCTCGGGAAGCAGCACCGTCACCGCGTCGCCGGCCTCGGCGATGCGCTTCGAGATGTCGCTTTCGGGGTCGTTCAGGTCGCCGAAGATGCGCGACTTGGTCACGCAGGTGGCCACGCAGGCGGGGACCAGGCCGTTCTCCACACGGTGCTCGCAGAAGGTGCACTTGCGCACCGTGGTGGTGGCGTCGTCGAGCCAGCGGGCGCCGTAGGGGCAGGCCGCCATACAGGCCTGGCACCCGATGCACTCGTCGGCGTTGATCTGAACGGTGCCGTCCTCGGCAATGTAGGTGGCGCCGGTGGGGCACACCGGGACGCAGCTGGGATTGGTGCACTGGTTGCACTGCTTGGGGACGTTGGTGCGGCACACGTAGCCGTCGCCGCGGTCGCCGTCCCAGCTCTCCACCCACACGTTGAAGACGTCGTTTGCAGGCACGTCGTTCTCGAGCTTGCAGGCCACCGCGCAGGCGTTGCAGCCGATGCACAGGGAGAGGTCGATCAACATTCCAAGACGCTTTTCACTCATGGTCGATTACCTCCCTATGCCTTCTCGATCTTATAGATGCCGCCGCAGCGGCCGGGGCTCGCGGCGGTGTTGTCGGCCCAGATCATGAGCGTCTCGCCGTCGGTGACCGTGGGGTCGAGCATGGTCTTGAGGCGCGTGCCCGCGGCGATGGCCGGGTCGCCCGGAGTCTCCACGCCGTCGACCACGAGCGGCTGGGCGCCGTAGTTGATGTGCTCGTAACCGAAGCACACCGAGAAGGCACCCTTCACCTGGCCGCCGCGCACCATGGCGATGCCCTCGGTGACGTCGCCGGCCGGGGTGACGGCGCGCACGAGGTCTCCGTCGGCGATGCCGAGCTCTGCAGCGTCCTCGTCGTTGATGCGCACGTGGTTCGTGGCGCACAGGCCGCGCATGATGGGGCTGTCGGCCAGACGGGTGATCGAGCGGAAGACCGGCTTGGACTCGGAGGCCGTGAACGGGTACTCCTCGAGCGAGTAGTGGTCGCTCACGAGCGACATGTCGGCGAAGCGCTGCGGGTTGTAGGTCAGGCCGCCGCTGTAGTACTCGTTGGCGAGGCCGGTGTTCGAAAGCGCGCGCTTCTCGTTGTAGATATAGGTGCAGCAGGGCTTCATGTTCGTGCTGCGGCCGTCCTCGGCGCGGTTGGTCTTCTGCTCGGCGGTCCAGAAACGGCCGCCGCGCGAGAGGACGCGCTGCACCTTGGGCCACTCCTGCTCGCTCACGGCGTCGGTGAAGGAGGCGGGCAGCTCGTCAAGGCCCTGCATGTGGGCCTCTTCGGCCGAGATGTCGTCACAGGGCTCGTCGTTGGCGTAGGCCAGGTTCGCGATGGCCTTGAGGTAGTAGTCCTGCGACGAGTTGAAGGGCCAGGTGTTGCCGTCGACGTCGGTGAAGAAGGAGTTCTCGCCCCAACCGGGCAGCTCGCAGGCCTTGGCCACGTCGATGAGCAGGGTCTCCCAGCACACGTGGCGGCCGTCGGCGAGCTCCAGGGTCTGCGGCGTGGTTGCCTCCCAGCGCACGGAGGCGCCGTAGAGGGAGCTGGTGGGCAGGCCAAAGCTCTCGTACTGCGTCACGTCGGGCACGAAGTAGTCGGCGTAGGCGGCCATCTCGCCCATCACGATGTCGCACACGATGTGCAGCGGCAGCACGCTCGGGTCGCAGAGGCGCTCGATGACCTCGTCGCGCATGGAGCCCGGCGTGGCCTGGATCACGTTGCACATCCAGGTCATCATGATCTTGCACTGGTAGGGGTACTGGTTCACCACACCCATGAGGGCCTGGCTGTCGGACTGCGAGGCCATGGGGTACCAGGGCAGCAGCGGCTGGGGGTTCTCCTCGCCGGCGGCCACGCGGTTGGCGTACTCGTCGGTCTTCTCCCAGGCGCGGCCGCAGCGGGCCAGCTGGGCGGCGTTCTTGCCGGAGACGTCGGGCATGCCCTCGATGGAGGCGGTGGCGATGTCGTAGCGCGCACCCTTGCCCTCCATCACGGGGGCGCCGGGGCCGCCGAACGAGCCGCCCTGCATCTGGTTGGAGCCCACCAGGGCCTTCAGGACCTCGCGGCCGTTGGGGGTGTCGAAGCCGTTGGTACCGGCGGTGGAGCCGGACGAGGCGTTGACGCTCACCTTGTAGCCGTGGGAGCCGAACTCGGTGGCGATGCGCTCGAGCTCGGACACGGGCACGCCGGTGATCTCGGCGTACTCGTCCATGGTGTAGGCGTTCACCGAGTCCACGAGGTGCAAAAAGCCGGTGCGCACCTTCACGCCGTTGACCTCGCCCTCGAAGCGCAGGTCCGCCTTGGCGCAGTCGGTGTTGAGCACGGGCTCGCCGGTCTCGGCGTCGATGACGGCGTAGTAGGTGGGAGCGGCCTTGCCCTCTTCGGGCTCGGGGGTCTCAAGGCCGGCGTCCTCGGCGCGCATGAGCTTGCGGTAGTTGGGATGGGCCTCGTCCTCGATGACCAGGAACGTGGCGTTGGTGTAGGCGCCCCAGCCGGCGGCCTCGGCGGCGGCCTGGCTCGGGAAGGAGAGGAACTCCTCGTTGGCGGTGCCGTTGTTGATCATGTACTGGGCCACGGCGGCGTAGAGGGCGCCGTTGGTCGCAGGCTTGATCGGCACCCAGTTGATGCCGGGCATCGTGGGGGTCACGAGGCCCTGAGCGAGGGTGGGGTCGAGCACGTCGACCTTGAGGGAGCCGTTAAGAAGACGTTCGGACATGTACTTGCCCGTGACCTGCATGCCGGCGTTGCCTCCGGGGAAGCCGCCGCTCCAGAGCAGGTACTCGGCGTTGTTGGTGTCGCAGCCAAAGGTGGTGCCTTCAGTGTAGAGTGAACTCACTCCGCCGGCAGCGCCTCAAGAGCTGTTGTGGCTGTAGGTGTTGACCGTGCCGAAGGTCTTGGCAAAGCGCGAGTTGAGCTCGCGGCGCCCGTCGGCGCGGGTGTTCCAGATCAGGATCTGGTTGGACTTGGGGCCCAGGTTGGGCTGTTCGGGATCGATGGGGTCGGTGCTGTGCACGGACTTGAAGCCCTCGATCTCGTAGTCCTCGCCGATCTCCTCGAAGAGCTTGCCGCCCTCGGTGACCTCGGTGATGAGCTGCTCCCAGCTGATCGGCTTCCACTTGCCCTCGCCGCGCTTACCGGCGCGCTTGAGCGGCACGGTGATGCGGTTGGCGTGCAGGGCTGAGTCCAGCGTGCCCTGGCCGCGGCCGCAGACGGTGGAGCGGACCTGGTTGGAGTTGCCCTCGACGCTGGCGTAGCTCATCGACAGGATCTCGTCGGTGAGGGGCGCCTCGAAGGGCAGCGGCGGGTTGGTGCAGGAGGGGTGGTAGGGGTTGCCGCCCACGCCCAGCATGCGACCGGTCTCGCGGTCGATCTTGATGCGGTTGCCGCAGGACTGGTAGCAGCCCACGCAACCGGAGTTGCGGACGATGACGTCCTCGTTGACCTTGATGTCGCCCGTGGCAGGGTCGACGGTGGCCTCGACCGGCTTGCCGGTCTGGGCCTTGGGGAACTCAGCGTCGTCGGCAAGGCCCACGGTCGGAAGGGCGCCCAAACCGGCGCCAGCGACCGAGAGCGCGCCGACGGTACCCATCGCCTGCACAAACTGGCGACGGTCCATCTTCGCTTCCCTCATCTCTCTCCTCTCATGACTCCCTTAACTTGCTCGCACCCCCTATGGCAAAACCACAGGCGCAGGTGCGACCCCATGAGCGCACACCGCTTCCTACCAGGAGGTTTGCGGCGATGCGCGCTACCGGCAGCCACGATAGCCACGCCTTCACAAAGCCACCATACCTTGCTTCCGGTTATCTTTGCCCTTTGACATAACGTCAAGAAGATTCCGACCCCCTGGAGTTCATAACCCCGTTTCGGGTATTGAAATCCGCCCCGGATAAGACACGCTGCGGTTTTGGGCACGTTCTCTCCCGACGCCCCGTCAACCCACGCCTCCCCCGCCCTCGCTGCTCCGGACCTTTCGCGACATGCCTCCCCACGAGGGTGGAGATGAGGAGGTTGGAGTCTATATATGCATAAGAATATTTTTTGATTGCATAAAATAGCCTTTTAGATACTTTGGCCCATATGAAAAGTATTTCGAGATAGAGGCTGTAATTTATTTTCCGTTATTCCAAGGTTCGATATAGTTTTTTATGCATATAAACTCCGTTATTCCCTATTGTTATGACCAACCAGAGGGGGTACACTGCGGCCACGGCCCAGGGCAACCGCACACGGCTCCATACACGCCGCCCGTCCCACAGGCCGTCCGGTCAGAACCGCCCATGTGGTTGACACGCCCTCGCATGGACGCGTTTTGAGGCTGGATTTATACAATGGGTAGATGTGGGCGGTTCCGCTACCCACATATCAGCGGTGGAACCGACCACCGATAGGCTTTAGAGAGGGAAAGGAAGTGTGTAATGGAGCTTTCGCGCAGAGGCCTTTTTAAGGCCGGAGGCGCAGCGCTGGGCGCCACCATGGCGTACAGCCTGACCTCAAAGACCCCCGCGCTGGCCGCCTCGGCCAATGCAGAGTGGAAGCTCGTCGACACCGAGGAGAGCACGAACATCTGCTGCTACTGCGCTGGCGGATGCGGCTCGCTGTGCTCCTCGCGCGACGGCGAGCTCATCAACCTCGAGGGCGACCCCGACCACCCCATCAACGAGGGCGGTCTGTGTCCCAAGGGTGCCACGATGTTCCAGCTTCGCAACGTCGTCGACCCCAAGACCCGCGAGATCGTGAAGAACGCCGACCGCGTGTCGAAGCCCATGGTGCGCCGCCCCGGCAAGAGCGAGTGGGAGGACATCACCTGGGACGAGGCCATCGCCGAGATCGCCCGCAAGGTGAAGGACACCCGCGACGAGACCTTTGTCGAGACCGAGGAGGACGGCCTGACCGTCAACCGCTGCGAGGGCATCGCCAGCCTCGGCGGCTCTCAGCAGAACTCCGAGGAAGAGTACCTGATCCTCAAGATGATGCGTTCGCTTGGTGTCGTGGCCATCGACAACCAAGCCCGAGTTTGACACAGCCCCACTGTCGCCGGTCTGGCGGCATCGTTTGGCCGTGGCTCGATGACGAGCCACTGGTGTGATATGCAGAACGCCGACGTTATTCTCCACTGCGGGTCGAACAGCGTCGAGAACCACCCCGTGAGCTCCAAGTGGCTCAACAAGGCTCACGACCGCGGCGCCAAGTGGATCGTCGTCGATCCGCGCTACACGCGCACGGCCGAGATGGCCGACATCTACTGCCCCATTCGTTCGGGCACCGACATCGCCTTCTACGGCGGCCTGTACAACTACATCATCGAGCACGACCTGTGGCAGCACGAGTACGTGCTGAACTACACCAACGCCTCCTACCTGCTCGACCCCGACTACGAGTTCGACCCGGAGACGGGCCTGTTCTCGGGCTTCGAGGCCGACAACGCCACCTACAGCAACCACAGCTGGCACTATCAGATCGAGAGCGAGTCTGAGTGGGACACCTCTAAAAACGGCGCCTACTCCTGGGTCGAGCAGCCCGGCGTGCCCAAGTTCACCACCCCCACCGTGGAGACCCCCAAGCGCGACATGACGCTCGAGGACCCCATGTGCGTGTGGCAGCAGTTCAAGAAGCACTACGCGCGCTACGACCTCGACACCGTGTGCAGCATCTGCGGCATGGACAAGGAGACCCTGGAGCTCGTCTACTCCACTTACGCCTCCACCGGCGAGCCCGGCAAATCGGGCACCATCCTCTACGCCCTGGGTCAGACCCAGCACACCTACGGCGCCCAGAACACCCGCGCCATGTGCCTCGTGCAGCTGCTCCTCGGCAACATCGGCATGCCTGGCGGCGGCGTGAACGCCCTGCGCGGCGAGCCCAACGTCCAGGGCGCCACCGACATGGGTATGATGGTGAACGAGCACCCGGCCTACCTCAAGTGGCCCAACACCACCGACCGCAAGAGCCTGCGCGACTGGCTCGAGAGCCAGACCTACTCGGCCGGCTACTACACCAACAAGCCCAAGTTCCTCATCTCCTCGCTCAAGGAGTGGTGGGGCGAGAACGCCACCGAGGAGAACGACTACGGCTACGACTGGTGGCCCAAGGTGCACCAGGGCGGCCTGACCGAGACCATCATCCCCTCGTTCGAGCTGATGAGCGAGGGCGTCGTCAAGGGCTACTTCAACTGGGGCATGAACCCCTGCAACTCGGCCCCCAACGCCGGCAACGTGCGCCGCGCCATGTCGAATCTCGACTGGCTCGTCGTGGTCGACCAGGTGGCGACTGAGTCGGCCACCTTCTGGAAGGCTCCCGACATGGACCCCTCCCAGATCGACACCACGGTGTACTACCTGCCGTGCGCGCTGATCTATGAGAAGCCGGGCCTGATCCTCAACTCGGGCCGCTGGATCCAGTACCGCCACCAGGCCGTCGAGCCGTGGGAGGAGGCCAAGCCCGACTACGAGATCTGCGACCTGCTCTGGAAGGAGATCTGCCGCCTCTACGAGGAGGAGGGCGGCGCCAACCCCGACCCCGTGCTCAACACCAAGTGGGATTACTACGTCGACGGCAAGATCGACCCGCGCCCGGTTGCCTGGGCCCTCAACGGCTACCGCATCGAGGGTACCGAGTGCGACACCACCGAGGCCGACCCCAAGGCCGACCTGTGCGCCGGCTACGGCGAGCTCCAGGCCGACGGCTCCACGGCCTGCGCCATGTGGATCTACACCGGCTTCTGGGCCAACAACGACGACCCGCTGAACCCCGAGGCCCAAAACATCTGCCGCCGCAGCCTCGACGACCCCACGGGCCTGGGCCTCTACTCCGAGTGGGCCTTTGCCTGGCCGTCGAACCGCCGCATCCTGTATAACCGCGCTTCGGCCGACCCGCAGGGCCAGCCCTGGAACCCCGACAAGTGCCTGGTCGAGTGGACCGGCGACGAGTGGGTCACCTGGGACCAGCCCGACTTCGTGGCCGCCCGCGACGGCAAGCCCGTCGAGCCCAACGACAACGCGTTCTTCATGCTTTGGGAGCAGAACGCCCGTCTCGAGTCCTACGCGATGGAAGATGGCCCCCTGCCCGAGCACTACGAGCCGTTCGAGTCGCCCACCGACGTCAACCCGCTCCACGGTGCCGACGGCTACGTGCAGTCGCCCTGCATCCGCTTCGCCGAGTACCCCTCGACCAAGCGCGGCAGCCGCGAGGAGTACCCCATCGCCGCGACCACCTACTCGGTCGTCGAGCACTGGCAGACCGGCGGCCAGACCCGCATGTGCCCCGCGCTCATCGAGTCCATGCCCACCCAGTTCATCGAGCTCTCGCCCGAGCTCGCCGAGGAGAAGGGCATCAAGCCGGGCGACAAGGTGCGCGTGTGGAACAACCGCGGCTCGGCCGTCGTCGACTCGGTGATCACCAACCGCTTTAAGCCGATGATGATCAACGGCCAGATGACCCACCTCATCGGCATGACCCACCACTTCGGCTGGGCCGGCGTGTACGCCAACTCCGAGAGCATGGTCAACGACCTGACCCCCAACGTCGGCGACCCCAACACCCAGGTTCCCGAGTACAAGGCGTTCCTCGTCAACATCGAGAAGGCGTAAGGAGGAGAAGACATGGCTGAACAGGCAATTTATTACGACACCTCTCTGTGCACCGGTTGCAAGGGCTGCCAGGTGGCTTGCAAGTGCTGGAACAACCTGCCTTCTCCCACCGAGCTGAACGTCGACGAGAAGACCTTCACCGGCACCTACCAGAACCCGCCGGACCTCAACGACATGACGCGCATCATCATGACCTTCAACGAGGAGACCGGCGGTCCCAAGGGCATCAAGTGGGCCTTCGGCCGCCGCTCCTGCCAGCACTGCGGCGACGCCCCGTGCGCTCAGATCTGCCCCTCG
This sequence comes from Coriobacteriaceae bacterium, assembly GCA_019421015.1. GTDB lineage: Bacteria > Actinomycetota > Coriobacteriia > Coriobacteriales > UMGS124 > JAHZGC01. The sequence continues at coordinate 546 of JAHZGC010000024.1, read as the reverse complement.
GGCGCTATCTACATCGACGAGGAGACGCACCTGGTCACCACCGACGACACCAAGTGCATCGGCTGCCAGTACTGCTCCATCGCCTGCCCGTTCGACGTGCCCCGTTACTTCGACGCAGGCCCCGACGCGATATTCAAGCGCACCACCATCAACAAGTGCACCGGCTGCGTTGACCGCGTGCGCCAGGGTCTCGACCCCGCGTGCGTGACCACCTGCCAGCCCGGCGCCCTTAAGTTCGGCGACCGCGACGAGATGATCCAGCTCGCCCACGAGCGCGTGGAGTGGCTCAAGGAACGCGGTTTTGAAGACGCCGTGGTCTACGGCGAGAACGAGGTCGGCGGCCTCCACGTCATCCAGGTCCTCAAGTACGGCGTGAAGGCCCACGAGCAGGTGGAGAACCCCACGGTCACCCCGCTGACCACCGCCATCGAGTGGATGCGCCCGATCACCGGCGTGGTCTCGGGCCTGACGGTGCTCGGCCTGGGCCCCCTGGCAGCCCTCGCCACCGGCCACCGCCGCGACGAGCTTTCCTACAACGTGGCGACC
>JAHZGC010000023.1:8583-67786 GCA_019421015.1 Coriobacteriaceae bacterium | reverse complement strand
GCAGCGTCGGCCCCATCCGCGTTGCGGTTCTCGGCCTCTTCTTTCGAAAGGTCGGCGGCGGCCTTTTCTTCTTCGGCCTTGTCGGCGGCAGGCTGGGCCTGCTCGACGGCGTCCTTCTCCGGCGGCGTGTAGGGCTCGTGGATGGGCTCGCCGCAACCCACTGCGGTGGCCACGAGAGCCGACATGCACGCTGCCGAAAGGCCTATAAGCGCACGGTTCTTCATTGATGCCTCCTACATCGCAGCCGGGACCTTCCCCCAGCATCTTTTGAACCTATCCCCATAATCGCCCATTTTTGCTCCCTCAACTGCCCGCGTCACGGATTTGACCCATCTGCTACATATAAGTTTCAACCTGTCAACGACTCTTGGAACCCACGCTGTGGCATCCGTCGACAGAACGTGCATACAAGATGTGGCCGTCGTGTCCGTCAGCGGTCGTGAAGCGCTCACGGGCCACCGAGCAGAAACCGACGCGTACAATGGCGTTTTACCATTTCGGCCTTCGGGGCACGCCATGCCCCCCGACTCAAAGGAGCCGTGTCCCATGAACCAGACCCGTGTTGTCGTAACCGTCCTCGGCGCCGACCGTTGCGGCATCGTCGCCGCCGTCGCCACCAAGCTCTCCGAATGCTCGGCGAACATCGTTGACATCAGTCAGACCATTCTCGACGGCATCTTTACCATGACGATGCTCGTCGACCTCGACGAGAACCTCACCACCTTCGATGCCCTGCGAGAAGCCGTGACCTCGCTCAACGAGTCCCTCGGCGTCCAGATTCAGGTCCAGCGCGAGGACGTCTTCAAGTTCATGCACCGTATCTAAAGCGCCCGTTCTATGGAGGAGCCAACCATGGCCAACGCACCCGAGCCCGCCGACACCTCGGCTACCCCGGCCCCAGAGCCTTTCGACCTCTACGAACGCTTCGAACGCTGCAACACCATAGACCCCCGCAATTACGAGAGGGCCAACGTCAAGCGCGGCCTGCGCAACAGCGATGGCACGGGCGTCATGGCCGGCGTGACCCGCATCTCCAACGTCCACGGATATATCGTGAACGAGGGAGACCAGCAGCCCTGCGAGGGCGAGCTCACGCTGCGCGGCTTCAACATCAAGGACCTCATCGACAACGTCGTTGCAGACGACCGCTTCGGCTACGAAGAGCTCGTCTACCTGCTGCTTGCCGGCGTACTGCCCACCGCATCAGACCTGGCGCGGTTCCAGGCCATCTTGGACGCCGAACGCGACCTGCCTAAAAACTTCGTGAACGACCACATCCTCACGCACCCCGCCTACGACGTCATGAACATGTTGGGCCGCTCCATCCTCCAGCTGTACGCTGCCGACCTGACCCCCAACGACACCGGTGCCAAACACGAGATCGACACCGCGCTTAGCCTCATCTCCCGCATACCGCGCATCGCCGTGCTCTCCCACTATTCGATCCAACAGTATTACTACGGCAAAGACATGGTGTGGCACCGGGCCAAACCGGGCCTCTCCACCGCCGAGACCATCCTCGACATGCTCAGGCCGGACCACGAGTACACCAGTGACGAAGCCCGTATGCTCGACATACTCCTTATGCTTCAGGCGGAGCACGGCGGCGGTAACAACTCCACGTTCACCTGCCGCGTCCTCACGTCGAGCGGCACCGACCCCTATGCGGCCTACGCCGGCGCCATAGGCTCTCTCAAAGGGCCGAAACACGGCGGCGCAAACGGCAAGGTGCGCGAGATGTGCCTCGACATCGAGGCCCACGTGAACGACTGGACCGACGAGGGCCAGGTGGCCGACTACCTGCGCAAGATAGCGCGCAAGGAGGCAAACGACGGCTCCGGCCTTATCTACGGCATGGGTCACGCCGTGTATACGCTCAGCGACCCCCGCGCCCGCATCTGCCACGACCACGCCCTAAAACTTGCCAAAGGCACGGAGTTCGAACGCGAGCTGCGGCTTTTGGAGCTTATTGAGCAGCTCACACCGCAGATCATGCGTGAAGAGCGCGGCACCACCAAGGTGCTCTGCGCCAACATCGACCTTTATACCGGCTTTGTGTACAACATGCTCGGGATTCCCCAGTCCCTCTACACCCCCCTGTTCGCCACGGCGCGCATGGCGGGCTGGGCGGCCCATCGGTTCGAAGAGCTCGTGAGCGGCCGCAGGATCATACGCCCCGCCTACAAGAGCGTCTCCCACCGCAGGGCCTACGTGCCCCTGGCCGAGCGCGAGGAGGGCCAGCAGCCTCGGGCAGCCGACCTCGTGGTTCAGACGCTTTCGGACGCAGACGCCATCGGCGACTAGTTTCCGTCCCCAAACGCTCGAGCATACATAAAAGGAGGGCCGCCTGCACACTGCGCGATGCGGGCGGCCCTCCTTTTATGGCGATGTCTGCGAACCCTTGGGAATCGCTTTAAATCAACTGGAGCTTGGGGCCCTCCCCGCGGTCATGACGAGTGCGGCGGCTGTCGGACGCACCGCCCTCGATGACAAGGGCTCCCGAACCCTTGAGCCCGACACTCTGGACATGCTCGACCAGCCACTCGTTGGCACGGGTGCGCAAGGCCACCTCGCACATCTTGGGCATCTGGCCCGTCTCGACCATCGTCGCAAGGACCTCCTCCTCATGGCCGGGTGCCATGGAGGACACGACCTTGGCGATGTCGGCCTGTTCGAGTTGGATGTCGAGGTGGTCGGCCAGCGAGTCGAGGGCAAGGCCACGCCTCAGGGCATGACGGGCCTCCTCGGTCATGCTCTGTTCCCACTGCTTGACGTCAAAACCTGGCTGGCTTATGAACTGCTGGTAGTCGACCCCGTTGCGGTTCAGGTCCTCGATATACTGGGAGACGAGCTCGTCGCGCATCTTCTCGACGTAGAGGTCGTCAGGCTCGCCGACAAGGCGCGTCGCAAGCTCCTCTGCACACAGGGCCATAAGCTGGTCGTGGTAGGAAAGTTCGGCCTCGCGCTCCAACAGGGTGCGGATGCGGCTCCTCAGGCCCAACAGCGTCTGAGCCTCGGGCATGTTTGCCGCGACCCAGGCGTCGTCGATCTTTGCAGGCACGCGGCGCTGGATCTCGTCGATCTGCACCTTGAGCTGGACAACCTGGTAGGCAACCCCGCCCTGCTCGTCGGGCACCGCCACGCTGACGCTCACCTCGCGACGCTCACGGGGCTTCATGCCCACCAACGTGCCGTCGAACTCCGGGGAGATTGCGCCGGACCCAACGACATAGGGGAGGTGGCGGCCCGTCAGCGGCTTGAACTCCCTGCCGTCGGCCGTCGCGTCGAGGTTGAGGCTTACGTGGTCCCCGTCGGCGACATCGGTTCGTGAGGAATCGTTTTCCCAGGTAGAAAGCTCCTCGGCCATGCCCGTCAAGTATGCGCTCACGTCCTTGGAGCTTACCTCCTTCTTCTCGGGCAGCTTGACCTTGACGGGGTCGTACGAGGTCAGCTCGTAGGACGGGCGCATAAGGACCTCAAACTCAAAGACGTAGTCCTGCCCCTCCTGGGGAGCTTCCCCCGTGAGAAGGTCGGGGCTCAAAAAGGGCATGATGCCCGTACGCAGCATCGCCTTGCCAAAGAAATGCTGCTGGACAAAGGTGGCGACGAACGCGTCGTAAGAAGCCTGCCCCAACGACGCGACAACGGCCTCGAGGCCTTTCTTGTCTCCCGGGGCAACCCCAAAGCTTGCAAGCAAGGCGTCCTGCGCCATGGCGATAACCGGTGCCACGTCGAGGGCCGGCGCCGTCACGGTGAGGTGGGCGGTGCCTTCGGGAGTCGTGTAGACCGTCACGCCCACACTGCCCGGCTTTGGATCGTAGGTCAGCTCGACCTCGTCGCCCGCATGGGGGGCCTCGGGATCTTCCAGGTCTTGGTTGATACGCTCAAGGGCCGACTTGAAATCGATGACATCGCCCATAGTGGTCGCTCTCCTGTCTGACGAAACGTAAAGGCAACCAAAAAGGTGCCCCAGGATACCAGAGGTGCCTTCATTTATACCCCAACCCCACACCCTGGGGGAGCCGGGTCTGCAACCCTCAGGCTAAAAGCTCATCCTGTTACTAGAGCATTTTGAGAAAGTTCCTGCACAAGGCGCGGCGGGGCGCGGTGCGTTAGGGCACATAAGCCCCGCCGCAACGCGGTGCGGGACTTTATTCAAAATGCTCTAGGCCCCGGTCCATGGCCAACAGGCGTCGATAGCGTTCGCTCGTGGCCTCGAGTCGGGCGGGAGGGCCTTCGAGGACCACCCTCCCCTCTTCGATGAAGACGATGCGGTCCATCGATTCGACGCCCATCAGGTGATGGGTAACCATCACGACGGTCTTGCCCTCCAACACCTCAAAGACGCCACGAAGAAGCGAGGCCTCCGTCACGGGGTCGAGCCCCACGGTCGGCTCGTCCAGCAGCACGACGGGGGCGTCCTGGAGCAGCACGCGGGCAAGGGCCACCCGATGGCGCTCCCCGCCCGAGAAGCGCAGACCGGCCTCGTCAACCATGGTCTGCAGTCCCTGCGGCAGCCTCTTGAGCAGGGTGCCCAGCCCGACCGCCTCCAAAGCCGCACGGACCTGCTCCTCAGACGCCTCGGGGCTCGCGACCCGAAGGTTTTCGAGCAAAGTCGTGTTGAACAGGTAGGTCTCCTGGGGAATCACCCCCACATAGCGCGGCATCTCCGCCCCGATTGAGGCTGGGTCCAACCCACCCAGGCGTACGGTCCCTCCCGTGGGAGCCAGGTCGCCGTGTAGAAGCCCCAGCAGCGTGGACTTCCCCGCCGCGCTGGGGCCGAGCACCGCGACCTTCTCCCCGGGCTCGACGCTCAGGTCGATGCCGCGCAGGACCTCGCCTTTGCCCTGCGGGTATGAAAACCTGACGCCCGAGAGGACGATCGGACAGCCGTCCACGGAGACCCCGCGGAAGGGTCCGGGCGCAACTGGGGCCGGGGGTTCTGCCTTCGCTTGAACGTCAAGGGCATTGAGGCGCTCGATGGCCGCCCTGTGGCCTCCGGCCCTGACGGCGGCCTCCGACACCGGGGCAAACACCTCGATCAGCGGAAAAAATCCCAGGACAAAAGCCGCGATCCAATCCCCCGGCCGCCCATAGGCCCCCGGGTTTTCAGCCGGGGAGCCAAAGCGCCAAGCCGCCCAGAGGGCAACGAACGCGGCGGCCGCCCCCAGCAGCACCTGGACGAGAAGGTCGCGGCGCCGGTCGAACCGCTCCATGGCTTCGACGGTCTCTTGGATGGAGCGGCGCGCGCCCATAACGCGCCCCACAAAATCCCCCCGACGCCCGGAGCAGCGCCAGTCTCCCACGCCCAGGACGTCGTCGGCGGCGCTGGCATACAGCTCGGCGGACAGGTTGTCGGCCCGCAATCGGCGGGCGCCGTTCACTAAAACCGAAACCAACGGCACAAGCAAGACGCAGACGCCCACCAACAGCAGCATCGCAAGGCCGAACCACCAGGTGAAGAACCCGAACAACAGCGCCATGCCGACCCAGAGCACCAGGGCGACGACTGTGGGAAACACCGAGCGGAGATAGAGGTCTTGGATATGTGCAACGTCCTGCGCGAGGAGCCCCAGAACCTCCCCCACCCCGCGACCCGACGGGCTGGACTCAAACGCGCGGTACAGCCGAAGGCGCAGCTCCGAGGTCATCCTCAGCACCCAGTCATGGCTGTACAGACGCTCGAAATAGGCCGCAAACGGTTTGCCGATACCAAAAATCTGAACAAGGGCAAGGGGCGTGAACAGGGCAAAGATCCCCTCAAGGGGCCGTTCCGCCGAAGCACTGATCAGATAACCCGATGCGAACATCAAAGCGCTCGAACACGCGGCAGCCGCGACACCAAGAAGCAACGAGAGTCCGAGGACTCGTTTGTAGCGAGAGAAAAAGGGCAGCACCCAGGTGTCCGTACGCAGCAGGCTGCCCCAGCGGCGAACCTTGTTCACCGGTTTCGACCTCCCGTTCATCCGGCATCGCCTCTTTGGGCCCGCATGAGCCGCTCGAGGGGGCCGCCGGGGGCCGCGCACACCTCTTCGGGCGAGCCCGCCTGCACGATACGACCGCCTTCAAGCACGACCACGAGGTCCATGTCATGCACCCAATGGAGCCGGTGGGTAGCAAAGAACACCAACCGTTCCTCCATCAGCCTCAGCATCCGCTCTTTGAGCACAAGCTCGGTCTCGATGTCGAGGTGGGCCGTCGGTTCGTCGAACACGAGCACCCGTCTGTCCGGGTCCAAAACGGCCCGTGCCAGCGCCACCCGCTGGGCCTGGCCGCCGGACAGGGGCCTTCCCCCCTCTCCAATGCGCGTCTGGATACCGTGGGGAAGCGATGCCATCAGGTCAGACAGGCCCGCAACCTCGATCGCGTCGGTCACGGCCTCGTCCGTGGAGTCAGGGCGGTAGAACGCCACGTTATCTCGCAACGTCCCGCAAAAAATCCGCGGGTTCTGAGGGATATACGAGACCATGCGCTCCCAGTCCGGCATGCGCAGGCTCGGCAGTTCCCTACCCCCGACGATAAAAGAGCCGCAGGTCGGTGCCGCATAGCCGGCAACCAGGTGCGCCAACGTCGATTTACCCGAGCCACTCCCCCCGACAATGGCAACCTTACCATATCTGTTTACTTTAAAGTTAACGTTATGGATTGCCTCAGTGTCTTCGTCGGGATAGGTAAAACACACATTGGAGCACACGAACGACGGGGGCTCCCGATCAACCTCGACCTCGAAGGCTCTCTTACTGGATGGGTGCTCTATACATTCGACGTTACCTTTAGAATTAGACTTTATGCTCTCCAGCAACGACTCGAGAGCGGCCCGGCCGTCAAGGGAGGCATGAAAATCGGTAGAGTATCTTCTGATGGCACCAAAAAAATCCGGTACCAGCATGAGGCACGTCAAAGCAGGAAAGAACCCGATCGAGCCGTCAAGGAGCCTGAACCCAAGCATGATGGCCACGGCGGCAAGGGCAAACGTCCCCCAGAGGTCCAAAACAAGGCCCGAAAGCGTTGCAATCCGAAGCGTCTCGTTGGTCGCAAGCCTGAACTCCTCGCTCACCCGATAGACCCTGTCACCGTATTCGGCGGTCCTACCAAACAGTTTGAGGGTTCCCATGCCGCGCATCGTGTCGATAAAATGGCTCGACAGACGCCGATAAACTCCCTGTTGACGCGCGGCCGCTTCCTTGGCATTGGCACCGAGCAGCCGCATAAAAACGACGATGCAGGGAAAGACGGTCAACGCGATAAGCCCGCTCACCCAATCGAACAAGAACAGGGCAACCACGAGCACGGTGGGAATCACCACGAGGTCCACAGTCTTAGGGAGCACAAAGCCCAGGTACACCTCGATCCGATCCATATCCTCCACCAGGGCGGACACGACGCATCCGGTTCCCCGTCGAGAAACCCACGAGGGGCCGCCCTCATAGACCTGCTCCGTCAGGGCCTCGCACAGCCCGTCTGCGCGCTCGCGCGCATAGCGGTCAATCAGACTCGAACGGCCATAGACAATCAGCCTGCGCAGCACAAAGCACACAAAAAAGCCGCCCACCCATCCGACGATTGCGGCCGGGGGCGCCCCGGCCCAAAGCCGAACGACCGCCCAGGCAAGGCAGGCCGACTGTCCCACGGCGGCGACGGCATCCAAAAAAGAGCCCGCCGCCAGCGCACCCACCGTCTTTTTTGCCCCAGGGAGCCCGAGGACGTTAGGGTCCATCAAGCCCATGGCTCATCACACCCCATCGGCTTTTCGTCGATACGCCTGCGCAAGATGTCGTAGGGTTTTAGAGGGGCGGTGCCCGTCAGGCGATAGCGCTCCATCTGACGTCCGGCAACAGCGACGGGTTCGTCTAGATGCGATCCGTCCTCTCCAAGGTGCTCCCATCGGAGCCCCCTGACAACGACACGGCCCGTGGGAATACCAGGTGAAAGCACCTCGAGCACGTCACCGACCGCAAAGCGGTTGCGCGCGACCACTTCGGTCTCCCAGCCGTCATCGCATTTTAAAGAGGTCCCGACCACCTCGGCGACCCAGAGCCAGCCTTGCTCTGAACCGCGCGACCTCGGCGCCTGATGAGCCGGTCCAAAGTAAAAGCCCGTCGAATACGGGCGATGGGATATGGTCTCGAGTTCGCCAGCGACATCGGCGGCCTCGGCACCGTCGAGAACCCGCCTATAGGCGTTGGTCACCGTTGCCACATAGAACGCTTTTCTCCCGCGCCCCTCCAGTTTTACGGAGTCAACCCCCGCCGCCACCAAGGCGTCCAGATGCGCGACCATGTTGAGGTCGCACGAGTTGAACAGGTACGACCCCTCCTCGTCCTCCTCGACGCCGAACACCTGGTCCGGACGGCTCGGCTCCTGAAGCCGCCATTCCCAGCGGCACGGCTGCGTGCAGTTCCCCCCGTTGGCCGCCCTGCCCGTCAGGTAGTCGCGCACCATGCAGCGTCCCGAGTAAGCCATGCACATGGAACCGTGTACGAACGCCTCGAGCTCCAGGTCGTCCGGGACCTTTCTGCGCATGGCGGCTATCTGTTCCAAGGACATCTCGCGGGCACAGACGATGCGCGTCGCCCCCAGCCCGTACCATACGAGAGCCGCCTCGGCGTTGGCCACGCTCGCCTGGGTGCTCACATGGATTGCAACGTGCGGGGCATGTCTGCGCAGGACGCGCAAGGCTCCCAGGTCAGACACGATGAGCGCATCTGCCCCCGCACGTTCGACCGCCTCTGCATAGGATGCGAGCTCGCCGAGCTGCCGGTCTTGGACCACCACGTTGCAGGCCACATGGACGCGTACACCATGCTCATGCGCATAAGCCACCACCTCGGGCAACTCGGCGATGGAGAAGTTCGAGGCCCGCTTGCGCATGCCAAAGCGCTCCGTCGCCAGATACACCGCATCGGCCCCGAACCTGATCGCATATTCCAACTGTTCCCGCCCCCCGGCGGGAGCCAGCAGCTCGGGACGAACGTAACGCTGGATCTTTGGGGTCTCGCCCACGGCAGCAGCTCCTTTTAGAACACCGTCTGTGTACCAAGCCATTATCCAACGGGCACGCCGGGTGCGGACGGCAGAGAGACCGGCGGCTCCCCCTGAAATCAGAGGGTGTCCATGAAGTCACAGCCGACCATGGCGGCCATGTCGTCTGGCAATGGGGCCGAGACGTCAAGCGTTTCCCCCGTGACCGGATGGACCAACCTTAACCGGTGGGAGTGCAAAGCCGGTCGCCCCATGGAAGGACAGGCCACCCCGTAGAGGGGATCGCCTAGAAGCGGCAGGCCGATGTGGGCCATATGCACGCGTATCTGATGGGTTCTCCCGGTCTCCAAGCGAACAGCCACCAAGACGACGTCTCCGGGTAGGCGCCCGACCACCTCGTAGCGGGTCACCGCCCGCTTGCCTCCGGGACCGACCGCGCGCTCGATGCCGTTCGGGTCCTTGCGCACGATAGGCAGGTCGACCACGCCGCGCTCTTCGGTGCAACGGCCTTGGCATAGGGCGAGGTAGGTACGGCCACACCCCTGTGCTGGGGGCTCCGCGTGCAGTTGGGCCTGGGCACGCTCATGGGCATAGCCGTTTTTGGCATAGAGGAGAACACCGCTCGTCCCCCAGTCGAGCCGGTGCACCGGATGAAGAAGCCTGCAGTCTGAGCCCGTGCGTTCTAAATATCCGAGCACGTAGTTTCCCAGACCGCCCCTACGGTGGCCTGGGCACGGATGGGCAACCTGGTTCCAGGGCTTGTTCACCGCAAGCAGGTCCGCATCCTCATAGAGCACGTCGACAGGACCTTCCTCGGCAACAACGACGCCGCCCCCTGCGTCAGGCCGGTCAGACACGTCAATCGAGACGGTCTGGCCCCGGTGAACCACGGCCGTGGTATAGCTCTGGCGCCCCTCAAGGAGAAGGCCGCCTGGGGCGGCCTTCGCGCGGCGAACAAGGGTCCGGGAGACCCCCAGCTGTTCGTTCAGGACGCGCCAGAGGGGTGCCGCGTCATGGGATGCGTCTACGACACAGCTCACATACCTCAAAAGCTAGTCGACCTTTTTGAACATCGAGGCACCGGCACCGCACAGCGGGCATTTGAAGTCCGCCGGCAGCTCCTCGGCTTCGGTCTCAAACACGTAGCCGCACAGGTTGCACCGAAAGTGGTGCATCTGCCCGACCGGCTGCTCCTCGGCCGGTTCCGACGCCACGGTCTCCTCGGCTATGAAGGCCGACGCCTTGGGAGGGGTCGTTCCCTTGAGCACGCGGTGGTAGTAGTCGTAAGTCAGCGGCGTCCCATCCTCGTTGACGACCTCGGCCTCGTTTACGTCGGCAACAAACACGACATGGGAGCCCGCGTCGGTCGCGGAACAGACCGTGCAGCCCAGAATCGCGACTGCCGAGTCGGCAACGCAGGGCACCCCGTCCATAAGTTCCCGCACATCGTTCAAGCCAGCGAACTTGTCCAGGTCGGCGGAGCTGTGGAACCCAAACGTGCCGATCAGCTCCATGGTGGCGTCCTGCGAGAGCACCGTAAGGGCGAACTTGCCGGTCTGCTGGACGGCCCGGCAGGTGGCGTTGTCCTTGTTGATCGTCACCAGGATGCGGTAAGGCCTGCTCGAGACCTGGGCCGCGGTGTTGACCACGCACCCCGCGCTCCTGCCCTGCGCGTCCACGGTCGACACGAGGTACAGCCCGTAGCTGAAGCTCCGAAACGCCTTGCTGTTCATGATGCACCTTTCTTTTCTCTTCCAACACCCGTGGCAGACGCGCTATCGTCGGCTGCGCTCCTTCAGGGCCCTTTGTATCTCGCGGTCCATGTCGCGCCGGGCCATGTCGGCGCGCTTGTCGTAGTTCTTCTTGCCTTTGGCCAGACCGATGGTCAGCTTCACGCGGTTGTGCTCGTCGAAGTACATCCTAAGCGCCACGACCGTCGCCCCCTGTTGCTGAACCTTGGAGTTGAGGTACTCGATCTGACGCTTGTGGAGCAGGAGCTTCCTCTTGCGGTCGGGATCGCCGTTGGCAATGTTTCCATGGGAGAACGGCAGTATGTGTACGCCGTGGAGCCAAGCCTCGCCCCCGCGAATCAGCACAAAGGCATCGGTGATCTGACAGTTGCGCTCCCGCAGGGAGCGGACCTCCGTCCCGGTAAGCACGACACCCGCCTCAAGCGTCTCCTCGATGAAGTAATCGTGGCTCGCCGTGCGGTTGCGCGCGATCTCCTTAACCTCGCGCTCGCCGCCTTTGGTCCTTGCAGGCTGGGCCATGGGCTCCTCCTCGTCTACTGCTTCTCCGAGGCCATCTTGGACGCAGCCTTCACGGCATCGTCCAAAGTCGCCTGAGCCGCCGGGCTCGCATACTCGTTGGTCGAGCTGAGGCCGCCGTCGACGTCCTCGGGGAAATTCTCCTCCCCATGCTCGCGAACCAGCTCGGCGAGGGCGATGGCCTTCTGCTGGCCGACAAGGTCGACGGCAACCTGGGCCATGTCCTGGCAGGTGCGCATATCGCCCTGGGCGGCGCTGATGTCGGCGAGCAGCAATGCACTCAGCACGACCTCGACGTTGGCCCCCTCGGGAATCCCCTGCTCGTCAAGCAGACGCTCCGCCTCGTCGTCGGGCATCTCGGCTGGATTGCGGCCGTGTTCGAGGGCAAGCTTGCTCGCCTCGTTCACCGCGCGCTTGTTTTCGGGGGCCAGGCGCAGGGCGCACTTCACGCAGGCGGCCGCGACGTCGAACTGGCCGCACTGCTCAAAATAGTCCGCGAAGTTAAGGTAGGCGCGCACCAGGTGAGCCGAAGAGGCCGCACGGGCAAAGACCGAGTACGTCATCTTGAGATACTGCTCGTAGTCGCCCAGCTGCTTGAGGAGCGTGGCCAGGTCAAGCCGGTAGGAACAGTTCATGGGGTTCCACCGGACAGCCTGCTTAAGGGCCTCGGCAGCCTTCTCGTAGTCGTGTTGCCCGATGAGGCAGAAGGCGTAGTCGGAGTAGGCGCGGTCAAAGGGTTGCGGCGCATCGTACAGGGTGCGCGGGTCGTCCTCCACACGGCGATAGGTGAGCTTCTGGAAGGGAGAGGAGAACGAGAAATACTGGACCTCGTCGCTCGCCACGCAGTTCTCGTCGATATAGGCCTCCATGTCGGCCACCAGGCCCTGGAGCGCGGGCAAGATCTCGGAGGTCTGGTCGTTGGCCAGATACCCCTCGATGCGGGAGAGCTGCTCCCTATTGAACAAAGTCATTGTCGTCTCGCTTTCGAATCGGTCGCCATTTGGTCGTCACTGCGGTCAACGGCCCCTAGACACCCTCCGGGAGCACGAAGTCGACCGTGCCTCGGTACGAGTCCGTTGCGCTGATCTTCACATAGATTCGCTGTCCCAAACGATACCGCTCCTCCCCGTCGTCGGAGACCAGCTCGCAGCGCTTCTCGTCGAAGCTCCACCATCCAGGACCAAGGGCGCGCACGGGAAGCAGCCCCTGGGCGGTCGTCTCGTCAAGACGCACGAACAACCCAAAGGAATGGACCGAGGCAACCGTCCCCGCGAACACCTGCCCAACGAAACCCCCCAGGTACTCCACAAGCTTCACCGCCTGGCTCTCTAAAGAGGCTGCGGCGGCCACGCGTTCCATCTGGGAGGAATGCTTGCAGACGGTGTCCATGGAGGCCTCGAGCTCCCGCCGACGGCTGGGCTTGAGGTTGCGGTAGAGCGACGCCTTGAGAGAGCGGTGCATAACAAGGTCGGGATAGCGTCTTATGGGGCTTGTAAAATGACAGTAGGCGTCAGCCCCGAGCCCATAGTGGCCCAAATCCCGCGGGTTGTAGACGGCCCGCTTCATGGACCGCAGCAAGAGCGAGCTCACAAGCTCCTCCTCGGGCCTGCCGCGCACCACGTCCAGGACATGCTGAACGGCATGGGGGTCGCCAAGCATAAGGCCAGCCTTGGTCGCGCCGTCAAGGACACCAATCTCCGTGAGCGGGCCCACCAGGGCCACGAGGTCGTCGTGAGAGGGTGCCTCGTGAACGCGGTAGGCCCCCGGAACACCGGAGGCGGCAACCTTGCGCGCAACAGCCTCGTTGGCCATGAGCATGGCCTCCTCCACGATGCCCGTCGCACGGGTTGAACGTCTCACCCTCACCCCGATGGGCTTTCCTGAATCGTCCAAAAAAACCTTGGCCTCGCTGGACACGAACTCGATGGCCCCGCGCGCACGGCGCAACCGCTCGCGCAGGTCCCTCACTGCGTCAAGTTGGGCAAAGAAGATGTCCAGGCCCTCGGCACGAAGATGGCTCGAAGAAGGTCGCCCTTCGAGCAGGGCGTCGACCTCGTCGTAAGAAAAGCGGGCACGGGAGCGAATCACCGAAGGATAGAACTCCTCCCCCACCACGCGCCCGCGGGCATCGAGCTGCAGGTCGACCGTCATAGCGAGACGGTCCTCGTCGGGACGCAGCGAGCACAGGTCGCAGCTGAGCTCCTCCGGGAGCATTGGCAGAACGCGGTCGACCAGGTAGACGCTGGTCCCCCGCTCCCGGGCAGACCGGTCGAGGGGAGTGTCCCAACGAACGTAGTGGGACACATCGGCAATGTGGACGCCCAGGTTCCAACCTCCCCCAGGTCGTACCTCAAGTGAGAGCGCATCGTCGAAATCCCGTGCGTCGGCCGGGTCGACGGTAACGACGAAGCGGTCGCGGATGTCACGGCGCAACGGGTCTTCGAGGGTCCCCTTGACGTCAAGGCGCAGCGCCGAGGCCTCCTCTATGACCTCGGGGGCAAACTCAACAGCAAGGTCGTGGGAGGCGATGATGGACTCGACAGCGATTGACTCGCCTTCGTCCTCCCCCAACAGACGCTCGATCGTGGCGATTCCCGGGGCCCGACGCGTCGGGTACTCGCAGACCCGGGTGACGACAACGGCTTTGTTCGAGACGCGCAGACGAACGGGTGAATCGTCGTCTTGCACCATGAGAAAGTCGTGCAACAGTCGGTCGTCGAGGGGAACGAGAACACGCAGGGGCCCGTCTTCGACGTAGGTTGCCACAAAGCTGCGGTGACGGCGCTCGACCACATGGGCAACGGTGCCCAACGGCAGGTCCCCCCGATTGCCGCGGATACGGCGAATCTGGACCTCGTCGCCGTTCATGGCCTCATAGGTTTGACCCGCCGGGATGAAGAACGTCCCCTCGGCAGTCTCCACCGTGGCGGAGTTGCGCACATCGACATGCAGCGTCCCCATGAGAAGGGGACGCTGCTTGGGTCGCGTGGGTCCATGCCCTCTCCCACGCCGATTTGACCGAGAACCGCCCATCTAGACCTTGAGGTAGCGGCGCATGGCAAGCATGGAGCCAAGGACGCCGATGATGACGGCGAGAATGAAGAGCATGAGGTACACCCACAGGTAGGTGACGGGGTCGACGTTGAAGTTGAAGAACGGGAAGGCGTTCGCCACACCCGGGATGACCGTATAGTGGAAGATCTCGAGCACGCCGAGAGCGATCACGAAACCGGCGACGGCCTGGAGGATGCCTTCCATGAAGAACGGCCCGCGGATGAAGCTGTTCGAGGCTCCGACGAGACGCATGATGCCGATCTCGGCGCGACGGGCCATGATCGAGAGGCGAATCGTGTTGTTGATGAACACGAAGGCCACAAAGATGAGCAGCACCACCAGGGCAGCCGCAACGATGCGGATGCCGTTGGTGAGCGAGAGGAGCTTCTCAACGGTCTCGGCCCCGTACTGGACCGAGCTGGCCGGCGAACTCGGGGAGTCGCAGACCTCGAGGAACTGCGGGCTCGCCACGATGTCGTCGGCGACCCCCTGGGCCATGCTGGCATCGGTCAGCTTGATGACCAGCGAGGCAGGGATGGGGTTGCGCCCGTCGAGCGCCGCCACGGCGTCGGCCGCGTTGGCCGCCACCATGGTCTCACGGTACTCGGCAAGCGCCTCTTCCTTGCTCTTGTAGGTCACCGAGTCCACGCCGTTCCATCCTTGGATCTGGGTTTCCAAGGCGTCGACCGTTGCCTGGTCGGCATCGTCAGAAAGAAACGCCTGAATCGTGATGCGCGACTCGACGTCGCCCACAACGTTGTTCACGATGGCACTTGCAACGGTAAACAGGCCGATGATAAGCAACGAGAGGAAGATGGTAACCACGGCACCGAGGCTCGTGGACAGGTTGCGGGTAAAGTGGGAGCCGGCCTCTCTGACCGAGTAACCGAGATTAAAGGGCACCATAGTAGCCGTAGCCTCCGTTCTGCTCGTCGCGTACTACGTGGCCGTTCTCAAGAGCGATGACGCGACGGCGCATCGAGTCGACCATCTCACGGTCGTGGGTGGCCACGAGCACCGTCGTTCCCGTACGGTTGATGCGCTCGAGAAGCTTCATGATGCCGAGGGAGATGGCGGGGTCGAGGTTGCCTGTCGGCTCGTCGCACACCAGCAGCGGCGGCCGGTTCACCATGGCGCGGGCCACCGAGACGCGCTGCTGCTCGCCACCGGACAGCTGGTCGGGAAGCTTGTCCATCTTCTCTTCAAGGCCCACCAGGCGAAGCACCTCGGGCACCTGCACCTTGATGACGCTCTTTGACTTGCCGATGGACTCGAGGGCAAAGGCGACGTTCTCATATGCGGTCCGGTTGGGCAAAAGCTTGTAGTCCTGGAACACGCAGCCAATCTGACGGCGCAGATAAGGGACTTTGCGGTCGCGCAGGCGCGAAAGGTCTTGGCCTGCCACATAGATGTGGCCCGAGGTCGGCTTAAGCTGCCGGATGATGGTCTTGATGAAGGTGGACTTGCCGGAACCCGAATGGCCGACCAGAAAGACGAAGTCCCCGGGCATGATGTCGAGGGAGACGTCGTCGAGGGCCGGCTTCTCGGGCTGGGCCGGGTAGATGAGCGAAACATGGCGCATGGCAATGGTGGGCGGCACGTTGCCGTATCCCGGATGCGGCTGACCCACCGGCCGTTGCGACCCGGTGGCACCGGGACCAGGCATGGGCTGCTGGGCAGGCGCCTGTCCTCCAAAATGGTTAGACACGGGGAAGCTCCAATCGATTGCAGACGGACGACATTTCAGGTTGTGAAAGTCTGCTTGCAGCAAAACGCATACCGGCCAGTGTAACAAACGAAGGGCCCCGGGCTGTGGAGAAGGCAAGGACGTGCCGGGCGCTTCGTGCCTGTTAGTACCCCGACGGAAGACCCGCAAACCAAGCGCGGGGGCTTCTGAGACAGAAACCCCCGCATCAGAAACGCCCTTTCGTTCAACTGCGTTTCGCCCTAGGGCATTTTGAGAAAGTTCCTGCACAAGGCGCGCCGGGGCGCGGTGTGCTTGCGGCACATACGCCCCGGCGCAAGGCGGTGCAGGACTTTATTCAAAATACCCTAGTCGCAAAGGCGCCGCGCGGCATCCACAATGGCGTCCGCATCGCAGCGGTAAGCCTTCATGAGCTCCTCGAACTCGCCAGACGTCCCAAAGGCGTCACGGACGCAGACCATCTCCATGGGCGTGGGCAGCTCACGGGAGAGCAAGCTGGCCACGATTGACCCCAGGCCGCCATACATGCCGTGCTCCTCGCAGGTCACGACCGCACCCGTCTTTGCCGCAGAGGCCAAGACGGCGTCTTCGTCGAGGGGCTTGATGGAGTAGGTGTCGATGACCTCGGCTGACACGCCCTCGGCAGCCAAGGCATCGGCCGCCTTGAGGGCCTCGTTGACGCTGACGCCGCAGGCGACCAGCGTGACGTCGGACCCCGCGCGCAGGACCCGCGAGCCGCCGAGCGCCATTGCAAAACCAGGTTCATAGACCTGCGGAACCTTGGCACGTCCCATGCGCACGTAGACCGGGCCGTCTTCGGCGGCCGCAAGGCGGATAGCTGCGCAGGCCGCCTCGTAGTCGGCCGGAACAAGGACGCGCATGTTGGGAAGGGCGCTCATAAGGGCGATGTCCTCGAGCATCTGGTGGCTGCCGCCGTCTGGCCCCACCGAGAGGCCCGCATGGGTGGGGCACACCTTGACGTTCAGGTTCGCATAGCACACGGTGTTGCGGATCTGGTCGTAGCAGCGGCCGGTGCCAAAAACGGCGAACGAGGATGTGAAGGCGATCCGCCCCGTAAGAGACAGGCCGGCGGCGACGTCGATCATGTTCTGCTCGGCGATGCCCACGTCGACCAGACGGTCGGGGTCGTAGGAACCCAGTTTCTTGGTGGTGGTGGAGCCCGCGAGGTCGGCGTCGACGGCGACGACGTTCACGCCCTGCTCGGCCAGCTCGACCAAGGTCGCACCGAACGCCTCGCGCGTGGCACGGGAAGGTGCAGATGCGCTCATGGTTAGCATGCCTCCTTTTCAGACGTGACGGCCTGGGCTGCCGCGGCCTCGGCGGCGTCGATCTCGGCCAGGGCTTGGGTGAGCTCCTCGGCGCTTGGAGCCTTTCCATGCCAGCCGGCCTGGTCCTCCATGAAGGAGACGCCCTTGCCCTTGACGGTGTGAAGCACAACGACGCACGGCCCCTCGTCGTAGGCTGCCGCAACCGCCAGCGCCTCGTGGCACTGCTCCACGTCGTTGCCGTCGGCCACCTCCACGACATACCACCCGAAGGAGGCGAACTTGCCGGCGATGTCGGCAAGGCTGCACACCTCGTCGAGGTGGCCGTCGATCTGGAGGTTGTTGTTGTCGACGATGGCGACGAGGTTACCGAGACCGCGATGGGCGGCAAACATGGCCGCCTCCCAGACCTGCCCTTCCTGAAGCTCGCCGTCACCCATGAGCACGTAGACCTGGGGGGCGGCAGACCCGTCTCGGGCGGCGTCCTGAGAAAGGCCGAGGGCCATGCCCGCGGCAATCGAAAGGCCCTGTCCCAAAGAGCCCGTGCTCACCTCGACGCCGGGGCACTTGCGCATGTCTGGGTGACCCTGCAGGTGGCTTCCGAGCTTGCGCAGCGTGGCAAGCCATTCCTTGGGGAAGTAGCCGTCCTCGGCAAGGGCCGCGTAGAGCACGGGTGCCGCGTGCCCCTTCGAAAGCACGAACCTGTCGCGGCCGGGGGCGTCGGGCGCGGCGGGATCGTGGCGCAGGACACCACCGAAGTACAGCGTCGCGACCACGTCGGCGGCGCTCAAAGAACCGCCGGGATGGCCCGACCCCGCCTCGGCGAGCATCGTGAGGATGTCGCGGCGCATCTGCGTCGCGGCCGCCCGGACACGAGCGGCGTCAAAGGCCCCCGTGCCGTCAGGGTTGGTGTAGCTCATTGGACTCCGATCTCTTTGAAGCCTTCGCCGAACGTCTCGTGCATATTCGCTATCGCAACGACCGCGTCGCGGTCGATATGCATGATAAGCCGTTTAAGGTCGTTGACCTCCTTGCGCGAAAGAACAACAAACAGCACGGGCCGCGCCTCGCCGGTCCACATGCCCGTTGCGTCGAACCTTGTGCAGCCGCGCCCCAGCTGCGTCATCACGGCCTGGGCGATCTCGTCGTACCGCTCGCTGATGATCCACGCGGACTTCTCCGTGGACGGCCCGTCGACTACATAGTCGATGACCAGCGAGGTCACCACAATAGTCAGGGCCGCGCAAAGCGCCGCCTCGAACCCAAACAGAGGGACGGACCCCAAGACGATGGCGGAGTCCACGATGAGCACCCAGGTGCCGACGCTGACCGAGGTGCGTTGGGCGAGCAGTTGCGCGACGATGTCGGTGCCGCCGGTATTGCCGCCGCAGCGAAACGCTATACCGAGCCCCAAGCCGGATACCAAGCCGCCCCAGAGGCACTCGAGTATCTCGTTGTCCGGCGCAAGCGGGGGAACAAGCGGCACCAACGCGTCGGTGAACACCGCCAGCGTCACGATGCCGAAGATGGTACGCGAGGCATACCTAAAACCACCGGAACGGTAGACCGGGAGAAGGAGCAGCGCGTTCATGACCAAGGTCTGAAGGCCAACGGGGATCGGACGGCCCCACAGCTCTATACCGAGGTAGTAGATGATCGTGGCCAAACCGCTCGCCCCGCCGGCCGCCAGCTGGCCTGGCACCAAGAAGGCGTCGAGTGCGAGGGCCGTGAGCAGGGTCCCGAGGGCTATGCCCAGGTAGTCCTTGGCCGAGGTCCTCACGTTCGACGGCAGGCGGTCCGAGAGCAGCTTGCCCCACTTCTCCCTATTGGCCATCGGCCGCCTTCTGTTCCTCAAGCACGCGCCAACGATGATAGGAGATGACGAACGGGTCGAGGTCGCCGTCGGAGAGGACGTCCTCGACGTTGCTTGTCTCATGGCCCGTGCGCAGGTCCTTGACCATCTGGTACGGGTAGAGCACGTAGCTGCGAATCTGGTTGCCAAAGCCGATGGAGCGCTTGGGGCCGCGCAGCTCGTCTATCTCGGCCTCGCGCTTCTCGCGCTCGAGCTCGTAGAGCTTAGAGCGGAGTATCTGCCAGGCGATGGCCTTGTTCTGGAGCTGGCTGCGCTCGTTTTGGCAGGTCACCACTATACCGGACGGGGCATGTGTGAGACGGACCGCCGAGTCGGTGGTGTTCACGCCCTGACCGCCGGGGCCGCTTGCGTGGTACACGTCGACGCGTACGTCGGAAGGGTCGATGTCGACCTGGATGTCGTCGGTCAGCAACGGAAGCACCTCGACGCCCGCAAAGGTCGTTTGGCGCCGCTTCTTGTCGTCGGTGGGCGAGATGCGCACCAGGCGGTGCACGCCGGCCTCCGACGAGAGCATGCCGAACGCGTCTTTGCCGCTCACCGTGAACGTCGCCCGGTCGAGGCCGATGAGCTCACCCACCGGGGCGTCGGTGACCTCGACCTTCCAGCGCCGCTGCTCGCAATAGCGCAGGTACATATGGAGCAGCATCTCGGTCCAGTCCTGGGCCTCGTAGCCGCCCTGTCCCGGGGTGATGGTCACAACGGCATCGCCGTGATCGAACTTGCCCGTGAACCAGCTCGAGAGCTCAAGCTCGTCGAGCATGCCCCCGAGCCGCGCGACGCAGTCGCCGGCGTACTCCGACGTCTCCTCGTCGTCGGCCTCGAGGGCAAGCTCGTCGGCGCTCTGGGCCTCCTCAAGCAGCTCGCAGGCGCCGTCATAGGCTTTGATGTCGTCGCCGAGCCGGGAGATCTCGCCCATTACCGCCTGAGCGGCCTGGGGGTCGTCCCAGAAACCCGGCTGCGCAGAGGATTCCTGCAACTCTGCGCGCCGATAGCGCTTCTGTTCGATCTGCAGGTAGTGTTCGACCTCTTCCAGACGCTTGGCGAGCGCGTTCAACTGGTCGGCGTGCGATTCCACCATGAGCTAGGCATTCCTCCCGTGGCAGTTCTTGAACTTCTTGCCACTACCGCAAGGACAGTCGTCGTTTCTCCCCACCCCGGCATAGGGGTCGTTTTCGGCAGAGATATAGGTCTTGGGCTTTGAGACCGCGGTGGCGGCGGACTGGGCCGGCCTCGGAGCCATGTGGCGGAACACGCCCGACCCCACGTCGCCGTCCACCGGCGCGGGACCGGAGAAATGCGCCCCGGCCAAAGGCGATGCGGGAGCCTGGGCGGCGAGGTCCGGCCGCACCGCAAGCTCCATGCGCAGCACCGTGCGCAAGAAGTCCTCGTACATGGTGTTCACCAGTTCACCGAAGGCGCGGTACGCCTCCTCCTTGTACTCGACGAGGGGGTCGCGCTGGCCGTAGCCGCGCAGGCCGATGCCGGTCTTGAGGTAGTCCATCTCTTGGAGGTAGTTCATCCACCGTGTGTCGATGACACGGAGCATGACCTGGCGTTCTAGCTGCGAGATAACCTTGGGGCCAAGAGACTGGGCCTTCTCGGCGTAGACGGCGCGCACGTAGTCCAAGGTCTTCTCGCCCACGGTGTCGGCGTCGTCGTCGCTGGCCTCGACCACGGCCGCGGCGTCAAAATCCTCGCGGCCGGTCAGCTGGTTGACCCAACCCTGGAGCCCCTCGACGTCCCAGTCCTGCGGCTCGGCCCCCGGGCTCACGTAGGTGGCCACCTCGTTCAAGACGGTGTCGCGCATGACCTCGCCGACATGCTCGTCGAGGTCCTTGCCGTCCAAGATCTTGTTTCGCTCGGCATAGATGACCTGGCGCTGCCTGTTCATCACGTCGTCGTACTCGAGCACGTGCTTACGGGCGGCAAAGTTCATGTCCTCGACCTTGCGCTGCGCGCTCTCCACCGACTTGGTGATCAACTTGGCCTGGATGGGCACGTCGTCGGGCATGTTCATGCGCTGCATGAGGCCGGCGATGCTGTCCATCTTGTCGCCGCCAAACAGACGCATCAGGTCGTCTTCGAGGGAGAGGTAGAACTGGGTGCTCCCCGGGTCGCCCTGACGGCCGGAACGGCCGCGGAGCTGGTTGTCGATACGGCGGCTTTCGTGGCGCTCGGTCCCGATGACGCACAGGCCGCCCGCCTCGATGACTTTTTGCTTCTCGTCGGCACAGATCTTGCGGGCCCGCTCCAAGGCGGCCGCCTTGTCTTCGTCCGACGCCTCGGCCGGGTCGACGCCGCGTGCCAGCAGCAGGTCGTTGGCCATGAAGTTGGGGTTGCCGCCCAGCAGGATGTCGGTGCCGCGGCCAGCCATGTTCGTGGCGATGGTCACGGCGCCGAAGCGGCCGGCCTGGGCCACGATGGCCGCCTCGCGCTCGTGGTGCTTGGCGTTGAGCACCTCGTGGCGCACCCCGTGGCGCGTGAGCATGCGCGAGAGCTTCTCGGAGCTCTCGATGGCCACGGTGCCCACCAGCACCGGCTGCCCCTTGGCATGGCGTTCCATGACGTCTTTCACGACCGCGTCGAACTTGGTGTCGATACTGCGGTAGACCAGGTCGTCGTTGTCCTCGCGGATGACCGGGCGGTTCGGCGGGATGGGCTGGACCGGCAGCTTGTAGATCTGGCGGAACTCCGCGTCCTCGGTCAGAGCCGTACCGGTCATGCCCGAGAGCTTCTTGTACAGGCGGAAGTAGTTCTGCAGCGTGATCGTCGCCAGGGTCTGGTTCTCCTCGCGGACCAAGACGCCTTCCTTCGCCTCGACCGCCTGGTGCAGGCCCTCTGACCAACGCCTGCCCTCCATGATGCGGCCCGTGAACTCGTCGACGATCTTGACCTCGCCGTCGGTCACCACGTAGTTCTTGTCGCGGTGGTACATGAACTGGGCCCGCAGGGCCTGCTGGAGGTGGTTCACGAGCTGGCCGGACATGTCGGCGTAGATGTTGTCGATGCCGACGAGCTGCTCGACCTTGCGCAGGCCCGTCTCGGTCGGGGCGATCGTGTGCTTGGCCTCGTCCATCTCGAAATCGACCTCGGGGGTGAGACGGCGTACGGCGCGGGCGAACTTCGCATAGGTGTCGCTCGAGCGGGTCCCCGCACCCGAGATGATGAGAGGCGTCCTCGCCTCGTCGATGAGGATGGAGTCGACCTCGTCGACGATGGCGTAGTTGTGCACGCGCTGCACGCGGTCCGTGGCCCGAGAGACCATGTTGTCGCGCAGATAGTCAAAGCCGAACTCGTTGTTGGTGCCGTAGGTGACGTCGGCCTGGTAGGCCGGGCGCTTGTTGGCGAGCGGCATGCCGTTCTGGAGCAGGCCCACGCTCATGCCGAGAAAGCCGTAGGCCTGGGCCATCTGCTCGCTGTCGCGCTTGGCGAGGTAGTCGTTCACGGTGACCACGTGGACGCCGTCGCCCGACAGGGCGTTGAGATAGCCGGCAAGGTTCGCGACGAGGGTCTTGCCCTCGCCGGTCTTCATCTCTGCGATCATGCCCTCGTGCAGCGCG
The DNA here is from genome assembly GCA_019421015.1 of Coriobacteriaceae bacterium. Taxonomy (GTDB): domain Bacteria; phylum Actinomycetota; class Coriobacteriia; order Coriobacteriales; family UMGS124; genus JAHZGC01. Next base: position 45,059 of record JAHZGC010000023.1, on the reverse strand, counting down.
GCGGCGCCTATGACCTGGACGTCGAAGTGGCGCATGCCCAAGACGCGGCGCGAGGCCTCGCGCATGACGGCAAAGGCCTCCGGCATCAGGGCGTCGAGGCTCTCCCCCTTCTCGACGCGTTCCTTAAAGGCCGGCGTGCAGGCCGCCAGCTCCTCGTCGGACATGGCCGTATAGGTCGGCTCGATCTCGTTGACACGGGCTGCGACCTTCTCAAAACGCTTGAGGTCCTTGTCGGCACCCATGTTAAGCAGCTTTTTCAAAAAGTTAGGCATAGACATCCTCACGGTTTGTGACGAGGGAAGGCGCGCACGCGGCCTATGATGACGCCGAAAACAGAGACAATCAATGTAGCACACCTGGCCCACGAAGTCGGGCGCACTCCCGCGAGACCAGGAAGTGCATAGAGCGGCACGCAGCTCGGCCGGTGCGCACGCCACGTCCACAGGGCCGCGTCGCCCCCGTGGTATAGTGCCCGCGTGGCGGCCTCGGGCCCGTCCCGTCCCGCGCCGACTTCGTCCCAAGGAGCATGCATGGAGAACACAGCCAGGTCTTGGACCCCCGTCAAGGCCTACGAGGAGATCCTCTTCGACCGATCGGGCGCCATCGCGCGCATCACCATCAACCGTCCGCGCGTGCACAACGCGTTTACCCCCCTGACCGTCCAGGAGATGATCGACGCCTTCACCGTGTGTCGCGACGACCCGACCATCGGCGCCATCGTCCTCACGGGCGCAGGCGACAAAGCGTTTTGCTCCGGCGGCGACCAGGGCCGCCGCGGCAACGGCGGTTATGTGGGCGGCGACGGGATCCCCCGCCTCAACGTGCTCGACCTTCAAAGGCTTATCCGCGTCATCCCCAAGCCCGTGGTGGCTATGGTCAAAGGCTGGTCGATCGGGGGCGGCAACGTCCTGCAGCTGGTATGCGACCTCACCATCGCCGCGGACAACGCCCGCTTCGGGCAGACGGGGCCCAAGGTAGGCTCGTTCGACGCAGGCTACGGGGCCGGCTACCTCGCCGACGTCGTGGGCCAGAAGCGTGCCAAGGAGATTTGGTTCCTCTGCCGCCAGTACGACGCCCAAGAAGCCTACCGCATGGGCCTCGTAAACGCCGTCGTACCGCTCGAGGACGTGGAGCGCGTCACGATGGAGTGGTGCGACGAGATGCTTGCGAAGTCCCCGACGGCCCTGCGCTTCCTCAAGGCCGCCTTCAACGCGTCGACCGACGGCATGGCGGGCCTCCAACAGCTTGCCGGAGACTGCACGCTCCTGTATTACACCACCGACGAGGCAAAGGAGGGGCGCGACGCCTTCCTCGAAAAACGTTCCCCCGACTTTGACCGATTCCCCAAGTTCCCCTAACGAATCGAGCCGACGGCCCCATGCAAACCTACACGGCTGAGAACTGGCTGCGCCTCCGGGAACGGGTCGACGGCCTCTCCTACGCCCTTGTCTGCGACGAGGGCAGATGGACCTATGGCGAGCTTGCCCGCGAAGCCCGTCGGCGCGAGGCGCGGCTCGCCGCGCTGCTCGACCTTGCACAAGGGTCGGGCCGCCCCACCGCCCGCGTCGCCATATTGTCGGGCAACGGCCCCGAGTTCGTCTTTTGGCTTGTGGCCTGCCTGGAGCTCGGCGTCGAGGCCGTGCCGTTGAACATACGCCTGAGCGTGTCGGAGCTGCGCGAGCAGCTGCGGGGGTGCGGCGCCGCCCTCGTCCTCCACGACGTCGGGCGGCGCGAGGCGGCGCGCGGCCTAGCCGGGGAGGGGGCGCGGGTGCTGGCGTTTGACGAGGCCCTGGCGGCACCCCCTCTTGAGGAGCAGGCGGTGCGCCGTCTCGCGTTGGAGCAGTTCGAGCCGGGTCGCGTCGCGACCATCATGTACACCTCGGGTTCCACAGGAACCCCCAAGGGCGTCCTCCAGTCGTTCGGCAACCATTGGCACTCGGCCCGCATGTGCCGGCAGAACCTGCATTTCTGCCCCACGGACACCTGGGGCTGCCCGACACCCCTCTTCCACACCAGCGGCCTTTCCATCGTCATGCGCTCCCTCGCCTTCGGGGTGGGGGTGCGCCTGTACGAGCGTTTTGACCCCGCCCAGGTAAACGCCGACACCCTCGACGGCACCCTCACCTGCCTCTCGGCCGTCACGTACCAAATCGAGCGCATGCTCGACGACATGGAGCGCGGGCCTGCGGGGTACTACCCCCCCACCCTGCGCTTCGTCCTCCAAGGCGGCGGCCCCCTCCCCCTCTCCACGCTCGCCCGGGCCTCCCACCTCCACATGCCGGTGGTCCAGTCGTTCGGCATGACCGAAACGGCGTCGCAGGTTGTCGCCCTCTCCCCCCAAAACGCGCAGCGCAAGGTCGGCTCCTCGGGAAGGGCGCTCGAAGGGGTCCAGGTCCGCATCGCGACCTTAGACGGCGACCGCGTCGTGGACGCCGCTCCGGGCAGCGACGGCCACATCCTCCTCAAGAGCCCCAGCCTCGCCGTGGGCTATCTCCACCAGCCCGAGCGCTACGCCGCCAGCTTCGTCGACGACGGTTGGTTCGACACCAAAGACTACGGCCACCTCGATGCCGACGGCTACCTGTATGTGGCCTGCCGGCTCGCCGACCTCATCGTAAGCGGCGGCGAGAACGTCTACCCGGCCGAGGTCGAGACCGTCCTGCTGGCCCACCCCCGCATCCGGGAGGTGGCCGTGGTCGGCGTGCCCGACCCACGCTGGGGAAGCGTGCCCGTCGCCGTGTGCGTGGCCGACGACGCCGCGGGAACGCCCCCGCCGCCAAGCGACGGCGAGCTGAACGCCTTCTGCCGCGAGCGCCTCGCCGCCTACAAGTGCCCGCGCCGCGCGGTCTGGGTGGAGTCGCTCCCCTACACCGCCAGCGGCAAGCTCAAACGTGCCGCGCTTCTGGAGCCGGTTCTGGAAGCGCTTTGCATTGAGCAGGCTTAGGCGGCTTTTTTGACAAGGCCATGGCCAAGTCCCGTGCGCGCCTTACGTCCTCCCGACCCCCGTCCACATCTGCAGCCGCCCGGGCAAACCAAAGGGCGAGCTGGCTATCGGCTGCCTCGACGGCCAACCCGACCCCCTTGACCATGCAGTCCACGAACAGCGAGGAAAGCTCCTCCATGCGCCTGAGCGCCTCACGGGGCAACGACGAGAGCTCCTCGGCAAAACCAGACCTGAACAGCCCCTCCAGGGTCGCACAGGCGTCAAGGACGGCTGACGGGTCGGTTCCCAGGGGAGATGCCATGACGACGCGGGCCGTATGCTCGAAGTGCCTCACATCGACGTCCACCAGCCCCGCGTCGAACGAGATCACGTCGCCGGAGCTCACGATGTACTGGGGGCCTCCCCGCTTCTGGCCCAGCGTCGTGCGCAGGCTCGTGAGAACCGTGCTGAGCGCGTTGCGGGCCAGCGCGTCGTGCTGCCCCGGCCACAGTCCGCGCATGACCGCCTCCCGCGTCAGGGCGCCGTCGGGAAACAGGGCCAGCAAGATCATGACGGTCCGGGCCTTGCGCCTGCCCCATTGGGTGTTGGCTATACGGTGGCCGTTGGCCGTCACCCTCAGGCCGCCGAAGAGGGATACCCGCAGGGGCCTCTCCCCTCGGCTCGTGTCCACGGCAAAGGCGCGTCCAACCCCTAGGCCGCTCGGCCGCTCGCTGGCCCCGACGGGCCGCAAGGGGCGCAGGTACTCGTACTCACGCCGTATCCCCCGGGGTAGCACGCCCAAGACGGCCGACCTCTCTTTACCGAGTGCGCGGACCGTCGCCACAAGGAATCGGTAGTAGGCCGGTTTGGCGGCGATGGCGATTCCTTTCAGGGCGTCTCGGGCCGCCGGTGAGTCGTCGACGGCCGAATAGAGCACGGCGAGCTCCACGTTGAGGGCGCAGGAGACGCGTGGGTAGAGACTCGTCTGGCGCAGGGTCGCCTCGAGCAGGCGCCGGTCTATGTCGGGAACGGTACCAGCACGGACGGTGGCGACCGAAACGAAGAGCCGGGCGAACCAAACGGCGCGCTGCAAACCCATCTTCTGGGCCAGTGCCTCGGCGGTCTGGGCATAGATCAGTGCCTGGTTCACCGCGTCGCGCGCAAAGCACGACAGGGACAGCCCGAGCGCCACGGCCAGCTGACCGGCCAAAGCCCCTTGTACTCCCCAGCGCGCCTGACATGCCCGCAACGAGGCGTCGGCTCCGCGCTCTCGGCCGTCCAATAGGGCGCAGAGCGCCTCGAGCATCGACACGAACGCCTTGCCCGGCAGGATGTCGTGTTCGGAGAAGAACTCCCGGGCCACCCGCAGCGTCGTCTGGGCGTGCTCCGAAACCCCGGGAACCGAGGGCTTCTCCACCAGCATCCGGGCAGCCGCATGAAGCGACGACACCAAGGCGTCGGATACCGTCTTGACCCGAGAGCGCTCGCGACGCGCAGACAGCGTCGCCGCAAGGGGGTCCAACCACCCGAACGTCATCTCGAACTCACCGCACAGAAACCCGCAGAGCGTCACATGGCAGGCATACAGGGCCTCCCCAAGGCCGCAATCCGAAAAGGCCACAAGGCCCTCGAGGCGTCTGAGCTGTTCGCGAAAGCCCTCGGCGTTGCCCCTCATGGCCGCCGACCCCATGGCATGCACCACGGTGTCGACGTCGTACAGCCCCTCCCGACCCGCAGGGGAAGCCAGGCGTTCAAAAGCCTCCTCGTAGTCGTCGCCGTGGCCCCCTTCGTCGAACGGCCCGCTCGGGTCCATCAGATAGAGGGGTCTTGCCGACTTCGCACCGAGGCCGGAGAAACCCCTCCAGTAGCCGAGCACCGTCTGCAGGGCTTCTGACGCCCCGCTTGCCGGGCCCAGACCGCCTCGGCCGGCATCGAAAGAGAAAATCTTAACGGGCAGGTCGTGGGCCGTGGCGTAGAGCCGGGCAAGACGCCCCAGGCCGACCTCGAGCACAGGCCTCGCGCCACCGTCGGCCGAGATCGACCTCAGGCTACGACCGATCGCCTCATCGTGGGCCGCGTCGGCGAACACGTCGGGAAACGTCCCATACAGACGAAGGCGCACCCCCTCGGACAGCATAGAGGCTATGTCGCCCGCCCGCGCGTAGTTCTTTCGGACGATCAGGAACCTCGCGCAGCGCTCTGCGAGCGCCTCGTTTTCTGAGACGACCCGCTCGGCCACCTTCGAGCCCCGGCCGGTGGGGACCGGGACACAGCGAAAGCCGCCGGTCGAACGATCGAGGCCGAACAGGGGAAACGAGTCGGCCAAAATCCCCAGCTCGTCCTCGCGAAGAGAGGCGCCTACCGTCGCCAGGTCCTCAAGGCGCCCCTCTCCGAGCATGATGACGGCACGCCGGGCGTCTTGGGCCCCCTCGCACATCGGCTCATCCAAGGCATGCCCGACAACGCGCCCGACCGCCCCCATGAACGCCCCGTCGGTCCACGGGGATCCTTCGACCACCGCCCGGCAGGCATCCACCAAAAACGGCACGCCGCCGCACAGCTCCCCCAACTCGCGTCCGTCGGCGAGGTTCAGCTCGCAAACCCACTTCGCCATCTCCTCCGCAGACACCGCCAACCGCGGGGCGGGGACCACGTGGGCCTCCGGGAGCAGGAAGGAGCCGAGCAGCGCCGAAGGGCCGCAGGCCATAAGGACCCGGGCCCCATACTGCACCCACCTCCTGAGCAGCCCCACAAACTCGGCCGCCTGCCGCTCCTCAAAGGCCGGCAGGTTGTCGAGGACCACAAGGGGCATCTCGCCAAACGAGGGTTCGGCGCAGCGCGCCCTTCTCTTGAAGCGGGCTACCCAACCGGGGGCCAGCGCGCGAGCCGCCGTGCTCAACAGAAGGACCTCAGGGGACGCGTCGCACCCCGTGGCCTCCCGCGCCGCACAACGGCGCGCAGGCGGCTCAGGCTCCCCCGCGTCCCCGTCGCCGGCCCCGCACGAGTCGACGAGCCACAGGGCCGAGCGGGCCTCTCGAGCCAGACGGCCGTCAAGCGGGGCGGGATTGCCGCGGAGGAAGGCCTGGGCCTCGTAGGACTCGAAGTCGACCCGGACGATGGGGCGCATCGGCGTCTTGGCATGGACAATGCGGGCATAGGTGTCCAAAAGGTCGCTCTTGCCGTAGCCCCAGGGCCCGCAGAGCGTCACGATACCGCCGCGGGCCAGCTCCTCGTCGATCTCGTTGAGGAGGAGCGTCCTCTCCACATGGACGTGGTCGTAGCTGTTCGATGCGATAAACCCGGCTTTCTTGACCATCCCTTGGCACCTTTCAGGGCTCGGCGTTCGCTTCTCTACCAACCGCTTGGCCAAAACCTAGCATCGAAAGATGGGGCGGAACAGGTCGATTTGTGCAGCTCGTACTGGACGTTTTTGCAGGTAGACGCTGTACTAGTACCAACATAAACCATATATCGAACCCTGTGGCGGCAGCCGCGCGCCCCCTAGGGGGCCAAACGGCCCTTTCCAACCCCAGGCGAGCGACCAGGCCGTAAAAAAGCCGGGCCCCAAAAGGACCCGGCCCCATAAGGCGCGACGCAAGTGGGAAAAACGGGCTAGTCTGCCGCCACAACACGCATGAAGCGACGCTTGCCCGCCTGGAGCACCTTGCCGTCGAGGAGGGATCCGGCGACGTTGTAGGTCTTGGCAGGGACGGCCTCGCCGTCAAGCTTGACGCCTCCGCCGTCGATCAGCCGACGACCCTCGCCGGCGCTCGATGCAAAGCCCATCGCGTGCATCAGGCCCGGCAGGTACACCTCGCCCGAAAGGTCGGCGGCATAATCGTCGATGTCCTCCGGCATCTCGCGGTTTTTGAACACGCGGTCAAAGGCCTCCTCGGCCTGGGCCCCGTTGCCGGCACCGTGGTAGATGTCGATGATCTCGCGTGCAAGGCGGCGCTTGAGCCGGTTGGGGTCGCCCTCGCCCGAAGCGAGGGACGCCTCGATGGCGTCGATCTCGGCAACGGGCAGTCGGGTGGCGAGGCGGTAGTAGCGCACGATCATGGCGTCGGGGATGCTCATGACCTTGCCGAACATGTCCGCGGGCTCGTCGGTCAGGCCGACGTAGTTGCCGTAGGACTTGGACATCTTGCGAACGCCGTCGGTGCCTTCCAGCAGGGGCATGCAGAGGGCCACCTGGGGCTCCATGCCCATCTTCTCCATGAGCTCGCGCCCTGCGAGCAGGTTGAAGAGCTGGTCGGTGCCACCCATCTCCACGTCGGCCTTGATCATCACCGAGTCATAGGCCTGCATGACGGGGTACAGGAACTCGTGGAGCGCGATGGGTGTGTGGCTCGTATAGCGCTTCGTGAAGTCGTCCCGCTCGAGGATGCGCGCGACGGTGAACTTGCTGCAGACGTCGCGCAGCCCTTCGAGGTCGAGCGAGAGAATCCAGTCGCCGTTGTGGACGACCTCGGTCTTCTCGGGATCCAGGACCTTCATGGCCTGATCGACATAGGTCTTGGCGTTGGCCTCGATCTGTTCCGACGAAAGCTGGGGACGGGTCGTGTTCTTCCCCGAAGGGTCGCCGATCAGGGCGGTCCCGTTGCCGATGATGAGGGTCACCTTATGGCCGAGGTCCTGGAACTGGCGCATCTTTTGAAGGGGGACCGCATGGCCCAGGTGCAGGTCGGGGCTCGTGGGGTCGACGCCCAGCTTGATGTTGAGCGGCCGCCCCTGCTCGAGCTTTTTTTTCAGGTCGTCGAGGGGCACGATCTTCTCAGCGCCGGACGCGATGATGCGGAGCTGTTCTTCAACGGAGACGTTCAACGAGCAATCCTTTCTCATAGCACGTGCTGGCGCTCCCCCAGCGGCGGCGTGCGCAAATAAGCCGGGGCTACAGCCACGTCGGCGGTCGCCGGCGCGTGCGCATCCCTATAGAGTACAGGATTCGGCACGTCCCCGTGCCAAGTTTGGCCCCCTTTGCGCCAATTCCTCAGCCTCTCTAGGCCGGCGGCCTCGCGGTCTTTTAGCCCCTTGGTGGAGAAACCCCCGCAGAAGCCCTCCAAGGCGGCCCAAAAGATGCCTCTTGAGCGATAATGGATGCTTCTAGCCCAGGCAAGAAGGGGTACCCATGACCGCACGCACGCGCAAGATACGCCAGACGGCCAAGCCGAGGGTCGGCAAATACCTCGTCTTCGGCGGTATCGTAATCACCCTCGCGCTGATCGCAGCCTTCATCGTGGCCGGCGTCAACCTTGCCAAGTCCTGGCTCGAGGACCTTCCCGACTGGTCTGACGCAGACGCCTACATCCTGGCCGAGCCGACCACCATCTTGGATGCCGACGGCAACACGATCGCCGAGCTTTACCTCGAGAACCGCATCCCCATCACGATCGACCAGTGCTCGCCCTGGATTCTCGAGGCCACCGTCGACGTTGAGGACGAGCGCTTCTACAGCCACAACGGCGTCGACATGAGGGGCATCATGCGCGCCGTCGTGGTGCAGATTGCCGGCGGTTCCGAAGGTGCCTCGACCATCACCCAGCAGCTCGTCCGCAACACGGTGCTCAAGGACGAACAGTTCGAGAAGACCCTCTCGCGCAAGGTCCGCGAGGCCTATATCGCCACCGAGCTCGAGAAGCTCTACACCAAAGACGAAATCCTGATGATGTACCTCAACTCGATCTACTACGGCGAGGGCTGCTACGGCATCGAGGCCGCCGCCCAGACGTACTTCGGCAAGGCCTGCGCAGACCTCACGCTCGCCGAGGCGGCCACACTCGCGGGCCTGCCCCAGTCCCCGTCCGCCTACGACCCGGTCTACTATCCCGAGAACGCCGTGGAACGCCGCAACGCCGTGCTGGGGCGCATGCTCGCCTGCGAGTCCATCACCCAGGAGCAGTATGACGAGGCCGTTGCGAGCCAGCTCGAGCTCCACATCACCAAGCGCCGCGACTCGGGCGCCATCGCCTACCCCTACTTCGTGAACTACGTCATAGGCGTCCTGCGCCAGCAGTTCTCCACCGACACGATCTTCAAGGGCGGCCTGACCGTCAAGACCACCATCACGCCCTCGGTGCAGCAGTCCGCCGAAGACGCCGTCTGGAGCGTGCTCGGCGACGCCGACGAGGCCCTTGAGGCGGCCCTTGTGTGCATCGACCCCAACAACGGCCACATCCTCGCCATGGTGGGCGGCCGCGACTTCAACGTCGACCAGTTCAACCTGGCCACCCAGGCGACGCGCCAGCCTGGCTCGTGCTTCAAGACCTTCACCCTGACGACCGCCATCCAGGAGGGCATGAACCCCTCGATCCTGATCAGCGGCGCCTCGCCGATGACCGTCGGCGACTGGACCCTCAACAACGTCTATTACGTGAGCTACGGGGCCCTCAGCTTGCGCGAGGCCACCTGGGCCTCGGTCAACACCGTCTACGCCCAGGTCATCCACGAGCCCAGGATCGGCCCCCAGAAGGTGGTCGACACGGCCAAGCGCATGGGCATCACCTCGGAGCTGGGCGCCTACGACTCCCTGACCCTCGGCACGAGCGGCGTCACCGTGCTCGACATGGCCTCGGCCTACGGCACCCTCGCCACCGGCGGCGTCCACTACGACGCCTCCTGCATCACCCAGGTCCTCGACCGCCACGACAACGTCTTGTACCAGGAGGAGCTCATCGGCGACCAGGCCATCTCGCCGGAGGTCGCAGGCGCCGTGACCGACGTTCTCCAAGGCGTCATCAACGGCGGTTCCATGGCCTCGGGTTCCGCGGCCGCCCTGAGCGTGAACCAGCCCGTAGCCGGCAAGACCGGTACCACCGAGGAGCGTAAGGACCTCTGGTTCTGCGGCTACACGCCCCAGCTCTCCTGCGCCGTATGGGTCGGCTACCGCAACAGCGAGGAGACCGTGTACTTCAACGGGTCCGAGGGAACCACCGCGGCGTTGCCCTGCCCCATCTTCAGCCGCTTCATGAGCTCGGTGCTCGACGGTCAGCCGCGCCAGGAGTTCCCGAGCGCTGCCTCCCCCATCTACGACAGCAACTGGAACTGGGAGTGCTCGCTGGGTACCTGGACGCCCCCGGTGGTGGAGGAGACCCCCGAGGAGGACACTACCACCACGACCACTACCGAACCAACCTACGACGAAACGACTCCTTCGGGCGGCGACGAGCCCACCTATGACGACCCCGGCTCTACCGAGACGGGACCTGAGGAGCAGTAGGCTTTCGGCCATATCCCCAAACGCAAAGAAGGGGTGCCCCGTCGCAGTGCGCGGGGCACCCCTTCTTTTGGTAGGTCGGCAGGAACCGTCCTTAAATCGCTTGCTCTAGAGCATTTTGAGAGTACTCAAAACGGCCCTAGAGCCATGCCTCATCGGCGGCGAGCCGGGCTTTGGCCTGCTCGATCTGGGCGCGCACCGGCTCGTGGCCCGTACCGCCCGCCGTGGTGCGGCGCTCGACCACCTTGTCGATGTCGACGGCCTCGAGGGCATCTTCGCCGAACAGGTCGCAGCGCTCGTGCAGCTCCTGGGCCGAAAGCGACTGGAGGGTGCGTCCCTCCTTCTCGCAGGCCAGCACCAGATGGCCGATCACGGCGTGGGCCTCGCGGAACGGCATCCCCTTGCCCACCAGGTAGTCGGCGAGGTCGGTGGCGGCCATGAAGCCGCCCTGGGCCCCCTTGTGCATGACGTCGGCGTTCACGTGCATGGTCGAAACCATGCCGGCGCACACGTGCAGGGCGTCCGCCACGGTATCCACCGCGTCGAAGACCGGCTCCTTGTCTTCCTGGGTGTCCTTGTTGTAGGCCAGCGGCAAACCCTTGAGCATGGTGAGCAGCGACACGAGGTCGCCGTACACCCGGCCCGTCTTGCCGCGCGTGAGCTCGGCAAAGTCGGGGTTCTTCTTCTGGGGCATGATCGACGACCCGGTGGAGTAGGTGTCGTCCATCGTGATGAAGCGGAACTCGTCGCTCGACCAGTACACCAGCTCCTCGCAGAGACGCGAGAGGTGCATGCTCGTCATGGCGCAGGCGTACACCAGGTCGCAGAAGAAGTCACGGTCGCTCACGGCATCGAGGGAGTTGGGCGTGACGCCGGCAAAACCCAGTGCCTCCGCGGTCATGGAGCGGTCGAGCGGGTAGGTGGTGCCGGCGAGGGCCGCCGAGCCCAGCGGGCACACGTCGGCGGCGTCGTAGGCGTCACGCAGGCGCTTGGCGTCGCGCGTGAACATCCAGAAGTAGGCCAGCATATGGTGCGAGAACAGCACCGGCTGGGCCTTCTGCATATGGGTGTAGCCGGGCATGACCACGCCGAACTCGCCCTCCGCCCGCGCCAGCAGCGCCTCGCGGACCTCGAGCACGCGGCCGTAGAGTTCCCTGGCGAAGCGGCGCGCCACCAGGCGGTTGTCGAGCGCCACCTGGTCGTTGCGCGAGCGGCCGGTATGCAGCCGACCTCCCGCCGCGCCGATGCGCTCGGTGAGGTTCTTCTCCACCGCCATATGGATGTCTTCATCGTTGATATCAAAGGCAAAGGAACCCTCGGCGATCGAGGCACCCACGGCGTCCAACCCCTCGCAAATGGCGGCGGCGTCATCGCTAGAGATGACCCCCACCTCGGCCAGCATGGACGCATGGGCTTTGGAGCCCTGGATGTCCTCGGCCCACATGCGCCGGTCGAACGGCAACGAAGCGCCGTAGCGCTGCACGAACTCCGCCGGGTGCGCCTCGAAGCGACCGCCCCACAGGGCGGCGTTGCCTTCGGTTGTTTGCTGAGCAGCCATGACCCCTAGGCCCCCTTTGCAGACGAGCCGGCCCCCTGGGCGCCCCGCTGGGAGGCGCGCCAGGCAGACCAGCGGCGGTAATAGAGCACGAGCAGCACCGCGAGCACGACGGTAAGCACCGGAATCGCCGCGAAGTCCAGCAGGAGCAGCGACATGGCCAGCATTAGATCTGACCCGGGACGCCGGAGGCCTTGCGCTGCTTGGCCCAGACCTTGGTGGGCATGCCCCACTGCTCGATGAAGCCGGCAGCCGCGTCGCGGTTGAAGGTGTCGCCCTCGTCGTAGGTGGCCAGGCCGTAGTCGTAGAGCGAGCTGGGGCTGCGGCGGCCGACCACAGTGCAGTTGCCCTTCTCGAAGCGCAGCTTGACCTCGCCGTTCACAGACTTCTGGGTGGCAGCAAAGAACTCGTCGAGGGCCATCTTGAGCGGCGAGTACCACAGGCCGTTGTACACGAGCTCGGCCCACTTGTGCTCGGCGCCGAGCTTGTAGTGGAGCAGGTCGCGCTCGATGCAGAGGTCCTCGAGGGCCTTATGGGCGCAGATTAGCGCCAGACCGCCCGGCACCTCGTAGCACTCGCGCGACTTGATGCCCACCAGACGGTTCTCGATCTGGTCGAGGCGGCCGTAGCCGTTGCGGCCCGCGATGACGTCGAGCTTCTCGATGACCTCGCGCACGCTCATGGGCTCGCCGTCGAGCGAGCAGGGGCGGCCGCCCTCGAAGCCCACGATCACGTCCTCGGGCTCGTTGGGGCAGTCGGCCAGGTCGGCGGTCATCTTCCAGATGTCGTCCGGCGGCTCGTTCCACGGGTCCTCGAGCACGCCGCACTCGATGGCGCGGCCCCAAAGGTTGTCGTCGATGGAGTAGGGCTTGCCCTGCTTGGCACCCACCGGGATGCCGTGGGCCTCGGCAAAGGCGATCTCCTGCGGGCGGGTGAGCAGGTCCCACACGCGCACGGGCGCGATGACCTTGAGGTCGGGGTCGAGCGCCTGCACGCTCACCTCGAAGCGCACCTGGTCGTTGCCCTTGCCGGTGCAGCCGTGGGCCACGTACTTGGCGCCGTGCTCGTGGGCAACCTCGACCAGGTGCTTGGAGATGACGGGACGCGAGAGGGCCGAGAGCAGCGGGTACTTGTTCTCGTACAGGCCGTTGGCCGCGATGGCCTTGGCGCACATGTCGTCGGCGAACTCGTCGCGCACGTCGAGCACGATGGACTCGATGGCGCCGCAGTCGAGGGCCTTCTTGCGGGCGAACTCAAGGTCATCGCACTCCTGGCCCACGTTCACCAGCAGCGTGATGACGTCGAGGTCCATGTGGGTCATGAGCCACTGGATGCACACCGAGGTGTCCAGGCCTCCCGAATACGCCAGTACGACCTTGTCACGTGCCATGGATTCACTCCTTTTATCGTGGTCACATACGTTTAAACGGCAAGCCCAGGTCATGCGTGGGCCGCCGTTGCAGTACCTTCCTATGCGCCGGAGCGCAGACGCTCTATCATCGCCTCGAACGCAGAGCCGTCCTCTTCCGTGGCCGCCACGACGAGGATGGTGTCGTCGCCGGCCACCGACCCCAAGATGTCGGGGAGTTCGGCCGCGTCGAGCGCAGCGGCCACGCCTTGGGCAGTCCCGCTCGAGGCGTGGATCACCACAAGGTTGCCCGCACGGCGCACATCCACCACCAGGTCGCGCACCATCCGCTGCAGGTGAAGGTCCTCGGCAAGCACGTAGACGCCCTCCGGAAGCTTATGCAGGCCCATCTCGGCGATGTCGCGCGATATGGTCGCCTGGGTGCAGTTGTAGCCGCGATCACGCAGGGCGTCCACCAAGGCGCGCTGCGTCTTGATGCCGTCGCCGCGGACGATTTCGCGGATGACGGTCTGGCGGTCGTTGCGTTTCTTCATCATCGGGCGGCCGCCCACGAAGCCGCGGCCCTCTCAAGCGCCTCTTCGGGGGCGGGGGCGCCCATGAGCAGGGACAGAACCGCTTTCTGGGCATGGAGGCGGTTGCCGGCCTCGTCGTACACCACCGAAGACGGGCCGTCCATCACCTCGTCGGTGACCTCCTCGCCGCGATGGGCCGGCAGGCAGTGCATGAAGATGGCCCCGGGGTTGGCGTGCGCCATAAGCCCGCTGTTGACCTGATAGCCCTCGAACGCCTTGAGGCGGATATCGTGCTGCGCTTCGTCGCCCATGGAGGTCCAGGTGTCGGCCACGACGATGTCGGCCCCGGTCACGGCCTGGACGGGGTCGCGGAGAAGCTCGAGCTTCGCAGCGGTCCCATAGCGCTCTGCGGCCGCGACGCACTCCCGGTAGACGTCGGGGTCCACCTCGTATCCCTCGGGAGACGCAACGCGCACGTGCATCCCGGTGAGGGCCCCGGCCTCAAGGTAGCTGTTGGCCATGTTGTTGCCGTCGCCGACATAGGCCATCGTGAGGCCGCGGGGGTCGCCGAGGTGCTCGCGGATCGTCAGGAGGTCGGCAAGGATCTGGCAGGGGTGAAAACCGTCGGTCAGGGCGTTCACCACCGGCACGTCCGCGACGGCGGCGACCTCCTCCACCTTGCTGTGGGCAAAGGTCCTCAGCACGATGCACTCGTAAAAGTTCTGGAGCACCTTGATGGTGTCTTGCACCGTCTCCCCGCGTGAGAACGCGGAGCAGTTGTCGGCCATGACGCCCGGATGGCACCCCAGGCGGAACGCCGCGACCTCGAAGGAGTTGCGCGTGCGCAGCGAAGGCTTCTCGAGGATGATGGCCACGGCCTGACCCGCAAGCGGCGCCTCGTGGTCGCCCGAGGCCCAAGCCGCCTTCTGAAAGGCGGCGGTCTCAAGGACCAGGGCAACCTCCTCGGGCGTAAGGTCGAGCAGGCGCAGCAGGTCCCTGCCGGCAAGGGTGTTCTCCATAGTTCCCCCCATCGCAATAGAAGGAGACGGCCACGGAACAAGACCCGGGACCGTCCCACTGAGTTTGAGTCTGATACGTTCGAATCATAGGCGGTGCCTGAAACAAAAGGGCTCGCAACCATAGATTCATGCAATTTCAATAGGAGATAGGGCACCGTTTATTCATTAACCGAAACCGCCTGCCCATCCGCGACCCGCAACGCCGCAACCTTCGGCGGCCGCCGCCTCCACCAAAGCAAGACGCATGTTCCCCCAACGCCCACCAAAGACAGCGCGGCCCCCTCCCTCAGGTAGGGCGTCTCATAGAGAAGCTCCACGGTGTGCGCGCCCTCCCCTAACGCGACGGCCATAAAACCGCAGTCGGCCTTGAGCACCTCGGCCTCCTCGCCGTCGACCCGAGCACTCCAGCCGTCCGAGTAGGCCACAGAGAAGAAGAGCAGGCCGTCCCGGTCGAGCGTCGCCCGGCACGAGATCTCGTTGCAGCCCAGCGCGATGTCTTGGGCAGCCTGGTGCGAGAGGGCCTGCGCCTGGCGCTCGAGCAACGCCGTGGGCAGCTCCACCACGTCGATGGCATCGAAGGAATAGATGCCCTGGGTCTGGAAGGTTATGGTCGCCGTCGCAAGCCCCGCCTCGCTGTAGCCGAGGTTGCACGCCCAGTCGCGGGGTCCCCCGTACATGGGGTCCTCCGCGTTCGGATAGACGACCCCCTGGGTCCCCAGCGGGGAGGAGACGTCGAGGGTGGCCGTGGTGGTGCGGGAGCGCTTGGCCAGCAGGTTGTCTTTGGTCTCACGCACAAGAAGGCCGGCGCGGCCGAGAAGCCCCATCGCGTCCCACTGGTCTCCGGAGACATAGTCAGAGGCCCTGAAGTCGCGGTAGTCCATGCCCCTGATGCACAGGTACGCCTCGGTTTGGGGGGCACAGGAGAACGTAAGGGTGAGCTGGGCGCCCGGTTGGGTCACGCACGCCCGGCTGCCGTCCCATTCGCAACCCGTCGCCTCGACGGTAAACGGGACGCTTCGGGACTCGAACACGAGGTCCTCCAGGCCGTCTTCGACCTGCAGACCGCGCGGCCTCTCGTCGAGCACCACCGCCTGCAGCAACGCCTCCTGGCGCTCGACCAAGGACAGTGCCAGATACTCGCCCTTCGTGATGTAGGAGTATTGCACAAACGCCAGGGGCAGGGCGACCGAAGACTCGTACAGCGTCGCGTCCCATCCCCGTGCCAGCGCGCCGTTGCCCGTCGACAGCGGAGAAAGTCTCCCTGCCGCAGCGTCCGACGCATAGAGGTAGCGCACCCCCAACAGGGCCTGGACGTACGACTGCTCCCCCAGGCTGTCGAAGCGGTGGTTCGCCCCATGGGTGGCGGGGTTTCCCAGACTCCTCAGGAGCTCGTCGACACCGTCGTTGTACATGCTGTTGTAGAAGTTCGCGCCCATGGTCGCCGTGATCAGGTTCGAGTTCTCCACGAACACCCGGTCGCTGGTCCTGTCGTAGCGATAGGCGGCGTCGTAGTCGCCCCGCGACTCCGCCTTCTCGACGGCCCCCGCCACGCCGCGCTCGTCGTGGATCGACCAGAGTTCGCCTGCGGGCGCATAGCAGCCGATCAGCCGGGGGAACTGGCAGAAGCAGACGCTGCCAGCGACGGCCGTGAGCACCGCCAGCAGCCCCACGGCCGCACGGTAACCCAGCACCGACCCCAAAAAGCACACCGCCACCATGGCGGCCATCACGACCGCCTCGGCCCTTACCACGCCGCTTACCGGCAGGGCCGCCGCACAGACGGCGTAGACGACGCACACCGCCCCGATGACGGCCTTCTCCCTCTTCCGGGCCTCCAGGAGCCCCGGCAACAGGCGGGCGATCGCAAGCGACACAAAGGCGCTGTAGGCCCACGCCCACCGAGCCGTCGGATACTGGAAGGCGTTCATCAGGCTGCCGAAGAACGGGACGCACAGCATGACCGTGAGCACGACGAACGACCAGAACAGGGCCGGCTGACGCCTCCGACGCATAAGCAGGAGCAAAAGCACCGGCACGGCCAGGGGCGACCAGCCCGTATAGGCGTCTCCCCCGGCAAACGAGAAGGAGGTGAACCCCATGATGAGCTTGATGTAGTAGGTCGGCGCATAGAGCACCTGCTCGGCCCGGTGGACCTCGAGGCGCTCCTGGCCCAGAACCGCCATGGCCTGGGGAAGGAAGAGCACGGCCGCCACCGCGGCCGAAAGCAGCACATAGCCCACGAAGACGGCCACCCAGCGCGCCAGGCGGACCCACCGCAGCCTGCCGCGCACGCCCCTCTCCACCTTCCAAAAGAACATCGCCAGGCAATAGAGGACCAGCATGACGCAGATCATGTACGCGTCGTAGAACGAGAAGGCAAAGACCCATGCCATGACCGCAACGAAGGGCAGCGGGCTGCGCCGGTCGAAGACGCGGTCGGCGCCGTAGAGGGCCAGCGGGAACGCCAGGGCCGGGAACAGGAAGCCCGGCTGCAGGAAGATGGCGGTCATGTTGCCCGCAAAGACGTAGGCCAAAGCGCCCACCATCGTGGTCGCCCGCCGCTCACCGTGGCCGACGCTCCAAAGCGAGAAGGCAAGGCCCGCGCAGTAGGCCTGCAGCACAAGCGAGGCCTCGAAGGCCTGCTCCGCCCATTGCTCGGGCACGAGGGCCGACACCGCGTAGAACGGGTTGACGACCGTGCAGACGAGCGACTGCACGGTGTCCACCCCAAAGCCGGAGTCCATGGTCCACAGGGGGACCTGCAGGCCGTCGCCGCTCAGAAGGGAGGAGAACACCCCCCTCAACCACTGCCCCGTGTAGACGAACCAGACATATTGCTGGGAGAGGCCGTCGACGTCCCAGAAGAAGGAGTAGCCCGAGGCGGCGAGCACCCCGCAGACGGGCAGCCATGCCAGCGCAAAGAGCAGCGCGAAGACCCCCGCATAGCCGGCCCGGCGCGAGATCAGCCGCGAGAGCCACAGGCCGGCACCCCTCAGACGGCCGCACCCCGGCCCCGCAATACCAGCCTCCCGCACCATAGCCCGTCCCCCTTTTTAGCAACCCTCGGATCGTCGCGAGGTGCATCTTACCATGGGAAAGCGAACACTTGTATTATTCACGGAGCAGCCACGAATCCTACGGCCCTTTGTTAGTAATCCTTACGACTCCCGGTGAATGGCATGAAAGGGGCCAGATTCGTCATATAAACCGCTATGATAGGACCTTGCACGCCGTGCACCCGTATTCCGAAGAGAGAAGGCCCCGTCGTGATCCCGTTCAACGTCCCGCCCCGCTACGGCACAGAGCTCGACCATGTGGCCCAGGCCGTGGTCAACGGCAAGCTCAGCGGCGACGGACCCTTCACCAAGCTCTGCAGCCGCTGGATCGAGGACCGGTTCGGCACCCCGAAGTGCCTGCTCACCACCAGCGGGACCACGGCACTCGAGATGGCCGCGCTCATGTGCGGCATCGAACCGGGCGACGAGGTCATCCTGCCCAGCTACACCTTCTCCTCCACCGCCAACGCGTTCGTCCTGGCCGGCGCAAAGCTCGTCTTCGTCGACATCCGCCCGGATACCATGAACATCGACGAGACCAAGGTCGAGGAGGCCGTAACCGAACGCACGCGGGCCATCTGCGTCATGCACTACGGCGGGGTCGCCTGCGAGATGGACGCCATCATGGACATCGCCCGGCGCCACGGCCTGCGCGTGGTCGAAGACGCCGCCCAGGCGGTCATGGCCAGCTACCGCGGGCGTGCCCTGGGGACGATTGGCGACTTTGGGTGCTTCTCGTTCCATGAGACCAAGAACTACTCCATGGGCGAGGGGGGAGCCTTGCTCGTGAACGACCCCGCCTTCGTCGAGAAGGCCGAGATCATGCGCGAGAAGGGCACCGACCGTTCGCGCTTCATGCGCGGCCAGGTCGACAAGTACACCTGGGTCGACTACGGGTCGAGCTATCTTCCCAGCGACATCAACGCCGCCTACCTCTGGGGCCAGCTCGAGCACGCCGACGAGATCAACGACGACCGCCTCGCCAGCTGGAACGCCTATCAGGCCGCCTTCAGGCCCTTGGCCGCCCGCGGCCTGGTTGACCTCCCCACAGTCCCCGAGGGGTGCGTCCACAACGCCCACCTGTTCTACCTCAAGTTCGCCGACATCGAGGAGCGCACCGCCTATATCTCACGGCTGCGCGCGCACGACATTTGGTCGGTGTTCCACTACGTCCCGCTCCACTCGGCACCGGCCGGGCGACGCTTCGGCCGTTTTTACGGGGAGGACCTCCATACGACGCGAGAAAGCGAGCGCCTGGCCCGTCTGCCCCTGTATTACGGGCTTGCCCGCAGCGACCTCGACGCCGTGGTCGAACAGACCTATGGGTTCTTTGAGGGACGTTGAGCCCCCCCGTGCAGAAAGCGACGCTATGAGACCTACGACCGAATGCAGCTGTTCCGCGCGCCCTTCCCATCGGCTCCTTGTCCTGGGGTCGATGGACGAGTTTGTCGATTTGGTCGACACGGCACGGGCCCGCGGTTATGCGACCTACGTGGCCGACGGCTACCCCGACGGGCCGGCAAAGCCCCATGCCGACCGGTCCTTCGACATAGACGTGCGTGACACGGCCGCCGTGGCCGCCCTGGCACGGGAGCTCAAGGCCGACGGCATAGTCACGAGCTTCTCCGACGTGCTCTTTGAGAACGCCTGCAAGGCCGCCCACGAGGCCGGGGTCTACGCCTACTGCCCCCTTGAGGGCATGGGGTTCTTGCGCGACAAACGCCTCATGGGGGAGATGTTCGACAAGCTCGGCATCGCCCGCCCAAACCGCCGGGTCGTACACCGCGCCACCCTGGCTTCCGACGTTGCGGGACTGAGGTTCCCGTGCGTCGTCAAACCGCTCGACGGGTACGGCAGCTATGGCATATCGGTCGTGCGGGACTCCGACGGCCTGTCCGCCGCCTTCGAGCGCGCAAACGCCGTGTCCCGGACCCCTGATGCCGTCCTGGTAGAGGAGTACGACGACGGTCCGGAGCTCAACGTCATAGGCTGGGTCGCCGATGGCCGTGCCTACGTCGTCAGCATCGCTGACCGCGAGAAGTGCCCCTTGGTCCCCGGCGGGGTGCCCGACGTCGTGCGTATCGTCTACCCAAGCCGCTACGCCCCCGAGGCCCAGGAGCCGATCCGGGCAGCCCTGCAGGCGGTGGCGGAGTACGTCGGCATGGAAGACGGCCCCCTCTCGATGCAGGCGTTCTGGCACCCTGCGGACGCTACCTTCGCCGTTTGCGAGGTCGCCGGGCGCGTACTGGGCTACGAGCACGAGCTCACCGAGATAGGGGCCGGGTTCTCCATCGAGGACGCCCTGCTCGACCTTGCCTACGACCGGGACTCGTTGGCCCGCAGGCTCGAGGCCCACAGCCTCGATGACTTTGCAGGAGTCAGCTTCGTGCTCAACTTTCATGCCGTCCCCGGGAGCACGGGGCGCATCGGCGACCTCTCGGGCGCCCGGGCGCTCCTGGAGCGCCCCGAGGTCCTCCCAAACAGCATGCTCCACTACCGCAAAGGCGAGCCCGTCGGCCACGGGAAGGGCGCCAAGCCCTACCTCGCCCGCCTGTTCTGCCACACCGCGACCCGGGAGGAGGCTGACGCCCTGACCGCCGAGCTCTTCGAGGCGTTCTCGGTCAAAGGCCGAGACGGGGCGGAGCTCAGCTGCCGCGAGTCCCTCCCCTTTATGGAAAACGACGGCGAAAGGCCCGTGCGATGACGTCCGAGGCACAACCGAACGCAACGCCCCTCGTTTCGGTGGTGATTCCCTGCTACCGGAGCGCGGCGACCATAGAGGAGGTGGTCGCCCTTACCCGAAAGGTGCTGCTCGACCAGGGCTACGACTACGAGTTCGTCTTGGTGAACGACGGGTCCCCCGACGACACGTTTGCCCACATCCGCAGGTTGTGCGATGCCGACCCCCGCGTGAAGGGCATCGACCTCGTGCGCAACTTCGGCCAGCACGGGGCCATCATGGCCGGCCTGAACCAAACGTCCGGCCGGCTCGTGCTGCTCATGGACGACGACATGCAGACGCACCCCTCCCAAATCCCGCTGCTGCTCGACAAGGTCTATGAGGGCTGGGACGTCGTCTACGCCCGTTACGAGAACGGCCTGCACGAAAGCCTCTTTCGACGCGCCGGCTCGGCCTTCGCCGAGTGGACCATGCACGTGCTGACGGGATCGCCGAAAAACGTCTACGCGTCGAGCTTCTTCGTGATGCGCGACTACGTGCGCGACAACATGGTGGCCTATACGGGGCCCTACCCCTACATCCAGGGCCTTGTGTTCAGGGCCACCGACAAGGTCTGCGACACCCCGGTCACCCACTTCGAGCGTGCCCAGGGCACCTCGGGCTACACCCTGCGCTCCCTGGTAAAGCTGTGGACGGCCATTCTGGGCCTGTCGGTCGTCCCCTTGCGCATCGCCGCCGGCGTCGGCGCGCTGCTGAGCCTGGCAGGCATCGTGTGGGCCGTCGCGATCGTGGTCAACCGGCTTCTCGGCGCCGTGAGCACCGAGGGGTGGGCCTCGCTCATGGCGACGCTGCTGGTATGTTCGGGCCTCATCCTCCTGTTCCTTGGGCTTATCGGAGAATACCTCGGCCGCCTGAGCCTTACCGTGACCGCCGCGCCCCAATACGAGGTCCGCAGCGCGCTGAACGTGGTGGGTGGCGTCGACCAAGAAACGCGCTTCGTTCGCCCGGCCCCGCGGGCCAAAAACCCATCGGGAGGCCGCATGCCCGACGACAGCCGGCCGTCTAAGGAGAAGCCGTGATCGAACCCATTCCCTTCGAGGCCACCGACTGGGCCTCGCTCGACACCCCGTGCTTCGTCTTCGACGAGCCCGAACTCCGTGAGAACTATTGCGACTTCGACCGCGCCGTCAAAGCGGCCTGGTCTCCCCTGGCCCGCGTGGCCTACTCGATCAAGACAAACCCGCTCCCCTGGGTTCTGGGAGTGGCCCGGACCGCCGGCTGCATGGCGGAGGCGGTCTCGGGCGAAGAACTCGCCGTCGCCCTGGAATGCGGCTTTGCCCCTCACGACCTCATATTCAACGGCCCCATCAAGACACCCGACTGGACCCGATGGGCCCTGGACAACGGGGTCTACGTCAATCTCGACTCGTCCCACGACGTCGTGACGGTGTGCCGCTACGCCGAGGAGCACCCAGGGGTCAAGGTCGGTGTGCGGGCCAACATCGAGCTCGAGCGGTTCTGTCCCGGCCAGACCGTCACCGGGGAGCGCGGCGGCCGTTTCGGCTTTTGCTACGAGAACGGCGAGCTTGCGCGCGTGGTCAACGAGCTGCGCGGCGCCGGGGCCGACGTGGCGGGCCTCCACATGCACGTGACCACCCTGAGCCGCTCCCTCGAGGTCTACCGCGTGCTTGCCGAGCACGCGGCCGCCATCGCGCGCACGTTTGGGCTCGACCTGCGGTGGATCGACATGGGGGGCGGCTTCTACGGGGGCGGGGCACGCAACGAGGGGGCCTACGAACGCTACGCGGCCACCATGGCCGAAGTCCTGCGCGACGCGGCCGACCCCCAGCGCTGCGCCCTTTTCGTCGAACCGGGGGGTGCCGTCGTCTGTACGCCGGGACGCTACGTCGGCAAGGTGGTCGACGTCAAGGACACCACGGCAGCCCGGTTCGTGACCTGCGAGCTCAGCCGCATCAACATCGACCACGAGATGAAGAAGACGAGCTACCCCCTGCGGTTCGTGACCCGCTCGCAGGGCACCCATCCGCGCCAGGTGCTCTGCGGGTACACCTGCATGGAGAGCGACCGGCTCTGCGAGCTTTTGGACGCCCCCGAGCTCGCGGCGGGCGACACCGTGGCCATCGACTTTGCCGGCGCCTACTCCATGAGCTTCACCCCGGAGTTCTTCATCGAGAGGGCGCCCGCCGTCTACGCCCGCGACGGACGGGGCACCTGCACGCTGGTGCGCCCGTCGCGACGCAGCAGCGCCCCCCAGAGCGGCTCGGGAGCCTAGGCCATGAAGTCCTCGACCAAAACGATGCTCGCCCTCCACATCCTGTTGGCGGTCTATTCGGTAGGCAACGTCTTTAGCAAGCTCGCCGCCGACGTCCCCTTCCTGAGCCCCCGCTTCATCCTCTACTACGGCATCGTCCTGCTGATCCTGGGCATCTATGCCATCGGCTGGCAGCAGGTCATCAAGCGCATGCCCCTCACCACGGCCTATGCCAACAAGGCGGTGACCATAGTCTGGGGCATCGTGTTCGGCATGATCCTCTTTGGCGAGACCGTCACCCCCCTGATGATCGCTGGGGCCTTCCTCATCGTCGCGGGCATCGTGCTCTATGCCATCGAGGAGGGTCGCGTCCAGGCCGCCACGCTGCAGGACCTGAACGCCGCCCTGGGAGTTCCCGAGGTCCACAGGGGACGTGGCGCAACGGAGGAGACGCCTGGGGACGGTGGGCAGCGATGAACGCCACGGTCCTCGCCTATTCCGGCGTCTTGCTCCTGAGCACCCTCATCGCCTCGGTCTCTCAGGTCTTGCTCAAAAAGAGCGCCAACAGGCATTACGACTCGCCGGTCAGGGAGTATCTCAACCCGCTCGTGATCTTTGCCTACGTCCTGTTCGTGGGAACCACCCTGCTCTCGGTGCTCGCCTACCGCGGCATCCCGCTGTCCCTCGGCCCGGTGCTCGAGGCCAGCGGCTACCTCTACATCACCGCCTTCGGCATCCTCATATTCAAGGAGCGCATGACGCGGCGCAAGGTGATCGCCCTGGCGCTCATCCTGGCGGGCATCCTGCTCTACGCCGTTGGCTTGTAGGGACTGTATGGGCCGCCCTCCCCGTCCTGCGAGGCGGGGCTTCCATGATAGACTTTTGGGTCGGCGGAGCAGGTCAGGCGACCGCGCTAGGCACCTATAAATAGGTGCCGGTGAGGAAAGTCCGGGCTCCACAGGGCAGGATGCCGGCTAACGGCCGGGCGGGGGAACCCGACGGATAGCGCCACAGAAAAGAAGACTCCCACCCCCGCTTCGGCGGGGAGTGAGAAAAGCTGAAACGGTGCGGTAAGAGCGCACCAGCGTGTCGGCAACGGCACGGCTTGGCAAGCCCCATCCGGAGAAAGGGCAAATAGGGGCGCGATGGGTCGGCCCGGCCCGCGCCCGGGTTGCCCGAGAAGAGGCCGGCGGCAACGTTCGGCCCAAGATAAATGGCCGCCCACGACAGAACCCGGCTTATCGACCTGCTCCGCCACCTTCGACGTCTTCCGAAAGGACCATCTCCTATGCATGAGAAGATCGCTGTCCCCATCGAACGCTATCCCGTCGACCTCGATGCCGACGTGACCTATGCCCAGGTGCCCGGGTGGCTCGGACGGACCACACGGGACCTCAAGCTCTCCGTGATGCGCCCCCTGGGCGTCGAGGGGCCATTGCCCTGCCTCGTGTGGTTCTGCGGCGGTGGGTGGATGGACTGCGACAGGAACGTGCACCTGCCCAACCTCGTCGACATCGTGCGCGCCGGCTACGTGGTGGCCAGCGCCGAGTACCGCGACTCCAACAAGGGTGACTTCCCCATGCCCCTCGAAGACGCCAAGGCGGCCGTCCGCTACCTGCGCGCCAACGCCGGCCGCTGGGACATCGACGCTTCCAAGATCGGCGTGGCGGGCGAGAGCGCCGGCGGTCACCAGGCGTGCCTCCTGGGCGTGACGGGCGACGTGGAGCGCTTCGACGTGGGCGCGCACCTCGACCAGACGAGCCGCGTCCAAGCCGTGGTGGACTACTACGGCGTGGTGAGCCCCCTCACGGCCAAGCGCGACAATGCGAGCCACGCGTTCGACTTCGTATACCGCAACCTGCTGGGAGCCGAGCCCGAGGACGCCCCCGAGCTGGTGGCAGCCGCAAACCCCGAGGCCTACATTGCCGACGCCGTCTCCAGCGCGGCGGGCTGCCCCCCGTTTTTGATCCTCCAGGGCGCCGAGGACGTCGTGGTGCCCCCCGCCGATTCGGCCCAGCTCTATCGGGTGCTCGTCGAGAACGGCGTCGACGCCGACTTCGTCGAGGTCGAGGGGGCCGGCCATATGGACCCCGCCTTCTGGCAGCCCCCGATAGTCGATCGCGTCGTTGCGTTCCTCGACCGCACGCTCAAGAGCTAGAGCATTTTGAAAAAGTTCGTGCACAAGGCGTGCCAGGGCGCGGTGTGCTTGAGCACATAAGCCCTGGCACAACGCAGTGCACGGCTTTATTCAAAATGCTCTAGGGTCGCCACGTCAGACAAGGCCCATATACGCAAGGGGGCGGTCTCAAAGCGAGGCCGCCCCCTTGCGTAGAACCGAACACCAAACTAGAGCGTCCTGAGTGCCTCGATGAGAGCGTCCACGTGCTCGCGCTCGATAATCAGCGGCGGCAGGAAGCGCAGGACCTCGCCGTTGCAGGCGTTGGCCACGATACCCTCGTCAAGCAGCGCTCCCACCACGTCGTGGGCGTCTTTGCCCTCGATGGTGGCGCCTACCATGAGGCCCTTGCCGCGCACCTCGCTCACATAGGGCACCTCGGCCAGGCGTTCCCGCAGGTAGGAGCCTAGCTCCTCGGCATGAGCGTCGAGTCCGAGTTCGGCCAGACGCCCCAGGGTCGCCTTTGCAGCGGCCATGGCGATGAGGCCGCCGCCGAACGTAGACCCCTGCATACCGGGCTTGAGCGCTGTGGCGGCATCCCCCCGCGCCACGCAGGCCGCACAGGGCACGCCGTTGGCGATGCCCTTGGCCAGGGTAAAGATGTCGGGAACTACGCCCTCGACGGTCTGGAACGCAAAGGGCTTCCCACAGCGGTACAGACCCGTCTGTACCTCGTCGAAGATGACCAGACAGCCCCACTCGTCGGCCACCTCGCGCACGTGCCGCAGATACTCGTCGCTGAGAGGCCAAACGCCGCTCTCGCCCTGAATCGGTTCCATCATGATGGCGCACACGGTCTCGTCCATGGCAGCGTCCAACGCGGCGCAGTCGTTGCGGGGCACGTGTTTAAAGCCTCCGGGCAACGGCTGGAACGGGTCCTGCAGCCAGCCTTGGGCCGTAGCCGCCAAGGTTTCCATGGTGCGTCCATGAAAACCCCCTTCCAGCGTGATGATGGTCTGGCACTGCGCGCCCCTCCGGTCGACACCCCACCGGCGGGCCGCCTTCATGGCGCACTCGTTGGCCTCGGCGCCG
This sequence comes from Coriobacteriaceae bacterium, assembly GCA_019421015.1. Classification (GTDB taxonomy): domain Bacteria; phylum Actinomycetota; class Coriobacteriia; order Coriobacteriales; family UMGS124; genus JAHZGC01. The sequence continues at coordinate 19,252 of JAHZGC010000023.1, read as the reverse complement.
GAGTTGGCAAAAAACGACTTCCAGCCCAGCCCCTCGCCGGCCAACCGGGCGATTTCCCGGGCCACCTCGCCGCGGTCCAGGCTATAGAAGTAGTTGGAGGTCTGCATAAGCCGGGCGGCCTGCTCCTGTACGGCAGCGGTCACCACGGGGTCGGCATGGCCCAGCGGACACACGGCGATCGCAGCAAGGAAGTCCAGGTACGAACGCCCGTCGTCGTCAAAGAGGCGAACGCCCTCCCCCCGCACAAAAAGCCGCGGGCTGCGGCCGTAGGTGTGCATCACGTAGGCCTCGTCGAGTTCGACGGCCTTCTGATAGTCAGCTCCCATAGGTAACGTCCTTTCGGCTTGTCTTAGCAGACCGCCTCGCGAGAAACGCGGGCGGCAACGTCGTGACGGAACAGGTCGTCGTCGGTGGCCGTGATCATGGTCCCCACGCCGGTGTCGGTAAACAGCTCGAGCACAAGGGAGTGAGGTTGCGTGCCGTTCAGAATATGGGCGCGCTGCACCCCGCCCTCGATGGCATCGACGGCAGCCCTGACCTTGGGGATCATCCCCTTGCTCAGCGTCGCGTCCTCCATAAGGGCACGGGCGTCGGCGGCGGTCATGCGGCCGATAAGCGACTCTTTGTCGGAGAAGTCCCGATACAGCCCGTCGACATCGGTGAGAAAGACCACCTTGGACGCGTTGCACGTCTGAGCGAGGGCGCTGGCAAACGTGTCCGCGTTGATGTTCACCGCCTGCCCGTCGGGCCCTACCCCGACGCTGGCGATGACGGGGATAAAACCTTGGCCGAGCAGCGTGTCGACCACGCCGGTGTCGACCATCTCTATCTGGCCTACGCGGCCCACGCTAGGGTCGGGGATGCAGCAGTGGACCATCGAGCCGTCGACCCCCGAAAGCCCCACTGCCAACGGGCCGTGGGCGTTCAAGGCAAGCACGAGCTCCTCGTTGACCTTGCCCGAAAGCACCATGCTCACCACGCGCATCACCTCAGGCGTGGTGACGCGCAGGCCGTCCTTAAACTCCACGGGCATGCCCAGGGCCTCCACAAGGGCCGAGATGTCCTTGCCTCCCCCGTGCACGATGATGGGGTTCACGCCCACGAGCTTCATGAGCATGATGTCCTCCATGACTGAGGCGCGCAGCCCCGCGTCCACCATGGCGGCCCCTCCGTACTTGATGACCACGGTGGTGCCGGCCATGGCTTTGACCCAGGGAAGCGCCTGGGTGAGCACGCGCGCCTGCTCGGCCGCCTGCCCAACCCGCTCAGACTGAAGGTTCCCACACGACACGACCATGGCTAGCTCCTGTAATCGCCGTTGATGGAAATGTAGCCGTGGGTGAGGTCGCAGGTCCAGATGGTCGCCCGTCCCTCCCCCGCGCCCAGGTCGCACACAATGTCGACCTGGGGGTTTTCGAACCGACGAAGCGCCTCGTCCTCGTCGAAGTCGACCACGAGCCCGTCTCGGCATACCGGGATCCCCAGGATGTCGATGTCGACGTCGCGCTGGTCGAACCTTGCCCCCGAGCGCCCCAGGGCAGCGGCGATGCGGCCCCAGTTGGCGTCGTGGCCCGCGACGGCGGTCTTCACGAGCGGGGAGGTAGCCACGGTGCGGGCGGCGCGCTCGGCATCGGTATCGTCTCGGGCCCCGGTGACCACCACACGCACCAGACGGGTGGCCCCCTCGCCGTCCGCCGCGATCTTGCGGGCGAGCTCGTCGCACACCGCGGTCAGCGCCGCGCAAAACGCCTCGTAGCGTTCCCCGCAGGCCTCGTCTAGGGGGGAACCGCCCGCAGCACCCGACGCCAGGGCGATGCAGGTGTCGTTCGTGGAGGTGTCGGAGTCCACGGTGACGCGGTTGAACGTGGCGTCGGCCGCGCGGTGGAGCGCAAGGTTGAGGGCCGCCGACGACACGGGGGCGTCGGTGGTGACGACGGCAATCATGGTGGCCATGTTCGGGCTGATCATGCCGGAACCCTTGCACATCCCGCCCACCGTGTAGGTTGCCCCGGACGCGTCGACGTAGACCACGGCCGCCTGCTTGGGCTCGGTGTCGGTGGTCATGATCGCCTGGGCCGCGGCCAGGTCGCAGGCGAGCGCATCGCGTCCCAAGGCCGCAAAGGCTTCGGGAATGCCCTGCTCCATGACGCCCATGGGCAGATGCTGGCCGATGACGCCCGTGCTCGCCACGAGCACCTGCTCGGCGGGACAGCCTATGAGCTCGGCGACCAGGGAGGCCGTGGTGCGGGCGTTCACGACGCCCGGCTCACCCGTGGCCGCGTTGGCGCAGCCGGAGTTCACCACCACCGCCCGGGCCGTCCCGGCAGCCGCTATGTGCTCCCGGTCCACGATCACCGGGGCTGCGCAGAAGAGGTTCGTGGTGAAGACCCCCGCAACGGCACAAGGGCGGTCAGCCGCCACCAGGGCCAGGTCAAGGCGTTCAGGGTCGGCCTTGAACCCGGCATGGACGCCTGAGGCGGCAAACCCCAGGGGGGCGCAGACACCCCCTTCCGCCCGCGCGCCTTCAAAGGTAAAGGGTGCCGGAATATCCAAAGGATCATAGTGCATGGCGACTCCTCATTAACAATAATGAATAACTATTGAGAAATATACATCTAAATGAGAGGAGCTGGAGCGTCGAGCCCCATGGCTTCGTCAAGGCCGCACACTATATTCGCGTTCTGGACCGCCTGGCCGGCCGCACCCTTCATCAGGTTGTCGATAGCGCAGGTGGCGATCGCCGTGTTCGTGCGTTCGTCGAGCACCACGGCCACCTGGGCACGGTTGGACCCCGCGACGTTGCCGGTGCGGGGCTGGGTGCCCTGCGGCACGAGATGGACAAAACGCTCCCCACCGTACGAAACCTCGTAAAGCCCCCGGAGCTCCTCAAGACCCACCCCGTCGACAAGCGGCAAATAGACCGTGGAGAGCAGGCCGCGTTTGAGGGGGGCGAGATGCGGCGTGAAGATGACCGGCACGTCGCAGGAGGCAAGGTGTGCGAAGTTCTGGGCGATCTCGGGCTGGTGGCGATGGCGTCCCACGCCGTAGGCCTCGAGGTTCTCGTCGGCCATGCAGTAGTGCGTCCGAGCCGTGCACCCCTTGCCGGCCCCGGAGACGCCCGATATGGCGTCGACCACCACGGTCGCGCCTTCCCTCAGAAGGCCCGCGGCAAGGACGGGGGCGGCCGCCAGGGTCGAGGCCGTGGGATAGCACCCGGGGTTGGCCACGAGGCGCGGCGTGCGGGAATCGGCCCTGGCAAGCACCTGCAGGTCGGCGCGGTTCAGCTCGGGGATGCAGTAGACCGCCTGCGCGAGCAGCTCTTTGGAGGTGTGGGGGGCATACCACGCCTCGTAGACCGCCGGGTCAGAAAGCCGGTAGTCGGCCGAGAGGTCGACCACCGCCACGCCCGCCCCTACGAGCTGGGGGGCAAGGGCGAGAGCCCCCGTGTGGGGGACGGCCAAAAACACAAGGTCACAGACCGAGGCGAGGTCGTCGGCGTCGGGGGCCGCAAGCTCGATGGAACAGGTGCCGGCGAGGCCCGGATAGATCGCGTCGAGCCTCGTGCCCGCCTCCTTACCCGAGGTGGCGCGCACCAGTTCCATCTCGGGATGCCCGCACACCAGGCGAACGGTCTCCGCACCTGCATATCCCGTAGCACCCACCACACCCACTCGCAGCATAGTCCTGCGCCTCCCGTTCGTCTCGTCATCTTGCAAAAAGGCCGCCGACCGGCACACGGCAGGTCGGCGGCCCCAGTGTGGAACCGTTTCATGGAATTGTATAGAGCGGCACACCGTTTCTAAACGATCTCGACCCGATCGATGGAGAACTCCATACCCGAATAGAGCCGCCAGGAGCTGTTCGCCTTGGTCTACTGCGAGATACAGCCCGACAACGCGAGCCCATCGAATGTGCACGCACCGTGTTCTTCCATGTCGACGACGGCAAATAAGCGTTGACAGAGAGGAACCGGACTGGCACAATAGCCTACGCGCATTGCGTCCGGGGATGTGGCTCAGTTGGGAGAGCGCTGCCTTCGCAAGGCAGAGGCCGGGGGTTCGAATCCCCTCATCTCCACCATAGTACTTGAACAAGCCAGATGTATTCTTACATCTGGCTTTTTTCTATCTCGGACACCCTCGAACGGCTACCCGTAAAACTCAAAACAAAAATGGTGGGTACCGGCATCGTCGGCACCCACCATTCAAAAGAACATTCAGCCCAGCCCCCGCTAGTGCAAGAATGGCCCACCTTATCCAGGTGGGTGCCCGCATCGCGCATCTCTGGTTTCCCCAACAAAGGGGGATATCCATCGGGCGCGAGTACTAGAGCTCCCTGCGTTAATGTGTCGGCCCACCGCAGCTATGTTGCGGGGGCTGGGACGATGCTAGTATAACCTTTATGCGGCGTTTCGATACCGCATTTGCGGTTTTTCTTGAGCCACCACATCCCTTGCCTGCCAGCTCTCAGAAAGGGTCCCTCTATGAACCAACCGTCCCAGCACACCGACGACACGGGCGCAGAGACGCCCGACATCGATACCGTCAGGGCTTTTTTCGACGGCGACCACTTCGCCACCCGACAATGCGAGGCCACCATCGACGAGGCGGCCCCCGGACATGCAGTCTGCAGCTTCTCCATCAAGCGCCATCACCGCAACGCCATGGGCAACGTGATGGGAGGTGCCATCTTTACCCTTGCCGACCTTGCCTGCGCCGTGGCCTCGAATGTCGGTCAACCCCCCAGCGTGACGGTTACGAGCAACGTCGAGTTCATCTCTGGCGCAAAGGGAGAACGGCTCATCGCCACGTGCTCTGCAGACCGGTCGGGGCGCAGGCTCGGCTTCTATTCTACTCGTGTCGAAGACGAGCTGGGAACCCTCGTTGCCATCGTGACCGCCACCTGCATGCGCGTATAGGCCGATCGCAAAACCTTTGGTACCCCTGTGCACACACCGCCCTGCCCGCATGCTTTGGGAGCCTGACGCGGTACACTGTAGGCAAGGCACAACGCGCGGCCCCGGGTTCCCAAGCCGTCCGGCATCTGCCGAACCGCCTGATCCGGGGCCTCTCCGCCGCCATGATTGGAGTATGTATGGAAACCAACCGTACCACCGCAAGGACGAGGATCGTCGCCGCAGCCCTGAGCGTGACCCTCGCCGGCTGCGGGCTGCTCACCGGCACCCAGCAGGTCTTTGCCGACGAGGGCAGCCCCGAAGCCCAGCCCGCGGCCGACCAAGCCGCAACCGGGCAGGCTGCCGATACCCCCGAGGAGACTTCCGGCACCGAGGCGACCCCCGCCCCCTCTTCGATCTCCGCGACCTCGCTGACCGCCGACCAGATCGCCGCCGACCCCGCCCTCGCGGCGCAGGCTGCCGTGCCGAGCATCGGGGTGAACTTTCAGCTCACCAACGACACCGCCTCGGCATCGGCCTTAGCCGACATCGTCAACGCCAACCGCCAGAACGCCCTGACCGCAGACACCGACCTCACCTCGGCCGCCTACCAGCGCGCCGCCGAGAGCACGCTGCTCAACGCCAACATCCGTCCCGACGGGTCCCTGTTCACCACGGTGGACGCAACGGGAACCGGGCGCATAGTGGCGGAGCTCCTCGTATGCTCCGCCCCTGGCACCATCGTTAGCGACGCCAACACCGTCTACACGTCGCTCTCCGACGACCAGCGCGCCCTGCTGGCTTCCGAGGGCTACACCAACATGGGCGTCGGGGCAGTCGTCACCGCCGACGGCAGCACCCACTGGGCGATCCTTCTGACCGCCGACGGTGCCCCCGTTGGCGACAGCACCGTTGCCGACGGCGCTACCCTCTACTATGCGGCGACCTCATTGGCCAACACCGCCGCCTCAAACTTCGGGTCCGACATCTCCCTCGAGGTGGGCCAGTCGGTGGCTGCCCCCATCCCCGCCACCGTGCAGGGGGACATCGCCAACGGCGCGGGCGTCTCGACCTTTACCTACATGGCCGTCAACGTCAACAGCAACGCGGGCACCTGGAATTCAAGCAACACCGAGGTGGCCTCTGCAGTCGACGGCACCGTAAGCGGCCTTGCCGCCGGAACCTGCGAGGTGAGCATGACCAACGCGCTCAGCTCCCAGGCCAACACCCAGTACCTCTACAACGTTACCGTCTCAGGCGGCGAGAACGCCGACGCGGTGGATCTCGCCGACTGCATCGTAGCCGGCATCACGGGGCCCCAGCCCTTCAACGGCACCCCCGTGGAGCCCGCGTTCTCACTCATCGATCCCAACAACCAGACCGTCGACCCGGCCTTCTACAACGTCACCTACGAGAACAACGACGCCCCGGGCGAAGCCGAGCTCGTCGTTACGGCGAACCCCGACGCCCCCCAGGTCACGGGCGAGAAGACCTATCCCTTCGAAATCGACGGGCAGGCCCTTCCTCCCGAAGGAAGTGACGAGGCCGACGGCGAGAGCGACGCGGGTACCGAAACCGCGCCCGACGGGTCCGAACAGGGTTCCGAGACCACTGACGGCACCGGAGAAGACCCAGCTGCCACAGACGGGGGCAACAACGGCGAAGCCAACCCCGACGAGACTGAAGAGCCCGGAGATACGCAGCCCGACGCCGGGGATACCGACGAGGGCACCACGCCTGCTGTTCCCGAAACCCCCGACGGCAGCGAGACGACCGAGCCCGGCGCGCCGGCCGAAGGCGACGGTGCGAACCAGGGCGGCACCGACGAACAGCCGGCCCAGTCCCAGCCCATCGACCTTGCGAACGAGCAGGTAAGCATCGCGCTGGCCGACCCGGGCGCACGTTTCGTCTACAACGGCCAGGAGTTCAAGCCCGCCGTCGTAGTCAAAGACGGCGACCGCACCCTCGAGCTCAACACCGACTACACCGTGTCCTACGAGAACAACGTGAACGCCGGGACGGCCCAGGTGGTCGTGACGGGCGCCTCTTCCTTGGTGAGCGGGACCCGCACCCTCTCGTTCACCATCGAGCCCCAGAACATCGCCTCGTACGATGCGGGGCCCATCGTCTCGGCGACCTACAACGGCAGCCCGGTGGAGCAGTCCAAGCTCGAAGTCAAGAACGGGACCTCGATCCTGCGCAACGGCATCGACTACACCGTGTCTTACGAGAACAACGTGAACGCAGGCACCGCGACCCTGCGCATCTCCGGCATCAACAACTTTGCCGGCGAGAAGGAGCTCAAGTTCACCATCACCCCCGCGTCCATGGCAAAGACGACGGTGGTCATGCCCAACGAGACCCACACCGGGCAGGCCCTCACCCCCGCTCCCCTCTCGGTGACCTTGGGCGACATCCAACTCGTCGCCGGCGTCGACTACGACGTCGTGGGTTATGCGAACAACACCAACGTAGGCAACGCCACCGCCACCCTCCAAGGCAAAGGAAACTTCGAGGGCACCGTGGTCGCCAACTGGAAGATCGTCCAGCAAGGTACCTCCGACACCGGGACCACCCAGACACTGCCCAAAACCGGGGACACCACGAACATCGTCCCCGTCGTGGTCGGCATCGTCGCCGGCGTCGTGCTCATAGGAGCCGCAGTGGCCCTGATTGTGGCACGCGGCCGCTCCCGCAAGGGCAGGTAGATGTAGGAAGAGACGCTTGAATCGCTAGAGAAGCCCTGGCACTCCCAGGGCTTCTCTAGCCTAAGACTGTTTTCGACCGACCGTGAGGACGTTATGGCACCCTGGCTACCTTACCTGTTGCTTTTTGCCGTAAGCCTGATCGTGACCATGGCCGCGGTACCTTTTGCAAAATGGCTGGCCATACGCCTCGACGCCATCGACTATCCCAGCCCGCGCCGCATCAACGTCAAGCCCATGCCCCGCATGGGAGGCGTCGCCATGTTTTTGGGCCTATGCGCCGCCCTCGTTCTCCAGTACGTCGGGACAACCTGTTTTGGCTGGCCCGTCGTCTTGGTGCCCCATCATTCCTTGGCCGTGAACTACCACCTGCTAGCCCTCTCGGTCCTCGTGGTCTTTCTCACGGGCGTCGCCGACGACATCTGGTCCCTGCGACCGCGCCAGAAGCTCCTTGGTCAAGTGGTGGCGGCCTCTATCGCCGCCGCTTCGGGGCTGCTGATCGGGAACATCGTGAACCCCTGGCTCGGTGAGATCTCCTTGGGGTGGCTCGCCTACCCCATAACCGTCGTCTACCTGGTCGCCTTTGCCACCGTCATCAACCTCGTCGACGGCCTCGACGGGCTGGCCGCGGGCATTACCGCCATAGCGTCTCTCTCCCTCTTCGTCCTCACCCTTATGTCGGGCAGGCTCGACGCCGCCGCGCTCGCCATCTCCCTCGCAGGATGCTGTATCGGGTTCCTGCGCTACAACTTCTATCCCGCAAGCATCTTCATGGGCGATTCCGGTGCCCTCACCCTCGGGTTCGTTCTGGGCATCGTCGCGTTGCTCGGCGTCACCCGCACGGCAGCGCTCACTACCCTCATCGTGCCGCTTATCATTGCCGGCGTGCCCATTATCGACACCCTGGCTGCCATCGTCCGCCGCAGCCGCGGACATACGGGCATAGCGCGGGCGGACAAGGGGCACATCCAGCATCGTCTCATAAAGCAGGGGTTTGACCAGCGGCAGGCTGCGCTGCTCATCTACGCCTGGTGCATTCTGCTCTCGTTGGGGGCTTTTGCCATAACGCAGGTCGAGGTCGTCCCCCGCTTCTTCATCTTTATAGCCCTCGTGCTCATATCGATTGTCTTTATCCGACGCCTTCACCTGTTTGAGCCCGTCTTGCGCCACCATTACAACCCAAAGACCCATTGTGACGAGATTGTGCCGGTCGACGAGCCCGTGGACGATCATGAAGACGGCTCTGACACCGATGGGCCGCAGGAGACCCCCGGTCCCTCGAAACAATAGTCGGTGCCAGCGCACGAATTATGCGGTGCCGCCATGGCCCCAACGAACCCGCCAACGAAGCCTGCGGAATAAAAAAGGGGCCGCCCACTGTGGACGGCCCCTTTGGGAACTTCAAAACCAACGGTTAGGCGTTGGCTGCAGCCTTGGCGACGGCATCGCGGGCGATGACGCAGAGGCCGGCAAAAGAGCTCGGATCCTCGATGGCCATCTGGGAGAGGACCTTGCGGTCGAGGTTGATGTTGGCCAGCTTCATGCCATGGATGAACTGCGAATAGCTCATGCCGTTGATGCGGCAGGCAGCGTTGATGCGGGTGATCCAAAGCTTGCGAATCTCGCGCTTCTTGTTGCGGCGGTCGCGATAGGCATACATAAGGGAGTGCTGAACCTGCTCTTTGGCAGCACGATAACAACGCGACTTGGCTCCATAGTAGCCACGGGCCATTTTAAGGATACGACGACGCTTCTTTTTGGCGGCAACAGCACGCTTGATACGGGCCATGTGGGGTCACTCCTCAATAAAAGAGACATTCATACGGTAAAACGACAAAGGCAGAGACAAAACCCGTTTGCTTAGTGGTCGATGACCTTGGAAACGTACTTGGTGTAGCCGTTGGCAGGGTTGAGAGCAACCTCGCCGCGGAGCTGACGCTTGCGCTTGCGGGTCTTCTTGGTAAGAATGTGCTTCTTGTTGGGGTGCACATGCATAATCTTGCCGGTGCCGGACTTGCGGAAACGCTTGGCGACCGTCTTCCTGGTCTTCATCTTGGGCATGGGACGCTCTCCTTATATAGATCCTACCGGGCCTCGAAGCCCGGATGTTACCGATAGGACGGGGATGCGAGCTACTCGGCGGCCTCTTCGGCTTCCTTAGCAGCGGGCTTGTTGCGCAAAGGGGCCAACATCATATGCATGTTGCGGCCTTCGAGCTTCGGGGGGACCTCCACGGTACAGACATCGCTGAGATCTTCTGCCAGCTTCTCGAGCATGTTGAGGCCGATCTCAGGGTGAGCCATCTCGCGGCCGCGGAACATGATGGTGATTTTGACCTTGGCACCCGACTCAAGGAAACGGACCACGTGGCGCTTTTTAGTCTCGTAGTCGCCCGTGTCGATCTTCGGACGAAACTTCATCTCCTTGACGTCGACCTTGACCTGGTTCTTACGGGCCGCCTTGGCCTTGAGCTCCTGCTCGTACTTGTACTTGCCGTAGTTCATCACACGGCATACGGGCGGCTCCGCGTTCGGGGCAATCTCGACCAGGTCGAGCCCCTGCTCGTCTGCCACACGCTGAGCGTCCCGAATGGCGAAGATGCCGAGCTGGCTGCCGTCAACACCGATGAGGCGGCACGAGGCGCAACGAATCTCATCATTGATGCGAGGCTCGTCGGACTTAGCTATGGTGAAACACCTCCCTGTTGAACCGCTTGCGCGGATTACGCAAAAAAATCCCGGGCGTCGCAAGACAACCCGGGAGATCACATACGAAACGTCACATGGACGCTGCGATATCGTGTTCAACCCAGACAGCTGCTCAAGGCGCCGCAAGGTGGGGCTCTGTGCCCGCTTGAATCTCGTGCATCCGTAAATGCACGAGTTGAAAGAATACCAGGATTAGTGCGTCCTGTCTATCAAAAGACGAGAGCACACATGCTCCACACGTTACCTATCCCGTCCAGCACGACACCAGGGAGATGGGAAGAGCGCAGTGTAGGGAACGAGGGCAAGCGAGGGGTTAGATTTGAGCGCTGGCCGCATCGTTAGAAAAACCCCATCCTGGATCA
>JAHZGC010000023.1:0-8573 GCA_019421015.1 Coriobacteriaceae bacterium | reverse complement strand
TATCCCGTACACCAGGGCACCAGCGAGAGGCAGTGTTGGCATTGAACGCCTCCTGGGCCTGCGCGTCGAGCACCTTGAGAGCCGGCTCCATGGGGAGCAGCTCCCCATCCTGCCTCACCGAGCTCAGCGGCGCGTTCTTAAAACCGAGGGTCGCAAAATAGTCAGCAGGGGTCTCTGCCCTGCGAATCAGCTCATAGGAGCCGTCGCAGCGCAGCAGCACCTCGGCGCTCCTCAACTTGCCGTTATAGTTGTATCCCATGGCGTGGCCATGGGCCCCCGCGTCGTGGATGAACAGCAGGTCGCCCATCTCTATCTTCGGCAGGTCGCGGTCAACGGCGAACTTGTCACAGTTCTCGCACAGACCTCCTACCACGTCGTAGGTACAGGTGGGCTCCTCGCCTTCTCGACCCAAGACCGTCACATGGTGGTAGGCTCCGTAGATGGCCGGGCGCATGAGGTTCGCGGCGCAGGCGTCCACGCCGATGTACTCCTTGTAGGTATGCTTCTCGTGAATCGCACGGGTGACCAGGGCCCCAAAGGGGGCCAGCATGAAACGCCCGAGCTCGGTGAGGATGGCGACGTCGCCCATCCCAGCGGGCACCAGAATTCGGTCGTAGGCCTCATGGACGCCTTCGCCGATGACAGCAATGTCGTTTTGCGGCTGCTCCGGTCGATAGTCGACGCCTATGCCGCCCGAGAGGTTGATGTAGCCGATATGGACCTGGGCTTTTTTAGCAACACGCACGGCAAGCTCGAACAGTTCGGCCGCAAGCGCCGGGTAGTAGTCGTTGCTCACCGTATTCGAGGCAAGAAACGCGTGGATGCCGAAGTCCTTAACACCGAGCCCTTTGAGGCGGCAGAACGCCTCCACCAGGTCGTCCTCGCCCATACCGTACTTGGCGTCGCCGGGGTTGTCCATGATGCCGTTGCCGAACTCAAAGACACCGCCGGGGTTGTAACGGCAGAACACCGTCTCGGGAACCTCCACCAACTCCTCGAGGAAATCCACCATGGTGAGGTCGTCCAAGTTGATGAGGGCCCCGAGCCGCGCGGCCTCGAACATGTCGAGCGCCGGGGTCTCGTTGGAAGAGAACATGATCTCGTGGCCCATGAACCCACAGGCGTCGGAGAGCAAAAGCTCCGTGTAGCTGGAACAATCGACGCCGCACCCCTCTTCGTGAAGAATCTGCAGCAGTGTAGGATTCGGGGTGGCCTTGACAGCAAAGTGCTCCTTGAAACCGGGGTTCCATGCAAACGCCGCGTTCACGGCCCGGGCGCGCTCCCGTATACCGGCCTCGTCGTAAAGGTAAAACGGCGTGGGGACGTCGGCCGCGATGGCCTCGACCTGCTCAAGGGAGGCAAAGGGGGTCTTGCGCATGGGGCGATGTATCCTTTCTGCAGCAAAAAGCACCATCATAGCAACATGAGCGGGACGCGTTAGTGACGGACGGCCACGGCCTCGATCTCGACGAGGGCGTTTTTGGCAAGCGGCCCAACCTCCACCGCGCTGCGAGCCGGGAACGGGGCCGGGAATCGCTCGGCATAGACCGCATTCATGGCCGCGAAGTCCCCCATCGACCTCAGATAGACGGTGGTCTTGACCACGTCGGCAAGGGTCAGGCCATCTTCGGCAAGAACGGCTTCGAGGTTGTCGATGACCTGGGCGACCTGGTCGGCGACGTCGTCGGAGACCAGCTCTCCCGTGGAGGGCACGATGCCCAACTGACCGGAGGTAAACACCAGGCCGTCGGTTTTGACGGCTTGGGAATACGGTCCGAGGGCGGCGGGGGCCTTCTCGGTAGCGATGGCTTCTTTCATGTGCGGTCCTTTCTCTCAATCGAATCTCCGAGCCAACACAGCGGCCTGTTCGTCCAAAATGGTAACGTTCCCTTGTTGCAGTCGGATGACAGCGGCACGCAAGGACTAACGGAAACGTCGCCGCACGGCCGATTCGAGCCTTTCGAGACCCTCGAGCAGCACGTCGCGTGGGCAGGCGATGTTGAACCGCTCAAAACCCGCTCCCCCCGTGCCAAAGATCGCGCCCTCGTCTAGGAAGAGCAGGGCTTCCCCCGTCATGAACTTTTCGAGCTCGTCGGCGTCCATTCCCAGGGCACGGCAGTCGACCCACTGCAGATAGGTCCCTTCTAACGGAAAGACACGCAGCATCGGAAGCCGCTCGGCGCAGAACTCCTTCATGAGGCGGTGGTTGCCATCAATCACGCGAACGGCCTCGTCGAGCCATGGGGCGGCGGTACGATAAACGGCCTCGCACACCGGGTAGGCAAACGCGTTGAGCGAGAAGAACCCGGCCTCGGACTTTGCAACCCTGTCGAAGGAGCGCTTGCGGTCGGGGTCGGGGATAAAAATGTTCGAGCACTGCAGGCCGGCCAAGTTGAACGACTTCGAGGGAGCCGTGCACACCATGCAGTTCCCCACAGACCCACGCGGCATCACCGAGGCGACGACGGTATGCTTGAACCCCGGCATCACCAGGTCGTTGTGGATCTCGTCGGAACACAGGAAAACCCCGTGTTCGCAGCAGATGGCTGCCACACGCGCAAGCTCTTCAGCAGACCAGACGCGCCCCACGGGGTTGTGAGGGCTGCATAAGACAAGCATAGTCGTCGAAGGTTTGCTGCAAAGTTCCTCAAGCCCGTCGAAATCGATCTCGTAGCGGCAACCATCCACCAACCGAAGGGGATTCTCGACCACAACGCGGCCGGCCCCCTCCACCGTTGTGCGGAACGGGTAGTAGACCGGTGGCATGACAACGACCCCGTCGCCGGGGGCGGTAAAGGCCCGGACCGCCACGCCGATAGCCGGGACGACGCCCGGGGACAGCGAGACCCACTCCTTTTTGGGGTCCCAGCCGTGGCGGTCGCGCTGCCAGTCCAGAACGGCGTCGTAATAGCCGTCGGTAGCGACCGTATAGCCAAAGACCGTGCCCTGGGCAAGACGGCCCACAGCGTCGGCAACCTGGGGCGCCTCGACGAACTCCATGTCGGCAACGGAAAACGGCACGATACCCGCAGGCACGTCTGGGTTAATACGGTACATGGCCTCCCACTTCGAAGAACCGGTACCCTTGCGGTCAACCCTCGTGGTGAAGTCGTACATAAAACCCCAATCGGCCAATAACAAAAAACCGGAGGCTGTTAACCTCCGGTTCATCTAATCAATGGTGGCCAGAAAGGGATTCGAACCCCTGACACGAGGATTTTCAGTCCTCTGCTCTACCAACTGAGCTATCTGGCCTTTCAAGTCGCTTCCTCGCGAAGCGCTCGATTAATATACCAGACTTCAAACGAGCGTCAACAACTATTTTAGGAAAACTTCTTAATGTGTCGAGACTGTGTTCGACAATCCTAAAACACGACATTACAGCACTGAGTTCTCCAAAAGCGACCTCTGGATATTAGCGACCCAGTCTTTGATCACCGACTCCTCAGTCAGCATTGCGTCTCCCTGGTAGCGGACCTCGAGGCCTCCCATGACCTCAGAGTTCGGACAGGCGTCGTTCATGTCCTCCAAGGCATGGCCCAGCTCTCCCTCGTCGGTTACGAACGGTCCGACTCTCGTACCGTCGAGGTCGTAGTCGTCAAAAAAGGTGCCGACCGCAGGGGCGAAGGAATGCCACCAGACGGGACTGCCGACAATGATGGTCTTGTAATCCTCGAAGTGGCATTCAAGGGCTTTGATGGGCGGCCGCTTTTTGGACTCCACCTCGCCACGCGCCTGATCGACGACTTCGTCATAGGTGCCATCGTAAGGCTCTACAACCTTGATCTCGGCCATGTCTGCCCCAAGCCTGTCGGCTATGTCCTCGGCTACCTTGCGTGTGTGGCCCGTGAACGAAAAGTAAACAACAAGGGTATCGACCATGACGTCCTCCTTAAACGCTCAAGCCGTGCAGACAGGCGCCGCATCCAATTCAAGTCTGAACGCCCGGCACCTTTGCACTGCTTGTGCCCTAAAGGAACACACCGATACGCACGAATTCTAAGCAAACATAAGGGACTTTGCGCAAACGGGCCGCTGCTGGCGGTGCGCAAACAGTGCGCAAAAAGTTGAAACAATTTTTGCAAACTATAAAATATGATACATGAAAAAAGTGCATCTACCAGCCATTATGGAAGTGGTGCCCGAAGCGAGACTCGAACTCGCACGTGTTTCCACAAAGGTTTTTGAGACCTCCGCGTCTGCCATTCCGCCATTCGGGCACAGAGCACTGCGACTTCCCGTCGCACGCCATACTGCCATCCACCTGCACTTTTTCGTTTCCGCCCAAGTCTTTGCTGTGCATTCTGTTATCAATTGTCGAAAATAAATCGCGAAACCGATGCCGTTTAGTGCGCGAACCTACCCGTAGCGTGCAATACTCTCACCGTTGCGTGCATTTTTGCAACTGCCACGGGTAGAACTCTCCCCATAAACGCAAAAAAGCCGGTGCCCCCGCAGGGGCCCCGGCCGTCCGAAAGCGCCAAATCGCCCCCCACGTGGTGAGCATAGGCCGCCCCCTAAACCGCCACAGGCTCGCGCTCCGGCCTTCCCGATACGCGCGGCGAGGCCGAGTAGCGCGACACCGATTCGAGAGAGACCAGCTCGCGCCCGTCGAACACCCGCGTTTCCAGCACACCGGACGCCACCAGCGCGCTCACACGTGGCCTGGATACCCCCAAGCGTTCTGCCGCCTGGGCCTTGGTCACATAGTGGGCGCGCTCCGCGTCCTCGGGCGTCACATCGACGGTGAGCACGGTCACCTCTGCCACATGGGCACATTTGGGGGGCCGGCGACCCTCGGTTATAACGTCGATGGCCTCTAACTCCAAGACCTCGCGAGCGGCCTTGATGGCGTCCTCGCGGGTCTTCCCGCTGGTCGCCACCCCGCCGTACTGGGGGAACTCAGCCGTCCACCGCCCGTCGTCATCGCGGGTCAGCACGCACTCGGCAGTCAGCTTCATGGGTCTCCTTCCCAAAGGAGGGGGCGGCCCGTCGGCCGCCCCGCCCTACTTCCATCCCGCCTGCCGTTGTATGCTCTGCCACTCCTTCCAGCTCGGATGGTCGCCCCCGGCGTCCCTCACCGTGACCTTGTGCGGGCCTTTGGAGAATCGCCGGTGGTCCCCAGCCGAAGCGCGTTCGGAGAAGCCCTCGCGCAGCAGCAGACGGATAACCTCGCGGTATGTCGGTGGTTCCATGGCACCTCCTTCCTACCGCAGTTATATTATTAACTATTTTCGATGGTTAACTATTAATAATTAACTCCACCACTAAACCTCCCTAAAACGAAAAAAAGCCGGGGCCCCCGCAGGGGCCCCGGCTCGTTCCGAATGCATCCATCACCTTGCGATAAGTGCCCCTACGCCTTCACCAGGTAGTCCCCGTCCTCCGGCTTGCCGGTGGCGCGCCCCACGGCGATGTAGCGCCTGGTGCCCCCGTAGTCCTCGTAGGTGCCCCAGACCCAGCCGTCGGCCTCCACGCACCAGGCGTCCAGCTCGACGGTCTCGCCCGCGTCGTAGTGGGCGACCTCGGGGTAGCCAAGGCCCGGGCCGGTGCGCACCCGCAGGTGGTCGACCTGGCAGCGGTAGGTGCCGGGGGCGATGGACAGGCGGCGGCGCTCGGGAGCGGGCTCGGGTGCGTCGGGCTGCGGCTGGGGCTCGGGCACCTCGGGCGCGGGCGAGCCGTCGGGCGCGACGCGCGACCAGACCTCGCGGTGCCACTTCGCGTGGTCCACGTAGGGCAGCGGGCACGCCTTGTGCGGGTCCACCCAGGGGCCGCCCACGCCCCAGCGCTCCCCGAAGTCCGCGCAGTCGTAGTGGCGCATGACGTTCTCGGCGGGGATGGACCAGCGCCGGCGGATGCCCTGGACCAGCTCGCGCAGGTCTCGGATCTCGCCTTCCGTGAAGTCGCCGCCGTCGCTCACGACCTCGACGCCGATGCTCATGCGGTTGAAGTTGAAGTTGCCCGCGTGCCAGGCGGTGTCCGCCTCCGGCACGCTCGCCACGGCCTCGCCGGAGCCGTCCACGAACCAGTGGGCGGAGGCGTTGCGGTTGCCGCCCGCGAAGTAGCGCCCGTTCGCCTCGGCCGTCTCGCCGCCCGCGAGGCCGCGGCCGCCCGTGTAGTGGACCACGATCGCGCGCGGCTCGTAGGGGCCTCGGCCGGCCGTGTACGTCTCCGGGTGCGCCGGGATGGACCTAACCCTCATGCTCTCCCCCGTCCTGTATCTCGGCGAGCGTCGCCCCGCCGTCGACCTCCGGCAGGCCCGCCACGCTGGTAAGCAGCGACAGCACGGCCGCCAGGGCCGCCGTGCCCAGAACGCCCACCCAGCCCACCTCGGTGATGGACACCCCGACGGGCACCATCGCCACGGCGGTCTGGGCCGCCGTCTTGAGGGCGCGCACGCCGGCCGCGCGCGCCCACCTCTTCAGGTAGTCCATGCCTTCCCCTTTCTATCCCAGCCCGGCCCCAGCGAGCACGTAGCCCGCCAGGCCGCCCGCGACGGCGGTGAGCGCCGCCGTGACGGCGGTATCCCAGCGTCGGGCGGGCCTGGCCTCCAGCGCCGCCACGCGGGCGTCAACCCGGTCGATGCGCTGGTAGCTCTCGTCGACGCGCTGCTGGTTCTGCCGCTCTATCTCGGTGAGCGTCGCCAGCGTCGTGCGTATCTCGCCCAGCTGCTCGCCGTGGGCGTCCAGTCGCCTGTCGTGGACCGACACGGCCCTGTCGTGGCGCGCGAGCATCTCGACGTGCGTCGGGTTGTCGTCCATCGGTCGTCGCCTCCTCGTCCTCCCTGCCGCCGCGCGGCTCGCTCCGCCGAGGGGACGGCTATGCCGCGCAATACGCAACCGACGCGGCGACTCCCTCGGAGTAGTCGGACGACGACGCGCGCACGTACTTGACGTTGCCGTTGGGGAGCACCGAGAAGATGCCACGCCCGCCGCCGCACTCCACCGACATGTTCACGTCGATGGCGGGGCGGAACCCCTCGGGCAGCGTGCCGAACACGATGTCGGTCCACTGCGCGCCGGCGGGGATCGCCTTGGTGCCGTCGATGCACACCGTCACCACGCCGCACGCGCCCCTCGACGCGGACACGCCGTACTTGGCGCTGACCGAGACGGAGCGGGGCTCGCGGGCCCCGGCGAGCAGGTCGTAGAGCCTTTCGGTGGGGAACGTGGCCCCCTCGGGCGCGTACGCGTGCGGCGACACGAGCAGCTCCTCGGACCCGATCACCGCCCGGCTGCGGCCCCCGATGGCGTCGACCCCGATGTACGCGAGGTAGCCGGCCGGCCCCTCCGTGCCTGCGGTGATCATGGCCGCTTGGGCCCCGTTGACGATCTCCACGTTTGCCATGGTTCTTTCCTTTCCCTGTGTGTTCGCATCCTTCGACAGCTTCTCCCAGCACCTCGGGAGGGGCCCGCGCCGGTCCATCCATAGACCTCCCGTCGGCACCCCCATCGTCGGCCCCGGCTACCCCGTCCATCACTCACCCATCAGCTCCTCGACCCTGCCCCTGATGCTCTCGGGAACGTCCTCCAGGGTTATGGCCCCGCGCTCGATGCGCCGGATGTATGCCCTCGCTATCGCGTCCATCTATGCCCCAATCATCTCGTAGACGGCGCATATGGCGTCGTCCTGGCTCTCGATTACCCCCCGCTGCGCCTCGCACAGCTCGTACAGGGCGCATATGGCGTCGTCCTGGGCGGCCTGCTCGCCAGGGGCGCTGGCCAGCCACACCTCGCGCGCCTCGAAGGCCTCCCGGGCCGCCTCTGCCTCCGCGGCCAGCCTGGCGCGCTCGGCCAGCTCCTCCCCCGTCCAGGGGACCCAGACCTCGACGTCCCAGGTGCCCGGCACCTCCCCCAGGCCGGACATCTCCTCCGGCGGCAGCGGCCCCCGGAACGCCGGCTCGCGCCCGTCGGCCATGCGCGTCTCCCAGTGGCCCTGCTCGGGCACCTCGACGACCAGCTCGACGTCCCCGCCGCCGGTCTCGGGGTAGTAGGCGACCACCTCCTCCACGACGCGCGCCGGCTCGTCGACGACCCAGCTGTGCACGACGGCGACGCTGCGCGCCACCGACCCGCCGGTTTCCGGGTCAGGCTCCGCCGCCAGCGGAACCAGGTCCTCGTCCACGTACTCCATCGCTACCTCCCTATGCGGTCCTGCGCCAGGCGTAGAGGTCCTGGTAGGCCGGCATGTTGCTGTGGCTGCTCCCGCTTCCAGCGGACGTACTGTTATGTTTTTGATAATTGGTAGACCCGGTAAAACCGTTCGGGTCGCCCCACGTCACACCGTACTCGTTGCTGATCTGCGACCCAGACGTGCCGTTCAGCGCGACAATGTTTATCGCGTGCGTGTGGCTCGGCATCTGCGCCGCGGTCAGCGTCACGTTGTCCGCGCCGCCGGTGCTCACGTCGTTCGCCATGCGCAGGAAGCGCCCCGTGATCTGCGTCCAGGTGCCCCCGAACAGGCTCGCCGGGGACGTGCTCACGTAGCTGATGTACACCGCGCCCACGGGGTAGGCCAGCAGCCCGGCCTTCTTGGCGTCGACGCTCAGGGCCCCCGCCGAGGTGAGCGAGAGC
>JAHZGC010000022.1 GCA_019421015.1 Coriobacteriaceae bacterium | reverse complement strand
ACGCGCATGGTCGTGCTCTTAAATACATAAGAAGGGATTATGTAAGCAATGTTAGGAGCCTTGATAAATTCAAGATTGTTTACGCAAAAGCAGATGGTGCAGCGGGCACTTTGGGAAACCCCATACCTGCCCGAGTTCTTGGTAATCCAGTAATTCAGGGACCAGGAATCGGAACAACTGAGTCCTTTTTGACTGTTGGCCTATTTGAGACGAGCGTAGAAGCCGAAAATGCCCTCAAATACGCTAGGACCAAGCTATTTCGTGCGCTTGTTGGTATTTTGAAGACAACACAGGATATTAATCCTGAAAAATTTTCATATGTCCCTCTTCAAGATTTCTCTTCTAACTCCGACATCGACTGGTCGCAGTCCGTCGCCGACATCGACCGCCAGCTCTACACGAAGTATGGCCTTGATGACAACGAGATCGCCTTCATCGAGTCGCACGTGAAGGAGATGAACTAATCATGACAAGCACCGATATCTCTCAAATCATCGAGACCACTGCGCCGGCGGTGCCTCAGATTTACGCCTACACCACGCCCGAGATTACTCGTCACGACGGCTGGACCAAGATTGGCTACACCGAGCAGGATGTTCGCGAGCGCATCAAGCAGCAGACGCACACCGCTGACGTGCAATGGCACCTCGAGTGGAGTGGCAATGCCACATGGGAGCACCGCGCGGGCACGTTCCGCGACACCGACTTCCATGTCTATCTCGAGAAGCAGGGTATCGAGCGCGAACCCAAGAAGGAATGGTTCAAGATTAGCGGCGAGGAGTCACACCAGCAGTTCTACCGCTTCCGCGACACCGATGGCGTTTTGGACGCGACCGGTGCCTCGTCCTACACCCTGCGTGCCGAACAGCAACGAGCCGTGGAGCAAACGGCCGCCTTTGCCCTCTCACATTGGGATGATTCTGGCGAACACGGTGGCGAGTTCCTCTGGAACGCCAAGCCACGCTTCGGCAAGACGCTTACGGCCTACGATCTGTGTCGCAACATCGGCGCACGGAAGGTGCTCATCGTAACCAACCGACCTGCTATCGCTAACTCCTGGTACGACGACTACGTGAAATTCGTGGGTTTGGAGGGTGGTTACCGCTTCATAAGTGGCGTGGATGCTCTGGCCGGCAAACCCTATTGCCTCTCGCGCCAGGAATACCTCCACGCCATCTACAACGACCCCGAGGGTCCCGAGGGATTCATCGAGTTTGTGAGTCTGCAGGACCTCAAGGGTTCCATCCACTTCGGTGGTGTGTACCAGAAGCTTGATGAGGTGGCCAATCTCATCTGGGACGTGCTCATTATCGACGAGGCCCATGAGGGCGTGGATACCCTCAAGACCGACGTAGCGTTTGACCACATAAAGCGTCGCTTTACGCTGCATCTCTCCGGCACGCCTTTCAAGGCAATCGCCAACGAGAAGTTCGCCGATGATGCCATCTACAACTGGACCTATGCCGACGAGCAACAGGCCAAGCGCGATTGGCCGGCCAACTCCGAGCAGCCTAATCCCTACGCCAACCTCCCCAAGCTCAACCTGCTTACCTACCAGATGAGCGATATCGTGGAGCAGGAGGCCCGTAGCGGTATAGAGATCGACGGCGAACAGACCGAGTTCGCATTCGACCTTAACGAGTTTTTCTCTACGAAACAAAACGGTAGCTTCGTGCACGATGCTGACGTGGACAAGTTCCTCGACGCACTTACCACGCGGGAGAAATTCCCGTTCTCCACGCCCGAGCTGCGCGACGAGCTGCGTCACACGTTCTGGATGCTTAACCGCGTGGACTCTGCCCGTGCTCTTGCCAGGAAGCTGCAGGAACACCCCGTCTTCAAAGATTACGAAGTAGTGCTTGCTGCTGGCGACGGTAAAATCGATGTTGACGATGAGAACGAGAAGTCGCTCGACAAGGTACGCCGAGCGATCGCGACCCATGACAAGACCATTACGCTCTCGGTGGGTCAGCTCACCACGGGGGTGACCGTGCCCGAATGGACCGCCGTGCTTATGCTTTCGAACATGGCAAGTCCTGCGCTTTACATGCAGGCGGCCTTCCGTAGCCAGAACCCGTGCCTGTTCGATTTGGGCGGCGGTAACTACGCGCGCAAGGAGAACGCCTACGTCTTCGACTTCGACCCTGCCCGCACGCTCACTATCTTTGAGCAGTTTGCTAACGACCTGTACGGAGAAACTGCTCGAGGCGGAGGCGACATAGAGACGCGCGAGCGCCATATCCGCCAGTTGCTGAACTTCTTCCCCGTCTACGGCGAGGACGACGAGGGACGGATGGTGGAGCTCGACGCCGAGCAGGTGCTTAGCGTGCCGAGGCGTATCCATGCTCGCGAGGTGGTCAAGCGCGGCTTCATGAGCAACTTCCTGTTCCAGAACATCGCGAGTGTGTTTCACGCGCCCTCCGAGGTCGTGAAGATCATCCAGCGCTTCGACCCCTATGAGCAGGGTAAGGCCCAGGATTCGGAGAAGAACAAAGTCAAGATCGATGAAGGCACGGCTGACGAGCTTTCAATCAACGAAGACGGCGAGGTGGAGATTCCCGACGAGCAGATCGTGGGGAAGGCCGCGGACATTTTTGGACCGAAGGTTTACGGTGCTATCGCCGTCGAGTTCTCAAACCATATGAATGAAATCGCGAAGACGTACGAGTCTGACGATGACGACAAAGCGATGCTCGAGAACCTCAAGGACGCATTCAAGCAGAGTGTAACCACGCCCCTGGTGAGGGCTGCCAGAGAGAGTTATAGCAGCGATCTCAAAACGCGCCAGCAAGAACGGCTTGAGCGCAAGGTGCAGGTAGATGCTGATATCCAATTCAACCGTCAGATTGGCGACTACCAGATCCAGGTGCGACGCATCGAGCAGTCGCGCAAGGACGAGCTTAAGGCAGCCGTTAGCCCTGCTGAGCGCGCCGAGGTAAACCAAAGGCACGACGAGCAAAAGGCTGAGGCCTTCCAGACACTTGCCCAGAAGCTCGAGGATTCCCGCGAGGAGCTTGTGCGGAGTGCTGGCGAGACCGTGGTGCGTGAGGTGGAAACAGCCAAGAAAGAAGACGAGAAGCAGGGCATTGAGGACAAGGTTCGCGCCCATCTGCGCGGTTTCTCGCGCACCATCCCGTCGTTCCTTATGGCATATGGCGAAGAAGGTACGACGCTTGCGAACTTCGACGCCGTGATTCCCGCCGATGTCTTCCATGACGTCACGAGCATTACCGTGGATGAGTTCCGTTTCCTGCGCGACGGCGGCGACTACACTGACGCCGAGACCGGCGAGGCAAAGCGTTTCGCGGGGCACCTCTTTGACGAAGTGGTATTTAACGACTCCGTGAACGAGTTCATCAAGCTGCGCGAGAGGCTCGCTAACTACTTCGACGACTCTCAGACGGAGGATATCTTCGACTACGTGCCGCCACAGAAGACCAACCAGATCTTCACACCGCGTAGCGTTGTGGTTGAAATGGTGGATCTCTTCGAGAGGGAAAACCCGGGCTGCTTCGACGATCCGAGCCACACCTTCGCCGACCTATACATGAAGTCAGGCCTCTACATAACCGAAATCATCAAGCGCCTCTACCGAAGCGAGGGCATGACGGCTGCGTTCCCGGACGACCGCGAGCGTCTGGACCATATCCTGGAGCGGCAGGTATTCGGCATCGCGCCGACCAAGATCATCTATGAGATTGCTACGCACTTTATCCTGGGCTTTCATGATGAGGTCGGCCAGGGGTGTGACTCGAACTTCGAGCTTGCGGACTCCGCGGAGCTTGCCAAGCAGGGCGCGTTGGACGCCTATGTCGAGCGTGTCTTTGGGCCCAAACTGAGCGAGGCGTGAGCGCGTGGTAAACGCAATCGACAACCCGTGGGACAGGCGTGCAGACGCGGTACGCGCGGCGGTAGCAGCCGTGCGGCGCGAGGGTACCGAGCTAAGTGTCCGTCTCGTTTTCCGCGCCTCGCGCAGCGAGCTAAGGCGGGCGGGGATAGCTACGCCCGACGCGCTCTACAATGAGATGAGGCAGGTTTTCTGGAACGCCGACGAGGGCATCACCTTGAGCGACCACCTCTCCGTAGGGTTCGGCAAGGTTGACCGCCGACGCCAGGTGCGTGCTTTTGCCGAGCGCCACACGGACGAGCCCAGGAACGTCGTCGCGAAGGCTTACGAGCGCGAGTATGGCTTTAGCGCAGGCATCGCCGCGATATGGCTTGACTTGTTCGCCGAACCCTCGGATGTGAGCTTTGAGGAGTGGTTGGGCGTCAGGGGTGCGTCCACAGGCGATGCGTGCACCGCCATGGATACCACCTCCGACGGAAAGGCTGGCGTGGACGAAGCCGGGGCGAACGATGACGGTAGTCGCGAGATAACCACCCTTGGCGGCTTCCTCGCCCGAGAGCTCAACGGCGGCATTTGCGACGCTGGGCTCGTGCGCCGGCGCTTTAGCTTCGAATTTCCTGGCGAGTGCGCCGAGGCGCTCGAGCGCGGCGTTGAAGATGCTGGCTACTACGAGGACCACGATCTCCTTTTCCGTGAGGAAGACACACCCATTGGGCATTTCACGCGGTTACTGGATGCCCACCCGTCCTTCGCGAAGGGCGACGCTGGGTTCGAAGACGCCGTGTGGAGACACCCTTCCTTCCGGCACGTACTGCGCCAGGCTCTTTCGAACCATCAAGTGCTTGTCTACGAGGGCGATAGCTACATCTCGTTCACAAGGCTGCATGATGTTCTGGGAGCTCGCGTGGCAGACATCGAATCGTTCGCGCCTGCGGTGAGCATGGATGTACCAGAGGGCGCACCCTTCACCGTGGGGAGCTTGCGTGCAAGCAACGGCTCCTCACACCCTTTGTACAGCTTGGAAATGCCCGACGATTTCTATGCGGGACTGCTTGACGCGAGCGATCTCTTTCGTAGCTGCACGCTCGCCGGATCCAAGGTGTTTGTAACCGGCGGAGAGGGGCGGTTTGCGGCAACCGACCTCATCGAGTGGCTCGTTGCCCGCCATGAGGGAATCGAACGCGATGATCTACCGCGGCTGCTTGTGAGCGAGCTGGGCATCACATGCCCTGCGCCGCTCCTGACGACGACTGTACATAACTCCGGGGTCTACTACGACGACATTGGAGACGCATACTACTCATCCAAGGAAGCATGGAAGAAGGAGGCACGCGATGGGCTTGCTTGACGAAGGAATCAAGACCGGCAATGTCCTGCCGACGGGGCGCAAAGAGAAACATTCCATCGACAATGTGACGCGGGACTTCGATATCTACCGCATCAAATGTGGCCTGCTGTTCTATAACGACCAGAATGATCGCATCGCCACCTGGGTGAGCGAGTACAACTCGGCACAGGGCGCGGACCTGCTCACCCTTGGACGTGACGAGTACAATACTGTTATCGAAGGGTTTATCGTCGAGAGCAACCCCGAGGCGCTTAGGAAGACCGAGAAGAGCATCGCCCTTCGCGGTCAGTTGAGACCAGGTATCGTGCTCAACGACGGGCGCGTCATCGATGGCAATCGCCGCCTGACGTGCATCCGCCGCTGTGCGCGGGCAAAAAACGAGGTCGGCTGGTTCGAGGCTGCCATCCTCGACGACGCCACCGGCAGCGACCCCAAACGTATCAAGCTACTTGAGCTCGCTATCCAAATCGGCGAGGAGGAAAAGGTCACCTACGACCCGGTCGACCGCCTCGTGGGCGTGTACCGCGACGTGGTAAAGAACCACCTCATTACCCCGGCGGAGTACGGTAATGCAACGGGGATGACCGAGGCCGAGGTCAGAAAACTCGTCGATCGCGCACAGTACATGGAAGAGTTTCTCGAGTTTTGTCAGGCGCCCGAGCAGTATCACCTTGCCCGCGCTCTCAAGGTGGACGGTCCCTTGGGCGAGTTCAGCCGTGTGTTGAAGAAATACGACAGCAAGCGCGACAAGCAGCTTGTCAAGCGGCTCATGTTCGCCAATATGGTGGTGCAGCCCGAGGGCGACATTACCCGCTATGTCAGGGACTTCGGCAACGTGGCGGGTACGGACGCCGAGGCGGGCTTTAAGGTGGCTGAACAACAAGCGATGTCTGAACTTCTTGAGATGATGGGCCCCGGTGCCCTTACCCGCGAGAAAGTGAGCGAGCTGCGTTCAAACGCCAACCTTGTCGAGGGTTTCAGGCGCGCGGGGGACCGCGCCAGGGAAACCGTGCGACGTATCAAACTTATGGACACGCCGGCCAAGAAGTCGGCCGACTGCCTCTTCGAGCTCGAGAAGATTCTCCCCGAGATGCTCGACGTGCTGGGACCCGACGAACTCGAGAAGGTGCGACGTAACCTCGTGGCCGTCGCCGACAAGGTGGAACAGCTGATTGGTGAGATTGATGAGCGTGCCTAAGATTGTTGTCTGCTACGACAGTGCTCGACCGGGCATGTACTTGCGCGTCGAAGGGCAGGACGTGGCTGCGTTCATGGCATCGGCGGCGTGGCGCGCCTGGCTGTACTACCCTGCGAGTGCCGTTGACGGCACCGACGGAGACCGCATCCTGCTCGATGGCAGCATGGGTCTGCGCGAGTGCCAGGAGATGCTCGAAGCAATCCAGGAGGCCGATGGCCATGGCGTCGAGGTTGCGGTGGACCCGAGCTTCGGTGCGTTCGTGAATGCTGGCGAGACCTACATACGTGAACGCTCCGAGGTGGGACTCGCCATCAAAGCGCAGACGGCCGAGAGCATTGCCGACGACCCGCGGCTGGGGCCGCGCTTCCGGGAGTTTCGCGACATAGTGAATGCCTCGATGGTGCGACCCCTGCGCGACCGCCAGATGCTCGATGCTTTCTTCATGGCCACGGTGGGGCGTGCAGCCGACTTCTCGGTGCCCGGCGCCGGTAAGACTGCAACGGTGCTCGGCGTGTTCGCCTACCTGCGTCATCTGGGGCTTGCGCGGCGCATCGTAGCGGTGTGCCCCAAGAACGGCTTCGAGTCGTGGGAGAAGGAATGGGTTGCCACTTTTGGGGAGAAGCTGCCGTTAAGGTGCTTTTCGCTGGGCGATCCCGATATAGCGGCCATGCCAGCTGAGCGTAGGCGCAATGCGCTTTCGTTGGACAGCGGCGCGTGTAACCTGCTTATGTTTAACTACGAGTCTCTTTCGGGCTACGTGCGGGAGCTACATGCCATCGTCCCCCACAAGACGCTCCTCGTGTTCGACGAGGTGCATCGGGTGAAGGCCATCGGCGGCAAGCGCGCGGGTGCAGCGCTCGAAGTGGCAGAGGGCGCGAAGTTCGTGATCGCACTCACGGGAACGCCCATCCCCAACACCTATCAGGATATCTACAACCTGCTGCACATCCTGTACCCCGAGGATTACGACACCTTCTTCGGCTACGAACCGGGTGAGCTCCGCGCGCCCGACGTAGATCTTCAGATGAGTCTGAACGATAGCCTAGCGCCCTTCTTCTGCCGCACGAACAAGGACGAGCTGGGTGTACCGCGCCCGGAGCCCGATGAGCTCGTGGAGGTCGGGGCAACGCCCGACGAGAACACGCTGCTGCACGTTCTGTACGCGTCGTGTCCCAACGCCCTAGCACGGATAGTGCGCACCCTTCAACTCGAGAGCGATTCCGAGATGCTCTGCTCGGCCGTGGACCCTAGTGACCTTGAATACGTACTCGACCAGGTGGGTGACGACTATTCCGACATCGACTACGTCGACTTCTCGCAGACGTTCTACGAGGCCATCGAGCGCAGTCGGCCAAGTTCGAAGCTTGTGGCGTGCGAGCAATTGGTGGCCGATATAGTGACTCAGGGGCGCCCCGTTGTGGTGTGGTGCATCTTCGTACGTAGTATCACGAACTTACACCGTGACCTTTCTGCTATGGGTATTCCCACTGAGGTGATTTGTGGGTCGACTCCGCAGGACGAGCGTCGGGAGATTCTGGACGATTTCCGGGCGGGGCGCTTCAAGGTGCTCGTGACGAATCCGCAGACGCTCGCCGAGTCGGTGTCGTTGCATAGCGTGTGCCATGACGCAGTGTATTTCGAATATAGCTACAACCTGGTTCATCTGCTGCAGTCTAAGGATCGCATACATCGCCTTGGTCTGCCCGACGACCAGAAGACACGCTACTACTTCATGCTTGAGAAGTTCATGCGTGACGGTCGGGAACTCTCCCTCGACGCCGTGATTTATAATCGTTTGAAGGAAAAGGAGCAAACGATGCTCGACGCGATTGACCGCGGCTGTCTCGAGGGCGGCTACCTGGATGACGAGGACCTGCGTATCATCTTCGAGCGGCTGTTGGGATACGAGGCCGCAGGGCTCGATTACAGGTAATGCCTGCGCGGCTGGGGTTGTGAAGACGTGGTAGACGGTGGTGTGGCATGGACAGCCCACAACGGTCGGAGGTCCTCCCCGCCACCGTGCCCGTCTTCTGGGGCCCCTCTCTCGTTTTCAGAGGGCGGTACGTAGCGGGGACCTATTTTCCGCTGAGATAGTCTCTTCTATCCGCCATGTGTTTTCCCGCGAGGGAGCTTCCGTGACGAAGACCATCCGAGATTGCTTCTTTGAAGTAGGCGTCCTTTTCTTCGCAAAGGTTTTCAAGGTTATTGACACGGGCGGCGAGCAAGTCGTTGACCGCATGTTCGGTTTCGTTTTCTTTCAACAGAGCCTTGTTGTCAGCTGTCAGCTGCGCATTTTCTTCTCGTAGTTGATTATTCTCTTGTGCGCTAGCGACATAGGCTATGGCTCCGACAACGGTGACCGCCCCGGTGGCGATTGCCCCTTTGTGGTCCTTAAGGAATTGGACGACTCTATTTGCCCTTTTCGCAACGGCGGTAGAAATCACCGTGGCCTTTTCACGTACAAATTGTACAGGCGGTTTCTTTTCTGGGATGTTAGCTTCGGGCTCTGTTTCTGTCATTCTTTCTTTGGAATTCTCTACAGGCTTTTTGACCTGAGGGCCCAACCCCTCCATGTTGTCCTCCAATCGCATGTCTTTGTATCATTTTACCTTGCGTTTTATATTGATTGCTTAGCTACTAGTTGATTTGTGACTGCAAAAAATGCTTGTATAGGGTTTGCATGCAAAAATCTCCATCCATGTTGGAGATGTCTATTTCCCGTTGCCCCTGTAAATGCTATCTAGTGTTCTCCCATTCTCGTCCACCCATTCGGTCCAGCCATTCTGGTTGCCACCTAGCACCGCGCTGGCGGCTGCGCTAGGTGACGGGAGTTCCACTGCTGAGATGAGCTTGCCGTCCTTGTCGATGAGACCCTCGAGGTCGTTGCTGACGTTGCGGCGGATTGGTTCGTGCAAGAGGTCAATCTCACAACCGGCAAGTAGCGTGAAGGTGCCTGCGATGGAATCATATATGCCGCGACCTTGTATACCATGCTTCTTGGTGTGGAACACGGGAAGTTCGGGTTTTTTCGTCTCCGGCGGTCGCAGGCCGTATCCGAGCGCCTCCATACGGAAGATGATGTCCTCGTAAAGCTCCTCAATGGCGGTGATGTCGAACTCATTTACGTGGATGTTGTTGGGCTTGTCATTTGCGGTATCGCATCCGCTTTCGGAGAGCCTTCTGATGGCGTGGCCTTCAAGCCCGTTCACGATGTCAAGGGTGAGCGCTTCGTGCGGGGCCAGATGCATGACCGCCAGATCCCACCAATCTTTGTTTGCTTTGTGGTCGTCCAGGCGCTTCAGCCCCTGTGTTGTCTGTCCGGCATAGGCTCGGGAGATACCGCCCCGTTCCGGCTTAAGGAGGTAGTAGATGCCTCGTTCAGGCAGGTTTCCTAACCTTTTCGCTTCAGGGAGAAGGTCTCGCGGCACGACGATGGTTACAAGCTGACGGCCGGTACAACGGCACACGCGTATGCCGTCGGGAATGCCGCCAACGAACTGGATGGACATGTTTCTGCTCTTTGGCATCATCCTTCTCCCTTGCTAGCTTGCTTGCTGCAATGTGCAGCATTTTACTCTTCGCCATTTCGAACGTTGGATGGATGCAAATCTTTGAGGGTTAGATGGTAGGAGTTTCATCGGTCGGTAACCCCGACGATGGCAGAGGGCAAGGCTGCTGATGCGGTGACTTGTCCATGATGACGTCGGTGAGTCTAAGACGCCGCGCCTTAAACCAAAATATCAGCTCCCATTGATTGTCAAAATACTCCCAAGGATGGGACTATTTTGACATGACACGTATGGACGTTGCGACGCGTAAGAGACTGTTCTCGGCCTTGGCGTCTCCCTCCGATATTCCTTGTTTTCAAAAAGGGGCTTGAAGTGTTCCCCACACTTTGTAGGATGGGGTCATCGAGCGCTCGATGAGATGTAACCCACAGCATGTTTGGAGGTTTCCATGAGCAAGATGGAAGTGCATCCCATCGGAAGAGTTGAGTGCGAAGACGGCGAGTTCAGAATTGCCCTGGATTCGGAGTACGCCCCTGCACTGAGGGGCCTGGATGGGTACAGCCACCTGCAAGTCATCTGGTGGTTTGACCGAACGGAGGGCCGGGGAACCCTCGTGGAGGAGCAGCCGTACGCGAAGGGGCCGGACGAGCTTGGCGTGTTCGCCACACGATCTCCGATGCGGCCCAACCCCATAGCCGTGTCCAGCGTCGGCATAGCCTACGTGGACGAGGCAGCGGCGACGGTCGGGCTCTACTACATTGACGCGTTCCCAGAAAGCCCGGTGCTTGACTTAAAGCCCTACACCCCGAGCGTCGACCGCGTTGAGAACCCGTCGGTGCCCGAGTGGTGCGCCCACTGGCCCAGGTCCTACGAGGAGAGCGGTGACTTCGACTGGGAGGCCGAGTTCAACTTCTAGCGCTTCTCGGCGTGAGGGCAGGGAGGGCGCCCGTCTCGCTCGACGAGCGGCCCTCGGCTTTTGGACCCCCTGCGCATGCCCGGCAAGGTGTCGGCCCCGGAATCCACGGGATATCGCATCACACGGTCTACCTGCTCCGACAACCCCGACATAGAATCCCGTGCCGCTGCAATCTCTATGGAGCATTCATGAGGCCCTCCAAATAGTCCAATCTTAGACTATTATAGTCCCAAGTTGGACTATGGATATAAGGGAGCGTCATGAACGATTCCGCCACGCAAGGTTCTCCGGATGCGATCGCCGATGGGATTAGCGCCATCAACCGTCTGTTTGAGCAGATGAACGAGCTCTACCACGCAGCCGCAAGCAAGCGGAGCCTGTCGAGCAACGCCTTCAGCATTCTCTATGCGCTCTACCAGTGCGGGAGCCTGTCGCAGAAGCAGCTGAGCGACCAGGCCTACATCCCGAAGCA
The DNA here is from genome assembly GCA_019421015.1 of Coriobacteriaceae bacterium. Classification (GTDB taxonomy): domain Bacteria; phylum Actinomycetota; class Coriobacteriia; order Coriobacteriales; family UMGS124; genus JAHZGC01. The sequence goes on along the minus strand of JAHZGC010000022.1, from coordinate 57,210 downwards.
GACGGTGAGCTACACGGCCAAGAAACTCAGGGAGGAGGGGTTGGTTGCAGAAGAGCCCATTGATGGGCGCGAGAGCCGCCTTTGCCTCACCGAGCGCGGCAGAAGCCGGGTGGAAGAGGACGTGGCCCCGGTAATGGAGGCGGAGCGTGCCGCGCTCTCGGCCTTTGACGAGGAACGTCGTCGCGCCATCGTCGACACGCTCGGCAGTTACGTCGCCCAGCTCAAGGACTCGTTTGTTGCGTTCGGTCTTGTCGACGAGAGGCCGTCAAAGCGCTGCTAAAGCGCCCGTAGTCCGAACCCAGTCTCACATACCCTGCACGGTCAGGTCCCGAATCGCCCGGGGCCGGCGTCAGCCTGGCCCAAAACCCGCCTACCAGGAGGTCTCGCCCATGGACATGTCGCAACATCTCACCTGGCCGCGGCTGCTCAAATACGTGCTGCCATCCATCGCCATGATGATATTCACGTCCATCTACGGCATCGTCGACGGCTTCTTTGTGTCGAACTTCGCCGGGAAGACGGCGCTGGCCGCCGTGAACTTCATAATGCCCGTGGCCACCATACTGGCCGCCGTCGGGTTCATGATCGGCACCGGCGGGTCGGCCCTGGTCAGCAAGGAGCGCGGGGAAGGTGACGAGCGCTCTGCGCGGCGTCACTTCTCCCTGTTGGTCTATACGGCCGCCACGGTGGGAGTGATCCTGGCGGCGTGTGGGTTCGCCCTTATCCCGGCCGCGGCGCAGGCCATGGGTGCCCAGGGTTCGATGCTCGCCGACAGCGTCACCTACGGCCGGATGATGATGCTGACGCTGCCCTTCTTCGTGCTCCAGTATGTGTTCCAGAGCTTCTTTGTGGCGGCGGGCAAGCCCCAGACCGGCTTCTTCGTCATCCTCGGCGCCGGAATTGCAAACATCCTGCTCGACGCGCTGCTGGTCGGCGTTCTTGGCTGGGGGCTGGAGGGGGCCGCCCTTGCCACCAACGTTAGCCAGTGCATCGGCGGGGCGGCCGGCCTTGTCTACTTCTCCCGGAACAACGGTAGCTTCCTGCGGCTGGGTCCGTGCGCCTTCGAGCCGCGCGTGCTGGGGCGCGCCTGTTTGAACGGCTCGTCGGAGATGATGTCGAACGTGGCAGCCTCGCTCGTGGCGGTGCTCTACAACCTGCAGCTCATGCGCTATCTCGGCGAGGAGGGCGTCGCGGCCTACGGGGTGATCATGTACGTCGTGATGATCTTCGCGGCGGTGTTCATGGGCTACTCCATGGGCTCGGCCCCGCTGATGAGCTACCAGTTTGGGGCCAAGAATACATGCGAGATGTGTTCCCTGCTGAAGAAGGGCCTTTTGTTCGTCGGCTTCTCGGGCATTGCGATGTTCGTCCTGGCCCAAGCGTTCGCGCGGCCGATCGCCGTTGCGTTCGTCGGGTACGACGCGGGCCTGACCGACCTCACGGTGGGGGCGTTCCGCATCTACTCCTTTGCCTTCCTGCTCATGGGATTCTCTATCTACGGGTCGTCGTTCTTTACCTCGCTCGGCAACGGCACGGTGTCCGCGGCCATATCGTTCTTGCGCACGCTCGTGTTCGAGGTGGGCGCGATTATCACGCTGCCGCTGCTTCTGGGCGCGTCGGGCATATGGGCGTCCATCAACCTGGCCGAGCTGGCGTCGGTGACGGTGACGGCCCTGTTCATGGTGAGGCTGGGCAAGCGCTACGGGTATGTGGGTGCGCCTTCATCTCGTCGACGCAAGAGCGGGCCCACCGGTTGCTTTGACTAATCGCGTTTCGTCCTACCCCCACCGGGAGCGGAAATCGTTGATGGCAGCGAGCACCGCGTCGGCGAACGCCTGTACCGCGTCGGCCTGCACCTGGAGGCCGTCCTCCCGATAGCACAGCGAGCAGTTGCGGTCGCGGGGACGGCTGAGCCCGTTGATGGACAGCCGAATGCTGCCGACGAACTCCTGGGTGCGCGTTTGCGTACGCACCGTGGGGCCCCCGAGCGCCCATGCCGCCAGGCCGGCGTCGCTCAGGCTGCCCGTCTCCTGGTACACCGCCAGGGCTGCCAAGGCGCCGAAGCCATCATCGGGGTCCTCCACCAGCTCAGCGTGCGTCTCGGTGCGGCCCGGCGTGATGGCGCACACCACAGAGGAGCGTTCGGTAAAGCGCCACAGCTTTCCGTTCACGTGGATGCCGGCGTGCGTTACCTCCCACAGCCCCGAGCCGTCGCGGGCCATGAGGCGTCCGAGTACTTCTGCAGCCATGGCGTTCCTTTCTGCGGGACTTGGGCCGGTCGATGGAGGCATTTATATCAAAGTTAGCATTTAGGTGTCGTTGGAACAACCTGTTTTCAGCGTTGGGGGCGTTTGGCTGGCAAAAATCGACGGGTGTGAACGACCGTTTTGCTGCTCATAGGGGTTCCTACGGGGTTTCACTCGACCGTTTTCTCGGTGCGAAACAGAAAACCCCAGGAAAGGCCGGTCATCCCTCAATATATCAAAACAGTAAGTCGTTCATATCCGTCGTTTTTTGCCACGTAGAAGCCCCAACACTGCAAATCGCCTTCCAGGCGTGCTATACATACATAGCCGAGCTCAACCCCGGTCCCAAGCCAAATCCCGGCCTACGCTAAGCAAGCATTGCAAGGCAAGCAGCCTCAAGCCATAGGTGCCGTGGTTACCTCCACAAAAGTGAGCTATTCTTGTCCCGCTCAAGACACAGGTCGCGCAGCTGGTCCAGCTCGTCCTTGTAGTCGGTGGGGTCGTTCGACGCGTCGCGGTAGTCGAGGGTCTCTACCACCTCGACTTTGAAGTTCTCCTCGCCGTAACGCTGCCACAGCTCGAGCAGATGCCGGTTGGGGTGGTAGCCCGAGTTGAGCTTGAAGGTCACACTGTTGGTGTCGGCGGCAATGTTGCGCGACGCCAGAAGAAAGCTCTCTCCCGTGGGTACGCAGCAAAACGACAGCACGCCCATGGGTGGGCGGCTGGCGCGGTACTCTTCCTTCAGTTCCCGTTTGCGCTGTTCGTTCATAGGTCCTCCTATTTGGGTGGTTCTCCATACTACCCTCTGTCGCCCTGAAGTGCCAACCGCTTGGACGTCCCTCTTATCTCGGCACATCGACCCCAGAATAATGTCGTGCGGGAGGAGTGTAAATAAATATTGACACATCCAAATATGACTATATACTTTTCCAATACATCGATATTCGTGAATGTATGGGAGCGCATATGGAAGCCTTCGGATCCCTCCTCATGGACCAGGTTCTAAAGATGCAGTGGCTCTCCGACCTGGTGGCGGCCCTTGTTGGTGCGTTTGGGGTGGACGCCTCTTCCCGGTGGGGTGGCACGCTGCACTTCTTCATATACGACACGATCAAGATTGTCATCCTGCTCTGCGTCATGATCTTCATCATCGGCTATATCCAGAGCTATTTTCCGCCCGAGCGCAGCAAGCGCATCCTCGGGCGCTTCAAAGGCATCGGCGGCAACATCGCAGGGGCGCTCCTCGGTACAGTGACGCCGTTTTGCGCATGCTCCTCCATCCCGCTGTTCATCGCATTCATGCGGGCGGGTCTGCCGCTCGGCGTGACCTTCTCGTTCCTCATATCGTCGCCCATGGTGGACATTGCCTCCATCATCCTCATCATGAGCATCTTTGGTCCCCACGTCGCCCTGATCTACACAGTCGTCGGGCTTGTGATCGCGGTCGCAGGTGGTTCCATCATCCAGCGCCTGAACATGGCCGACCAAGTTGCCGATTTCGTGCGCGGTGAGGCGGTCGATGCGGCGCAGGTGCAGACCATGACGAGGAGGGAGCGTGTATCCTATGCGCTCGGCCAGACGGGTGAGACCTTCCGCAAAGTCTTCCCGTTCATCCTCATCGGCGTGGCGGTGGGCGCGCTCATCCATAACTGGATTCCCCAGGACGTCATCGAGGCCGTGCTCGGCGACGGCAACCCCTTTGCGGTCGTGCTCGCCACGCTCATTGGGGCGCCCATCTATGCGGACATCTTCGGGACCATCCCTATCGCCGAGGCGCTGTTCCAAAAGGGCGTGGGCCTCGGCACCATCCTCGCCTTCATGATGAGCGTCACGGTGCTCTCCATCCCGTCGCTCACCATGCTCTCGCGCGTGGTGAAGCCAAAGCTACTTGCCACGTTCGTTGGGATCTGCCTAGTCGGCATGATCGTGAGTGGCTACGTGTTCAACTGGCTGCAGCCGTTGTTTGTATAGCGAGACCACTATGTGGCTTCCAAGGAGATACTATGCTCGATAGTTTATTCACTGTAGAGAACCTGCTCAACGTTCTGGGCACATTCGTCTACCTGTTCGGAGAGCTGTTCCTGCTCTTCATTGCTATAAGCTTCTTCGTGGCCCTGCTCCAGGTGTGGGTGTCGAAGGATCGTATCAAGCGCATCTTGTCGCGCCCGCACAAGGTGACCAACGCGATTCTGGGCGCTGCGCTCGGTGCAGTTACTCCGTTCTGCTCGTGCTCCACGATTCCCGTTCTGGTGGGTCTCTTCAAGAGCGGTGCGCCATTCTCGGGGGCCATTTCTTTTCTGATGACCTCGCCGATTCTCAACCCTGCGATAATCGCGCTGCTGCTCGTGTTCTTCGGTCCCGTGCCCACGGTCGTCTACGCCGTCATCACCTTTGCGTTCGCGGTATGCGCAGGACTTGTGCTCGATGTGCTGGGTTTCTCGCGGTACATCAAGAACGTTGCAATCAAGGGTGGATGCTGCGGGGGTGATGAAGCAACATGGGAGAACCTGAAAGGTACATTTTGGCAGAAGCAGGCTCAGGCCTGCAAATTTGCCCTCAAGGACGCCGTCGGGCTGTTCAAAGGAGTTGTTGGCTGGCTGCTTCTCGGCGCAGGCATCGGTGCCTTCATCTACGGGTTCGTGCCTACCGAGCTCCTCGAGAACTTTGCCGGCGCAGACAACCTCTGGGCTATTCCGCTTGCCGCCGTGATTGGCATACCTATGTACATTCGCGTGGAGACAATGATCCCAATCGCGGGAATCCTCATGGAGAAGGGCGTGTCATCGGGTATCGTCATCGCGCTCATCCTAGGCGGGGCGGGGTGCTCCATCCCCGAGGTTTCACTTCTGAACAGTATATTCAAGAAGCCGATGGTGGTGACGTTCGTTTTGTGCATTCTACTGGTGTCCATAGGCACAGGTTTCGCGTTCGCGATCGTCATGCCCTAGTGGCATGAAACCTCGATAGCAATGGAAGACCCATTAGAGAAAGGATGCAGAGATGGGACTGTTCGCAAAGATGTTCAGCAAGGAAGGCAAGGAGAAGACTGGCTGCTGCTGCGATATGGAGATAGTGGAAGTGCCTGAGAGCGAGGACGCTGCTGTGGCGTGCGATTGCGGAGGTGTCTGCGATGCGCCCGGAGTGGATGCGATTATGCTTACCGTCCTTGGTCCGGGCTGCAAGCGTTGCCATCAGCTGCACGAGCATGCGCTCGCGGCGGCTGGCACGGCGAGCAAGGCGGTGAGCGTACAATACGTTACCGACCCTGCGGCAATCGCCGAGGCGGGTATCATGACGACACCGGCTCTGCTCGTGAACGGGAAGGCCGTGTCGCAGGGTAAGGTTCTCACGGCCGAAGAGATAGCGGGTCTTTTCTAACCCGCGCGGGATGGAAGGGACCACGATGGAGTTCGAAGACGCGGCACGGGCGTTCAAGGCCCTCGGTGACGAGAACCGCCTGCGCATCGCAAGGCTTATCGCCGACAAAGGTGAGATATGCGCTTGCCGCCTCCTCGAGGACTTCGACATGGCGCAGCCTACGCTTTCGCACCACATGAAGCTGCTCAGGGACTGCGGGCTGGTCACGGCGAGGAAAGAGGGACGCTGGATGCACTACTCTTTGAATCACGACGTTATCGAGTCGCTTGCCGCGGTACTGGGAGAGCTGGGATAGGGTGCGCGGGTTGAGCGCGGCTTGTCTTGATCGCGGGGGTGTCGCGGCTACCGTTAGAGGCTGCGGCACCCCCGGACAGATTCTTCTTAAAGCCGCCGAGCCAGCCTGGTGAAGTGCGAGACGTACGAGGTCTCGTTGTCGAACCAGGCCGCGACCTCCACGAGGGTCTGCCTGCTAGGCAGGGGAGAAACCTTTGTCTGGGTGGCGTCGAATATTGAATAGAACTCCGTGCGGGCGATGTCGGACGAGACAAGCCCCTCGTCCGTGTATCCGAAGAGCGGGCTTCTTCGCTCATATATTGACGCAGCAGATCGCATTGACGATCTGGGGGAATGCTGCCATTACCACAGCGGCCCGAATTACCTGCATGATGACCACGTCGGTGTTCTTGACGTCCAGGTCCTCGATGATGAGCGCCATGTCAGACGCCCCGGCGGGGGACGCCATGAGCATTCCTTCCTTGCGCCCGTAACCAAAGAGCTTACTTTCGAGCCACCCGGTTGCAAAGCAGTTGATGGTATAGCCTGCCGCCAGCACGACCGCCGGCACAATGAGCAAGGGAAGTCCGGCAAGTCCTTGGGCTGTGAGGAGCGTGCCTAGATAGCATCCTGCCAGAAGCTGACAGCCTTTTTTCACAGGCTTGGGGATATAAGCAAAGTCAAAGACGAGCTTGAGCACGGATACGGCGACGATGGACGCCGTGAACGTGAGACCTGGAATCCCGGATGCGTGTCCGAGCAGGCCGGCCCCCACCGCGACGGCTAAGGCGGCCACGCACGATGCCTTGGACCGCTGCTTCGATGTAACTCGTTTTGCATCGCCGGCCGTAGTGCGGTTTCCCGGGTCGGGATGCCCCGACCGCTCCTGTATCCGGTCGTAGGCGGCAATCATGATAGGAAACACGCCGATGCCGAGCACCTGCCGGATCAGCTGCATGATGGTCACGTCCGGTGCGTTTGCGCCCATGGCGGCCGCCACGATCGGCGTGTCGTTGATACCTCCGGGTACTGCGCACATAAGGGCGGTCACGAGGCTGAGGGGCGAGATAGCCCAGATGATGAGCCCGAGCGCCACGTTGAGCATAAGGAACGACCCGAGCATCAAGAGCAGCGGCTTCACAAAGGTGCGCATCCGCGCGATGTCGGAGCGCTCAAGGGAGCATCCTACGAATGCTCCCGCGACCATCTGCACGAGGGTGCGCGTTTCGGCTGGGAGCCACGCCGCCCCCGTGATTACCGACAGCGCCGAGACGCCTGCAAAGGCACCGATCATGAACCCGGCGGGGACTTTCAGTCTTTTAGCCAAGAGACCGCAGGGAATGCCCACGGCGAGCGTTAAAAGCATCTGCCCCACAAGGCGCGTATCCATATCCCGCAGCCCTTCTCCCAAACTGTTTATCGTTTTACAAGTCTAAGAAGAATTGCGTGCTACCATGAAGCAGAATGATGCAATACCGGTATTCCATCCTGGTTCGTCCCGATTCATCTCTATTCGTCACTTTGTGTAGCGAGGAGTTCAGATGGCCTTGAACGACGACGCCCTGACGTCGCAGGAAGTGTCGGAGATGCTCGGCATCGGTAAGAACGCGGTCTACGAGATGGCGAAGTCCGGCAAGATAGGCTCTTACCGCATCGGTCGCAAGATCCGCTTTACCAGTGCCGATGTGACCGAGTATGTTCGCAGCGCTCGTTCAAAGACGACCTCGGCACAGGAGGAGAAGGTCTTCTCAGCCCAGCCTCGACAGCGTGATTTCATCATTTGCGGCCAGGACGTTATCTTGGACGTCCTTTCGAACTATCTCTCCCAGGCGGGTGTGACCGCTCTCCGCTCATATGTGGGAAGCTACGATGCGCTCACCGCGCTCTATAAGGATGAGGTGCAAGTCGCCTCTGCTCATCTGTGGGACGGCGACACGGGGGAGTACAACGACCCCTATGTCAGGCGGCTGCTGCCCGGCATCGCCACGGTTATCATACATCTGACCTACCGCACCCAGGGGCTCTATGTGGCCAAGGGCAATCCCAAGGGCATCGGGGGATGGGGGGACGTGGCAAGGCCCGACGTCCTTCTCGTCAACAGGGAGAAGGGGGCGGGCTCCCGGGTGCTGCTCGACGAGCACCTGCGCCTGCTCGGCAAGGACCCCGCTCTCGTGAACGGCTATGCCAACGAAGTGCGCTCGCACATCGCCGTTGCCAGCGCCGTCGCGAGGGGGCGGGCCGACGTGGCCGTGGGTAGCGAGAAGATCGCGCGGCAGGTGGAGGGCATCGACTTTATCCCGCTCCAGAGAGAGCGCTACGACCTCGTGATAAAGAAGGAGACGCTCGATTCGAGGCCGGTCAGGAAGATGATGGGAATCCTGGAGTCGGGAATCCTACGTGATGAGTTCGCGGGGCTCGGGGGATACGACACCTCGCAGATGGGGAGGATTCTGTCGCTGTAGGTCTTGTGGTGCAACCTCTCCTTTTGCGACACAAGACCACGGTTTTCGCTTGAAGGAATCATCAGGCTCCTATAAACTAGCAATCACTAGTTTATAGGAGGACCTATGGCACGACCAAAAGGAACACCCGGCAACGCGAAGGAGCGCATCGAGTGGGAGGCGATGCGCCTCTTTGCGACGAAGGGCTATGCGGCCACCACGACCAAGGACATCGCCGAGGCGGCGGGCATCAAAGACGCCTCCATCTACAACCACTTCAAAGGCAAGCGCGATCTGTTCGAGTCCGTGGTGGAAGGGGAACTCCGGCATCTGACCAAGGTTCTCAGGGAGACCGGCGCCATGGCCGACCCTGCCGATTCCTCCGAAGCCTACGGGACTCTAGACGTCGCGCTGTTGGCTCCTGTTGTGCTGGACAGCTTCAGGCCGCTCTTTGCCGACGAGCGAATTGTCTGTCTGCGGCACATGCTTGAGGCCAACCGCTACGAAGACGAGCGGTGCGGCGAGCTCTTTAGGGAGATCTTTATCGAGCGCCCCCTGGCCATAGAGGAGGCCGTCTTTAGTCGGCTAGTGGAGGCCGGTGTGTTTGGCGAATGCGACCCTGGCGTTGCCGCTGCAGAGTTCTACGGGAGCGCCTTTTTGCTGCTCATGGCAGACGCGCCGTGGGACGAGGCGTCAAAAAGCATCGAGGGGCACCTACGGGAGTTCATCGGGTTGCACACGAGGAGAGGGGTCTAACATGGACGCATTCAAAGAGAGCTGCGCGGCCGCCGTGTGCAACGTCGCCGTCGTCTATTGCTCGCAGACCGGCTTCACGAAGCGCTATGCCGAGTGGCTGGCCGAGGACCTTGGGTGTGCGGCGATCCCATACGCACGGCGATCGGGCGTCGACCTCTCGAAGGCGGACGTGCTGGTATTTTGCAGCTGGTTCCATGCCGCTTCTATCAAGGGCGCCACGTGGCTCAAACGGGCGATGCGGGAGCATCCGGCCCTCCACGCCGTTGTGCTTGCTACGGGGGCGACCCCGATGCCGTGCGACACGTGGCCTGCGTCCGAGGTGGAGGAGGCCTTCTCGCGCGTCTTTCCAGCGGCTGACTACCCCGGTCTGCCCCACTTCTACTGCCAGGGCGGCTTTGACTACGACCGGCTTGGTGTGCTGGACAAGGTCGCCATGAAGATGTTCTTCAAGATGAACGCGAAGGCCGCCAAAACCGACCCCAAAGCTGCCGAGATGCTGCGCGTCATGGGAGACGGGTTCGACGGCACAAGGCGCGCGTACCTGGAGCCGACGTTGGCCTATGTGCGTGGGTTGGAAGGCGGGCGGATTTCGTAGCTTCGGTACAGCCTTGCCGCTGTACGATAACGAAAAAAGAACGCGCTCGTTTCGATGCTCTTGTCCGTGGGCCTTCCAAAAGCAAGTCAATCGACTAGCCTGTACCGTACGGCGAGCGAAAGGGGAGGCCCATGGCATGCGGTGTTTGGGACGAAAAGCGGTTATGCGAGAGGCACTATCAGACGGCGGCCGGGCAGATCGCCTATTGGGTTTCGGCTCGGCCGATGCCCGAACGCCCCTGGTTGGCGTTTCTCCCCGGACTTACGGCGGACCACAGGCTCTTCGAGAAGCAGGTTGCGTTTTTCTTGGACAAGGCGAACGTCTTTGTGTGGGACCCTCCCTCCCACGGGGATTCTCGGCCGTTTGAGCTCGACTGGACGCTCGACGACTTGGCGCGCTGGCTGCACGGGATTTTTGAGCGCGAGGGCATCCGCGGGCCTGTCTTGGCGGGGCAGTCCATGGGAGGCTATACGGCCCAGGCCTACCTGCGGCTCTTTCCCACAGACGCCTCCGGGTTCGTCTCCATCGACTCGTGTCCCCTGGGGTTCGAATACTACGCGGGTTGGGAGCTCTTCTTCCTCAAGCACACCAAGCTCATGTATCTTTCGATTCCTTGGGGTACCTTGAAGCGGGTGGGTACTAACGGCTCTGCCACCTCCGACTACGGTAGGCGCCTCATGGGCGAGATGATGGACGGCTACGAGAAGCGCGAGTACTGCGCGCTGGCCACCCATGGGTATCGGGTGCTTGCTGAGGCCATCTCGCCCGAGAGGGACTACAGCCTGCCGTGCCCGACGCTTGTCATCTGCGGTATTCAGGACAAGGCGGGCTCCGCCCGGCGCTATAACCGCGAGTGGGAGAAACGAACGGGGCTGCCCGTGCACTGGGTCGAGGGCGCGGGGCACAACTCCAACACCGACCGCCCCGAGGTTGTGAACGCCTTGATCGAGGGATTTGTCGAGGGGTTCGGTCCGAGGGGATGACCGATCTCGCGGGATGTCCTCGATCCCAAAACAAAATCTGGCTCGAGGGCGTAGATTTATTTGTGAATATGATATAATTTTCTTATAGGTTCACAAACGACCTGCTATTTTATTCGTCATTTCCATATTTATATATCAGTTTTCGATAAGAAGTTACGCCCTCGGTCAAGATTTGTCTTTGCGGTGCACCGGGGCCCGAGAGCCGGGCTCGCTCAGCAGTAAAAGCCAGAAATCCGCCGTACCCTCCAAGGGCGCACCCTGGTCAAAACCGACCCGAGGGTGCGCCCGTTGTTCGTCCTACTCCCTGACCACCGGTAGCCAGACCTCGCTGCGGCTGTCGGGGGAGTCCATCTTTGGTGTGAGGTAGCGTTCGACGTCTGTCTTACTGTCCCATCGGTAGCCCGACGAGGGGAGCCACTCGGTCAGGATGCGGTGCCACAGGTCGGTCATCGCATGCGGCATCGCCCCCACGCACTCGAACACCGCGTAGGTGGCCGCCTCCACCGTGCGCTCCTCCATCCCTGCGGGGCACGGCTGGCCCGTGGCGACGCACGCCATGTAGCAGTCGAACGCGCCGTCCTTGCAGAACTGGACGCCCAACAGCCCCTGCGGTTCGCTGCCGTCCATAAGGTCCAGCACCTGGTGGATGCCGGTACCCAGCTGCTCCCAGTACTCGGTTGCCTTGGCCCCCGCGTCTTCGAGGTCCCACGTCCCGTTGGTAGAGGGGATCCCCACCACGCGGAAGGCATCCTGTTCGACGATCCTGTAGTCCATTGCCTCTTCTCCTTTCACAGACAAGGTGAACACGAGGCGCGGGTAGAGGGTCAGCTTGGATTCAGGACGCCGTGCCTCACTGGGCGAGAGGCCGTGGACGCGTCGGAACGCGCGGTTGAACGCGGTGGGGGAGTCGTACCCGTAGCGCAGGGCCGTGTCGATCACCTTGGTGTCCGACGACCTCAGGTCCTGGGCGGCCCGCGTCATGGCTCGGCGGCGGATGTACTCGGTCAGGGGTATTCCGGTCAGATAGGGGAACATCCGCTGCAGCTGGTACTTGGAGCACGCGGCGACCCGCGCGAGCTCGTCCATGTCGGCCGTGCCGTCCAGGTGCTCCTCTATGTAGCCCATTGCGCGGTTCAGGTCTTCAAGCTGGCTCAATGCGCACCTCCTTACAAGACCAGCTTACAGGGCCGGCGCTTGGCGGGCCTCTCCGTACGGGTGCACAGGTGGGGAGGACGCGTGGTGGGGCCGGCAATCTGCCTTGCCGGCAGTTGACCTCCCATGATACACGCCGGTTTGCCAGCGTTGGGCCGCGGCCTCACAGGTGCTTGAGGCCCACCCTGTATTCGCGCAGCCGTTCCTCGCCGATGTCGTTGACGATGGAGTCGAGGGCCGCGATCAGCTCGTCTCTGTGCTCGGGCAGACGCCCGCGGAGCATAACGGGGTTCGACGCGCCGAGCATGGCGAACTCGGTCGGGATGGCCAGCCGCGACACCAGCTCCTTGACCTCCTCGTAAGCGCTGGGGTGAGGAGGAGTTGGGGCTGTGACGGGGTCTATCGGGGGCGATCCCCGCGGAGCGGCAGGCGGCTCCCGGTCCCGCAGGGATCGCCCGCTGGCCACCTACCACACCTGCGGCCGGTCTTCGGGAGCGACGTACATGCCGTCGCCCTCCTCGATGCCGAACGCCTCGTAGAACCCGTCGGTCGCGGACAGCACGGCGTTGCCCCGCGGTTCCGCGGGGGCATGGGTGTCGGCGGCGATGATTTCGGCCAGGTGCTCGCTGCGGATCTTGGACGGCCACGTCTGCCCGAAGGCGACGTAGACCTGCTGCAGGTCGTAGCCGCGCTCTTTGGCGACCTCGGTTATGCAGGCCACCGCCCCCAAGTCGGCGATGTTCTCCCCCAGGGTCAGTTTGCCGTCCACCAGAAAGCCGTTCACCTCCCTGCCGTCGTAGCAGTCCACCACGCGCTGGGCCAGCTCTTCGAAGCGTTGCGCGTCTTCGGCGGTCCACCAGTCGCGCAGGTTTCCTTCGGCGTCGTAGAGCGACCCCATGCTGTCGAAGGCGTGGGTGATCTCGTGGGCGATGATCATGCCGATGCGCCCCAGGTTCTGCTCGGGAGCTGCGTTGGGGTCGTAGAAGGGCGGCTGCAGGATGCCGGCCATCAGTGTGATGCTGTTGGTCAGGGGATAGTAGTAGGCGTTCACCGTCTGGGGCGCGTCAAACCAGCGCGTCTTGTCTACGGGTTCGTTCTTGGCGGCGAACTCGGCATCCCGTACGGCGCGATGGGCCTCCAGGACGTTATTGACGAAGAGACCTCCTTCCTCGGGCCGTTTGAGCGCGAGCTCATAGGCGTCTTGGGGCCACTCGTCGGGGACACCGATGAACGACGCTATGGCCTGCAGCTTATCTAGGGCCTCCTCTTTGGTCTCGTCGCCCATCCAGCCGAGCGCGCGGATGCGCCGCTCGTAGACGGCCACGATGTCGTCGACCATGGCCTGGATCTCTGCCTGGGATTCTTTTGAGAAGTACCGGTCGGCATAGAGGCGCCCGCACTCGAACGGCGCTTGCTTCTGGAGCTGGTTAACCAGGTCGGATTCAAGGGAGAGGCTCTCCTCCAGGCCCATGTATTCCGTCTCGTAGCGCTCCTTCGCCTCGAAGGCGTCCACGGTGCCGTACTCTGCCAGGTCGACGAACAGGCAGCTCTTTGCGTAGCTCTTCAGCAGGTCGAGGTCGGCCTCAGCAAGCAGCGCGGCGGTTGCCTGGAGCAGCCCCTCGTCTTGGATGATCAGCACATCGTCGGGCTGGCCGCCATACAGCTCGTAGATGAGGTCCAGGGGAAGCAGGCCGCCGTACAGCTCCTCGAGGTCCGACAGTCGGTACACGTTGTAGGTGAGGGTCGGATCGTACCGCTCGGCCGTGGTGAGCGAGGAGGCCGCCAGCTCCTTCATGGCGCCGGCGACTCCTTCTGCCGTTGCGGCGGCCTCCTCGGGCGCGGCCCCGTTCAGCGTGCACAGCTCGGCGAGCAGCTCCTGGTAGAGCCGCGCCTGTTCCTGGGACTCCGCGGCGTCCGAGAACCACAGCTCCTGCGACAGGCCCGTGTCGGAGGGGGTCAGGTAGTAGACCTTGCGCGCGCTGTCCTCTGAGTCGGCGCCCACGTTTAGGCCGAAGAAGCTGGAGCACCCGTAGGCGCGGTCAAAGGTTGTGGACGCCTCAAGCAGCTCGGTGACGCTGGAGGCATCGTCGATGGCTGCCAAGAATTCCTCGGCGTCTCCCCAGCCTCCGGCGTTGCGCGCCTCGCGGTCGAGGCCCGTTGCCCACAGGGCGCCGACGTTGCGCTCGTCAGAGCCTTCTTCGGCCGACGCGTTCGCGTTGGCCTCCTCCATGATGGCGCGCAGCCGGGTGCGGTTTTCGTCGCGCAGCAAGTAGAAGTTGTCGACGTAGGCATCGGTGGGCGGGACGTCCCACCGGTCGAACCAGTCGCGGTTGACGGCCTCGTAGAAGTTGTCCTTCAGGCCGGGATACTGCGCCTCGACTGCTGTTGCCGGCCGAGCCTCGGCGACGGCGGGCGCGGTCACCGGGCCCGTTCCGGCGGTGAGCGCCGCCCAGCCTAGGCCGCAGGCGACGCCCACGGTGCATAGCCAGGCAGCGACCTTCTTCAAAACGTGTCCCATGGGCCCCCCTCGTCTCTCGCCATGTGTTCGGACGCCTACCGATCCATCCCGCAGGGGGCCGCCTGCTCGATGAGGGCCCGGTCGGCCGTCACGGCCTCGTAGTAGCGATAGCCGCCCGAGAAGTTGTAGGCGTCGTAACCGTAACCCGTCAGGATGCGGCAGGCTATGTAGCTGCGCAGGCCGCTTTGGCAGATGACGTAGACGGGCTTGGAGGGGTCGAGCTCGCCCAGGCGCTCCCGCAGCTCGTCTACCGGGATGTTCACAAAGCCGTCGATGTGGCCCCGGGTGTACTCAAAGGCCGTGCGGGCGTCCAGAAGCGTGACGTCCTCGTTGCCGAGCAACGCCCCCAGGTCCGTGAGGTGCCACTGCTTCACAATGCCCTTCTCGATGTTGTCGATCATGAAACCGGCCATGTTCACGGGATCCTTGGCCGAGGAGTAGGGCGGCGCGTAGGCCAGGTCCAGCTCCTCGAGCTCGGTGGCCCTCATGCCCGCGTGCAAGGCGGTTGCCAGCACGTCGATGCGCTTGTCGACGCCCTCGTAGCCCACGATCTGCGCGCCCAGCAGGCGGTAGGTCCCCTGTTCGAACACCACCTTGAGGGTCATGAGCTTGCCGCCGGGGTAGTAGCCCGCATGGCTCATGGGCGAGAGGATCACGCTGCCGGTCTTGAGGCCGGCCTTCTCTGCGGCGGTCTGGTTGACGCCGGTGACAGCGGCGGTGAGGTCAAAGACCTTGATGATGCTGCTGCCCTGGGAGCCGCAGGTGTGGCTGTCGTAGCCGCAGATGTTGTCGGCGGCGATGCGGCCCTGCTTGTTGGCGGGGCCGGCAAGGGAGATAAGGGCGTCCTGGTCCGTCACGGAGTGCTTGACCTGCACCGCGTCGCCCACGGCGTAGATGTCGGGGTCTGAGGTCTGCATGCGGTCGTCCACCAGGATGCTGCCCTTGATGCCCAGGGCAAGGCCCGCCTGCTGGGCCAGGTGGGTGTCGGGCGTGACGCCGATGGCCAGCACCACCATGTCGGCGTGCAGGGGCGCCTCGTCCTTGAGCAGCACCTCCACGCTCCCGCCGGTTTCCTGGAACCCCTCCACCGTGTGCCCCAGCGCGAGCTTGACGCCGTGCCTGCGCATCTCCGCGTGGATGAACGACGCCATGTCGGGGTCAAGGGGGTTCATGAGCTGCTTGGGGCGCTGCACGATGGTGACGTCCACGCCCAGCTCGCAGAGGTTCTCGGCCAACTCGAGGCCGATAAAGCCACCGCCGGCGATCACGGCCGAGCGGGGATGCTCCGTGTCGACGAACTCCTTGATGCGGAACGTGTCCTCCACGGTGCGCAGCGTGAAGACCTTTTTGAGCCCCACCCCGGGCAGGCGCGGCAGGGTTGGCTTGGCGCCCGGCGAGAGAATGAGCTTGTCGTAGGGCTCCTCGAACTCCTCGCCGGTGGCGAGGTTGATGACCGAGACCGTCTTGCGGTCGCGGTGGATGGCGGTGACCTCGTGGCGCACCTTCATGGCCACCCTGAAGCGCGCGGCAAAGCTCTCGGGCGTCTGGAGGGTCAGGGCCTGCGGGTCGGCGATGGTGCCGCCGATGAAGTAGGGGAGCCCGCAGTTGGCGTAGGACACGTAGCCCGTCCGCTCGAACACCATGATCTGCGCCTGCTCGTCGAGCCGCCGGATGCGGGCCGCCGCCGTGGCGCCTCCGGCCACCCCGCCCACGATCACCACGTTCATCTCAGGGTCCTCTCTCGTCAAAACGGTTTCAGGAATGACAGGTTGCGCGCCTTAGGTTATATCATGAGCTCCTGGGCCGCCCTAGAGCATTTTGAATAAAGTCCTGCACCGCGTTGCGCCGGGGCTTATGTGCCCTAGCACACCGCGCCCCGCCGCGCCTTGTGCAGGAACTTTCTCAAAATGCTCTAGCGAACCGAGAGGACGAAGCGGCCGTCGGGGCCTTCTCCCAGGTTCCAGCGGATGGGGCAGGTCGCCTCCAGGAGCACCCGGTCGTGCGAGACGAGCACGAGGGCGCCGGGGAACTCCGAGAGCATGGCCTGGAGGGCCTGGATGGAGCCGAGGTCGAGGTGGTTCGTCGGTTCGTCGAGCACCAGGAGGTTGGGCTCGCACAGGAGCTGCTCGGCGAGCATGAGCTTTCGCAGCTCGCCGGGGCTTGTGTCGCCGCCGTCGAGCAGGCGATCGGGGTCGGAGTTGAGCCGGGCGACCAGGGAGAGGACCTGGCCTGTCGAGGCGCTGTCGAGCGCCCGTAAAAACCTCAGGGCCTCGTCGCGCCGCTGCTCGCTGACGCTTTGGGGCACGTAGGCGACGCGCACGTTGGGCTTGGTCAGCTCGAGCAGGCGCCGCAGCAGGGTACTCTTTCCGGAGCCGTTGTTGCCCGAGATCCCCACGTGGTCTGTGGGACACACCCAGAGCTCCGGCACGTCAAGCTCAAAGTCGTCGTCGCCCATGCGCCCTGCCGGCAGGTGGACGACGAAGTCGGCGCTCAAGGCGCGTCCGCACGTTTGGATGCGCGGGTCGTAGTGCTTGGTTACCGCGGTCGATGCGAGCCTCTCGGCGGCCCGGTCGATCCGTTTGGCCATCACGGCCGAGGCCCTTCCCGCCACGGTGTCCTTGCCGGTGACGCGTGCCAGGCCAAGACGCGCCCTCATGTCGCTGTCGTGTTTGCCGACGTCGCGCGCGCTGAGCCTTCCCTTGGACCGGGCGGACTCCTCGCTTCTCCGCTGGGCCTCCCGTTGCAGGCGCGACAGCTCCCGTTTGGCGTCTTGGCGCTGTTTAAAGCTGCTGGACCTTTCCTGCGTGGCCTGCCCGTAGGCTTCGCTGAAGTTTCCCGGCCTTAAGATGGCGTGGCCGTCCTCGAACATGAGGCATTGCCCGGCAAGCCTGTCGAGCAGCTCGCGGTCGTGAGAGATGAGCACGCCGATGCCGCGGTATGCTTCGAGCGCGTTGCCCACGACCGCCCGGGTCTGTGCGTCGAGGTCGTTGGTGGGCTCGTCGAGGATGAGCACGTCGGGGAGCTCCCACAGGGCGCAAGCGACCTGCAGGCGCTTTTGCTGGCCCCCCGATAGCTCGGCGTAGCGCCAGGGCCAGTCGTCTTCGACGCCGAGCTCCCGTCTGAGCCGGACGGCCTCCGAACCCCAGTCTGTCGCGAACTCCTCAAGGTGCGGGGGGACGACGGTAGAGTCTTGGGGGCAGTACGCGCTGGAGAGCGCCGGGAGCACCGTCCCTGTGTCGGGGGTCAGGATGCCGGCGGCTATGAGCGCGAGGGTGGTCTTGCCGCATCCATTGTTGCCGACGAGGCCGGTCCAGCCTTCGCGAAAAACGACGGTCACGTCGTTGACGGCGGTCTCGGCAGCACCGGGATAGGTATAGCGCACGTGAGAGATGTTCAATTGCATCGCGGGTCCTCCTTGGGGGGAGGCCGCGCGAGGGGACGTCGCCGGTCTTTGAAAGGCGCTTGGGTTTTGACGGTGCCATGAGCGATGCGACGCCCAGCCGCGCAGCCTAGGGGTTGTATAGGCGGTTGTGGTTGGGCCCAGGGGCGTCGCTAGTTCCTCATGCACCTATCCTCTCTCGTGGCGGTGCTTGCCAAAGGCCCCGCCGATACAGTTCCCTGATATTTTATCAGGGTTTTGGACCTATGTCAGGGGGATGGTGTACGACGCTATGCAGCAGGCGGCGAATACGACGAGCACGGCGGCAAAGACGATATTGGCCGCCCGCGGGCTCAGGCTCCGAAAGCCGGCGCAGATCAGGGGGTAGAGCACCCAGATGTACAGGACCGCCACCAGGCCGATCATGATGTCGTTCACAATCCAGGCCTGCCCCATGATATTAAAGGGAAGCTGGGAGTTGTCCCAGAAGGGGTAGACGCCGCTTGCGTCGGGCTGGTTGATCAAAAGGCCGATGCCCAGTTCCAAGACCATGCTGAGCAGCGTCGCGTACACAAAGGTCTCGAGCAAGGCGCCCCAGACCGTCTTGCGCCGCGTTATGATGTGCTCCTTAAAGGGCTCGAACACCAAGGTCATGACCACGGCCCCGATGCCATAGACCCAATAGGGAAGGTACAGCGGGTCCGTCCAGACGTTGTAGTCGTCGGTGACGATGCCAAAGCAGTGGTCCATAAAGACGCAGTACGGTATCTCGAGCCAATGGCCCACGATGCTGAACACACAGAGGACTACGATGAGGGAGCGCCAAAACGCCCAGGTGCGCGGCTCAAAGTAGCCGATTTCGTCTCCTTTGGTAAACCTGCGCAACCGTGCTGACGACATGGGAGGCTCTTTTCTCGAGACCGTTACGCTGGGGGTTATACCCGCGTCGTCAGATTTATGAAGAAGCCGGCCCATTTGGCACCATACCCACACCGCCGTCGCCGGGCCGGCCGCACCGCGGGCTCCTCCCCAAGACAGTGCAGAGTTTGCGGTTCTTTTCCATCGCGTCTCCCGAGGTCTTAAACTGGGTACGGGCGCAAGAGGCGAGGGATTGGGGCGAGCGGATGGAAAAGGGTATTAAAGCCATGGTAGTGGGCGCCGCCTCTACGCTGGCCGTGTGCGCCGGGCTGCTCGGCACGGGCTGTGCGGGCCAAGACGAGGCCGCCCCGTCGGACCAGCCCACCCAGGCCCCGGTCATCGCGGCGCCGGCAGAGGAGCAGACGGTCAGCGTGCCCCAGGTCTTTTTCGAGGGGGTATGGGAGAGCGACCCCATGGCCGTGCTCCAAGACTTCGGCGGCACCGACATCACGAAAGAAGACGACGGCAGCTATACGGTCACGTTTTCGGCCGACGGGTACGCCGGGTTTGTGGAGCGCGTCTACGCCGATGCGAAGGGCGCCATCGACGACGTGGCGTCAAGCGGGCTGCACCCCCATGTGACGGCGGTGGACTACGACGAGCAGTTCGCCACGGTGACCGTGACCCTCGACACGACGAACCTCTCGGCCGTCGAGACGCTGCTGCCCTTTGCCCCCGGCGAGATCGCCTGCGGCTACCAGCAGGTGGCCGGCCTTCCTGTCCAATGCGACGTGATCCTGGTGGGCCCCGACGGCTCGAACCTCCTGGAGACCCTGTTCCCCAACGACCTGGGCAACGCCGTGGAGGGAAAATCCTAGAGCATTTTGAATAAAGTCCTGTACCGCGTTGCGCTCGGGCTTATGTGCCTTAAGCACACCGCGCCCTCGCGCGCCTTGTCCAGCAATTCTGTGGACCGCTCTAGACTTACAGAACCGTTGATACCAAAATGCCCGCCCGCAGGTCTTTTCGGCCTTGCGGGCGGGCCCTTTTTGGCACGTCCCTTTGAGGTGTCTACACCCGCGCGTCCGGTCGTGGGTCGGGTGCCGGGAGCGCGGGCGCAGAGCCGGGGTCCGGGACGGTCTCGGCCTCAGGATCGGCCGCCTGGCCCGCGTCGTCGTCCTCCTGCGCGGCCGGGCTCTCGCTGCAGCAGACCATGGCGTCGGCGACCACGCGGCGGTCGTGGGCTGCGATAAGCTCTTCGCGGCCGTTGACGTACAGGCCGCACATGGCCACGAAGCCCAGGGTGGGGAGAAACGCCAGGATCACGTTCCATACGAGCCCCGTGGTTCCAAGCAGCCCGCGGTGGGCAAGCCTTGCCGCGCCGCAGATCTGGTACAGCGCCACCGGCAGCACGGCGAGCATGCCAAAGGCCTCCGTCCACAGGGCCCCCGTCCAGAAGGACCCATGGTAGCCCCATGCCTCGATGGCCGCCCCCGCCGCCACCGCCGAGCCAAGGGTGCAGGCGACGCACAGCGGTGCCAAGACGACGCGGCCCACCAGGCCCACCGCAAGCATGTGCGCCGTCCAACGCTCGTCGTCGAGGCCGTCGTGGCGCACGGCCGCCTGCCCTATGAACCACAGCACGGCGACGCACCAGGTGGCGGCCAGCACGATGCAGGCGCCCGACAGCGCGTCGATGCCGTCTGCCGTGAGCGGCGTGGTCGCGTCGAGGGCCAGCGAGGCGTGGCCGCCGAACGCAAGGCTCAGCCATGCGGCCAGATAGCCGTTGCCCGGAAAGCATGCGAACCAGATGGCGAGGGTCGAAAGCGCTCCGACCGCAGCAAGATAGGCTATTGGGCCGATCCATCCTATAAAGCGTCCCATACGACCTCCCTTGTCGACAGTTTTGCGCAAGTACGTACCCGAACCGGGGCGGCCTTAAAGCTGGCTCGGGTGCTTCGCAAAAAAGTCCGTGCGCGGCGGGAGCTGCCCCACACGGTGCTCACCGGGGCGCTCGCCGGCCAGCTCCGTGAGCTCGTCGAGGGTGAGAAACGCGTTGTCCCAGCTAAAGAACAGCTCGGGCGAGAAGCCAAAGTACTCGCAGATCATCTCGCACCCCCTGGGCACCGCCGGGTGCATGAGCAGGGCCGCGACGCGCAGGGCCGCGAAGGCGTCGGTGAGGGCGGCGACGTGCGCCGTGCGGTCGTCGGCGTTCTTGGCCGCCTTGCTCGCGTCGCTCCAGCGCTTGTTTGCGTCGCGGATGAACGCCTCGGCCACGCCGAAGGCACCGGGGAAGTCGAGGACGTACATCTTGGACTCGAAGTCGAGCAGCGCCTTGGCGCACGCCTGCGCGGCCTCGGGAGAGGGAGCCCCCTGCGGCAGCTTGAGGTCGCAGACCTCGGCCGCCCCGTAGAAGCAGGAGCGCGCCAGGCGGTTAAAGACGTTGGTGAGCAGCGCCGACTCCTTGAGGGCCGGGTCGGCCACACGGGGGTCCGAACGCTTCTCGGGGTCGGTCTCCCAGGGCTTGGGCGAGAAGCTCACGGGCTTGTCGGCCAAGCCGAGCGACAGCCAGTGGGCGCGCAGCTGCTCGGGGGTGTACTGGTCGAGCAGCTCCACGGCCATGGGCGGCTTCACGGCTCCCGAGCTCGAAGCCTTCTTTCCCATGAACAGGATGTGGTAGTTGGCCACGGGCACGCTCTGGTCGAGCCCCCAGTCCAGCGCCTCCCAGAGGCCCGGTTGGGCCACGCAGTAGAAGTAGATGTTGTCCTGGCCTATGAACTGGAACTGGGCGGCCTCGGGATCGCACCACCATGCGCGCCAGTCGTCGTCGGAATAGCGGTGCTGCGAGGCGGTCCTGTCGGCCGCCAGGACGGCACGGGTGAACGAGATGGGCGCCCACAGCGACTCGGGCCAACACCACGCGGTCAGGCCCTCCACGCCGTCGACGGCCGGGACGGGCACGCCCCAGTCGATGTTGCCCGTGATGCGGAAGGGGAGCAGCGTCTTGCCGGTGCGGAAGCGTACGCCCGCCGCGGCCAGGGCGTCGCGGGCGGTGTCGCGGTCCTGCCAGCTCTCAAAGGTGAGGTCGAACGACGACTTGCCCTCCTCCACGGAGAGCCGGTGGGCGGGCAGCGTCGGGGCCATCTCGTCGTAGGCCGCGCGGAACGTGTTCTGGATGTAGATCACGGGGGGGAGGAGCCACTCGGCGACGGTCGAGGTCACCACGGGGCGCACGCGCGGGTCCGCCTCCTGGCGGGCGACCTCCCGGGCGATGAAGTCATGCTCCGCAGGCAGATCGAAGTACCAGTTCGCCACGGGGCGCAGCTCGGGGGTGCAGCCGGTGAGCTGCGACACGGGTTTGATGAGCTCCTCGGGCTCGAACTGGTGGCCCAGGTCGCACTCGTCGGCGTAGGCCTTCTCGCTCTTGCACCCCCGCACGGGGCAGAACCCCTGGACCTGGCGGCCGTTGAGGAACTGCTGGGCCTCCGGGTCGTAGAACTGCTTGGTGGAGCGCAACGAGAGCTTGCCCAGGCTGTGGAGGCGCTCGACGACCTGGGCCGTCAGCTCGTCGTGGAAGGGCTTGGCCGGTTCCAGGGCGCTCCCGCCGAACAGGTCGAGCGAGATCCCGTAGGCGTCGAGGGCCGCGGCCTGGGCCTCGTGGTTCTCGCACACGTAGTCTTCGATGGTCCCCTCGTAGCCCTCGGCCGCCTTTTTGCGGAAGCCCTCCATGATGGGGGAGCCGTAGCAGTCGGTCCCGCTCACGAACAGCACGTTCTGCGCGCCGATGCGGTCGCGCAGGAAGCGTGCGTAGAAGTCGGCGGGCACGAAGACGCCGCTGATGTGGCCGAAGTGCAGGTTCTTGTTGCCGTAGGGCATGCCGCCGGTCACGACGGCGCGCTTGGGGAAGACAGGTCGGTTCGCAGTGCTCGGGTTGCTCATGGGGGCGTCTCCGTCCGTGGGGTGTGGGGCTTGTTCGTCTTGCTCGTCGGCCGGTGCCGGAACGGCGCGTTGCAGGTATGTAAGTATAAACCCTATTCCACCGTGCCGTAGCGCAGGCCCCATCCGTGGGCGGTTATGATGGAGTTCATCTGGTCGGCCATCTCGGTGCGCGTGTAGCTGCCCGAGGGCATGAGCTCCACCACCTCCATGATGTCCTCGCTCACGTCGTGGGCCTCGGCCTGGGTCAGAAGCTCCATGCGGCTCACGCGGGGAGCCCTCCTAAAGACGGCGTCCACGAGGTCCTGGAGGACGCCGTAGTCTTCGTCGTGGGGCACGTTGATGATGGGTGCGGGCGCCATGGGGGCTCCTATCGGTCGCGGGGCGTGTCGGGAAGGCCCCCGATTATACGGCAGTCCTGCCGTGGGGTCGGCCCCGCCGCGTTTTTCCGCTTGCACGGCACGCCGGTGCCGTTGATTGCGTGGGCGCGGCCCTTCCGGGGACCGCCGGGCCCCTCCATGTATATGATGGGGTACTCAGCCGCGCCCTGTCGCAGGGGGCGCAGGTGTCCGCGCCGACCTAGGGGAGAAGCCCATGTCCTCGTTCTACGAGTCTTTACCGCCGGCCGAGCTCGATGCCGAGATCGCCCGGCTCGAGGAGGAGGCGGCTGCCGTCAAAGCGTGCGGCCTCAAGCTCAACATGGCCCGCGGCAAGCCCTCGCCCGATCAGCTCGAGCTGTCGCTGCCCATACTCGCGACGCTCGCCCCCGATTCCGACCTGACCGACGGCGGCATCGACTGCCGCAACTACGGCTGCATCGAAGGCATCCCCTCGGCGCGCGCCCTGTTCGGCGAGATGCTCGGGGTGGGCGCCGACAACGTCTTGATCGGCGGGGAGAGCTCCCTGACCCTGATGTACGACGCCTTGGCCCACGCCATGGTGCACGGTGTGTGCGGCTGCGAGCCGTTCATGCTCCAGATGCAGCGGGAGCCCCTCACGTGGATTTGCCTGACGCCCGGCTACGACCGCCATTTCGGCATCGCCGAGCAGTTCGGCTTCAAGCTCGTCGCGGTGCCGCTCACCCCCGAAGGCCCCGACATGGACGTGGTCGAGGAGCTGGTGGGCGACCCTACGGTCAAGGGGATGTGGTGCGTCCCCAAGTACTCGAACCCCTCCGGCGTCACCTACTCCGACGAGGCGGTGCGGCGTGTGGCGGCCCTGAGGCCGGCGGCCCCGGACTTCCGCGTCTACTGGGACAACGCCTACTGCGAGCACGACCTGTACCCCGACCGCCGCGAGGTGCTGCTCAACGTCTTTGAGGAGCTGGAGCGCAACCAGAACCCGGACCTCGTCTACGCCTTCTGCTCGACGAGCAAGATCACCCTTGCCGGTGCCGGCGTCTCGGCCATGGCCGCCTCCAAGGCCAACCTCGACGACCTCCTCTCGGAATACCGCCACCGCATGATCGGCCACGACAAGCTGAACCAGCTTCGCCACGTCCGCTACCTGCGCGACATGGAGGGCCTGCGCGAGCACATGGCGCTCCAGGCCGACGTCCTTCGGCCGCGGTTCGAGCTTGTCGACGAGCGTCTGCGTCGCGGCCTGGGGGAGCTGGGGGTCGCCACCTGGACCAAGCCCCTCGGGGGCTACTTTGTGTCGTTCGACGGCCCGCGCGGGTCGGCGCGCGCCATCGTGGAGCTGTGCAAGGAGTGCGGCGTGACGCTGACCGGCGCGGGGGCGACCTGGCCCTACGGGGTCGACCCCGAGGACACCAACATCCGCATAGCCCCGAGCTTCCCGAGCCTTGGGGAGCTCGACCGAGCCTTGGACGTCTTCGTCACCTGCGTGAAGCTCGTCTCTGCCCGTCTGGCGAGGGAGGGCCGCTCCCGTGGCTAACGACGGCAGCCTCCCCGTCGACCCCAAGGGGTCCATGGTCCGCGGGATCTTTTCGAAGATCGCCGACTCCTACGGCACGTTCAACGCCGTGAGCAGCCTCGGCATCTACAGGAGCTGGCTCAAGGTCCTTGCCGAGACGGCGGCCTGCACGGCGGACGAGAAGGTGCTCGACGTGGCGGGCGGCACGGGCGATGTCGCCTTCGAGCTGTGCCGACGCTGCCCGCCGGCCTCCATCGAGGTGTCTGACTTCACGCCGGCGATGCTGCGGGTGGCCCGGGAACGCTCCGAGGCCGGGGCGTCCCGGGGGGTGCCCATGGCCTTCACCGAGGCCGACGCCATGAACCTGCCCTACGGCGACTCGTCCTTCGACGTGCTCACCATGGCCTACGGCCTGCGCAACTTCAGCGACCGCGCCAAGGCGATGGACGAGGCGCTGCGCGTGCTCAGGCCCGGTGGCCGTGCGGCGATCCTGGAGTTCGGCACGCCAAAAAACGCCCTGTGGCGCTCGGTCTACAACGTGTACCGGGACCACGTCGTGCCCTTCGTGGGCGGCTGCGTTGCCGGCGACCGCGAGGGCTTCAAGTACCTTGCCCGGTCGATCAGCGAGTTTCCGGTGCAGGAGCGCATCGTGGAGGAGCTCAAGGAGGCCGGTTTCGCCGAGGTCGGCTACCATGACTGCACCGGTGGCATCGCCGCAGTCTACTTGGCCCGCAAGGCCGCGTGCTAGGCGGCCGTCCCCAACACTTCTGGTCTGGAGGTCAGTATGCTGATAACCGCCCGTTACGTCCTGCCCGTGTCCACCCCCTATATCGAGCACGGCGCCGTCTTGGTCCGAGAAGACAAGGTCGTCGACGTGGGGCCCGCCTCGGAGCTTAAGCTCCGCTATCCCGACGAGGAGGTCCGCGACTTCGGCATGGCGGCCGTCATGCCCGGTTTTGTGGACTGCCACTCGCATCTCGAATACGCAATCATGCGCGGGCTGCTCAACGACGCCCCCTATGCCAAGTGGAAGGCCTTCGTCCTTGAGAAGGAGGCGCTGCTGACCGAGCAGGACTGGATCGATTCGGCCGTGCTCGGTGCCTACGAGGCGCTCTCCGCCGGCATCACGACGGTGGCCGACGTCACCTCCACCGGGGCGAGCCTTCCTGCGGCGGAGCGGCTCGGCCTGCGCGGCATCATCTACCGCGAGGTGGGCGCGGCAAGCCGCGAACAGGTGGCCCCGGCCATGCAGTCGGCCGTGGACCAGATCGCGGAGTGGCGCCACGCCTCCACGAGCGGGCGCTTCCGCTTCGGCATCGGGCCCGACAGCCTCTATACCTGCCATCCGCAGATCCTGAAGGAGGTCGCGCGCTACGCGACCGACGAGCACGTTCCCGTGGCCATACACTTGGCCGGCTCCCAGGAGGAGTGCGACTTCATCCGCTACGGCTCTTCGCCCTTCTCCATCGCCAGTGACTCAGACACGCACCGTGCCTTCGAGCACCGGCAGGCCCTCGAGCTGCTGCCGGCCGGTTGCTCGCCGGTGCAGTACGCACTCAACTGGGACATCCTGTCGGTACCTGAGGTCCTCGCCATCCACTGCGTGAAGGTCGACGCTCGCGACATCGAGGTCCTGGCCGAGTACGGCGTGAACGTTGCGGTCTGCCCGCGCGCCAACGCCAAGCTCGGCATGGGCGTCGCCCCCATCGTCCAGATGCAGGAGGCCGGCATCACCGTGGGCCTGGGCACCGACTCGCCCGCCGCCGCCGACAGCATCGACCCCATCGAGGAGATGCGCTTCACGATGCTCGCCCTGCGTGCCGTGAACGGGCTCAAGGGCTTTATCCAGGGCCCCGACATGATCCGCATGGCGACGCTCGACTCCGCGCGCGCCCTCGGCATGGACGACATCGTGGGGTCTTTGGATCCCGGCAAGCAGGCCGACATCGTGGCCATCGACCTCTCGGACTCCCGTCAGGCGCCCACGCACTTCCCGACCTCGGCCGTCGTGCACACGGCCGACCGCGACAACATCCTCATGACCATGGTTGGCGGCCGCATCGTCTTTGACGCCTCCGACAAGTTCGGCCACGTCCTGACGGCTGATATGGGCAACATGCGCCGCATCGTCAGCAACATCGAGAAGCTGCGCAAACGGCTGCGCTCTTAAGGTATCCCCTGAATCATCCCGCGCCCGCGTTTGTGGCAAGAAAGGTTGACATGGCATCTTCTGGTTCAGACCAGTTCTTCGAGGAAGAGGGAGACCTCGCTCAACGGCGGGCCTCCCAGGCCTTGGGGTCTGGCAACGCAAAGACAAAATCTAAAGCTCAAGTTCAGACAAAGGGTCAGAAGGACGCAGGCACAACCAAGCCTCCGACACCCGGTCTCGTCGTGGCCATTGCGGTCGTGGCGCTGCTGCTGGGAATAGGCATTGGCTATTGTATCGCCATGGCGGTCGTGGATCGTCCCGCCCCTGACACCGCCGTCGTTCCCGCCGCATCGCAGGCGGCCCAGGAGGAGGGGTCTCTGCCTTCGGGGCACCCCGACATCGCGAGCATGATGAACCCCGACGGTTCGGTGAAGCAGGAGGCGGTCGACGCCGTCAAGGCGTCGCGGGCGGGCCAGGACTCCAACGAGGCCGCCCAGGGAACTGAGTAATAAGTTGTGCATGCATCGACGCCCTCGTGCTTTTGGGGGCGTCGATGATATATGATGCAAAAATGCGCGTATTGCAGAAGGGCCGTTTGGATGTGTGAGATGGGCCCGAGGATGTGAAAGGTTCCCAGGATGGCATTCGATAAGAACCATACATCGCTCTTCATGAAGATCGTCATCATCTTTTTTGCGGTGGTGCTGGTCGTGTCTCTGTGCCTGCCGTTCTTCAGCGGATGTACCCAGCGTTCCAGCAGCACCTCCAACGACGACGCCCAAGATTCGGCCCAGAGCGACTCGACCTCTTCCAACACGGTCTCTGGCGTTGAGGCGCAGTATTCGACCCTCATCTCCTCCCTGACCGAGAAGCTCGAGGGCGACCCCGACAGCCTGGCCTACCTGGCAAATCTGGGGAACGCCTATATGAACAGCGGCCTTGCTATGATGGCTGCGTCGGATGCCGACTCGTTTGCCGAGAAGGTCGAGGCGTCGTTTGCAAGCGCGGTGGGCTATTACGACCGCTATCTCGAGATCGCCTCCGACGGCTCGGATGCGGCGGACCAGGAGTCCATCAACACCGTCTCGCTCAAGAAGGCCCTCTGCCAGTACGACATGGGCGACACCGAACAGGCGGTCAAGGCCGTCGAGGATCTGGTTGCCGACCAGCCTGACTATGCCATGGGCTGGTACGAGCTTGGCACGCTCTATGAGCAGGAGGGCGATTCCGAGAAGGCCCGCGAGGCATACAACAAGGCCGTTGAGGCCGACGGGGACGCTTCGAGTATGGCGTCCCTGAACGCGCAGTTCCGCCTCATGGTCCTCGACGCAGTCGAGGCCCAGCAGCAGGAAGGGTCGTCCGACGGGTCTGCGGACGAGGCGTCCGACGCCGAGGCCGCCTCGTCCGGCACCGATTCAACCTCCAACGACGGCGAGGGGTCGACCGATACCGACGACACGTCGTCCGATGCCGATGGGGCGGCCGACGATGCCGCCGACGATGCATCGGCGCAGGAGGGCTAGGCTTCGGCGCGCGCTTGGTAGGTTCTTCAGGATAAGGTTGAACTAAAACATTATCCTTTGGTTATGCTTAGCTTCTCGATGATAGGTTAAGAAGGGGGACTAAACATGAACTTGAATGTTCAGACTCAGAGTGAAGCCGCCCGCACCGTCCTCAGCGTTTCCGGTGAGGTGGACGTGAGCAATGCCGACGTCCTGCGCAGCGCCATAGACGAGGCCCTGAAAGGCGAGGGCGTCCAGGCGGTCGACGTGGACATGGCCCAGGTGCCCTACATCGACTCGACCGGCATCGGCGTGCTGGTAGGGGCGGCCCATCGCGCGCAGGATGCCGAAATTGCGTTTTCGCTGGTCGGAGCCCAGGACAACGTGGTCCGCATCCTCGGCATGCTCGGCGTGGACGAGGTCATCAACGTCAAAGCCTAGGGCGTTTTGAACGAGGCCGTGCATCGTTTCGTCTTAACCCCGGCGTATGTTGCGTGCAAGTGGGGGGTTCACGAGCCGTCGCTGTCCCTCTATACTGTCTAGGCTTTTGCGTCAAATGCGCGTGTAATGTTCATCGAGCAACGAAAGGGCGCCGCGGTGTTAGGAATCGGTGGTGGCGAGCTCGTCATTATTTTGATATTTGGTTTCTTGATCTTTGGTCCTGACAAGCTTCCGAGTATGGGTCGTACCATCGGTAGGGCCCTGCGTCAGTTCCGTCAGGCCCAGGATCAGATGAACAAGATGGTCAAGACGGAGATCTACGACCCGTTGAACGAGGCCGTCAAAGAGCCGGCAAAGAAGCAGGGCCCCAAAAAGAAGGTGACGGGTTCCAACGCCGCGGCAAAGCCCGAGACGTTCGCCGAGAAGAAGGCCCGCCTTGCCGCTGAGGCCGAGGCGTCGGCCAAGCGCAAGGAGACCGGCGCTCAGGAGCCCGCGCAGACCGCCTCTGCGGCGCCGGCCAAAAAGGCGGGGGTTTCGGAGACGTTCGCCGAGAAGAAGGCCCGCCTTGAGGCCGAGAAGGCCGCCGCTGCCGAGAAGAAGGCGACGGGAACCGCGGCTACGCCCGCCAAGCCCAAGACCGCCGGCAAGAAGCCCGGCTCGAGTGCGGCCAAGCTGTACGGCATCGACAAAGACCGGATCGCTGCGGCCCGTGCGGCGGCGGCTCAGAAAGAGACGGGGAAGGAGGAGCAGGCCGACGCCTAGCGGCACGCCTGGACTTAAACTATGCCTATCGGACCAGCACGCATGCCATTGATGGACCACCTCGGCGAGCTTCGTCGCCGATTGACCATCATTATCGTCTCGCTGTTTTCAACGGCGGTCGTCCTGTACTTCGCCTCTCCGACGCTCATCCAGTTTTTGATGACCCCGGTGCAGCCCTACCTTCCGCCGTCGCTTTCGAACCTGGATGCCACGGCGACCGGTTTGTACGTGAGCTCGCCTCTCGAAGGCTTCACGATCCGTTTCTTGGTCGCGATCTTCTTTGCTTTCGTCGTGTGCTTCCCCATTGTCCTGTGGGAGATCCTCGCGTTCTTCCTCCCGGCCCTCAAGCCTAACGAGCGCCGCTGGGTCGTTCCCACCCTGGCCGTCGGCTGCGTCCTCTTCGTGCTCGGCGTCGTCTTTTGCTATCTGCTCATCCTGGGGGCCGCCTTTGGCTGGATGACCGGTGAGTCCGACGCGATCGGCACGGTGTTGCCGAGCGCGGCGCCTTACATCAAGACGGTCATCGGCCTCGAAATCGCCTTTGGGTTTGCCTTTGAGCTCCCGCTCATCGTGTTCTACCTCATCGTGTTCAACCTTGTGCCCTACAAGACCTTCCGCAAGAACTGGCGCACCATCTATGTGGTCCTGCTCGTCCTCTGCGCCATGGTGACCCCCGACGCGAGCCCGATCACGATGGCCTTCATGTTCGCTGCGCTTCTGAGCCTCTACGAGGTCTCGCTGCTGGTTGCCCGTCTCGCCCTGTCGCGCCGCATTGCAAAGCAAAAGGCCGAGGGCACCTGGGTCGAGCCCGACGAGGACGAGGATGACGACGAGGACGAGGACGATTAACCGTGCATGAGTACTCTATCGTGCAAGGTGTGTTGGACGCCGTCGTTCCCGCAGCTCGGGAGGCTGGAGCCGTCAAGGTCCTGCGAGTTCGTCTTAAGGTCGGCGAGATGACGGAGGTCGTGCGCGACTCGCTCGACTTTATGTGGGACGTCTGCTGTGAGGAGCGTGGCCCGATCGTCGA
Organism: Coriobacteriaceae bacterium; assembly: GCA_019421015.1. Classification (GTDB taxonomy): domain Bacteria; phylum Actinomycetota; class Coriobacteriia; order Coriobacteriales; family UMGS124; genus JAHZGC01. Next base: position 26,936 of record JAHZGC010000022.1, on the reverse strand, counting down.
GGGGGCGCAGCTCGAGGTCGAGATGGTGCTCCCGCGTTCTGCCTGCCTCGTCTGCGGCCATGAGTTCGAGCATGACAGGTTTCACCTCCACTGCCCGTCCTGTGGCAGTGCGAGCACCATGCTGCTTTCTGGGCGCGAGCTCGAGATAGCCTCTATGGATGTGGACATTCCAGACGAGCATGGCGGCGAGACTTCGGCCGGCGGCGGTATGTGCTAAAGAGGTAGCCTGCATCGGCGAAGGCCCGCATGCATCAGCGTGCGGGCCTTCGTTGTTCAACGATTCTTGGAGGTATCATGGCAGAGAAGACCGTCGAGGTCGCCAAGGGGATTCTCGATAAGAACGACCGTATCGCAGACGAGCTGCGCAAAACCTATGCAAAGCACGGCATCTGTGTCGTCAACCTGCTTTCTGGTCCTGGCGCTGGAAAGACCTCGACCATCATCGCCACCATCGAGGCCCTGAAGGACCGCTACAACGTGGCCGTCATCGAGGGCGACATCGCCAGCGACGTGGACGCGTACAAGGTCAAGGCCCACGGGGCCGCTGCCGTGCAGATCAACACGGGCGGCCTGTGCCACCTTGAGGGGAGCATGATCAAGCGCGCCCTCGACACCCTCGACCTCGATGCGACCGACCTCATCGTGGTCGAGAACGTCGGCAACCTGGTCTGCACGGTCGACTTCGACCTGGGCGAGTCGGTACGTGCCATGATTCTCTCGGTTCCCGAAGGTCACGACAAGCCGTTGAAATACCCCGGCATTTTTCAGGCCTGCGAGGCCATAATCTTGAACAAGGTCGACACGATGCCCGTCTTCGACTTCGACAAAGACGCCTTTGACACCGAGATCGACCAGTTGAACCCCACCGCGCGGGTCTTTCCCCTCTCGGCCACCAAGGGCACGGGGGTGGCGGCTTGGACCGAGTTCCTTGCCGAGCGTATCGAGGCGGCTCGGGCTGCCAGGGGGGAGTAAATCCCATGAAGCTCGTAATCGCCGAGAAGGGCAACGCTGCCGAGAACATCGCCAAGGAACTCGGGCACAACGTTAAGAAGGACAAGGTCTACAACACCCCGATCTGCCGGTTCACCCGGGCCGGTGAGGAGTGGGTCGCCATCGGCCTGAGGGGCCACATCCTTGCGGTGGACTTTCCCCGCGAGCTGCACTGGACGGCGGAACAGGGCTGGTTCGGCGTCGACGAAGACGGCGCCGTGATCCCGGCGGAGATTCCCGACGGGCTCGCACACCCTCCCTTCGAGAAGCCGAGGAAGCCGTTCACCAAAGAGGGCGTGGACCTCAAGGGGTGGAAGGTTCCAAGCCTGCCCTATTTGACCTGGGCTCCCGTAGAAAAGGTGCCTGCGGAGAAGGAGATCATCCGCTCTCTCAAGAACCTGGCCAAGAAGGCCGACTCGATCGTCATCGCCACGGACTTCGACCGTGAGGGCGAGCTTATCGGCAGTGACGCCGTCTCGATGGTTCGGGAGGTCAACGAGGACGCCCCCATCACGCGGGCCCGCTACTCATCCTTCACGAAGGCCGAGCTGGAGCATGCGTTTGCGCCCGAGAACCTCGTGGCGGTCGACGACGACCTGGCTGCGGCCGGCGAGTCGCGCCAGTTCATCGACCTGATCTGGGGCGCCGTCCTCACGCGCTATCTCACCATGGCCAAATACGGCGGTTTGGGTAACGTCCGCAGCGCGGGCCGAGTCCAGACCCCGACCCTGGCCTTGGTCGCTCAGCGCGAGAAGGAGCGCCTGGCGTTCGTGCCCGAGGACTATTGGGTCATCAAGGCGGCGATGGCCTCTCCCGACGGGACGGCCTTCAAGGCCGCCCACGCAACGGCTCGCTTTAAAGACGAGGCCGAGGCCCGCGGGGCGTTCGATGCCGCCCGGGCCGCTTCTGCGGGCACGGTGACCGATGTGTCTAAAAAGACGCGCAAAGGCCCGATTCAGACGCCGTTCAACACCACGAGCCTGCAGACCGCGGCCGCAGCCGAGGGCCTTTCGCCCGCCCGGACCATGCGCATAGCGGAGTCCCTCTACATGGACGGTCTCATATCGTACCCGCGCGTCGACAACACCGTGTATCCCGAGACCCTCGACCTTGCCGAGACGGTCAAGGTCCTTACGGCGGTTCCCCAGTACGAGCCCTATTGCCGAAAGCTTTTGGGAAACCAGCCGCTCAAGGCCACGCGTGGCAAGCAGGAGACGACCGACCACCCGCCCATCTATCCCACAGGGGCGGCGAATCCCGACAAGCTCCGGCCCGAGGAATGGAAGCTCTACAACCTCATCGCGCGGCGCTTCCTTGCCACGCTGTCGGAGCAACCCGTCATCGAAGGTACGAAGGTCTCGATCGACGTGGGGGGCGAGCCGTTTGTGGCCAGCGGCGACGTGCTGGTCAAGCCGGGCTACCGCGAGATTTACCCCTACGGGTCAAAAAAGGACGAGGAGCTCCCGGCCCTCAAGGTGGGAGACAAGGTCGAAGTCTCTAAGGTTGAGCTTGAGGCTAAGCAGACGGAGCCCCCGGCCCGCTACAGCCAGGGCAAGCTCGTCCAGGAGATGGAGCGTCTGGGCCTTGGCACCAAGTCCACCCGCGCCTCGATCATCGAGCGCCTCTACGAGGTCAAGTACCTTAAGAACGACCCGATAGAGCCGAGCCAGCTCGGCATGGCGATCATCGACGCCCTCGAACAGTACGCGGGCCTTATCACGACGCCGTCTATGACAAGCGAGCTTGAGGCCGACATGACGAGCGTGAGCGAGGGCAAAAAGACCCAGCATGCCGTGGTGGCGCGCTCCCGCGAGATGCTGGCCGGGCTGCTCGAGGGCCTCATCGAGCACAAAGACGACCTCGGCGACGCCATCAGCGACGCGGTGACGGCCGATGCCAAGATAGGCGTCTGCCCCAAATGCGGCCACGACCTGTTGGTCAAGCAGTCGGCCAAGACGCGTTCGAGCTTTATCGGGTGCTCGGCATGGCCCGACTGCGACGTGACCTACCCGCTGCCCAAGGGCAAGATCGAACCGGTCGAGGAGCCCTGCCCGGTGTGCGGGTGCCCGCAGATCAAGGTCAAGCCGTTCAAGGCGAAGCCCTACACGGTCTGCGTCGACCCGGCCTGCTCTACGAACAAAGAGCCCGACGTCGTTGTTGGAACGTGCCCGGCGTGCGCCGCCGCCGGCAAGGAGGGGCTGCTCGTCGCCCATCGCAGCGAGCGCACGCTCAAGCGTTTTGTGCGCTGCACCAACCACGAGGAATGCGGGACCAGCTACCCGCTGCCGCAACGCGGCGAGCTCAAGGCCACGGGGGAGGTGTGCCCGGACTGCGGGGCCCCCATCGTGGAGGTCACGACGAGCAGGGGGCCCTGGCGCATCTGCGTGAACATGGACTGCCCGGGCAAGGCGCGGGCCGAGGAGGAGAAGGCCGCCAAGAAGGCGGCAAAGGAGGCCGAGCAGGCCGCTGGGGACCAGGAGGCCCCGAAGCCCAAGAAGGCTCCCGCCAAGAAGGCCCCAACCAAGAAGAAGGCCGCCTCGCCAAAGCGGCCCTAGAACGTTTTGACAGAGCGTACGGGCAGCCATGCGCCCACGGCGACGTGCTTACGGCACCTCGGCGTGGGCGCGGCGCGTTGCAGGGGCCTCCGACGCCAAAGGCCCTCTAGAGAACCATAAATTTTGTGACCGCCGCACCGCTTGCCTAACAACGTGGCTTCCTGCAGCCCTCATCCATATCCAGCAGGTATTATTCCGCAACCAATTACACCGCAGGGAACCTTACGTAAGGAGCCGTACCGAGATGATGTTGCACAACGCCCGAGTTCAGGCCCCGACCCGTCGTGGCGCGCTGTGCCTTATGGGCATGGGCGCAGTCGCCAGCTGCTTTGCGCTTGCTGGCTGCGGCCCGGAGGGGGAGGCGCCCTCCACGAACGAGAACGGCATGCCCTCGACGGGAGACCCGACCCCCAAGAAGCTTACGGTGGCCATCTCGGTCGACCCGGACGGCCTCGATCCCCAGCGCACCGCCGCCGCGGCCACCTTTGAGATTACGAACAACCTGTACGACCCGCTCGTGCGTCCCGGCAGCGACGGCGAGGTCGAGCCGTGCCTCGCCGAGTCCTGGGAGGTGTCCGAAGACGGTCTTTCGGTCACGTTCCACCTGCGTGACGGCCTTGTCTTCTCCAATGGGAACCCCTGCGACGCTGCGGCCGTCGTGGCCTCGCTCGAGCGCTTAGCGTCCGACGAGAGCCCCCGCTGCTCCGAGTACCAGGGCCTTGCATTCGAAGCTCCCGACGCCGCCACCGTCGTGGTGACGAGCGAGGCGCTCGACGTCGCCTTGCCGACGAAGTTTGCAAGCGCCTGGTCGGGCATAGCCGACGTGAGCGACCCCGAGACCCTTGCGACGGGCTCTGCGGGCACGGGTCCCTTTGTGGTCGACGAGTGGGTTCCCCAGCAGAGCGTCGTCCTCAAGGCGAACCCCACCTATTGGGGCGACGCTCCCGAGGTCGACACCGTCGAGCTGCGCCTTTTGCCCGATGCGGCCGCGCAGGTGAGCGCCCTGCGCTCCGGCGAGGTCGACGTCATCTGGGCCCAGCAGCCGTCCCAGCTCGATCCGTTCCAGGGCGACGACGGGTTCAAGATCCTCGAGTTCCCTATGAACGGCGTGCAGCTCATGGCCATGAACTGCGCCAACGAGGCGCTGGCCGACCCCCGCGTTCGCCAGGCTATCAACCTTGCCGTCGACAAAGACGCCCTCATCGACGCCGTGTGGTGGGGATACGGCCAAAAGATCGGCTCCCATTTCCCACCGGTTGCGCAGGGTTTTGTCGACACCGCCGACACCTACGGCTACGACCCCGAGGCTGCCGCGGAGCTTTTGCAGGAGGCAGGCTATGGGGACGGCCTTACCCTGCGCATGAGACTGCCCGAGAGCTATCCGAGCTATGTCGACGCGGGCCAGGTCATCGCCGACAGCCTCAAGAAGGTCGGCATTACCTGCGACATCGAGATCGTCGACTGGTCCACCTGGCTCTCCGAGGTGTACAACGGGCGCGAATACGACCTCACCGTGGTGGGCCACACCGGCCGCGTCGACCCCATCGTGCTTCTGGCGCGCTATGGCTCGACGAGCTCCGAGAACTACTTCAACTACACCAACGACGAGGTCGACGGCCTGATTGCCAGCTATCGCGGAGAGCTCGACGCCGACAAGCGCACCGAGTACGTGCAGCAGATCCAGCGCATCCTGGCCGAGGACGTGCCGGCGCTCTACATCCAGACTCCCGTGATGGTCTACGTGACGGGTTCGGACGTCGAGGGGTTCGAACTGCTTCCGCTCGACCTCTATGATTTCTCCCATGTCCGCCGCGGGCGGTAACGGCCTTCGGGGCTTGGGGCATAACCGTTAGGTGTCTGCAGGGCAGGGGTGGAGAGAGGGCGGTCGGGATCACATGGCAAGGGCGGTGCTGAAGAGGCTGGGGTCGGGGCTTGCGGTCCTGTTCGTTGTCTCCCTGCTCACCTTTGCCGTGCTGCACCTTTTGCCCGGCGACCCAGCCACCCTCGTCCTTGGCCTAGAGGGCACCCCCGACAAGGTCGAGGCGCTCCGCGAAGCCATGGGTCTCAACGCCCCCCTCGTCGACCAGTACGCCTCTTGGATCGTGGGTATGGCCCGGGGAGACTGGGGCGACTCGCGCGTCTACGGCCTGCCCGTCCTCGAGGTGATCGGCACCGCGTTGCCCGTAACCCTCGAGCTTTCGGTCTATGCCATGGCGCTTGCCTTGGTTGTTTCGCTCCCGTTGGGTGTGGCGGCCGCCTTGAGGCCGGGGGGTCTCGTCGACGGGGTGGCCCGCGTGCTCACGCAGCTGGCGAGCGCCGCCCCGGGCTTCTGGCTCGCCGTCTTGCTGATGCTGGTTTTTGCGGGAAGCTTGGGTTGGTTCCCCGTGGCCGGCTACACCCCCTTTTCTGAGAACCCCGCCGACTGCGTGCGGAGCCTTACGCTCGCGGCCGTCACCTTGGCGGTGGGGGAGTGCGGGATCTTGATTCGCACGGTCCGTTCGAGCGTCATGGCGGCGCTTGGCCGCGACTGCATGCTGTCGGCCCGCGCCAAGGGGCTGAGCCGCTGGCGTTCCGTCGTGGTCTATGCCGTTCGGGGGGCCCTTGTGGCGCCGCTCACGGTGGCCGGCCTTCAGCTGGCAAAGCTCGTGGGCGGGACTGTGGTCGTCGAGAGCGTCTTTGCCCTGCCTGGTTTGGGGCGCCTCCTGCTCACGGCCGTGGAGCAGCGCGACTTGGAGCTCGTGCAGGGCGTCGTGGTCGTGGTGACCCTCGCCGTCGTGCTTGTGACGCTGGTGATCGACCTGCTGGTGATGGTCGTTCAGCCCTCTGTTCGGGTTGCGGAAGGGGGCGAGGCCCAGTGAGCGGCGTTGACGACCTTGCCGGGGGCTGCGGCCGGGTGGTCGAGGCCCCCCGTCGGCGCGTCGGTACCCCTGTGGCGCGGTCCGAGGGCCGGCTGGTGCGGGGCACGGGGCGCATATCGCTCGTCGTGGGGTGCGCGCTCGTGTGCGCCGCAGCGGCCCTGTGCCTGGTCTCTTTGGTGTGGACCCCCTATGACCCGACGCTGATGGACGTCGCAAACCGTTTTGCGCCCCCGAGCCCCGAGCACCTGCTGGGCACCGACCAGTTCGGGCGCGACATTCTCTCCCGCCTCATGGCGGCCTCCCAGCCGGCCTTCGGCGTCGGCCTCGGCTCGGTGCTGCTCGGCGCCGCCGTCGGTGCCGCGGCCGGTTTGGTCGCGGGCCTGGGCGGTTCTGCCCTGCGGGCGCTGATCATGCGCGTGGTCGACGGCCTCATGGCGTTTCCGGGCATCTTGCTCGCCATGGTGCTCGTGCTCGTGCTGGGGCGCGGCATCGCGAGCGTCCTTGTGGCCATCGCGGTGTTCATGGTGCCCACCTTTGCCCGCGTCGCCTGCCAGACCACCCTGGAGCTCAGGGGCTCCCTGTTCATCAAGGCGGCCCGGAGCTGCGGGTGCTCGAAGGCGCAGGTCGCGCTGCGCCATGTGCTGCCCAACATCGCCGCGCCGCTCATAACGCAGCTCACCGCCTGCGTCGGGACGGCCATGCTGCTCGAGGCGTCCCTGAGCTTTCTTGGCCTCGGGGTCCAGCCGCCGGCCGCCAGCTGGGGCTCGATGCTCAACGAGGCGCTTCCCTACGTCTTTGGCCACCCGTCGCTTGCCGTGGCCCCCGGCATCGTGCTGATGCTGGTGGTGCTGGGCTTTAACCTGCTGGGCGACGGGCTGAACGACCGGCTCGTCCAAGGGAGGTCCTCATGAGCGACGTCGGAAGCGCCCGGGGTCCCGCATTGGTGCTGGAGGACCTGTGGGTTCGTGACCAGACGGGGAGGGCCCTGGTCTGCGGCGTCGACCTAACGGTTGGGTGCGGCGAGACCGTCGGCCTTGTGGGCGAGTCCGGCTCCGGCAAGACACTGACGGCCCGGGCCGCGATCGGGCTGGCTCCCAAGGGCCTTACGATAGACGCGGCAAGGGCCTGCGTCGCCGACGAGCCGGTGTACGGCTCCTCGTGGGAGGCACAACGCCGCGTGCTCGGGACCAAGGTGGGCTTTATCCCCCAGAACACCGTGGCGTTTCTGCAGCCCTCCCTCAGGGTGGGCGTCCAGATGACCGACGGCTACCGCACCTGGCATCCCCGCGTCTCACGACGCGAGGCTGACGAGCGTGCCGTGGAACTGCTCAGGTCGGTGGGCCTCAAGGACGCGGCCCGCGTGATGGGGGGGTATCCCGGCGAGCTCTCGGGCGGCATGAGGCAGCGGGTCAACATCGCCATGGCCCTGATGGGCGACCCGCTGGTGTTGGTGGCCGACGAGCCCACAGCCGCGCTGGACTCGGTAACCCAGGCCCAGGTGGTCGAGCTCCTTGGGAGCATCGCCCGCGAGCGCGCGGTGGCGCTGCTCATGATCAGCCACGACCTGGCGTTGGTGCGCCAGCGCTGCGACCGCGTGTACGTGATGTATGCGGGGCGCTGCGTGGAGTGCGGCCCTGCCGCGGAGGTCGCGGCCCGACCGGGCCATCCGTATACCTGGGACCTGATGGCGGCCGAACCGCGCGTCGGCATGGACCGGTCCCGGCGGTTGCGCGACATACCGGGAACCATGCCCGAAGACGGGCGCGACGCCGACGCCTGTACCTTTATGCCGCGGTGCCCGCTGGCCACGTCGGCCTGCTCCCACGGTGTGCCTCCGTGGGAGGCGGACGGGGCGAGCCGCGGGGGCCATCGCTGCGCCTGCCGGCATCCCTGGAAGATTGAGGCGGGGGAGGTGCCACGATGAAGGCTGTCCTCGAGGCCGTGGGGGTTACGCGTTCATTCGGCCGCGGCCCCCACCAGGTGAAGGCGCTCGACGCGGTGAGCTGCACCGTGGAACGCGGCCGGACGCTCGGTATTGTGGGGTCCTCGGGGTCGGGCAAGTCGACCCTGGGGGAGATCCTCGGGGGCCTCCAGAAGCCCGATCGGGGCGAGGTCCTTTTCGAAGGCGTTCCCCTTGCCTCGCTCGGCCGTCGCGAGCGCTCGCGCTACCGGCGCAGTGTGCAGTTTGTCTTTCAGGACCCCCAGGCCTCCATGGATCCCGGCTATACCGTGCGCCAGGTGATAGGCGAGCCGCTCGAGATGATGGAGAAAGGCCTTCCGGCCACGGAGCGCGACGAGAGGGTGCGTGTCGCCTTGGGGCACGTCGGGCTTGGCCCGGAGGTGCTCCCCAAGAGGGCCGCCGAGCTTTCGGGAGGGCAGTGCCAGCGGGTCGCCGTGGCAAGGGCCTTGGTGACCCACCCCGCGGTGGTGATCTGCGACGAGTGCACGAGCGCGCTCGACGTCTCGGTGCAGGCGCAGATACTCAACCTGCTGCGCGACCTTCAGCGGGAGTTCGACACGGGCTATGTCTTCATAAGCCACAACATCGCCGTCGTGGGCTACATGGCCGACGACCTGATCGTGCTGCGCGACGGAAGCATCGTCGAAAGCGGTCCCGCCGAGCAGGTCCTTACGTCTCCGCGCGAGGAGTACACCCGCCGCCTCGTGGAGGCGGCCCGTCTGCGAGAGGGGTGGCGGCCGTATGACGCCTGATGGATTTGCAACGTCGCCTGCGGAGGCGGCGGGAGATTTCACGCTGACCGTGCTCGGCAGGGGTGGGGGGTGCTGTCGGGCGGGGGAGGCCTGCTCCGGGTACCTGGTCGGCGCGGGGGACTTCGCAGTCCTGCTCGACTGCGGGTCGGGCGTAGTGGGGCGCCTACAGCAGGCCTGCGCGCTCGAGTCGGTGAACGACGTGGTCATCAGCCATTGGCATCCCGACCACTGCTCAGACGCAGGGGTTCTCTACCATGGCCGCCTCATCCAGACTATCGTCGGGCAGGCCCAGGCGCCTTTGACCTTTTACGGGCTGCCCCAGGACCCCGACCTCGGGCGGCTTGAGCGTCCCCCCTACACGCGGGCGCGGGCCGTCGACGAGGCGAGCGAGCTTGACTTGGGCCCCCTGCACTGCACGTTTCTCCGCACGCGGCACCCGGTGGGCTGTTTGGCGACCAAGGTCGTGGGCCCGTCGGGCGCCACGCTCGTCTATACGGCCGACGGGGCGTTGACCGACGACCTCGTGGCGTTTTGCAGCGGCGCAGACCTCGTGGTGGCCGAGTGCAGCCTGTACGCGGGCGTCTCGGGTGAGGGGCCGGGGCACATGAACGCCGACGACGTGGCCGAGCTCGGTCGGCGTGCCTGCCCGGGGACGCTCCTTTTGAGCCACCTTCCCCTCTATGGCGACCGCGCCGATCTGCTCGGCGCGGTTCGGCGCGGCTGGGACGGGGACGCGCGCCTTGCCGAGGAGCTGGCGCGCTATCCCGTGGGGGTCTGAGACCCTGTCGGCAACCCGCTCTTTATGTGGCCGCGGCACGCACCGGGCGTCCGAGGGTATACCTCCTCACGCCGCCACGTCTTTTACGGCGTCTTAAGGGCGCTTTGTGGCGGTGCGCGGCATAGCAGGCCGCTGCAGCGGGTTTTCGACGTTTTGGAGGTACTCCCCATGGATCAGGACCAAACATCCACGCTCTCGCGCCGCTCGTTTGTGGGCGCCTCGGCCGCGGTGGCGGCGGCCGGTATCTCGAAGCTCTGGGGCATTCCGGCCTTGCAGGCTCGCGCCGACGAGGCGGCCCCGACGTTCACCTACGGTATCGCGGGAGATCCGGGTTCGGCCATGAACCCCTTCACCACCGAGGACCGCTACGGCATGATGGTGCTCCAGGCCGTCTATTCCACGCTGGCCTATGTTGCCGACGACGGCACCGTGACCTACAACCTCGCGGAGGGCGTCGAAACCTCCGACGACGGTACCGTCCTCACGGCCCATCTGCGCGAGGGGGTCACGTGGAGCGACGGCGAGCCCTTCACCTCGGCCGACGTGGTGTTCACCTTCGAAGAGAAGGAGAGCGACCCGATTGCCAACGGTTATTACAACCTGACCTACGGCGACGGCAGCCAGGTCAAGGTCGAGGCCGTGGACGACCTCACGGTGACGTTCACCTTCCCGGTGGCCGACCCCACGGCGCTCTCCAAGATCTCGAACGAGATGTGGATCGCCCCCGAGCACATGTACAAAGACGTTGAGGATTGGGAGAACAACGACGTCAACACCCACCCCGTGGGGACGGGCCCCTATATCCTCGACGAGTACGCTCCGGGCCAGTACGTGCGCTTTAGGGCCAACGAGGGCTATTTTCTCGGCAAGCCCGAGATTCCCACGGTGGTCTTCCAAATCATCACCAACGATGCCACGGGCCAGACCGCCGTTCAGACCGGAGAGGTCGACGCTTGGATCGCCACGCCGGCCGGTCTGCAGCAGATGAGCCTGGAACCCAACGGACTCAAGGTGACGCCCTACTCCGAGGGGCGCGTGGCGTTCATGGCGTTCAACTGCGTCCGCATGCCCGACGCAAACGTCCGCAAGGCCGTCATGTACTCCTTCAACAAGGAGGAGATCGCCCTGGCGGCGCTGCTCGACCCCGAGTATTTCCAGCTCGACTACACGTTCCTGCCGCCGAACAACGCCTTCTACACCACCGAGGGCGTCGAGAAGTACGATCAGAACGTGGAGAAGGCCAAGCAGCTCCTGGCCGAGGCCGGGCAGGAGAACCCCACCTTCACGCTGGCCTTCTCGTCGGGCGACGCGATGCAGCAGGCCTGTGCCGTCATGATGCAGGAGCAGGCTGCGGCGGCCGGGATCACCCTGGACATCGTGGGCGTCGACCTGCCCGCCCTGTCGGCTGCCATGCGCGACCCCGAGAACCGCTACGACATGTATTTCGGCGGCTACATCATGGGTGCCGACCCGAGCGGGTACGACACCGTGCTGCGCAGCGACGCCGAGATGGGCTACTCGCACCAGAGCCACGACGACTATCCCGAGATCGACGATCTCTTTGACGAAGGGGCCGTCGAGATGGACCCCGCCAAGCGCCGTGAGATCTACGACAGGCTCCAGGCGGTCATCGCCGACGCCGCCATCCAGTACCCGCTCTACTCGAACCTGCGTCTGCTGGTCACGAGCGACAGAGTGGGCGGCCTGGAGGAGGCGCAGCTCGTGCCCATCTACACCTTTGAGGACATGGGCAAGCTCACCATGGCGTAAAGCGCCTCGGCGCATCTGCCGTGCGACGGCCGCTGCCCGCCTGCGCGCGGGGGCGGCCGTTTGCGTTCGGGGGCGTCGGTGTGCGGGGCCGCAGCGGCATCCGAAGGACGGTGCCATTAACTTTTCATTTCTGGAGTGATGGACGTATGGTCGCCTGATATGATAAGACCAACGGGTTATTGACCTAACCTATAATATTGATAGGTAATATCTTGTGGTTTTACGCGGCGCTTGCCGCCGCTATCCGGCCGGTTATACCAGACAAGGGAGAAACGCATGCAACCCATCACCTCGTCCCAGCTCAGCCGCCGCTCGTTCGTGGGTGCCTCGGCCGCCGTCATGGCCGCCGCTGCGGGCCTCTCGTTCCTGGGCGCCCCTGCGGAGGTCAAGGCCTCCCAGGCCGGCACCACCTTTGTGTACGCCATCGCCGGCGACCCCGGCTCGGTCACCAACCCCATCACCACGAGCGACCGCTTTGGCCTCATGACCCTGCAGGCCATCTACTCCAAGCTCGTCGAGGTCAACTCCGACGGCACCGTGACCTACCTCATCGCCGAGAGCGTCGACGAGGGCGACGACGGCGTCACCTACACCCTGCACCTGCGCGACGGCATCACCTGGAGCGACGGCGAGCCGCTCAACGCCGACGACGTGGTCTTCACCATCGAGGCCAAGCGCGACGACCCCGCTGCCAACGGCTACTCCAACTTCAACTTCGGCGACGACGGCATGGTCGAGGTTACCAAGGTCGACGACCTCACCGTGGAGCTCGTGTTCCCGTTCCACAACGCCGCCGCCTTCGAGTCCCTGGGCGGCGAGCTGTTCATCGCCCCCGAGCACGTGTACAAGGACGTGGCCGACTGGGAGAACAACGGCGTGAACACCACCCCCGTGTGCTCCGGCCCCTACATCCTCGAGGAGTACCTGCCCGGCCAGTACCTGCGCTTCCGCGCCAACGAGAACTACTTCGTGCGCGAGCCCAACATTGAGACCGTGGTGTACCAGATTGTGACCAACGAGACCACCGGCCAGACCGCCATCCAGTCCGGCGAGGTCAACGCCTGGATTGGCGCGCCCGCTCAGGTGGAGCAGATGGCCATCGAGGCCAACGGCCTTGAGGTCCACCCCTACTCCGAGGGCCGCGTGGCCTACTTCTGCTTCAACGCCAAGCGCGTGCCCGACGAGCGCGTCCGCAAGGCTCTGTTCTATGCCCTCGACAAGGAGCAGATCGCCCTGGCCGCCCTGCTCGACCCGAGCTACTTCGAGCTGGTCTACACCTTCCTGCCGCCGATCAACGGCTTCTACACCACTGAGGTCGAGAAGTACGACCAGGACGTCGAGAAGGCCAAGCAGCTGCTCTCCGAGGCCGGTGCCGAGGGCGTCACGCTCAAGATGGGCTTCTCGGGCTCCGACAGCCTGCAGCAGGCCGCTGCCATCATGGTGCAGGAGATGGCCGCCAACGTCGGCATCAACGTGGAGCTCGTGGGCGTCGACTCCACCGCTCTCTCCAACGCCATGCGCGACGAGAACAACGAGTACGATATGTACTTCGGCGGCTACATCATGGGCGTCGACCCCAGCACCTACGACTCGCTGTTCAAGAGCGACGCCGCCTGGAACTACCTGCACTACAGCGCCGAGGACTATCCCCAGATCGACGAGCTCTTCAATCAGGGTTCCCTGGAGACCGATCCCGACAAGCGCAAGGAGATCTACAACGACCTCCAGGCCGCCATCCAGGACTCGGCCATGTTCTACCCGCTCTACTCGAACCTGCGCCTGCTTGTGACCAGCGCCAACGTGGGCGGCTTTGACGAGGCCAAGCTCGTGCCGATCTACACCTTCCAGGACCTCTCGGGTCTGACCATCGGCTAAGCCAAGCTAAGGAAGTCGGCGCGGGGTGCCCGTAAAGGGTGTCCCGCGCTTTTTTATGGAAGGTTCGAGACGAGGATAGGAGGCCAGCAGCCATGGCGAAGTTCATCTTGCGCCGCATCGCGATCGCAATCCCCATCGTGTTGATCGTCACGATCATCACGTTCTTGCTCATCGACCTGGCGCCCTACGACGCCGTCGATGCCATGATCGATCCCAAGATGTCGGCCGAGACGGTTGCGGCCATGAAGGAGCAGCTCGGCCTGAACAGGCCGGTGTGGGAGCGCTACGCCGACTGGCTGGGCAGCATGGCGACGGGCAACTTCGGGTATTCGATCGTGACCAAGCAGAGCATCGCCGAACAGCTGGCGGTGCGCATCCCCAACACCATCCTGCTGGTGCTGCCGGCGTACCTCACGGCCTACGTGCTCGCCATCGTCTTGGGCCTGGTGGCCGGTTCGCGGCGTGGGTCGCGGGTGGACCGCTTCATCGACTCGCTGGCCTCCATCGGCATCGCGCTGCCGTCCTTCTGGTTTGCCATGATGCTGATCTTCGTCTTTGGCTATGCCCTGCGTTGGCTGCCGATCCTCGGCATGCAGACGGTGGGAGACGGCTCGCCCCTCGACGTGCTGCGCCACTACATCCTGCCCTTTGTGACGCTCACGGTGGCGTTCCTGCCCGACAACCTGCGCTACGTGCGCAGCTCCACGGTAACCCAGATGACCCGCGACTACGTGAGCGTGCAGCGGGCCTTTGGCGCCACCGACCACCAGGTCATGTTCAAGCATGTGATGCGCAACGTCCTCGCCCCGGTGATCACGCGCCTGGGCATGGCCATGCCGCTGCTCGTGACCGGCGCCATCATCACCGAGACCATCTTCTCGTGGCCGGGCGTGGGGCCCTACTTCATCACGGCCATCAAGGGCCTCGACTACCCCATCATCATGGTGATCCTGGTCTTCTCCTCCACCCTCGTGGTGCTCGGTAACCTGTTGGCCGACGTGCTCAACTGCATCGTCGATCCCCGCGTGCGCGAAGGGGGCGAGAAGTAAATGGCCAAGAACCAAGAGTTGGACGACCAGCTTAAGCGCGACCTTGGCTGGGACGGTCCCAGTGAGCCCGAGCCCCTGGTGAGCGCCGCCGCCGAGCTCTCGGACGACCCCGACACCCTGACGCGCGACGTCAAGGCCGACGTGCGGGCCATCGACGAGGGGGTGCCTGCCCCTGCGGGGATGGCCAAGGCGGTGGTCGACGCCGAGCACGAGGCGGCCATGGCCCAGATTGAGGGCACGGCCGCCGTCGGTCCCAAGGCTGCCAAACGGCCCAACCTGCGGCTTCAGGCCGCTCTCCACGCGCTCAAGCGCGACAAGGGGGCGATCATCTCGCTTTCCTTGCTGCTGATCATCGTGGTCGTGTGCCTTATTGCGCCGCTGCTGCCCCTTGAGCCCAACGCCACGAGCATCGCCAACCGCCTCCAGGGCCCCTCGGCCGAGCACCTGTTGGGCACCGACGAAATGGGTCGCGACTACCTGGCCCGCGTGATCTACGGCGGTCGCGTGTCGCTCATGGTGGGCCTGCTCGCCATGCTTACCTCCATGGTGGTGGGCATCGTGGTGGGCACCGTGTCGGGACTCATGGGCGGCATCGTCGACGCCGTGCTCATGCGCCTCGTCGACATCCTCTCGTCCGTGCCGTGGATGGTGCTCGTGACCGTGGTGAGCGTGTTCTTGAAGCCCGGCCTGACCTCGATCATCCTGGTCATCGGCCTCTTTAGCTGGATGGAGATCGCCCGTTTGGTGCGCACCGAGACGCAGACCGTGAAGTCGCGCGACTTCGTGCAGTATGCCGAGCTCTGCGGCGTCTCGCCGGCGCGCACCATCGTGACCCATATCATCCCGTCGTCGCTGCCCACCATCATCACGGCGGCCACCACCACGCTGGCGGCGGCCATCATGACCGAGTCGTCGCTGAGCTTCCTCGGCGTGGGCATCCAGCCGCCCATGTCCTCGTGGGGCAGCCTGCTCCAGGCGGCCCAGGGCTACATGCAGAACGACATCTACATGGCCGTCTTCCCGGGCCTGCTGATCATGATCGTGATCTTTGCGTTCAACAAGCTGGGCAACATCCTGCGCGTGTTCGCCGACCCGCAGGTCGTGAGCGGCGAGAGGGAGGCATAACGAGCATGGCAGAGACCAAACCCCTCCTGCGCGTGCGCAACCTGCGCACCACGTTCCACTCCCACAAGCAGCTCGTCAAGGCCGTGCGCGGCTTCAACATCGAGGTCGCCCCCGGCGAGATCGTGGCCGTGGTGGGCGAGTCGGGTTCGGGCAAGAGCGTGGCCATGAAGTCGATTATGGGCCTTCTGCCCCCCAATGCCGACATCGAGGCCGACGTGCTCGAGTACGACGGGCGCGACCTGCTGGCCATGAAGCCGGCCGCCCGACGCGCCATGTGCGGCGGCGAGATCGCCATGATCTTCCAAGATCCCATGACCGCCCTGGACCCGCTTCACACGGTGGGCTACCACCTGTACGAGGTCCTCAGGCGCCATCGCGGCCTCAAGGGCGCGGCCGCACGCGAGGAGGCCCTGCGCGTGCTCGGTCAGGTGGGCATCCCCTCGCCGGAGCAGCGCCTGTCCCAGTATCCCCACGAGTTCTCGGGCGGCATGCGCCAGCGCGTGCTCATCGCCATGGCGCTGTGCTGCCAGCCGCGCCTGATCATCGCCGACGAGCCCACCACGGCCCTCGACGTGACCATCCAGGCCCAGATTCTCGACCTGCTCAAGCGCCTCTCGGAGGAGACGGGCATGAGCGTGGTGCTCATCACCCACGACCTGGGCGTGGTGGCGAGCCTGTGCAGCCGGGTGTCGGTGATGTACGGCGGCCGCGTGATGGAGCGCGGCGACGTAGACGCGATCTTCTATCGGCCGCGCCACCCCTACACCCGGGCCCTGCTGGGCGCGGTGCCCGACCCGCGCCGCGTGGGCCACGAGCGCCTCACCTCGATTCCCGGTGCCGCGCCGTCTTTGGTCAACCCGCCCGACGGCTGTCCCTTTGCGGGCCGCTGCAACTACAGCTGCGACCGTTGCGCCCTGCCCGACATCCCCCAGCACACCTATCCCGGCGGCCAGACCTCGCGGTGCGTCTGGACCTCCGAGGAACTGGACGCGCAGGGGGCGGGCCATCTGTCCGAAGTCGAGCGCGAGGGGAGGGCCTAGGCTATGGCCGACGACAAGAACGCTGCACGCAAAGACGCCCCGGCGCAGAGCGCGGCACCGACGGCATCTCAAGACGTTTTGGTCAAGGCGGAGGGGCTGTGCAAGTACTTCCCGGTGCGCACCTTCTTTGGGCGCACGGGCAAGCACGTGAAGGCGGTCGACGGCATCGACCTCGAGATCATGCGCGGCGAGACCTTTGGCCTGGTGGGCGAGTCCGGTTGCGGCAAGTCGACCCTGGGCCGCACCCTCATCCGCATGTACCAGCCCACCTCCGGCCGTTTGCTCTTTGACGGCGAGGATATAACCAATATCAAGGGCCGTGCGCTCACGGCGGTCCACCGGCGCATGCAGATCGTGTTCCAGGACCCCTACCTGTCCCTCGACCCCCACATGAACGTGCGCGAGATCATCGCGGAGCCTATGAGCGTGGGCCAGCACCTCTCCGCCTCCGAGGTCGACGACCGTGTGGCGGACCTGCTGCGGCGCGTGAGCCTGCGCCCCGAGGACATGGCTAAGTACGCCTACGAGTTCTCGGGCGGCCAGCGCCAGCGCATCGGCATCGCCCGGGCGCTCTCGGTGCGGCCCGACTTCATCCTGTGCGACGAGCCCATCTCGGCCCTGGACGTGTCGATCCAGGCCCAGGTGGTCAACATGCTCGAGGACCTGCAGGAGGAGTTCGGGCTGACCTATCTTTTTGTGGCCCACGACCTGTCGATGGTGCGGCACATCTCGACGCGCATCGGCGTCATGTACCTGGGTTCCATCGTGGAGCTGGCCCCGGCCGAGGAGCTCTACGAGAACCCGCTACACCCCTACACCCGTGCGCTGCTCTCGGCCGTTCCCATCCCCGACCCCGAGATTGCGGCCGCCACCCAGCGCATCCCGCTCGAGGGGGAGCTCCCGAGCCCGCTGCACGTGCCGAGTGGCTGTAGGTTCCGCACCCGCTGCCCCATGGTGCGCCCCGAGTGCGCCAAGGAGTGCCCGACCCTGCGCGAGGTGAGCCCGGGCCATTACGTGGCCTGTCCCTACGTGTAGGGCATTTTGACTTTCTCAAAATGCTCTTGGGACCCTCGCCCAAATACGTCCGCGTATGTAAAAGCGCCCCGTCCGGTTGGCCAAAGGCCGGGCGGGGCGCTTGTGTCGGGATGCGAAACTGGCCGTGTCGAGATGCGCAATGGCGAGGCGTGCTGGGGCGCAGGGGCCCCTGGTGCACCTCGGTGCGCGGCTTTGCCAAAACGCCCTACCGGTCGTCCCGGTTCGACGGCAAATGTTCCTTGAGCCAGCGGTAGGCCTCCTGGTTGCGCGTGGGGGAGAAGTGCGGGTCGCGCAGGGTGCGGCGGGCGTAGTAGGATCGGCGCAGCTCCTCCAGGCGGTCTTCGAGGGCGTCGCGGCGGTCGTCCACGGCATCTGCCAGGCGCTGGCGCGAGCGCTCCGCGGCGTCGGCGATGTTCTGGCGGGTTCGTTCTGCGGCGTCGGCGGCGTTTTCGCGGACATCGAGCATGGCGTCCCGGGCGTTCTCGACGGCGGTGCTCGCGGCGTTGCGCACCTCGAAGGCCCGGTTGCGCGCGCCTTCGGCCATCTCGGCGACCTTGCCCTGCATGGCGGCGAGCCGCTTGTTGAAGTTCTTCATGTGGACCACGCTGGTCATGAGGTCGACCAGGAACACGGCCAGGGCGACCGCCGCCGCCACCTCCAAGGCCGGCGGGGGCACGAGGTCGGTGAGGTCTTTGAGCACCGGCTGCACCACGCGGTCGATGACCACCATCATGATGCCGAAGACCACCACGCCAAGCAGGTAGATGCGTCCGTTGAGGTTGAAGGGCTTCCCGGTGTAGTCCCACCAGCGGGCATGGAAGAGCTTCTCCATGACCCAGGAGGTGGTGTACTCCATGACGGCGGCGGCCAAGGCGCCCACCACGAACTGCAAGGCGACGTTCTGGATGGGATGCAGCAGCACCACCGAGATTAAGGCGCCAAACCCGTAGATGGGCAGCACCGGCCCCGTCACGAACCCGCGGTTCACGAACACGTGGTGCTGCACCAGGCGCAGGCCCACCTCCCAGCACCACCCCATAAAGGCGTAGACAAAAAACCATGTCACGTATTGGGCGAGCTGGTAGATCAGGGAGCCGGTGGCCATGGCTGGTTCCTCCAAAAACGCGGCGGGGGCGGTGCTAGCGAACGGTGCCGGAGGCCGGGGGATTGGACGGCCCGGATGCGGATGAGACTGTCTGAGAAGGCCCGGCGGGTGGCAGGTCGACGGGGATGTCGGGCAGAAAGCGGGAGCACTTGGCCCGGAGCTCCCCGTAGGCCTGCGTGCCGCGCGTGCGGGTCTCGTAGCCGGCGCACCGCTTGTCGGCCAGGGTGACCACCCAGCCGACGGAGCTTGCAGGCGGCACGGGGGTCAGTGGGAACATATGACGCCGGATGGCGTCTTCCTCGTCCGGCGTCAGGTCGGGGTAGTCCCTGCGGGCGTTCTCTGCGGCAAAGCGCCCGTGCCTCAGGCCATGGAGGCGGTGCCAGCTCTCCCCGTCGTGCCAGTCGTAGAGGTAGTAGTCGTGAAGGAGGGCGGCCCGCACCACCTCGGCACGGCGCGTGTCGTCCATGGCGAAGCGCTTGGCAAGGCCGTTCGCCTCATAGGCGACGGCGATGCAGTGGAGCAGGGTCGAGGTGGTGCCGTGCTGCCGGTGGGCCGCCGACTCGCGCATGCGGCCGGCTTCGATGACCGAACGGGCGAGGGCGAAGAACTCCTCGTCGTCTCGGTCGTCCGCTGGGACGGTGGGGGCCTTCCCGCCACGGAGTGCCCTGCTCACCGCTAGTCCTTTGCCAGGCCGCCGGTGAGTGCGTTGATGATGGCCAGGGCAATGCTGATGATGACCGACCCCAGCAGCGCCCACCAGAACCCGTGGATCACGATGCCCGACCCAAAGAGGTTCACCGTGAGCCAGGAGGCGAGCTCCAGCAGCAGGGCGTTCAAGATTAGGGCGAACACGCCTAATGTCAGGATGGTCACAGGAAGCGAGAGCAGCTGTAGGACCGGCTTGATCGACATGTCGATGAGCGAGAGCACAAGGGCGGTCAGGAACACGGCCACCCATTGGGTCCCCACCACGCTGATGCCCGGCACCAGCACCACGGCGATGCTCACGGCGACACCGGTCAGAATCCACTGTAAAACGAACCTCATGGCGTCCTCCTTGCTCGGTCAGAAGCTAAGACGGAGATATGGTTCCGCCCCCGTGCGACGTGTATTCCCCGGACGGGGGAGCGGGCATAACTTCAAACAATATACGCGCACCCTGTGGGTTTTGGGGCGAAACACAGAATTGCTGCCACAAGGCGCGCGAGGGCGCGGTGTGCTGGGGCACATAAGCCCGAACGAAACGCAGTGGCAGCAATTCTGAGGATTGCTATAGGTGCGGCTGGCGGCGCCGGGTAGGACGGTGGGCAGGCTATGGACGGCAGCACGGATGGGACCTGGGCAGCTCGTATCAAACGGGCGTTCGTGTGGGCCGTCACGGCGACGGTCATCGGGTTGGTGGCGGGCTTCGGCACCGTGATGCTCGCCTACGCCCTGGTCCTGGCCGCCAAGGTCATGGAACAGGGTCCGGTATTCGGCTGGCTGCTCCCGCTGGGGGGGTTGCTCACGATAGGGGTGTACCGCGTTCTCAAGGTGCCCTGGACCGTCACCACCAACACCGTGGTCGCGGCGGCGCGCACCGACGCCGCGGTCGCGCCCGTCGTCGCGCCCGCCATCGTGTTCGGCACCACCATGACCAACATGTTCGGCGGGTCGGCCGGCCAGGAGGCGGCCGTGCTCGAGCTGGGGGGAGCCTTGGGCTCGGGCATCGGGCGCTGGACTCGGACCCAAAAAGGCGTTGCAGACGTCTTTAAGGAGGGCTCGAGCGACGGGACGTTCATTCTCTGCGGCATGGCCGGGGCGTTCTCAGCCCTGCTTTTTGCGCCGCTGTGCTCCACGCTCTTCGTCATTGAGCTTGCGCGTACCCATGCCGACCTGCGTCGCGGCCTGGCGGTGCTCGTGTCTGCCCTGACGGGGTACCCCGTCGCCGATCGCTTTATGCCGGCCGACTCCTGGCTCGACCTCACCCCCCTGGCCGACGTCGGGGTCATGTGGGAGGCCTGCCTGGCCGTGGTTGCGGTCGCCACGGTGGCAGGGGTCCTGTACTGTCTGGCCATCCGTGCGGTGCGCAAGGCGGCCGGCACGCTGTTCAAAGACGCGGTGTCGCGGCTCGTGGTTCTGGGGGCCGCCATCGCGCTGCTGGTGAACCTGGGCGGCTTGCTCCCGTATGCGGGGCCGGGAGACGCCCTTATGAGGACGGCGCTCCACGGCGAGGCCGCCACGTGGGACTTCGTCGGCAAGCTCGTGGTCACGGCCCTGGTCATCGGTGTCGGCTTCAAAGGCGGCGAGCTTACCCCGTCCATGACCATCGGGGCGTGCGCCGGCTGCACCGTGGGGCACCTTATGGGGGTCGAGCCCGGCGTCTGCGCCGCCATCGGTCTCGTCGCGATCTTCTCGGCCACCACGAACACGCCGGTGGGGTCGTTCCTGCTGGGCGTCGAGGCCTTTGGGCTTCCCCTGGCCCCCTACTTCGCCGTCGCCGCCGTGCTCGCGTTCCTGCCCACCATAAAGCTCTCGCTGTACGAATGCAACCAGATTCCGAGCTACGGCCAGCTGTTGGACGCCGTGCGCCAGACCTTCGGCGGCCTGCCTCGCTGGCAGTGACCTCCGGCGCGGGGGTCGTTCCCTGAACCCTGGGGCTTCTCCGCTGTCAGGCGCATGCCGCGCGCCACGCCGTCGCGCTTGGCGTACAATGGGGCGGACGTGCCGACGCGACCGGGGAAGTGGTGTGAGTGGCCCAGAATACCGAGCAGCAAGTGAACAAGGCGCCCGTGGACCTCTCGTCCATAGACCTCGACGCCGTTATCCGCCTCATCAAGCCAAGCGGGGTGCCCGACGGCTCGCGGCAGATCCTGCTTCCCATCTACAACACCCAGGTGTCGGTCAAGGCGTTCCCGGGCTCGCGCGGCCTGAGCGCCGAGGAGCTCGACGCCGCGTTGGTCGACCTGCGCGACACCGCCATCGACTTCGAGATGAGTCTCTCGCGCACGCGCCCCACGAGCGAGGTCAGCAAGCTCAACGACGCCCACGGCGAGTGGGTGGCGCTCTCTCCCAGCACGCTGGACCTTGTGGAGAAGGCCCGTGACTATTCTGAGGCCTCCGGTGGCGTGTTCGACGTCACCATGGGGTCGGTCACGCCGTTGTGGGACTTCCACGAGGGTGTCGTTCCCGCACGCGAGGAGCTCGACGAGGCTCTGAGGCATGTGGACTGGCGCATGATCGAGGTCGACCGCGTTGCCGGTACCGCGCGCCTTGCCGACCCTCACGCCCGCATCGACCTGGGCGGCATTGCCAAAGGGTATATCGCCGACGCTTTGGCCGACGTGCTGCGGAAGCACGGCTGCGACAGCGCCTTCGTGAACCTGGGGGGCAACGTGCTCACCGTGGGATCCAAGACCGACGGCAGCCCCTGGCGCATCGGGGTGCGCGACCCCCGCGAACCCTCAAAGATGCGCGCCGTGGTGACCGCGGTGAACCGTTCGGTGGTCACGAGCGGCCTCTATGAACGCAACTTCACCAAGGACGGCGTGTTCTACCACCACATCCTCGACCCTAAAGACGGCATGCCCGTCAAGACCGATGTGGGCGGCGCCACCATCGTGAGCAAGAAGTCCCTTGACGGCGACGGCTTCTCCACCACGCTGTTCGCGCTGGGCGTGGAGGGGGCGCTCGCCTTTGTGGAGGAGCACCCCCAGCTTGAGGCCATCGTCATCGGGACCGACGACGCGGTGCATCTGACGAGCGGGTTGGAGGGCCGCGTCCAGATAATCGAGCCGGCCCGCTAGGGGGAGGAGGCCCATCATGGAGGCGAGCTGCGCCGAGGCGGCGCTCGTACGCGACGTGTTGGCGGGGATACGGCCCTACGACGTTCTCGACGAGGGCGGGATTGCCCGGCTTGTGGGGGCGTCGTCGGTGCGCCGGCTTGCGGCCCACGAGGTGCTGCTCCACGACGAGGCCCCCGTGACCTCGGTCTTTATCCTGACCAAGGGGTATCTCACCCGAAGCCTCTGCAGCCCAGACGGCAAGCGCATGCTGCTGAACAACACCTACCCGGTGACGTCGTTCGGCTGTGCGGCGGCCTTCAACGACCGTCCCCACGTGGGGGTGGTCGAGGTCATGAGGCCCAGCGAGGTGGTGGTCGTGCCCATCGGGGCGGTGCGGAGCCTTCTTGAGGAAAACCCCACGTTCGCCCTGGCCATGGCGCGCTCGTTGGCCCATTCCTCCGTGCGGCAGACGGAGTTTCTACGCGAGCTGCTCTACCCGGTGCCGGTGCGGCTCGCCCGCCTGCTCTGCCGACGGCTCGAAGGGTCGGGGTCGGTGGAGCTGGAGATGACCAAGACCTCCCTGGCCGAGATGCTCGCCACGGTGCCCGAGACCCTGTCGCGGGCCCTAGGCACCCTGCGCTCCTCGGGCCTGGTGCAGACCGACGGCCGGACCGTGCGCGTCCTCGACGAGACGGGGCTGCGCGAGTACGCGCAGCTGTAAACGCGGTATCAAAAAGCCCCCGGCACTTGGCCGGGGGCTCGCCTGTGCGTGCCTGAACCCTATAGCAATCCTCAAAATCACTGCCGCCGCGTTCCGCTCGGGCCTATGTGCTCCAGCACACCGCGCCCTCGCGCGCCTTGCGGCAGCGATTTTGTGTTTCGCCCTAGGCGAGCAGGGCGTCAATCTCGTCGGCAGCGGCCTCGGCCTTGTCGAGGCAGTCG
Source organism: Coriobacteriaceae bacterium (assembly GCA_019421015.1). Classification (GTDB taxonomy): domain Bacteria; phylum Actinomycetota; class Coriobacteriia; order Coriobacteriales; family UMGS124; genus JAHZGC01. The sequence goes on along the minus strand of JAHZGC010000022.1, from coordinate 3,338 downwards.
TTGGCGAGCGCGGAGTTGTGCGCGCCATCGCCGTTCTCAACGAACACGAAGTCCCAGTAGTAGACCGCGGTGCGGTCGAGGTCGGCGATCTTGGCAAAGTCGTCGTCAGAGATGGTGCCGGCGTCCTTGGCCTCGGCGATCTTGTCGGTCAGGTCGGCCAGACGCTGGCCGATGGTGTTCACGCGGTCGCCCACGGCCTTCTGGATGGCCTCGACCTCGCCCTTGAGGTCCTTGTGGCACTTGGAGCAGTCGTCGGCGATGAGCTGCTCGTTGTCGAGCGGGCTCACGAGGTTGTGGTTGGCGAACTCGTTGCCGTCGGCGTCGGTCGAGGTGCCCATGTGGCAGCTGGCGCAGGTGTAGCCCATGGCGGCCATCTTGTTGCCCTCGCCCAGGACGGTCTCGAAGTCGGGGTGTTGCACCTTGACGAATTCGATGCCGGTCTTGGGATCGGTGTAGTCCGAGAAGCCCATGTCGTTGTAGTAGGCGAGAATGGCCTCGGGGGTCATGGTGTCGAGACTCGTGTAGGGGAGCGTCGTGGCCTTGGTCTCGGGATCAAAGTAGTACTCGTCGTGGCACTGGCCGCAGACCTTGTCGGCGGCCGGGACCTCGTCGACGTCGGCGCCCAGGGCGTCGTTCAAGAAGACGTTGGTCACCACCAGGTCGCTGCCGGTGTTCTCGTGGCAGGTGTAGCAGCCCACGGGCTCTTCGCACAGCTCGAGCACGTCTTCGAAGGGAAGTGTGTAGACGCCGGTGTCGCCAGAGGCGATGAGGGCGTTCATCTGCGGCGTCTTGCACGAGAGGCAGTTGGCGAGCTTGTGGGGGCGTTCGGTGGCCGCCACGTCCTCAAGGGCGTAGGTGTGGCCGCGGGCACCCATGTAGTCGGTCGAGAAGGCGTTGCCAGCGTAGAGCGTGGCCAGGAACGGGAACTCCTTGTTGTAGTCGACGTCCTCGACGTTCTGGTCGTTCATCATGAACGTCTCGAACTCGTTGGGGTAGGTGTCCTTCCACTCGCCGGACGACTTGATGTCGGCGTCGGCGATGATGGCGGCGGCGTCGGTGGTCCCCTGTTGGTCGGCGGTGTCGGCGACGCCGAACGGGGCGGTCGCCACGGTACCGACAATCAGGGCGGACGTCAGCAGTGCGCCGGCCCACGCCACGGTCTTCCTGGCCTTGCTTGTCATAGCTCCTCCTAGTCTCCGTGTCCCACAAACCCAAAGCCGAACTTAAGCGGGCTTGTACCCATGATTCCACGAAGATTTTCGAGGTTCCTTGACGTGAGTCAAGGGCGCGAGGTTTTTTCTGTTTCTGACGCGGCCCCTGTGCGGGCGCCGCGGCGGGTCTACATCCCCAGCGTCAACTCGGCGAGGCGCACGATGAAGGCTACGACCCAGGCGACGCCGCACTGGAGGAGCACCATGGTCCACGCCCCCTTGGCTCCGATCTCGTTGCGCACGGTGGCGATGGTGGCCACGCAGGGGGTGTAGAGCAGCACAAAGGTGAGGAACACCACGGCGGTGGCAGGGGTAAAGAGGGTCCCCAGGGCGGCCACGCTTCCGCCCAGGAGCACCGTGAGGGTGCTCACGACGCTCTCTTTTGCGACGAACCCGGTCACCAGCGCCGTGGAGACGCGCCAGTCGCCAAAGCCCAGTGGGGCGAAGAGGGGGGCAATGAGGCCGCCGAGCATGGCCAGCAGGCTGTCGGTGCCGTCCTCGACCACGTTGAACCGCCAGTCGAACGTCTCGAGGAACCAGACGACGAGCGAGGCGATGAAGATGACGGTGAACGCGCGCTGGACGAAGTCCTTGGTCTTGTCCCAGATGAGCAGCCCCACGTTGCGCATGCTCGGCATGCGGTAGTTGGGAAGCTCCATGACGAAGGGGACCGGGTCTCCGCGATGGAGGGTGCGCTTAAAGACGAGCGCCACGAGCACGCCCACCGCCATACCCCCGATGTACAGGGCGATCATGACGAGCGCGGGGTTTTGGGGGAAGAACGCCGCACAGACCATGGCATAGATGGGAAGCTTGGCCGAGCAGCTCATGAAGGGGGTGAGCATGATCGTCATCTTGCGGTCGTGCTCAGAGGGGATGGTGCGGGTCGCCATGATGGCCGGCACCGAGCAGCCGAACCCGATGAGCATCGGGACAAAGCTGCGCCCGGAGAGGCCCAGCTTACGGAGGAGCTTGTCCATGACGAAGGCAACCCGGGCCATGTAGCCCGAGTCCTCGAGCAGTGAGAGGAAGAAGAAGAGCGTCACGATGATGGGGAGGAAGGCCATGACCGCCCCGACGCCGCCAAAAATGCCGTCGACCACCAACGACTGCACGACGGGGTTCACCTCGAGCGAGGCGAGGGCGTCTCCGGTCCTGGTACCGAGCCAGTCGATCCCTTCGCCGAGCAGGTCAGAAAGGGGCTGCCCGACGACGGCAAAGGTGAGCCAGAACACGAGGGCCATGATGCACAGGAAGGCCGGGAGCGCCGTGTAGCGGCCCGTGAGGACGCGATCGATCGCGGCGGAGCGCCGGTGCTCGCGGCTTTCCACGGGATGGGCGACGGCGTCGGCACAGATTCCCTCTATGTAGCTGAAGCGCATGTCGGCAAGGGCGGCGAGACGGTCTTTGCCCGACTCTTCCTCCATCTGCCGCACGATGTGCTCCACGGCGTCGGTCTCGTTCTCGTCGAGGCGCAGGGCCTCCACCACGAGCGGGTCGTTCTCGACCAGCTTGGTGGCGGCAAACCGTGCGGGAAGACCGGCCCGCTGGGCGTGGTCGGCGACGAGGTGCGTCAGGGCGTGGATACAGCGGTGGGGAGCGCCGGAGGCGTCGTCGTCTATGGGGCAGAGGTCGATGCGGGCGGGCTTCTCCTGGTAGCGGGCGACGTTCATGGCGTGCTCCACCAGCTCGTCAATGCCCTCGTTCTTGGCGGCGGCGATGGGAACCACGGGAACGCCGAGCTCGTCTTCGAGGGCGTTTACATCGACGCTGCCGCCGTTGGCCCGCAGCTCGTCCATCATGTTCAGGGCGATGACCATGGGTATGTCGAGTTCGAGCAACTGCATCGTGAGGTAGAGGTTGCGCTCAATGTTCGTCGCGTCGACGATGTTGATGATTGCGCTCGGCCGCTCTGTCAGCAAAAACTCACGGGTCACGATCTCCTCGCTGGTGTAGGGCGAGAGCGAGTAGATGCCCGGCAGGTCGGTCACCGTGGCCTCGGGATGGTTGCGGACTTTGCCGTCCTTGCGGTCGACCGTCACGCCGGGAAAGTTGCCCACGTGCTGGTTGGAGCCAGTGAGCTGGTTGAACAGGGTCGTCTTGCCGCAGTTCTGGTTGCCCGCCAGG
>JAHZGC010000021.1:39066-68882 GCA_019421015.1 Coriobacteriaceae bacterium | reverse complement strand
AGGCAGAGGCCTGCAAAGCCTTTACCCCCAGTTCGAATCTGGGCGTCGCCTCCATGCAAATCGTCCAGGGCCGCCGCGGGATATCCCGGCGGCCCTTTTTCGTGGGTTTTTGACCCTTGGGCGAGAAGTTGGCCACAGTCTGCATAATGGTTCCCACAAGAGGGTAGACTTCCAAAACTATTATTTTGCTGTGCAAGACTGCAACCGTCCGATTCCATCATCAGGGTTGCGGCCTTTTTTCTTTTGCGAACGTCCCTTGGGACCCGACCCTAAAGAAAGCGGTGAGCCTATTGAGAAAAAACCTGAGAGAAAAAGTGTCCGAAGCGCTTTCCTCGGTGCTTCCCATCACGGTCATCGTGCTGTTGCTCTCGTTCACCCTCGCCCCCATGCCCATCGGTACGCTTATGCTGTTCATCCTCGGGGCCATGCTGCTTATCGTGGGGATGGGCTTCTTCACGTTGGGGGCCGACGTCGCCATGATGCCTATGGGAGACGAGATGGGCCGCAAACTCAGCACGGCGAAGAGCGTCGCGGTGACCGGGCTTGTCTGCCTGTTGATCGGCATCACGGTCACCATCGCCGAGCCGGACCTCCAGGTGCTGGCGCGGCAGGTCCCCGCAGTGCCCGATATGGTGATCGTCCTCACGGTGGCCTTCGGCGTGGGCGTCTTCCTTGTGCTCTCGATGGTGAGGATTCGCCTCAACATCCCCCTGCGGCGCTTTCTCATCGTGCTCTACGCCATCGTGTTCGTGCTGGCTGTCTTCGTGCCGTCGGACTTCTGGGCCGTGGCCTTCGACTCGGGAGGGGTCACCACGGGGCCCATCACCGTCCCGTTCATCATCGCGCTCGGTACGGGCCTTGCCGCCCTGAGCGGGCGCGACGAGGACGGGTTCGGTGTCGTGGCGGTGTGCAGCGTGGGCCCCATCATCGCCGTCGAGGTGCTCGGCCTGCTCTACGACACGTCGGGTGTGGAGTACGTGCCGTTTTCAATCCCCTACGTGCGGACATCGCAGGACGCGGGAGAGGTCTTTCTCCAAAACCTTCCGGTCTACCTCGAGGAGGTGCTGATCGGCCTGCTGCCCATCCTGCTGTTCTTCCTGGTCTTCCAGGTCGTCTCCATTCGACTCAAGCGCCGCCAGCTCATCAAGATCGGCGTCGGCGTCGTGTACACCTACATCGGCCTCGTGCTGTTTCTGCTCGGGGCCAACGTGGGCTTCATGCCTGCCGGCCACTACCTGGGCCAGACCATCGCCGCTTCGATGCCGGGATGGGTCCTCGTGGCGATCGGCGCCGTGGTGGGGTACTTCATCGTTGCGGCCGAGCCCGCCGTCCACGTGCTTGTGAAACAGGTGGAGGACGTCACGGGCGGCGCGGTGTCCCACAGGACCATAGAGCTCGCCCTGTCTTTCGGCGTCGCCGCTTCGGTGGGAATCTCCATGCTGCGCGTATGGCTCCAGATTCCCATCATGTATTTTCTCGTGCCCGGTTATGTCCTGGCCTTGGCGGGGTCGTTCTTTGTGCCCAAGATGTTCACGGCCGTGGCCTTCGACTCGGGAGGCGTTGCCTCCGGTCCCATGACGGCGACGTTTTTGCTACCCTTTGCCATGGGCGCGTGCCAGGCGCTGGGCGGCAACGTGCTGACCGACGCCTTTGGCGTCGTGGCCATGGTGGCGATGACGCCGCTTATCGCCGTCCAGGTCGTCGGGCTGGTCTATCGGTGCAAGCTCAGGCGAATCGACCGAGACAGCCAGCGCGAGACCGCCGGGCTCGTCGACGACATCGTCGACTACTCGCCAAAAGGAGGTCCCGTTGGCGGACGTTGAGATAACCAAGCTGCTCGTGGCCATCGTTGACCGTGGGAAGAGCGCTGCCCTTGTCGAAGTCTATCGGAGCTTCCGGCTGCCTCTCGAGTACATCTGCATGGGGAGGGGAACGGCCGATTCCCGCATACTCGACTACCTGGGACTTGCGCAGACCCAGAAAGACGTCGTACTGGCCTTCGCGCCGGCCCGGCGCGTGGCCGAGGTCATGCGCGGCGTCGACCGGCGTTTCGACCTCTCGAGGCCGGGCCGGGGGGTCCTGTTCTCGTGCCCGCTGTCGGGCGTGAGCGCACAGGTCCCACAGCTGCTCAATGACGGCACACCCCCTCAGGAGAAGGAGACGTACGTGGAGGCTTCCCAATCCTTTGACCTCGTGGTGGTTATCGTGAACCGCGGGGACATCGACCTCGTGATGGATGCGGCCCGGTCGGCCGGCGCGCGGGGCGGCACCGTGGTCCACGGCCGCCGCATGGGGGTCGACGACGCCGAGACCCGCCGCGGCTTTGTTCTTGAGCCCGAGAAGGACATCGTGCTGATGGTCGTTGCCCACGGGCGGAAGCTCGACGTCATGCGGGCGGTGAACAAGGCGGCCGGCATCACGACGCCGAGTCGCGGCGTCCTGTTCTCGCTGCCTGTCGAGGAGATGATGGGTCTTGAGGCCGTCCTTGACGCAGAGGCCGAGACCCCTGCCGCCAAAGACGTGGCCGATGCGGCGGGGGAGGCGTAAAAGGGCGTGCGGGGCTGGGTTTGCGCGCACCGGGATGAGGTGCTGCCGGGTGCCACTATAGACGCCGGGCCGGCGCCCGGCGGCTCGGTGGCGGTGGGGTGGCGCGAATACGTCTGCGAACAGGACGCCCACGTGCTCGATGCAAGTGTCCCTATCAAATCGTCGATCGTTGCGCGCGTGGGCCGTCTTGCGCTGGCAAGCGGCACGGGGGGCTACCGTGTGCGGCAGATATTGGGGCGGGTTGCTACCGCCCTAGGCGTCGAGTGCCGGGCCGACGTGACGCTCATGAGCATCGACTTGACCGTGACCGACGGCGCCAAGCTGTTCACCGAGGTCGTCTCACTCACAAAGACCGGCGTCAACACCGAGCGCATCTGGCGGATTGAGGGGTTCGTCTGTGACTTGGAGCGCTCCGCCGGGTGCATGACGGTGGCCGAGGTGCATGGCATGCTCGACAAGATCGAGGCCTGCGGCGGCCGGTACGGCGCGGGGTTCTCGGCGCTCGCCTCCGCGTTTGCCTGCGCCGCCTTCGTCTTTCTGCTCGGGGGAGGGCCGGTCGAGATGCTCTGCGTCGCGGTGGGTGCCGGCCTGGGCCAGTGGGTGCGGCGCCTTATGCTGGGACGCCGCATCAACCAGTTCGCCACGACCATGGCGGCGGTGGCGGTCTCGTGCCTGCTCTATCTGGCCGCCCTCTCCCTGTGCGAGCTGGCGATGCCCGGGTCTCGGGATCTGCACCAAGCCGGCTACATCGGCGCCATGCTCTTTGTGATTCCCGGTTTCCCCCTCATCACGGCCGGTCTCGACATTGCGAAGATGGAGCTCGCCTCGGGCATAGAGCGCCTCGTCTACGCGTCGTGCGTCATCGGGGTCGCGACCTTGGCCGCGTGGTTTGTGGCCAAGCTGACCCCCTTGAGCCCCGCCGACCTTGTGAGCCCTGCCCTTGCCCCGGCCGTCCTCGCGGTGCTGCGCGCGGGGGCAAGCTTTGTGGGTGTCTACGGTTTCTCGGTGCTCTTCAACTCCACGCCCTCCATGGCCTGCGCGGCGGCCTGCATCGGGGCGGTCGCCAACACCGCGCGCCTTGAGCTCATCGACCTGGCCGGCCTCCCCCTCGAGGCGGCGGCGTTGCTCGGGGCTTTGACCGCCGGCCTCGTCGCCGCGGTCGTGGGGCCGCGCATGGGCTTGCCCCGCATCTCCCTCACCGTTCCCAGTATCGTGATCATGGTACCGGGCCTCTACCTGTATAAGGCCATGTACTTCATGTGCGACTTCGACGTGGTGGGGGCCATGGGGTGGGGGATGCGGGCCGCAATGGTGATCGTCTGCCTCCCCATCGGGCTCGCCCTCGCCCGCGTCCTCACCGACAAGGGCTGGCGGTATGACCGATAGGTGAAGGACGTCGGGAGACCCTGGGAAAAGGTTTCACGGGCGCGTAGTATGGTTCCTTACCTGTCGTGAGCCCTGCGGCGTGGAGGGCATGTCGCCGGGGCTGCCAATACAAGGAGGACGTTGCCCGTGTTAGCCGAACTGGCCGCTGCGTTTTCGACCCCCGAGGCGTTCGTGCAGCTTGTCATGCTCACGTTCCTCGAGATTATCTTGGGCGTCGACAACATCGTGTTCATCTCGATTACGTCGGACCGCATCAAGAAGAGCCAGCAGCACATTGGGCGAAAGCTCGGCTTGGCGGCGGCCATGGTCACCCGCATCGCGCTGCTGTTCACCCTCGGCTGGGTCATGCACCTCACCAAGCCCCTGTGCACCATCCCCCTGGGTTTCATGGACCTGGAGGTCACGGGCAAAGGCATCATCCTGCTGGTCGGCGGCGCCTACCTGATCTACAAGGGCATCGCCGAGATCAAGGAGATGCTCTCCCTGACGGCCGAGCGCGAGGAGTTCGGGCACCCCGACCACACGCCCAAGCCCCCGCTCTCCCTGGGCCGTGCCGTGGCCACCATCGCCGTGATGGACATAGTCTTTTCCCTCGACTCCGTCATCACCGCCGTGGGCATCGTCGACCATGTCGTTATCGCGGCCATCGCGATCATCATCGCCATCATCTTCATGATGGTCTTTATCGACCCGGTCTCCAACTTTATCAACAACAACCCTGAGATGAAGCTGCTCGCCCTGTTCTTCATCCTGACCATCGGCGTGGTGCTTGTCGTCGAGTTCTTCGGGGTCGAGATCAACACCTGGTACGTCTATTTCGCCATGGCGTTCTCGGTCGTGGTCACGCTGCTCCAGATGGCCTACAAGCACAACCTCGAGAAGATGCACGAAGAGATCGCCGCACACAAGGAGGCGGCCTCCTCGGAAGGGTCCGACAAATAGGCCGTCACGCCGCGCGACCGTTCCCATGAGGGGCCTGCCTGCAGTGGGCGCGGGCAGGCCCCTCGTTGTTTTGGTGCGACTGAGCAGGCAACGTTTACCGGGCGAAGGGCGAGAGGCTGTCCACGACGGTATGGAGCGCCCCCGGCAGGACGCGGGCCCTGAAGGGGGTGGTGGCGTTCTCGACGACCTCGCCGTCGTACTGCATGGGGAAGGGGGGGTCGCACTCCACGGTTATCTCGTGGGCGTGGTGAAAGGCCACCTTGGGGTAGCCCTGCTCGTTTCCGGGCGAGAAGACGCTGCCGAAGACGGCGGGAATGAGCTGCACGCTGTTGCGCGCCGTGACGACGGCGATGTCGAGCAGCCCGTCGTCGGGGGAGGAGCCCGGGATGAAGGTCAGGTTCTGGTTTACGGCGGCCCAGTTGGCCACCAGCACACAGATGCCTTCTGCCTCGTACTCCTCGCCGTCGATAGACATGGTCATCCGGGCGGTTCCCGGATCGAGGTTGCCAAGGGCCGCCAGGTAGTAGCTGAACTGTCCGAACAGCGACTTGAGGGGCGTCGAGCCCTGCATGATGCTCGCGTCGTAGCCGGCCCCGGCCATGTTGAGAAAACCGTGGCGCTGCACGGTTCCGGTGTTGTCGACGTATTCGAACTCGCAGATGTCCAGGTGCACGTGGATGCCGTTGCGCAGGGTCTGGGCGAGTGCGGGCGGGTCGCCGGCGCTGCCCAGGTTGTTGGCAAAGAGGTTGGCCGTGCCGGACGGGAACGCCAGTACGGGGATGTCGGTCCCGCGGACGGCGTAGGCCACCGCCCCCACCGTGCCGTCTCCCCCCGAGGCGACCACGGCGTCGAACCTCTCGGCATCTCTCACCAGCTCAGACACCGACGACCCCGGTTGCAGGGCGCGCATGACGACCTCGTCGCCGGGGTGGATCAGGGCGCGCTGGAACGCAAAGATGTCGTCGGAGCGCGGCCCCGAGGCGGTATTGTGGATGATGAGGGTTCTCAACGTGGACGCCCTATCTCTAGTAGAATCATACGTGCGAGCGTGCGCCCTAGAGCAGAACGCAAACTGGCCCAGGGTGCTCTCCTGCAGGTTATTGTACCCGTTCGGCGTTCGATGGAGTTTAGCAACGTGCTCATAACCACTGACGACCAGCTTAGGGAGTTCGCCGACCGTGCTTCTCGGTCGGAGGTCCTGGCTGTGGATACCGAGTTCCTGCGCGAGAAGACCTACTACCCCAAGCTCTGCCTCATTCAGCTCGGCACCGATGCCGAGCAGGTGGCGGTGGACCCCTTTGCTGTCAAGGATGCAGCGCCGATTGCGCGGCTCTTCTCGAACCCCTTCATCACCAAGGTCTTTCACGCCTGCTCCCAGGACATGGAGGTGCTGCTGCCGTTTTGCGGTGGCAGGCTCCCTTGGCCGCTCTTCGACACGCAGGTAGCCGCCTCTTTTGTGAGCGACCACTGCCAGATCGGCTATGGGGCCCTGGTCGAGGAGTACTGCGGCGTGAGCCTCCCAAAGGCCGAGTCGCTTACCGACTGGTCGCGTCGCCCGCTCGACGCCGCCCAGATCACCTACGCCCTCGACGACGTGCGCTACCTGCCTTCCATTTGGCGTACCATGCGAGCCCAGCTGGAGGAGCGCGGGCGTCTCGGTTGGGTTGAGCCCGACTTCAGACGTATGGCGGACCCGGCCACCTACGTGCATGAGCCGCGCGAAGCCTACCGCCGCGTGAAGCGTGTCGGCAACCTCTCGCGGCGCCAGCTCGCCGTTGCCCGTGAGGTCGCCGCCTGGCGTGAGGAGCGCGCTGCCGCCATCGACCGGCCCCGGCGTCGCGTGCTCTCCGACGAGCTCGTGGTCGAGATCGCGAAGCGGTGCCCCACGAGCCTCGACGCCTTGCAGCGCATCCGCGGCGTCTCCGACGTCTCGGCGGCCGACCAGGCCCAGATCGTGGCGGCAAGCTGTCGCGGGGTGGCGTGCCCGCCTCAAGACTGCCCGGAGCCCGAGTACCACGGGAGGCCGTCCCTCGACGAGGAGTGCGTCTGCGACCTTATGTACGCCTTCACCCGCATGGTGGCGGAGGGCGAGGGGATCGCGCCGTCCATGCTCGCCTCGCGCGACGACCTTATTCACTTCCTGAATTCCCGGGAGGGGTCGCCCCTGGCGGTGGGTTGGCGCTACGAGATTCTAGGGCGCCATATCGAGGACTTGCTCGAGGGGCGCGTGGGCCTTACCGTGAAAGACGGCAAGGTGGAGCTGCTTTAAGAACGCGGGCCCACGGGCGGGTATAACGTTTACGGCAAGAGTTCGACCGATTCGCGGAGGTATCCATGCACCTATCCTATCTCGCCCTCATCGTCATATCCCTGGCGCTCGGCCTGGGGACCCAGTGGTATATCAGGCACACGTTCAAACGCTGGTCGCAGGTGCCCATCGACTCTCATGAGACGGGCGCGCAGGTTGCCCGGCGCTTCCTCAACAGCGAGGGGCTTTCCAACGTCCCCATCAGGCCTAACGGTGGAGATGACCTCTCCGACTACTACGACCCGCGCTCCGACGCCCTCTACCTCTCGAACTCGAGCGAGAACGGCGACTCGGTGGCGAGCGTGGCCGTGGCCTGCCACGAGGCGGGCCATGCGGTCCAGCACGACCGCAACTATATGCCGGCCCGCATCCGCATGGCCATCGTGCCGGTGGTCAACATCGGCTCCGAGCTGTGGATGCTCGTACTGCTTGCCGGCATCTTTATGAACCTGACCGGCCTGATCAACCTGGGCATCCTTCTCTTTGCCTTTGTCGTGGTCTTTCAGCTTGTCACGCTGCCGGTGGAGTTCAACGCCTCGGCGCGCGCCATGAACTTCATCTCCAACGACGTGCGCATCAGCCCCGAGCAGGCCAGGGGCGCGCGCCAGATGCTCACGGCCGCGGCGCTCACCTATGTCGCCGCCGCGCTCTCCTCGATCCTGCAGCTGCTCTACCTGCTGCAGCAGCGCCAAGACGACTAGGGGACGGCCATGGCTTGGAACCTGACCGCCCCGGGCGCGGGCCTGCGGCAAGGAGCGGGCTGCGCCGATGGCGACGAACCGCAGGCCCAGCGTGCGGCTGCCATCGGCGTGGGCGAGGCGCTCGCCTGGGCCAAGGGGGCGCTCGAGGCCGTGACCCTCGTAGTCGAGGGCGAGGTGTCGCAGTTTAAAGACAACCCCTCCTACAAGGCCGCCTACTTCCCGCTGGCCGACAAGGGTGCCGTCATGGACTGCATGATGTGGCGCAACCGCTACGCCGCCTCCGGCGTGGTCCTGCGGCCGGGGCTCAAAGTACGGGTGACGGGGCGCTTCTCCGTCTACCCGGCCAAGGGGCGCATGCAGTTCGAGGTGTTCCGCCTTGAGCCGGCCGGCGAGGGCGACCTGCGCGAGCGGGTGGCCCGCCTTGCCCGCAAACTTCAGGCCGAGGGGCTGATGGACGCCTCGTGCAAGCGTCCCATACCGGTCTTTTGCCAGCGCGTCGTCGTCATCACGTCGCCCCATGGCAAGGTCAAAGACGACGTGGCCCGGACCCTCCGGCGGAGAAACCCCCTCGTCGCCCTGGAGTACTGTCCGGTCACGGTCGAGGGTGCCACGGCGGCGGCCCAGATGGTCGAGGCCCTGCGGGTGGCGGAGGCGGCGCGTCCCGACGCCATCCTGTTGGTGCGCGGCGGTGGGTCCTACGAGGACCTGATGCCCTTTAACGACGAGGCGTTGGCCCGGGCCGTGGCCGCCTGCCGCGTGCCGGTCGTCACGGGCATCGGTCACGAGCCCGACACGACCATCTGCGACATGGTGTCGGACCGCCGGGCCTCCACGCCCACGGCGGCGGCGGAGTCGGTAGCCCCGTCGGCCGAGGAGCTCGAGGGGGCCCTCCTGGGGCAGGCCCATCGCATGGCCTCCTCCCTGGGTCGGCGCATCGAGGTGTGCTCGCGCTGGATCGAGGCCGTGGCCCGTCGTCCTGTGTTCGCCCGGCCGGCGTCGGTGCTGGTCGAGCCTTTCGAGCAGCGTCTGGACTTTGCCCACGACCGGCTCGTGGGGGCCCTGCCCACCATGGTGGAGAGCCGCACCCAGCAGACGGTCTTCTTGGGCAGGAGGCTCGCTGCGGCGCTCCCCGGCGCGGTGCAGGCGCGCCGGTCGTCCCTCGAGGCCCAGCGGATGCGCCTGCTCGGGGTGGGGGAGCGCTTTGGGGCCTCCCAATCGGCCTCCCTCGCCACGGACGCGGCCCGTCTGGGCTCGGTGGGAAAGACGATGCTCGAAGGTCCCCGCCGCCAGCTGGCGGTGAACGCCGGGCGCCTCGACGCGCTTTCGCCCTTGGCCGTCATCGCCCGAGGCTACGCCATGGCGGTCGACCCTGAGGGCAACGTCGTTTCGAGCGTGGGCGCGATCTGCGCCGGCGAGGATCTGTCTGTGCGCGTCTCCGACGGCACCATCGAGTGCGTCGTCCAGTCTGTGTCAAAAACCGTGTAGGCATTTCGACGGGCCATCTCGGCCCGAAAGGCAGGTATCTCCCATGGAGCAGCAGAGCGCCCCCCGTACCCCCGTCGACTCCCTCTCGTACAACGAGGCCAACGCCGAGCTCGAGTCCATCGTCAAGGCCCTGGAGTCAAACCAGCTCGAGCTGGAGGAGAGCCTGAGGCTCTACCAGCGCGGCGTCGAGCTGCTGACCTCGCTGCGCCGCCGCCTTGCCGACGCCGAGCAGCAGGTGAGTTCGCTTATGGGCCAGATTGAGATCGACGGTGACGAGCGCGACGTCACGCTGAGCTAGAGCAATTCGCCCTGTGGGGGGAGCCGTCGGGCGAAACGCCGGCCCATCCCGAGACGGCAGCCCTACAATAGACGACACTGCACCTTCTCTGACGGCCTCCGGCCGCTTTGCCTTTGATGGAGCCGACCTTCAAACGGAGGACGCCAATGAATGTCCTGGTGGTCAACGCCGGCAGCTCGTCGCTCAAGTACCAGCTGATCAACGTGGAGACGCGTGACGTCATTGCCTCGGGCGCATGCGAGCGCATCGGCTTGGAGGAGGCGACCTTCTCCAACGAGATGGGCGGCAAGGAGATGAGGCTTACGCTGTCCATCCCCAACCACCGCACCGCTATCTCCCTGGTCCTCGGCATCATCCTGCAGAAGGACGGCTCCGGCAACGGCCACGCGGTGGACGCCATAGGCCACCGCATCGTGCACGGCGGGGCGTTCTTTAAGGACTCGTGCCTGGTCGACGACGCCGTGCTGCGCAAGATTGAGGAGATCGCCCCCATGGCGCCCCTCCACAACTATGCCGCCGCCTCGGTCATCGAGGCATGCCGCGAGGTCCTGCCCAACGTGCCCAACGTCGTCTCGTTCGACACATCCTTTCACGCCACCATCCCCGAGGTCGCGTACCGCTACGCGCTGCCCGACGACCTGTGCGAGCGCTTCAGGCTGCGCAAATACGGGTTCCACGGCATCAACCACCGCTATGTCGCCATGACGGTGGCGGAGATGACCGAGGGGGCGGCCCAGCGCGTCGTGAGCTGCCACCTTGGCAACGGCTCCTCGCTCGCCGCTATCAAGGACGGCGTGTGTGTCGACACGACCATGGGGTTCACCCCCCTCGACGGCCTTGTCATGGGCACGCGCTGCGGCAGCATCGACCCGGCGGCTGTGACGTTCATCCTCGAGAACTCCGAGCTCACCGCCCGCGAGGTCGACACCATCATGAACAAGAAGAGCGGCCTTCTGGCCGTCTCAGGTCTCACGAACGATATCCGCGACATCATCGAGGCCTCCGAGCAGGGTAACGAGCGCGCGCGGCTCGCCCTCGACATGTTCTGCTACTCGGCCCGCCGCAACCTGGGGGCGATGTGGGCCGCCATGGGCGGCGTCGACACCGTCGTCTTCACCGCCGGTGCCGGCCAGAACTCCCCGCTTATCCGTGCCAAGACGCTCGAGGGCATGGAGGGGCAGGGGTTCCTCATCGACCCGATCAAGAACGCCGAGCGGCACAAGGTGCCCTGGTCTATTGCGGCCCCCGAGTCGACGGTGCGCATCATCGTGGTGCCGGCCGGCGAGGAGTATATGATTGCGCTCGATGTGAAGCGCATTCTCGAGCGCTGAATTTGCGACGGGAGTTCGCGTAGAATGAGCGCGGTACACAAAAGGCACCCCGAAAGGAACCAGTTATGAGCGACTGCCTGTTCTGCAAGATCGTTTCCGGCGAGATCCCCTCGAAGAAGGTCTACGAGGACGACGTCTGCATTGCCTTCGACGACATCGAGCCCGAGGCGCCGGTCCATACCCTGCTCGTTCCCAAGCAGCACTACGACAACCTGCAAGACGACGTGCCGCCGGAGGTCATCGGCCATATGTTCTCGGTGGTTCCCAAGGTGGCCGCCCTCAAGGGCGTCGGCGAGACGGGCTACCGCACGGTCATCAACACCGGCGAGGACTCCGCCGCCACCGTGGGGCACCTCCACATCCATATCTTGGGCGGCGTCAAGATGGGCCGTTTTACCTTTGAGAACTCCCAGCGCATCAAGGACGCCGAGTAAGGCTGAGCAGCCCCAATCCGCTCCAACGCCATCAAAAGGGCCCTTCTCCCCACCGGGAGAGGGACCCTTTTTTGCTAAAGGTCAGGACGCGCGCCCTGCAAAGGGCGAACTTCTCGCAAGGCGCGCAGGTGCGATGCGTACTGGACGTACGTGAGTGCCTGCGCAACGCGGCGAGACGCAGCTCGCGCACAAACTACGCGGACCAGTCGGTGGTCTGCTGGGGCTGGGCGGCCTTGATGCGCTGCGCCTGGACGGCCGTGAGCGCCACCACGCCCACGATGTCGCTCGCCGAGCAGCCGCGCGACAGGTCGTTCACGGGGGCGGCCAGGCCCTGGAGCACCGGCCCGATGGCCTCGCCCTTGCCGAGGCGCTGGGCTATCTTGTAGCCGATGTTGCCGGCGTCGAGGTTGGGGAAGATGAGGATGTTCGCGTTGCCCGCCACCTCCGAGCCCGGGGCCTTTGCCTCGGCGACGGAAGGAACGATGGCGGCGTCGAACTGCAGCTCCCCGTCGAGCTTGAGGTCGGGGGCCAAAAGGTGTGCCTTCTCGGTCGCCTCGCGCATAAGGGCGGTGTGCTTGTTCACGGCGCTTCCCTTGGTGGAGAAGGACAGCATGGCCACGGGCGGCAGGCTGCCCATGAAGGCCCGCCGGGTCTAGGCGGTCTGCACCGCGATCTGGGCCAGCTCCTCGGCGTTGGGGTAGGTGTTCAGGCCGCAGTCGGCAAAGAAGAAGGTGCCGTTCTCGCCGTAGCTGCAGTCGGGGATGGTGATCTCGAAGAAGGAGGAGACCAGCGACGAGCCGGGGGCGCACTTGAGGATCTGAAGCGCGGGGCGCAGCACGTCCCCGGTGGCGTGGCAGGCACCGGCGACCATGCCGTCGGCATCTCCCATCTTGACCATCATGACGCCGTAATAAAGCTCGTCGTCGAGCAGGCGGTAGGCCTCCTCGAGTGTGAGCCCCTTCTTCTTGCGCAGCTCCACCAGGGCCTGGGCGTACCGGTCGCGCTCTGCCGAGGTGTGCTGGTCGACCACCGTCACGCCGGGCAGGTCGATTTGCCCGGGGTCGCCCAACACGGTCAGCGCGGCGATGCCCTCGCCGGCGACGGTGCGGGCCGCCTCGACGGTGCGCGGGTCGTATCCTTCCGGCAGCACGATGCGCTGCGGCTTGGCCTTGGCGGCTATAACGAGGTTGTCGATGAACTTGCTCACGGGCGCCTCCCAGTTCGGGTCTCTCTTTGTCGGGCCGTTGGTCTTGATGTTCTTACGCGGACCCTTACAAGACGTAAGGTTCAGGCCCTGCGATACCATGGTAGTATGGTCGATGGCCGCGTCGACCGACGTGGTGAATCTAGGTACTTCGGCGCACGGCACGCGTGCGCCCCCAAGACGTTCGCGGGGCTCGAGCAGGCCCATCCCCCACGGCCTGCCGTCCGATCTCGACGTCGACCGCGCCGACGTGGTCGTGGTGGGCGCCGGCTATGCGGGGTCTGTCGTTGCCCGCGCCCTTGCGGAACGCAGTGGGATGAGGTCCTGCGTCTTGGAGCGCCGCGGGCATATCGGCGGCAATGCTTACGACTGCCCCGACGAGGCAGGGGTCCTCATCCACCTCTACGGGCCCCACATCTTCCACACCTACGACGAGCGCGTCTACGACTTCCTCTCCCGCTTTACCGACTTCACCGACTACCAGCACCGTGTGCTGGCAAACATCCACGGCGAGCTGATGCCGGTGCCCTTTAACCACGCCTCGCTCAAGATGGCCTTCGGCGAGGAGCGCGGCGAGGAACTCTACCGCAAGCTGGTCGCCACCTTCGGCGAGAACAAGAAGGTGCCCATCTTGGACCTGCGGGCGCAGAACGACCCCGAGCTCGACGAGGTGGCCGACTACGTCTACGCAAACGTCTTTCTGCAGTACACGCTCAAGCAGTGGGGCCAGACGCCCGACCAGGTGGACCCGTCGGTCACAGGTCGCGTCCCCGTGCTCATCGGCGACGACGACCGGTATTTCCAGTCGCCCTACCAGGGTATGCCCGACAAGGGGTACACCGCGCTGTTCGAGAAGATGCTCGACCACGACCTGATCGACGTCTACCTCGACGTTGATGCGCGCGATGTCCTGGCAGTGCAAGACGGATCCATCAAGGTCCAAGGGGCTCCCTATGGAGGTGAGGTGGTCTACACCGGCCCCCTCGACGAGCTGTTCGGCCTTGATCTGGGGGCGCTGCCCTACCGCACCCTCGACCTCGAGTTCGAGACGCTGCCCCAGGATTGCTTCCAGCCGGTCGGCACCGTGAACTACACCACGAGCGAGGATTACACGCGCATCACCGAGTTCAAGCACATGACGGGCCAAGACCTGCCGGGGGTCACCACGATCCTGCGCGAGTATTCCAAGGCCTACGAGCCTGGCAGCGGCCAGACGCCCTACTACGCGATCCTCGAGCCGGCGAACAAGGAACTCTACGGCCGCTACCGCGACCGCGTTGCCGACATCGTGAACTTCCACACGGCGGGACGTTTGGCCGAATACCGCTATTACGACATGGACGCCGTGGTCGCGAGCGCCCTCGACCTGGCCGACACCATCGCCGCGACGCGGTAGGACTCGAAGGGAACCGCCCCGATGGACAAGATCGTCACCTTTGCGATCCCGTGCTACAACTCGGCCCCCTACATGGACACCTGTATCCAGAGCATTCTGGACGCCTGTGCGCCCTACGAGGACTTCGAGATAGTGATCGTCGACGATGGGTCCCAAAAAGACGACACGCCGGCCAAGGCCGACGCCTGGGCCGCAGAACGACCCGGGGTCATCCGCGCCGTCCACCAGGAGAACGGAGGCCATGGGGCGGCGGTCCTCGCGGGTCTCGAAAACGCCCGCGGCATGTACTACAAGGTGGTCGACTCCGATGACTGGGTCGACCGCGAGGCCGTGCAAACTCTGCTCGCAGAGGTTCGGCGCCTGCTGGCCCAGAACGTGCTCGTGGACCTCTTTATCACCAACTACGTCTACGAGCACGTCGAGGACAGCTCGAGCCACGTCGTGCACTACCGTTCCATCCTGCCCCGGGACCGCGTGTTCACCTGGGACGAGATGGGGTCGTTCCGCATGGACCAGAACCTCCTCATGCACTCCCTGATGTACCGGACCGAGATTCTGCGCCAGGGCGGCCTGCCCCTGCCGCGCCACACCTTCTATGTGGACAACATCTACGCCTACGTGCCGCTTCCCCGCTGCAAGGCCATCCGCTACGTCGACGTCGACCTCTACCGCTACTATATCGGTCGCGAGGACCAGTCGGTGAACGAGAAGGTCATGGTCTCGCGCTATGAGCAGCAGCTGCGCATCACGCGGATCATGATGGAGTCGTGCCGCCTCTACGACGAGGTGGAGAGCGCCCCCCTGCGCTCCTATATGCAGGGCTACCTCACGGTCATGATGGCCATCTCGAGCCTCTTCGGCCATATGTCCGACGACCCAGACTCCGACGCCAAGGTCAAGGAGCTTTGGGACCATCTGCGCGAGGTCGACGAGCGCATGTACGCCAAGGCCCGGCACCACGTCATGGGCGTCGCCACGAACCTTCCGGGCAAGGTGGGCAAGAACATCACCCAGGGGCTGTATCACCTGGCCCGTAGGGTCGTTAAGTTCAACTAGAGAGAGCCATAAAATCCGAGATGCCTGAGCTCGCGGGCAAGGTGTGCCACGGGCAGGCCCACCACGTTGTAGAAGTCGCCCTCGATACCCTTGACGAACAGCCTTCCCCGGCCCTGTATGCCGTAGGCACCCGCCTTGTCGAGCGGTTCCCCGGTGGCCACGTAGGCGGCGATCTCTTCGGCGGAGAGGGGCCAGAAGCTCACGGCGGTCGTCTCTACGAACGAGGCGGCCTCGTGCCCGTCGCGCCACAGGCTCACGGCGGTGAGCACCTTGTGGGTGCGGCCCGAGAGACGTTCCAGCATGTTCCGGGCGTCCCCGGCGTCTTTGGGCTTGCCTAACACGGCACCGTCGAGCACGACCACCGTGTCGGAGCCGATCACGATCTCTCCGGCCTCGGCTTGGTCGCAGACGTCAGATGCCTTGCCGGCCGCCAGGTGCAGCACGAGCCTGCGGGGGTCGCGTTCCTCGATGCGGCTCTCGTCGAACGACGAGGGCAATGTGCGGAACTCGAAGCCCGCCTCCTCAAGGATCTGGCGACGGCGCGGCGATTGGGAGGCGAGGATCATTGGGCGCCCCCCAGGCCGCTCAGCACCTTGCGCGTGGCCTCGGAGCCGGCGAGCACCTCTACGAGCTTGACGGCGAACTCCATGGAGCAGCCGGTGGATCGCGCTGTGATAAGGTTGCCGTCGACCACGACCGGCTCGTCGACCAGGCACTCGCGCGGGAACAGGTCCTCACAGCCGGGAAAGACCGTCACATGGCGGTCGGCGAGCAGCCCGAGCTCGGCAAGGAGCACGGGCCCCGCACAGCTTGCGGCCACCGTGACGTCGGGGTTGTCCATGGCGTTGGCCAGAAGGTCGCAGACGCGTTCGTCGGTGAGCAGGCGTTTGATGGCGGGCATGCCGCCGGGGACCACGTAGCATGACACGATGGACGCGTCCAGCCTGTCGATGGTCTTGTCGGCTGTGATCTGGATCTGCTGGCCGGTGATGACGTGCGTCGTCCCCATGACGGACACGAGACGCGTCTTGATGCCGGCCCGCCGCAGCACGTCGGCAACGGTCAGGGCCTCGACGGTCTCGAACCCGTCGGCAAGCAGTACGGCGACGTTCGCCATGGTGCGGGAGCCTCCTTTACAGGCGCTGCAGGATAGTGACGTTCTCCACATGGTAGGTCTGGGGGAACAGGTCGACGGGCGTGATCCGCGTCGGTCTGAGGCTGCCGACCTCGACGAAGGCGGCCAGGTCGCGGGCGAGGGTGGCGGGGTCGCACGACACGTAGGCCACCGTGCGCGCCGGGCTTGCCGAGAGGGCCTCGACGACGCTGCGGTCGAGGCCGGCCCGCGGCGGGTCGACGACGACGACGTCGACGTCCTCCACGACGTCGAGCTGGCGCTCGGCATCGTCGCCGACGGCCTCCACGGCGTCCTCGAGGTGCTGGTTGGCCAGGTTCCTGTTGAGGTCGCGCACGGCGGGCCCGTAGCTCTCGATGGCGATCACGGAGTCGAGCCTGCGGGCCAACGGCAGCGTGAAGGTGCCGGCGCCGCAGTACAGGTCGGCCGCCACCTCCTCCCCGCTCAAGGCGAGGCCCTCGAGGACGAGTTCGACCAGCCGGTCGGCGCCGGCGGTGTTGACCTGGAAGAACGACGGGGCGCTCACGCGCATGGTGCCGTCGGCGATGCGCTCCTCCCAGGTCCCGTAGCCGTCGAGGCGTTCGATGCCGGCGATCTTGCGCGCGCCCCCTTTCTCTTTGACCAGCACGCGCACCGTGGAGGTCGGGTGCGCGGCGTCCGAGAGCACCTTGGCGACCTCGTTGCGGGGGAAGGCGGCCGGGTCGGTCCAGAGCGCGACCTCGACCTGGCCCGTGCGCTCGCTCACGCGCATCCCCACGCGCTCCAAGCCGAGCTCGCGCGAGCCGCCCAAGAACTTGAGGGCTCCCGAGACCGACCGGGGCAGCTTCTGCTGGGGGCGGGGGAGCAGCAGGCAGCGGTCGACGGGCACCACGGCCGACGCGTCGAAGCGCCCGTGCATGCCCAGGGAGAGGCCGCGCGGCCCGGAGGTCACCGCGAGCTCCACCTTGTTGCGATACCCCCAGGGATCGCCCGGCGCCTCGATGGGGGCCACCAGGCGCGAGACCTCCTCCGCCGAGAACTTCCCGATGCGCTCCAGGGCATCGCAGACGTTCTTGTGCTTGGCGCGCAGCTGGGCCTCGTAGGCCATGTTCGACCAGGGACAGCCGCCGCAGACCTCCGCGTAGGGGCAGCGTGAGGGCACGCGGTCGGGCGACGCCTCGAGCACCCGGGTGACCCGCGCTCGCGAGAAGTTCTTGCCGTCGGAGACGACCTCGGCCTCGACGACGTCGCCCGGCACGCCGCCGGCAACGAAGACGGCCTTGCCGTCGATGTGGCCGACGGCGTCGGCGCCGTAAGCCATCGACTCTATAGATATCTGCATGGGCACCCCTGGTCTTATCGGATCGGATCCGGCCGCTGTCTACTTGCCGGGCTTTTTGCCCAATAGTATCGCAAACCCCATCTTGATGAGCGCCCAGCCGGTGGCTCTTCTGCCATTCTGCTTGACCATGAGCGCGAGCGAGCGGTCCATGTCGGGCGCTTTCCCGGGGGAGTCGTCGCCCTTGGGGGGCAGCGTGGTCGCCTCCACCGACACTGGTTCCGTCGCTGCGGGCTGTGTCGCGGTCTGCGCTTCGGCCGTCGCGGCCGGAGCGGGGGAGGTCCCCACGGCGTCGGGGGCGTCGCTCACCGCCTGCACGGCCTCCCCCTGAGCCATGCCTTCCTGCTCGAGCTGCTCCTCTACGAGCTCGACCACCGCGGGTTGCACGGCGCCGATGGTCTTGGGCTCGCTCGCGGCTGCCTGTTCGGCCTTCTCCCCGGCGACGGGCGGCTGCTCGTCGGGGAGGGCCTCCTCGACCGGCACGTCTGCGAACTCCTGGGTGCCGGATGCAGAAGGGGCGGGGCCGGCGGGGATGGGGCGCAGCCGGGCCCGCCGCTCCTCTTTGGCAAGGCGGCTGTTGAGCTCGTCTGCGGCCTTGATGGCTCGGCGCATGAAGAAGAGCTGCGAGTTCACCAGGGCCTCTCCCGCCTCGACGGGCACGCGGGAATAGCTGCCGTCGGACCCGAGGATGCGGGCCTTGACGTTGTCGTCGAGCTGCACCTGGATGTCGGCGGCCACCTGGGCGCGGGTCTCGGGCTCGAGCAGGGGGTAGGCGATCTCGACGCGGTGCTCGGTGTTGCGGGTCATCATGTCGGCCGAGGAGAGGTAGACCGTGTCGCGCTCGGTGCCGAACATGTAGACGCGGGCGTGCTCGAGCATGCGGCCCACGATGCAGCGGATCGAGATGTTCTCGGTCTTGCCCGGCACCCCTGGAAGCAGGCACGAGATGCCGCGGATGATGAGGTCGACCTTGACGCCCGCGCAGCTCGCCTCCGAGAGCTTGTCGATGACCTCGCGGTCGGTGAGGGAGTTCATCTTGAAGCAGACGTAGGCCTCCTCGCCGGCGCGGGCCTTTGCGATCTCGCGGTTGAGGCCGCGCATGATGAGGGGCTTGAGGCTCATCGGGGCCACGCCCAGGTAGTTGTACTCTCCCCGCAGGTTGCCGATCTGCATGTTGCGGAAGAAGCGGTTCGCGTCCTCGCCGATGCGCGGGTCGGCCGTCATATAGGAGTAGTCGCAGTACAGCGCCGCGGTCTTCTCGTTGTAGTTGCCGGTGCCGAGCTGCGTGATGCGCACCACCTCGCCGTTGGAGCGCCGGGTGATCTGGCAGATCTTAGAGTGGACCTTGAAGCCGGCCGAACCGTAGAGCACCGTGCAACCGGCGTCGCTGAGCCGCTCGGCCCACTCGATGTTGTTCTCCTCGTCGAAGCGCGCCCGCAGCTCCATGACCACCGTCACATCCACGCCGTTCTCCGCCGCGGCGATGAGCGACTCGCACAGGCGCGACTTCTTGGCCACGCGGTAGAGCGTGATCTTGATCTGCATGACGTCGGGGTCCTGGGCCGACTCGTGGAGCAGGCGCAGGAACGGCTCCATCGACTCGTAGGGGTAGTAGAGGAGGATGTCGTGGTCCTTGATCTGCTCGTGCATGGGCAGGTCGGGGTTCACGCTGGCCGGGGGCTGGGGGGAGAACGGCGGGTAGGTCAGCTCGCTTGCCAAGGCCGGGGAGACCTGCCCCTCGAGGCCAAAGACGTACTCGCCCATGCGCATGGGGGTGCCCACCGAGAAGACCTGCTGCTCGCCGAGGCCCAGGGCCTTGCGCATCCGTTTGACGAGGGCCTTGCCAAAGGCGCCTTGGACCTCGAGGCGCACGGGGTTGAGCCGCATGCGCTTCTTGAGGACCTTCTTGATGTGCTGCCGGTAGTCCTCCTCCATGTCGAACGTGCCCTCGTCGGGGTCGATGTCGGCGTTGCGGGTGACCCTGATGACTGCGCGTTGGGAGGTGTGGTAGTCGCCGAAGAGCTCGGTGGCGCAGGCGAGGATGACGTCTTCGATAAGGGTGTAGCGAAAGACGCGCGACGACTTGGCGAGCTCCACGACGCGCGGCAGGTTGGGGGGCACCTCGATCATGCCGAGAAGGCCCGCCTCTTTGGAGTCTGCAAGGTTAAAGACGCAGTACAAAGCGTCGTTTCGCAGGTTGGGGAAGGGATGGCGCGGGTCGATGATCTGGGGGGAGGTCACCGGGAGCACCATGTCGTCAAAGAAGTTCTCGACCGCCGACACGTCCTGGGGCGTGTACTCCTCCCAGCCGACCCGCTGGATCCCCACCTCGGCCAGGGCGTCTTCAAGGGAGCGGACCGCCTCGTCGTGGCGGCGGATGAGCGGCGGCAGCGAGGCGTATATGGCGGTGAGCTGCTGGTCCGGCGTCTGGTTCGACTTGTTGTCGACGGGCGTCCGCTTGAGGGAGGCGAGCTCGCTCAGGCTGCCCATGCGGATCATCACGAACTCGTCGAGGTTCGACTCGAAGATCGACGCCATCTTGAGGCGCTCGAGCAGGGGGATGCTCTCGTCGCAGGCCTCGTCGAGGACGCGGTTGTCGAACTGGAGCCACGAGAGCTCGCGGTTCTGCGTGTAGGTGAAGTCGTAGGTCTTCTTCTTGCCGGTTTCGTCGGGAGCCGTCGGGACGGCGGCCGTTTGCTTGGTTGCCATGGCGATCCTTCCTTACCTTTGGGTGCGGCTCGGCTTGAGGACTTTGGAGAGCAGATACCCCTCCCTGACCCCGAAGTCGTGGACTTCGAGCTCCGACGTGCCAAAGAGCTCAAGCACCTCGCGCGCGACGAGCAGGCCCGGAATGCAAGTGTGGGCCCGCTCGGGGGCGATGCGCAAGATGTCTCGCATACTGCCGTGCGGGTCGTAGAACACGCGCTTCGTCACGGCGTCCATCTGGGCGCATGTGAGGCGGCCGGGCGCGGCGGCCGGGTCGGGGGCCCATGCGTCGCGCAGGCGGGCCACGGCGCGCACGCTTCCGCCGGTCCCCGAGGCGACGGGGGCCGAGAAGCCCCTCAAGCCCTCGACCGACCGCAGCTCCTCCCTTACGATGGAGCGGATGCGGTCGGCCTCGCAGGGCGTCGGCAGCAGGTCGTGGACCTGGGAGGAGAACAGCGAGAGCGATCCCTCGGGGATGCTGTGGGAATGCAGGATCGCCCCGTTCTCAAAGACGCTCACCTCGGTGGAGCCGCCGCCGACGTCGATCTGGACGCCGCGGGTCAGCGCGCTTTGCCGCATGGCGCCGATGTAGCCGAGCCGTGCTTCCTCGCGTCCCGACACCAGGTCGACCTCGAGGCCGCAGGTCTCGCGGACGCGGGCGATGACCTCCTTGGCGTTCTTGGCGTTGCGTACGCCCGCGGTGGCGAAGGCATAGGGCCCGCGGAGCTGTTTGAAGTGCGCCGTGCAGGCCAGGTACTCCTGCAGCACCTCCACGAGCTTGCGCACCCCCGCCTCCTCCATGCGGCCGCTCCTCTTGTCGATATAGCTGACGAGGCCTGCCATGGTCTTGAGCTTGAAGAGGGTCGAGAAGCCGCCCGTTGCGGGGTCGGCCTCGTACACGGTGAGCCGGACGGTGTTCGAGCCGATGTCGATGATGCCGTAGAGCATGGGGATGTGTGCCCCGCCTTCGTAACGGGGGCGCGGGACCCCGCCGTGCGACGGAGCCCCGCGCCCAAGAGCATAGCGTTGTCTTGCGTTACTTGCCCTCGGCGCGCTGGCGGCGGTACTCCTCGACCAGGGCGTTGGCGGTGTCGTAGGGCACCTGCTCGTAGCCGTTGAGCTCGTAGGTGTATTCGCCGGTGCCACGGGAGAGCGACCTCAGGCGCGTGGCGTAGTCGGTGATCTCGGCGTAGGGGGCGGTGGCGTGCACGATGGTGTTGCCCTTGCCGTCGGAGTCCATGCCGGTCACGCGGCCGCGGCATGCCGAGATGTCGCCCATGATGGATCCGGCATAGGAGTCGGGCACCGTGATGACCATGTCGGCCATGGGCTCCAGGATCACAGCCTCGGCGTGCTCCACGGCGTTGCGGAAGCCGATGCGCGCTGCGGTCTTGAAGGCCATCTCGTTGGAGTCCACGGGGTGGTAGGAACCGTCGTAGCAGGCGACCTTGACGTCGACCATGGGGTAGCCGGCGATGACGCCCTCGGCCATGGCCTCCTGGACGCCCTTGTCGACCGCCGGGATGTACTGGCGCGGGATCTTGCCGCCCACGATCTCGTCGAGGAACTCGTAGCCCTCGCCGGGGTTGGGCTCGACGCGCAGCCAGCAGTCGCCGAACTGGCCGGCGCCGCCGGTCTGCTTCTTGTGGCGGCCTTGGGCAGAGGCGGCCTTGCGGATGGTCTCGCGGTAGGGGATGCGAAGCGGCTCGAGGACGGCCTCGACGCCGGTGCGCTCGCCCAGGCGGTTGAGCAGCACGCTCACCTGGGCCTCGCCCACGGCCGAGATGACCGTCTGGTGGGTCTCCTCGTTACGGGTGACCGCGATGGTCGGGTCGGCGTCCACGGCCTTCTCGAGGAAGGCGGAGAGCTTGTCCTCCTCGTTGCGGTTCTTGGCGCGGATGGCGATCTGGTAGAGGGAGTTGTTGAAGCGGAACGCCTGGGCCTCCACCTTGCCCGTGGCCGACAGCGTGTCGCCGGTGGCGGCGTCGAGTTTGGGGACCACGATGATGTCGCCGGCCAGGGCACGGTTGACGTCGGTCGTCTCGCGGCCGCACATGAGGTACAGGTGGCCGATGCGCTCATGCTTCTGGGTGCGGGCGTCGATGAGCTCGAGGCCGGGGGTGAGGGTGCCCGCCAGGACCTTGAGGAAGGAGAGGCGCCCGGACTGCGGGTCGTTCAACGTCTTGAACACGAAGGCCACGGGGCGTTCGTCGGAGGAGCTGATCTTGAGCATCGTGCCGTCGGTGAGGGGCATCTCGCCGTAGTCGGTGGGGGAGGGGAAGTAGGCCACGATGTCGTCGAGTAAGATGCCCACGCCCTCCTCCTTCACGGCTGCGCCCACGTAGACGGGCACGAAGAGGCGGTTGGCGATGGCCTTGCCGAGCAGTGACTCGATCTCCTCCTGGGTCAGCGGCTCGCCCTCCAGGTACTTCTCCATGAGCTCGTCGTCGGCCTCGGCGACCAGGTCGCAGAGGCGCTCGCGCGCGTTCTCGGCCGCCTCCATGTACTCGGCGGGGATGTCGGTCACGGTCTCGGAGCCGTTGTCGTCGTAGGAGCGCGCCTTCATGCGCAGGACGTCGATGATGCCTTTGAACGAGGCGCCCTCGCCCATGGGGATGCTCACGCAGCCAAGGCGGTTGCCGAAGCGGTCCTCGAGCATGGCCATGGTGGTGTCGAAGTCGGTGTTCTCCTTGTCGATGCGGTTCACAAACACGGCGCGGGCCAGGGGAAGGTCTTCGGCCGCGTACCACAGCTTGACGGTGGTGGGCTGGGGCCCCTCGGCCGCGTCGATCACGAACAGGGCCGTCTCGGCGACGGAAAGGGCGGCGTAGGCGTCGCCTATGAAGTCGGGGTAGCAGGGGGCGTCGAGGATGTTGATCTTCACGCCGTTGTGCTCGATGGGGGCGATGGACGTCGAGATGGAGAAGTTGCGCTTGGTTTCTTCGGGGTCGAAGTCGAGGGTGGGCTTGGAGCCGGCATGGCCTCCGAGGCGGGTGGTTTTACCGGAGAGGTGCAGCATCGCTTCTGCGAGGGAAGTCTTGCCTACGCCTCCCTGGCCTACAAGCACGACGTTTCTCACCTTGTCGGTTGCGGGTGCGCCCATGGTGTTCTCCTAACGGTCGACGTGTGTTCGCTCTTTCTCCGCTTGCTACAACTCCCTTGTGGAACGGCTTGCACAAACCCGACGGCTTCGCGCCGTCGCAAGACGCCCGTGTGCGTCTTATGCCCAATCATAGTCCAGAGCGCCCTGAATGTGCGTCAACGGCGCTAAATTGTTTGCATAGACTTTTCTGCCGGCCTCTGTGACCGACTTTTGGAAGGGAGAAGGGCCATGGGTTCGATGATGACCTCTCTTTTGGTGCCGTTCGCCAACGCCGGTGACGGCGGTGCCGTCGTGCTGGCGGTGTGGGCTGCCGTGACGTTGCTTGCGGCGGTCGTGCTCTACGTGCTGTGCCCGCCCAAGGCCAAGGCCTCCGGCCCGCGCGGGGTTCGCTCGTTCTTCTCGTTCGACCGCCGCTGCATGGTCTCTGCGACGCGCTTCGTCTACCTGTTTGGGTCGGTGGGCGGCCTGACGTTTCTCGCGGCCTCCGTCGTGGTGCTGTTTTTCCTCGGCAACTATGCCGAGCCCCCGGTCGGGTATCTGGCGGCGCTGGTCGCGGTCGTCGCGGTGTTCGAGGTGCTCCTGCGCATCGTCTGCGAGCTCGTGGTGGCGGTGGCCCGTATGGCCGAGGACACCGCGGCCCTGCGCGACGGCGTGGACGGGCTGGCCTCCCACGTCTCGCAGCTCTCCTGCGATCGGGGGAGCCTGTCCGCCGAGGCGGAGCGTCTTGTAGGCGAGTTGGGCGCCCAGGTGGGGGCGTTGGCGGCCCACGTGGCCGCGACCGCGGTTGCGGCGAGTCCGTCTCAGCCTGCCGAGGTTCCGGCCGAGGAGCCGCCCCGGGCGCCGCAGGCCTCGGGGGACGCGGAGGAACCGCCGAGCCCCGTTGCGGGCGGCGCGCAGGACGTGCCCTATGGGGCCGGCGCGGTTGCACCGGGGTCCTTTGGGCCCGAGGCGGCCGGTGCGCCCGTCGAAACGGCCCAACCTCCCGCCGCGGGCATCCGTTACGAGGAGATCCCGGCCGTGTTCGACGCCACGACCTACGACGAGTTCGCGTCGCGCGGGGCGTTCGGGCCCTACGAGGAGCCGTCTGGGCCGGTCCCTGCCCCCTATCTCGTCCCGCCCGAAGAGACCTACGGTTACGGCTACCCCGCTTGGGACTGCGCCTGCGGCTCCCGGGGCAACACGGGGGCGTTTTGCGGAAACTGCGGAAGGCCCCGGCCTCGCTGACGAGTCCGGCGTCCTTGCGGGAGGATCCCGTTCAGCCGCCGAAAGGAACGACACCGAAAGGAGCGTTTGACCTTTGCGCGCCATGAAGCCTGACTATACGCACGAAGCTACCGAGGGCCTGCCTTGCGACCTGCCCCTGTATGACGAGAAGCCTTCTCTTTTGAAGAGAGTGCTGGGAGGTCCGCGCGGCCCCCTTGTGCTGGCGGTCGTGGCCGGCCTGCTCGTCATCGCCGTGGCCGTCCTCGTGGTGCTTAACCTCAACGTCGGCAACGAGCGTCGCGGCGCCGTCGCCCTCGCCGCGTCCCAGGGCGTCTCGTCGTTTGCGGCCTCTGCCGAGCTGGTCGCTCAGGACGTCCAGGGGCGTGCACTGCGCGGAGAAGGCCCCGTCACGGGCGTCGTCTGCATAGACGCCGGCCACGGCGGGGGCGCCGACCTCACGCTGACCCCCATCGGTCCCGGCTCAGACACCATGCAGTACGTCGAGCCCGGAGGCACCTCGGGGGTCGCGTCCGGGCGCGATGAGGCGCAGGTCACCCTCGAGGTTGCCCAGCTCCTCGCGGCGAAGCTGCGCGACGCCGGCGTTACCGTCGTCATGGTTCGCGAGGATGACAGCAGGGCCTACTCGAGCGAGGAACGGGCGAGCGTCGCCAACGCCGCGGGGGCCGACCTGTTCGTGCGCCTCCATTGCGACGGCTCCGACGACCCGGGGGCCCGCGGGTTCTCGACACTCGTGCCGGGCTACAACGAATGGACTGCGGCTGCCGGCATCGTGGATTCCTCGGCTTTAGCCGCCTCTATCATGCACCCCATGATTATCGCCGAGGTAGGCATGCCCGACGTGGGCATCATCGAGCGCAACGACTTGGCGGGGTTTAACTTTTGCGAAGTGCCCTCGGTGCTCTTTGAGATGGGCTTTATGAGCAACTACGAAGAGGACCTGCAGCTCAACGACCCTGTTTACCAGGAACGGCTCGCCCAGGCGATCTGTGACGCCACCATCGCATATTTGGAGGCTGTCTCGGGCTAGGATTTGCCGACGGTTCCGAGCGTCCCGAGAGGGTAGAATGTCAGCCACATCCGCATCCGACCGTCCACGTAGCACGAAACGCAAACCAGGTAGGAGGCAATCATGAACTGTCCCGTCTGCAGCTCTGAGATACAGGCAGGAATCAAGTACTGTCCCGTCTGCGGGACCGATGTCGAAGGTGCCCAGCTGCGTATGCAGCAGGCTGCCGCCCGCACCGCCCCGACTCAGCGCATGCCCCAAGCGGCAAACGTTCAGCCTCGAGCCCAGGTTCAGCAACCGGCCGCTTCGGTGCCGGCGAACCCCATGGTCCAGCAGAACGGCCAAAACCGCGCAGTTCCCATGAACTCCTCCATGCCGCCGCAGGACCCGGGGCGCGGCTTCGACACGAGCAAGATGAGCGGATCCCCTAAATGGCCTATCGTCTTGATTGCGATTCTCGCCGTCGTCGTGGTGGTTCTTGCCGTGCTGCTCGCGGTCCGGTCATGCACGCCTGAGGCCACCGCGCCGGCCACGGACCAGTCGAACGACGGCAACGGCACCCCCGTCGTCGCCCCGGTGACGACGCCCACGGATTCCAACGCCACCGTCGGAGAGGGCAGCCAGGCTGCCGCACCGCAGGCGAGCGCGGGTCTCGACAACGCCGCCGCCTATACCGAGCTTACGGCGGCCTACGATAAGCTCGATGGCTTCCATACCAGAATCAGCGCCATCGCAACCGAGTTCTCCGATACGGTGGGCAGCGGCGATCTCACCGACATCCGCAACCGCGCCGCCGCCCTTCAGGGCGAGATCGACGCGGCCGCTGCGGCGCTCAACGGCCTCAATATACCGGCCGATTCTCCTTACGCCGCAAACAAGGCCGCCATCGCCTCGCTCTACAACGACCTTGCCATGCGCATTGGCGTTTTGGTCGAGGCTTGCGACGCGGATATGGCCGGCAATGATTTCGGCCCGATCCTGAGCCGTGACAACGGTTCGCCCGACGAGCACGGTCACACGAACGTCTATCTCATCGATTACGAGCAGAACTACGGTGCTGCCCGCCCTGTTCAGCTGTAGGACGCGCCGACTCATCCCTGCCCCGTATGCCGGCCGCCGCACGTGGATGACGTGCGGCGGCCGGTCTGTCTGGGACAAGAACGTGACGCTTAAGTTGAACGTTATCAATGTAAGGAAGCCGGTTCTATTATTTCTATAGGGGGTAGCTCCCACGCGGTGCCGCCCCGTACAATCGTTGGTTGTCTATTGAGGTCCCGCCAGCCACCGGCTGCCCGGGACGTGACATGAAAGAGGTTGATCATGGCCGAACTGTACACCCCGTCCTACGAGCCCCAGGGCGACGAGGTCGCCGTCATCGAGACCAGCAAGGGCACCATCAAGACACGCCTCGACGCGGCCGGCGCCCCCATCCACGTGGCCAACTTCTGCGAACTCGCTGAGAAGGGCTTTTACGACGGCATCAAGTTCCACCGTTTTGAGCCGAACTTCGTGATCCAGGGCGGCGACCCCAACACCCGTGAGATGACCGCCGACGAGGTGCGCCGCGGCGGCAAGCCCGGCTGCGGCCGTCCCGGCACCGGCGGCCCCGGCTACTGCATCAAGGCCGAGTACCGCACCAACCCCAACAACAAGCACGAGGACGGCGCCCTTGCCATGGCCCGCTCCATGGCCCCCGACTCGGCGGGTTCCCAGTTCTACTTCTGCCTGGGCGCCCAGCACTTCCTCGACCCCAACTACACCGTCTTCGGCCAGACCGTCGAGGGCATCGACGTGATCAAGGAGCTTCGCGTCGGCGATGAGATCAAGCACGTCTCCATCGAGCACGTGGCCGCCGAGTAGGGCGTTGGTTTTGCCTGCGTTCCCGCAGGCCTGTAGGGACGACGTCAGTGAACGGTGCGAGGAGTCAGCGGGTGGATATCACGACCTTCAACAGGGCTAAAGAGGCCTATAACGCCCATAATTGGGAGTCAGCCATCATCCTGTTCTCTCAATGCGGAACAGGTCCCGGCACGGGTGAGGCCTGCCACCTCTGCGGCAACGCGCTCATGCGCCTGGGCCGCGTCCAAGAGGCGGTCCAGGCATACCGGGCGGCCGCCTCGGACATGACCTACCGCAACCAAGGCGCGGTCTATACGAACCTCGGCAAGGCCCAGATGGCCTTGGGGGATCTGCGCGGGGCCGTGGACTCGTTGCGCCACGCACTGTCCGACGCGTCCTATCAGGGAGCGTACAAAGCCTACATTGCCTTGGGGGAGGCCTACTCCAAACTGGGGGACGCGCGCAACGCCGGCGTCGCATTCCGCAAGGCGGCTCTGGAAGAGAACAACCCCGATCCCGCCAAGTCCCTCATCAACCTCGGTGTCTGCTTCATGCAGCTCCGCAGACCCGCCGACGCTGCCGAGGCCTATCGCACCGCCATCGATTTTTCGACCAACGATGAGGAGCGGTGCCTGCTCAACGCGAACCTCGGGCAGGCGTACGTCGCCTCCAACCGCATGATGGATGCGGTCCAGGCGTTTCGCGCCGCGACTGAAGGGGGGTACCGGCTCTCTTCTGCCGCGGCCGCTGACTTCGAACGCGCGCTCACCGCATCCCAGGCCTACGGGTCGCGCGGCGCCGGCGCTGCGCCGAGCGGTTTTGGCTCTGGGTCCCTCGACCCGTTCGACCCGACGGGCGCCTCGGGTGAGATCCTGCCGTCGCCGGACACCTCGGGCTTTTTTTCCATTCCCGAGAGCGAACTCGAGGCGGCCGGCAAAGGCGCCCGTCCCCGGGGCGCCCATACGACGCTCAAGATAGTCGTGGTGATCGTCGCACTGCTTCTGGTGGCTGTCGGCGGCCTGTTCTTCGCCTATGTTCAGGGTATGGGCATCCCCTCGCAGGAGTCGACCATCGACGCGGTGTTCGAGGCGGCAAACAAGGGGACCGACTCTTCGTCCTCTTGGGCGCGCGGGGTCTCTCCCGACGCCCGTCTGCAGGCTATGGCCGAGCTGCAGGACGGCGATTCCTTCGAGATCGTGGCCATGGACCGTTCTGCCACCGAAAGCGTCGCGCTTGTCGATGTCAAGCTGCCTCAGGGTGCGGTCCTGACCTACCGGGTATCCCTTGTGCGCGAGGGTCTCGGGTGGAAGGTCTCCAACATCGAGCGCGAGCGTCACGCCATCACCGACGATACCTACACCTCCGCCCTTGCGGGCCCGGTCTCGGCCGACGTCTCCACACCCGACCCCGCGGCGACCCAGGGCGAGCCGCTGCCTGAGGACCAGGTGGCCGCCGAGGGCGTGCCTGCGGATGGGGAGGCGCCTGTCGAGGGAGAGGCGCCGGTCGCGTAGCCCCTCGTTCCATACGGGTATACGCGGGACAGCCCCCAGAGGGGATCCCGTGGAATAGAAAGGCTGTACGGCCCAGAGGCCGGGCAGCTAGGTCCAAGATAGCAAAGAAAGGGTAACGATGATTGAGAAGACCTACATCATGATCAAGCCCGACGCTGTGGAGAACCGCCACATCGGCGAGATCGTCCATCGCATCGAGCGTTCCGGCCTCACCATCGAGCGCATGGTGCTCGAGATGGTGACCCCCGAGCAGGCTGCGGCCAACTATGCCGAGCACAAGGGCAAGCCCTTCTACGACGGCCTCGTCTCCTACATCACGAGCGGCCCCGTCGTCAAGATGGTGATCTCGGGCGAGAACGCCGTGGCGAACATGCGTCGTCTCATGGGCCCCACCGACTGCGCCAAGGCCGAGCCCGGTACCATTCGCGGCGATTTCGGCCTGTCCGTCGACGCCAACGTCATCCACGGTTCCGACTCTCCCGCTTCTGCCGAGCGCGAGATCGGGATCTTCTTCGGCGCCTAGGGCATTTTGAGATAGTCCCCGCACGAGGCGCGGTAGGTTGCGGTGCGCTGTGGCGCAGGGGCCTTATCGCAAACGCGGTGCGGGACTTTGTTCAAGCTGTTCCAAGGGGTTTTGGGTCCCGGTGCGGCGGGCGTCTGGACTGCCTTTCGCACCGGGCTTTTGGCCTGTGGGGCCAGCACGGGCCACAGATGTTGTTTGAGGGGAACCGCTCCCCAACGAAAGCTATGGATTGGTGCAACGCATGCCGCTGTTCGATAACCTCTTCGGCCATAGTGGTGGGGACCTTGCGATTGACTTGGGCACCGCCAACACGCTCGTCGCGACGCGCGACCGGGGCATCGTCTTGAACGAGCCTTCGGTGGTCGC
>JAHZGC010000021.1:0-39056 GCA_019421015.1 Coriobacteriaceae bacterium | reverse complement strand
CGACGAGAGACGCGTGTTGGCCGTCGGTGCCGAGGCCAAACGCATGCTTGGCCGGACTCCCGACAACATCACGGCGGTGCGGCCCCTCAAAGACGGCGTAATCGCCGATTTCGACGTGGCCGAGGCAATGCTGCGGTACTTCATAAACAAAGCTCAGGGCGAGCGGCGTTACCCGTGGTCTCCTCGACCTCGCGTCGTCGTGGGAGTTCCTAGCGGCGTGACATCGGTGGAGAAGCGCGCCGTCTTCGAGGCGGCTGTTCAAGCCGGCGCCCGCCAGGCATTCCTCATAGAGGAGCCCATGGCGGCCGCCATCGGGGCCGACCTGCCCGTCGAGGAGCCTACGGGGTCGATGGTGGTCGATATCGGGGGAGGGTCTGCCGAGGTGGCGGTCATCTCGATGGGCGGCATCGTCGTTTCGCGGTCCGTGCGTACGGCGGGCAACGAGTTCGACCAGGCCATCCTTGACCACGTCAAAGAGGCATATGGCCTGAGTATCGGCGAGCGAACCGCTGAGATCATCAAGATAAAGGTCGGCTCGGCCGCGCCCCTGCTCGAGGAGCTCGACGTGGAGGTCAACGGTCGCGACGTTGTGACCGGCATGCCCAAGACGGTGCGTATAGAATCGGAGGAGGTGCGTCGGGCGTTGCAACGGCCTATCAGCGAGGTGGTGAAGGCGGTGCGCGACGCCCTTGATATGACCCCTCCCGACCTTGCGAGCGACTTGATGTACTACGGCATCCTGCTTTCGGGCGGGGGCGGATTGCTGCGCGGTCTCGACCAGAGGTTGCGTGAGGAGACGGGCGTACCCGTGAACGTGTCGCCCACCGCGCTCGAGAACGTAGTGAACGGCTGCACCCGCGTCCTTGAGGCGAACGCCCTCAAGCGCTCGTATATGGCGAGTAGCTCGTAGCCGTGAGGCACGATGACGGTTGGGCTTGCAACGAGGGGGAGGTGAGCGATGGGCAGGTCGGGTAAGCTGTCCTCACCGGGTTCAGAGCGTAGGATGCCGGGGATCGGCGTCCTGATCGCGCTCGTGTGCGTCTCCATCGTGCTTGTCACTCTCTACTCTCGCGAAGGGGCGAACGGTCCCGTCCATATGCTCCGCTCGGCGGCTCAGGTTGTGGCCACCCCGTTCGAATGGGCGGGGGCGCAGGTTATGCGGCCGTTTGACGCCCTCGGCCGCGCCCTCCACAACGTCACGGCCGACGGTGCCACTCTGACGGAGCTCGAGGAGCGCAACGCCTACTTGACCGCCCAGCTTGTCGAACTCAACGAGTACCGCCTCGAAAACGATCGTTTGGAGCAGATGTTCGGCCTGGTGAGCGCTTACGACATGGGCGGTATAGGCGCACGGGTCATAGGGGGCTCGAGCGGTGACTGGGACTCCACCATCGTCATCGACAAGGGGACCAGCTCGGGTGTGTCGGTGGACATGCCGGTCATGGGGTACGGCTCGGTAATCGGCCAGGTTACCGAAACCTCCGTGTTTTCTTCAACGGTGACGCTGCTCAACGACCCGACATCGGGGGTGAGCGCGATGCTGCAGAGCACGAGGGAGGTCGGGATACTCGAAGGGTCGGTCGACGGTACCCTCCACCTCTCCTACATCCCCACCTCTTCGTCCGTCTCGGTCGGCGAGCCAGTGGTGACTTCTGGTCTAGGGGGCGTCTATCCGAGCGGGATGCTGCTTGGGACCGTCGCGAGCGTTTCGAGCAACGCTTCTGACATGTACCACACCATCGTCGTGGCCCCCGTTGCGCAGGTCGGCAACTACGAAGAGGTCTTCGTCATGACGACGTTCAATGCCGAGAAGGCGGTTTCTCAGCAAGGGGCGGATGCGTCGGGCGGCGAAGCGACGGGGGAGGGGGCATAGGGTGTTCGGGAAAACCGCGGGTTCAGGCGGCGCAGACCGGTTGACCCCCTACGTCTTGGTAGCGGTGTTCGGCCTGCTCCATCTTGTGCTGGGAAACCACCTCTCCGTTTTTGGGGCGAAGCCTGGTTTTTTGCTTGTGCTCACAGCCTGTCTGGCCTTTCTTTACGGGTCACGTGCAGGATGCATCGCGGGGTTTGCCTGCGGTTTGTTGTTCGACCTGACGGGAGCGGGGGTTGTGGGCTTCTCGTCGTTGCTCGGCTCAGTGACGGGGTATGCTTTGGGATATAGGCAGCGAAACGCCTTCGCCGAAGGCTGGAAGGCTCCCCTGTTGGAGTTCTCCGTGGCGGCCCTTGCCTATAACGCCCTGTACTACGCGTGCCTTCTGACGGTGTCGGCCGGTGTGGCAGTCGATGGGGGAGCGGCCCTTCGCATCACGCTCACGACGGCGCTCGACATAGCGTTGGCGGTGATTCCGTTCTCCGTGCTTGCCCACCGCTCCAAGGGGAACACGCTCGGGGCGGCGGGGTTCAGCCTCGTGCGGCGTTAGGCGCGCCGCTGTCTCCGACGGCCCGATCGATCGAGAAGGAGGGTTGCGCCCGTGTCGTCCTGGATTCTGTTTTTGCTCATAGCGGCAATCACCGCCTTGGTCATAGCCTTGGTCGTCACCATGGTGCTTCATAGGCGCAACAAGCCCGAGCCCATTTTTGAGCGTTCCCGCGAGGCCCTCGAACTCGATGACAAACGGTCGTCCAAGGCTGCGCCCGAGGCCGAGGAGCCGAGCGCGAACGCGGATATCGGCCTGCGTCGGCGTATGGGCGTTTTTGGGGGTGTGGTGGGGGCGTTCTTCGGCGTCTTGCTGTTTCGCCTCTGGGGCATGCAGCTGGTTTCGGGGGCTTCCTATTCCGAGCGCGCCGAGCGCAACCTGACCCGCGAGGTGTCCATCAAGGCCCCGCGCGGCCGCATACTCGACCGCAACGGTAACATACTCGTCGACAACCGCCCGAGCCTGGCGCTTGTGGCCGACAAAGACGTGGCAGAGAACTCCCGTTTGGTCAAGCGCATATCCAACCTCCTCGGCATGCCCGAGGTCGCGGTACGCCACAACATCCAGAGCGCGACGGAGGGGGCGCAGTCACTCCGGACCATCATGATTGACGTGCCCCAGAGCGCGGTCGCCTACGTCGTGGAGCACCCGGGCCAGTTTCCCGGCGTCGAGGTCGAGTCGCGCTCGGTGCGCTCCTATCCCCACGGCAAGCTTGCCTGCCACCTTCTTGGCTACACCGGCACCATCTCTTCTGACGAGC
The DNA here is from genome assembly GCA_019421015.1 of Coriobacteriaceae bacterium. Classification (GTDB taxonomy): domain Bacteria; phylum Actinomycetota; class Coriobacteriia; order Coriobacteriales; family UMGS124; genus JAHZGC01. Next base: position 35,879 of record JAHZGC010000021.1, on the reverse strand, counting down.
TCAAGCACTATGCGAACGACGAAAGCAACCTCGTCGCCTATCGTATGGGCGACACCGTCGGCAAGACCGGTATCGAATACCAGTACGAGTCTGTGCTCCAGGGCGTCCGCGGCACGAGGACGGTCCATGTGGACGCCAACGGCGACGTGACCGACGTGGTGGGGGAGGTCCCCGCCCGCGCCGGAAGCGACGTGCGCCTCACCGTGGACCTCGCCGTGCAGAAGGCTGCCGAGAGCGCCATCCAGACGAGCATGGCCGCCTCACGTTCCATCGGCTATAAACCCACGGGCGGTGCCGTCGTCTGCATAAACTGCAAGACGGGCGAAATCCTGGCCATGGCGAGCTACCCCGACTACGACCCGTCATCGTTCATCGGCGGCATCAGCACGTCCGACTGGGCCAACCTCGTCTCCGAAGACGCCAACAACCCGCTGCTCAACCGCGTCATCGACGGCCAGTACCCGTCGGCCTCGACCATCAAGGCCCTCTCGGCCTGCGCCGCTCTCGAGAGCGGCGTCGCGACCTCGGAGTCGTTTTATGAATGCACCGGCTGGTGGACGGGCATGGGCGAGGCCGACGGCAAGGGGTGCTGGAACCTCAACGGCCACGGGTGGTTGAACCTGCGCGACGGCATCGTGAACTCCTGCGACGTGGTCTTCTACGAGATCGCCAAGGCCTTCTACTACTCCGACAACCCCGAGGGGCTCCAGGAGATGTTCCGTCGTTGGGGCCTGGGTTCGAGGACAGGCGTCGACCTTCCTGACGAGTATCCGGGGCGCATCCCCGATGCGGACTGGAAATGGAACTGGTTCACCTGGTATGACGACATCGACCGCCAGTGGCACCCGGGAGACACCGCCAACATCGTCATCGGTCAGGGAGACTTGCTTGTGACGCCGCTGCAGATGGCCTATGTCTACTGCGGCCTCGTGAACCACGGCGTGGAGATGTGGCCCCACCTCATGCTCGACGTCCTTTCGAACGACACCCACGCACCCCTTTTGGCCGCCGACGCCCATCCGCAGAACCAGGTGCCCATAGACCAGTCCATCCTTCAGTTCGTCGACGAGGCCCTGTGGGGCGTCGTCAACGAGAGCGCCAGCACGGCCGACTACTTCCAAGGGCTGCCCGTCCAGGTGATGGGTAAGTCCGGTACCGCCGAAGCCGGAGAGGGGGAGCTCAACTCCCACGCATGGTTCGTGGCGGCGGCCCCCTATGAAGACCCCACCTACGTGGTCGCCTCGTTCCTGGAGCTCGGTGGCGGCGGCAGCGCCGTGGCGTCCCATATGTGCCGCGAGGTCCTGGGTGCCATCTACGGGGTCGAGATGACCGACCCGATCGAGCTGCTCCGCGCCCACGGTGCCTCCGCGACCCGAGCGGAGGACTGATGGGGCAGCAGGGGCTTATCGTATCGGGCCACGGCGGCCCACGGGGTTTCGCCAGCGCCGTCAAACGCTTCTTCCAGGGGCTCGACAAGCCGCTGTTCCTGGTATCGGGCCTCCTCGTGGCCTACGGGCTGTTCGTGGTCTACTCGGCATCGCTCACGATCGCAGATGCCTCGGCCCCGCGTCAGGCCTTCGGCGCCCTGCTGGGCTTTGTACTCGCGGCGTTTGCCTACGGCTTCGACTACCGGCGCCTCTGCGGCATGACGACGGCTCTGTTCGTGATCGACTGCCTTCTGATGGTGGCCCCCTTCATCCCGGGCCTCAGCTACAACGCGAACGGCATTACCGGCTGGATCAGGATCCCCGGCATAGGACTCACGTTCCAGACGTCTGAGCTGGCCAAGCTGGTTACCATCGTTCTTATGGCGTCCCTCGCGTCCGAGTACAACGGCCGCATCCCGCGGCTGCGCGACTACCTCAAGCTCTGCGCCATCCTCGCGGTGCCCTTTGCGCTCATCCTGATCCAGCCCGACCTCGGCACCGGCCTCGTCGTCTTGGTGGCCGGAGCTGCCATCATCGTCATGGCGGGCCCCAAACGCAGCTGGGTCTTGGCCACCGTCGCCATCCTGGTCGGGCTTGTGACCGTGGTGCTGCTTACCGACAGCATCGTCGACGCGGCCGTGGGAGATGCCCACTCGTTGATCCAGGACTACCAGATGAACCGCCTGCTCGTGTTCCTCGACCCCGAGCACGACACCTCGGGGGCCGGGTACAACCTGCAGCAGGCCATGATCGCCGTAGGGTCCGGGGGGTTCTTCGGCAAGGGTGTCGGCAACGCCACCCAGGCGGGGTCGGGCTTTTTGCCCGAGGCCCATACGGACTTCGTCTTTGCCCTGCTGTCGGAGGAGTTCGGCTTTGTGGGGGCCGGCCTGCTTATCGTGCTCTATCTGTTGCTGATCTTTTCGAGCCTGCGTATCGCCTATCGGTGCGAGATACTGTTCGGTAGGCTCATCATCTTGGGTATCGTGGCGATGTGGACGTTCCAGATCTTCGAGAACATCGGCATGTGCCTCTCCCTGATGCCCATCACGGGTATCCCGCTGCCCTTCATCAGCTTCGGCTCCTCGTCGATGATGGTGCAGCTCTTGACGGTTGGCCTCGTGCAGTCCGTGGGCGTCCACGGGGCACGGGCCTGATAGGAACGGGTCTCCCCGGCGCCTCGTCGCGCCGTGGGCGTATGCGATACGAGGGGGTTTCTGACGTGAACGTCGTGTTCGACCAGGTCGCCAAGGCGTTTTCTGCTCGCAAAAAAGCGGCGGACGCCGGGGGCGACAAAGAGGTCAGAATCGCGGTGATGGTCTCCGACGGGGCCGCACCCGCCATGGGGGCGGCCCTGCGCCAGGCGTTGCGGCCCGAGACCGCCGCCGCCCGGCTCTACATCGCGGGGTTCGGCGACGCGGCCGCACTGCCGCCGGTCAACAGCCTTTCCGACGCCGCCGTGGTCTTGGCCTCCGGCCGGGACGCGCTGGCGGCCGAGCTCGCCCGGTCCTACCGCGGTGCCGGGGTTCCCTGCTGCGTTCTGGTGTCCGACCGCGACGGGGCTGCCTTCGTGGCCGCGGAGGGGATTCCGGCCGCCGACGTGGTGTGCTGCGACGCCCCCGGTGTCGCCGACGCCCTCGGCGGGTGGCTCGTCGGGTCGCTGCCCGACCTCGCCGAGGCCTTGGGGGCGTCTTTTGCCTGTTGCCGCCGTGCCGAGGCCCATCGGGTCGTGCTCGAGGCCGCGCGCAACAACGCCCTGGTCGGTTCCCTGGCCTTCTTGAAGGAGGCCGACATGCCGGTGATGATGGCCACCGAGATAGCCATGATGTACAAGGTCGCCCACACCTACGGCCTGCCTCTCGACGCCGCCCGTCTCAAGGAGGTCGGCGCCATCGTCGCCTCGTCCTTCGCGCTGCGCGGTGCCGCGCGTGCCGCCGTGCGCCTGCTGCCCCTTCCAGCCTTTCTGGTCAAGGCCGCCGTGGCCGCTGCGGGCACCTACGGTGTGGGCCGCGGCCTCGTCGCCTACTACGACGCCGTGGCCTGCGGGCCGGCTCCCGTGGCCGCCGAGGTCGTCGAGGCGGCGGCAAGCGACGGGGCGGTGGTGTAACCCGTGCAGACCCTGCGTGAGCGCGTGGACCTCTGGCCGCGCATCGAACCCCTTCTCGACCTGGTGGAGAAGCCCTCGCGCTACATCGACCACGAGTATGGTGCCGTGCGCGACCCCGAATCCCCCTTCCGCTGCGTGCTGATCTATCCCGACACCTACGAGGTGGGCCTTCCCAACCAAGGGCTCTCCATCCTCTATGCCGTCTTGAACCGGCAGGAGGGCATCGCGTGCGAGCGGGCCTACACGCCGTGGGTCGACATGGCCGCCCAGATGCGCGAGCGCGACATACCGCTCTTCTCCATGGAGTCGTGCTTCCCCGTTGCCTCGTTCGACATGGTGGGCATCCAGATCCCCCACGAGCTGGCCGCCACCAACATCGTGGAGACGCTCGATCTCGCCGGCATACCCGTGCTTGCCGCCGACCGTGCCGAAGAGGACCCCATCGTGTGCGGTGGCGGCCCCTCGGTGTACAACCCCGAGCCCGTGGCTCCCTTGTACGACGCCATCATGGTGGGCGACGGCGAGGAGTCCATCGTCGAGGTCGCCTCGTGCATCCGCTCCTGCCGCGCCCTAGGTCGCTCCCGATCCGAGACCCTCGAAGCCCTCGCCTCGATCCCCGGCGTCTATGTGCCCCTGCTCTACGAGGTGCTTTACGACGCCTCAGGTCGCAGCCACCTGCGTCCCAAGGAGGGCTCCAAGGCGGCCGCCCGGGTGGTCAAGCGCGTCGTGTCGGACTTTAAGGCCACCGACCCGGTGACCACGACCCTGGTGCCCTATCCCCAGATGGTCCATGACCGCCTCGCGGTTGAGGTCCTGCGCGGCTGCGCGCGCGGATGCCGGTTCTGCCAGGCGGGGATGACCTATCGGCCCGTGCGCGAGCGCCCGGCCGACCAGATCGTCTCCGCCGTCATGTGCGGGTTGCGTCAGACCGGCTACGACGAGGTGTCGCTCACCTCGCTTTCGACGACGGACCACTCGAACCTCGAGACGGTCCTGCGGCGGCTGAACGCCGACCTGTCGGGAACCGGCATCAGCGTCTCTTTGCCCTCCGAGCGCCTCGACTCCTTTGGCATCGAGCTCGCGCGCCTGGTTGCCGGCGAGAAGAAGGGCGGTCTCACCTTTGCCCCCGAGGCGGGTACCCAGCGCATGCGCGACGTCATCAACAAGGGGGTGACCGAGGAGGACCTGATGCACGCCGTCGAGGCGTCCTTCTCGGAAGGGTGGCTGCGCATGAAGCTCTACTTCATGATCGGCCTTCCCCTCGAGACCGACGAGGACGTGGTCGGCATAGCCCAGATGTGCGGACGTGCCCTCGAGCTTGCCAAGCGCTGCGTGCCGCCGGCCAAGCGCTGCGCCGTTCGCATCAGCACCTCGGTGGCCGTGTTCATCCCCAAGGCCCAGACCGCCTTCCAATGGTGCGGCCAGGTCGACCCCGACGAGGTCCGCAGGCGCCAGAGGCTCCTCGCCTCGGCGATGCCGCGCGGTGTGGACCTGCACTACCATGACTTCGCCTCCTCGTTCATCGAGGCGGTTCTGTCGCGCGGGGGCAGGGAGATAACCCCCCTCATCCTCGAGGCCCATCGCCTGGGCGCGCGCTTCGACGCGTGGTCCGACCAGTTCGACCTCGCCCGGTGGGAGCGGGCCGCGCAGGCCTGCGGCATCGATATGCGGGCGACGGCCTGCGAGCCCTTCGAGGTGGGCGGCCCGCTGCCGTGGGACCACATCTCGGCCGGGGTGTCCGAGCGCTACCTCGAGCGGGAGTGGCGCCGTGCCCAAGAAGGGGTGCTGACCCCCGACTGCACCCGGTGCGGCTGCACGGGCTGCGGCGTGTGCCCCGCCTTGGGGACCGACAACGACCTCGAGGGGAGGAGAGATGGCTGATTCGGAGCTTTTTCGCCTGCGCACCCGCTACCGTGAGACGGGCAGGCTGCGCTACCTCTCGCATCTGGAGCTGCTGCGGGCCATGGAGCGCACCATACGGCGGGCCGGGCTTCCCTACGCGGTGACGCAGGGCTTCTCCCCGCGCATCAAGGCCGCCTACTGCCCGGCGTTGCCGGTCGGTGTGGGATCCTACGACGAGTGGTTCGACCTCTGGCTGCGCGAGCCGGTCCCGGTCGAGGAGTGCCTGGCATCCCTGCGCCGTGCGGCCCCTTTCGACCTGGAGCCTCGGGAGTGCGCCTATGTGGATCGGCGCTCCCCGTCGCTTTCGGCGGCCTTGACGTTGGCGACGTGGGAGGTCGAGGTCTCCGAGCGGCCCGGCGAGGCGTCGCGGCTGGGCATCGCGGGGCCGAGGGTCCCCAGCCCCTCCGAGCTGGTCGAGGCGTTCGAGCGCGTGTTCGGCACCGGCGAGATCACCTATCTTCGCGACGGCAAGCCGAAGACGGTCGGGCTTGAGGGGAAGATCGCCCGCGCCCCGGAGGTGTCCGCCCTCGAAGGCGTTCCGGGCGTCCGGGCCGTCCTGACGACCCGCTCCTCGAACGAAGGCGCCCTGCGTCCCGACGTCCTTATGGGCGCGGTCTTGGGGCAGCTCGCCGAAACGTACGCCGTCTGCGGGGAGCTTGGCGCTCAAGAGGCCGGCGGGGCCCTATCATGGACAGGATGCATGCGTACGTCGATCATGCGTACCGCCCAACATCTGGAAGGGAAGGACGGCACATGGGTTCGCCCGATATGACCTTGTCGCCTGGCGACATTCTCCGCGCCACCGTCGAGCGCATCGACGGCCTCGACACCTGTCTTGTGAACGCGGGTGCCCACGGCACCCTAGCGGTGCCTCTCGACGGCGTTGCGGGCACGCGTGTGGCCAAGCTCGTGCCGGGGGCCGGCGTCTGCGTCCAGGTGACGGCTGCCGCCCGCGGAAAGGCTCCCGCGACGGCCTCCATCGACATCGAGTTCTCCGGCCGGACGAGCGTGCTCGTGCTCGACGGCGCGGCCATAACCGGCGAAGACTCCGCGGCAAAGCCGGCGGTGTTCGTCTCGAAGAACGTCCCTGCCGTCCGCAGGGCGGAGCTTTCCACGTGTCTGGAGAGCGCCTTTGCCGACGACTCCTGCGGGCTGCCCTCCATGATTGGGGCGGTCAACGGTCCGGTGCGCGTCATCCTGCGCACGGCCGCCGACGGGCTGCCCTGGGACCAGGTGCTCTCTGCCGTGGTGGTCCAGATGACCGAGGCCGCGGCGTTCACGGTGCTCGCCCGTGCCGACGTGGCGCCGGCACTGCTGATGGCGGAGAGGCCCGACGCCGACGGCGACGCCCTGATCGGGGCGTTCCCGGGGTCGTACCTCGCTCCCAACGCCGCCCTCGAGGGCCGCGCCATCGCCCTTGCCGACGGGGGAGAGGTGCTGTTCGAGCGCACGGAGTCCCTGTGGACGGCCACGGTGAGGCCCTTCGTGGGAGAGGAGGGGCTCGGGGGTGCTGCATGCCGCGTCAACGAGGAGGCCGCCCCCACCGTATGCGAGGCCCTGAGGGAGTACGACGTCCACGGCACCGTGGCAGTCCGGTTCCTCCCGTGCGAGGACTCCGCGTCGTTCGAGCGGACGGTCGAGTCGATGCGCGAGGCCTTCGGAGGGGAGGTATCGCGCATTTCTGGTGTGGCCGAGTTCTCCATCGTTTTGCTCGGTCTTTAGAAGCGTATCCTTTCTCAGGTTGTCTCCGTCCCTTCTTAGCGTGGGACGGCTGTCCAGAGACACCGCAGGGATTCGATGTGTTCTTACGCAGCGTTTGGGGTCCGTCGCGGAGTTTTCGTTGACGCGGCGCTGGGCGTGGTGCTAATGTTGCGTCTTGCATTTGTCGCGAGCTGGAAGGTACTTACACATGTACGCAATCGTTACTACTGGTGGTAAGCAGTACAAGGTCGCCGAGGGCGACATCATCGATATCGAGAAGCTCGAGGCCGAGGAGGGGCAGACCGTCACCTTTGGCGACGTCCTGTTCTTCAACAACGGCACCGAGGGCGTTACCGACCCCGAGGCTCTGGCCAAGGTCGTCGTCGAGGGCGAGGTTCTTTCGCAGTATCGCGACAAGAAGGTGCTCGTCTTCAAGTTCCGTCGCCGCAAGCGCTATCACCGTACCCGCGGCCATCGTCAGTATCTGACCAAGGTGCGTATTACCAAGGTTGCCCAGTAAGTTCGCTTGATAGCTTAGTTAGGGAGTTCTTTCATGGCACACAAGAAGGGTACGGGTACTTCCCGTAACGGTCGTGACTCTATCGGCAAGCGCCTTGGCTGCAAGCGCTTCGACGGCATGATCGTGACTGCCGGCACTATCCTCGTGCGTCAGCGCGGAACCAAGTTCCACCCCGGCAAGAACGTCGGTTGCGGCAAGGACTACACGCTGTTCGCCAAGTGCGACGGCGAGGTCAAGTACACGAAGAGCGACAAGCGTCGCGTGCACATCATCCCCCTTGCGGAGATGGCTGAGACCGTCGCCGTCGAGGAAACGGCCGAGTAGGCCCGACCTCCCATAGCGAGATCGTTCACAGGTCCCTGTAGCGAATGCGCTGCGGGGACCGTTTTCTATAAGGAGTGGCTGTGTTCATCGATCAGGTTCGGGTCAACGTCAAGGGTGGCGACGGCGGCGCTGGCTGCATGTCGTTTCGCCGCGAGGCCCACGTTCCCAAAGGCGGCCCCGACGGCGGCGACGGCGGCCGTGGCGGCGACGTCGTCGTCGTTGCCGACGCCCAGAAGTCCTCGTTGATTGACTACCGGTTTAAACATCACTTTAAGGCTCAGCGCGGCACGCACGGCCAGGGGGCCAAGCGCCACGGCGCCGACGGCGAAGACCTGCTGCTCCCGGTGCCCTTGGGAACGATCGTCTACGAGCTTGACCCGCTGACTCAGGAGCGCCTCTACACCTTGGCCGACCTCACCCACCCCGGCGAGCGCGTCGTGGTGGGCGAAGGCGGCCATGGCGGCCGCGGGAACACCCACTTCACGACGTCGGTCCGCCGCGCCCCGGCCTTTGCGGAGAAGGGCGAGCCCGCCGAGGAGCACTGGATCGAGCTCGAGATGAAGATCATGGCCGACGTGGGGCTGGTGGGCATGCCCAGCGTGGGCAAGTCGTCGCTCATCGCGTTCATGAGCGCCGCCCGCCCCAAGATCGCCGACTATCCCTTCACCACCCTGCAGCCCAACCTCGGCATGGTGCGGGTGGGGCCCTACGACTACGTCGTGGCGGACATCCCCGGCCTTATCGAGGGGGCGAGCGAGGGCAAGGGCCTCGGCCACGAGTTCCTGCGCCATGTGGAGCGCACGGCGCTGCTCATGCACGTCGTCGACCTCTCGGGCTCCTACGAGGGCCGCGACCCGGTGCAGGACTATGAGGTCATCAAGCGCGAGCTGGCGGAGTATGCCGAGGAGCTGGCCGCGCGCCCCTGCGTCGTGGTGGGCAACAAATGCGACCTGCCCGGCACAGGGGAGAACGACGCCCGGATGCGTGCGGCCGCGGAGGCCGACGGCGTCCCGTACTTCTCGGTGTCAGCCGCCACCGGCGCCGGCATGCAGCCGCTCATGCTCCAAGTCGGGCAGATGGTCGCCGAGCTGCGGGCTGCCGCCGCGGCGGAGCTGGCCGCAGAGGAGGCGGAGCACGCCCGGTACGACAAGGTCTGGGCCAACCAGCGCCGCCGCCGGCAGAATGCCTTCCACATCGAGCCCGAGGGCGAGGGGGTGTGGCGCATCTCCGGCCGCACCGTCGAGCGCATGGTCATCCAGACCGACTGGGACAACGACGAGGCCATCGTGTACCTGCAGCATCGCTTCTCGCGCCTGGGCATCGACAAGGCGTTGGAGAAGGCGGGCGCCCGCAACGGCGACGAGGTGCGCATCCTGGGCTACGAGCTTGAACTGAGCGGTTTTGACGAAGAGGACGACGTGGCCCCCGAAGACTTGGCGGAGGTCCTGGTCTGGGACGTCGAAGACGCAGACGCCCCCTCCGACGACGCGCGGGGCGGCGAGGCCGATGAGTGACGCGCCCGCCGAGACGTACCCCTGCGCCCGCCGGGTGGTGGCAAAGGTTGGCTCCGCCACGCTGATGGGGCCTGACGGCACCCTTGACATGCCCTTTATCGACGCCCTGGTCGACCAGGTCGCCCAACTCAAGGCAAAGGGGACCGACGTGGTGCTGGTGACGTCGGGCGCCATCGCGTGCGCGTTGGGCCCGCTGGGCTTTGACCGAAGGCCCGAGGACATGCCCTCGCTGCAGGCGTGCGCCTCGGTAGGACAGGTCGCCCTCATCGATGCCTACGCGCGCTCCTTCCAGCGCCACGGGCTGGCCGTGGGGCAGATTCTCTTGACCCGCAACGACACCGGCTCGCGCACGGCCTACCTGCACGCCCGCGAGACGGTCGACCGCCTCTTGGCCCTGGGCGTCGTGCCGGTAGTGAACGAGAACGACACGGTGGCCGTCGACGAGATCCGCTTCGGCGACAACGACTCCCTGGCGGCCATCGTCGGGGCACTCGTGGGCGCCGACCTTGTGGTGCTCATGAGCGATATCGACGGCCTGTACACGGCCGACCCCCACATCGACCCCAAGGCACGGCTTATCGGGCAGGTCGACGCCGTCGACGACGAGCTGCTTTCCATCGCCGGGGGTTCGGCGAGCGGGGTGGGTACCGGTGGCATGCGCACCAAGGTCCATGCGGGGCGTGCCATGCAGCTGGCGGGCATACCCCTGGTGGTCTGCCTGGGCCGCCGCCCGGCCGTTTTGCTCGAGGTCGCCGGGGGCGGTGCCGTGGGCACGCGTTTCCTGCCGCATACGGGCGGCGCGTGCGAGTCGGCCCGCAAGCTGTGGATAGGCTTTGCCGGCCACGACGCCGGGTCGGTCGTCATCGACGACGGTGCCCGGGAGGCCCTGCACGCCCGCGGTGGGTCGCTGCTGCCGGTGGGCGTGGTCCGTGTCGACGGTTCCTTTGACCGGGGCGACGTCATCGCCGTGTACGACCTGCAGGGGGGGCTGGTGGCCCGCGGCATCACGCGGTACTCGTCGAGCGAGGCCGACCTGGCCCGCGGCATGCGGCTCGAGATGGTGGGGCGCGTCGTTCCGTCGCTCGCCGACGTCCCCCTGATCCACCGCGACGAGCTGTTGGTATTCTAGGTCATACAGGGAGGTTCACATGGGTGAGGCGCGGGAGAAGGCCATGCTGGCCCGCAAGGCCGCCCGAGTCGTCTCGGGGCTTGGGTCCGATGAGCGCAATGCGGCCCTGCGCGCCATGGCGCAGGGTCTGCGCGAGGCGCAGGGGGCCATTCTTGCGGCAAACGGGGAGGACGTGGCCTGCGCGCGTGAGGCCGGTACTGCGGAGCAGCTGATCGACCGGCTCTCCCTCACTCCCGAGCGCCTCGAGTCCATGGCAGCCGGCCTCGAGGGGGTGGCGGCCCAGCCCGACCCCCTGGGCCGCGTCGTGGCGGGATCGCGCCTGTCCAACGGCCTGCAGGTCGAGAAGCTCACGGTTCCCCTGGGCGTGGTGGCCATGGTTTACGAGGCCCGGCCCAACGTGACCTCCGACGCGGCAGGCCTCTGCCTCAAGTCGGGAAACGCCTGTGTTTTGCGGGGAGGCTCTCTGGCCTCTCGTTCCTGTTCGGCGGTTGTGGGCGCGCTGAGAGACTCTCTGGCGGCGTGCGGGCTGCCGCGTGACGCTGTCTGCCTGTTGGAGTCTCCCGGCCACGGGGTGGTCGACGAGCTGTTTGGGCTCGTGGGCCTCGTCGACGTCCTGGTGCCGCGGGGCGGCGCGGGCCTCATCCGCGCCTGTGTCGAGAACGCCCGGGTTCCCGTCATCGAGACGGGCACGGGGAACTGCCACGTGTACGTCGAACGCTCGGCGGACCTTGCCATGGCAGCTTCCATCCTGGTGAACGCCAAGTGCTCCCGGCCGAGCGTCTGCAACGCCTGCGAGTCGGTGCTGATCGACGCGGGGCTGCTCCAGCGTCACCCCGATGCGATCGAGCGGCTGCTCGCCCCGGTCGTCGCGGCGGGGGTCGTCGTCCACGGAGACGAGGAGAGCTGCGCCGCCGCGGTTCGGCTCGGCGGCACGGGGTTGGCGGCCGCCGAGGAGGACTGGGGGACCGAGTACCTCTCTTTGGAGCTGAGCTGCAAGGTCGTCGAAGGCACGTCCGAGGCCATCGACCACATCAACCGCTACGGGACCGGCCATTCGGAGTGCATCGTGACGTCCGACTATGCGGCTGCCGAACGCTTCCTTGCCCAGGTCGACGCTGCGGCGGTGTATGTGAACGCCTCGACGCGCTTTACCGACGGCGAGATGTTCGGCCTCGGGGCCGAGGTCGGTATCAGCACGCAGAAGCTGCATGCTCGCGGCCCCATGGGGGCCGACGCCCTGGTGACCACCAAGTTCGTCTGCCGTGGCAGCGGCCAGACGCGTTAGACCGTGGACGAGGAAGAGCTGATCGGGCGCTTCGCCGTCTGCGCGGCGGCGGGGCACAGGCCTTCCCTGGGCATCGTGGGGGGGACGTTCGACCCCATACACCTCGGCCACACGGCGCTGGGGGAGGCCGCCCGCACCGAGCTCGGCCTCGACGGCGTCCTGTACCTCCCGGCCGGCGTGCCCTCGTTCAAGCAGGACCGACGCATAGCCTCGGGCGAGAGCCGGGCGGCCATGGTGCGCCTGGCGATCCGCGACCTGCCGGACAGTGCGCTCAGTATGCGCGAAATCGCCAGGGAGGGCGTCACCTACACCGTGGACACCCTCCTGGAGATGCGTGATCGGTGGCCCGAGGAGACGCGGCTCGTCTTTGTCATGGGCGAGGACTCCTTCGAGACCTTCTCCCACTGGCATCGTTCGACAGAGATCCTGGAGCTGTGCGAGCTGGCCGTAGCCTCCCGCCCGGGTTCCGTCACCAGGGGGACGAGCCCCGATGTCTTGATGCCGGCAGCCCAAAGCCGGGTCCGGTGGCTTGCGTCTCGGGTCCCCACGGTCTCGTCGACCGAGGTCCGTCGGGCCCTTGCGGACGGTGCGGCCACAGATGGCCTTCTCGACCCACGGGTGGCGGGGTATATACGCAGCCATGGGCTCTACGGAACGGCATCGGCGGTACGGACGGAAGGGGGAGACGCCCATGGGAAAAGACAGGCGTGAGCAGCGTCGGTTCCGGGTGCCGGATGTCGAGACGGCATTTGACGAGTCCGAACGCCGCCAACTCGACGCCATCGAGGCGGCGGTCGAGGAGAGGCTTTCGGGAAAGCGCCTCAGGCACGTCAAGGAGGTCGCCCGGACCGCCCTGTGGCTTGCCGACCTCTATGGGGTTGACCCCTTCGAGGCCCAGGCGGCCGGGCTGCTCCACGATTGGGACAAAAAGCTTCCCGTCGAGGAGCTTTGGGACAAGGCGTTGGCGGCCGGGGTTGTCGAGCGGCGCGACGAGCGCATAGAGCCCCTGCTCCATGGTTGGACCGCCGCCGCCACGCTGCCGGAGGTCTTTCCCGAGCTGCCTCCCGAGGTCTTTACCGCTGTGGGACGCCACACGGTCGGTTCGGTCGACATGCGGCCGCTCGACATGGTGGTCTATCTGGCCGACATGATCGAGCCGGGCCGTGAGGGAGAGCCCCTCGACGACCTGCGCTCTCGGGTCGGGAAGGTCCCGCTCGACGCCCTGTTCGCCTTGGGATGCCGCCGTTCGCTCGAGTACCTGCTCGAGGGGGGACGCTACATGTACCCCGGAGGCGTGGATGTTTGGAACGCATGGTGCGACCATATGCCCACCTAGGGGTCGGGCCTGCTATGCTATGACGCTACCTATCGATGTTTGAGGAGACTAGTTTTGGAGCCACAGGACCTTGCTTATGAGATTGCCCGCATCATCGACGAGAGGAAGGGCCACGACATCGTGATCCTCGACCTCTCGGGGGTGTCGGACATCGCCGAGCGCTTCGTCATCGCGACGGGCGACAACAACCGTATGGTCGACGCCATCGTCGACGAGATCGAGAACCAACTGCGCGAGAAGGGCATCCGCGCCTTTGCCATCGAGGGCCGTGAGGACAACACCTGGGACCTCATGGACTTTGGCCACGTCATCGTGCACATCTTCCAGCCCGAGGCCCGTGCGTTCTACCGCCTCGAGCGCCTTTGGGGCGATGCGCCCCGCACGCGCTACATCGACGGTGAGGTCGTGGGCTCTCAGACCGAGGACCATGACCGCCAGTCCTCCGACTCGGAGAACGCCGACGCCGACGCCTTCGAGGCGGCCCTGGAAGCCGCCGAGCGCCTTATCGTCGATTAGGGCTTTATCAAAATGCTCTAGGGCGTCTTGGTTGGGGCGGTTTTGCTCACCCGTTCCTTGAACAGCAGCTCGCTCCCGTATCTCACGGCCGACTCGCCGAAGCGCTCGCGCAGGCGGTCGGTCGTGCTCGTTAGACGCTCCCGCGCCGCGCGCCGCTCCACCTCGGCCTCCACGTCGTCGAAGAGCCCCGGCTGTTCCGGGTGCTCCTCCCAGTTCGACACGCCGACCCCGAGCAGGCGCACCGGTGTCCCGGGCTGCCAGAGCTCGCCGATGAGGGAACGGGCGATGCGGGCGATGACGAGCTCGTCATCGGTGCGCTCCTCCACCGTCGTGCGGGCGCTGCGCGTCTCGCCGTAGCGGTAGGTGCATTTAACGGTGACGGTGCGTCCGCGCAACCCGTGCTCTCGAAGCCGGCGGCCCGTCTGCACGGATAGGTAGCCGAGCGCGCCGTCGATCTCCTCGCGCGTCGTGAGGTCTTCGGCGAATGTGCGCTCGCTGGAGACGGACTTGCGCTCCTGTGGGTCGCTCCTGCGGGCGACCGGGGCCTCCTCTCGGCCCGACGCGCGCGCTATAAGCGTGCGGGCCACGATGCCGAGGCGCCTTTCGAGCTCTTGGGGGTTGGCCGTTGCGAGCTGGCCGAGCGTATGGATGCCCACGCCCTCAAGGGCCTTGTGGGTCTGGGGCCCCACGCCGCTGAGGGCGCGCACCGAAAGGGGGGCGAGAAAGGCCTCCTCGGTGCCGGGAAAGACCACGGTGATGCCGTTGGGCTTGTTGCGCTCGCTGGCTATCTTGCTGACGGTCTTGCAGGTGGAGAGCCCCATTGAGCAGGTGATGCCGAGCTGCGCCACGGCCTGCGATATGCGCCGGCAGATCTCCACGGGATCGTCGTGGGAATAGCGGCCGGGGGTTATGTCGAAGAACGCCTCGTCTATGGAGACCGCCTCGACGTAGGGTGTCTCGCGCTCGATGCACGCCATGACCCGCTGGGACATCTCGCGGTAGCGGTCAAAGCGGCCGTTTACCCAGATTGCCTGCGGGCACAGCCGCTTTGCCACCGCCGAGGCCATGGCCGAACGGACCCCGTAGGCGCGCGCCTCGTAGGAGGCGGTGGAGACGACGCCCCGCTTGTCGGCGTCGCCGCCCACGATGACGGGCAGCCCGCGCCATTCCGGGTGGTCGAGCTGCTCCACCGAGGCGAAGAAGGCGTCGAGGTCGAGAAGGCCCACGGCGCGACCGTCCCAAGCCGTCCTCGCCGGCGTTGGGGTGCATGTGTCGGGAAACTGCCTATGTCCGGGGCCGATCGTCTTCATGGGATGAGTATACAACCGATGCGCCTTGCGTGCGGCGGGTGTGAAGAGGGTGAATAGGCGAGAAACATCCTTCCCGCCGCCGAGTCGATGCAGTAGAATAACGGACTGCTATAAGTGGACATGTGGCCCGGAGCGGCCGCTAGTACTGAGGAGCTTTCATTGGCTGTCAAGATTCGTCTCGCTCGTCACGGTTCCAAGGGGAACCCTTACTATCGTATCGTCGTCGCCGACGCCCGCAGCCCTCGCGACGGTCGTAACGTCGAGGAGGTCGGCCGCTACAACCCCATGGTCGATCCCTATTTCGTCTCCATCGACATGGAGAAGGTCGACGCTTGGATCGCCAAGGGCGCTCAGCCTACCGAGACGGTTGCCAAGCTGATCGATTCGGTGAAGAACCCGAAGCCGGCCGCTGAGCCCAAGAAGAAGCTGAGCAAGAAGGCCGCCGCCAAGGCTGCCGCCGAGGCCGAGGCCGCTGAGTAATGACCGACGCGGTGGATACAGCCGCGGAGTCCGTTGACGAACCGCTTGCAAGCGACAACGTTGCCGACCTGGTCGAGTATCTTGTCGTTTCGCTGATTGACAAGCCTGAGGAACTGTCCATCGATGTGACGGACGGGGAGGGGACGACCCTCATCGAGGTTCATGTCGACGGCGAGGACGTGGGTAAAATCATCGGACGCCATGGCCGCGTCATCAAGGCCATCAGGACGCTCGCCCGTGCCTGTGCGGCACGCGACGAGTTGGTTGCGGATGTTGAGGTCATAGGATAACAACATGGTTCAGCAGAGCGTGACGCCTTATATGAATGTCGCGCGCATTGTTAAGACCCATGGCAGAAAAGGGGAGGTCGTCGTTGCACCGCTCGACGGCCTCCCCTTTTGTCTTGAGGTCGGCATGCGCGTCTGCCTGACACCGCCTCCTTTGCGCGGCGAGCGCTTCCACACGGTGGCGCGCGTGGGCGGGGGAGGGCAGGCTATCGTGGCCTTCTCCGACGTGTCCGACCTCAATGCTGCGGAGCCGCTGGTAGGAAAGCTCGTCCTTGCCCTTAAGAGCGACGTCCCCGACGCCGAGGAGGAGCTCCTGCTCCTCGACTGCGTGGGGTGCCCCATGGTGGACGACGTGCACGGCGAGGTGGGCGTGATCCAGGAGCTCATCCAGCTGCCCGCCAACGACGTGTGGCGCGTGGACGGCGGTCCCTACGGCGAGCTCCTCGTGCCGGTTGTCGACGAGGTGGTGCTGGAACTGCCCGAGTACGGCGAGGGCCCGGTTCTCGTGCACCTCATGCCGGGCATCCTGCCGGAGGTGTAGCTCGGTTGGCCATGCGTATAGAGACCCTCGGGGTGTTTCCCGACATGTTCGAGCCCATCATGTCCCTTTCGATCATGGGAAGGGCGCGCCGGGCCGGCGTGTTTGAGTTCGCAGCCCACGACCTGCGCGACTGGACCCATGATCGCCACCGCACGGTGGACGACGCCCCGTATGGCGGTGGCCAGGGGATGCTGATGAAGTGCACGCCCTTCTTCGAGGCGCTCGACGAGCTGTGCCCGCCCGAGGACCCGGCCTGCGTGGTCTTCTTCACCCCCACGGGGGAGCCGTTCACCCAAAAGCTCGCCCAAGAGCTGGCCCGCGAGGAGCGGATCCTGTTCGTGTGCGGCCACTACGAGGGGATGGACGAGCGGGTGTACACCAGGGCGAGCCGCTGCATCTCCTTGGGTGACTACGTCCTGACCGGCGGCGAGCTCGCCGCCCTGGTGGTGTCCGACGCGGTGGTGCGCCTGCTGCCCGGGGCGCTCGGCGACGACATGAGCGCCGTCGACGAATCGTTCAGCTCGGGGCTTCTCGAATACGCCCAGTACACGAGACCGGCCGAGGCCTCTGGCCTGGGGGTGCCCCCGGTGCTGCTCTCGGGGGATCACGGCCGGGTCGACCGCTGGCGCCGGGCGAACGCCATCGCCCGGACCTGCCTGCTGCGCCCCGACCTCATCGCGGGCGCCGACCTGAGCGCCTCGGAGCGCTCGCGCGCCCAAGAGCTCGTCGGGCTTTTGGCCCAAGGCGAGCCGTTTGAGCCTGCGGCGCAGGGTTTGTTTCCGGAACTTCGCTAACGGGGGAGCGCTGCCGTTCTTGTGGGGGGCCGACCAGTAATAGAATGGGCTACCGCACCTTCGGACGACGGGGGTGCTCGGCACGCGAAAGGTTTTTGAGGAGGAGTTCGTGTCAGATACCGAGGAGAACCGCATAGCGGCGGACGAGCAGGCGTCGCAGGCCGACGGGGTCGTACCCGCCGCCGACGGGTCCGCGACGGTCGCGGCGGCTGAGCAAAAAGAGCCCTGGTGGCGCGGGGTCATAGAGTTCGTCGTTGCCTTCGCCATCATGGTGGCGGCCATCATGCTGCTGCGCACGTTTGTGATCGAGCCCTTCCAGATCCCGTCGGGTTCGATGCTCAACACCATCGAGATCGGTGACCGCGTGTTTGCCGAGAAGATCTCGGTGGCCCTCGACCCGATGCCCGAGCCCGGGGAGATCGTCACCTTCGTCAACCCCCGTGACCCCTCCGAGACGCTCATCAAGCGCGTCATCGCCGTGGGCGGCCAGACCATCGACCTGCGCGACGGCGTGGTCTATATAGACGGTGTGGCGCTCGGCGAGCCCTATACCGACGGGCAGCCCACCTATCCGATGACGGCCGACAAAAAGTTCCTCGGCGGCGACATCACCTATCCCTACACGGTTCCGGAGGGCTGCTTCTGGGCCATGGGGGACAACCGCCGCAACTCCGCCGACTCCCGTGTCTTCGGCCCCGTAAGCGCCGACAGCGTCACCGGCCACGCGATCTTCCGCTACTGGCCCATCTTCCGTTCGACCTCCGACGGCCTTGAGCTGGCCATCGGTCCCCTCGACTAATGTCCCCGACGTCAGCAAAGGAAGTTCACCCATGAATCCGGATGCCCTGACATTCCAGGAGATCATCCTTGCCCTGCAGAACTACTGGGCGGGCCAAGGATGCGTGGTCTTGCAGCCCTACGACAGCGAGGTGGGAGCCGGGACCTTCCACTGGGCGACCACGCTTCGCGCCTTGGGCGACAAGCCGTGGCGCACCTGCTATGCCCAGCCCTGCCGGCGGCCTGCCGACGGCCGCTACGGCGAGAACCCGAACCGCCTGCAGCACTACTACCAGTTCCAGGTGCTCATGAAGCCCTCTCCCGACAACCCCCAGGAGCTGTACCTGGACTCACTGCGCGCCATCGGCATCGAGCCGGCCGAGCATGACGTGCGCTTCGTCGAGGACGACTGGGAGTCCCCCACCCTGGGTGCCTGGGGTCTGGGCTGGGAGGTGTGGATCGACGGCATGGAAGTGACCCAGTTCACCTACTTCCAGCAGGTGGGCGGCATCGAGGTCGGGCCCGTCCCGGTCGAGATCACCTATGGGCTCGAGCGCCTCGCCATGTACATCCAGGGCGTCGACTCGGTCTACGACCTGGTATGGGCGCGCAGCGCCGACGGCAGCGCCTTCACCTACGGCGACGTGTACCTCGAGAACGAGCGCGAGTTCTCGACCTATAACTTCGAGCTCGCCGACGTGGACCTCATGCGCCGCAAGTTCGACGAGTACGAGGCCGAGTGCCACCGGTGCCTTGAGGCCGGCCAGCCGTTGCCCGCCTACGACTGCGTGCTCAAGTGCTCCCATGCGTTTAACCTGCTCGACTCGAGGGGTGCGATCAGCGCCACCGAGCGTGCCGCCTACATCTTGCGCGTCCGCGCCGTCGCCAAGGCGTGCTGCGAAGCATGGCAGGCCCATGAGGACGCCGTGGCCGCCGCCAACAACGGGGAGGTTGCCTAACCATGGCAGAGCTGGTCTTTGAGATTGGTACTGAAGAGCTCCCCTCGGCTGCGCTCTACAAGGCGGTCGAGAGCATGAAGGGCCTGGTGGAGGAGGGTTTGCAGGCCGCGCACCTCTCCTTCGGCTCGGTCGAGTGCATGGGGACGCCGCGCCGCATCGCCACCTTCGTCCACGACCTCGCGGCGGCGACCGAGCCGGTGGAGCAGCACTTCCGCGGCCCCCAGGCCGCAGCCGCCTTCGACGCCGAGGGCAACCCCACCAAGGCGGCCCAGGGCTTTGCCCGCGGCAAGGGCGTCGACGCCTCGCGGCTCGTGGTGCGCGAGCAGGACGGGAAGGAGTACGTCTGGGTCGACGTCTCGACGCCCGCCCGGCCAGCCGAGGAGGTCGTGCGGGAGGTCCTCGCCGCGGCCGCCGGCAAGATCAACGACAAGCTGACCGGCCTGCGCACCCAGCGCTGGGGCACCACGTCCTGCCGGTTCTCGCGCCCCGTGCGCTGGCTGCTCTGCCTGCTCGACGACAAGGTGGTTCCCGTCGAGTTCTGTGAGCTCACGGCCGGCCGTACGACGCGCGGCCACCGTCTCATGAACCCGGGCGACTACGAGGTCCCGAGCGCCGCCGACTATGTGCGCGTTCTCGAGGACGCCCACGTGGTGGTCTCCGGCACCCGTCGCTCCGAGATCATCCGCGAGGGGATCGCGGCCGTGGAGGCCGCCCAGAACCTGCGCGCCGACACCCCCAAGAAGACCTACGACGAGGTCGTGAACCTCGTGGAGTGGCCCACGGTCGTCGAGGCCGACTTCGACCTCGAGTTCCTCAACGTCCCGCACGAGATCATCTGCGAGTCGATGCTTTCCAACCAGCGCTACTTCCCACTCTATGACGCCGACGGAAACCTGACGAACCATTTTCTGCTGGTGTCCAACGGCGACCCGGCCCGCAGCCAGGTAATCGCCGACGGCAACGAGCGCGTGGTCCGCGCCCGTCTCTACGATGCCAAGTTCTTCTACGAGGAGGACCTCAAGCTCCCCCTCGAGGCCTACGTGGAGCGTCTGGCCAACGTCGGGTTCCAGGAGAAGCTCGGCTCGATGCTTGACAAGACCGACCGCATCGGGTCTATCGCCCGTGCCCTTGCCGCCGACGTCGAGGAGCAGGCTGCGGCCCATGCGGTGCGTGCGGCGCGCCTGGCCAAGGCGGACCTCGTGACGGGGGCCGTGGTCGAGTTCACAAGCCAGCAGGGCGTCATGGGCGGTTACTACGCCGAGGCAGCGGGCGAGGACCCCGCGGTCGCCCTGGCGGTCTCCCAGCACTACCGGCCGCGCTTTGCCGGTGACGCGCTGCCCGACGAGCTCCCGGGCCGCATCGTGGCCATGGCCGACAAGCTCGACACCGTGTGCGGCATCTTTGCCATCGGCGAGGCGCCCACCGGTTCGAGCGACCCCTTCGCCCTGCGCCGCGGCGCGATCGGCATCATCAACATCCTGCGGGCGGAGCCCGAGCTGTCGCTCGAGGGCGCCATATCGGCCGCTCTCGACGCGCTCGTCGCCCAGGGCATCGCGTTCGACCGCCCCATTGTCGAGGAGGCCGTGCGCGCCTTCTTCACCGGGCGCATGGCGAGCATGGCCCGCGACGAAGGCGTCTCCCCCGACACCGTGGAGGCCGTCAAGGCCGTCGGGGTCGTCGAGCCCGTCGAGTTCTTTGCCCGCGCCCATGCTCTCGAGGATGCCCGGAACTCCTCGCGCGAGCTGTTCGACGACCTGGCCAGCGCCTACACGCGCGCCAACAACCTGCGCGACGCCTCGCTGGGCACCGACGTCGACGAGTCGCTGCTGGGGGCCAGCGAGCGGGCGCTCCTCGACGCCGTGGACGCCTCTGTGGCCCAGGTGGCCGCCGACCTTGCCGGCGAGGGCGGCTACCCGGCGGCGATTCAGGCCCTGGCGGCCCTGAGGGCCCCGGTCGACGCCTTCTTCGACGACGTCATGGTGATGGACGAGAACCCGGTCGTCAGGGCGAACCGCCTGCGCCTGCTCAACCGCTTCGTCGCCGCCTTCACCGGTGTCGCCGACGTGGGCAAGATGGCCAAGAAGGCCTAAGGAGGCCGCGAATCGTCGTATAGGGCGGGGCTCGGGTCTTTGGCCCGGGTCCCGCTCCTCGTTTCCTATCGGCAGGGGGTCTGCACCATGTTGGAGTCATACAAACCGCTCGACGCCCAGGGCGGTTCTTCCGTTCCGACCGTCCACGTCATCTCGGACTCGCTCGGCGACACGGCGGCCGACGTGGCCCTTGCGGCGGCCGCCCAGTTCGACAACGGCACCGTCCATATAGAGCGGCTTCCCAAGGTGACGAGCATCGAGCAGGTCAGGCGTTTCATACTGCAGCGGGAGCACACCCTGGCCCCCGAGAAGATCCTGGTGTTCCACACCATCGCGAACCCCGTTCTCCGGGAGGAGCTCAAAGACGAGCTTGCGCGCCGCGGTATCCCCGCCATCGACCTTCTGGGGCCCGCCCTCGACGCCATCGCGCGGCTGACCGGGGAGAGCCCTCACGGCCAGGCGGGCGTCCTGCGCCGTACCGACGAGCGCTACTTCCGGCGCATCGAGGCGATGGAGTTCTTTGTCTCCCACGACGACGGGCGCAACCCCGAGGAGCTCACCAAGGCCGACATCGTCCTTATCGGCGTTTCGCGCACCTCAAAGACGCCGCTGTCGATGTACCTTTCGGTTCAAGGCTATAAGGTGGCGAACATCCCTCTTGCGAAGGGGGTGGAGCCCCCCAAGGAGCTGTTCGACGTGGAGTCCTTCAGGATCTTTGGGCTGCTCTCGACCCCTCAGACGCTGTCGACCATCCGCAACGAGCGGTTGGGGAGCCTCGAAGCGCGCAACGTGGCGGGGTCGTACGCCGACCCGCTGTGCATCGAAGAGGAGCTTGACGAGGCCCGTGCCCTCATGAGGCGGCTGGGCTGCATCGTCATCCGCACCGACGGCAGGGCCGTCGAGGAGACCTCGCAGGTCATTCTTGGCTATTTCCAGCGGGCGGAGGCCTTATACGAGGCGCGCAAGGCAGGGGAGGGCCGCTGAGGCCTTGGGGCGGGGCTTTGGGAGACGAGCGGTCCGAATATGGCCGCCGGTGGTCGATCTGCCAACTCTACGCATGTATAACTATCGTGTTTCGGGGTTGATTGGAACGAAGGCCGCGGCGCGGTGGTGCGTAGGCGTCGGAGCAGTTATCATACGAGATGTCCTGGCCGCGGAAGGTTTATCGCGACCGGTGGCACGTATCCGGGCGACGCGTACACTACGTTCGCATGACGAAGGAGAAGAGAGTGTCCGACACGCAGCGCATCTATAAGTTCGGCAAGGACGCGCAGGGTAACAACGTCACCGAGGGCTCTGCCAAGGACAAGTTCGTCCTTGGCGGCAAGGGTGCCAACCTTGCCGAGATGGCGAGGATCGGCCTGCCGGTGCCCCCCGGTTTCACGATCACTTGCCAGACCTGCATGGAGTATGCCAACGGTGGCAATGCGTGGCCCGAAGGCGTGCTCGACCTGATCGAGGGGGCCCGTCGCGACCTCGAGGAGCGCGCGGGCAAGAAGCTCGGCGACCCCAAGGACCCGCTGCTCGTCTCCGTTCGCTCGGGCGCCCCGTTCTCGATGCCCGGCATGATGGACACGGTTCTCAACCTGGGTATGAACGACCAGTCGGTCCACGGCCTCATCGAGCAGACCGAGAACCCCCGCTTTGCCTGGGACTCCTATAGGCGCTTCGTCCAGATGTTCTCCGATGTCGTCATGGGCGTCGACGCTGAGCTGTTCGAGAACGCCATCACGGCCCGCAAGCTCATGGCCGGCGTCAAGAACGACACCGAGCTGTCGGCCGAGGACCTCGAGGCCCTCGTGGACGACTTCAAGCAGATCTTCGCCGAGAACGTCAAGCCCGAGGACCATCCCGAGCTTGCCTGCGAGAACGGCGTGGCCGTGTTCCCCCAGGACCCGAGTGTCCAGCTCCTTCTGGCCATCCAGGCCGTCTTCGGCAGCTGGAACAACAACCGCGCCATCCTCTACCGCAAGCAGAACAAGATCTCCGACGACCTCGGCACCGCCGTCAACGTCATGAGCATGGTCTTCGGCAACAAGGGCAACACGAGCGCCACGGGTGTCGCCTTTACGCGCAACCCCGCCGACGGCACCCGCGAGTTCTACGGCGACTACCTGGTGAACGCCCAGGGCGAGGACGTCGTCGCCGGCATCCGCAACACCGAGCCGATCGAGACGCTCAAGCACACTCCCGGCCTCGAGGAGGCCGGCCAGGAGCTCGAGGACGTCTTCGGCATCCTTGAGAACCACTACCGCGACATGATGGACATCGAGTTCACCATCGAGCAGGGCAAGCTTTTCATGCTCCAGACCCGCGTGGGCAAGCGCACCGCCGCCGCCGCGCTCAAGATCGCCATCGACATGGAGCGCGAGGGCCTCATCACCAAGGAGGAGGCGCTGCTGCGCGTCGATCCTTCTCAGCTTGACCAGCTGCTGCACCCGCAGTTCGACAAGTCGGCCGCCTATGAGCCCCTCTGCATGGGCCTCAACGCCTCCCCGGGTGCCGCTGTGGGCGAGGTCGTCTTCTCCTCGGCCGACGCCGTGGCCGCTGCAGAGGAGGGGCGCGACTGCATCCTGGTCCGCTGGGAGACCAACCCCGACGACCTGGCCGGCATGGTGGCTGCCAAGGGTATCCTCACGAGCCATGGCGGCAAGACGAGCCATGCGGCCGTTATCGCCCGCGGTATGGGCGCGCCCTGCGTGTGCGGCGCCGAGGCCCTCAAGATTGACGCGGCAAAGAAGGAGGTCGTCGTGAGCGGCACCGACGTGGTGCTGCACGAGGGCGACGTGATCTCCATCGACGGCAGCACCGGCGCCGTGGTCCTGGGTGCCGTGGAGCTCGTGAGCGCGACGCTCTCCGGCGATCTCGAGACCATTCTCAACTGGGCCGACGAGGTGCGTAAGCTCGGCGTGGAGGCCAACGCCGACAACCCCGCCGACGCGCAGCTCGCACGCGACTTCGGAGCCGCCGGCATCGGTCTCGACCGCACCGAGCACATGTTCCTGGGCGACCGCAAGCAGATCATCCAGAGCTACATCCTCAACGAGGAGGCCGACATCCGCGCCAAGGCCTGCGAAGACCTTTACGAGGCCCAGGTAGGCGACTTCTACGGGATGTTCAAGGCCATGGACGGGCTGCCCGTTACCGTGCGCCTGCTCGACCCGCCGCTCCACGAGTTCCTCGACGACCCCCGCAAGCTCGAGGTCGAGATCACCAAGCTCGAGTGCTCCGGCGGCGCCGCCGAAGAGATCGCCGAGAAGCGTGCCCTCCTGCGCAAGATCGACGCCATGGTCGAGGCCAACCCCATGCTCGGCCTGCGTGGCTGCCGCCTTGGCTTTGTCTATCCCGACCTTCCCGCCCTGCAGGTGCGTGCCATCGGCACTGCGGCTGCCCAGCTCAAGAAGGAGGGCCTGGACCCGCAGCCCCGCATCATGGTGCCGCTGGTCTCCGTGGCCACCGAGCTCAAGGTCATGCGCGAGAAGATCAAGGCCATCCTCGCCGAGGTGAGCGAGGCCGAGGGTGCCGACGTGACCGGCATCCCCGTGGGCACCATGGTCGAGTTGCCGCGCGCCGCAGTGACCGCCGACGAGATCGCCAAGTACGCCGACTTCTTCAGCTTCGGCACCAACGACCTCACCCAGACTACCTTCGGCTTCTCGCGCGACGACGTCGAAGGCAAGTTCATCCCGACCTACCTGCGCGACAAGCTGATCACTCGCAACCCCTTTGAGACGGTCGACGACGGCGTGTGCCGCCTCATCAAGACCGCCGTCGAGTTGGGCAAGGAGACGAACCCCGACCTCGACCTCGGCGTCTGCGGCGAGCATGGCGGCGACCCCGAGTCCATCCAGAAGTTCTACGACCTGGGCCTGGACTACGTGAGCTGCTCGCCCTACCGCGTGCCGGTGGCCCGTCTGGCCGCGGCTCAGGCCACGCTGCGCAGCACGGTGCGCTAAGAAAGAAGGCCCTTGCCGTCGGTCGCATCTAATGCGACAGCCGGTATAGGAGTTCCCCGGGGGTCGGCCCGCTAGACGGCGGGGCGGCCCCCGAATTGGTTACCGAGGGGATTGCGGCAGGAAGTTTCGGCAGAAGCTCTCGCGATGGTATGGAGAGAGCCCCAGCCTTTTGATGGCGGCGATGTGCTCGGCGGAGCCGTAGCCCTTCGATTGGGCAAAGCCGTAGCCGGGATAGAGGTCGTCGGCCGCCACCATGATCGCGTCTCGGGCGACCTTGGCAACGATGCTCGCCGCCGCGATGCAGGCGACGCGTGCGTCACCGTGGGTGACGGCCGTCTCAAGGGGATGGACCCGCACGGGCAGCCCATCGATAAGCACGGCGTCAGGCTCGACCCCGGTATCTTCGATGGCGCGTCGCATGGCGACCCGAAGCGACGCGGCCATGCCGCAGGCGTCGATCTCGTGGGGTTCGATGTGCGCCATGCCCACTGCGGGTGCCAGGGCGAGAATCTGTGCGGCAAGTTCCTCGCGACGGGCCGGTGAGAGTTTTTTTGAGTCGTCGATGCCCCATATGAACGGCGAGGCGGGCAGCACCACTGCGGCAACGGTCAAGGGGCCTGCCAGGGGGCCGCGGCCGACCTCGTCAACGCCGATGACGACCCCGTCGGCCCCCAGCTTTCTCATAAGTCCATACATGCCTTCGACGCGCTCGCGCTCGCCCCACTCCTTCTCGTAACGCCGCCGGGCTGTGGCCAGGGCTTTTTGGACCTGGGTCCTTGGGTCGGCTCCATAACGGTCGAACAGGGTGGGAAGCTGCTCGAAGACGGCGTCTTTCAGCTCTTTTTGGATGGCGGCGGCAGTGGGGGCGTCGGTCATGGGGGATCCTTTCGCACAAAAAACGCCGCCCCGTTTCCGAGGCGGCGCCATGTAAGCCATGCAAAGGCTCGCTGTTAGCGAACCTCACGCAGGCGGGCGGCCTTGCCCACCTTGTTGCGGAGATAGTACAGCTTGGCACGACGAACGTGGCCGTGGCGCACAACCTCGAGCTTGGCGATCTTGGGGGAGTGCACGGGGAAGGTGCGCTCGACGCCGACACCGAAGGAAATCTTGCGAACGGTAAAGGTCTCGCGAGCACCGGGGCCGCTCATGCGAATCACATCGCCCTGATACATCTGAATACGCTCGCGGTCGCCTTCCTTGATGCGGTAGTAGACCTTGACGTTGTCGCCCACGCGGACCTGAGGAAGATCCTCACGAATCTGCTGGCGCTCGATCGCGCGAATGTAGTCCATCTCTTAAATCCGTTCCTCAATCGTCATATGGGTTCGTGCGCTTGCACGCCCAATCTTCACAGCCGCAAAAGTATAGTCGAACGCCAATGACCGGGCAAGCGGGGCAAGAGGTTCCCGAGGCATTTGTGGCAAAACTCTGCGACACGCACACAGGCGGGGAAAACTTACGGAGAAGTTTGGGTATCGCAACGCCGCGGCCGCAGCTTGGGAACAACCGTCTGTGTGTGGTGAGCAGATACCCTGGGCGTTTGGGGGCGACCGGGTTTTTGGCGGTCCTTTGTGTTAGCCTAATCATCACTACTTTATGTACGTTGCGGCACTGCTTATGTTTCGGGAGGTCCCATGAGGGGCGATCGCACCACGCGTACCGATATGCCTTACGACGCCCAAGGCTTTGATCAGGGCTTTGGCGCCGACGGCGGCTACAACGGGGGGCAGCCGGCGGGGTTTAAGCGCCACACGTCGAGCAATGCGCGTCGCGTTGCCGCTCAGAACCCGCTCAAAGACGGGGCCCGCAAGCTGGGTGGGGCCGTGGCTGGGCTGGGCCGTTCCGCCGTTTCAAAGATTCCCCGTCCCACACCCAAGGCGCCGCAGGCCTCGGTCTCATACAATGACGGGGACTTCCTTGGTTCGGGCATCCCGTGCCGCGTTTGCGGCAATCCCGTCGATCAAGCCCAGGTGCGTTGCCCTCACTGCGGGGCCTACGTAAAGCCCCTCTATAAGAGCCTGCCGTTTTGGGTTCTTGTTGCCGTGGCCGTGGTTCTTGTGGTGCTGTTGTCGCTTGCGATCAACTCCTGTCGCTCCGCAGAGCCGGTGAACCCCGCGCCGGTTGCAAACCCCGGCAACGCGGCGCAGGAGGGGGATCCCGGCTCTGCTCCCAACACCGCCCCTGCCGACAAGGGGGCGCTCCAGGCGGCAGTTTCGAGCGCGCAGGCGAGCTTGGACGCCCAGGCTACGACGCATACTTACACGGCCTATAGCGCCAACGCATTGCAGGCGGCTGTGGACGCCGCGAACCAGGTGCTCTCCAACGCGGGGGCGTCCGATGAGGAGGTTTCGAACGCGGCCACGGCCGTGAGCGACGCTATGGCCCACCTCGTCAACCCGCTTGCCGAATCCGACTATCCATGGGTCGATTATGGCGACCTGGTGGCCAACCTCGGTGCCTACGTGGGCCAGCAGGTGGTTGTCAACGGCACGACCCAGTCCGTGTCCGTCGACGACGCCACGGGCCTTACGACGGCGGTCATAGCCGTGGCCGGCAACCCGAGCGATCTGGTCTATGTCCAGTTCGGTCCCGGCGTCGCCGACGGCACGGTCGACGTGACGGTGGACATCACCGCCATGGGCACGGTCTCCGGCAACCAAGACGGCTATCCGGTCGTGCTTGCAGACCGCGTCCAGATCGTGTAGGCCGCGTACTCCCCCATAGGCTCGTTTCAAAAGGGGTCCTTCGGGGCCCCTTTTGCTGTTTTATAGCGGTCCACAGAACCGTCGATACCGCGTTGCGCTTGGGCTTATGCGCCCTAGCGCACCGCGCCCCGGCGCGCCTTGTCCAGCGATTCTGTGGACCGTTCTAGACGACATGGGGCACACGGTGCATGGTTCAAAGTTTTACTCCTTTCGTTTTTCGCACAAACCGAACGCGGTGTGGGGGATAGGGGGAGATTTTTAACACTCGCATGCGGCGTTTCGATATCGTTCTCCTCACCTGCCAGGGTGCCTGTTTTGCTATGGAGGCGCTGTGAGCGTCAACCATGACGCTGTCATTTTTCTGCCAGACGAACGAAAGGCCTCTTCTGGCATCGTGGCCCCATGGTCCCGATTGCAATGAGGAGGCAGGCATGGAAGTAACTATCGGATGTACGGTCGGATGCGAGGGACGTCCCGCGGTAGGTGAGGGCGCAATGGTCGGCGAAGGCGCGGGAGAGGGGCAAAAGGCCGCTCCCGACATGAGCGTCTTCGATATGGACGATCCTCGTCAGCTGGGCATGATGGGGGAAGAGCTTGCCGCCTTCTATATGGAGGAGAACGGCTATACGGTATGCGAACGTAACTATCGCACGCCCCATGGCGAGGCCGACATGGTCTGTCGAAAGGGCGACGAGACGGTGCTTGTGGAGGTCAAGACCCGGCGGGGAGACGAGGCGTATCCCGAGGAGGCCGTCGACCGTCGCAAGGTGCGACGTTACCGGAGGATAACCCTTGATTACCTGCACGATGAGCTTTGGTCGGAATTCGTGCGCTTCGACGTGATCGCATTGAACGTGGTGGGGCCGCATTGTGCGCGGCTGCGCCACTACGTAGGCGTTTGCGCTTGGGAGGGGTGATGGGGGCGGCGTTCACCGTCGCCACGGCGATGCTGTGGGGTATGGAGGCCCGTCCAGTCATGGTCGAGGTGAGCATGGGGGGCGGCCTTCCCAACATCACCGTGGTGGGCCGTCCCGACCAGAGCGTCATGGAGGCGCGTATGCGGGTGCGCTGTGCCTTGCGGGCGTCGGGGTTCAGGCTGCCGCGCCAGAACATTACCGTCAATCTGGCACCGGCGGAGCTCAAAAAGTCGGGCACCGCCTTCGACCTCCCCATTGCCGTGGCCATACTGGCGGCTACGGGGCAGATCCCGGCCGAGGGGCTCGACGGCTGCCTCGTGATCGGGGAGCTTGGGCTCGACGGTGAGCTCCGTCCCGTGCGTGGTATCCTCGCCTATGCCCGCTTTGCTCGGGAACAGGGGCTTCGCCTCATCGCCCCCCGGGATGTTTTGGCAGACGGGGGCAACGACTGCGACATCAGGTTTGTGGACGAGCTGGCGCAGTTCGTGCAACCCCTGGAGGAGCTTGGGGCAACGCCTGTGGGAGAAGGTCGGGCGCTGGCCGCAGATAGGGTGGAACAGGATTTTGCAGACGTTGCGGGCCAGGCAGTGGCAAAGCGCGCTCTTGCCGTGGCCGTGGCAGGGCGGCTCGGGGTGCTGATGGTGGGGCCGCCGGGGGTGGGCAAAACCATGCTGGCCCGATGCACGGCGGGTATCGAACCCGACCTGACCGAGGAAGACCTGCAGACGACGGCTCTCATCCACTCGGTGGCCGGGACCGACGACGGCCGGGTCGCGGCGGGCCTGCGCCCGTTTCGCGCTCCGCACCACTCATCGAGTTGCGCGGGACTTTTGGGAGGGGGCAGGCCCGTCAGGCCGGGCGAGGTCTCGCTTGCCCATAACGGCGTCCTGTTCCTTGATGAGCTCGGTGAGTTCAACCGTACCACGCTGCAGGGCCTGCGACAGCCGCTCGAGGAACGGGTGGTGAGGGTCACGCGCGTGGAGGGCACCTATACCTTCCCGTGTGACTTTCAGCTCATAGCGGCGAGCAACCCGTGCCCGTGCGGCCATCTGGGGGATCCGGCCGTGCCGTGCACTTGCTCGGAAGGGGCGTTGGAGCGCTACCGCGGCCGTCTTGGGGGGCCGCTGCTCGACCGGTTGGAAATAGTCGTGTCCCTTGAGAGGCCCACGGCGTCGGAGCTTTTTGGGGATGGCGGAAACCAGACGTCGGCACGGCTCAAGGAACAGGTCGCGGCGGCGCGGGAGTTTGCCGCCTGGCGCACGGGGGGCGACGGTGCCTTGCAGGCCAGGGCTCCTACGGCCACCGCCAAAGGGGCGCTTGGCCGCGCCGTCGAGGAGGCCCACGCCCAAACGGCGGCCCGACGGCTGGTGGAGTCGCTTGCCGAGCGTCGAACGGTGTCGGTGCGCGGGCTGACGGCGATCATGCGCACGGCCCGGGCCATTGCGGACATGGATCAAAAAGACGAAGTGGGATGCGACCATGTGCTGGAGGCGGTCGGCTATCGGGGCGAGGGGATCGGTGTATGAGCGAGAGATACGGAAGACTCGAGGGGCCGCGTTGGGAGTTTGACGAGTGGGACGAGCGGTACCCGGCCCGCTTGAGAGATACCCCCGCCCATCCTGATCGTCTCTACGTCCTGGGCAACCCCGACGCCTTGCGGGCCCAGAGCGTCTCTATCGTGGGCGCACGTAAGGCGACGCCGTATGGGATTGCCTGTGCCGAGCTCTCGGCCCGCTGCGCCGCGTCCGTGGGCGTCGCGGTGGTCTCGGGCGCGGCCATGGGTTGTGACCAGGCGTCCCAGGCCGAGGCGCTCCGCCAGGGGTGCGTCGTCTCAGCCGTATTGGGAACGGGGGCCGACGTGGCCTACCCCAGGAGCTCCCAAGGTCTTTTGGAACGTATCGTGGCCACGGGAGGAGCGGTCGTTTCTCTGCAGCCGTGGGGTTCCGCGCCCACCAGGTGGTCGTTCGTGCGTCGCAACGCCGTAATCGCCGGTTTGTCGGAGGCGTTGGTGATCTGCGAGGCGGGAATGCCCTCGGGGACGTTCAGCACGGCCCAAGACGCCTCGGATGCCGGTCGGGAGATTCTCGTTTTCCCGGGCTCCATATTCTCACCGAACTCCACGGGCTCGAACTACCTTATTGCAAACAACCCCGACGCCATCCCCGTATGGGACCGGACCTGCCTCGAGGTTGCGTACTCCCGCATCTTTGGGAGGCTCAGGCGGCCCGAAGCCCCTGCCAAGGGAGGCGCGGGGTGCCCGGAGGACCTGTCGCCGCTCGATCGCCGTCTGCTTGAGGCGCTGCGGGCGTCCCCCTCCTGTCCTGGGGAGCTGGCCTCCTCGTTGGCCGTTGACCTCGTCGTGCTCATGCGGTCGCTCGGGTCCCTTGAGGTCGCAGGTCGTGTGGCGCGTCTGAGGGATGGCCGTTACAGCCTCACGGAGTCAGAGTTGCACGCCCAAAAGACGTATGATGCCCGACGAAAGCCATGATATGTCGGAGCGGGCGTTGGGATGATGGGAGAGGTGTCGCGCCATGGTGGAGGGACTCGATCAGGTCGTGACGGTGGTCGGTGGTGGCCTTGCCGGCTGCGAATGCGCCTTAGGGCTTGCCGGGCGCGGTGCGCGCGTTCGCTTATGCGAGATGAGGCCCGAGACCATGACGCCTGCCCATAGGGGCGGGGGCCTCGCGGAGTTGGTGTGCTCCAACTCCCTCAAGGCCCTGCGCCTCGATTCGGCGGCCGGCCTTCTTAAGGAGGAGCTCAGACGGATGGGAAGCCAACTGCTTCCCCTTGCGGAGCAGGCTGCTGTACCGGCCGGCGGTGCGCTGGCGGTGGACCGTTCTGTGTTCAGCTCCTTGGTGGAAGAGAAGGTGCGCTCTAACGCTTTGATCGAGGTGGTTCTGGGAGAGGTGGCCGACATCCCGGCCCAGGGGCCTGTAGTGGTGGCGGCGGGCCCGCTCTGTTCCCCGGCGCTCTCCACATGCATCGAGGGGCGCGTGGGCGGCCAGAGTCTCGCGTTCTTTGACGCCGCCGCCCCTATCGTGGACGCGTCCACCCTCGATAGGAAAAAAGTGTTCGCCCAGTCGCGGTATGACCGGGGGGAGGGGGACGACTACCTGAACTGCCCTATGGACCGGGTCGCCTACGAGGCGTTCGTCGACGAGCTGGTGGGGGCAGAGCGGGTTATCCTGCGGGATTTTGAGCGCCACGACCTGTTTCAGGCATGCCAGCCGGTGGAGGAGGTCGCCCGCACCGGGCGCGACGCCTTGAGGTTTGGGGCTTTCAAACCGGTGGGGATCGTCGACCCGAACACGGGGCGGCGCCCCTGGGCGGTCGTCCAGCTCAGGGCCGAGAACCGGGAGGGGAGCGCCTACAACCTCGTGGGCTTCCAGACCAACCTCACCTGGGCGGAGCAGCGCAGGGTGTTCCGCATGATACCGGGCCTCGAGGAGGCGGAGTTCTTTCGCTACGGCGTGATGCACCGCAACACGTTCCTTGACGCCCCCCGCGTGCTCGACGGCACCTTCGCGCTCAAGGGGGACCGGCGTGTGCGCTTTGCGGGACAAATCACGGGTACCGAGGGCTATACCGAGGCGCTCGCGACCGGGCTCCTTGCCGCCATGAATACCTACGCAGACCTGTGCGGCCGGGAGCTCGAGGCGCTTCCCGGCACGGGGGCCCTGGGGTCCCTGGTCGCCTACGCCACGTCGCCGGAGACGGTGGGGTACCAGCCCATGCACGTGAACTTTGGGCTTGTTCCCGCGCTCGTGCCGGCACGCCGCATGCCAAAGCGCGACCGGTACCGCGCCTATGCGGAACGCGCCCTGCGCGATCTCGACGGTTGGTTGTGCCGTAACGGGACGGTTGCCGGCATCGACCCGATTCCCGCCTGCGGGTCACTTCGGTGGGAAGACGGCGAAGATGGCCGCTAAGCAGGCTCCAGACGACGGCCTGCAAGATGATCGGGAGTGGCCTGCCGCCTGGGACGCCCTGCTCGACGGGTTCCTCGGGTACCTTGGGGGCACGCTGAACTATTCCGAGAACACCGTGCGCGCCTACGGGACCGACCTCGCTTCTTTCTTTGCCTGGGCGTCGGCCATGGGGGTCGACGCATGCCATGCGAGCCATCGGGATTATAGGCGCTACCTGGCCGCCCTCGACGCCGAGGGGTACGCGCGGCGTACGGTCAACAGGCACCTCTCGGCGGTCAGGACGTTCTGCGAGTGGCTTGTGCGCGAAGGGGTGTCGCAAAACAACGCCGCCATGGCCGTCGCGAGCCCGAAGATCGCCAAGTCGCTGCCCCGCGTCATGACCGAGGGGGAGGCCGAGCGCCTTCTCGGTGAACCGGGGGACGCTTCTCCTGAAGACCTGCGGGACCGCGCCCTTCTGGAGCTGTTCTATGCGAGCGGCGCCCGCGTGGGGGAGCTGAGCGGTCTCGACGTGCGGGATGTCGACTTTGGAGGCCGGGCAGTCAGGTTATTCGGCAAGGGACGCAAGGAGCGCATCGTGCCTCTCTACGACGCGGCCCTGGGGGCCGTGCGCCGTTACCTGACCGATGCCCGGCCGGTCCTTCTCTCCCGTAGACCGGCGGCTGGGTCCAAGGACGCTGCCGACGCCCTGTTCATAAACGCCCGCGGCATGCGTATGAGCCCCGATTCCATCCGCAAGCGGTTCGAGCGGCTCGCGGCGTCGGCCGGTATCGGGGCGGGGGTGACGCCCCATACGATGCGCCACACGTTCGCCACCGAGCTGCTCGAGGGTGGGGCCGACCTACGCAGCGTCCAGGAGATGCTCGGCCATGCGAGTCTCTCCACCACCCAGATCTACACGCACCTCACGCCAGAGCGCCTTAAGGCGGCGTCTTTGCAGGCGCATCCCCGAAGCTGAGGGGTTCGAACGATGCGGGAGAGGGCCTGCATCGCGGTACGTCGGCCTTTGTTCGCGTCGCCCTATCCGCGCTTGGCGCGCAGCTCGCGCCGGGCTGCTTCGGGCGATCGACCGCAATACTTCTTGTAGATGCGGCTAAAGTAGAACTGGTCGTCGTAGCCTACCGTGCGGGCGATGTCCTTGACGAGCATGTCGGTGGCGAGCAGCTCGGTCGCGTGCTCAACCCGCGCACTGATAAGGTAGGCGAGCGGCCGGCAGCCAAACGCCTGCGCAAACCGTTCGCTGAAGCGCTTGGGCGAGAGCCCGGCGATGCTGCCCAGCTGCTCGAGGGTCAATTGGTCGGCGTAATGGGAGTCCATGTAGGCCTTGACGCGCCGCAGTCCTTCGGGGGCGTGCTGGGAGCCCGGGGTGTCGAACAACCCCTTAATAAAGGCGGTGGCCCCTATGATCTGGTTGAGCCGGCTCTCGAGGTCGGGGTTGGCACCGAGCTTTTCTAGATGGTCGGCCCGCTCTGCGACGTCGTCATAGCCGTCGAGGCGAACGGCCCACGTCGAGTCAAACACGCTTGGGCGGCCGGCGGTGCTACGCCTGCCGGCGACGTAGGATATGGCCACGCACTCGAAGGGGCCGTCGCCGACATGCAGCCCGATCTCGGCGTCGCAGGCATGGACCACGGTGCCCCGTTCGCCGGCAAGCTCTGAGCCGGCGGCCTCGATGCGGGCGTTTCCGCCGAGCGTGAAGAAAAAGGCGGGGTGCACGCTCGGGACGGCCTGGGCAGATCCGGCGGGGAGCGCGAGCCTCGTTACCGAGAACACGCTGAAAGGTTCCTCCGCATAGGTTCTCCTGAGCTCTGCTGCGGTCGGGCTGAACGTCATGGTGCGGCCTCTTCGTGGTTGGGGTCGGTGCGGGCTCGACGCCCGGTGCGTCGCTTTATAATACGCCACGCCCCGGGCCGCCGGCAGACGTGGGGCGTTGGGTACACGGCATTTGCTCGGCCGACCGTCTGGGGCAAAAAGGGAGTGGTCCATGTTCGTGACGGCGTACAGCGATGGTTCCTCGAGGGGCAACCCGGGACCGGGGGGGTATGGCTCGGTCTTGCTCTATACCGATCCGTCGGGAAAGACCCATACGCTGGAGCTGTCGCAGGGTTACCGGAGGACGACGAACAACCGCATGGAGCTCATGGGGGCCATCGTTGCCCTCGAGGCCCTCAAACGCCCGTGTACGGTCGAGCTGCACACCGACTCCAAGTATGTGATCGACCCCTTTAACCAGCACTGGATCCAAGGTTGGATCAAGCGTGGGTGGAAGACCGCAAGCAAGGAGCCGGTCAAAAACGTCGACCTGTGGAAGAGACTCCTTGCCGCCAAGAAGCCTCACGACGTGACCTTCGTTTGGGTCAAGGGCCATGCCGGCCACCGTTACAACGAGCGTTGCGACCAGCTTGCGACCGCGGCCGCAGACGGCAGCGGCCTTATGGAGGACGTGGGTTTTACGGCCTAGAGCATTCGGCGAACGTGCCTTGGACCGGCTACTTGCCATCGCAGGCGGCGGAGATGACCTTGCGCAGGGCGTCTACGCCGGTGCCCTTGGCGCTCGAGGTAAGCACCGTGGGCACTTCTTCAGGCACGTTGAGCTGTTCGAGCAGAAGGGCTCTCTGCTGCTCTGCCTTCGTTGCGCTCAGCTTGTCGGCCTTGGTGAACACGACCGCGTAGGGCAGGCCGAGCTCCTGCAGGAAGGCGAGCATGTTCACGTCGAGGGGGCTGGCGTCGTGGCGGATGTCCACGAGCGAGCACACGAGGGCATGGCGGCGTTCCTGCTGGAAGTAGCCGTCGATAAGCGAGGCCCAACGCTGTTTCTCACTCTTCGGGACCTTGGCGAAGCCATAGCCGGGAAGGTCGACGAAGTGCACGTTTTTGGCGTCGAAAAAGTTGATGGTGGCCGTCTTGCCCGGGGTCGACGAGACTTTGGCGAGCCCTTTGCGGTTGAACAGCTTGTTGATGAGCGACGACTTGCCGACGTTGGAGCGCCCGGCGAAAGACACTTCGGGGCGTGAGCTGAAGGGAAGCTGGGCCACGGTGCCGTAGGATCTATCGAAAGAGACGTCGTTGAAGTTGATGCGCATGGGGCTCTCTTTCTCGTGAAGCGAGGTTGCTGTGTGTGGGGGTTCATCCTATCAGCCTGATGGGAGGTACCCGGCCTGCATAGGGTGTATTCATGGTTCTACCAGCGGTTTTGAATCAGTAAAACACATATTCTGCACAAAATGAGACAACTTTAAATCGTTTGTTGACATGCTAGGCTAAAGCACCTATTATTCTTACTCGCGCCCTGGTTGGGAGCGCGAGTATAGCGCCCATTGGGATATCGTCTAATGGCAGGACAGCGGATTCTGGTTCCGTCAATGGGGGTTCGACTCCC
>JAHZGC010000020.1:1332-69821 GCA_019421015.1 Coriobacteriaceae bacterium | reverse complement strand
GTCGCTGCCCCTGTTTGCCAGCGCCATCCTGGGGGTGTCGCTTACGGGCGGCTCCGGGGGCTGTCTGGTCCTGGGTATCGGCGAGGGCTGTTTCTTTCTCGTCTCGGTGCTCATGGTGGTCACCTGCCTTACCGTGGCGCAGCGCTGGCGGGTGTCGCCGCTGGTCGCCTACGGCGCGTTTGCGGGCTGCCTGTACCTCACCGACGTCGGCCGCCTGGCTGTCGAGAGCCTGGTGATCCAGGGGGCCATCGACCTGGAACTCTACGTGGCGGCGCTGTTACTGCTCTACGTGCTCATGATCCCGGCCTTCTGCATCGTGGCGCCCCGGGTGTCGCGCAAGGCCGCCGGCGAGAAGGCCGCCGAGGCGGAAGGCGCCCCGGGGGAGGGCGGCGCGCCGATGGAGGAGGTGCCCGCCGGTGCGAGATCCGGCACCTCGGGGGTCGATACCCTCACAGGTGAGGCGGCCGGCACCCCGGGCCCGGTTTTTACGTGCGACCCGTGCGCCCGCGTGGCGCAAGCCCGCGGCCTTTCGAAGCGCCAGCTCGAGGTCATGCGCTACCTGGTGGCCGGCCGCGACGTGGGGCGCATCGCCGACGCGTTGGGCCTGGCGCCCAACACGGTGCGCTCCTACCGCAAGTCGCTCTACGCCGCGCTCGGGGTACACGGCCGCCAGGAGCTGCTCGACCTCGTGGAGGAGGGGTAGGGTGTCGTCGCGGGGTGTACGAGCGATAGGCGGCGGCTCGGGTTTACACAGCAGGGGCTTCTCCCTCACGGCATAAGGCCCATATGGGGGAGAAGCCCTCGCGATCGTATTCCTATCTACCTACTTGTTCCAGCCCGTCGTTACGCCCAGCTTTCGAGCGCGGCAATCTGCTGGCCGGCCTTGCGGCCCCAGTGCACGGTGTTGAGGATGGCCCAGCCGCACCCGGGGTAGAACGGCGGCGTCACGGTGCCGGTCATAATCATGCCGGCGGCGTAGAGGCCGGGGATGGGGTCGCCGTTCGCATCCACCACCTGGGCGTTGGTGTCGGTGCGCAGGCCGCCGGCGGTGCCCAGCACAAAGGGCTTGTAGATGTCGGCGTAGAACGGCGGCGTCTGGATCTTGCCGAAGTCCACCTGGCGGCCGAAGTCGGGGTC
This sequence comes from Coriobacteriaceae bacterium, assembly GCA_019421015.1. GTDB lineage: Bacteria > Actinomycetota > Coriobacteriia > Coriobacteriales > UMGS124 > JAHZGC01. The sequence continues at coordinate 68,684 of JAHZGC010000020.1, read as the reverse complement.
GAACTCGCCGTCGCAGTAGCCGTTCCACTCCTCGACGGTCTTCACGAGATTGACTGCGGGCACGCCCATCTTCTCAGCCAGCTCCTCGAGGGTGTCGGCCTGCACAATGGTGTTGGCTGCGTTGTACTGCGAAATGTCGCCGCCGTTCCAGGTCCACAGGTGGTCGGCGTCGGTCACCAGGTAGGCGAACTTGTTCGGGTTGCTCAGGTCGATGCCGCAGGCCATGAGGTGCTTTGCGGTCTCGCTCGAGCTATAGCCCCACACGGCGTCTTCCTGAACGTAGCGCGTGCCCCGTGGCCCTACCAGGATGTTGCCGGCCAGGCAGGTCGAGCCCCAGCGGTTCGGCTCGTGCCCCAGAGACTGCGGGCGGTTATAGTCGCTGGTGCCGCCGATGTTGTGCTCGTCCGTGATGACGCAGGCCCGCCCGAAGCACGGGTCGGCGCCCACCTCGAGGCCCATGCGGATACCGTCGCCGGTGTTGTAGATGTTGTCGAAGCAGAAGCTGTGAGAAAGTCCCGCCTCGCGCATTTGGAGGGCCCAATACTGGAAGGGGTGCACCTGCTTGGCCAGCTCCATGTCGTGATCGATGCCCGCGGTGGAGAGGACCACGCCCTTGTTAGCACGGGCGTGGATGGTGTTCTTGCCGTCGTCGGCCTCGATGCCGATGATGCGCCCCTCGGCGTTGCGCACGAGGTGGGTTGCCTCGGTTTCGGTGAGGATGGTCACCTGGTCGCCGTAGGAGAGCAGCTTCTGCTCGATGGGCGGGAAGTGCACGCCGTAGTAACCGCCGCTCTCGCCGAAGAAGCAGCGGGGATAAAACTCCTCGCGCCCCTCGTCGATGCTCCAGACGGGCTGGAGATACTCGACGGCGTCATATTCGCGGCCGCAACCAATCATGAAGTCGAGCTGGTCGGCGCTGTTCACGCAGACGTCGCGCACCATGTCCTCGTCGACCAGGCCCTGGCCCCACCGGATGATGTCCTCGGCGAACTTCTCGCCGGTGTCGCCGCTGATGCCCGAGAACTTCTCCTGCAGCGGGTGGCCGGCGGCCTGGATGGCGCCGCCGCACATGTAGGAGTCGCCGCCACAGACGCCGGCCTTCTCGACCACGAGCACGGTGCAACCGGCCTCGGCCGCTTCGATGCCTGCGCAGAAACCGGCACCGCCGCCGCCCACTACGACGAGGTCGGCCTCGTAGTCCCAGGCGATCTCCTGAGGCTCATCGGCCTTGCCGACCCGGGCCAGGGTGGTGAGGGGCGCGACGCCTGCAACAGCCCCCGATGCGGCGATGAAGGCGCGGCGATTGAGGGTCTTCTCCATGGTCAAAACCTTCCCCTTGAGTTGTTTGAACGGGATAAGAAACACCGCAGGCCTGCGTGGCACCGTGCATACTACAAGCTTGGCCGGGGATTGTACGGTACAAAAATCATCACTCGAAACCGCAGGTAGATGACCCTATGATGGGGAATCGTGCGGTTATTGTCAGGTGATGGCCGAAAGGGGCGCCATGGGTTGCGAGGGGCCAAAAGACGCTGCGGCGTTCGTGGAGCTGCTGCGCAACCGCGAGGTCGTCTCGTATGTGCAGCGGGCCATGGTGACCTACGATAACGATGGCCCGCTGCCGCCAGCGCTGCTTGACGAGGAGCTGGCTCAGGCGCTCGTGCTGTTTGCCCGCCGTGTGGCAGGACGCCCCGCCCTGGTTCCGATCGATGGCCAGGCGGGGGAGCCGGAGTCTTTGGACTATTGGTACGTCTCCCCCGAAACCGGGGCATGCCTGCGCGTCTTAGAGGAGAAGGCCCGCGTTCTGGGGAACACCCACGCAATAGGGCGGCTCCTGGAGTTGGACGAGGTGCGGGCGCGCGTGGCCGACGATTTGGGCGCGGCGGCGGCTCGCGACGGTATCGCGACGGATCGGGAGTCCTTACGTCGCGTTATCGTGGGAGATCGGGCACCGTGCGATGGGACGGAGCAGTTTGTGCAGGGGGTGTTTGGGGAGTTTTGCAAGTTGCTGGATGCGGAATACCCCCTTACGGTAGCCTCGCTCTTCTGCATCCACGGGTCTTTGAGTCGGCTGGCCGACGAATACGGTGTGGCCGTGCGACCGATGGCAAGCCGCTGGCCCGCAGAAAGCTCCTTCAAGATGCCGCCTGCGCCTTTAGGGCCAGGGTCGATGTCCCATTTTATCGCCATGCTCGGGGAGAAGGGGAACGATCCTCTCTACTCTGTGTTTATGGGGTCTGACTCCATTTGGGAGCTGAAGCCGTTCCCCAGCTGGAACGGGCTTATGGAGGTCATGGCGCGGGCGGTGGCCTTCTCGGCGTGCGGTCTCCCGGTTCTGGCGCTTGTGCCGTTTTCGAGGCTGCGTCTGGACTGGGAGTGCGGCCTGAGCGGGTGCTCAGTGCCGTTCTCTTACGGGAGCGCCTTGGTCGTGAGTCCGTACGGAAACGATTCGACCCCCTATTTGCTGCAGACGATAGCCATGTTTGAGGAGGGCCTACGGCGGCTTGAGGCATCGGTCACCGCCCATGACTCCTCGACGGCGGAGAGACTTGGTGCCGTGGACGGCGACCAAAGGTTGAACCTGCGGCAGCGGCAGTTCCTGCGCGAGATGGTTGCGAGCGGGGAGGTTGGTGGCACCGACGTGCACGGTTATAGGGAGCGATTCGATGTGGCCCTCACCACGGCGCGCTCCGACCTGAACCAACTCGTGGCATTGGGTTGGCTGCGCGCTGAGTACGAGGGCAAGCGCCAGGTGTTCGTGCTGACGTGAGGAGGGATAAAGAGCCGGGACGCTGGGAAAGACAAATCTGGCTCGAGGGCGTGAAGTGTTGAAATGAAATGATATTTCATATGTGGAGATGCTAACAAAATTGCAGGTAAAGTGTGAATTCTTTGAAAAAGTATATCATTGTCTGCAATATTGCCACGCCCTCGGCCCGGATTTGTCTTTTTGCCTCGCGGGAAGCTCTCGGGAACCGGTAACCTACCCCTCCAGCTCGACGGCACCGCTGGCTGCAGACTGCTCGGCCACGGCGGGGGCGGGGCGGCCGGCGGCCCACAGCTTGTAGAAATAGCCCAGGTAGCGCGCCGCCACATAGAGCACCATGACGGTGGCAAACAGGGTTTCGGCGGCCACCAGCACCTCAAAGGCGGCCGGTACCGCGAACCCGTTGGCGGCCGCGAGGTTAAGCACCTTGCCCAGGGCGATGGCCGTGATGACGAAGGGGAACGTCATGGCCGCGTAGCTGGGGTAGAAAGGCAGCTTGAGCAGCTTGGGCAGGCGCACGAGCACCAGGGCAAAGAGCGCCTGGGCGAGCACGGCCAGCACCAGCGCGAACGCCAGGTTGGGCTCGGGGGTCACGGTGAGGTAACCGGCGAGCGAGAGGCTCATGGGGGCGGCGTAGATGCAGAAGAGGGGACGTGCGCCCTCGGGCACGCCGAGCTTCGCGTAGCGCAGCGTCACGATGACGAGCAGCGCCAGGTAGCACGCAAAGCCGCCGTAGAAGAGCGCCTGCCCAAGCGCCTCCATGCCGAAGGTCGGTGAGGTGACGGAACCCACGACGATGCCCACGTAGCAGATGAAGTAAGTGGGGTAGACGTCGGAAAGCTTGAAGCCGGCGATAAAGATGGCGGTGAACCACGCGATGAGCGCGGCGTGTCCGAGCACGGCGGCGCCCCACAGGGCGAAGGCCCCGGCGTGCCACAGCGGCTCCAGGTAGGTGGCCAGCTGCATGAGGGTCATGAAGAAGGTGCCGCTCACGCTGGCAAAAATGGGGTTGCGCAGGTCCTCGCGCACGACGCCCTTAAAGCGCACGATCTTGACCAGGAGCATGAGCATGAGGGCCAGCGAGGCTGCACCGCACAGAGTGTGGGCCAGTTCGCTGTAGGGTTGGAGCAGGTTGCCCAGGGCGGCGAGCCCTAGGGCCACGCCGGCGGTGGGGATGGGTACTTGTTTGACGAGCTGCATCATGGTATGTGGGAGCCTTTCGAACGGTGGGTATGGCGTCTGGGTGAAACGGCCGGCTCAACGGTCGGCCAAAGCGGGTACATTCTCCCATGGGTATCTATAAGTATTTGCGTCTATATAGTTATGTAACGATAAGATTTGTTTATTGTATTGCGTTTAAAGGATATGACCAGGGGGTTTGTCGGTGCTTGACTTTCGCGTTCAGACGTTTCTCACCGTGTGCCGTACGCTCAACTACACACAGGCTGCACGGGAACTCAACATCACGCAGCCGGCGGTCTCCCAACACATCGCGGCCCTCGAGCGCCACTACGGGGCCCCGTTGTTCGTGAAGGAGGGCAAGCGCCCCCGGCTCACGGAGGCGGGCAAGCTTCTGCAGCAGGTGTGCATCACCATGGTCCACGACGAGCAGGCGCTCCAAAGGAGCATCGAGGTCCTGCAGGAGCAGGCCCCCGCGTCGCTGGCCATCGGCATGACGCTCACGGCCGGCGAGTATGTGGTCGCACCGCTTTTGGCCCGGTGGCTGCGCGCCCATCCCGACACGCGCGTCGTGGCGCGCTCGGGCGATACGCGCCGGCTCCTGGGCCTGCTTGACGAGGGCGCTCTGGACTGCGCCTTTGTCGAGGGGGTGTTCGACCGGGCCCGCTACCGCTGCGACACCCTGTGCAAGCAGCGGTTGGTGTGCGTATGCGCCCCCGACTACGCGTTGGCCGGCCTGCGCTGCGGGTGGGAGCGCCTGGTGCGCGAGCCTTTGGTGGTGCGCGAGCCGGGGTCGGGGACGCGCGCCGTGCTCGAGAACGCCTTGGCGGCGCACAACCTCTCGATCGACGAGTTCGCCCAGGTGGGGGAGGTCTGGAACATCGGCGTGCTCAAGCGCTTGGTCGAGGAGGGGGTAGGCCTTGCGTTTCTCTACGAGGCCGCCGTAGAGCGCGAGCTTGCGGACGGCCGCCTGGCGCGCATCGAGCTCGACGGACCGCCCATCGAGCACTCCATCGCGTTCGTGCGCCTGACCGGCAGCGCCTTTGAGCCCGCCATGGAGCGCGTGTTCGCCGAGATGGCGGGGGACGTGGAGCCAGGACGTGCGAATATCAAACACTTGTGAATCAAACGTAAAATCGATGACTTATGCATGGCGGTGTTTGCAAGAAAAATATAACTATTACAATACTCCACACAAATCCAGGGGTTTTGGTGCCAGTCTCCACAAATCGTGCATCAACCTATAAAACGATTCATGCACAAGGCTGAGTTTTTATGTTTGATCTCTCCTGCACCGGGCCATGTCCTGCGGCGTCTCGCCGGCTGCCCCTATAGCGGCAGCAGGTTGCTCTCGTACTCGGTCCTTCCGGCCAGCACGTCGTCGTAGAAGCCCTGCTTCCAGTCGATGTAGTCGATGCTCGCCTGCACCTCCGCGAGCTTCTCCTCGAGTGCTGCGCGTTTGACGGCCAGCATCACCTTGCGCTCGGGGATGCTGGCGGGGCCCTGTAGGCACAGGGCTAGGTATTCCTTCATTTCTTGGAGGCTCATGTCGCACCGCTTGAGGCAGGTCAGGCTTTTGATCCACGCCACGTCGCGGTCGTCGAACACGCGGCGGTTGTTGGCGTCGCGCTTTACGTTGGGCACGAGCCCTTGGTTGCAGTAGAACTTGAGCGTCTCGTAGGTCAGGTCCGCCTCCTGGCATGCCTGCTTCATGGTATAGAGCGTGTGGGACGACCCCATCTGTGCATTCCCCTTCACATTTGAACGTTCTCGCTTGTACGGTAGTAACTACCGGTTGTTAGTATCGCATGGTATCAGAAGCAGCCGGCCAGAGAGGGGCATATCATGGAATCGTTCGTGTTATCAGTATCCTGTGAAGAACTACTTCGGCGAAGGCGCCGTCGAGAAGGCCCTCGCGGCGGAGATGCCCGCCATGGGCAAGCGTGTCATGCTGGCCTACGGCGGTGGCTCGGTCAAGCGTAGCGGTCTGTACGACCAGATTCGGGGCCTGCTCGAGGACGCCGGCAAGACGGTGATCGACTTTGGCGGCATCATGAGCAACCCCACCTACGCCAAGGTCCAGGAGGGAGCCCGCGCCGCGCGCGAGAACGCCGTGGACTTCATCCTCGCCGTGGGCGGCGGCTCGGTGTTCGACTGCTGCAAGGTCGTCTCGGCCCAGGCCAAGCTCGACGTCGACATCGCCGAGTTCGAGCGCGTGCAGGGCGGCCAGCCCACCGAGTTCATCCCCCTGGGCTGCATCGTGACCCTCTCGGGCACCGGGGCCGAACAGAACGCCGGCGGCGTGATCACCGACGAGAAGACGCGCGTCAAGGGCCCGCTGTGGGGTGCGCTACCCCTGTGGGCGGCCCTGGACCCGGCACTCACCCTCACGGTGCCCATGCCCCAGTTCATGAGCGAGGCCTTCGACTCGCTCTCGCACTGCATGGAGACCTACTTCGGCACACCGCGCACGCCCAACGTCTCCGACGACATCAACCTGGCCGTCCAGCGCAATATCGTGCGCAACATGCGCGCCGTGGCCGCCGACGAGAACGATCTGAACGCTCGCAGCGAGCTCGTTTACGACTCTGCCATGGGCGAGAACGGCGTGCTCAAGATCGGCAAGGCGGGCGACTTCCAGTGCCACATGATCCAGCACCAGTACGGTGCCTACACCCATTCCAACCACGGCATGGGGCTCGCCGTGATCCACCCGCGCCTCTACCGCTTGCTTGCCCTCGCGGCGCCCGAGCAGTTTGCGCGCTGGGCCGTGGAGGTCTGGGGCGTCGACCCGCAGGGCAAGGATGCCCTGGCCGTGGCTAACGAGGGCATCGACGCCCTGGCCGCCTTCATCGCCGAGATGGGGCTGCCTACCACCTTTGCCGAGCTGGGGTCGGACGCCTCCGACGAGACCCTGCGCGCCGTGGCCGACACCGCGGTCCTCACGGCCTCCTGCGCCAAGAAGCTGACCCGCGACGAGATTTACGAGCTGCTGGTGGCGTGCCGCTAATCGACCCGGCGCAACCGGTGCCTAACAAGCATCAAACAGGGGAGAAGCCCATGGATATCGAAGCTACAAACGTTTTGTCGCGGCGGTCGCTGGTCAAGCTGGCCTTTGTCGCGGCCTGCGCGCTCCCGGCGCAGGTGGCCCTGGCAGGCTGCAGCTCGTCTACGGGAACGCCTGGAACCGCGACGGGGCAAGGGTCGGAGAAGGGCGACGGGTCTGCCGGCACCTCCGTGGGGAAGGATCCGGCTTCCGCGAACGGCTCGGCCCAGGCTCCTACTACGGCTGACGCCGACGGCGGGAAGGACAAGATGCCCCGCGTGCTCGTGGCCTACTTCTCGGGTACGGGCCACACCGAGCGGGTGGCACAACTCGCCGCCGAGCAGCTGGGGGCCGACACCTTTGTCATCACCCCGATCGAGCCCTACACGAGCGACGACCTCAACTACAACGACGAGTCGAGCCGCGTCTGTCGCGAGCACGACGACCCCAATCGCTCGGTGGAGCCCGAGGTCGTGACCCCCGAGGACTTTGCCGGCTACGACACCGTGCTGGTGGGTTACCCCATCTGGTGGCAGCACGCTTCGTGGGTGCTCGACGGCTTTGTGACCGGCAACGACTTTACGGGCAAAGACGTGATCCCGTTCTGCACCTCGGCCGCCTCGCCGCTGGGCGAGAGCGCCTCCGACCTCGCCGCCCTTGCTGGCATGGGCGACTGGCGGGACGGCGTGCGGTTCTCGGCCAGCGTGGGTGAGGAGGACGTCCGCTCATGGGTGGACAGCCTGGAGCTGTAGGGGCGCGTGAGGGCGGGGATGGCTGAGCGGGTGGACGGCCGGGGGTCGCAGGCCGGGTCGTCCGTGGACGGAACCGCGACTTTCTCGACCAATTGGCCTGTCTCGGCGGGTCCCCTGGACGAGATTGCGACTTTCTCGACCGATTTGCCAGGAGGTCCGGAGGACCACGGGAAAACCCGCAGGTAGATAGGTTGCCTTCGTCGAGCCATGGTGTGCAAGGGGGTTGGGGCGGTCTAGAAAGTCCCGATCTTGTCCACCGGCCACCTCTGGAAGGCCCGATTGGTCGAGAAAGCCGTGGTTTTGTCCACGTCCATCAGCAATGCGTCCGCCAGCAATCGATGTACGAATGAGGAGAGGCAACCGATGATCTTTTACTTTACCGCGACGGGCAACTGCCGCTACGTCGCCGAGCAGCTCGATGACGACGTCCGCAGCATTCCCCGGCAGATGCGCCGGGAGGGGGAGCTCGCCTTTGCCGACGACGCCATCGGTATCGTGTATCCCATCTACGGCCATATGATGCCCTACATGGTGCGCCAGTTTGTGGAGCGCGCGACGTTCGACACGCCGTACCTCTACCTCGTCCCCACCTACGGGTGCCGCCACGCCAACGCCGTCGAGCTCGCTCAGGAGCAGATGCGCGCCGCGGGCGCCGAGGCCGCCTATATCTCGACCCTGCTCATGGTGGACAACTGGCTGCCCAACTTCGACATGGACGAGCAGCGCGCCCGTATTCCCCAGAAGCATATCGACGAGAACATCGCGCGCATCAAGGCCGACGTCGCGGCGCGCAGGCATTGGATCGAGCCGGTGAGCGACGCCGACCGCGAGGCCCACGAGCAGTTCATGAGCCGAGGCATCCGCTTTGAGCCGCAGGACCTGGGAGGGTTCCTCTCCATCGACCGGAACGCCTGCGTGGGCTGCCGCATCTGCGGACGCGTGTGCCCGGCGGGCTGCATCCGCGTGGAGGACGGCCGCGCGGTGCGCGACGCGCTGGCGGGCCAGGGCTGCAACGCCTGCCTGGGCTGCATCCAGGCCTGCCCCCACGGGGCCATCTCGCTGCCCATGGGCGAGGTCAACCCCAAGGCACGCTTCCGCAACGAGCATGTGACGCCGAGGCAGATCATGGAGGCGAACGAGACCGGGAAGTAGACGCAGGGACGTCTGTTACCCGCGTGCCGGCACAGGGCGGTTTGGGCGGCAGGAGGACGTGTCCCTGGCGGGGCTTGCTAAGCGCCGCTCCACCAGGTTGAACTCCTCCAGGATGTCGGGACACTCGAACACCCTCCGGCGCTTTCCCTTGTTCGTCTGCGCGATCACGCCGCATTCCAACAGCTTGGTGACGGCCAGGGCAACCGCCTGCTTGCTGCGTCCGATGGCTTTTTCCATGGTCTCGCAGGTAAAGTAGGGCATCGCCTGCATCTCGTCGAGCATGAGGTTCACGGCCGACCCACGCCGGACACCGCCGAGCCTCTCCTCCCATCGGGTTCTGATGGTACGCAGGTCACGTCGAATATCGTCCATGTCGTCGCAGGCCAAAAGGGCGCACTCGCAGAACACGGACACCCAACCGTCCAGGGCGGCAGCCTCCTCTTCGGGGGAGAGGCAATGCTGGAATGCGCCGAGGGCTTGCAGGTAGTCGCCCTTTGCGGTGGCGAGCGCTAGCGAAATCGGCGGTATGGAGCTGACCGGGATTCCCCGGCGTTGCAGCACAATCTGGATAAGGGCTCGTCCGCAGCGGCCGTTTCCGTCGGCAAAGGGGTGGATCGATTCGAACTGGGCGTGGGCAACGGCTGCCTGAATTATGGCGGGCACATCATCTCGGTTGATATAGACCGCGAGGTCTTCGAGCAACCCCTCGACTTCCTCGGGAGCCGGTGGCACGTATTCTGCGGAGAGGGGGTTGTAGCTACTGCCGCCCACCCAGTTCTGGGTGGTTCTCACGACGCCTCCGTACGGTTCGATCTCTGTGCCGCGGCACAGCTCGGCGTGGACGCGCTTCAGTACATCCACATCGAACGTTGCCGTCTCTTGGGCTAGCTCCCGGGCCTTTTCCATCGCGTGGATATTGCCGAGAACCGCTGCCGCGCTTGCGTCGTAGCGCACATTATCGGGTTCGAGGTCGTGCAGCTCTGCTCGGAGCAGGCGTTTTGAGCTGATGACCAGGCCTTCGATGTGAGAAGATCCCACGGCCTCTGACCTGAGGAGCATCCGGGTGATTCCGTCGGTATACACCCGGTGGTCTTCCGGGGCTTGCGAGATGCGTTCGCTTGCCGCCGTGACCAGGGCCACCGTCGAGAAGCTCAGGGTCGGGTTGGAGTCCGCGATTCTGCTGGGGAGAAACCAGCGGTAGGTTCCACTCTGCCTTTGGCGGCGAGAGGAACCGTATCCCGTTGACGCCCAGTAGGCTTCGTGCAGTGTGCCCATGGCGAACATTCTCCCTTCGCAAAACCTTGACCGTGTGGGTTGCTAAGTCAAGGTTATAGAATAACCTTGACTTACGGTCGCTCTCGGTCAAGGTTATTCGCTAAATCTCTTGAGGGCTGGGGCTCACCGGAGTGGGGGCGCATACTTGGCTGCCGGCGGATGGCCGCGCCACAATGCCTTATGCAATTTATGGCCCGAGTTCGTATGGGATACAATCTGGACATTCATGGGGGCGCGAGAGGAGAAACTTATGGTCGGTCCAACCACGGCGTCCCTGCTGGTTTCTATGCAGGACAACGGTTGCGTCCCATTGAGCTCTGAACCTCGCGAAGGTCCAACGGCCGAAGAAAGAAGCCGCCGGGCGCAGGCGATAGCAAGGGGATCCACGCTGGTTCAGGACGCCTATCTTGCCGCTGGGATTCCATGGCCGAGCGGCGTGCCGGAGATTTCCTACGAAGAGCTCAAAGAGCTTGCTTACGCCGATGTTCCTTAGAGCGACCCCAAGGTTTTGCTTCCACAGGGTGCGCAAGGGCGGCGTTGCGTTCGAGGTGCAGAAACCCGAGCACAACGCCGCGGCAGCATTTTTTTGGATTGCCTTAGACACCGACGGCTCTACGCGCCGGCCAACTCCTCGCGCACCTTGCTGCCGGCGAGCCAGCCGCTCGTGAGGGCCATCATGTGCGAGAATCCGCCGGTCATGATGCCGTAGTTCGAGACGATCAGCGAGCCGGTGGCCATGAGGTTGTGGGCGAGGGGCTCGTCCTGGGCGCTCACGGGGCGCATCTCCTCGTCCACCTTGATGCCGATGTCGGCCAGGTTGTAGGCCGTCTGCATCACGAAGGCGTAGTAAGGGCCTGTCTCGGCCACTTCGACCATCTGATCGTGGGCGGTGTCGAAGTCGGTTCCCTCGCCGGCGGCGTAGGCAGCCTGGTAGGCCTCGATGGTCTCGACAAAGGCGTCGGCGTCTATGCCGCAGGCCTCGGCCAGGGCGGCCAGGTCGTCCGCCTTCCAAACGACGCCGTGGGCGATGCCGTAGTCCAGGGCCTCCTGCCAAGCGGCAGCCTCCTCGCCGCTCACGATGCCGAAGACCTTGTTCTCCGGCTGGGCGCGGTAGGTGGTGTTCGCCACGGCGCGGCTCACGGTCGCCTCGTTGAAGAACCTCTTGCCCTCGAGGTTGACCATGACGTAGCGGCCCTGGTTGTGCAGGTCGTTGACGACCGTGTACTGCCCCAGCCGGTTGTTGGGGACGGGCTGGTAGTGCACCTTGCCGTCGAGCACGACGCCGCCCAGCTCCTCGGCCCAGACGATGCCGTCGCCGTTGGTGCCGGCACAGCCCACGTGCACGGTGCCCTCGGCCGACGGGGCGTAGGCCGCCATGCGCTCGTCGCTGGCGCCTATGCAGCCGGTGGCGAGCACCACGACGCGCGGTCGGATGGTGTAGCTCGCGTGCTTGACCAGGTCACGAACGCGGACGCCCGTGACGCTGCCGTCTTCGACGTCGATTCCCTCTACGCGGGTGCTCTTGCGGAACTCGACGCCCACGTTGCGCCCGATGTCTTCGAGGGACTGGGACACGTAGGGGCCGCCGGCAGTTCCCGCGCACAGGCCGGTGGTCGGGTCGTGCACGGTCCAGGAGGCGCCTTCCACGGTTCCGATGATCACGCCGGCGCGGGCGTCGGACGCCGGCAGATAGAGGCCGCGGTCGGTGAGCAGCTGCACGGCGTTGGGCACGGCGTCTAGAACCGACCTGAACAGCGCCTCGTTGAGGTAGCCGTTGGCGTCGTTCTCCTGGGCAAAGGCGATCACGTCGTCGGTGGGGGTCTCCTTCTCCGCGACCAGGTTGTGGCGCGTGCCGTTGAAGGAGATGAACATGGTGTCGGAGACGCGCACGCAGCCGCCGGTGTAGGCCAGCTGGTCCACGAGCATTACCGACAGATCGCTGTTGGCGCGGGCGGTTGCAGCGGCGGCCAGGCCCGAGAGGCCGCCGCCGATGACCAGCACGTCGCAGGGCACGTCGTCGGCGACGGAGTCCTCGACGGGGTCTGCTGCATAGCGGGAGGTGTCGACGCCGGCCGACTCCAGGGCGTTTCGGGCCGCGGCCATGATGCCGAGGCTGGTGAAGGTGGCGCCGCTCGCCGTGTCCACGTCGAGGGACTGGAGCTCGATCATGGCGGAACACACCTGCGCGATGGCCGCGTCGCTGATGAACGGGCTGTCTTCGGTGGAGACCACGGAGACGCCGGCGATGGAGCCGTCGTCGGCCAGGGCTATGTGGGCGGTCAGCTCGCCCCTGAGCCCCTGTGCCGTCCCCTCGTAGACGCGCGGCGCGGGCTCTCCTTCGTCGGCCAAGGCGCGGGTGCCTTGTGCGGGCAGCGCCGCGAGGCCCATGCCGCCTGCCGCGGCCCCGGCGACGGCCAAGAAGTTCCTGCGGGTGAGTTCCATCTGTATCCCCTTTGTCCGATGAGATGGCGCCTCTGCGGGGCAGGGCGCCGGTACGCCGACCATCCAAGCACGGCCGGGCCGTCGCGTACATCAGACAAAACCCCGTATCGTGGGTGGACGCCCGGTTCAGAGATCCTCAGAAGAAACGTCTGAGGAAGAACGTTTGGGCAGCTCGGGGCTGGTGGCGTGGTCGTCGGCACGCCCAGATCGCCGGGTCTTCTCCACCAGGCTTATGAGCTCTTGGCGGTTGTGCACGCCGAGCTTCTTGTATATGTTGCCGGCGTGGGTGCGCGCCGTCCCGCCCGCTATGGAGAGGGCATCCTGAATGTAGGGGAGGCTGCGGCCTTCCGATAGCAGGCGCAGGATCTCGGTCTCGCGCGGCGTGAGGCCGTGGCGGCTGCCGACCTCCTCGACGGCGTCGGGGGTGGGCGCGGCCGCGGCGGGGGCGGGGGCCATGAGCCTATAGGTCCCGGTGAGGTAGAGCAACGCGACGGCCCCGCAGATCGCCAGGCAGACCACGATAAGGGCAACGCCACTGCCCAGGGGTTCGAGCCAGCTGCTGGGGGCGGCGTAGTAGGCGATGTTGACGGCCTTGGTCACGACGTGCTGCCCAAGGACCAGCGAGAGAGTGTGGAACAGGCGGGCACGGTCGGCCTCTACGAGAAAGAGCACGATGAGCGAGGTGAGCACGGCCTGCATGAACATGGTGGGGAGCTCGCCCACGTCGCCGAAGCGCCCAAGGCCCACGGAGGTGAGGACGCCTATGGCGCCCGAGAACACGACCACGCTCGCGGCGAGGGATGCGCGGTCTTTGGCGGGGGTCTTCTGGAGGGGCTCGCGGATACGGGCCGTCGGCAGCAGGTCGCGCAGGCATAGGAAAGCGGCGGGTGCCAGGAGGGACAGGGCTGCCGTGCACGGGCCTGCCAGGGCCGTAAGCGGATAGGTGAGCAGCCCTCCGCCAAGGTAGGCGAGCGCTGTCACGGCTGCCAGGGCGCCAAACGAGGATACCTTACCGCGTAAGCTGATAAGGGAGACGAACTGGAGGAGCACCATAGAGAGCTGCCCCGCACAGAGCGCTGCCAGCATGAGCAGGGAGGACAGGGGGCTGGTGGGAAACACTAAGGAGACTGCCCAGATAACGACGGGCAGCACGCCCGTGATCGTGCATGCGCCACCGAGGGCCTTGCGCGGCAACCGGTCGGTGGTGCGCAAGGCTATGAAGGCACCCACGTAGAGGATGCCGAGGGCGCAATAGTAGACCAGGTAGTGCGAAACGTCCGAAGACGGCCCGAGGCCCTGGGAGAGGGGCCAGCGCGAGAGAAAGATCACCATCCAGGTCCAGCACAGACCGATGCCTAGGGCGTGGCGGCCTATGCGGCGCGCCGACGCGGTGGATGCTCTTGATTCCATGGGGCCTCCCGTGGGGCGCTGCGGGTGGATGGGTTTTTGGGTGCAGCGCAGGATTGCAAAGTAGGTGAGGCTATTGTAGACAGTTTGGCACGCGATTCACGGCTGCGGCGCGAAGTAGTGCGCGGCGGCGTAGCGGTAGCGCTCCTCGAACGCGGCGATCGCCCGCCTGCTCACCCGTTTGAATGGCAGCAGCATGTCGAAGGCGTGGAAGCACCCGGCGTAAACGTCCACCGCCGCCTCGACGCCGGCTTCGCGAAGGCGCTCCACGTAAGCAAGGGTCTCGCAGTAGAAGGGCTCGATGTCGCCCACAAAGGTGTAGGCCGGCGGCAGCCCGGCGAGGCTCGTGGCCCGGGCGGGCGCGGCGTAGGGAGGCACGGCGTCGGTTTCCCAGAGGTCGCCCAGGTAGGCTTTCCAGGCCCGGTGGTTCCTGCGGGTGTTCCACACCGGGGCGTGGTTGTTGCGCGACGACGCCGTGTCTCGGTCGTCGATCATGGGGTAGAGCGGCATTTGGTAGGCAACGGCGACCTCGCCCCTGTCGCGGGCGTAGAGGCACAGCGCCGCCGTCAGGCCGCCCCCAGCACTCTCGCCGCCCACCATGATCTGGCTGCTGTTGATGCCCAGCTCGTCGGCGTGGTCCACCAGGTGGCGCAGGGCGGCGTAGCAGTCGTGGAGGGCGGCGGGGTAGGGGTGCTTGGGGGCCAGGCGGTAGGCAGGCGAGACGACCACTGCGCCGTAGCGCTGCACCAGCCGCAGGGCGCGCGATATGAAGACCATCTGAGGCATGCCCGTCACGTAGCCGCCTCCGTGGATCCACAGGATGCCGGGCGTCTGCGTCGGCGGCCGCGCGCCGCTTGCGGTGGGTTTGACCACCAGCAGGGGCACGTCGTGCTCGGGGGAGGGCGCGATGGCGTGCTGCACGGTGCAGCGATGCAGGCGGATGGGCATGGAACGCCTCCGAGGGAGGGGCTTCTGGGCTACGGCATGGGTGCGGGCGCGCGCAAGGGCATCATAGTGCAGAACGAGCGCGTCGGTTTGGGCGGGATCGAAGCAAACTGGGGCTGGTGCATTGACAATTGGCGACATTGTCGTGGTGGCGCCGATGGTGAGATAATGTCGACCCGGCCACAGAAAGGACGCCATGAACGAAATCGAGGCCACAACCTGCGAGCGACTGCTCGACAAATCCCAAGAGGCGTTCCTGCTCGCCATCGAGCTCTACAACCGCCCCACGATTCGCTACCACGCCGAGGGGTGCTGCTTCTTCCTGTGCAACGCATGGGAGCTGATGCTGAAGGCGTACATCATCCGCACGATGGGATACGAGACCGTCTACTACCCCGACAGCGATCGCACGCTCTCGCTCTCCGATTGTCTGAAGAAGGTGTTCACCAACGAGAACGACCCGCTACGGCTCAACATGGAGGTCGTGGGTGAATTCCGCAACACCAGTACACACTTCGTCACCGACGAGTACGAGCTGTTCTACGGCCCCATCCTGCAGGAGTGTGTGAAATTCTACGAGGAGAAGCTGCGCGAGCTCCACGGCATCGAGATAAGCGATCGCATCCCTGAAAATTACCTGGCCCTGTCTGTGCGCCGGGGCGACGTGGACTACGATGTCATAAAGGCGCGCTATCCGCGCGAAGTGGTGGAGAAGATGCTCGAGTTGGGCTCGTCCATTGTTGCGAGCCGCCCGGACGGCGCAGGCATAGGTTACGCCACCGAGCTACGCCTTACCAAGAAGAAGGGCGAGGGCATCCCCGTGCACATCGCGAGCGACGCGGATGCCGCCGTGTCCATCCTTCATTCGCTCACCGACCCCATCAACAAATACACGTACCGCACGAAGAAGGGCACGGACTTCATCCGGCGCAAGCTCAGCAAGGAGGGAATCACGCCCCTGGTGAAGGGCGAGCCGAAGGAGTTCAACACGTTCCACTTTGGCATCTTCGTCGACTTCTACAACATGAAGGGCAACGACGCCTACTCGTACAACCTGTCCCTTGGCGGTGAGCAGCCCAGCTGGGGATACTCCCAGCAGGCCATCGACCTGATGCTCCAGGAAATCCGCCGCGACCCCGAGCACGTCATCGACGGCATGAGAGCCGAGCTTTCCAAGCGCAAGTCGGGGGAGAAAAAAGGTTACTAGACAGCAGAAGAGCCGACCCCAGGAGCAAGGGAATTCTAAGCAATCCGAAGACGCCTACCCCCATTCGGGGACCCAGCTTTGTTCCACCCAAGTCGGCTTCTCTGTAATTGAATTCTACCACCCCAGCACGAGTTTTAGAACCCTTGTGGAGCGGTTGTTACCTTGGTCTCGGTTACCGGCGCCGTCGCGCCAGACGATCTTCGGGACCGCTCACTTCGCCAACGCGCGCCGGTACACCTGCTCGTCGTGCTCTGAAAACACGTCGAACACCACGGTCATCTCCGTTTCGGGGTGCTCGTCGAGTCAGGACCGCACGGCGGTCACGGCAACGGGTGCCGCCTCCTCGATGGGAAAACCAAACACGCCCGTGCTGATGGAGCAGAACGCTACCGAGTGCAGCCCCTGCTCCGCAGCGAGGTCGAGGCAGCTGGTGTAGCACGATGCCAGTTGCTCGCGCTGCCGCCTGCTGGGGCGGCCGTTCTCCACGATGGGCCCCACGGTGTGCAGTATGTGGCGGGCGGGTAGGTTGTAGGCCCCGGTGATATGGGCCTGCCCAGTGGGCTCATCGTGGCCCTGGGCCTCCATGAGCCCGGCACACTCCAGGCGCAGCTGCACGCCGGCAAACGTGTGGATGGCGTTGTCGATGCAGTGGTGCCCCGGCACCCAACAGCCGAGCATCTGGCTGTTGGCGGCGTTCACGATGGCGTCGACGGCCAGGGTCGTGATGTCGCCGCGCCACAGGCGCAGCCGGGGGTCGGTCGCAAGGGGAACGAGGTCCTCGAGCCTGGTCACGCCTTTTTGGGCGATAAGCCCCCGGAGCAGCCGGTCGTGCCCCGCCAGGAACTCCGGGCTTGCCGGGACGGGCGGCCGGGTGTTCACGAGGGCACGGAAGGTGGGCCAGAGGTCGGCGTCGGGGACGGGTTGGGCGGGGGCGGCGCCTCGTTCGTTGAGGAGCTGGTCCACCAGGTCGCGGAGCAGGGCGGCCTGCTCGGGAGCGATGGGGGATGTGGCGGTATGGGCGGAAATCGACATCGGGGGCTTCTCCTCTGGGGGTGGGGCCTGTTGGGCGGCGGTGTTTTACGCGGGGTTGTCGGTTGGGCCGGGCTGCCCTTGCGCGCGTCCGCATAGCCCCGCCAGCTCGTCGAGCACGGCGTCGATGTCGCCGTCCACAACCACGGAGCGCTTGCGGATGTCGAGCGGCGCCCAGGCCTCGTCCAGGTTCACGGAGGCGTAGGTGGCCTGGGGGTTTCGGCGCACCAGGGACCAGAAGGGGTACTTGATGATGTCCGGGGTGTTGGCACCCACGCCCAGCTCCCAGTAGAGCACGCGGCCGTGCTCGTGGCGGCGTAGGAAGTCAGCGTAGCGCTCGGCCGCCCGGTGCCAGCCGTCGTCTTCCACGAACGTCTCGTCGCAGCGCAGGTTCATGGCCATGGGTGCTCCGCAGCGGGGGCAGTGGGGCACCAGCTCGCTAGGTATGCGGCGGTCATGCTGCTGCTCCACCATGGCCATGACGGCCTCGCGGTTGTCGTAGGTCTGCCGGTGGCAGGGCACGCTGCACTGCCAGAGGCCGTAGTCTCCCTGGGTGTAGAACAGGCGCTCCTTGGGGAACCCGGCCTGCTGAAACTGGTGGTCAACGTTGGTGGTTATCACGAAGAAGTCGGTGTCCTGCAGCAGTTGACGCAGCTTGGCGTAGGTGTTGCGCGGAGCGGGGACGTAGCGGTTGTGCCAGATGTGGCGGCTCCAGTAGGCCCACTGCTCCTCGGGGGTGCTAAAGGGATAGAAGCCGGCCGAGTACATGTCGGTGAGGCCGTGGGCGTCGATGAAGTCGCCGAACAGCTCCTCGAAGCGCGGGCCGGAGTAGGTGAACCCCGCCGCGGTGGAGAGGCCCGACCCGGCGCCGACCACGATGGCGTCGGCCGAGGCGATGGCGCTTGCGAGCTTTTGGATAGCCATTACTTCTCCACCACGCTGATGCGCTGCTGGATGTGGTCGCCGCTCACGGCCTCGTCGACCATGGCGATGGCGTAGTCGGCGTAGCTGATGGCGCTCTGGCCGCGGTCGTTCACCGTGAGCTCCTCGCCGCCCAAGATGTAGCTGCCGGTGCGGGGGCCGTCGGCCTGGAAGTTAGCGGCCGGGCTGAGGTAGGTCCAGCGCACGTCGGAGCGCTTGCGCAGCTCGTCGAGGGCCTTGGCCATGGCGTTTGCCAGAGGCTTGTATGCATCGGGGAAGTCGGGGCTGTCGGCGAGGCAGGTGGTGTGCTCGGGGTTGGTGTAGAGGCTGCCGGCACCGCCGACTACGAGCAGGCGGGTCTGAGTGCCGCTCAGGATGTCGCAGAGGTGGGCGAGTGAGGTGCTGTGCTGGGGCACGGTCTGGGGCGTCCAGGCGCCGAAGGCGTCGATCACCACGTCGAAGCCGGCCAGGTCGGCGGCCGTGAGGTCAAAGAGGTCGCGCTCGATGATGTGCTGGGCGTCGGTCCGGTTGGCCTCGCGGACCACGGCGGTTACCTCGAGGCCGCGGCTCACGGCCTCCTTCACGATGGCGCGGCCGGCCTTGCCGTTGGCGGCGACGACGGCGATCTTGAGATTCTGCGCGTTCTGCATGGGATGCTCCTTTGCGTTTGCGGTTGTGCCCTGGCGGGGTTGCCAGGGCGCTTTTGACGGTGCATACTCTAGGACCAAGAGGTATCCTGTGGTAAGTAGGCACAGTAAAGTGTGGTAGGTACCTAAAAGTAACTATTGTCCATTACCTGGAGTTATGGGAGATTATGGCCATGAGCGATCAATCTGCAGGAACTGTGAACGACATCCTGGCGTCGCTGCCCGCCTGCCCGGTGGAGACCACGCTCTCGCTCATCGGCAACAAATGGCAGGTGCTCATCCTGCGCGACCTCATGGAGGGCACCAAGCGCTTCAAGGAGCTGCAGCGCAGCGTGGGCGGCGTCTCCCAGAAGGTGCTCACCGCCAACCTGCGCACCATGGAGGCCCGGGGCCTGGTGCGCCGCGAGGTGTTCGCCGAGGTTCCCCCGCGGGTGGAGTACTCGCTGACCGAGCTGGGCCGCAGCCTGCAGCCGGTGCTCGACGCCCTGTGGAGCTGGGGCGAGAGTTACAAGGAGCGGTTGGGACAACATGGCACGATTCCGACGCTATGGGGTTTAATGCCGCATATATCCGACATTGGGAGGACGCCATAGGTTGGCCTGTTCCATGGGAGCCAAGCTTTGTATTCGCGGCTTGACCTGTGCCTAAGGCACAGGTTTAGGCTGGCGGGGTTTGTTTGAGGGATTGGCGAAGGGAGCCGGCGGCCTGACCGCGCCCAGACCGACCCCACCCAAGAGGAGAACCCCATGAAGAAGAACCCCATGTCCGAATCCTACGCGTTCCCGTCCGACCTTGACCGGCGGACCTACCTCGACTACCTGCGCTTTGTGGTGGAACGCATCCATACCGTGGTGGTGGCCACGGTCGACGACGCGGACCATCCCGTGACCGCCGCCATCGACATGATGGACTGCGACGAGGACGGTCTGCTGTTTCTCACGGCCCGCGGCAAGGGC
Source organism: Coriobacteriaceae bacterium (assembly GCA_019421015.1). GTDB lineage: Bacteria > Actinomycetota > Coriobacteriia > Coriobacteriales > UMGS124 > JAHZGC01. The sequence continues at coordinate 48,959 of JAHZGC010000020.1, read as the reverse complement.
TTCTACCGCCGGCTCACCGAACGTCGCTACCTGGCGTTCACGGGTATGGTCGGTGAGAGCACCATGGAACGTGTGGCGGTCTCGGTTGCGGGCGAGGTGCGCGAGGAGGGCCCGCAGCTGCTCCCGAGGCTGTTCGCCCGCAACCCCTACATGCTCGACATCTACCCCAACGAGGAGGCGCGCCGTTCTCTTACGGTCATGCGGCTGTGGCGCGGCTCGGGCGAGTGGTTCGACCTCTCGAAACATCCCATCGAGCGCGCGTCGTTTGCCTGGGGCGGTGCCGACGGGTCGGAGGCCCGCGAGCCCTACCGCGTCACCGGTGCCTGCATCGGGTGCGGGGCATGTGCGAGGGTCTGCCCGCAGGGCTGCATCGAGCCGGGCATCGGGCCGGGCGATCCCTACGTCATCGAGCAGTCCCACTGCCTGCGCTGCGGGGCCTGCCTGGAGGCGTGCCCCGCGGGTGCGGTGGTGCGCCAGGGGTAGGGCGGGGCCGCAGAAGGGCGACGTACGGTGGCACCAAACCAGTGTTGTGTAAAAGGCCGGGGGTCCGGATGGCACCGAATTTCAGTTGTGTAAAGGCGTTGGGTGGAGAATGGCACCAAAGTGGCGTTGTGTAACCGTTTGGGATGCCTAGCTGGTCGTATGGCACCGGCTCGACGTTTTCCGGCTGCCCCCGAGCTTACACAACGTGGATTTGGTGCCACATGGTCCGGCGTGCTGTTACACAACGTCACTTTGGTGCCGTGCAGTCCGATGGACGCTTACACAACGTCACTTTGGTGCCGTCGCTCCGGCCATTCGGCATGGCCCCGGTTCTCCCGGGCGGTCGGCCGGGGTATGCGAGGCGGCGGCACGCTGGGATCGTTCGGCCCAACGTGCCGCCGCAGGGTTCAAGGCTGGTCGGCTTTTAAAACCGGCTTGCCTTCAGGATTAGGACGGCGCGTGGCCCCTCGTAGGGTCTTTGGCCCTTAGAGCTTCTCCACCGCGTGGCGGGCGGCCACGAGGCCCGAGTGCAGCTCAAAGGCCACGGCGCTGCCCGGCAGCTGGAAGTAGTACATCTGCGTGTAGAACGGGAAGCTGTCGACGCCGAGCACGTAGAGGCCCTCGATGGGGTTCCAGTCGACGTCGCAGGCCTGCATCTGGCGGTTCACGCGGACGCCGCCGGTGGAGCACAGGGGGCTCACGCCCAGCTGGGTGGCGAAGTAGGGGCCCTCGCCGATGGACATCAGGCTCTCGGGGCGCTCGCCGAGGCGGCCTCGCAGAGCTCGTTGTAGCGGGCGACGGTGGCCTGGAGCGCGGCGGGGTCGATGCCCATGGCGGTCGCCAGTTCTTCGAGCGTCTGGCCCTGGAACTTGGTGTTGTGGTCGTTGGCGCTGTTGAGCAGGTCCATGCAGTCCTGGCCCAGCATCTCGATGGCGGCGGCGTCGAGCACGGCGAAGCTCTTGCGCTGCGAGAGGAACGCGTTGGCGGCCCAGCCGGCCACGCCGCCCTCGGGACGGGCGACCGACTCGTCGGCAAAGCGCTCGCCGCACTCGTTGACCCAGATGCACTTGCCCTGCTTGAGGATGTTCCAGATGGGGTGGTTGTCATTGCTATTGGGACGGTAGTTGGCGTCGAAGCCCTGCTCGCGGGCGCGCTGCTCGGCCAGGCCCATCTCGGCGAAGGCGGGCTGCTCGATGAAGCCGATGGTACGGCTCGTGTCGAAGGCGCCGGAGCTCGGGGTGAGCGAGAACACCGTCAAGACCTACGTGCGCCGCGTCTTCGCCAAGACGGCCGTACATGCGCGCCAAGAGCTGATTGACCTGCTCGACGAGTTCGAGGGGGCATAGGGGTAAGGACGGGAGCCAAGTTGCTCGTCGGCGTTTGCAGGTTCTGGCGAGCAACGGCCAAAATCCCTCACGATAGCCATGAACCGTGAAATTATCCCAGGATTGCCTCGATCGAGGGGCCTGTCGTGAGGAGTTTTTACGACGGAAGGCCACCTGCTCTGTGGTGATCGTGCCCCCTTGGCAATCGCCTGCCATCTTCTGCCCGTGCTACAATGGGCCCCTTCTCCCTCCAACCTCGCAAAGGAACCGCCCCATGGTCAGGGTCCTCATGGTAGAAGACGACGAGACGATCGCCGACATAGTCCGCTACTACTTTGAGCAGAGCGGCGGCTACGAACTCACCTGGGTGCCCACTGCCGGCGAGGCGCTCGCCCGGGCGCACGACGCGTTTGATGTGATCCTGCTCGACATCATGCTGCCCGACGTCGACGGCGTGAAGCTGTGCGCGTCGCTGCGCAAGTGGTACTCGTGCCCCATCATATTTGTAAGTTCCGTACAGGAGGGCGACACGATCATCCGGGCGCTTGAGATGGGCGGCGACGACTACATCGTCAAGCCGTTCGACAACAAGATCCTCGACGCTCGCATCAAGGCGAACCTGCGCCGCGTCCAGATGGACCGCGAGCAGCAGCCCGCCCGCAAGCTCACGTGCAAGGGGTTCTCGCTGGATGTGCGCGCCCGCGAGCTCAAGAAAGGCCGCGAAACCGTCGAGCTGCTGCCCATGGAGTACAAGATCCTGTGCTACTTCATGCAGCACCCCCACGAGTACATCGCGGCCGGCGACCTCTACAGCGAGGTGTGGGGACGGCCCAGCTACGGCGACGTGCGAACCGTCACCGTGCACATCCACAACCTGCGCAAGAAGATCGAGGACGACCCCAAGCAGCCCCGGTATCTCAAGAGCGCTTGGGGCAAGGGCTACTACTTCGACCCCAAAGGCACGGCGGAGAAGTCCTCGTAGCTCCAAGGGCTTCTCGGCCGGGGTTTACTGCAGTCCCAAGAAACTACCGTCACCGCGTTTCCGCTCAGGCTTACGGGCTCCGGCGTGCTGCATTCTCGCGTGTGCCTTGGCTTGCCGCGCGGGTTACGCCAGGTCCTTCTGGATCGTCTCGGCGGCCAGGTAGCCCGAGGCGATGGCCAACGGATGGCCGTTCAGGTAGCCGCGGCCCTCGCGCGTCGAGATGGTGCCGGGAACGTCGCCCACGGCGTAGAGGCCCTCGATCACGGTGTTGTCTCCGTCCATGAGGTACTCGTCGGTGAGCACGCGCTGCTCGGGGTCGATGCAGATGCCCGAGGGCGTGAGGTAGTGCAGGGGCATCATGGGGATCACGAAGATGCCCGAGCCCAGCTCCATGTAGCGGCAGGTGCGCCCGTAGCGGTCGGGCTCGTTGGCGAGGGCGGCTCGGTTGTTCTCGGCCAGGAACTCGGGGAGCTCGGGCAGGTCGAGGTCGGCGGCGGCGTCCTCGGCGGTCTGGTAGTACAGCAGCTCGCCGCGGTTGTAGAGGGCCTTGTAGGTGTCGTAGCCCATGGAGGGCAGGTAGCGCAGCGTGGGCTCGGCCGAGGCGTCGAGCACGCAGAAGAAGCGGCCGCCGTTGTTCTCGTCGAGCAGGGCCATCGAGAGGTCGGCGTGCGAGGTGCCCGTGCGGCCGATGAAGCCGCCGTTGCCGTTCACGGTCACGATGGGGGAGTGCACGTCGATGAAGGCGATCTCGAAGAACGAGGTGGTCGCCGGGTAGGCGGGGAACTGGATGCCGGTGCACTCCATCTTGCTGCCGGCCTTGAGGGCCATCTGGTGGCCGTCGCCGGTCGAGGCGCTGCAGCAGTGGTAGGTCTGGTCGGCGAAGCGGGGCTCGTACTCTTCGAGCAGCTCGCGGTTCAGGGCGTAGCTGCCGGTGGCCAGCACCACGGCCTTGGCGTTCACGGTGAGCTCGTAGCCGTTGGGGGAGTCGTCGGACTTGAGGCCCTGGGCCCTGACGCCGGTGACGCGGCCGCTCTCGTCCTGGATGAGCTCGGTGGCCTTGACCATGTACTTGACCTCGGCGTTGGGCAGCTTCTCGAGGCGCTGGGCCATGGCCATGAGCGCGTAGCCGGCGCCGCCCATGTAGATGCCGGGGGCAAAGTAGCTGGTGAAGCCGGCGCTGAAGGCGCCCTCGTACATGCCGAGGGGCATGAAGCCCACGCCGCAGTCGGTCATCCAGTCGACGGCGCGGGTGGCTGCCGGATAGGACTGCTTGGCGAAGGGGTTGGCGCCGTTGTAGCGGTCCACGCAGTCGTCCTGGTTGTAGCGGGCCAGCGACTCGATGAGGCCGTCGATGCTGGCATAGTTGGGCGGCACGCTGCCGTCGACGTTGTAGCCGTTGATGGCGCGGGTGCCGGCCGCCCAGATGCCCGAGTAGGTCATGCCCCAGGAGCCGCCGGGGATGGCGTGCTTCTCGAGCACGAGTACGTTCAGCCCCTCGTCGGCCAGCTTGGCGGCGCACACCAGGCCCGCGTTGCCGGCGCCCACGACCACGGCGTCCACGTCGAGGGTCTCCTGGGCGTCCACGTTGGGCTCGATTACCTCGGCGCTGAAGTCGGCCAGGTCGTAGCCGGCCTGCTCGATGGCCTCCTCCACGGCGCGCTTGATGGCCATCGATGTGATGGAGCAGCCGCGCAGGTTGGGGACGTTCACGCTCTGGTGCTCGACGATCGCGGCGGGAATGCGGGCGCAGGCGAAGCTGCCGATGCCGATGGTCTCCTTGTGGCTGAGCACCCGGCACTCGGTGATGGCGCCCTCGCGCAGGGTCGTGGCCACGTAGATGTAGTCCTCGTGGCCCATGGTCTTGGTCACGTAGCGGCCGTCGCCGGTCATGGGCGCCGGGTTGACCACGCCGTTGAAGCTCACGACCTCCCTGGCCGGAGCCTCCTGCTCGGCGGCGTAGCCGGTCTGGGGCATCTCGCCAAAAATGCCGAGGGCGGCGGCCCCGGCTACCCCCAGGGCGCCTTGCTTGACGAGGTCGCGGCGGGTGACGGTGTTCGCGGTTTCCATGGGTTCCCCTTTCGATGTTGATGATCGTGCGATGGGCGAGCCGCAGCTAGGGGCGCGCGGCTTTGAACGGGGCGAAGCATAGGGGAGGGCAACCGCAAAGAGGGTCAAAGGGAAATTAAAAACCCGGGCCCCCCGGGGGCGAAAAACCGGGGCGGAGGAGATGGAAGGCCTACGGTTTAGGCAGGTAGAGGGCTTGGTTGGTGAGAGCTGCCGTTTTAGAACTTTTTAACATCCGGCTTTGTGGGACGGTCCTATATGGCGGGGAAGGTGGCTGTGAACGTGGTTTCCTGGCCCACGGTGCTTGTGGCCGAGAGGCTGCCACGGTGCGCCTGCATAATCTGCCAGGCGATGGCCAGACCCAGCCCCGAGGAGTCGCGCGACTCGGTGGTGGCCTCGTGGTAGTAGCGTTCGAAGACGTGCTCCAAGGCCTGGGGTTCGATGCCGCGGCCGGTGTTTTGCACGCACACACGGGTTGAGGCATCGTCGCCGTCTACGGCAAGGGTTACGCGGCCTCCGGCGGGGGTGTGCGCTATGGCGTTGGTCAGCAGGTTTTGCAGCACCTGCTCGATGCGATACTCGTCGCCCCAGACGCAGCGCTCTAGGGCCAGGTCGCCCTCGAGCTCAACACCGCGTTCTCGGGCGAGCGGGCCGCAAGCGTCCAGCTGCCTGCGGCACAGGGGATTGAGATCCACGCGATCCTCCACCAACAGCAGCTCCCCGCTCTCGAGCTTGCCAATCAAAAAGAGGTCCTCGGTGAGGCGTTTCATGAAGCCCACGCGGCCGTCGAGCAGGGCAAGCTGCGTGCCGAGGTCTTCTCCGCCTCGTATGCGCTCGATGCAGCCTTCGGCCACGAACAGCGGTGTGCGCAGGTCGTGAAAGACGTTGATTTCGAGTTGGCGCTTTTGGGCTTCCACGGAACGCAACTTGGCCACGCGGTCTTCGACCTCGGCGTCGAGCTCGCGGTTGATGCGCTTGAGGTCGGCGTGCTCTTGCACGAACTGCCTGTTGAGTACCGTCATGCAGGCAAAGAGGAAGGGGATGGCGTAGAACTGGATCACGTACACCTGCATCGAGAGCTTGCCGGCGGGGAACACCCCGAGGTCCACCATGAAGTAGAAGGAGAACACGGCGAAGGCGAACGAGAAGCCCGCCAGCAGCAGGGGGCACCAGGGGATGCGCCGGGCGATGCCGCAGACGAGAATGGCCGCGCAGGCCAGGTGCAGGGCGAACAGGCTTGCCAGGGAGACCCAAAAGACCTTGTAGACGAGCGAGGAGAGTGCAAAGGCGACGACGCCGAGCACAAGGCCCAGCTCGAGCCGCCGGTGCTGCTCGAAGAAGGGGGAGAACACGTAGCGCGCCGACATCAGGGCCATGCCACCTATCATGGCCAGGTTGAGCGTCTGCCGCGAGGCCGTTGCCAGGAGCTGGGAGGCCACGGGGAAGCTCTGGGGAATGTCGCGCAGGGCCACCAGCACGATGAGCGCGATCATGTACAGGGGAATGGTGTTGTCGGGGTTGCGCATGAGGAGGCTCGCGCAGTACAGGAGCACCGCCAGGAGCATGCCCATGCAGAGGACAAAGATCAGGCGGCCTGCGTCCTGGTAGGCGTCCATCTGCTGCGTGGCGCCGAGCATCGAGCGGATGATCCCGCCGAACGTTTTGAATTCCAGGCCGAGCACGACGGTGCCGGAGGCTTTTTCGAGCGGGATCGACTGCAGGCGTTCGGCCGGCCGCGTGTCGTCGTAGCTGTAGACGAGCCGGTCGTTCTGGTAGAGGTCGAACGAATGGGTGTTGGCGACGGTAAGCGTGAGCTGTGGCAGCTCGTCTGGCGCATTGAACTGGAACCGTAGGCGGCCGGTGGCGGGGTCGTCGACCCACCCGCTCACAAACGACCCGGTCTCCGCCTGCCGGGCGTCGAGGACGGCGCCGTACGAAAGGCGCGGCGTCGCGTTGTTGAGCGCCCAGCACGCGCCGAAGGTGGCGGCGAAGAGGACTGCGAACTCGATGACGGCTATGACGGCGCGCTTTGCCATGGGGAACCTTTTTGCGGCAGGCAGGGGATAGGTGGGACGATTGTAGCAAAGCGGGGACGGGGGAAGAGGGGGCGGCCCCCGGGGGCACCGGGCCAAATCTCCTCACGATAGTCATCAGTTGTGAAAACATCCCAGGATTGCCCTAATCGAGAGATCCATCGTGAGGAGATTTCTGCGATGCGCGACTGCCCCACCGCCGCCTCGCCGCGGGGCAGTCGCCGTTCCGCCACACGCCTGTGGGGCCGCACGCGTGGGCGCTATGGGCGCGCCTGTCTATCCCATGAGTTCCACGGCGCGCTGCCCCACATAGCGGCCGAGCGTGAACGCGATGCCGTGGCTGATGCCCGGGGCCGTCATGGGGTACTCGGCGCCAAAGCGTCCGCCCTGGTTGTTGCCCACCACGAAGAGGCCGGGGATCTCGTTGTCGTTCTCGTCAAGCACCTGGCAGTCGTTGTTGCAGGCGATGCCGCCCATGATCACCAGCAGGTTGCCCGGCGCAGCCGGCGTTGCATAGTAGGGAGCGTCGAGTTCAACCATGAATCGGGAGTCCTTGCCGTACTGGGTGTCTTCTCCTGCGGCGCACATTTGGTTGTAGCGGGTTACTGTGGCCTCGAGCACCGCCGGGTCGCAGTGTTCGCCTATCGCGGCGGCCATGGCTCCGAAATCGTCGAAGGGTTCTTCGCAGGGCTTACCAAAGGGGCCTGGATCGAGTACCACAGACCCGCGCGACGCCCCCGACACCACGAAGACCTGCTGGCCGGGCTGGTGCAGGATCAGGTTGGTGATGGACTGTGCGCCCAAGTCCTCGTTGCCCACGCGCTCTCCCTTGCGGTTCACGATCAACACGTCGTTGACGTTCGAGAGGTGCGCCATGGGCGCATAGGGGCCGCACTCCATGTGGCCGCCGGCCCAGATGGCCATGAGGTGGCCGTCGCCGGTGTTGCAGACGTTGCCCTCGCAGTCGCTGCCGTTAAAGAGGCACATGAGCTGGGAGCATTGAGGGGCGTAGTAGTCGCGCATGACCTGGTTGCTGGCAAAGTCGCCGCAGGCCAAGATCGTGGCGCCGGCGTTTATGCGCAGGTAGCTGCCATCTTGGGCCTGGGCGATAAGCCCGGTCGCGCGGTTCTCGTCGTCTTTTTCTAGGTAGCGGCCAAAGGTGTTGAACAGGAACACGCCGCCGTTGTCCTCGACGATGGTCTCGAAGTGGCCCAGCATGTCGTTGAAGCCGCCTTCGTTGAGCTCGGTGTTGTTAGTGCCGATGACCAACTTGGTGTTGAAGGCGGGGTAGCGGTCGTCGGCGGGGTTGCCGACCTCCTCGTAGCCCAGAATCGCCACCTGTCCGTCGGCGAGGGACGCCATGGCGCTCCGGTCGCCCAGGTCAAGCTCCACGACGTCGGGGCAGGCGGCCAGGGCCCAGTCCACCGTCTCACCCGAGTGGTCGGCCCAGTACTGGATAAAGAACTGGTTGGAGCACTGGAGGGTGTCGCGCTGATAACGCTCGACCAGGGCGCGCTTGTCTACGGCAAGGCCGTGCGAACGCTGGTAGCTCGAGTCGATGGCGCCGATCTGGCAGCCAAAGTTGCCGCGGCACATGGGGCGGGCGGCCTTCTCCACCACCACGACCTTGGCACCCGCTTCGGCGGCCGAACGGGCTGCGCTCATGCCGGCCACGCCGGCACCTACCACTAAAACGTCGGCGTCGATGGTCTGGGCAATGGCCGATTCGCTCACGGGTGCGGGGGCGTGCAGAAAAGAGGGCGTCGAGAGCCCCTCCCGCTCCTCTGCGGCGACCGCTATACCTGTGGAGGCGAGAGAGGCGGCGGCCAGGGCGGTCGAGGCGGTCACAAACTGACGGCGGGTGGTGTTCATCGGAGGTTCCTTTCTAGGGTGTGTTGCGCACGATGGCTCGTGCCGTTGACGTTTACGACTGTAAGCTGCGCCCGCGCCCCGTCGCATCGGTCGAAAGGGGGAATCCCCGCCGTCTAAAAGGCCTACCACCTTTCGTAGTACGGCTTTTTACAAGGTAGAATGCTATAACGTTGGCCAGTGGGACAAAGGATGTGGCAGGGGGAGGGGGAGGGCCCATGGAGGCGGTTGCGACTCGCGGGCGACGTGGGGGGCTGCGTACGGCCGTAGACAGGCTGGGAGGGCTCCGGGCGTTTGCTGGGCTTGCCTGCCTGTGCCTGGTGCTCCAACTGGGGTTGCAGAACCTTTATATAGCTTGCACCTACGCCGACCACGTGCCGCGTGCCTCGACGTGGATCGCGGCCGTGCACATGGGGGCGCTCGCCGTCGGGCTGGGGGTGGTGCTGGCTGCGGCGCGTCGGGTCGGGCCGACGTGGCTGCGGTGGGCGACGGGGGGCGTTCTGCTCGTGGGCCTCGTGCTGCTCGGCGCGTTCTCTTTTGTTGCTCCCGCCTATAGCTTTGCGTTTGCGCTCGTTCTGGCGGCGGTGGCCGGTGTGCTTGTGGCCGGGCTGTTGTCCTTGTGGACCGTCGCCCTTCATCGCGTGCCGCTTTACGGCCTTCTTGCATTGCTTTTGGGTGCCAACGGAATCGCCCTTGTCGTCGTGGCAGCCTTTTTCTCGTGGACGGGGCTCGTGGTGTGGTTCGATTTCGGCGACTCCGTGCAGGAATGGGCGCTCAAGGCGTTGGTGGCGCTGGCGTTTGCGGGGGCCTGGTTGCTGTGTCCTCGAGAGGCAGACCGGGGTCCTATCTATGCGGGAGCTTCCGAGTTTGTCGGTGCCTACGGAAGCCTGCTCCTTGCCCAGGGGAGGCGGCTGGCGGGTGTGGTGGCGTTTACGTTTTGCGCCGCGCTGCATTGGGAGGTTAACGCCATGCGCAGCGGCAACGGGTTTGACCTGCACTGGAGCCTGTTTGGCCACGAAGTGGCGGCGACGGCCATGGCTTTTTACTACCTGGTCATGGCCGTCGCCGTGGTGGCGGTGGGGCTTGCGTTGCTGAGCCTGTGTGCCGATCGCTGGCATGTGCGTACGCTGTTCACCGCATTGTTTTATCTCATAGGGGGTGCTTTTTTTGTGCCAGGCCTCCTGGGGGTGCCCATCGTGAGCGCCTCGGGCCTCATGGTGGTCGGCATGTTCCTCTATCTGCTCTGCGCCTTCGCTCTGGTGGTGTGCGACCGCGACGCTGCACCGGTGCCGCTGGTGGGCGTCGCGGGGCTGTTCTTCTTGCTTGCGGTCGTGGGCCTGGGCGCGGGGTTGCTGGTAAGCTGGGCGGTGGCGCCGGCGGTGCACCAGAGCCAGACGTTCCTCATTGCGTTTACGGCGCTGAGCCTCTTCTTCGTCATGACCGCCCCCAACCTGCTGGTTAAGGCGTCGACTCCCTCCCTTGCTCCCGCCTCTGACGACGGGCGCGACGCTTTGGCCGCCCGATGTCGCGCCTTGGCTGTGGAACGCCACCTTTCGCCGCGCGAGACCGAGGTCATGGAGCTCGCCGCCCGCGGTTACTCGGCGCCGGCCGTGGCCTCCACGCTGTTCATTACCGAAAGCACCGTGAAGGTCCACATGCGCCACATCTACGAGAAGCTGGGAATTCACGGCAAGCAGGAGTTGATCCGGCTGGTGCGAGGGTAGCGAGACGCCCCGCCTTATGCGTTGGCGCAGCTGGTGCCGGCGAGGCGGCCGAACGTCATGCACGAGGAGTGACTGATGCCTTGGACCACCGTGGGGTAGTCCACGAGGAAGCGCCCGCCCATGGTGTTGCCTGCCACATAGAGCCCCGGAATGGGATCGTGCTCGGCGTCGAGGGCCTGGCAGGTGTGGGGGTCGACCACGAGGCCGCCCATGACCACGAGGATGAGCGCGGGGTTGAACTGCACGGCGTAGAACGGGCTCGTCTCCACCGGGAAGAGGCGAGAGGCCACCTTGCCGAAGTCAACGTCGCTGCCGGCGTGGGCAAGTTCGTTATAGCGTTCGACGGAGGCCAGGGCGTGTTCCTTGGCCGCGCCCTCGAAGCCGATGGCGTCGAAGAGTTCTTCGAGGCTGTCGGCCTTGGCTGTGGCGTTCTCCTCAAAGCTGGCTTGTGAGGTCTTTTCTCCACCGGCGGTGTACTGGTCGTCGGGCACCACGCCGGTCATGTTGGCCATGCCGCAGGGCATCCCCTCGAGCTGTTCGCACCAGCGGGCGTCCAGGATTTGCCACGCGGTGTAACCGGGCTGCCGGGCTATGGCGTTCTCGATGTCCTGACCGGTGACATCCTCGTTCATAAAGCGCTCGCCGCGGGCGTTGAGCAGTAGGAACGGATCCACACCCACGCACGAGGGGTTGCCCACGTTGTGGGTCATGGGGGCCAGGGGCCCGTCTTCCATGACGGCGCCTGCCCACAGGCCCATGCGGTGGCCGTCTCCGGTGTTGGCCTTGTCGACGTTGCAGTCCACGGTGTTGTAGCGCGACTGGTACCCGGCGGCCCAGGGTAGGTAGTAGCTCACCATCTCGGGGTTGGAGCCCATGTCGCCGCAGGCCAAGATCACGCCCCTGGCGGCGTTGTAGCGCACGTAGGTCCCGTCCTGGCGCTGGGCGACGGCACCGCTCACGCGGCCCTCGCTGTCTTTCTCCAGGTAGCGGCCAAAGGTGCAGAACTGAAACTCGGCGCCGAGGTCGATGGCGTGCCGGGCGTTGGCCTCGCACACGGGGATGTGCCCGGCTTTGGAGGGGTCGGCGCTCACAAAGGCCAGCTCCCCGATGACGCAGGGGCGGTTTTCGTCGAGCCAGTAGTAGCTGTCGTCATGGGGCCAGTGGGTCGGCTTGATCCACAGCTGGCTGTCTGCTGGCGGCTGGTCGGTGTCGGCCATGAGAAGGTCGTATTCCACGGGTTCGAGCCACCAGTCGAAGTCCTCGCCGGAGTGGGTGCCCCAGTGCATCAGCAGCTGCTGATCGCCGCGGTAGCCCATGCATTTCTGCAGCTCGTTGACCACGCGGGCCGGGTCGAGCTCGGGCTGGCCCAGGGCTTTGTGGACCGAGGAGTTGAGGGCGCCGTACTTAGACGAGCGCACGCCGTAGGTCTCACATTTGTCGATGGCGATGACGCTGGCGCCCGCTTCGGTGGCGGCTCGCACGGCGGCGATGCCTGCAATTCCAGCACCGATGACGAGCACGTCGCAGTCGAAGGTCTCTGCAATTTGGGCGTCGTCCACGGAGTCGGGGGCGGTCATGAAGGCGGGGATGTAGGGGGCGTCGGCGGGTTCGGCCTCGTCGGCTCGGACAGGTTTGGAGACGCCGGCCAGGGTGGCGGTGGCGGCTACCGTGCCCGTGGCTCCAATAAAAGCGCGACGAGAGACGGATGCGTGGGACATGGGGTTTCTCCTTCTGCTCTAGATGGGGTGGGTGTGTGCCGGTCGCCAAACGTGAGGCGACTGGTTCATGAGCGTAGGGGAGAAGGCCCCCGATGGACATACCGCCAAGGGGAGCAAGCCGGGCGTGGGGGTCGATTTACTACGGAAGGTGGTAGGGTGAGCGGGGGAGTGGGACGGTAGGGGGAAACGCGGCGACAATCGGTTTTCTGCAGACGTTCGATTCAAGGAGACGACCAGACGGTCGCGGACATGGTTTTCGCGGATACGGCCGGAGGCCAGGTCTTTCCGCAGAATCGGGGTTCTGGCTAGGCGCGGACGCCTACCTAGTCGGCCGTGCCGGGGGAGAGGCCCCCGTGTGCGCGAGGGTGCCCGATAAACCCGCAGGTTAGGAGGGTGTTGGCCGCGAGGGTTTCTCCCCTTGTGTGCAGACCGGCAACATCGGGGCGCCCCGTGCCTATCCAGAACCCCCTTCTTGCGGAAGCATCTCGGGTTTTGGCGTTGCGGGAGAACCGCCGCCCCGGTTGCACGAATCTCAAGGCAGCCGGGGCAGCGGTTCGACGGCGGGAGGTGGGATGCGGGTTCCTGTTGCGACAATGCTCCGATCGAGAACCTTATCCATACAGTTTGAGGCATGCAGGTCATGCTCGACAGCGACTTGGCCATGCTTTACCAGGTGGAGACTAAGCGCATCAATGAAGCCGTCCGGCGCAACCAGGCGCGTTTTCCAGAGAAGTTTTGCTTTCGGTTGACAAAAGAAGAGGGCGTTTTTTGAGGTCGCAAATTGCGACCTCAAAAGGAGATGGGAGAGGGGGCAGGCGGCACATCCCCCATGTATTTACCGAGCAAGGGGTCGCTATGCTCTCAGCCGTGCTGCGCAGCCGCACACCTGCGGGACCCCGCACACCATCCGGGACCCCGCGGGCTTCTTCGCTGCGTCTTACGCCAGCTTTCCCAGGGCGTGCAGCGTCGCGTGGCGCGCCTCGGTCATGCCGCGGCCGCAGACAACGCCGGGATGCAGCTCGGGGTAGCTGTTGCTAAAGAACGCGCCCGAGTTGTTGCCGGCGGCGTAGAGCCCCTCGATGGGGTCGCCCGAGGCGGCGTCGAGCACGCGGCAGTCCTCGTCGATGATGAGGCCGTCGAGGGTGCACAGCGTCCACGATCCCAGCAGCACGCCGTAGTAGGGCGGGTTCTCGAGGGCAAAGAGGTCCTTGGCGGGCTTGCCGAACTCGTCGTCGACGCCGGCGTGGGCTGCGGCGTTGTAGCGCTCCACCGAGGCCAGGGTCTGCTCCACAGGCAGGCCCAGCTGCTCGGCGATTTCCTCCACGGTATCGCACTTGAAGACGAGGCCCATCTCGATGCCCTCCTGCACCCAGCCCCAGAACACGTCCTCGCCGCAGCCTTCACCCGTGGCGGGCTCGGTGGGCGAGAGCACCAGGCGCGAGCAGCTGATGGTGTCGAAGGCCTCGATCTGCGGCCATGCCTGAGAGTCGAAGAGCATGGCCTCGAGCTTGCTCTTGCGGCCGTCGAGCATGTGCAGGGTCACGTCGTAGGGAGCCGCCTCGTTGGAGAAACGCTTGCCGTCAAGGTCGAGCTTGAGGAAGGGCTGGCTGCCGTACCACACGGGATAGCCCTGGTAGGGGGCGCCAGTGGGGGTGCCGGGCGCCACGCCGCCGCGGTCGAACAGCATGGCGGTGGGCACCTCGTCTTTGCGGCCGCCGGCCCAGATGCCGGCGCGGATGCCCTCTCCGGTGCAGCCGGGCTGCACCAGCGCGAAGGTGGTGCCCGAGGCGTCGGCCGGGTTCAGGTGCGCGTAGACCTGCGGGTCGGCCGCGTAGCCGCCGCAGCAGAGCACCACGCCCTTGGACGCGTTGATGCGCACGTAGCCGTTAGGCCCCTGGGCGATGGCGCCCGTCACCGCGCCGTTCTCCTTGACGAGCTTTACGAGCGGGGTCTCGAAGCGGTACTCGGCGCCGGCTTGCTCGGCGATCTCCACGAGCGCCTGGTTGAGCTCGGTCTGGTCGAGCTTGCCGAGCCAGTAGGCCACGGTGTCGCAGGCTCCGGTGTCCGAGAAGGTCGCCTGGTACGCGAGGGTGTTCGAGAGGATGGGGCGGTGGTGCGAGAGACCGCGCATGTAGACGCCCTCGTGGCCGTCGCCTACGGCCGGCTCGGCGCGCATCTCGATGCCGTAGGGGCTCACAAGATCCTCGAGCCAGTCCAGGGTCGCACCCGACTCGTTGACCCACAGGTTGATGAGGCGCTGGTCGCAGCGGCCGCTGGCGTAGCGCACCAGGTCGTTGGCGATGGCCTGGGCGTCGATTTCGAGGCCCATCTCCCTGTGGGCGCGCGAGTTCAGGGCGCCGATGTAGGAGCGGGTGGTGCCGGTCACGGGGTTCTTCTCGATGACCAGAGTCTTGGCGCCCTCGGTGGCGGCCGACGCCGCGGCGATCATACCGGCGTGGCCGGCGCCGCAGACGAGGATCTCGGTGTCCACGGTCTCGACGATGTCGGCGTCGTCGATCTGGGGCTCCTCGCCCGGCCAGACGAACGCGTCCCCGCTGACAGCGGTCTGCTCGGCAGCTTCGTCGGCCATGGCGAACGTGGCGCCCAGACCGCTCCCCACAAGGCCGGCGGCGGCAGAGGCAGACGCAACAAACCCACGACGAGTCATTTCCATGATTCGCATCCCCTTAGTTCCTGTATGGATTCTTGTAAGCGTGATGGGCGGCATCGGCAGCGGGGCTTGGCTTGTGCGCCTCTCTGCGGCTCCCGGGTTGTCCGCAGGCTGCGATGCTGGGAAGAAGCCTACGGCTCTTTGGCCCAGAAGGGAGCTGAAACTTGTTCATCCAGCCATAAAGAGGATTTATAGTACCAGCTCATCGCAGTAAAATCGCCATCAATGGAGAAGCACGGCGAGAAGGGCGGGAAGGCTCGTGGACCTGTTTAGGATGCGCTGCTTTGTGAGCGTGGCCGAGCACCTGAACCTCACCCGGGCGGCCGAGGAGGTGGGTGTCTCGCAGCCGGCGATGTCGGTGCAGATGCGCGAGCTCGAGCGCGAGACGGGCCTGGAACTGCTATTGCGCGAGAAGGGCCGGGTGTCGCTCACCGAGCAGGGCACGGTGATGCTCGAGGGGTTCAGGCGCATCCTGTCGGTCTACGACGAGTCGTTCGCGCGGGCCCGCAGCGTGCACGGTGGGCGCGCCTCGCTGGTGCGCATCGGTTACCACGGCGCACTCACGGCGTTCGCAGCGCTGTTTCAGGGGCTGCGCGAGGAACAGCCCCGGCTCGACGTGCGCGTGCGCGTGGCCGAGTGGCAGCAGCTGGCCGAGATGGTGGCCTCGGGGGCCCTGGACGCCGCCCTGGTGGAGGTCCACGAGACCGACCTGCGCCCCGAGCTTGCGACGGTGCCCTTCTTTGCCGAACGCTACTTCTGTGCGGCCATGAGCTCCGGGCATCCGCTGGCCGGTAGGGCGAGCGTGACGGTGCAGGACCTGCAGGACGACGCGGTCTACATGAACGGCCACCGGTCGGCGAGCATGGACTCGATGTACCGGCAGCTGGTAGCCAACGGCCTGCGCCGCGAGCAGATCAAGATGACCGAGAGCGTGGACGACGCGATCGCCATGGTGGCCTCGGGCATGGGGGTGGCCACGATGCCGCGCTTCTTGGCCATCGCCGGCAACCCCGCGCTCACCTGGGTGCCGGTGAGCGGGCTCGACTTTACCTGCGAGATCGTGGTGGCGTGGCGCGCCAGCAACCCCAACCCGGGCCTGCGCGCGTTTGTGGAGTACTGCGGCCGCCCCGAGGTGGTCGAGCGTCTGCGCGGCAGCTGGCCCGCGCCGCTGGGGGAGGGGTTTCTGTACTAGATGCCGTTTTGGGGTCAATTCTTTCTGTACTAGCTACAATAATGGACATGTTTCTTTCTGTACTAGCTACAAGGAGGACCTTATGCTGGCAAGAAAGATGGCTGCTCGCCTTGAGGCATGGCGTGCTGCGCAGGGCGAGAGGCCCAAGGCTTTTTTGCTGAGCGGCGCGCGGCAGACGGGCAAAACGTTCACGGTCCGCGAGTTCGCCCGCCAGCACTACGCGAACTACATTGAGGTCAACTTCCTGGACAACGAGGACGCCGCATCGCTTTTGACTGCCGCGCAAGACAGCGATGAGCTGGTGACGCGCCTTTCGCTGCTGTCCAAACAGCCGCTCGACGCTGGCCGGACGCTTGTCTTCTTTGACGAGATTCAAGCGAGTCCCGATATGCTCACGGTGGCGAAGTTCCTTGTAGAGCAGGACCGCTTCGACCTGGTTCTATCGGGGTCGCTGCTGGGGGTCGAGCTCCGGGGGATCCGCTCGTTTCCCGTGGGATACCTGCACGAGGAGCGCATGTATCCCCTGGACTTCGAGGAGTTCTGCTGGGCCTTGCAAGTACCTGCCCGCGTGATTGACGAGATTCGCGCGGCCTATCGCGATAAACGTCCTCTTGAGGTGGCCCTCCATGACCGCCTTGTGCGGCTGTACCGCCTCTTTATCGTGGTCGGGGGAATGCCCGAGGTCGTTCAAAGGTTCATCGACTCGAAGAACGACTTGGCGGCGGTGCGCGAGGTGCAGTCCGATATCGTGAGCCAATACGGTGCCGACATCATCCGCTACGCCAACGGACGGTCGCTTTTTGTGGAGGCCATCTACCAGGCGCTCCCGGGCGAGCTGGCGAAGGTCAACAAGCGGTTTGTTCTGGGGTCGCTCAAACAAGGGGCCACCTACGCGCGGTTCGAGGACGATTTCGAGTGGCTTGCCGGGGCGGGAGTGGCGTTGCCAACCTGCTTGGCGACCGAGCCGTCACGCCCACTGCGACGTAGCCTGGAGCGCAGGAAGTTCAAGCTCTACTCGTCGGATGTGGGCCTGCTCATGGTGCGCTATCCCAACGTGATCGCCATGGACGTTATAGAAGGTTCTCGCTCGGTCAACTTTGGCGCCGTCTACGAGAACGCAGTCGCTCAGGAGCTTAAATCGGCCGGATACGAGCTGTGCTACTACAACAACAACCGCAAGGGCGAAGTCGATTTTCTCATCGAGACCGGTGCAGGGTCGATAATCCCTATCGAGGTTAAGTCGGGCAAAGACTACAAGCTGCATACGGCTTTGAACAATTTACTTGGCACCCAAGAGTATGCTATTGACGAGGCCTACGTGCTCTCCGAGCATAATGTTTCGCGCGAGGAGCGCCTGGGAAAGAGCGTCTACTATCTTCCGCTGTATATGACGCTGTGCCTGGGTTCCGAGCTGGAGGTTGCTACGAAGCCGGGTGACTTTGCACCGCCGTCGTTTGTCGATTGGGGGTAGATGTAGACGGCGTTTCATCATGGCGACGTTTTGCTCTTCTCCGCCGCCCGCCCAACCTGCTCCACCCGCAGCTCGAACTGCCGTGCCGCTGCTCCTGCGAACCAGCTTGGGAGCAGCTCGTTGCCGGCCAGCACGTCCTCGACCACGTCTGCGAATCCCGCGAGTCGCCCCAGGTCCAGCCACCCAAAGTCCTCTACCTGCTCAAGCTGGCGTTGCGGCTCTGCCTCGAACGGGTTGGAGACGTACTCGAACAACCCTCTTGCCAGCTGATCTTCGCGCCGCGCACCGTAAAAGAACCCACGACCGTTGTCGTAGATAGGGGCCACGCGCAGGATCTTGCGGCTCTCCACATCGAGAACCGCCCCGAGGTTGTACTCGTGGCGGTCGGCGTTGGCCATGAGAAAGTCGCAGACCAGCATCTTGTCGATGGCGCACCGTGCGTCGCGGACCCCTTGGCGTTCGAGCAGCGCGATATAGGTCGCCCGCGACGTTCTTGCGGGGTCGTTTTCGTCTCCGTAGCGTCGTACCAGGTCATCCATGGTGGCTAGCTCGGTGGAGGCGTCGATGAAGCAGGGGCACGCCGAGCGCGGTTCTCCGTCTGACCATTCGAGCCCGTAGGGCACGTAATCGCCGGGTTCTAGGACGAGCTCGTAGAGCTTGGTGGCCAGCAGCTCCGCAAACGGCTCGTGGTTGTAGGCCGTAGCACCTTTGACCAGGTAGTTCTGGGTGCCGCGGCGCTCCCACCACTTCACCACCTGGCCGCCTGTGGAGGTCATGGGTCCAAAGAGTGCGCATGCGGGGGCGGTGGCTATGCCGTTGGGGCGGCCGTCGACGTAGGGGTTCTCGAAGTAGTTGATATCGTGCCAGTCGAGCTCCATGCTGTCGGGCAAGAACCAATACTGGTCCGACAGATTGAGGCCGAGCGAGGAGAACATGAGGTCTGCGGGGTTCTCGCACCCCGCCTCGCGCAGAAGGCCCGAGAGCCCCTCGCGGGTGTGGGGGACGTAGCGCATGGAGACCCAGCCGTTGAGATTGAGCGCGTCGACCTGCCCGTCGGGCCCGCAGGCACCGGGGGGCGCCCAGCGGCTACCGTCACACACTTCGAGCAGGCGGGCCGTGCGGGTGCGACGCGTGTAGGAGAAGCGCGCGACGCGGTGGTTCTTGCACATGAGGGTGTAGGTCTCGGGAACCGCCACGGTGCCTCCCGGTCTGAGGGTCTGGTGCTTGGGGGCCATGATACCCCATGGGTATGATCGGTTGCGGGGGCGTATGAAGTGTGTGCGGTGCCTGCCTTGCCCGGTCCGCTGGTGGTCCGTGGGCAAGCGTCTCCCGCGCACTTAGCCCCGCCGGCTGCGTGGCCTCCCATCACAAAGGGCTTCTCCCCCACGGTTTGAGCAGGGGAGAAGCCCTTGATGGCGCGGGCGTGCGAGTGTGTGCCTGCCTTTACGCCTGCAGGTCCTTGGCGGCCGTCTCGCCGGCGAGCCAGCCCGAGGAGAGGCAGAAGCCGTGGGCCGAGCCGCCCAGCACGTAGGGCACGCTCCACAGGTCGGCGTCGGTGCCGGCCACGTAGAGGTGGGGGACCGGGTCGTTGTTGGCGTCGAGGGCGCGGCAGCCGGCGTCGCACTTGATGCCGCCCATGGTGAGATAGCCGGCGGGGTTGTACTCGATGAGGTAGAAGGGCTCCTGGGTCATGGGAATCAGGTACTCGGGCGTCTTGTAGAACTGCTCGTCGAGACCGGCCTCGCAATAGGCGTTGTACTGGGCGACGCTCTCCTCCAGGTGCTCGAGGCCAAAGGCCGCGGCGACTTCGGCCAGGGTGCCCTTGGCGGCCCAGCCTTCCTCGACGTCGGCGTCGACGTCGGCCTCGATGTTCTCGAGCTGCAGGTCGACGAGCATGTTTGCCACGTTGGTGGGCTCCGATGAGTCGATGAAGTTGCCGTAGGGCTCGCTCTTGATGCGGTCGATGAAGGCCTGGTCGCACAGCGCGTAGTAGGTGCTGTTGCGGATGAGCGGCTCTGCGCTGTACATAACGTGGCCGTTCATGATGCCCTCGTCCATAAAGCGGTCGCCGTGGGTGTCGAACACCGGCAGGCCCAGGATCTGCAGGCGCAGGGCGGTGTTGCACTCGGCGGTGGCGCCGCGGGCGTCCTGGGGGGCCGCCTTTGCGTTCGACCCGCCGAACTCGTTGACCGAGGTCGAGAAGTTCTTGCCCATCTGGGCGCCCAGGGAAAGGGCGATCTTCGTGCCGTCGCCCTTGTCGGCGGGCATGCCGCACGAGAGCAGCTTGGCGCCGCCGCAATACTGGGCCACCATCTCGGGGTTCGAGATGAACCCGCCGCAGCACAGGATGGTCGAGGCGGCGTAGATGTCCACGTAACCGTCGTCGGTGGCGCAACGCACACCGGCCATGGTCCCGTCGTCGCCCACCAGCGCGCTCTCGGCGGTCGTACCGTAGTGGACCTCGACGCCGGCGTCGGCCATCATCTGCTCCCAGATGGCACCGCGCTCGGCGCCGCGCACCTGGTAGAGGCAGCCGACTTTGTTCTTAAAGGGGGCGTCGGCGTCTACGGTGGTGTTGGCGAACATGAAGGGCATGCCGGCGGCCACGAGCTCGTCGACCACCACGGCGCTGCGGCGGATCATCTCGCGCAGCAGCGCGCCGTTCTCCTGATAGTGGGTCAGGGGGTAGATGTACTCGAAGGCCTCCTGCTCGGTCACGGGAACGTCGGGGTTGGCGTCGTTCTGGGCCTTGGAGCCGAACATGGCGGGGGCGGTGCAATGGGTGGACCCGCCGGCACCCTCGAGGGAGGGGGCGGTCTCGATGGCGATGACCTTGGCGCCCTCGCGACCGGCTGCGACGGCAGCGGTCACGCCCGAAGCGCCGAGACCGCACACCAGGATGTC
The DNA here is from genome assembly GCA_019421015.1 of Coriobacteriaceae bacterium. Classification (GTDB taxonomy): domain Bacteria; phylum Actinomycetota; class Coriobacteriia; order Coriobacteriales; family UMGS124; genus JAHZGC01. The sequence continues at coordinate 28,523 of JAHZGC010000020.1, read as the reverse complement.
GCACTGGAGTTCCTCGACCGGGGCCTCGGATGCCAGGGCGGCCTCGGTATGGACGAGGGGAGTGGCAAGGATGCCGGCCGCGGCGACGGCGGCGGTGCCTGCGACGAACGAACGCCTGCTGAGCGAATCGTCCATGGGCAGGGGTCCTTTCTTGCCTTTGGGTATCGGATGGCCCGCGGCCTGTTTGGCGGACGTCCTGCCGGGGGCTGCGGGCATGTCCTTATCGAAGCACGCTGGGGTGCCCCCGGCCTCACATCCTGCGGGGGTAAGCGCTCCACCCGCAACGGGTGAAAAAACAAAATGCCAGGTAGAATGCGTTATATACAAGCAAGATCATTCAGTCCTTCCCTCGAAGGTCTTATACATCCCATGCTACAATCGTCTACATATTTCGCTGGGAGGAGAGAGGGAAGCGGTGAATCAGGAAGGTCGGGCCAAACGGGCGAGTGGCGGGTTCGACCCCAAATGCCTGGGCTATGGCGTGCAGTGGGGAGTGCGGCTCACGGTCCTCTTTGCCGACACGCTGTTCCTCACGCGCGGCAATCGCGGAACCGACTCCTTTAACTACGCCCTTCAGCTTGTTGCCGTCGTGGCGTGCCTGGCGATGGCTGCCGTTTTGTGGCGTCGGCGGGAAGACCTGCGGTCGTTTGACCGGATGATCGGCATGTTGTACGCCGTGCAGGCGGCCATGCTCTGCGCGGGCGTCGCATGGGTCGCGCTGGCCTCCTTCGCGGCCTCGTTCACGGTGATGAGTGCCGTTGCGGGAACGCTCATGGGGTGCGGGTTTGGCATGGGGAGCTTCACCTGGCTGTATCTCTATGCTCGGCGTGGCCAGCATGTCGCGCGTCCGGCAATCATCCTTTCGTGGCTGGTCGGCGTCGGATTGTTTGCCGTCCTCGCAGTTATGCCTTCCGTGGCGCGCCTGGTTGCCTGCTCCGCGTGCGTCGTGGTGGCCCTGTGGATGGAGCGGGGATGCATGGCTGAGGTCATGAATCCCCAGGGCCACGGCGGTGAACTGGGCGTCTCGTCGTTTTTTGACCCAGACGAGCGCGATGCAAAAAGCGCCCTGACCATGGCCCGTCGCGCGTTTTTTGCCGTGATGGCGCTGGGGTTTGTTTTTGGGGCGTCCGGGCCCGTTCTGTTCCATGGAGCGGAGGTCTCTTCGGGAGACGTCCAGACGCTCTTGGGGCATCTGGGGGCGCTGACCGCGTCTGTTCTGATCTCCTCGCTGGTGATTTTGGCGTTTCCGCGTCGTGCGGATTTTACCGTTGTGTTCCAGGCGGCGTTTACTCTGGTGGCCACGGCATCTCTGGCGCTCCCGTTTGTGGGGACGTGGTGCCTGGGGGCTTATAACGTGGTGGTCGAGGTGGTATTTAGGGTTGTAAGCCTTTTGGTCGCCTATCTATGTACCACCGTACGGGGAAATCGCACGTTTTGCCGCACGGTCCCGTTTTTTGCTGATAAGCGGCAACATCGGCCTTACGGCGGGGGTTGCTTTTGGTGACGCGCTGTACCGAACCGTGCCGAACGGTTCGGTGGTGCTGGTGGTGATCCCTGTCGGTGCTCTACGTCATGTTTATGGTGCTCTCGCTGGGACTGGGGGGCCGTTTAAGAGGCTTGGCGTCCCCTCGGGATGGCTTCTCCCAGGGGGGACAAGACCGCCCTTCGCTCCGATGTGCGCGCAGATGCCGAGGCGGTCGTTGTCGAGCTCTACGGTCTTTCTGAGCGGGAGGCGTCCGTGATGGCCTATCTTGCCAAAGGGCGCAGCATCGCATTTGCCGCGGAGAAGCTCTCACTGTCGCAGAACACGGTCAAGACCTACGCGAAGACGCTCTACAAGAAGCTCGGCGTTCATTCTCGGCAGGAGCTTATGGATCTGCTGGATGCGCACGGAGACGCTTCGCGGCCGCAAGGATGACCCGCGCGCGAAGCCGAGCTCTGGTGGAGACCTCAGCTTCGCGCGCGTCTTTAATTACGTGCTTGCGAGGTGTGCCGGGCGACCTTACGCCGTCTGGGCCGCCTGGGCTGCGGCGCCGGCCGCCCGCAGGCCGGTCACGCCGGCGTGGGCGATCGAGCCCGCGTAGAACTCGTGCATCACGCCGCCGCTGATGCCCAGGAACGACTCGATGGCCGTGTCGTTGACGCTCAGAATCCCACCCGGGAGGCGGGTGCATCCCTTGGACGTTGACGGCCGTCATCGCTATGGGGGTGCTCCTGGGGTCCGTTTGGGCCGCACGGGGGAGCGGGTTTTTCTCCCCCAGCGTCCTCGTCGCCCTCAACTGCGTGGCCAGCGTGGCGCTTCCCGTCGTGTTCACCGTGGGCTGGGAGGCTTTGCGCCTCGGCCGGCGGCGCCTGCTTGGAGGGGCTGCCATAGGCCATGGGCTGTATCTCGTGTGCGTGGCGTTGGCGATTTCCGACCAAGTCAGCGTACTGGCGCTTCCTGCTCCGGCGTGGTTCCGACGCGACGCCATGGGGCGATATCGTGCATTGCGTTGCTTGCATGGGCATGACGGTACTTATATAGGGATAAAAGCAGGATGTTATGATATGTATTTAATTATGGTATATTCTTAATCACTCGTATAAGGAGGTTGATATGATTGATATGCTGGGAGCTAGTCCGGCGTTTACCCGCGCGCAGATGACGTCTTCAACCGCCGTTGCGAAACGCTTTCCGGAGGTCAAGCGGCGCGCCAAAGAGGCGCCTCAGCTGGTAATGGACCGCAACGAGCCCGAGTCCGTGGTTCTCTCCTACGAGGACTACGAGTTTCTTTACGAGCAGGCATGGAAGCTTCGGGAACTAGAAAACGCCCTGGAGCAGTCGGAGGTTGAACGCCTTTATGCCGGGCGCCTAGAGGATTCCTGCTGGGCGGAGGGCGTGGAGTTGCAACAGGCGGCCATGGCGGCTCTGGAGGACCGTCTTGCTGGCGCGCAGAACAGGGCGGCGGTATGAGTATTGATGCCGATATTTTGCGGGCAGCCATCCAAACGGTTGCGGGAATCCGCGGTGTTCGTATGAATCCCGACTCCGTTGCCGACGACGTTATCTTGCTTGCTACGGCTATTGCGGATGAAGAGCCGTTTGCTTGCGCCGTCGCCAACGTGGCGCGGGCGATACAACAGCTGGCTGCCGGTAAGGTGGAGGGGACGCCTCTGACTGGCGTTTTTGAAGGATGGTCTTCGTTCCATTTTCAGAGCGAGAGGAAAAACGGAGTTCCGGCAAACATGCGTGTCGTATACCGCCGCAATGGCGGCGTAACGGAGGTGCTGGGGTTCGGCCATCGCTGGCTGCCGTCCGACGTGTATGCGGCGATCTCGTCGCGTGCTTAAGGTGTCGGAGGATGCTTCTCCGTCTCGCACAACGTCCTGGGGCGACTCGGCGGACAGAACCGCGGTTTTTTCGACCGACTGGGAGGTCGGGGCCAGGGTCGTGGACAGAGCCGCGACTTTCTCGACCGATTGGGACGTTGGGGGCGGCGGTGTGGACAGAACCGGAACTTTCTTGACCGGTTTTGGCTCCTCTGACCCTGAGGGCTGGGAGGTACGGTTCGTCTACCTGCACTTTTCCGCTTGCTCTTAGGCTGCCTGCGAGTCCGGTCGAGAAAATCGCAACCCTGTCCAAGGGGACCGCCGAGAGGGGCTAATCGGTCGAGAAGGCCTCAGTCCCGTCCACGGATAGCTGTCCATGGATGTGAAGGCTCGTGCCCGGCTCGCAAGCGGGGCCCGGGTCGCCTGCACGTGCGGGTTCCTCGGGCTCCTTCCTGCGCCTGAGCGCGTCGGTTATTTTCGCGCGACTCCTACAGGCAGTGCTCGATGGCGTGCTTCACCGAGTAGCGGCCGCTCTCGAAGTTCACGGCCATGTGGCCGCCCGAGGTGTTGAGGTTGTAAAGCCCCAGGTAGACCATCTGGCCGTCGGCGCCCACGGCGTAGAGGCCGGGGATGGGGTTCTTCTGCATGTCGACGACCTGCCAGTTGCGGTTGGTGTTGATGCCGCCCAGCGAGAGGCAGATGGTCTGGCTCACGCGCAGGCCGTAGAGGGGGCCGTCGCCCAGCGGGCGCAGGTACTGCTCGGCCTTGCCGAACACAGCGTCGTGGCCGTTGGCGCAGTAGGCGTTGTAGGTAGCCAGGGTCTGCTCCAGGGTGGCGGCGTCGACCCCGATGAGCTCGGCGAGCTCCTGCACGTCGGCACCCATCACGGCGGACGCGTTCTCGGCGTCGGCCACGGCGGCCTCGATCTCGGGGCGCACGCCCTCGACGATGGAGCCGTCGGCGTTCTGGGAGCCCACCAGAGCGGCGTCCATGTCGTCGATCATGGCGTCGTCCAGGATGATGAAGACGTCCTTCTGCGAGCGCACGGCGGTGCCGGTGTAGTCGTGGCAGGTCTCGCCGCAGTCCTCGTTGGCAAAGCGGCGGCCGTTCTGGTTGACCCACACGGCGGGGTGGTACTGCATGAGGTAGCTGGTGGTGATGCCGGGTACGCCGTTGCCGAACATGTAGCCGCGGGCCACGGCGTCCTGGCGGCAGCCGATGGCGGCGGCCATCTTGAGGGTGTCTCCCTGGCAGCCGGGGGCCGAGAAGATGCTGCTCTTGCTCATGTCGTAGCCGCCCAGCCTGGAGCACAGCTCGGGGTTGGCGCCCCAGCCGCCGCCGGCCAGGATCACGGCCTTGGCGTCGTACTCCACCACGCCGTCGGGCCCCTCGGCGTACACGCCGCAGACCGAGCCGTCGCCTGCCACCTTGAGGGCGCGGGCGCGGGTGTTGAGGGTGGGCTCCACGCCCAGGCCCTTGAGGGTCTCGAGCATGGGGGTCATGGCGCAGGCGCCGCCGGTGCCGATGCCGTCGCGCCACATGAGGGCCGTGGGGGTCTTGCCCAGCTCACCGCCGTAGAACACCGCGGTCTCGCCGGTGAGGCAGCCGGCGTCGAGCAGCCACTGGGTGTTGTCGGCGCTGTGCTCGAGCACGTCGGCCCAGAGCTCGCCGTCGACCATGTAGTCGTAAAGCTCGATCTCGCTGCGGATGATCTGGTCGGCGGTGACGGTCATGCCCGCGGCCTCGGCGGCCTCGAGCTGCTGGGGCGAGCCAAAGGTAAAGACGCAGTCGGTGTAGTTGCCGTTGCCGCCGGCGATGGCCTGGCTTTCGAGCAGGATCACGCTCACGCCCTGCTGGGCGGCCTCGAGGGCGGCCGAGATGCCCGAGACGCCGGCGCCGACCACCACGATGTCGGCCTCCTCGACGGCGATCACCTTGTCGGCGTACTCGCTGGCGTAGCCGCCGGCCCAGAGCTCGGCCATGGGGTCGCGCGGGGCCTGGTCGGCCGCGGCCTCGGGGGTCTCGGAGGCGCGGGCGGTGCCGGCGAGAGCGGCGCCGGCTGCAAGGGCAACGCCGGCTGCGGCGGTGAACGTGCGGCGGTTCATGGCGGTGTGTGCGCTGGTAGACATGGGTTTCTCCTTGAAATCGTGCGGTGGTTGGGACGTCCCCCGGCGTCCCTCTGGCAGGCCCCAGTCTGGGACTGTGGGTAAGGCACGATTCAAGGGAGGCTCCGGGCCTTCTCCGCTGTGTTCATAAGGTGTGCACAAATGGCGGAGAAGACCGGCGGGTGCGGATAGTGCGGTGCCCAGATGCGCTGCCCAGCGTCCGGGGCCCTGCCTGTCCCATGATAAAATCAGGGTTGTGCCGATAAGCCGCGCAGTCCCATGCCGATAGGCGGTCAGCGCACAAAAGCACGGCCAGCATGGTAGACGAAGGGGAGAAGCCCATGGAATCGGAGCGCGCCGCCCAGCCCGAGTACCGCATCGGACGCGTGACCAAAGAGCTCGACCTGGGCCAGTACACGCTCAAGCACTATGAGCGTGCGGGCCTCATAGACCCCTCTACCAGCGAGGCCGGCTTTAGGTTCTACACGCGCGAGGACTTTGGCAAGATCATCAGCATCCGGTCGCTGCGCCGGTTGGGCTTCTCGGTCGAGGAGGTGGGCGACCTTATGGCCCAGGATGCCCCCGCCATGCTCGAAGCCATGGAGGCCAAACTCGTCGAGAACGAGCGCGTCATCGCCGAGCTCCAGGAGGCGAACCGCCTGCTCCACCGCCATGTGTCGTCGTTGCGCAACAACCTGGAACGGCCGGGGCGCGGGGTCTACGACGCTCAGACGGCCGGCCTGGTGTTCGTGTCCCACTTCAGGGGCAACGAGCTGGCGGGCGGCAGCGAGCTGGTGGATTCCGGCGTGTGGCGCAGCGTGTACGAGCGCTCACTCATCGGGCTGCGCATAGAGCGCGACTCCGTGGACGGGCAGGGGCTGGACGGCTGCTGGTGGGGCCTGGTGCCTCTGGGCGACCAGTCCGACGTGCGCGCCGCCATGGAGGCGGAGAAGCCCTCGGACGAGGCGCGCATCATCGATGTGCTGCCCGGGCCGGCGGTCGTTCTGAGCACGAGCGCCCCCAGCGACAACCAGGTGTTCGACCTGCTGCGCGACGCCGTGCGCGAGGCGCTGAGCGAGGAAGGCCGCGTGCTGGCCGGCGACGTGCTGGCCGTTGCCGACTCGGTGCACCGCCGCGCCGACGGCAGCTGGCTCACGCTCACGCTGCGTGTGCCGGTAAAAGGGTAAGGGGACGGGGCGGCCCTTGGAACGGCGGGCTTTGTGCCGCCGCGCCAAGGGCCGCCGCGTTGCCGCGTTCTCTATTCGGCCTCCGCCGCTTGCCGGGCGCTCAACGCGGCCGCACCGCCGTGACGATGCGTTGCCCGGCTGCTAAACGATCTTGAACCCCTCGGCCTTGAGGGCGTTCACGATCTGCTCCACGTGCTCGTGGTTGCGGGTCTCCATGCCGATGGTCAGGTAGCAACCGTTGATGGACTCGGTGGTGCCGGCATGCTCGTGCAGCACGCTCACCACGTTGCCGCCGCAGTCGGCGATGATGCGGCTTACGTCCTTGAGCTGGCCGGGCTTGTCGACGAGCTCGATGAGGAGCTTGCTCTGGCGCCCGCTCTTGATGAGGCCGCGCTCGATGACGCGCGAGAGGCTGGTGACGTCGATGTTGCCACCCGAGACGAGGCTCACGACCTTCTTGCCCTGGATGGGGAACTTATCGAACATGGCGGCGGCCACCGAGACGGCGCCGGCGCCCTCGGCGATCATCTTCTGCTTCTCGATGAGGGTGAGGATGGCGCTGGCGATCTCGTCCTCGCTGACCAGCGCGATGTCGTCCACGTACTTGCTTACCAGATCGAAGGTGTTCTCACCCGGCTGTTTGACCGCGATGCCGTCGGCGATGGTCGAGACGGCGTCGAGGCACTCGATCTGGCCGTGCTTTATGGCGTTGTACATGCTGGGGGCGCCGGCCGCCTGCACGCCGTAGACCTTGATCTGCGGGCGAATCGACTTGAGCGCGTAGGCCACGCCCGAGATGAGGCCGCCTCCGCCGATGGGCACGATCACCGCGTCGGCCTCGGGCAGCTCGTTGGCGATCTCAAGGCCGATGGTACCCTGGCCGGCGATGACGTTCTCGTCGTCAAAGGGGTGCACAAAGGTGTAGCCAAACTCGTCGCGCAGCTCGAGGGCCTTGGCGTAGGCGTCGTCGTAGCAGCCCTCGACCAGGCAGACCTCGGCACCGTAGCCCTTGGTGGCCTCGACCTTTGAGATGGGGGCCGAGTCGGGCAGGCAGATAAGCGACTTGATGCCGTACTTGCTGGCTGCCAGGGCCACACCTTGGGCGTGGTTGCCGGCCGAGCAGGCGATGACGCCGCGGGCCTTCTCCTCGTCCGAGAGCATGGCGATCTTGAAGCCGCTACCGCGCAGCTTGAACGAGCCGGTGTTCTGCAGGTTCTCGGGCTTGAGGTAGACGTCGCAGCCGGTGGGGATGCCCGTGGCACGGACGAGGGGGGTCTCTCGCACCACGCCTTTAAGCATCACTTGGGCCTGGAATATCTTGTCGAGGGTCAGCACGGGGGAGGGCTCCTTTCTGGGGCGTGCCGCACCTTTGGGCCGGGAGTTCCCGGGCGCGGCCTGCCGCCTGTTTTGTGTTGACGAATGTACCACCAGTTAGGGGCGCACGCGGGATGTTCACATTGTAGGAGGTTGATTAAAAAAAAGACGGGGACACGGTTGCACATAGAGTAGGATAGCTAATATAATTCTGAATAACAGAACTATACGAGGGGGTTTATGGAGTTTAAAGACAAAGACCTCGAGGCATTTTGGAATCAGCCGGATTTGGTATTGCCACGTAGAGTACCTGGAGATATTCGCCGTGGTTTATATCGTAAGCTTCAAATGCTTGAGGCTGCTCGCAGTTTAAACGACTTACGCGTACCGCCGAGTAATCATTTGGAGAAGCTTAAAGGCGACCGTGCCGGCTGCTATGGCATACGGGTAAATGAAAAATGGCGGCTATGCTTCGCATGGATTGGGAGCGAAGCCAGGGAGGTTGAGTTTGTTGACTACCACTAGTGCTTATATTTCAACGCCGGGCGAAATTCTGTTGGAGGAGTTTTTGCAGCCTTTAGGAATTTCGCAATATAGGCTTGCTCATGCTATTGGGAAACCGGCATCGGCAGTTTCCGATATTGTCAATGGTCGCCGCTCTATCACGCCTGAAATGGCGTGGTTGTTGGGGAAGGCATTGGGGACAACTCCAGATTTTTGGATTAATCTTGATACCACGTATCGCCTCAAGACCTTGGATCTCGATTCTCTGCCCCCGGTCGAAGTGTTGGTGCAATAGAGGATAAGAACATGCCTACGACGAGTGTACGGGCTGGCCATAAGCAGATACGCACCCTGGCCATGAGCCAGAACACCATACCGCCGGCACGCATTGGCGACTTCTTTACGCGCGTGCTACCGGGGGAGCTCGCAGGCGTGTTCACCTATCCGCGCAAGGCATTGGCCTGCGGCCCGGGGTCGCTGGTTTTGTTCCAGTACGCGGCGGCCATCCGGGCCCATGCAATCCTCGACCACATCAAAGACGATGTGGTGGTCGATGAAGGCGGCGTCGCATGGCCCGGGGCCTACGTGTTCGTGCCTGAGAGCATCCATTACCTTGGGACCCCCATCTACCTGGAGGAACTGCGCACCGTGGCCCCGAACATCCGGGTGTTCGGACAGGCCTCCCACACCATCGACCTAATACGGTGGGATGAGGTCATGGGATTGCTGGCACGACATGCCTAGAGCAGTCCACTAGAACAGTCCACAAAAATACCGGCACTTCGTTGCGTTCGGGCTCATGTGCCCCAGCACACCGCGCCCACGCGTGCCTCGTCCAGCAGTTTTGTGGACTGCTCCAGAGCGAACCCCTTCCCCAGGCTGTAGACGGCATGGGGAAGGGGTTCGTGGGGTCCAGGTATAGGCCGGTTACCGGTCGTTACTCCGCCGAGAGCACCTCGGTCCAGGCGTCGTTGTAGACGCGTTCGGCGTCGTCGCCCAGCCACTGGAAGGTCTCGCAGCTGCCGACGGTCTCGTCGGTGGCAAAGACGCCCGGGTCGTTCAGGATCTCCTCGTCGATCTCTTCCATGGCACCGGTGTTGGGGGTGGCGTAGGTGATGTACTCGAAGTTCTTAAGGGCGATGTCGGGGCGGCAAAGGAAGTTGATCCATTTCTCGCCGTTCTCCTTGCTCTCGGCGTTCGCCGGTACCACCCAGCAGTCGAGCCAGACATTGGAGCCCTCGACGGGCACCACGTACTCGAGGTCGGGGTTCTGCTCCTTGCAGAACATGTACTCGCCCGAGTAGATGACGCCCAAGGTGGCCTCGCCGCCGATCATCTTGTCGCGCACCTGGTCAATGACGTAGGCCTGCACCAGGGGTTTCTGCTCGATAAGCAGGTCGCGGGCCTCGGCGATCTCGTCGGGGTCGGTGGGGTTGATGGAGTAGCCGAGCTTGCGCAGCGCCACGGCAAAGGCGTCGCGCACCGACTTCTGCATCAGGATCTCGTTTTCGTACTTCGGGTCCCACAGGATGTCCCAGCTCCACTCTTCGGGGACTTCGTCCATCTTGGTGGGGTTGTAGAGGATGCCCACCGTGCCCCAGGTATAGGGCACCGCGTACTCGCCGGTGGGGTCAAAGGCCTTGGCGGTTTCCTTATACTGCTCGCCGATGTACTGGTAGTTGGGGATGTTGTCCCAATCGAGCTTGGCGAGCAGGTTGTTGGCGATCATCTTCTGGATCATGTAGTCGCTTGGGCACACGGCGTCGTAGCGGTTCTGGCCCTGCTCGATGATGGGGTACATGGCCTCGAGGGTCTCAAAGGTGTCGTAGACCACCCTGATGCCCGTCTCGTCGGTGAACTGCTGGATCACCGACTCGTCGATGTACTCGCCGGCGTTGAACACGTAGACGGTGTTGTTCGATCCGTCTGCGGAGCCTCCGTTTGATTCGCCGCATCCGGTAAGGGCGGCCATGCCGAGGGCCGCCGCGGCGCAGCTTGCGGCTTTCACGAACGTACGGCGCGAGAGCTTGTTGGCGGGGACGGTGCTGGACACGGCTATTCCTCCTTGGATGTGGGTGGATCTGATTTGGTGGGGGAGAGGCCCTTAGGGCCGTTGGGCTTCTGTGCTGCGAGTTCTTGGGCCTGCCGGCCCCAGGCGGCCTCGACGGCGGCACGGTCCTCGTTGGCAAGGTGGGCGTCGAGCTTGCGCTGGACGCGGCGTTCGCGGGCCTTGGCGCGGCGGCGCGAGACGATGGGCGGCAGGAAGTTTTGGGCCGCCAGGACCGCGAGCACGACCACGAAGATCAGGGTCGAGAGCGCATAGAGGCTCGGGACGATGCCGCGGCGCACCTGTGAGAAGATCAGGGTCGAAAGCGTGTCGACCCCGCGCCCGCGCGTGAAGTAGCTGATCACGAAGTCGTCGAGGCTCATGGTAAAGGCGAGCAAAAAGCCCGCCACGATGCCGGGCACGAGCTCGGGGAGCACCACCTTAAAGAAAGCGCGTGCAGGGGTGGCCCCCAGGTCGAGGGCGGCCTCGTAGGTGCCGGCGCTCGTGGCCTTGAGGCGAGGCATGACGCTCAGGATCACATAGGGCAGGCAAAACGCCACGTGGGACACGAGGATCGTGCCGTACCCCAGGGAGATGCCGAAGGCCCCGAAGCAGATCATGAGCGAGAGGCCCGTCACGATCTCGGCGTTGAGCAACGGGATGTTGTTGAGTGTGAGGCTCACGGTGCGCCAGCGCCGGCTCATGGCCATGATGCCCACGCAGGCGGCCACGCCGATGAGGGTGGCGATGACCGAGGAGAGCACGGCGATGGAGAGCGAGTTGTACAGGGCTCTCATGATCGTGGGGCTTTGGAAGACTTGGGCGTACCAGTCGAGCGTGAAGCCGCCCCATGCCGCGCGCGACTTGCTGACGTTGAAGCTCAGCACGATGAGCACCAGGATCGGCAGATAGAGGAAGGCGATCACGAGGCCGAGGTAGGTGCCAGAAAGCGCACGGCGCAGCTTGTGGTTGTGGACCATGTTAGAGCAGCCTCCCTTCGCCCGACTTGTCGAAGGAGTTCACGAGCATCATCGAGATGAGTACGAAGAGCATGAGCACGATGGAGAGGCCCGCGCCTGTGGACCAGTCGTAGTTTACGGTGAACTGCTGTTCGATGACGTTGCCGATGAGCATGACCTTGCCGCCGCCGAGGATGTCTGAGACCACGAAGGTGGTGAGCGCGGGAACGAAGACCATGGTTATGCCGCTCACGATGCCGGCAAAGCTCTGGGGTACGATGACGCGGGCGATGGTCTGGATGCGGTTTGCGCCCAGGTCGTAGGCGGCATTGATCGTGTTCTCGTCGATCTTGCTGATGCAGTTGTAGAGTGGCAGGATCATGAAGGGCAAGAAGTTGTAGACCATGCCCAAGATCACGGCCGCCGGGGTGTTGATAATCTCGATGGGAGGCAGGCCGATTGCACCGAGGATGCCGTTGATGACGCCCTCGCGTTCGAGCAGCGACTGCCAGGCGAGGGTGCGCAGCAGGAAGTTCATCCACATGGGGAGTACAAAGACGAAGATGACGAGCGCCCCCTTGCCGTGCTTGTGGTGGCGCAAGATGAGGGCGACCGGGTAGGCGACCACCAGGCAGATGAGCGTGGCCAGGAAGGCTAGCTCAAGGGAGAGCCCCAGGGCCTTGAGGTAGGCGGGGCGCGTGATGGCCATCACGTTGTCGAGGGTGAAGCTGCCGTTGCCGTCGGTAAAGGCGCGCACGGCCATGAGCGCCAGCGGGATGATCGTGAAGGCGACCATCCAGAACGCGAACGGCCCGGCAAAAAGCTGCCTCTTAAACGAGGAGGCCCGCGTGGCCTTACTCATTGACCAGCGCCTCCTCGTCGTCGCTCGTGGGCTTGTGCATGATCTGGATATTCTCGGGCTTGACGTAAATGCCGACCTCGGTGCCCACGGGCTCCATCTGGGTGTTCTGCACCAGCCAGGTGGAGCCGCCAGCCTCCACCTCCATCGCCCAAAGCAGGCCCTTAAAGATGATGTGGCTCACGACGCCCCTGATGATGCCCTTTTCAGGAGCCACGAACTCCACGTCTTCGGGGCGGATCACGACGTCGACGGGTTTGTTGACGCCGAAGCCCGCGTCGACGCACTGCCAACGGGCATCGCAGAGCTCGACGGCGTAGTCGCCGAGCATGGTGCCGCCGATGATGTTCGAGTCGCCCACGAAGCCGGCCACAAAGGCGTTCTTGGGCTCGTTGTAGATTTGCTGGGGAGTGCCCAGCTGTTGGATACGGCCCTGGTTCATGACCACCACGATGTCGCTCATGGTGAGGGCTTCTTCTTGGTCATGGGTCACAAAGATGAACGAGATGCCGAGCTCGTTTTTGAGGCGGATGAGCTCGTACTGCATGTCCTGACGCAGCTTGAGGTCGAGGGCGCCGAGGGGCTCGTCGAGGAGAAGGGCCTTGGGCTCGTTTACGATGGCACGGGCGATGGCGATGCGCTGCTGCTGACCGCCCGAGAGCGAGTCGGGCATACGCGAACCGAAACCCTCGAGGTCCACGAGCTTCAAGGCGTAGTCGATCTTGCCGTCGATATAGCTCTTGCTCTTTTTCTTGATCTTGAGGCCGAAGGCTATGTTCTCCGCCACGGTCATATGGGGGAAGAGGGCGTACTTCTGGAACACGGTGTTGAGCTGCCGTTTGTAGGGGGGCAGGCTGGTGATGTCCTCTCCAGAGAAGTATACGTGGCCCGAATCAGGCTGCTCGAAGCCGCCGATGATACGCAGCGTTGTGGTTTTGCCGCAACCGCTGGGACCCAAGAAGGTAACGAACTCGTTCTCTTTGATGTATAGGTTAAAGTCGTTCAGGACGATGTTGTCGCCATACCTCTTGCAGATGCCTACAAGGTCTACGAGTGGAACTTCCAATTCTCACTCCTCTCCAGCGTGCATCGACAGCAAAAAAGCACGGGGCTGTTGCACGGCGGCCTCGCGCTTCCGGAACCGTATTGTAGGAGCATTGGGCGTTTGGTTCCACACAGTTTTTTACTGTGTGAAACGCACAGATTTCGGGTCCGCTCCTCCGGGTGTTGCCGTTGGTGCCATCATGGGGTGGACCCAGCGACGAAAGGACCCCTTCATGCCTATCACGACCGTGCTGTTTGACCTGGACGGGACCCTGCTCCCCATGGACCAGAACGTCTTTGTCAAAGGATACCTCAAGATGCTTGCAGACAAGATGGCCCCCCACGGCTATGAGCCCAGGGCCGTGATTGACGCCGTGTGGGCCGGTGTGGGTGCCATGGTGCGCAACGACGGTTCTGCGAGCAACGAGGAGGTGTTTTGGGCTGCCGCCGTGGGGTTGCTCGGCAAAGGGGCGATTGCGGACCGTCCGATCTTCGACGAGTTTTACGCGGTTGATTTTCAAGGTGCGAGGGAGCTGTGTGGCTACAGTTCCCAGGCAGTCGAGGCCGTGCGCTCGGCGAAGGGGCGCGGGCTGCGGGTCGGTTGTGCCACGAACCCGCTTTTCCCTAAAACCGCGACCTATGCCCGCATAGGTTGGGCCGGCCTTTCTCCTGAGGACTTTGAGCTTGTTACGACCTATGAGAACAGCGGGTTTTGCAAACCGAACCCGGCCTATTACGCCGACATTGCCGCCCGTTTGGGCGTTGCCCCTCAAGAGTGCCTTATGGTGGGTAACGACGTGGCCGAGGACGTGGTGGCGTCGACAGAGGCGGGCATGGAAGCATTCCTGCTTACGGACTGCCTGATAAACGCCCATGGGGCAGAGATTGGCAGCCTGCCCCATGGCGGCTTTGAGGAGCTGGGCGCCTACCTTGACGAGTTGGGCGGACGCCCCTAGGGCGTTTTGGATATAAATCCTGCACCGCGCTGCGGCGGGGCTTATGTGCCCTAGAGCACCGCGTCCCGCCGCGCCCTGTGCAGGGACTTTCTCAAAACGTTCTAGGCCGAGAGGTCTTTGCGGTACATGAAGACCCGGGGCCTTTCGGGGGAGATGTCGGCGGAGCCCCGTGAGCCGTCATCGGCGCCTGCCAGAGCGGCGGGGGAGTCAGGCATCGGGAACTCGGCGGTGAGGGGGACGTCGGCGACGCGCTTGAAGCCGTGCGTCTCGTACCACGTCCAGGTGCAGGTCGAGTCGGTTTGGAGCCAATAGGACGTGGCACCGAGCTCGTCCAAGGCCTGCTCGAAGGCGCGCATGAGGGCCGTACCGGTCCCGCGACCGCGCACCTGAGGGTTCACGACGAACAACTCGAGCTCGTTGTCGCTGCCCCGGTTCTCGGCCGCCGCCTCGATGATGAGGTTCCCACGGTCGGCGAGCTGCTCCTCGTAACGGCAGGCGCGCACGGCGGCATCTCCGCCGGCGAGCAGGCGCTCTCGTGCGTCCTCGTAGACGACCGACCATCGAGGCGCGTCGGCTGGAGCGGCGATTCCCTCGAGCCGTGCAAACAGATAACCGGCAAGGGGGCCGTCGGGGTGGCTGGGATCCTCCGCCACCAGGCGCAGGTTTGCGACACTGAGGACCCCTGCCGCGTCCATGCGGGCTTGGGCGTCGAGCTCTGGCTCGCTCAAGCCCGAGAAACGCCATTCGGGCGGCATCAGGGCGCACACGCGCTCGAAGTCTGTGGTCTCGAAAGGGCGAACGGTGGCACCTGGTGTGTTCATGGAAGTCCTTTCTGGCTTCGTTCTGCCATAACTTGGGAAGGGCCGAGATGGTTCCGAAGGACCGAGATGCTTCCGGTTTGTGGACGCATGCGGGTTTATAAGCATATGCCTGCGGCCGGTACCTGCGTTTTATTCCCTCGCCGTCCTGTCGGGTTTCCCCCATCGAGTTTATACGCTATGCTCAGGACTGCGCTTTCCTGCCCTAAAACCACCTATAAAGAAGATGCCTGTACTGTAAAGAAGATAGAAGGTCCTCCTTGAGCGCAGTCGACAGCCCCACCGATTCGTTCGCCGCCTTTCACCCGGAGCTTTCACCGGCCAGGAGATGGGCAATCCTCGTGTGCTTCGTGTTGGCGGCCGCCATCGCCATCATGAGCCAGCTCACCATGACGACCTGCCTGCCGTCCATAACGAGCGAGTTTGCGATCGACACGGCCCAAGGCCAGTGGCTCACGACCTCCTATATGCTCACCATGGGGATCATGATTCCATGCACCGGTTTTCTCATGACGCGCTTTCAGAGCCGCCATCTCTTTCTCGCGGCTAACGCGGTGTTTTTTGTGGGCATTCTGGGGACGTTTGCCCAGAGCTTCGGTGCCCTGGTGGCCGTGCGTTGCGTCCAGGGTTTGGCGGGTGGTCTGTTCATCCCGTTGATGCAGGTTATCGCCTTTCGGCTGTTTCCTCCCCACCAGCGGGGCTTTGCCATGGGCATCGCCGCCGTCGCCCTGGCGGCCGGCCCTGTGCTTGGCCCTATAGTCGCGGGCGTGTGCACGGACCTGTGGGGGTGGCGTTCGGTCTTTGCGGTGGTTGCCGGCTGCACGGTACTGTCTTTGCTGTCCTATCCGGTGGTGGGGGCACTGATCGAGAAGACTGGCGAAGCGTCGTTTGACGTTGTGTCGCTGGTCCTTATCGCCGTCGCGTTTATTGGGTTGATCGTGGGTGCCGGGAGCCTGGGCACATCCTTGCCCCGGGCCCTGTTGCTCCTTGCTGTTGGGGCGTGCTTCCTTTGGCTGTTTGCTCGCAGGCAGTCCAAGGTCGACCATCCTCTTCTAAGCCCCCTCCCCATGCGGAACCGTTCCTTCGTGCTGGGGATTGCCGCGGTGACCACGGTTTTTGGCGTACTTATCAACATCGAGACGTTTATGAGCATCTACATCCAAAATGACCAGGGGTTCTCGCCTACTATGGCGGCGCTTTGCCTGATGCCGGGTGCGGTGCTCTCGGCCGTGATCGCCCCGTTCACCGGCAGGGTCCTCGACCGGCGGGGCCCGTTGGGGCTTTCGGTCTGTGGGTTCTCTTGCCTGGTCGTGTCGGGCATCCTGGCGTGCCTCGTGGTCCCGACGACCCCCTTGTGGTATTCGCTGGCGGTGTTTATGGTGCGTGCCGTCGGCAACGCCTGTGTCATGCAGAACCTCCAGACCTGGGCGGTTAACTGTCTGCCCTCGGAGCTCATAACCCACGGCACCTCTATCGCCACCACAGCGCGGCAGGTGGGAGGGGCGTTCATCAACACCGTGCTGTTTGCTCTGATGGGGGCCCTGGTGGCTTCCGGCATGACAGAGCTCGAAGGTATCCGCATCGCGACGGCGCTTTCTACGGTCTGCGTCGCCGCGATGGGGATTGCCGTCGTTTTTGGATTGGCGTGCGGGCGTGGGCGCGCCAATCGTCCCGACCTATAGGTACTCGACGGTGCCGGTGTTCCCGTCGACTTGCAGCGCAACCGCCCCGTCTCCGCAGGCGACCCGCTCTTCAATGGTCTGCATAAGCGCCTCTATCGGTTCGGCCGAAACGCCACCCTCTACGGGCATGCCGGTTTCGGTGGCCCATGTCGTGTCCGGTCCGGTTGGCAGGTCCTCTTCGCGGGGGATAGGGCTGTCGAGGTAGGTCTCAGAATCGGGGTCGTCTTCAAGGGCTCCCGTCTCTCCAGCGGGCTCGCGGTCAGGGGGTGTTTCGACGGAGTCAGACGGCTCCTCTTCGTTTGGCGCGACGATGGCTTCGCTGCCTGCCGTCGGGGTCCTGGCACCGTTTTGTTCCTCGGGGTTCGTGGCATCTGGAGGGGCCGCCTCACCTTCGCTTTGCACCGGGTAGGTCTCAACCGGGATTTCGTCTTGGGCCACTTCGATGGGCGGCGTCACGGTCACGCCTGGGTCGTCTGCCATGGCCGGCCGCACCGACGTCCCCTGCAGCGCGGCGGTCAACGCGGGCGACGAAAGCAGGCAGAGCACCGGCGTTACGAGGCAAAGCACGAGTGAAGCCGCCGCGCCGCTTGTCAGCACCCTTTTGAGTGCGGCCAGCATCAAGAACCTGCGGGACTCTTTTTTGCTGCTTCGAGATGTTTTGGCCATGGGTCCCTCCTATTGGGTGGTGGTGAAATCGGTGACGGGGTTAAGGAAGTGGCGTCCGGTTGGCTCGGCGTCGAAGGGTGCAGAAGGCCACGGCGCTCGCCGTCAGCAGGCAGCCCGCGCCGCCTGCGGCCATGAGGAGGCTCATTTCCTGTGCTGCAGAATCGCCCGAATGGGGGATGGGCGACGCCGGGTTCCAGCACACGGTCTGGGCTTCGTCGTCGATGTCGGCATGGCTGGCCACCACGGCGTCTCCACGCAGGAGAAGCTCGAAGACGACGACCGGGCCGAAGAGGGGGCACGAGTCGAGGTTGAACTCCATGACCGCCGACCCGTCCGGCTCCAAAGGCACGAGGGCCCTTGTGACGACAATCTCCCTACCGTCTTTGTCGAGCAGCGGAGTTCGGCTGCTTTGGTCCATGAGCACGCCGACCAGCTGGTAGTGTGCCCCCGCCTCGAGCCCTTGGAAGGCGACGGTGTCGACGACGGTCGTCTCGGGTGCCGCGTCGCCGATGTGGGATCCGGAAGCCTTGTCGACCGCTGTCGTTTTGAGCGAGACGAGCCGTACCGTCTGTTCCTGGGACGTTAGGTCGCAGTGGGTGGCGATTGCATGGTTGCCTTGGTACAGACGCTCGAAAACCACGACGCTGCGGCCTACGAGGTCGGTGGCATCGAACTCGAACGCGATCCGCTCGATGCCGGAACGTCCTGTTGCGACGAATTGGTGGACGGCCGTGAGGGGGGAACCGTCGGGGCCGTCCAACGGAATCCCTGTAGCCGCATCCACCACCGTGCCTTCGAGGCGATACTCTCGTCCTGCGGTGAGGCCGCGGTAGGAGACGGTGTCGACGATGGTCGTCCGAGGCCTTGCCTGTTCCTCGTGAAGGCCGCTCACGGCGCCCGCCGCAACGGTGGAGATGCCTGCGAACGAGACGGTCTGGGCATCGTCGGCCACGTCCTCGTGGGCGGCGATTTCGACGCCGTCTTGATACAGCCGTTCGAAGACGACGACCTGTTCTCCTTCGAGCGCGCCTGCGTCGATCTCGAAGGCAACCTCTGCGGCTCCGGAACGCTCTTCGGGCACGAACTGGCGTGTCGACGTCAGCTTGTTTCCTCCGTCGTCCAGCAACGGCTCGCCTGTGGCCCGCTTTACAAGCGTCCCCCTCAGCTCATAGGGAGTGCCGACCGTGAGGTTCGCGTAAGAGACCACGTCGGTGACGACGACGCTTCCCTCGGCCGCCGTCTCGTTTTGGCCGGGCGTCCCGATATAGGCTGTCGTTTTGAGGCAGATCATGTCGTTGCTGACCGTTCCCAGGTTGACGACCTCTCCGTCTCGTCGAACCGACACTTCGAAGCTCACAAGGTCGTGGCCGTAGTTTGCAGTGGTTGGGAGCTCGTCGAACCGATATCTGTCGAAGGGGAGGGCGCCCACCCCGTCGTTCGGCTCGGTTGCCAGGGCGGATGACCCGGAGAACCACAGACCGTTCGACGCCGAGAGAATTTTCTCGTCGATCACCCGTCCGTCGGCGTCCACGGCGGCGTCGTTGCCGTTGGTGCCATGCGTGTGCGGGGCCGTCTGCGCCCCGGTGGCCAAGAGGCCGTTCTCATCGCTTACGATGACGTGATGTTCGCCGGTCGTGAGGCTCGTCACCAGGAACGCTACGCCGGCCATGCGTCTTTGGGTGCCGTCCTCGACCTTGATCCCCTCCACGTCCCCCCGGATGACTCGGTTGGGGAGCGTCTCGGTGCATTCAAACACCGCTCCGTCCTCGAGGACCGACACGTAAAGGGTCTTTTCTGTGTCGGGGACATAACCTTCCGGTGCCCGTACTTCGGTAAGGGCGTAGGTGCCTATGGGCAGCTCTCGCTTCCCTGTGGAGGCGCGGCCGTCGACATCTGTCTCGATGTGCATGATCACCTCGCCGGGTTCAAAGGATTCTCCGTCGACAATGACGGCGTGCCGGCTGGCGTTGGAGATGGAGAACGTCGCTCCGTCCAACCGCGCGGAGCCGAGGGGGGCGTCTCCCGATGTCTCGGCATCGACTTTGCGCAGGCTGAGGCCTCCACGGGCCGGGCTGTTAACAAAGGGGTTGTCAATGCTTGCCAGAACACCGTCGTCGGCGATGGTGAGGATCTGTGTCGTCGGTGCCGTGGGGGCAAGGTATCCAGCAGGTGGTTTTATCTCCTTGACTGCGTAGGTGCCGAAGGGTAGGTCTCGATTCCCGCTGGCCGCCCTTCCCTGCTCGTCGGTTTCCAAAACCATGACGGTCTCTCCTTTCTGATACACGGTCCCTCCCACCAATGTCCCGTTGTCGTTGAGGGAGATGACGGCGAAGCGCGTTCCTGCCAGCGACGTGTCTCCCTGCGCCGTGCCGTCGGTGTTCTCGCTGTCTCGTTTGAAGATCTCGACTCCTCCGCGGATTACCTGTTCCGGTATGACCGGCTCTCCCGACGGGGGCGCCTCCTCGGCCGCCTCTTGGGCATCGGCCGGGGTGGGCGATAAGAAAGCGGCTATGCTCTCAAAAAAGCCAACGGGTTGCGCCGCGCCCGCGCCATCTGCAGCCCCACCGACAAGCGCGAAGTCCCCGTCATGCTGTATGTACGTCTCCCATACCGTCTCGTTAACCAGGTAGCCGTTTGAGGCTTGGGTCTCACGTACAAGATAGGTGCCGTAGGGGAGGTCGCGCGGCCCGGTGGAGGCACGGCCGCTTTCGTCGGTGGTGAGCGTCGCCACGGTTTCACCGGGATTGAACGAGGTCCCGTCGACCACGACTGCATGTTCCGAGGCGTTTTCTACCACGAACTGAGCTCCTGCGAGCGTTGCTTGGCCCTGAGCTCCCTCGGCCAAGTCGGCGTCGACCTTGACCAGAGCGAGGCCCCCTCGCACCACGTGGTCTCGAACGTCTCGCTCGTAAGACTTCCACGACCATTCGCCGTCTATCGTCACGGTCAGCGACGCCCCCTCGCCGGTCTCCTCCCCGGACTCGTCGACAAGGCCCAGACGGTAGCCTTCGGGTGCCTCGACCTCGACTGCGGCGTATGTACCAAAGGGCAGGTCATGGCCCCCGGTTTGCGCCCAGCCGGTCTCGTCGGTTTCGACGGCCATGACCGTTTCTCCCGGAGGGTATTCAACGCCTCCCACGACCACGGGGCGGTCGTTGGCATTGACGATACGGTAGACGGTTCCTGCCAGGTGCGCCGAGCCTTGAGGCTCGGCCTGACCGGTGTCGCCATCGAGCTTGCGCAGGCCGAACCCGCCTCTCTGAACGCGTTCTCGGATGGGGGAGGAGAGTGCGACTCGCTCGCCTTCTTGGGCTACGCACACGATCTGAGCGCCCTCGGACGCTACGTAGCCTGCAGGTGCCGTTGCCTCGAAGACGGAGTACAATCCATAGGGGAGGTCGTGCTCGCCTGTTGAGGCTCTGCCGTTTTCGTCGGTGACAATGGTCATGACCGTTTCTCCAGGGGCGTAGGTTTGTCCCCCGACCACGACAGGGCCGTCGCTGGCGTTTGAAATCTCGAACTCGGCCCCGGCGAGAGACGCTGCGCCCTGCGGTTCGGGCCGAGCCGTGTCGGCGTCGAGCTTTTCGAGTGTGATGCCGCCGCGCAGAACGAGGTCGGCGAAGCTCGTGGGGGCGTCGCAGAGCCGGCCGTCATCGCGGACCTCGACGGTCCTTGTCTCGGGGTCGCTCAGACGATAGCCCGCGGGGGCTCCCACCTCCGTGACGGAATAACTTCCGAATGGAAGGTCGTGCTCGCCGGTTTGGGCTATGCCGTCGTCGCCGGTCGTTATGACGGTCACCTCCTCACCGGGGGCAAAGACCTTCCCGTTCACGACGACGTCTCCCTGCGAGGAGTTGACGATGGAGAATCGTGCGCCGGCGAGGGACGCTCCGCCTTGGGCCTGGGCACCTTCGAGCTCGGCATCGATTTTTTGCACACGGATGCCGCCCCGGATGACCTGTTCGGGAATCACGGGGGAGCCGGCCTCTTGGGCGTAGGCCGCCGTGGGGCCGACGAACAACGGCCCGAAGGCGCGAGAAAGGCTCGAGAGGAATCCGGATGCCGCGACCTGAGGGATATCAGGTACGAGGGGCGCCGTGCCCGTGCCCGTTTCGCTCGGCGCAGCCACGACCGCCCCTTCGTCGCTCACGTGCTGCGGTGTGTCCCCGACGGCGACTATGACGTCGGGCACCTCGATGTCCACGGCCCACGCCTTTGGGGAGATGAGGTACCCGGCTGGAGCCTTGGACTCTTCGACGCGGTAGGACCCACAGGGGAGAGCTGATGCGGATGTGGAGGCGAAGCCGGACGCATCCGTTATTAGCGTGGCGACGGTATCCCCCACCTCGTAGGCGGTCCCGTCTAAGGTCATGGGGTTGAGGGCGATGATTGAGAACTCTGCGTTTTTGAAGCTTGCCCCGCCTTGGGGGGCGGCAAGCCCCGTATTGGCGTCGGTCTTTTGAATCGAGAGGCCGCCGAGAGCCGGGGTGTCTTGCATGGTCGGTGCCGCGTAGAAGGAGACGCCGGGGGTGCTCCCAGCCTCGATACGCTGCACGTGCATCGTCGGGTCGTCTATCAGGTAGCCGTTCGGTGCCTTCGTCTCCCGTATCGAGACGGTGCCCAGCGGCAGTACGGGCGTACCTTCTCCATCGCGGTAGAACTCGTCCCCGCTGACGAGCCAGCTATCGCCCAGCCGCGCCTCGCCTCCGCCATCCGTGCGCAGCACCCAAGAGCGGGTCGGGGTCGAGGGCAGCCCTGCGGCATCGTAGACCCCGGCATAGTAGCAGAGTGTGAACTCGGCGCCTTCTAACCCGCGGTCGGGGACTGTGGCATCGACTTTACGTACCACGAGGGGCAGGGGATCTGCCTGGGGCACGTCTGCTACTTCGACCGTCGCTGTGCCTCCCGTCGGAACCTGTACGGCGTGCGCCGCCCCGTTGAGGGTGTAACCGGGGGGTGCCGCGAGCTCTTTGACCCAATGGGCCGCGGCCCTGAGGCCCTGGGTTGTCGCCGCTCCGGAGGCGTCTGTGACGAGGGTCGTCTCCAGCTGTTCGCACCCGGCGTCGGCGTAGACGCCGAAGACGGCGCCTTCAAGTGTGTAACAGGGGTTGCCCGAGGTAAGCGTGGGGTTTGACGAGGCCTTGAGCACGGCCAAGTCGCCCAGTGGCGTGTAAGGGTCTTGGGCGATGACGTACTGGATCCAGTCTTTCTCGCCGCAGTCGAGGTAGTAGCAGACGTAGTCGTCGGGTACCTCGTCTGCACGGGCGAACATCTGGAACATGGTGGAGTTTCCGTTGACGACGCGGCCGTAGAGGTTGTATCCCACGAACGTGTTTGCCGCATAGCCGATAAAGTCGCTGCCGGCGTTGTAATAGGTGTAGCGTAGGTCCTGCATGGTGGTGTAGGAGAGGATGATGTGGGTTGCCGCATAGTAGTTGGAGGCCTGCATGGGCGAGCCGTCGTTCCAGGTAGACGGCCACATCGAGGGGTCGAAACCCGGGCCGCCGTAACCGAACCACATGGCTGCCCGAGTCTCGCGTGCCATGCCGGGGTTGAAGTCCTGCACGGGCATGGTCTGGTAGGTGCCGGCTTTGGGGACGATAGTCGTCGGGTCGACGCAGTAGGAGAACGTCGTCTGTCCGTCGGTGTTCGTGCTCGTGAATATCGGCGTATTGTAGTGCCCGTAGCATCTTGCTACTGCATGGCGCGCGCTGCGTGCAATCTACCTGCGGTTATCCAAAATCGACTTGCACGGTTTGCGCTGTTTGCAGACATTTGGGACGCGCTAGGGACACATCAAGAAATAAAATATAAATATGCACGTAAATGCATAATGCAAGAATCGGAAGGTCGAGCGCCATGGTGAGGGACGCCTCGAAGTGCGCCGTCTACGCCCGGTTCTCGTCCCACAACCAGCGCGAGGAGTCGATCGAGGACCAGGTGCGGGCCTGCGCGGAATCGGCCTCGCGGTCTGGCCAGGAGGTGGTCGCGGTCTACGCCGACCACGCGAGATCCGGCACCAGCGACGCCCGCCCTGAGTTCAGGCGCATGGTCGAGGAGGCCAGGTCGGCGGAATGGGCCACGCTGTGGGTCTACAAGGCCGACCGCTTCGCGAGGAACCGCTACGACGCGGCGGTCTACAAGAGGCGGCTGCAGAAGTGCGGGGTCGCCGTCGCGTACTCGGCCCAGCCGGTCCCGGAAGGTCCCATGGGGGCCGTCATGGAGTCCGTCATGGAGGGCATGGCCGAGTACTACAGCCTGAACCTCTCCGAGGACGTGAAGAGGGGCCTGCGCGGGAACGCGGCCAAATGCCACCCCAACGGCGTCTACCGGTTCGGGTGGCGCATAGCCGGGGCGGGCGTGGGCGAGGACGGGAAATGGCACGCCGGGGACCGCTACGAGGTCGTCCCGGAGGAGGCCGATGCCGTGCGCCTCATGTACCGCATGAGGGCGTCCGGCAAATCGTTCGCCGCCATAGCCGAGAGGGTGGCGGGAATGGGCGTGGCGAACTCGAGGGGCAGGGCGCTGAGCGGCGCCGTGGTCGCCAGGATCCTGCGCGACGAGTCCTACAAGGGCGTGTACCGCTACGGCTGCGTCAGGGTCGAGGGCGGAATCCCCGCGATCGTGACCGAGGCCCAGTGGCGCAGGGCGCAAAGGGGCACCGAACCGCCCAGGACGTACAGGAAATGGCCCAGGGTCGAGGTGGGCGCGAGGTTCGGGGAGCTTGAGGTGGTCGAGCGCCTGGGACCGAAAGGCGGGACTAACGGGAACATACGGTGGCTCGTGCGCTGCTCCTGCGGCACCGTGAAGGCCGAATGGGGCCAGCGCCTGGCCACGGGCCGCGCCACGCACTGCGGCTGCATGGGCGACGGCAGGCCCAGGGACGAGAAGGGGATGTTCAGGGCCCTGTGACGCGAAAAGGCCCCGCCGGGTAGTCCCGACGGGGCCGAATTCGCAAGACGGCTACAGCCTGAGCTCGATCGAGATGATGGACTCGAGGTCGGTTATGTTGGCCTCGGCCACGTCGTCCCACGAGAAACCGTGCCCGTGCGCCCACTCGATCAGGTCGAGGGCGCTCACCACGTCGTCGACGTCCTCGTAGGCGAACTCCCGAGCCGGCGAGTCGGCCCCGATGGAGCACGAGACCTCGACCGACCCGTCCCGGTTGAGTCCGGAAACGGTGAACATGACGGAAGCGGGCTCGCCCTTGTAGGTGCCCCAGCACTCGTAGTTCCTTGCCATGGTGTCCTCCTCCTCGCCCAGCTCGGGGCGCGTCGAAACCGAATGATAGCCCAAACGCTACGCGATCGCGCCCGGGACGGGCGCCAGCTCGCGGAACGCCCTCCTCGCGCCGTTCACGAACTCCGAGGGCGCGTGCGAGCGCTCGACGCTGCGCAGGATCGCCTCCGCCATGCCGAAAGAATCGGCCTCGCGGCGCACGTAGCGGTACCCGGCCCAGTAGAGCCGCCTGGAAACGCTCCTCATCACTCCCACCCCATCCTGACGTCGAAGTCGTCGTAGGCGTTGTCCATGTCCGCGAGGAAATGCCGGTTGGCGGCCTCGAACATGACCTCGGGAAGGCTGAGCGGCCCAATGCGGAACCCGTAGGGCTGGCAGCCGACCAGGATGCTGAGGATCGCGTCGCGGTCCTCCCATAGCAGGTCGGCGTACATGCGCAGGTACATGCACGTCCCGTGCATCTCCATGAGGCCGGTGTGGTTGTCGAAGCCCTCGTACTCCCTGATGCAGACAGCCTCGGCCTCCGCGAGCACCTGCCTGAAACGCTCCTCGGTGGGGAACGCGCCGTCCACGACCTCGACCGCCATGTCGCTGAAATAGCCCATCCGAGTCCCTCCCTAGTCGATGTAGTCCGCGAAACGAGAGTAGATGTCGTCCGGGCACTGGGAAATGCCCAGCCTGCCACCGTCGGGGGCTACGATGTAGCCTTCCAGACCGAAGACGTAGAGCCCGCAGAGCGACTCCCACGCCCCCTCGGCCGTGGGGCGCTCCTCGTACCTCACCGGGCACCGGCCGAACGAACCGCACTCGTAGACCTCGTACATGCGAAACCTCCTCGAATCGAAATTCCAACCGTGCCCGGGCTCTCGCTGCAAGAGCCCGGACCGGGCGGAATCTAGCCGCGCCTCCTAGTGGACCTGCTCGGACCTGCCGAGAGCGATGTTGGAGAGCACCTTTCCGACCGCCTGCACGAATCCGTAGGGGCCGTCGAACAGCTCGACAGGCGATCCACCCTCGTCGAACACGGCTGGCATGCCGAAGAAATCGTCGGCGACCGTCCAGCCTGCAGGCAGCTCGACCTCGAAGGCGTCGACCCATTCGACGCTGCAGCAGCCGTTGGGGCGGGGGTCGTATGCGGTCCAAACGCCGCTATGAGGTGAGCGCGGGCGAATCTCGTCTCCGTCGAGGCGGTAGAGGGTCGTGGCGGTCATGGTCTCCTCCTGGAATCGAATCGGTCTGGGTTAGCCGAAGATGGAATCGTGCAGGGCCCGCAGCTGCCTCTTGATCCCGGCCTCGGTGCGGGCGAGGCGGAACTGGCACGTCCCGCGCACCTGGTTGTACTCGGTGCCGAACGGCCCCTCGACGCGCTCCCATCGGCCCTCGCCGCGGGAGTTCGTCACGATGTAGGCGGTCCGGCCCTCGCGGTCGGTGCACGAGACCGTCCTGAGGCCGTTGCAGAAATCGGCGCTCGCCTCGGCCAGGTCGAAGTCGAGGTGCTTGGTCCTCTCGTTGCTCACGGCTTGCCTCCTTGAATCGTTGCAGGTCGGTGGATTCCGGCCATGCCCGAGCCCTCGCGGTGGAGGGCGCGGACTGGGCGGAATCGCTACGCGCCGAGCAGGTGCAGGGCGTCGGAGAGCAGACCGGCCAGGTCGCACCAAATCGACCAACCGGCGGCCCACGCGTCGGAGCCGGACGCCCCGAACACCTCGACGAAACCGTCGAGCAGAGCCTCGTACAACCGTTCACACAACATGCAGCACATGGCTCCTCCTTGGAATCGAATCGGATCACGCGGCGAAGTCCCGCAGCTCGCAGCGCACGGGCTCCACGCCGCCGGAATCGGGCAGGGCGACCCACCACAGGCCGCGCTTGGCGGAGAAACGCATCCCGTAGGGCCGCAGGTCCTCGCCCTTTGCCCACAGGTTGCCCCCGCGGGAATAGCGGGCCTCGATGCCCTCGGCCGCGAGCTCGGAGATCGCCCGCGCCGCGTCCATCTGGGAGACGTTGGGGTACTCCCTGGGGCGCTCCTTCCCGGAGCCGGGGGCGAGCACGAGGGTCCCCAGCAGCTCGTAGCCCTGGGAGTCGGCCACTGCGCCCTCGACCATCTCGCGCACGGCCTCCTCCTCGGAGACCGGGAACAGGTGGGCCTCCGTGACCTCGACGCCGTAGGCGTCCATGGCGTGGGAGTAGACCAGCGACTCGGCGTAGGACTTTCGTGCGTAGTGGCTCTCAAGCTCGATGACGTGGCCGCTGCCCTCGCAGACGGCCCAGCCGACGTGGCGGATCATGGGGTGCTCCTCTCTTGCGTTGTCGTGTGGGGTCTCGCCATGGCGGACCGCTCGCGGGGAGCGGGCCGACTGGGGAGGCTCCTAGAGCTCGCAGGGCTCGACCTCGGTCACGATCCGGTCGAGGGCGTCGCACACGTGCTCGTAGTGGAAGCTGAGCCACGGCCAGGCCTTGCGGATGTTCTGCATCTCGCACAGGCAGAACTCGATGCAGAGC
>JAHZGC010000020.1:0-1261 GCA_019421015.1 Coriobacteriaceae bacterium | reverse complement strand
TGGCGCCCGCGTCACCGGCGTCGAGGACGTTCCGGTACATCTCCCGGTCGTTGGTGATGGCGGCGGCGACGTGGTCGACGGTCTCCTGGTAGCTGATGCGGACGGGTTCCATGGGGTGCTCCTTGCTCTCGTGTGTGGGTGGGATGACTGAATAA
This sequence comes from Coriobacteriaceae bacterium, assembly GCA_019421015.1. Classification (GTDB taxonomy): domain Bacteria; phylum Actinomycetota; class Coriobacteriia; order Coriobacteriales; family UMGS124; genus JAHZGC01. The sequence goes on along the minus strand of JAHZGC010000020.1, from coordinate 1,106 downwards.
TGAACGATTGTTGGTTAACCCGCAATCGTTAACCACGTTATTCACAATTCCTACATAACAATCGTTATTTACTGGGCTATGATGTAGGCATGTAATCCCAGGTAGATGGGTGTATTTATGGACTTTGACCAGGCATCCCGTATCATGGCGGCAAGCGCCGGTCTATCGCTGCGAGCGGTGAGCCAGGCGGCGGGCAGGTCTGCGGGTTACCTCCCGTCGGTGCTCTCCCGTGGCTCAGTGCCGTCTCTTGAGGTAGCCGCCGAGCTTGCCAAGCCGTGCGGGTACTCCCTCGCATACATCCCTGCCGACGACCTCCCGGCCTCGGCGCTGGTCATCGACCCGCCCCGCTAGTGGTACAATGGTGGGCGAGGGAGCGCCCCGGTTGCAGCCGGGACGCCCCTTAGTGCCTGGCTAGCGGCCGAACGGCGGGTTCTTCCAAAGCCACCACGCCACCATGGCCGCTAGCGCCACGCTAACGACGACGTCCAATCCAACCACCTCCCTCCCGCGTGCCCGCGCTCCCTTGCGCGGCCCCTCGCCGTGTGCGATGGGGTGACTACAATGTACAATCGTTATTGAGCATACGCAATAGTGATTGAGTAATTCACAATCCGTACACAATTACTATTGAGTACCTGATAGACTGGCGACAATGATTGGAGGTGACCATGGATCCAATGGACGCATTAAGGCGGGCTTTGGACTTAAGCGGTACCAGTGCAAGGGCCGCATCCATCGCCGCAGGTAGGTCTCCCAACTTTGCCAGCTCCACGCTATCGCAGGGCGGGCGTTTGACCTGCGAGAGCGCCGCGCTTATAGCAGGCCCATGCGGGTATAGGCTGGCGCTGGTACCGGCTGGCGACGTGCCAGCGGGCGCCATACTGATAGACCCGCCGTCGGCCCAGTAGCTCACTCGGCCATGCTTGTGGGCCGGTACGCCAGCTCCCGAGGGCTCCCGGCTCCTAGCGCCCCGGCCTGGCTCCCATGGGCCCGGCCCGCTCCCGGTGGCCGGCTGCTCCCGGCTTCCATGCCCGCGCCCATAGCCAGCACGGGCACCCATAGCGCGCGCTCTCCTCGCGGCCCGCCTCCCACCCAGGGGGCGGGCC
>JAHZGC010000002.1:130903-270931 GCA_019421015.1 Coriobacteriaceae bacterium | reverse complement strand
CGCCCGCTACGAGCAGCAGGACCTCGACGACGCCGACGCCCAGGCCAAGGCCGACCAGGCCGCCGCTGACGCCGCGTTCGTGGGTGCCAAGCTCGCCGACGGCACCTACCAGGGCACCGGCAAGGGCTACAGCAGCGACATCGTGCTCGACGTCACCGTCGAGGATGGCAAGATCGCCAAGGTCGACGTGGTGAGCTCCGCCGAGACCGCGACCCTGGGCGAGGTGGCACTCCCCGAGTACGCCGAGGCCATCGTCGAGACCCAGGACCCGACCCAGATCGACGTGGCCGCCGGCGCCTCGAACACGCTCAAGGGCTTTGTCGAGGCCATCAACGACGCCCTGAGCCAGGCTGCGGAGTAAGGAGCTTTACTGACGGCGCACGGCAAGTCAAACGCCTCCCCCGAAGATATTCCGGGGGAGGCGTTTTGTCTTTTAGGACTTTAGGACCACGGTAAAGACAGTCGGCACGGCATGGCAAAGTCAGCATGATCGCCTACCGGTAGTCGTCCACCGTCAGGGCAAGTTGCCCGTCAAAAACGCTCACGGGCACGGCATCCGCAAAGGTGTACGTCGTGAGGTGAGGGCCGTCTGCCTCAAAACGATACACAGCCACCTGCTCACAGGCGGCGTCGACAATCCAGTACTCGCGCACGCCAGCCCGCTCATAGGCAAGCGTCTTGATGAGATAGTCTTTTTGGCGGCTTGAGGGGGACACGACCTCTACCGCCAAATCCGGGGCGCCCTCGCACCCGCGGTCAGAGATCTTCGCCGGGTCGCACACCACTATCACGTCGGGCTCCACCCACGATTCGTCATTGGACCCGCAATTAAGCCGAACGGCCACCGGCGCCCCGTAGACCCTGCATGGACCACCCCGCCCCCGCACATGCAGCGTGAGGTCCGTGACCATGCCGGCAACAATTGCCTGTTGCTGGGTGCTCGGGGGCGCCATATCGTACAGCACGCCGTTAATCAGCTCGGCTCGACGGTCATCGGGCAGACCCCAATAATCCTCGGCCGTATAGAGGCCGCGCTCCAACCCATCGCCATCCACCAACGGCATCGAACGGCCCCTTTCGCCTCGTACCTACCCGAAGCCCATTGTACCAGCCGGCCCCGCATTCACGTGGATGACCAAATCGGCAGATAGCGCCGCAAGATCAGGGTTCTGGCTAGGCTCGGAAGGGCCTCGATGTTCCCCGATTGCCCGCAGGTGAGAAAACTTCGCGGCCAACACCCTCCTGAACTGCGGTTTTGCCGGGCTCCCCATATACCCCAAAGCCCCCATGCTCCGGCAGAGCCGCCCAGACGAGCCGCCGGGCCTATCCAGAACCCCGATTCTGCGGAAGCATCTCGATTATCCGAGCCGCCCCGGCCGCCGGGGACACACGCTCTGGAAGAACCACCGTGTCGGCAAGACCGCGGATGATAAACGTGGGCCCATCGTAGGCGGCGCCCGCACCCTACCGCGAGCCCCCATACAAAAGCGGGTCCCCCACGCCCCTGCAGCCCGGGAGACCCGCCCGCCTCGCCCAGCAGTCCCTACGCCACCGGCTCCAGCGCGCTCATGATGCGGGCAGCCAAACGACCGCTCGAGATGGCCTCGGCGATGTTGCCGCCCACGTTGTAGATGTAGTGGTACTCGCAGCCCATCTCGCCGGCGGAGTACAGGCGGGGGATCGGCTGCCCAAAGACGTCGATGACCTCGCAGTTGGCCGAACGCTTAGGACCGCCCTGGGTGTTGAGCAGGGTGCCCACTAGCTGCACGCAGTAGTAGGGAGCCTCGATGGCAACCAGGTCAAAGGCGGCACGGCCCTCGACATCCTCCTCGTTGCCCTCCCAGTTCATAGGCTCGCTGTACTCGTTCTTGGCCAAGCCGCGACCGAAGTCGGTATCCTCGCCGGCGGCCACCATGCCGTTGTAGCGGTCGATGGTCTTCTGGAGTTGGGCGGCGTCGATGCCGGTGGCGGTGGCCAGGTCGTCGATGGTGTCGCACTTCACGATAACGCCGGCGTCCAGGGCCTCCTGGTTCTCGGTGAAGCGGCCGTCGACGGCCTTCATCGCGGCAAAGCAGCTGGTCGAGAAGATGCAGCCGCCGTCGAACTCCTCCTGAGTAAAGATGGCCCAGGCCCCGGCGGGCATCGACGACTCGGTGAAGGTGCCGGCGCGGTACTGCTTGCCGTGGCGGAGAAGCTCGGTGTAGAGCACGTCCTCGTCCTGGAAACGGCGGCCGCGGGAATCGACCCAGATGTAGCCGTGGGTGTGCCAACGGGTCCAGGTGCGGGAGTCCACGTCGTCGGTGGCCATCATCTTGAGGCCGAGGGCCGCGCCCGACACGTTGCTCATGTGCGAAAGCTCGGCGCCCAGGGCCTGGGCCATCTTGATGCCGTCGCCGCGGTTGTACCAAGAGCCCTTGCCGATGACGTCGGGGTAGCCGGCGGGCAGGTAGGTCTTCATCATCTCGGGGTTGGCCTCAAAGCCGCCGGTGGCCAGCAGCACAGCTTTGTTGGCCTTGAAGCTGCGGCCGTCCTCGGTCTCCACGCCCACGACCTCGCCGGCCTCGTTGGTAATCAGCCTCACGGCGCGGGTCTCGTAGTAGGTGGGGATCTCGAGCTCGTCGTACTTGCCGGCGAGCACCTGCCAGGTGGTACCCTCGGTCACGTTGTAGCTCGGGCACTCCTGGGCGCGCGGCATGAAGGGGTACTCGCCCTGGATGCCCCAGGTGCCCTGCTCGTTGCGCTTGAACTCGCAGCCCAGGTGCTCGGTCATCCAGGGGATGTTCTCGAGCAGGTTCTCGGCCCACACCTGCATGGTCTCCTCGTCGCAGGCGTAGGCGCCCGAGAGGGCGTTCTGGTACTCGATGGCCGCGTCGACCGAGTCGGGGCTAAACACGATGCCGGCCGTGGAGCCCGAGTTGCCGCCGCGCAGCTCGCGGGGGGCCACCTCGAGCACCAGGCAGCTACCCAGGCCCTCGATGGCCATGGTCAGGGCGGCGCTCATGCCGGCGCACCCGGTGCCCACGATAACGACGTCGGCCTCGTCGGCCCACTCCACGGCGGGGGCTTCGTCGGCAACGGCAGCGCCGGCCACGCCGGCGGCGGCCAGAGCGCCCATGGCGGCGGTACCGGCAACGAAGCTGCGACGGTCCATCTTGGTGATCTCGTTCATGGTGATGCCTTTCTCCCTTGTGACGGTGACAATCGCTCCGACGTAGGCGCTCGGGACACACCCGCCCATCAGCGGGCCCCTGCGGCCCCGGCGCTCGTCGTTGGCACCCACCTTAACCAGCGGCCCGGCCCCCCGTCGCTCCCCTGAGTCTGGCAATGGCCGCACCAAACGCGGTAAACTCGATTACACCATTTGGGGTACGCCCCTGAACTGCGGTGTTGCCGAAGCTGCGCTACACTGGACTATTGCCTAGAATTCCCCTAGCCCCTGGAGGAAAGACCGTTGGCCACCGCATCCCCCGCCGCCGCGAACCCCCTGCTCGCTGCCTGGCACAGCCTCGGGGACATCGTGCGCCCCTTTGACACCCGCCAGCTCGGCCTGGCCCTCCTCGTGCCCATCTTCGAGGTGTTCCGCCGCATCTCCTTCTGCCTGCCCGCCACGCTGGCCCCCAACGACACCGTGGGCCACGGCTGCATCGCCGCCATCGTGCTCGGGGCCCTGGGCACCGTCGTCGCCCTCATCGCCCGCGGGCGCCAAGGACATCCGGCCGCTGCCCCGTTCCTCGCACGCCTTGCCGCCCCGACCGGCCTCGCCTCCTTCGCGGCCATGGCCGCAGCGCTCCTCGTGGGCAAGGGACAGGTCGCGTCCTATATCTGCGCGATAGGCGCCTACGCCCTGCTCGGGAGCTCGCTCTCGGCGCTGTTTTTGGGCTGGGTCGACGCCTACGGCAGGCACAACCCCCTGACCGCCACCCTCATGGTCGCCCTCTCGGTCTTTATCGGCAACCTACCCCTGCCCCTGTTCATCGCCCTCAAGAACCCCTGGGTCATGGGGGCCGTTCTCGGCGCCTGTCTTCTCGTGTCGAGCGTGCTGCTCGCCCGGCTTTCCCGCCACGATCAGGTGCCAGGTACCATGGCGGAGAAACCCCTGGACTCCCAGGGCTCCTCCCCTACGCCAGACACCGAACGGCCCAGCTGGGCGTCTCTGTTTGCCGGGGCGTCGTCGGCAACGGCCTTTGGTTTTGTGACGCTGTTCTTTAGCTGGGGGATTATGGCCGTGCCGCCCCATGTCTACGCCAGCGACCACAAGTCGTGGGTCTACCTGGTGGGCAACCTCGCGGCGGTCGCCGTGGCGCTGTGGTTCGCGCTAAGTCTGCGCAATGACGCACGCTACGCGACGGCGCGGCAAAAGGCCTTCTTCATCTTGCCGGTGCTGGCCATGTTCGTGGGTTACTTCTCGTTCATCCGCATGCTCAACACCTCCGGGGCACTTAAGGACGTGCTCTCGGTGGGTTTCAACATGAGCGTGGGAGGGTTCACGGCGCTCTTTGTGGGCACGGCGGCCATACGCCTGCGCGAAAAGGGAACCCCGTGCGTGCTGACAGTCGGGCCGGTGATGGCGTTTGCGCTGGCAGAATACGCCGCCGGGGCGCTGGCCTACGCGCTTTTGGGCAACGACGCCATGTACATCCAGATTGTGCTCGTAACGCTCTACATCGTGGCGCTCTCGTTTGTGATGACCCGCAAGGCCTCGCTCAACGACGAGACCCGCGTAGCCAAGCGGGTAGACCAACTGGCAACGGAGTGCGGTCTTTCGGCCCGGGAGCGCGAGATTCTGTTGCTCCTGGCCTCCGACTACTCGGTGGAACGCGTCGCCGAGCAGCTCACCATCTCGGCCGAGACCGTGCGCACCCATAAGAAGCGCATCTACGCCAAGGTGGGCGTGCATAAGCACGAGGACCTGATGCGCACGGTACGTTCGCAGGGATAAAGGCATTGGGGTGCCCGGATCCCTATGCCCCGAGCCGATCGAACGGAATTACCCTGACCCCGTTCAGAACCGTTCCGCACGATCCGGGCCCCGAGATAACAGTGAGCGAACACGGTTTGGGCGTTCGATAGCCCTCGAGGTATTGGGCCGTCCGCACCAACCGCTGAGCAGTGGGCTCCACATCCTCGGGGTCAACGACCACAGCCGCGGCACACCACTGGCTTCCCCGCTCAAGAACGAGGTCGAACTGCATGCCGTCCTTACCGTCATATCTAAAAACGGCCAGGTCGTGCATGGCGGCGTAGGCGGACACATCGCGCATAACAAGGGTCTTGAACAGCTTCGCTAACAACCCCTTGTCCGCAAGCAATGCAGCGGCCCCGTCTACGCCCAAGGCAGCGGCGGCAAGCGACGGGTCGCAAAAATACCTGCGCGGCAAACACGAAAAGCGCGATTCCAGAAGCTTCGTGGGCCTCCAGTTGGGGCGCGAACCCAAAACGCGCCCGTTAACTAGCCTCTCTTGAAACGCGGCAAAGCGCAGGCGCACATCCTCGTCGGGACTGGGAGTCAGACTTCTGCAAATGGCCAGATTGGTCGCCAACTCCCCCGAGAATCGGGCGATACCCCCAGCAAAAAGGCCCTCCTCCCCATTAAACGACGGCATGTCGGCAACCCCGCCACGCCCATCGAAGAGGCCCCCGCGAATCAAGGCCTCGGCAAGACGCCGCTCGTCCACCCCCGGGGCCGTCTCGTACCCGTCGTCTGCAATCCCAGGGATATCCAGCAATCGTGCGACCGAAAAAGACCCGTCCGATAAACCGGTCTCGAGACTCGAGAGCGGCCCCACGTCGATGCGCGCAATGGCCCTGGCGTGGGCCGCATGACGCCCTCCCCCAAAAGGCTCCCCGTCGCACGTCATGACCGCGCGTCCGGTTCGCCCGGTTTCGAGCACGGCCCGCGCGGTGTCATCCCAACGCTGCGCATCGCTTTGCCAGCCCTCAACAAGCACCGGAGCATCGGATGCATCCAGCAGGGCGGCCAGCTCGCGCGCACCGCCGTCGTCATCCCAGGAAAACCTGGCCCCGCAGGCCTTAAGGGCCGCCGCACGTTTTCCGCAGCCCTTGGGACCGCAAACAAGCACGGCGCCGCGCCTCTTCAGTGCGGAGGCTATACGCTCGTCCGCAAGGCGCCTGGGGCGCTCTGCAGGCCCGTGGTTTCCGTTCATCGCCAACACGTCGGTCCCTTCCTCAAAAACGGACGCACGCGTGCCTGCCACCGCAGACCGCGTGCGCCCGTCCCGTCCAAGACAACAGTCGCCTTTAGCGGGCGGTCACGCCCAACCTACGCATCCCACGAGTCCAGCGAGGCAGCATGGCGCGCGGCGATGCGGCCAAAGACCATGTTCTCGGCATTGCCGCCGCCGGAGATACCATAGGTGTGGTTATGGCAGTTGCACATGCTGCCGGCACCGTAGAGACGGGGGATGGGGTTCCCTGCGCCATCGAGAATCTGGGCGTTCTCGTTCTTCTTGGGTCCACCCAGCGTGGTGCAGCCGCCCGGATACTTTGCCATCGCATAGAACGGAGGCTCCAGCGGCTGAGCATTGCTCAGATCGCGCCCAAAGTCTTCGTCAACGCCCTTGGCGACCATCTCGTTCCAACGCTCGATGCTGGCCTTGAGAGCCTCGACATCCATCTTGTCGTCAACGAACGCATCGGGGTTGGCCATATCGGCGACCAGCTCCTCGACCGTGTTGCCCTGCTTGATCCATCCCATCTCGAGCTCTGCCGAGTTGTCTTCGCTCCAGCCACCATAGGCCCCGCAGGACTCGGGCAGCCCCTCGAGGTTCATCTGCATGCTGCCGCTGTTGGCAAGGGGGCCAAGGGGGCCGCCGTCGAGGCCCTTCTGGTCAAAGATGATCCACGTCGGGATGCGGTCAAAGTCGCAGATCTCGTTGTCCCAGTTCATGTAGGGGTGCCACCCGTTGTGGGGATCGAATCCGCCCTTCTCGTTATGCCAGCGCACGCCGGTGCGCGTCACGTCAAAGTAGCCGTCGCCGTTGGGGCTGGCAGAGATCGCGTACTTGTACGGGTTGTTCGGGAAGTTCGTAGTGTCTGCACCGATCATCTCGCGCATACCCCAGCTGGCAGCGCCCGCAGCAAAGGCCATCTTCTGTCCATCGCCCGTATTGAACGGCCAACCGTACATACCGCGGGCCGGGTAGCACTTGAGGTGCTCGTTCTGCATCTGCTCGTCGAACTCAAAACCTCCCGTCGAGAGCAGAACGCCCTTGCGCGCCTTGATGGAGTGCTTGACACCGTCGTCGCCCTGATAGAAATAGGCGCCCAGGACCTCCTTGGTAGCAGGATCCTGAATCAGCTCCTCGTCGTGGCAGTCAAACTTGACCTCTACCCCAAGCTCCTCGCGAGCCTGGTCAAGGAGCTCCCAGCCATATGCGCCGTTATAGTCCCAGCTATAGCGGTAGATAGACATAGACCAGCCGTCGGGCTGATTGGGGTCGAACTGAGGATACTCGCACGAGCGGGTAAACCCAGACGCCATGGACCCGCCCAGGTCCACGGGATCGATTCCATAGCGGTTCATGTACTCGACGTTGCGCGATCCCTCTTCGGCCCATGCCCGGCAAATCGCCTCGGGGATCATCCCCTTGGAGAAGCCCTGCATGTATTGGACGAAACCGTCCTTATCGTTAACGACCGTGAACTCCCCCATATTGATCGAGGTGTTGCCGCCACCACGCTCGGGAGCCTTTTCGAGGGCGACCACGTTCATGCCGCACTCGTCGGCACCGCACAGGCAGCCCCACAGGCCGGCTCCGCCGTAGCCCACGACCAGAAAGTCGCATTCGTAATCCCACGTCTCGGGAACCGAGGTACGCGCCTCGTCGGCCACGGCCCCGCTGGCACCCACCGCCAGGGCCCCGGCAGCAGCCGCCCCCGCAATAAACCCTCGCCTCGAAATGCTTTCGCTCATGGATATCCCCTTTCGTCTGCACCGGCCGAACTTCCGGTGTCGGGGTCCATCTTGGCCCAAGGGAACGGGGCGGCAAATCGTTCAAACCTCATCTATCCCGGCATATACCTGGATGATTCCGGTTCGCAAAAGCATCATTCGATTCAGATTATTGCCTTGTGAGCTGCGGTGGAGGTATGTTTCTGCCCTATCGGGCACTCACAGGGCCCAAACCGCCGTCACGGAAGGACCCCGGCATGACCAACGAAGCCGAGGAGGCCACAGAAACAACCTCGGCGCCCAAGCGTCGCCAGGAGCGCCTCCGCACGCTGGCGGTATGCCTGGGATCCATGACCGCCATACCTTGGTGGCCCACCCTGTCGTCTCTCAGCCGTTCCTATCAAAGCGGGACGTTTCCCCTGCCGGCCGACCACGCCGCACTGCTCGTGTTTGCCGCTTCGGTCCTTTTTGCACTCGGAGCGTTCCTGCGTCCCGGCAACCCCCATAAAAACGCTCAGGCGGGCTGGCATTTTGCCCTCGCCGCCACGGCGGCCACCCTGACGCTCTATGGCATCGCCCTCATCCCCTCCACCGTCAGCGACATGCTTAAAATAGCGGGGAGCGCGTTCGCCGGCCTTTCATCCGCCTGTCTAGCAGTGGTGTGGGGCGAGAAGGCTATCGCCCCCACCCCGGCGGCAGCGATCCTGAGGATAGCCGCCCCGCTTGCAACCACGGCCCTCTGCGTCTATCTGGCCCATTTTTTAAGAGAGCAGGCCATACTGGTTGCTGCGGGGACATGCTCGGCCGCATCCCTCGCCATTGCCCGCGGCTTGCCCGACCTGCCCCTTAAGCCCCGCGTAGACCTTCCTCCCCAAATCAACCGGCTTTTCATCACATCCCGCACGCGCCTGCGCTCACGGTTGTTTATCGCCGGTCTTTTCGTGGGCTTCTCATTCTCAATCATGCTGTACCGCTTTATCTCGGCCTCCTACGAGCGCCTGTCCGACACCGTGTTTCTTTCGGGCTGCGGCGGCGTCGTGGCGCTCCTCCTCCTGGTTGCCGTTTCGGCCATCAGCTGCCACGAGATAGACAGCGTGCTGGTCTTTAGGCTCTCGATGATCACGGCCGTCCCCTCGTTCTTCCCCATGGATCCGGGTAGCCAGTTCAGCATCGTCTTTGCCGTGGTGTTCTCGCTGCTCTCAGCCTTCGTTTTTATGGGCTCGTTCGCACTCATGGCCGCCAACGCGTCAAACTGCATCGACTTCGGCAGCCGCAGAACCGAGCTCATAGGCTGGACGGGCACCGCCTCGGGCGCGATGCTGGGCCTGATCGGAGGCCCCCTAAGCAACACGGTGGGCAGCGAGCTCATTTCGACGCACACGACCATCGGTATTTCATTTCTGGGCCTACTCTCCATGATTCTGACGTTTATGGCAACATCCGTGCTTATCAGTCGAAACGCCCTGCGCGACCTGCAATTTTTAAGCGTGGGAAAGCTGCCCCTCTCCTATACGCTCTATGAGGCGCAGGGCGCCATGCCCGATGAGAAGGCCAGCTTGGTAGCCTGCTGCAAAGAGCTTTCGCTCTCTGGAGGACTCACCCAACGCGAGAGCGAGGTCCTCGTCATCCTCGCAAGAGGAAACAGCCTGAGCAAGGTGCAGGAGGAGCTGTTCATATCGCAAGGCACTGCCATCACGCACCGCAACAGCATCTACCGCAAGCTCGGCGTCCACAGCAGGCAGGAGCTGCTCGACCGCATTGACGGACTTCGAAACGTATGAGGCAGGCGAACGGGCTATCATAAGCGGTCGAATCATCCATTTCCAAGGAGGCCCCGCCCCATGTCCATCAATATCTGCGTCCTCGGCGACCGCGCCTACTACGAGCGCATCCTGCCGAGCAACCCCTACCTTGCCAGCGATCGCTGCCTGTTTTTGGGCCGCACGGCCACCAACGACGAGGTTGTAGCCGCCATGCCCGACGCCGAGGTCCTGCTGGTAGACGCCATCGCCACGGTGGACACCGACCTTATCGGGCGCCTACCCCACCTCAAGCTCATCAACTCCGAAGGTGTGGGCTACGACAAGATCGACCTGGCCTGCGCCCGCGAACACGGGGTGTTCGTGTGCAACAACCACGGCATGAACGCCGGCGCCGTGGCGGAGCAGACCGTCCTTTTGATGCTCGGCCTACTGCGCGGCGTGGTCGAGGGCGACGCCGCCGTGCGCGGCGGGCGCCAGATGGAGGTCAAGATGCGCGGTATGCGCGAGGGCATCACCGACCTGGCCGACTGCACGGTGGGCCTCGTGGGCCTGGGCGCCATCGGGCAGGCCGCAGCCGCCCGGTTGCGCGCCTTCGGCTGCCGGGTGCTCTACACGGGGCGGGCCCGCAAAGAGGCCGCCCTCGAGCAGGAGCTGGGCGTGGAGTACCTGCCGCTCGAGCAGATGCTCCCCCGGTGCGACTTTGTGAGCCTGCACTGCGCCGTGACGCCCCAGACCCGCGGCCTGGTGGACGCCGGCTTTTTGGCGCAGATGCGCCCGGGCGCCTGCCTAATCAACACGGCCCGCGGCGAGGTCGTGGACAACGAGGCGCTGGTCGACGCCCTAACCGGCGGCCAGTTGGGAGGAGCCGGGCTCGACGTGGTCTACCCCGAGCCGGTCCTGCCCGACAACCCGCTGCTCAACCTGCCCGAAGAAGCCGCGCGCAAGGTGATCTTCTCGCCGCACGTGGGCGGCATCACCACCGGCAGCATGCGCCGCGGACAGGCCCACATGTGGGAGAACGTCGCCCGGGTTGAACGCGGGGAGCGCCCCGACTGCGTGGTGAACGGGCTGTAACGGCCGGAGACCCCCGCCGTCGGACGTTGCCGCCAGCCCTGGGCACGCCCACCGACTACGCCCAGGGCCTAGGGCCCGGGAACAAACGCCTGCACGACGGCGCTCTGGAACCCGTAGCCCTCAAGCTCCGGCCGCACGTCGCCGCTCGGAGGCTCCAAAGGCCTCACGGCCTCGAACGACCAGCGGCAAAACCCGGCCCGGGCCAGCGCGTCGGCCAGCCGGGCCTGGGTCGGCGCACAGCCGAACACGTTGCCGGCGTCTCGGCACAGGCGACTCACCGGCTCGGCCAGGGACTCCTCGGCCAGCACCGCGTCGTGGTAGAGGTATCCGCCCGGGACCAGCAAACGCGCGATCGCGGCCAGGGCCCCAAGATAGTCGGGCTCCAGGTTGAGCGCGCTGTTCACGACCACCACGTCAAATGAGGCCGCCTGTAGCCCCGCCGCCTCCAAACCGCAGGGCCCGGCGCAAACGAACTGCAGGTGATCGCCCCAATCAGGACCGGCCCAATGGTGGTCCGGCGCCTGGGCGACCGCCGCCTCCACACACTGCGGCGACGGGTCGGCACCCACCACAAAGCCGTCCTTCCCCACACGGTCGGCAATCTTGAACGCCCCCAGACCCCTACGGCAGGCGATGTCGAGCACCCGCCTGCCCTCAAGGTCGGCAGGCAGCACCATGACGCAACGGCTCTGGCGGTGCTGGGCGCGCCGGGCCTTCACGGACTGGCTCCCCTCGGCGGCACGCCGATCGTTGACACTCACGGTCACAGGCATCCTCCCGTTCGATTCCCACGGCTGCTCAGCCGAGCTGAGACCAGACTACCACATCGCAGCTCAAAACCCCTTCCCCTGTGCCCGTTTGCAGCCGGAGGCCCTTTTTTCCGCCCACCGCCCTCGGGTCCTCCCGCACACCGAGGATCTGAGTTTAATTCCCACCAGATAAGTGGGATTACACCTCCCCATACCGCTGCCGACCCGCTATAATGGCGGCGTGTCGCCAACACCCAACACGATCTTCTCGGCAGCCCTTCGACCACCTTTTTATCTACCATCGGTCCAAACCCAAAGGAGCAGCCCCATGACCCCAGACCAGCCCCAACCTGGCTATCGTCTCGAATCCGACTCCATCGGCACCCTCGAAGTTCCTGCCGACGCCTATTACGGCGTGCAGACGCTGCGCGCCCACCGCAACTTCCCCATCTCCAACCAGGGGCTCCACCCCCTGTTCATCAAAAACCTCGCCCTTATCAAACGCGCCGCGGCCGAAACCAACCGCGAAGCGGGGGCCCTCGAAGACGCCAAGGCCGAGGCCATCGTCACTGCCTGCAACGAGGTAGCGGGAGGGGCCCTTGCCGACGCCTTCATCGTGGACTCCATCCAAGGCGGGGCCGGCACGAGCGCCAACATGAACATGAACGAGGTCTTGGCCAACCGAGCCGGCGAGATTCTGGGCGACCCGCTCGGAAGCTACCAAGAGATCCATCCCAACGACCACGTGAACATGTCGCAGTCCACCAACGACGTGATCCCGAGCGCCGGCAAGCTCACGACCCTCGACCTGCTCGGCTCCCTCAAGGCAAGCCTGACCGCCCTGCGCTACGCCCTCAACGACAAGGCCGTGGAGTTCGACGACGTCCTCAAGATGGGCCGCACCCAGCTCGAAGACGCCGTGCCTATGCGCCTGGGCCAAACCTTTAGCGGCTATTCCTCCATGGTCCAGCGCTGCGAGGACCGCATCGCGCGGGTCAAGGAGGAGATGCTCGCCATGAACCTGGGCGGCACCGCCATCGGCAGCGCCATCAACGTGCCGCCGTACTATCTGCGCGCTATCGTCCCAAACCTTTCCAAGCTCACCGGCTACCCCCTGCACCAGGCCCACGACCTGTTCGACGCCACCGAGAACCTCGACGCCTTCGTGGCCGTGTCGGGTGCCGTGAAGTCCTGCGCCATGAGCCTCTCCAAGATGTGCAACGACCTGCGCCTGCTTTCGAGCGGCCCGCGCACCGGATTCGGCGAGATCAATCTGCCCGCCATGCAGAACGGCTCCTCGATCATGCCGGGCAAGGTGAACCCCGTCATCCCCGAGGTCGTGAACCAGGCAGCCTTCTTGGTCTGCGGCAACGACGTGACCATCGCCATGGCCGTGGAGGCGGGCCAGATGGAGCTCAACGCCTTTGAGCCCGTCATCTTCCGCGTGCTCTTTGAGGAGATCGACGTGCTGCGCAACGCCATCGACACCCTCACGACCAACTGCATCGTGGGCATCACCGCCAACCGCGAGCGCTGCCGCGAGCTCATGGAGATGAGCGTGGGCGTGGCCACCGCCCTGTGCCCCTACATCGGCTACCAAAAGGCCGCCGCCATCGCCAAGGAGGCCCTGCGCACCGGCCGCAGCGTCCATGACCTCGTGCTCGAACAGGGGCTCATGGACCCCGAGACCCTGGACAAGGTGGAGAACCCCTACGCCATGACCGAACCTCCCCAGGCATAGGGACACGCCGCCGGTCGGAACTCGTGGTCATCTGGCGAGCGGCCTGACGCAACCGCCCCACAAAGAGTACAATCGTCTTCGAACAGCACGCCGTGGCGCAAGTCCCGGCGTGCCTCCTATTGGGCTAGGAGAAGGGCAAGATTTTGAAACCTCGACCGCACAGTATGTGCTGACCCTTTGCGCTGCTCCTGTCGGTTCAGGACCGCGAGGGGTCTTGATCGGCCGCTGACGCATCGGCTGCCCCCGGGCACGGCCGCGCGTCTGTCAGAAACGGAAGCAGCATGCCTTACCTGTCTCAAATCCTGGGCACCCCCGTGTTCGACGCCTCCGGCGAGAAGATCGGCAACGTAAGCGACCTCGGTGCCGCGGTGGGCGAGGTCTTTCCCCGCATCACCGCCCTCGCCTTCAAAGGCCCTGCCAAGGTCCCGTTCATGATCAGCTGGCGCAAATACGTCCAAAGCTACGACGACGACCGCATCGTCTTGAACGTCGACGCCGCCGAGGTGCGCTTCTCGTACCTTCAGCCCAACGAGCTGCTGCTGCGCCGCGACCTCATGAACAAGCAGATCGTGGACACCCAGGGCATGAAGGTCGTGCGCGTGAACGACCTCAAGCTCTCCCTCACCGGCGACGACCAGCTGCGCCTCCTCGGTGCCGAGGTGGGCGTGCGCGGCATCCTGCGCGGCATCGCCCCCAGCCTCGAGCGCGTGGTGTGCGCGAGCGCCAAGGCCCTGGGCAAGCCCATCCCCGAGCGCGTGATCGCCTGGAGCTACATGGACCTGCTTGACCGCGACCTCTCCCAGGTCAAGCTCTCGGTCACCCACAAGTCCCTCGACGACATGCACCCGGCCGACATCGCCGACATCATCGAGCAGCTCGACCCCAAGCTGCGCGCCCAGGTGTTCAGCCAACTCGACACCGCCAACGCGGCCCAGGCCATGAGCGAGCTTGAGGACGAGTTCCAAGCCGACGTGATCGACGACATGCCCGAGCGCGAGGCCGCCGGCATGATCGCCCAGATGGACCCCGACGACGCCGCCGACATCATCGGCGCCCTCTCCTACGACAAGGCCGAGAAGCTCCTCAACCTCATGGGCGTCAAGGAGGAGAAGGCCATCCGGCAGCTCCTCGGCTATCCGCGCGACACCGCCGGCGGCATCATGACCACCGAGTTCGTCGCCATGGCCGAGAACGCCACCGTGGCAGACGCCCGCCGGCGCATCGCAACCCTCGAAGAGGACTTCGAAAGCGTCTTTTACGTCTACACCCTCGACGACGACAAGCACCTCTCCGGCATCGTCTCCATGCGCGACCTTATCGCGAACCCCGAGGACCGCCGCCTCAAGGACATCGCCTTCTCCGACGCACTCATCACGGTGACCCCCGACGCCGACCAGGCCACGGTGGCCGAAGAGATGGGCAAGTACTCCCTTATCGGCATCCCAGTCGTCGACGAAGACGGCAAGCTCCTGGGCATCGTCACCGTCGACGACGCCCTGAACGTTATGGAGGACGAGCACGAGCGCGACATGCAGCTCGCCAGCGGCACCCGCGGCGAGACCGCGACCGGCGAAGGCGGCAGCAAGCTCGCCTGGTTCCTGCGCCGCGAGCTCTGGTTCTGCGCATGGATCGCCATAAGCGCCGTCCTGTGCCATGTTCTCTACACCCCTCTTGCGGTCGTGGTGCTGCTCTTTTTGCCCATCGTGCTGCTGGTGGCCGACGACATGGCCGCCTTTGCCTCCAGCTACCTTATCGGCGACGACGACGAGCGCCCCTCCCTCGCCGGCATGGTCGTGCGCAACCTCTTTACCGGCCTCGTGATGGGTGCCCTGGGATGGCTGCTGGTGAACTGCGCCATCTGGACGGACTCCGTGCCGGCCGGCATCGACCATACGCTCATGATGGCGGTCCTGACCGCCGCCATGGTCACCGTGGTCGTCCTCGTGACCCTTACCGCCCCCTACACCAGGCTCATCGAGCGCAGGCTCGACGAGGACAAGGGAACCCCCGGCATGGTGGCCGCCCTTGTCTGCATGGGCGGCGGCACCGCGCTGTTCATCGGCCTGACCTTTGCCTTTGGCCATGCCATGGGAGTCCTGTAGATGGTGGCCCAAAAAATGGAGAAGGCCGCAGAGACCAAGGCCGTCGCCGAAGAGATCAAAACGGCCGAAAACCCCAAGCCTAAACCGAGGTTGCTTCTGTACCTGGCCGCCATCGGCCCCGGCATGGTAGCTGCCATGGCCGGCAACGACGCAGGCGGCATCGCCACCTACTCGAGCGTGGGTGCGCTCTACGGCTACAAGATGCTGTGGATGATTCCCATCATGACGCTGCTGCTCATCGTGGTGCAGGAGTCGGCCGCACGTATGGGGCTCGTCACGGGCAAGGGATTCTCCTCGCTCATCCGCGAACGGTTCGGCATACGCCTCACCGCCCTCGCCATGGGCGCCCTCCTCGTGTCGAACACCGCTGTGACCCTCTCGGAGTTCGCGGGTATCGCAAGCGGCATGGCCCTTTTTGGCATCCCCTCCTTCGTAAGCGTCCCCCTCGCAGGGCTCGTGGTATGGCTCCTCAGCACCAGCGGCAGCTATAAGCGGGTCGAGAAGATCCTGCTCGCCGTCTCGTGCGTGTTTCTCACCTACGTTATCTCGGCCTTTATGGCCGGCCCCGACTGGGGGGCCGCCCTGGCAGACACCTTCGTCCCTCAGATTGTGGGAGACGCACGTTTCTTCTCTCTGCTCATCGCCACCATCGGCACCACCATCGCGCCCTGGATGATCTTCCTCGCCCAGAACAACGTGGTCGACCGCGGTGAGAGCGTCGAGAGCCTCTCCTTCCAACGCGCCGACAGCATCGCCGGCGCCGTGGTGGCCTGCCTCATCGCCTGGTTCATCATCATCACCACCGGCACCGTGCTGTTCCCCAACGGCATTGCCGTGGAATCGGCCGAAGACGCCGCCCGCGCCCTTGCCCCCATCGCCGGTCCCTATGCCGAGAAGCTCTTTGCGGCTGGGCTCGTGGCCGCCTCGTTTTTAGCCGCCTGCGTGCTTCCCGGCGTGACGTCGAGCGCCGTCTGCGAGGCCTTTGGCTGGGAGCGTGGGGCCGACCGAACCTGGGCCGAAGCCCCCGCTTACAAGGGCCTTATCACGGGCATCCTGGTGTTCAGCTGCCTGGTGGTCATCATCCCCAACGTAAACCTGTTCGGCATCATGACCACCTCCCAGGTCATTAGCGGCGTGTTGCTGCCAGTCCTGCTGGTGTTCCTGGTGCTCATCATCAACGACAGGCACACCATGGGCAAGTACGTGAACTCCAGGCTGTGGAACGTCCTGACTTGGGGCACCATCGTGCTGGTCGGAATCCTTACCGTCGTTATGTTCGCCATGCAGGCGCTGGGGGTCTAGCCCCTTGCACCCGCATGGCGCAACAGGTTACGGGCGAGAGGCGAGCTCCTTGCACAGCTCTTCTCGCTGTTGCTCGGGCACGCCGAGCATATCCATGGCCTGCTCCGGGGAGCACCCGGTGTTTTGCATGAGATTTGCGAGGGCACCGGCCATCCCCAGGCGCAGCCCGCGCTCCATGCCTTGCTGCAGCCCCTGCTCCATGCCTTGCTGGGTGCCTAGCTCCAGGCCTTTCTCGTAACCATCCATCAAGCCCTTCTCCCAAACCCCTTCGCTCAGGTTGCACATATGCGTGACCTTGCTCTCAAACTCCTCAGTCATGGGGATGCGGAACTCGTTCTCAAGTACTGCCTTTTTCTCGGGCAGTCCCACTTCCGATGATAGCAATATGCCCAGCAGGCGCAAGACGCCCCTCGCCCTCTCAGGCTCCGGCCCACCTAGGCATACAATCACAACGTTGAGCAAATCGTAATCCGCTCGAGGGGTATCGACGTTGCCGACAAGGGAGGTCTCTTCCATGCCGTAACGTACGATGGTGTTCTCACGCACTGCTGGAGGGTTGGGGCAGATCCAAACGGAGTAAACCTTCTTCAGGTGCTCGTAGTGGGCGTTTGAGAACTCCGTGCCGTATTCAGCCGCCAACATGCGCGAGCAGTAGTAAATCCCCCGCTTCACCAGCGGATACCCAGGGTGAAACCTGTTCTGCCCCTCGACGTTGATAATAAGACCTATCAGACCATCCTCAGATGGAGCCGATGCGACGTAGCGGATATCGTAAAAAACCGACTCTTCCGACATCGACGCATCCTCGGTGGCCATCCCCCGCACAAAGGGACCGCTCCGCAGGGGGACTGACGCGATGCCCGGTTCTCCTTCGATGTAGTCGCGGGCAATCTCTTCCACGCTTACATCCTGGTACTCAACCATGCACGCCTTCATAATCCAAGCAAGAACCATGCGGTCTGATAATAGTCTATGGAGATATAGAGAACATCCGTTCTATTTAGAACATATATTCTCTTTTCATCGTAGAGTGTGACCGAACAGAGGTTCTTTTAACGCACATCTGTCTGGTCAGGAGGGGCTCTGTGAATACCATCGAGAAACTCGGAATCCTGGCAGATGCCGCAAAATACGACGTAGCGTGCACCTCGAGCGGCATCGACCGCGCAGCGCGAGCCGGCGAATTGGGATCCGCCCATATGGCCGGTTGCTGCCACGCCTTCACTGCTGACGGCCGTTGCATAACCCTGCTCAAGGTGCTGTTGTCTAACGCCTGCGCCTTCGACTGCGCCTACTGCGTGAACCGCAGGGGCACCGATTCCCCCCGCTGCACCTTTGAACCGCGCGAGCTCGCAGACCTCACCATAGAGTTTTACCGCCGCAACTTCATAGAGGGGCTCTTTCTCTCCTCAGGCGTCCTCGGTACCGCCGACGCAACCTGCGAGCGCATGGCCGAAGTTCTCCGCATCCTACGGGAGGAGCATCGCTTTCGCGGCTATATCCATGTCAAGGCCATCCCCGGCGCCTCGCCGGAGCTCATCGACCGGCTGGGACGCTTTGCCGACCGTATGAGCATCAACGTCGAGCTGCCGAATCGCGAGGCGCTCGGGCATCTCTGCCCGCAAAAGTCCCCGGCAAGCATCTTTGCCCCCATGCGCCGCATCGCAAACTCCATCTGCGAGGACGCCGAGACCAAGGCGATAGCGCGCAGGTCCCCCGCAAGCGCACCGGCCCGCCGCGTTGCGAACGGAAAAACCCGCGCCTTTGCCCCTGCAGGCCAATCGACGCAGCTCATCGTAGGCGCCACCCCCGACGACGACCATAAGATCCTCAACCTCTCGAGCAGCCTCTATAAGACATACGGCCTTAAGCGCGTGTTCTTCTCTGCCTACCTGCCCGTGGTGGCTTCCCCGCTTTTGCCCGACGTCGGGACGGCGGTGCCCTTGACCAGAGAGCACCGCCTCTACCAAGCCGACTGGCTCATGCGGTACTACGGCTTCGGCGTAGACGAGATCATACAACCAGAAACCCCCTGGCTCGACCTGGACGTGGACCCCAAGTGTGCATGGGCTCTCAGCCACCTCGACGACTTTCCTGTCGAGGTCAACAAGGCCCCCTACGAGACCCTGCTGCGCGTGCCGGGGATCGGAGTGCGTGGGGCCAAACGCATCGTTAGCGCCCGCCGCGGCTCCTTTCTCGACGAAGCGGCCCTCAAACGCCTGCGCATCGTGCTTAAACGGGCGCGGCATTTCATCACCTGCAGGGGCCGGTATCTCGGGCTGGGAACACCGGACCCGCTCATCATTCGGCAGGCCCTCATCCACGACGCCCGCCAAAGCAGCTACAACGCCAAGCGCGCAGGCGAAGACCGCCAGCTGAGGCTGTTCTGATGAGCGCCCCCCTATCCACCAGCTACAGGTCGGCATCCGGCACAAGCCACGTCCTTCCAGCCATGCCGTCCCCAGACGACGTCAGCACCGTCCTCCCTGTAGAGAGCTGCGCGCACGAACTGCGAAAAGCCGTGGACCGCGGAGAACCGGCAGGTCTGCAGGTGGCCGCATCGCCCGAGGGGATCGTCAGCGCAATTGGCATTATCTACCTGGCCGGATGTTCCCATCGCCCTTTAGGGCTGCACCTCAGGGGTCACTGCCAGCCCCACCTGGGAGAAACGGTCATCGAGGCCCCCGAAGACGAGCCCCTCGCCCGACGGGTCCTCGGGGGGTTCCGCCGCAACACAAGCCCCCAAGACGCGAAGCGCGTCCTCTACGCCTGTATGAGCGACAGCCCCCTGCGGGCGCAGCTGGTACTGACCTTCATGCGTCGCGGTTTTGACCTCAAGGAACCGCTGTACCACCATCGGGCCGAACCGGCCCTGGTGGACGTCTTCGAACTTGCGTACACGGTGAGCAACGAATGCGAGCATGCGCGTCAGTTCGTGCGTTTCCACCGTCTCACAAGCGGCGTGTATTACGCCCGCTTCGAGCCCAGCGCGAACGTCATCCCACTGGTCATGGGCCACTTTTCAGCCCGGTTCAACACCCAGCCGTTCCTCATCCACGACCCGCGCCACAACGTCGTAGGCTTCTGGGACGGCAACGCGACCCAACTCGTACAGCTCTGCGATAGCAAGGAACTCTCTTTGGACACGACCCCCAGCGAGGAAGACCGCTACTACCATACGCTTTGGAAGCGGTTTTACGACTCCGTGTCCATCGACGCTCGAACCAACCCCGACCTTCGACGCAAGTTCATGCCCAAACGGTTCTGGAAAAACCTAAGCGAGATGAGCCCGCTCACCGACCCTGATGGCCCCACCGCACAGCTGTATCAGCTTCAGGCCGCACAAACCGCCTGCAGGGCGGCACTCGAACAGGGAGGAGGGTCCCTTGGACCTACGGGATGCTAAGCAAGAAATCCGTACCCGCATGCGTGCGATGCGCGACGCCCTTCCCGCCAAGGAACGTGCCCGGTTAAGCGTCCTCGCAAACCAACAGATACAGAACGCCGCCTCTTCTATGGGCATTTGTTGCGTCGGGCTCTACTGCGCCATGGGCGGCGAGATAAACCTCGGATCGCTCGCGCAGGCATGGGAGCGGCAGGGAGTCCGCCTGGCCGCCCCCGTCACATTGACCGGCCATCGTCTCGCCTTTGTCGAAGTGACCGCAGCGGAGCTGGACCCCAAGGCGGGCCAAGGCGAGGAAACACCCCGTCTAGAAGCGTTCCTTGTCCGTCCGTGGCAGCCACTGCCCGAGCCGCCCCGTAGCCACGCCCTCGTAGCTCCAGAAGAACTCGACCTGTTGCTGGTCCCGGGCCTGGCCTTTGACATCCGGGGAGGGCGGCTGGGCTACGGGGGCGGCTACTACGACCGCTATCTCGCACAGACGGGGCCCCTTATCCCGCGATGGGGCGTCTGCTTTGAAGAGCAGCTCTTGAACCGAATTCCCACGGATCCGCTCGACGTCGGCATGAACGCAGTGGCCACACCGCTCAGAACGATCGCGACGTTGCCGTAGGCGCCCCCGCCCCCATGAAAGAACGAACGGAGGCGCCCGTTGAACGAACCGGCCCTACGCCTGCAAGGCCACCGGCGTTGCCAGTGACGCGTCGGGGACATAGGAGCCGGCAGGACGCTCGACATAGCCCGTGGTGACCCAGCTCGGAAACGCCGGGTCGGACGCAAGCATCTCGTTGAGCGTCACAAACTCATAGCCGGCGCTCTGGAACGTCTCGATGATGCGGGGCAGTGCGAGCACGTCGCGGGAGCGGTCGCCGCCGCCGTCGTGCATAAGAATGATCGCGCCGTTGTAGTTGTCGCCCGACAGCCCCTGGGTGCAGTTGGCGACGATCTGAGAGGCGCCGTCGTCAAGGCCCATTTTGGACGCAACATCCCAGTCGAGGGAGTCCACGGTCCAATAGGCAGAATAGGAGATGTTTTGTCCCGACTCGAGGTATTCGAGATACCCTTTGCCGCGAAACTCGCCGAACGGAGGGCGCATGACCTCGGTGAGCACGCCCGTCGCGTTCGAGACCAACGTGAACGTCTTGCTGATCTCTTCGTTGCGGGCCTCGACGGACATGCCCGTCAGCGTGATGTCGTCGTGGCTATAGGTATGGCTGGCCACCTGGTGCCCCTCGTCGGCGCAGCGCTTGGCAAGATCGGTGTACTCTGGGCCGCCCTCAAGCTGCGTGCCGAGGTTAAAAAAGGTCGCCTTGGCACCGTAGCGCGAAAGCACGTCGAGATATTGCGGCGTATAGGTGGGAGAGGGGCCGTCATCGAAGGTAAGGGCCACCAAGAGCCGACCGTCCGACGGGTTGATGTGCCCCGTCGTGATTATGAGGTCCTGGGGTTCTTGGGTCACGCCCCGGTCGATGGTACGTCCCGACACCTGGCCCGTCTCAATCGTGGAGACGCCGTTGCGCCCCCATTGGGACACATAGCCGATGGGGTTGAGCAGGCGGCTGTCCTCGGGGTACTGAATCGCGCAGGGAATCTCGGTCTGCTGCACGCTCACCGGCTCGGTCAGGTCGGCACCGCTCGTAAAGACGACCTCGTCACCCTCCGAAAGCCGCCAGGTCTCGGGGTTGACGGGCTCGCCGTTCACCGTCACGGTGTAGGGCTCGCCGCCCCCCTCCTGCAAGACCGTCGGGGTCTCGCCCTCCGCGGCGATAGAGACAAGGTTGCCCGCCTTGGGGTAGGAGTAGCCGCGCTTGACGAGGTCGGCCGCGCGCGAGCCGATGGGCGCATCGCGTGCGGTGCCGTCGACGGTACAGGCGACGGCGCGATGGGTGTACCAGTTCACACCCACAAACCCCATGGCGATGGCCGCCACCGCGGTGCCGCCGGCAGCCGCCAAAAACCCGCGACGCGAGAGCAACGGCCCCTTGTTGCCGTGTTTATCGCGCATGGTGGAGGCATAGGGGCTGCGCAGCAAGTCCTGGGCGTTGACGGGCCTTACACCGGCCGCGCGGTTGGCGGCGTCGTTTTGCTGGGAGGAGGTGTAGGTGCGCCCGCTCCCCACGGGGTAGGCCGTCTGGGGATTCTCCACGTGCCTACGCCTGCGGGCGTCGCTCGGACGGGAGGAGCCGCGCTGCGCGTACGGGTCCGCCTGCCCATAGGGGTTCGACGGCCGTCCGGACGAGTCTCCCCTGGCGTAGGAGTCCGCCGAACCGTAGGGGTTGGCCTGACCGTAGGGGCTAGGCTGCCCTTGGGGATTTGTTTGACCGCTTCGAACCGCACGGGAATCGGCCTCGTAAGGGGATCGCCCCGCCTGGCGATACCGGTCTTCGTTGGAACCGTACGGGTTCGACCCACCGTTGGTCGGGATGTTTCTCCGCGCCATACGTTCGCTCCGATTTCTGACTCAAAGTTGCCTGACATGTTTTAGGTGAGTATGCAACAGGTACATTTTGAAGGACGTACCGGCAAAGGCAAGGCTCCCCACCGATGAGGTAGGAATTGCAAGAAAGACGTATACAAAACCGGGCCCGGAATATGCATCCAGACCCGGACAGTTCGTCGCTCGAAATCTGTGAGAACCCCCGGCGAGGATCTCGCTGGGAGCTGCTCGGCTAACCCGTCAGTCCTTGTACTTGTCAAACTCCTTCTTGAAATCGGAGAACATGGAGCCGACGCCCTTCATGTGGTCACCCACCGCCTGTCCGACCGACTTCGTCTTGGAACCCCCGCTCTGGCTGGCCGTGGAGCTGGATTTTTTCGTCGTGGAGGCAGCCTTCTTTGTCGAGGTGCCCGAACCGGACCCCGCGGCCTTCTTCGTCGCCGAGCCGTTCGCGGCCGCCTTGCCAGAACCGGCCTTGGCAGCCGTGGCGGCCTTCTCTGTGGCCGCCTTCTTGGCGGCGGCGCGCTCATTGGCACCGCTTTCCTCGCGAAACTCCTCAACGGCCCCGGTCACCGAGCGCTTGGCACGGCCGATGAGCTTGCCCACGCCCA
Source organism: Coriobacteriaceae bacterium (assembly GCA_019421015.1). Classification (GTDB taxonomy): domain Bacteria; phylum Actinomycetota; class Coriobacteriia; order Coriobacteriales; family UMGS124; genus JAHZGC01. The sequence goes on along the minus strand of JAHZGC010000002.1, from coordinate 247,840 downwards.
CGGCGCCGGCGTCCACGGCCTTCCCTGCGGCCTTACCGGCTTTCTGGATGCCTTCTTTGCCCGCGGCCGACGCTCGGGCCGTAGCCTCGCCTGCCTTGGCAGCCAAGCCACCCGAGGGTAGCAGCTCGGAGGCCTCGTCCTCGACGATGAGGACGCCCTTCTTGTAGCCCACCATGAGCTCGGCGGGAATCTCGACGGCGCCGATCAAGGAGCGGGCCACGCCGCCGTCATCGAGGAACAGGGAGTTCAGCTCGCCGGTCTTCTCGTCAAAGGAGATGTCGCCCACATGGCCGAGCTCGGCGCCGCTGCGGGTCTTGACCTGGATGCCCTCCCAGATGATGCAGGTGTCGTAGTCCACGCCCATGCGCTCGATGGCCTTGTCATCCCAAGAGGCCATGCCCCTGGAGGGAACCACCAGACCGTCCTGGATGTCAAAGGCGTCGAGCGCTAGGAAGCGCTCGGGGCGCTTGAACATCCACAGCAGGTCGGGCCGGCGTACGATAAAGCCCACCACGCGCATGCCGTCGGGGGCAAAGACCGTCTTGTAGATCTTGCCGATCTTGCGGCGATGGCGCGGCAGCCCGTCTTTGGTGTACTCCTTGCCCGGCTTGTTGGGACGCACGACCTTGACGCCCGCAACCTCCTTGGTGGTGAGCATGGAGCTCCCTTCCCCTCTCGCGGCCGACGCGCGGCCCTCGTCTCCAGGTAATCCCGCGGCTCGACGCCAACGGTTCACGTCCTTTTCTGACGCGGGCAGCCGTAGCCCCCAGGGGACAAACGGCTGCCCGAGACACGATACTATAGCGTCTTTTGACGCCTAGGCCGTAGCAGAAGCGGCACCGGTCGCGGAGGCCGCGCCCCCCTTCACGGCGTCGGCCACGCTGTCGGCGGCCTTAGACACCGCCTCGCCGGCCGCTTCGGCGGCCTGGGAGGCGTTCTCGGCCAGGTTGGTGCGGATCTGGTCCATACGGGCGCGGGCCTGGTCGACCTTCTCGCGCAGCTCGTCAGACCTCATGCCCATGTCGGCCGTGGCGGCGTTGGCCTTGTTCATGACCTCTTGGGTACCCTTTTGGTACGTGTCGACGATGTTGCCCCAAGCGTCGTTGGCCTCTTTGGCAACCATGTCGCGGGTCTCCACGCCCGGGCGCGGGGCGATCATGATGCCGGCCACCAAACCGGCGGCGGCACCGACCACGGCACCCGCGATGAACCCAAAAACGCCGCTTGCGCTGCTCATACTCTCCTCCTGACCGTAACGCGTGCCCCCGTGACGTTGACACGCCGTCGAAACCGAATGTTGGGCGGGATTATACCCACACCGCCGTCGGTTAAGCGCCCAGGGCAACCCTTCGCCGCGTCTGCAAATGCCTTGCGCCGTTCACGTCGCCCTACGCCTGGGGGGCGGGCAGGTGGTCCACGAGTTCCCGCAGGCCGGCCACGGTGTGGTCAACGTCGGGTTCGGGGCCCGCACCGCCCGAATAGGCCCACTCCATGATCCACGCGGCACTCGAAAGCACCCCCAAGACCAGCACGTCGTTGGGGCACGAGAGCGTGATGTCCCACACGCGCTCCTCGTCGGTCTGGGCGGTGTTGCCGGCGCTCACATCCTCCACGCCCAGCCGTGCCATAAGCTCCACGGTCACATGCTCGAGCAGGTGCGCCAGCTCGGTGTCTCCCAGCACGTCGCGGAACACGTCCCCCTGGGGGCTCACGCAGGCGTGGTCCGCGATCTGGGGCATGAGCTGGTACACGCGGTTCGTGCCCTCGATATCCTCGGCCGTCCGAACGGGTGCCCCGTTGGCGAGGCGCACGCGCGCGGTGAGGTTGCGGGGTCCGACCGTCACGTTTTGGATATCAAAGAGGCTCATCGTGTCACAAACCCTTCTATAGCGGAGAAACCCCCGGTCTCCCAGGGGTTCTCATGCCGAACTCGGCCGATTTGTGAGATTGTACCTCACGGAGCGGCCCATAGGCCGCATGCGGCCGCTCGCAAGGCTTTTCTACAGCAGGCGATAGGAGACGGAGCGGACGCCCCATGCGTCGGTCGAGTCAAAGCCGAAGGCCGCGATGACGCCGGGCGAGAGGTCGAGGTCGCGTCCGCCCACATAGGGGCCCCGGTCGGTGACCTGGGCGACGACCGACATGCCGCCCCAGCCGATCTCGATGTAGCTGCCCAGCGGAAGCCACAGCGACGCGACCGTGGGGGTGCCCCAGTCAAGGGGAATGCCCGAAGCGGTCTCGGTGCCGCCGTTGCACGCCGGACTGTAGGCGGAGGCCAGCCCCTCGTACCACTCCACGGCCGGCTCCTCGTATACCGGCTCCTCATAGGAGGGTTCCTCGTAGACAGGTTCAGGCTCAGGGGCCGGCGCGGCCTCGGGCTGGGGCTCAGGCTCCGGGTCGGGCGCCGACTCCACCACCGCAGGGGGCTCCTCATAGGCCGCAAAGGTGGCACCGTCGTCCTCGACGGGTTGCTCCTGCCACAGAGACTCGGGGGCTTCGGCCAGCGCAGGCTGCAAATCCGGCTCCCCGGGCAGCGCCATCCCGTCGGTTTGACGGGGGATGGCCGCCGTAGCCAGGGTCTGCCCGGCATGGGCGTTGTCGTCGATGCCAAACTTTCGGTCGGCGAACTGCGCGCCCGCAAAGGAGGATTCGCTGCTCGCGACCCCTAGGGGCGCGGGAGGCGTCTCCGCTGCCGCCGCCTGAGATGCCGGCGAGTTCAGGGCGATACCGCACAGCGCCGTCAAGGCGACAGAAAGAACCACCGTGCGTACCAGACCGACCTGGGCCGAACTACGAACGTTGCGGTGCATATAAAATCCCACTCCTCACGCGCAACAAGTCTCTACGGCCGCCAAGACACCTGCAGCCGCTTCGAGAATGAGGGGTGTGTGTGGGATGGGATGTGTTCAGTCTCGAAAAGCCCGCCTCAACCAGCGACGCGAGCCGATTCCTGTTGTCTAGGTCCAATGCCGTCCGCGCGAAGGGACGGCAATACCGGTGCCTCGAGCACTGCAACCTGGGTGTTCAACCACCTCCGGCAGGGCGGCCGATTGCAGGACTCCGTACTGACGCTAAAGTATAGCATTAGGCTTGTTTAATACCAAATTCAGCGCTTTGGGAGTCATTCTCGGTCAGGAATATGGGGATTTGCCAACAAATCCGTCACATTTACTCAGAAGCAGCCGCAGGTTCCCCCTCTGAAACCACCGGTTCCGGGGCTGTGACGTGAACCGACTCGATGCGGCGCCCGTCCATGGCGGTCACCTTGAACGTCCAGCCGTCGACTTCGTAGGTGTCGCCGGCCTCGGGCAGCTGGTCGGTCTCGTCCATGAGCCAGCCGGCCACGGTCTCATACTCGTCGGAGGCCTCGATGGGCCACCCGAGCTCGATGGCGTCGGAGATGGGGAAGGTGCCGTCGACCTCCCACTCGCGCTCGTTCACGCGGGTGAGCTCCTCCTCTTCCTCGTCGTACTCGTCCTCGATCTCGCCCACGATCTCCTCGACGATGTCCTCGACCGTCACGATGCCGGCGGTGCCGCCGTACTCGTCGACCACCACGGCGAGCTGGGTGCGCTCGGCGCGCATCTCCTCAAGCAGGGGCAGCAGGTCCTTGGTGTCGGGCACGAACATACACTCGCGCATGTAGGTGGTGACCGGCAGGTCGCCCTTGCCGTCGAGGACGGGCTGGATCAAGTCCTTGATGTTCACGATGCCCAGGACCTGGTCCATGTCCTCGTGGTACACGGGCACGCGCGAGTAGGCGGTCTCGTTCATGACGGCCAGGGTCTGGGCCACGGTGGAGACGTCCTCAACACCGGTCACGTCGACGCGCGGGACCATGACCTGGCGCGCCGCGGTGTCGGCCAGGTCGAACACGTCGTGGATCATGCGCTTCTCGTCATCGGAGAGGTCCTCTTGCTCGGAGACGATGTACTTGATCTCCTCCTCCGATATCTGACCCTCGTCGGCCTCCTTGATGTGGAAGAGCCTGGCGATACCGTTGGCAGAGGCGGAGGTGAGCCAGACCAGGGGCTTCGCAATGGTCGAGAAGACCACGAGCGAGCGCGAGACGGCCTTGGAGATGCGCTCGGGGTTGGCCATGGCCATGCGCTTGGGCACGAGTTCGCCGATCACGATGCTGAAATAGGAGACGGCCAGGGTGATGAGGATCGGCGAGATGGCGGGCGCGATGGCCGAGAGCCAGCCGACGCCGAACGACGACATCCACTGCGCGAAGGGGTCCGACAGGTTGGTCGAGGCCACGGCCGACGAGAAGAAGCCCACGAGCGTGATGGCCACCTGGATCGTCGCGAGGAACCTGCTCGGGTCGCTCGCCAGGTCGGCAGCCACCCTGGCGTTGCGGTCGCCCTCGTCGGCCTCCTTGTCGAGCAGGGGCTTGCGGGCGTTCACCAGGGCCATCTCAGACATCGAGAAGTAGCCGTTGGCAAGGATGAGCACGAACGAGAGCAGGATACTAAGGCCAACACCCATGGGGGCAGTCACACTCCAAATCTAGCGGATGTCTAGTAAACGAAAAGAAGGACGGCAAGCACGTGGCACACGCTGCCGCCAAGCACGAACAGGTGCCAGACCATGTGCATGAACGGCACCTTCTTGAGCAGGTAGAACACGATGCCCACCGTGTAGGAGAGACCGCCGGCCACGAGCAGCCACAGGCCGCCCGCGGGCAGGGCGGCGATCAGGGCCGGCAGGCGGAACACGATGCACCAGCCCATGGCCAGATACACCAGGGCGCTCACCCACTTGGGCTGGCGTTCCTTGGTCACCACCTCGATGCCGATGCCGATAAGCGCCACGGTCCACACGGCGATGCACAGGGGGACGCCCCCGTCGTTATAGAGGGTGACCAGCGTGAAGGGCGCATAGGTGCCGGCGATGAGCAGGTAGATGGCCGCATGGTCAAAGATCCGCAGTACGGCCTTGGCCTTGGGCGGCTGGATGGCGTGGTAGAGCGTCGAGAACAGGTACTCGAGCAGCAGGGAGATGCCAAAGAGCAGCGCCGAGCAGAGCTTGAGGCCGCCGCCGGCCTTGACCGAGAACACGATGAGCAGCACAAGGGCCGCAATGGCGAGACAGGCGCCCACGCCGTGGGAGACGGCATTGCCCACCTCCTCGCCCGTGGAGTACTGACGCCCGCGGCGCCTGAGGCGGTCGAACCGCTCGAGCGCCGTGTAACGGCGCTTGGCAGTAACGGCGGGCGAAGACGTCTGGTTGGGAGGCTCTCCCTCCGCTGAGGCGTTCATGGGCAACACTCCAGGTCGGTCTCGGTAAGGGTGACGATCGGATACAGGTATCCGCAAGTATACCCGCTCTGGTAGCACGGCGGTCCCAGGAACCGTCCTCCCCCACGCGCTCCCTACAGCACCCCCGCCGCGCGCAGGGCCTCCTCGGCCTCGGCGGCGTTGTCATAGTGCGGGCGCACCCAGACCATGAGGCGCTCTGCGGTGGCGGCGGCAACGTCGCGCATACGAGGGTCGTGCTCGGCCGAGACACAGGCGGTGCGGCACGAGACCGTGGCCACGCGCGCATGGGCCTGGAAGGGGGGTGACCCTGCGGGAGAGCGACTGGACCTTGGGGCGCTCGGTGTAGGAGACGACCCGCGAGACGCCGCCGTCGACCAGCACGAGCACCGAATCCCGCGTGCCGATGCGCCGGATGCGCCACGCCAGCACGCGCACCACGAACATGGCCGCCACGCCCACGCCCAGGCAGGCCCAGGCAAAGGCAAACAGGATATTGAGCGCCGCAAAGAGCCGCGGGTCCTCGGCCAGCGACTCGGAGGCGACCCAGGTGGGCAGGCCCAGACAGGCGGCAAAGAACACCGTCCAGTACACGCCGCGCAGCAGGGTGCGGCGCAGGGCGGCGCCGGGCAGGCGCTCGAGCCCCTCGTCGGGGTCGGTGACGGCGGCCGCAGGGGCAAAGGCGGGCAGCACCTCGGCCAAGAACGCCTCGAGCTCGCCACAGGGCAGGCAGGGGTGCAGGACGACCGTGGCGCGGTCGGCGCCCCCGTCCTTGCCGCCGACGGCCACCACGCTCACCGACACCTTGGCGTAGCCCAGGGGCCGGCGCAGCGGGGACTGGTCCACGCTCACCGACTGCACGCGTGCCAGGTCGACGGCGCGGGTGGTGCGCGAGAGCAGCCCCGACGACACCTCGATACGGCTGCCGCGCCGGCGCAAAACAAAGCCGCCGTAGCGGACGAACGCCAGCACCGCAGAGATCACCCAGGTCACGACCACGATGCCCGCAAACGAGAGGAGCGCCATGGCCAGCGCGTAGGGAAGAAACGCCGTCAGGTCGAGGGAGAGCACGCCGTCCATGCCCTCGATCACGCTGTAGACAAGCTCTTCGAGGTATTTGTCGATAAAGAGCTCCACGAACGGCTCGGCAAACTGGAGCACGCTGCCAAAGAACACCACGACGGCGAGCAGGGCGGCCCCCAGGTTAAAGTCGGTCAGCGACCCAAGCAGGTGGAGGCGGTGCGGCAGCTCCATCTCGTAGTCGACGTCGGTCGGGGCACCTTCGGAGGCCGTGGCGGCCGTGGGCTGGACGCCGGCCGTGCTTTCGGGCACAGGCGCGCCAGACCCCTCGACCACGCCCGTGCGAACCGCCTCCTCCTTGCTGAGCAGCGTCTTGCGGGCAAAGAGGGCCCGCTTGAGCACCTCGGCGTCGGAGCGGCCGATGTTCTGGATGCGGTTGCCCTGCCCGCTCTCGGTGCCCGCGCCGGTGTCGACGGTCAGGGTCGTGAGCCCAAAGACGCGCTGCAGCACCGAGGACGAGAGGTCCACCGAGTGGACGCGCTGGTAGGGGATGCGGCGGGCGTTGCGCACTACGAGGCCCGAGCGCAGCACGAAGGCATCGGGGGCAAGTTCCCAGGTATGGGTGTACCAGCTCACGATGATGGCGACCACCACAACGACGAGCATGGCACCGACGCCCAGCGGGGCCATGATGGCGGCGATACCCACGTCTTCCTCACCGGCCACCGCCCCGCTGAAGAGCGCGCCGACGAACGCGACGGCCAGGACCAGGACGACCTTGAGGCTTTCGAGCGCCATGCCGAGCGGCGATGCGCGGTGCGGGCCCGGGGCCACGGCGTTTACCGCAGCCACGTTGGCGTCTCCCTCGGCAAAGGCCACGCTGCGCAGCGCGTCAAGGGGGCTCTGGGTCTCGGCGTCGGCCCGTGCGTCCCGGGCGCGGGGCGGTACCGGCACGCCGTCGCGAGGCCGCGGGGGCTGCGGGGTGCCCGGAACCGCGGGGGCTTCTCCGTCGCGGTCCTGTACAGGGTCGTTCTCTGTGCGCGGGGCCATGTTACACGTCCTCCTGGGCAATGCGGGCGAGCACGGCCACCTGGTCGCGCAGGGTCTCGGCCTCGGCGCTGGCAAGGCCGGGGATCTCGAACTTGCTGCCGGCAGTGGTGATGGTGACCGACGCAAGGCCGTTGGCCTTGAGGATGGGGCCCTGAGTGGTCTCCACGTGCTGCACGCGCACCATGGGGATGACCGAGGTGGTCACCACAATAAGGCCCGAGCGCACCAGGACGTCGGTGTTGGTGACCTCGTAGCGCCAGCGCCGGTAGGAGATGCGGGGGACGACCACCAGGCAGACAAGCTGGACCGCAAGCACGACGGCACAGGCCAGAATCACCCAGAACTCGGGAACGAACAGGCACAGCGGCACGGCGATCACGAGTTCCACGGCCAGGGCTATGACCTCGTGGATGCGCCAGACCCGGACCATGCGGGGGTCGAGCGGGCGGGTCGGTTCCATACTCATGGACGGGCTCCTTTGGGGGCGCGGAAAGAAAAACTGTTGCAGGGCAGCATGATAATGCAGCGGAGAACGCCTTGATAGGCCGAACTCCTTACGATGCGGCCCGATGATGATATCACATTGATATCGTACATCAAAGCAGCGTCATGGGAGCCGGCACCGGGCGTGGCGCTTGCGTGAAATCGGACGGGCGGCGCGGGCCTTCCGTTGGGAGGAGCGTAGGCTGGGCAACTTCAAAGCTCGTCTGTACCGCCCGTGCCCGTATCTGCCGTCCCCGACCCGGTGTAAGAGATGATCTTGGTGCCCAGCCCGATGTGCCCTTCAGACCCGTCCGACGTCGATGCCTCGCTGACCCGGCAGGAGGCCGCCCGCGAAGGGCTGCCCAACGACGGGGCCCCGACCCTGCAGTCGCCCCTGTGCGACAACGTGCTCTCCCCCAGCTCGGGCGCCATCCAGCACCGCTACTCGCTGCCGTTCTCTGAAGCGGTGGTGAACGCCGCGCGCAAGGCGTGGCGCATCGTGCTTCAGCTCGCGCTCATCATGGCCGTGTGCCTGGCCGGCCAGCGGATCGCCGACGTGCTGCCCCTTGGGATCCCCGGCAACATTTGCTCCATGGTGCTCCTGCTGCTGTTTTTGGTGAGCGGCGTGATCCGCATGGGCAGCATCAAGGACGCCGCCGACTTCTTGCTCGACAACATGGCCGTGTTCTTTATCCCCGCCGCCGTGGCCATCATGGGGAGCTTTGACCTGCTCGCCGGCAACATCCTCAAGCTCGTGGCCATCTGCCTCATCACCACGGTGCTCGTCTTCTTTGTGACCTCGTTCACCGTGTCCACCGTGGCGAACCTCATGGCGCGCCGCGAGGCCCGCGCAACGGGCGGCGCCGCGGCCGAGGGGAGGCGCTAGCGATGAGCACGTTCTTTCATGTGGCCTTTGGCATCGTGCTGTCGCTGGCGGCCTTCCGCGGGGCGGTGTGGCTCAACGGCAAGATCAAGACGCCCCTGCTCAACCCGCTGCTCGTGGCGGTGACGTTCATCATCATCGTGCTCGTGGTGTTCAAGATCCCCCTACAGGACTACCAGGAGGGCGGCCAGGTCATCTCGGCGTTCCTGGGGCCGGCCACCGCGGTGCTCGCCTACTCCATCTACCGGCAGATCGCAGTACTCAAGAAGCACTTTGTCCCGATTCTGGCCGGCTGTTTGGCCGGCAGCGTGACCTCCATGGTGAGCGCCTACGCGCTCTGCCGCCTCTTTGGGCTCGACGAGGCCGTGGCCATGAGCACGCTGCCCAAGTCGGTGACGACCCCCATCGCCATGAGCGTGAGCGAGACCCTGGGCGGCATCACGAGCGTGACCGTGGCCGTGGTCATTGCCACCGGCATCATGGGTTCGATGCTGGCGCCCACGCTGATCAGGCTCTTCAAGGTGAAGAGTCCCATTGCGGCCGGCGTGGCCATCGGCACCTGCAGCCATGCGGTGGGCACGAGCAAGGCCATGCAGATCGGCGAGATGGAGGGGGCCATGAGCGGCATCGCCATCGGGGTGTCGGGGTTGCTCACCATGGTGATCGCGCTGGTATACCACTCGCTTGCAGGGTAGGGGGAGAAGGGCGGCCGACCAATATCGACCGCCCCAGGGTCCCTTACGCCGCCTCGATCCGGTCGATGGCGAACTCCAGGCCGCTGGCCAGCGCGTAGTTCTTGAACGCGCCGCAGCGCGGGCAGGCCCAGGTCTTCTCGTCGTACACGTTGAGGGGAAAAACCTCGCCGCAGGCGTTGCAGCGCACGGTGATGGGCACGCGCCGCACCACCACGTGGGCGTTGGCAGCCGCGGTCCCGCGGGCCAGGTGCCTAAAGAGACCGTCGAGAAAGTCGACCACGATGTCGCGCCCCTCCCCGATGGTCAGGTGCACGGTGCCCACCTCGGCTATGCCGTTTTTCTGGCTCTCGGCCAGCACCACGTCTACCAGGTCGTGGACCAGCGACATCTCGTGCATGGCGGCCTCCTAAACAGTCCTCAAAACCGCTGCCGCCGCACTGGCCGCAGCGGAAGCAGTGGGCGTCGACCTGCGGGTAGCCCTCGTCGTCCAGGGTGATGCACTGCATGGGGCAGCGCTCCACGCAGGCGCCGCACTGGATGCAGGCCTCTTTGTCGTAGTTGAGCTCGTAGTGGCTCACGTGGGGGCGCAGGTTGGACTCGGCGTAGACCTCGGGCGGCAGGGCCTTGTGGAACTTGAGGTGGCCGCAGCACTCCACGTGGCACGAGCAGATGACCTCGGAGGTCTTGCTGTAGTACGACTCGATCATGAAGCCGGCCTGGGCGTTGTTGCGGATGACCGCCAGCGCCTCCTCCTTGGTGATGGGCCGAGCCACGCCGGTCTCCACAAAGTAGTCGGCCTCGTCGCCCAGCACCAGGCAGGTCTCGAGCGGGTGGCCGCAGGCGTCGAGCGTGGCCTCCGAGATCTCGGGCGTGCAGAAGTCGGGCACATCTTGGCCGGCGGCGTAGGCGTTGCAGGTCTTGCAGTAGCAGGCGGCCAGGGCGAAGTTCTCCTTGGAGTTGATGATCGCCTCCCAGTCGTCGTAGGGGTGGATCTCGCCGTCGGTCACAACGGAGCGGTCGCAGGGGATGGCCCGGTAGAACGAGGTGCCGCTGTACATGAAGCAATCGTTGGCCGCGTCGGTGGTGGCGGTGCCCATGTTCATGAGGTAGCCGCGGGCGTCGGTGGCGACGTCGGGCATGGAGTACTCGCACGAGCCCTGCAAGAAGGGGATCTGGCGGTAGATCTTCTGACCTGCGTGCACGGCGCGGAACATCATGCCGCGCATGGCCAGGGTGTCGAGCAGCTCGGCGCACTCCTCCACGGGGCGGCCGCTCTCGGCGGCAAAGTCGAGCGCGTTGAAGAAGACGCCCTTGGGCATCTCGAGGTAGGCCTGGGCCTCGTCCTCGTTGAAGAAGCGCATCCAAAAGCCGAAGCACGTGTCGGTGAGGTCACTGCCCATGCCGATGCCGTAGGTGTTCGCCAGCGTGCGCAGCTTCACGTACACGTTGGGGATCACGGTGCCGTCGGCGCACACGTAGTCCTCGGTCTTGGAGTCCACGAGCTCCTGGCGGCGACGGTTGAGCTCGTCGAGTGACATGGTCGAGCGGCCCAACGCCTCGAGGGCCGGGTCGGTGATCTGCTCGGCGGTGCCCAGGGCCTTGTCGGCCGGAATGCCCACGGCCGCGTTGTCGGCCAGGGCGATGCCGGCGTTGGCGAGCGCCGCGCCCATGGCGCCCATGGTCCCCATAAAGCCCCTGCGGGTGATGCTCTCCGTGTTCTCCATGCGGGTTCCCTTCTCCCTGTTCTCCGGATAGTGCCCCCTGCGGTTCTGTCGGTCGTGCTATGGTTGTTCGTTGCAAACAAAAGACCGTCGCTCGCGACAACCGATCGGCGGGTGCGGCCCGGGGGCGGCGGGGGCAGCCGTTGCGTCCCGCGGGCCGCTGCAACCATGGTCGAGGGTCGCCAGATCCGCGTCTATGGCACGAACGGGGCAGGGGGCGTCTGACCCAAAAGGGCCAGGCGGGCGTTTACATGCGGTTTTGCACGCAAGGAGGATGACGTGCGGTCAAACGGAGGCAACCCTTCCAGCCTGCCAACGCTGGGAGCCGCCGATTTCGCGGTGCTGTGCCTGGGGTTCGGCTGTTTCTTTGCCGTGTGCCCCTTTAGCGCCCTAGGGACGGCCGCCATGCTGCGCGACGCCATGGGCTGGCAAGAGATCCTGGTGGCCCGGGCGGCGTTTCTGGTCTTCTCGGCCGCCTTCTTCGCCGCACGCGGCGCCAAGGGACCGGGGTGGTGTCTACCGGGCTTTGTGCGCTCGCGGCTGGGCAGCCCCGTGGGAGAAGCCCTGGTCGGTGCCCTGGGTGCCATGGCCAGCTTTACGCTGCTGGCCTTTGGGTACCCGTTGCTCTCGGGAGGCGCCCTGGCCGTGCTCTCGGGCTGCCTATTGGGCTTTGCCATGGCGACCCTAGGCGGGGCCTGGTTCGGGGCGTTCTTTGCCGTGCGGCGTGAGCGCGGGCGCACGGCATGCGTGGTCGCCTTTGCCTGCTCGTTTTTGGCCACAGTGCTTCTGACCTGGGCCTCGAATCTTCTGGGGGTGGGTCGGGGGGCCGCGCTGGCTGCAGTGTTCGCGCTGCTCGCGGCCTCATGGGGGCTCTATGGGCTCGCGGCGCGCCACGGGAGTCGACATCGGCGAGGTGCGCTTTGGCCTCATGCTGCGCTGGGTGGTGACGGCCATCGGGTGCCTCTGGGCGTTCATGCCGGCCCTGGTGGCCCAGGCCTCTATCTTGGCGGGCGCGCTGTTCATCATGGTGTTCTGGGTGCAGCTCACGGTGTTCTTTGTATTCGCCATGGAGGTGTGCCTTGAGAGCGACCTACCGTTCCACCAAGTACTGGCCCGCTACTTTGGGATCTTTGTTGCGGCCACCTGCGCGGGGTCCCTGGCGTTTTGGCTCATCAAGGTGAGGGTGTCCCAGGAGGGGCTGGCCTACTCCCTGCTGGGCGGCGTCGGCGCGGCCTGCTCGCTTTTGGTGATCCCGTTCTTGCCGAGCCGTGGCAGCAGTGCCAACGCGTTCACGATGGCCCACCTGCCCGAAGACGAGGGCTCCCGGGAACGCAACGAGCGCGCCCGTAGAAACGTGGCCGAGGAGTGTGGCTTTACCAAGAGGGAGACCCAGGTGTTCGAGCTGCTCATGCGCGGCATGACCCGCGACGAGGTGGCGGCCGAGCTGCAGATAAGCCCCTGGACGGTGAAGAACCACATCCGCGCGGTGTTCGCCAAGACGGGCACCCACTCGACCAAGGAGCTCATGGCGCTGGTGTATGGCGGCGAGGGGTAGGGAGAAGGGCATGCCGCTCAAACGCATGTCACTCAGATGGGTGGCGAAAAAAGCTGGTTTATCTGGCACGGGGTGTGGTGGCCGAGGGGATTGCCAGAAAAAGTAACTTTTTCTGGCAAAGAAAAACAAGCGCTCCACCTGAGGTTTTTCATTATTTCTGCAGGCAGACAGTTTGCCAAATTAACCAGCCTTTTCTGCCGCAACCCTCCCGCTGCCGAATAAAGCTGGTTTATCTGGCACAGGCCTCTCCAACCGTGCCAAGCGATAGGTTGGGCCGCCAAGGGCCCCCATCCCTCAAACTTCAGCTCCTCCCCAGCTCCAATCGTGCGCGACCCTTTCAAACCATCAAGCCGCCTAACCGAGAAGATAGCGCATTCCCGCAGGTAGGCGGCTTGTTTTGAGATGGCAACACAACGGGGTTGCACACGGCCGCCCAACCGAATTCCGTAGCCGTGCACAACCCCCGACAAACCGCTAGGCCTTCTCGGCCGCCAGCTTGGCCGCGTTGGCACCGGCGATCTTGCCCGTCACCGAGCCGAACAGCAGCGAAGCGCCACCGGACGGGTAGAGGCGGTAGTAGTACTCGCCGTTGCAGGTCTCGCCGGCGGCGTAGAGGCCCTCGATGGTCGAGCCGTCCTCGCGCAGCACCTGGGAGGCGTCGTCGATCTTGAGGCCGCCCACCGTGCCGTTGATCACCATGGTGTAAGGCACCAGGAAGAAGGGTCCGTCCTCGTAGGTGCCGATCTCGGCCAGCTGCTCGCAGCCGAAGTCCTCGTCAACACCGGCGGCCACTATCTCGTTCCAACGTTCCACGGTCGCCACGAGCCCTGCGGGATCCACGCCAGCGGCCTCGGCCACGGCCTCGATGGTGTCCCCCTCGTAGACGTCACCGCGTTTCTGGGCCTTCTCGAACTCGGCGGCCGCGTTCTCGTCGAGGGTGCTCGAGTCAAAGAGCGTATAGGTCCACTGCGAGCCCGAGTCGTAGAATGCCTTGAACTGATGACCCTGGTCCAGGCCCTCCTCGGAGTGGGTCTCGTTGCAATAACGCACACCGTCGGCCGTCACCTTGATGGCGGGCAGCGGATTGTAGGCTGCGGTGGTCTGGCCGTAGCCGGTGCCCACGAAGTAACTGCCGGCCGCAAGGCCCATCTTGATGCCGTCGCCGGTGTCGCCCACGTGGCACAGGGTGTCGACCATTTGAATGCCGCAGTGGGGCGACCACTGACTCAGCAGCTCGGCGTCGCCCTCGTAACCGCCGGCAGCCAGCACCACGGCCGGGCAGGCAATCGTATAGGTGCAGGGACCGCAGGTGGCCTTGACACCCGTTATCGCTCCGCTCTCGTCTTGCAGCAGCTCGGTGGCACGGGTGTTGAGCAGGCAAGTGCCGCCGGCAGCGAGGAAGGCGGGGTAGGTTTTGTTAAAGATGTTGCTGCCGCTCTTGCCGCTGCCGTCAGGGTTCAGGGCACGGTGGGCGTAGTGGATCGGGGTGCCGTAGCACTGGCCAACCTCAAACTCGACGCCCAGCCCCACGTACCAGTCGATAATCTCGGCAGAGTGAGACACGATGTGCTTAATCACGTCGAGGTTTGCCTGCTCCTCGCTGTAACGGTAAAGGTTCTCGACGAGGCCTTCGGGGTCCATGTTGCCGTCGGCCTCGTTCTGCAGGCTAGAACCGGCGGCCAGGATGGCGCCACCAGAACCGGTGGCCGCACCGCCCGAAAGGCTCAGCTTCTCGAGCATGATGACGCGAGCACCCTCCTGGGCGGCCGAGAGAGCCGCGGCCATGCCCGAAATACCGCTGCCCACGACCACGACGTCGCAGCTTAGCTCGCGCTCGCAGGGCTCGCCGGGCATGGGAGCCTCGCCGAAAGCGCCCGCGTTGCCGGCCTGACCCAGGCAGTCGGCCACGGCGGCCTTGAGAGCATTCGAGGTCACGGTCGCACCGGCAAAGGTATCGACCTGGACGCTCTGGGCATCCACCATCTGCTGGGGCATCTCGGCCAGGGCCTTGCCGCCGAACTGGGCGGTCTCGGTATGGCTGGCAACCTCGATCTTCACGATGGCGTTGTCGCTCACCAGAGTGGTCACGGTGATGTCGCCGTTGCGGCCCGGGAAGCTAGCCGTATAGGCGCCGGGAACAAGACCAGCAGGAGCCGAGGCCTCCTCAGCGCGAACGGCCCGCGGAGCCGCGGCGGCAAACAGGCTGGCTGCACCGGCAAAGGCGGCTCCACCCAAAAGCGTACGGCGATCGATAGCATGCTGAGCCATGGTTTCTCTCCTTTTAACAGTAACAGGATGCGACTAACAACTGCACGGTGCGCTTTCGCAGGGAGGGGGCGTTTGGATCGCCCTGCGACCGTTGTCTGTGCCGTGCTGATTGCACCCTATCCGTAAAGGCCGTCCGCGCCATCCGTCCGTAGGTTTGAACCGCCCGCATCCAAGCGCTTAATGGCCATCTCAAACCTCTGGTAGGAGTGGTTGCTCCGAAAGAAATCGGTATTATGTTGCATAGATATGCGACGATGGCCTCAAGGGGGCAGGGGTGCTGGCAGGCAAAACGCAATTAGAACAACGAGGCGGAGAATACCAGGAGCGCATGCTTGCACTCGCCTTGGTGCCCTACATCGCATGGGCGCTGTGCGTACGCTGCTCACCCATGTTGTTTGCCGGCGCGACCAGTACTCGCCCGAGCTACCTGTTTTTGGTCGGCCTTACCCTGGGGGCGGTTGTATTCGCAGCCATATGGTTGCTCTATACCGCACAACGACGTGATAGAGAAGATGACCGATCGTTCCTGCAAAGAGCATGGTGCGCCGGATGTCTCTGCGGCGCCAGTGGCACCCTCGTATGCTTGACCCCTTGGTTCGCCGGACTACCCACCACGGCCTGCGCCCTGACCGTAGGCGTGCTCGTGGGAATCTCGTACGGCATTGGGCTGGTTTGCGCTGTAGAGATTTGTCGCCGCATCGGCCATCTGACGTTCATTCGCGCGCTGGCAAGGGGGCTGGTCGGCGCGTTTGCCGCCTTGGTCGCGCTATGCCTGCTGGTACCCACGCGTTGGCTCGCCTTGGCGGGCGTGCTCCCGCTGGCGTCGGGATTCATCGTGCATCGGTGGCTTCAGAAATACCCCGCTGCACCGCATGGTACCGCGGTCCAATCGGGCATCCTGCCGACTCCCCGCGGTCGCATAGCGACGCTTTTAATCTGCGTGGGATTCTTTGCCGCCTTCGTGGTGGGGATGCATCCCAAGAGCGCCCACCTCCCCTGGCTGGTTGAGGGTGTAACCTACGTGGGCACGCTCAGCAGCAGATCGCTCATCTACCTGCTTGTTTATGAATTCTTACTTGCCCTGTTCGCCTTCGGATTCGGCCGGCGTTCAAAACTTGGCAGCTCGATGCCTGCACTCGTGGCTTTGGTGCTGGTCTACGCAGTGATGTTCTTTACCTTGCCCTTCATGAAAGAGCTCGGCGTTGCCTCTGGCCTCAACAATGCTTTGTCGTTGCTGTTTTTGACGCTTTCTATACCGCTTTTGGCCTCGATGCCTCCACATTTTGCAGCGCGGGGAGCCACATGCTTGACGGCCGGTGCGTTGTGCGCCGCCTTAGCCGCAGCGGTGTTCATGGGCCCGCTGTTCAACGTACTACCCCATCAGGACGAGGTGTTTGTGGCGTTGCCGTTCGTGGTCAATTTGGCAGTGCTCGTACTTGGCGTGACGTTGGGGCCCTGGCTGCGAGGGCTTCTCCCCCAAGAAGGCGAAAAAAGCTTGGTGCAGCAAGGGACTTCTGACGAAACTTTTTTCACCACAGCCGGCGATGGCAATTCATGGGAGTCGCTGGCCACGACGTGGGGGCTCACCGCCCGCGAAACCCAGGTCCTCGAACTTATCGTCCAAGGACGCAACGAGCCCTATATGAGCGAGCACCTGTGCATCTCGCGCGCAACGGTGAAGACCCACGTGAACCACATTTACAAGAAGGCCGGAGTGTTGTCGCGCCAGGAATTGCTGGATAAGGTGCACGGGGAGGGGTAAACCGGCCCCATAGCACCATGCCTCGAAAGGGTGGTCGCCATGACCTCATCCAATGCCGCTTCCCGTACCTCCAAGGACTATTGGTCGCTGCCCGACGGAGAGCGGGCCGAGCTCATTGGCGGCGTCCTGTATCCCATAGACTTCCCCAACCGTAGGCATCAGGAGATTGTTGGCGGAATCAGCTGCGCCATCGCCAACTACATAGACGTCCACAAAAGTTCTTGCAAGGTTTATTTTGCTCCCTTTGCCGTCAATCTGGACGCTTGCGACCAGAACTGGGTCGAGCCCGATGTGCTGGTAGTATGCGAGCCGGCCAAGCTCACCGACCGGGGATGCGAGGGGGCGCCCGACTTTATTGCCGAGGTTGTCTCACCCTCGAGCCGTAAGCGCGACTACGCCCTCAAGATGTGCCTCTACGAAGATGCTGGTGTGCGGGAGTATTGAATCGTGGACCCCGAAGCCGCGCGCACTACGGTATATCGCTACGAGGCCACAGGCCCCATGCCGCTGGTGTATCCCTTCGCAATGCCTGTTCCCGTGGGCATCTTTGGCGGCGAGCTCGAAATCTGCGTGGACGAGTTGGGATAAAGCGCCCGGAGGCACCTTCTTGCGGCGGTTCCATCCCGCACAACCCCCATATGCGGCCAGGCCGTCTGCCTGCAAGAATAATGCATAATCGCAGGTAGACGGCTTGTTTTGTGATGGACAGAAATCGGGGTTGTGTGGGGTTGGGAGTCCAGAAAGCCGGATGTTGCAGCAGGGCAGAGGACAAATTCGGCTCGAAAGCACAATGGCAGAGCCGATTCGCCACAGGGGGCAAATCCAGGCCGAGGGTGCAGCATAAGACCTGCTTCATAGATTCGAATTATCGGAGATACTTCCGCAGAATCAGGGTTCTGGATAGGCAGCAAACGTGTTCTGGGCCCACTCTCTGGGCACCCCTTATTCGTTCTTCGTCGACTGGTTGGTAAAATCCCAGCTCAGAGCAGCGTCCATTTGCACGGGCTCCGTTTCTGCTGGCGTGCGAGCCCCACGGGGAGTTCGTGACCCTATCCAGAACCCCCTTCTTGCGGCGCTATCTGCTGGTTTGGACATCACCACGAATGCGGTAGGCCAGCCGCACTCCGGAGTCCCTCCCTCCCCTATCGCACCATGAGCCATAAGCGACCTAATGGTCATCGAGTATGGTAAGATATCCCAAAAGATATCCCATCCCGAAAGGTGTTCCCATGGCCCCCCTCCCTCCCCTCCTCGCCCCATCCCCGGTCCTCCAAAGCCACAAGCCTCGCAAGACCAGCCTCTGCCGTTGGGGCGCCTCCCAGGGCGTGCGCATACCAAAGCCCATCTGCGAGGAGCTCGGCATCGAAACCGGCTCCCAACTGACGCTGCAAGTCGGCAAAGACGAAATGGGGTTGTACGTGACCATCCGCAAGGCACCCGAAATGGAGCACCGAGCTTTTTCCGACGCCCCCTATGTCTCGATGGACGAGCTGTTCAAAGACTACGACGGCTCCTCCCAGCCCGGCGAATGCGACTGGGGTGCCGACGAAGGTGCCGAGGTGGTTGCGTGAGGGCCTCTCAGCTTCTCGAACAGGGCGATATCGTGCGCGTCGACTTCAATCCCTCAATGGGTCACGAGCCGGCACGGGAGCGCCCGGCCCTCGTAGTGAGCGGATTTGGTTTCAACTCGCGATCAAGCCTGGTCTGCGTGGTACCCATCACCTCGCAAAACAACGGATATCCGCTGCACATTCCCATACAGGGCGACGAGACGTGCGGCTTTGCCTGCGTCGAGCAGGTCCGCACCCTCGATTTGAATCACCGGGGGTTCTCCTATGCGGGTGCAGCCGACGACGAGTCCATGCGCAACGTGATGGGCGCGCTTCGGGGCATGTTGGAACTGCGGTAGGGTGCCTAGACACCGGAGGCCTTGCCCCTTCGGCGAGACCCTCTCCCCTACTCCCCCTCACCCTCGAGGCTGAAGAAACTCCGGCAGTAGTCGAACTGGGGATCGTCTGCAGAGGGCACGCCCTTGGGCGCAACCGAGCGGTAGCCCAGCTGCACCTGGCCGTCCTCCTCCATCTTGCGCAGGGCCCGGGTGACCGACACGCGGTCGGCCGCTATAAGCCCGGCGATGTCGGCATGGCTCAGACGCAACTCGTCCATGCTGCGCCCCTCGCGGGCGAGCAGCTCGTTGAGCCGTGCGAGCAGAATGGCGATGCGGTCGGTGACGCGGGTCTTCGAGAGCATCTCGACCTGGGCAAACATGGCCGAGGTCGTGTTGACCAACAGGCAGCTCAGGATTTTCTCGCGCTGCGGGGTAGGCAGCTCCTCCAAGTGCCGCCGCAAGGGCTTGGCGGCAAACGTACACACCTGGCCCACGGTGAGCGCCCGCGCGTAGTACATGTCGGCCATCTTGCCAGAAAGATAGAGCTCGGCAAACCCAAAGCTGTCGCCGCAGGAAAAGAGTGAGAAGGCCAGCTCTTCGCGCTGCTCCGGGTTCGAGAGGCACGAGAACACGCCGCTGCGGATCACCATGGCACGCTTCTCGTGACGCACGTCGGTCCACACGAGCTGCCCCTGCTCGACCTCGTCGATGGTGGGGAACAGCGCCGGCTGCCCCTCGCGGGTCTCCACGCCGCACAGCGCGCCGATCGGACAGGTGGCCCGCACCGGGCAGTGCGCGATCGCGCTGTCGCGTCCCTTGAGCTCGTCGGTCAACCGCATGGTCTCTCGTCTCCCCGTGCTTCTCCCCCCATTACGGCCCATTGTAAGGCGCGAGCGCGCCAAAGGTAAGCACCCATTTGACCCGGTGCTTTGGCCCACTGCATCTACCTGGTATTTTGTCAAACCTTGTAACATCTGCCACAAATCGGCGCAGCGCCCCCGTAGCAACTGCACACAACGGTGCGACCCTACGGTAGCCACCGCTACAAAGCCCAGGGCCCCTCCCCCGTATGCTCTTTTCAGCGTCATCGACGCACCCGAGAAGCAAAGGAGAGGATCATGGGAACCCAGCACGACACCA
Source organism: Coriobacteriaceae bacterium (assembly GCA_019421015.1). Lineage (GTDB taxonomy): Bacteria > Actinomycetota > Coriobacteriia > Coriobacteriales > UMGS124 > JAHZGC01. The sequence goes on along the minus strand of JAHZGC010000002.1, from coordinate 228,114 downwards.
CGCACGCAGAGGGCGTCTCGAGGCGTAACTTCCTCGGCGGCGCGGGCATCCTGGCCGGAGGGGCGCTCGCGGCCAACGCGGCCCTTGCGGCCGCGGACGAGAAGCCCCTCGACACCGAGGCCATCGCCCCCTCGATCGGCCACATCAACCACCTGAGCTACGTCTGCGCCGGCTGCCATATGTGCGAGATCGCCTGCGTCCTGGGGCACGAGGGCAAGGTGCAGCCCTCCCTGGGCCGCAACATCGTGCACAAGGACATCCAGGCCGGCGACGTGACCCACGTCCTGTACTGCCAGCAGTGCGACGACCCCAAGTGCCTCAAGGCCTGCCCCACCGGCGCCCTGCACGTGGACCCCGACACCGGTGCCCGCGTGATCGACCAGGACGTGTGCATCGGCTGCCAGAGCTGCCTCAACGCCTGCATCTTTGCGGCCGGCGGCCAGGGCGAGTCGCGCATCAAGTACAACCCCGAGACCGGCACCTGCTTCAAGTGCGACCTCTGCGGCGGCGAGCCCAAGTGCGTGCAGTACTGCCCCATCGGAGCCAGCCAGAGCTCCTGGATCGAGTACCGCGACATCATCCGCCCCGGCATCGACGACTACGTGGGCCACGAGGAGGTCTCCGACGCCGTTGCCGACGTCGTCTTTGACCGCGAGATCGGCGGCCAGCAGGCGGCCAAGGCCCGCAACGCCACCGACTGGGCCCTCGTGGCCACCGACACCGGCGTGGCGGCCGTGGGCAAGATGGGCTCCTCCGACGGCGGTGCCCTGCGCCTGACCCTGCACGCCCAGTTCAAGGACGCCGACGGCAACATCCTGGGCACCAGCGTCGAGGTGCGGCGCCTTCTGCGCATGCACGACGAGGTCGAGTTCGATCTGGCCTGCGACGGCATCGACGCCTCCCAGGTCAAGACCGTCACCATCGCCGGCGATGTGAGCTACTGGGTCGATGGCGTCGACGAGGAGTACTAGGACGGACGATCGCGCCATTTTGGCTCGCATACATCATTGAGGAGAAACACCATGGCAGACACGCTGTACGGGTACGCAGGTACCCTGCTCAAGATTGACCTTACCGACGGCACCGTCGAGAAGATTCCCACCGACACCTACGACCTCGACACCTGGGTCGGCGGCCGCGGCCTGGGCTCCATCATCCACTGGACCGAGTGCGCCCCCGAGGTCGGCGCCTGGGACCCCGAGAACGTCCTGACCTTTATGACCGGCCCCATCACGGGCACCATGTGCGACGGCGGGCGCACCATCGTCCAGGCCGTGTCGCCGCTGGGCTACCCCGACACCGGATCCTTCTGCCGCTCGACCTTCGGTGGCGGCTTCGGCAGCGAGCTCAAGTACGCCGGCTACGACGGCATCATCCTTAAGGGCAAGGCCGAGAAGCCCGTCTACCTCTACATCAACGACGACGTGGTCGAGATCCGCAGCGCCGTGGACCTCTGGGGCCTCGACAACTTTGCCACCCAGAACGAGCTGCGCCGCCGCAGCAACGACAAGGCCACCGTGGTCTCCATCGGTCCTGCCGGCGAGCACCTGTGCCTGATGTCCACCATCCTGTGCAACGAGTCGAGCGTCACCGGCCTGGGCTCGTTCGGCTCGGTCATGGGCTCCAAGAACCTCAAGGCCATCAGCGTGCAGGGCACCGGCGGCGTCCCGGTGGCCGACCCCGAGGGGCTGCTCGCCGTGGCCAAGCACTTCCAGGACCTGGGCTGCCGCAAGCTCTACGAGACCGATGACGACGAGAACTTCCCCAACGCCTACCTGGGCTCCTGGCTGTGCTGCCTGCCGCTTGTGGACTCCGAGCTCTACAAGGAGACCCGCAAGCCCGACGGCAAGTTCGAGATGGGCTACACGGGCTGCCCCGGCTGCCCCATCGGCGGCTGCGGCTACGCCGTGCGCTACAAGGACGGCAGCAAGATATCGCTCGGCCAGCTCAAGTGCACCGAAGCCATCCCGATCAACGGCGAGCTAGCCAAGACGGGGCAGTTCATTGGCCGTGCCCACCTCAAGCGCCTCACCCTTAACGAGCGTCTGGGCCTCTCGGACTGCAGCATGTGGTTCCAGGGCCTCGACCCCATGGTCGACGCGGGCATCCTCACCGAGGAGAGCACCGGGGTGGACTGGAGCGACTTCGGTACCGAGGAGTTCACCGAGGACCTCATGATGCAGATCGCCTACCGCTCCACGCCCCTGGGCGACGCCATCGCCAACGGCTACCGCTACTTCCTCGAGGAGTTCGTGGGTACCCCCGAGGCCGTTCGCTACTACCGCGCCATCCGCGGCGTGCGCAACTCGCCCAAGCACAACGGCGGCGGTTGCGGCAACTGGTACGAGCCGGGCGCCTACCTGGCCCACGGCCTGGTGCGCTTCGCCACCTCGAACCTGTGCGCCGTGGACATCCGCTGCGTGGGCGGCGAGACGCACCTGAACTTCTCGGCCAACCCCAAGAAGGCGACGCTGGGCAGCCCCGAGATGCAGGCCTGGACCGACGCCAACTCGATGAAGCGCTTCGGCAACGTCGAGACCCACCGCGACGTGCAGAACTGGAACTGGGAGAGCCCCTACGCCGGCGACTTCCTCAAGCACAGCCACAACTTCAAAGCGTTCCTCGACTCCGACCTGTTCTGCTTCATGACGTTCGGCGCCGGCGTGGCCACGAGCAACTACACCGACGACCTCACGGGCGACGACGAGATCCCCGCCGAGCTCTACACCGCGGTCACCGGCAAGCCCATGAGCCCCGAGGACGAGGTGGCCTTCGGCATGCGCATGTACATGCTCGAGCGTTCCATCCTCATGCGCCAGGGCCTGACCCGCGCCGACGACGAGCTGTTCGACGAGGTCTACGACGAGTATGCCAAGGAGAACCTCGAGCACAGCATCTACCAGATGGACACCGGCCTGACCCGCGAGCGCTACGAGGGCATGCTCGTGAACTGGTACGAGGCCATGGAGATCGACCCCGAGACCGGCTACCCGTTCCGCGCCACCTACGAGAAGTACGGCGCGACCGAGATCGCCGACCGCCTCGAAGAGGAGTACGGCATCGCGCTGCCGGCGTAACGGCTGATTCACAGGCAGCCTGTCGAGCGTGAGCCGTCAGGGAGGGGCCGGTCTGATCCGGCCCCTCGTCTTTAGCCCCCGACCCCGGACTCGGCGTAGCGGGGCCGAGGCTGCCCGTGGACGAAACCGTGGCTTTCTTGACCGATTCACCTTCTCCGGGTGGTTCCTTGGACGAAATCGCGACTTTCTCGACCGGCCCCTCAGGCAATCCGAGAGGTCGTAGGGCAAAGCCGCAGGTAGATTGGCCATCGCTGCCAAACCACCGGACGGGAGGGGCCGGAACCGGTCTAGAAAATCGTGATTCCATCCACTGCCCATCCCCAAATCCCCGAATCGGTCGAGAAAGTCGCGGTTCTGTCCACTATCTGCCCAAAGGAGCATCCACCATGGCCATGGACCCCCAGGAATTCCCCCGCGCCACCGTGCCCGTGTTCCGCCTTGCGGGCGGCGCGGTGACCCCCGAGCTGCGCGGCGCCATCTGCGAGCGCGAGCTCACAATCGTCGCGAACGGCGAGCCGCTAGTAAGGCTGCTCTGCTCGGCAGTCGCATTGCGCGAGCTCGCTCACGGGTTTCTCTATAGCGAGGGCGTGGTGGGGTCGCTCGACGAGATCGCGGCCTTCGAGCTGGACGAGAAGGCCATGGTGGCGTCGTTTGCCCTGGCAGGGCCGGTGGAGAAGCCCTCGTGCCCCACGGTCTCGAGCGGCTTCGGCGGCAAGGTGCTGCGCTCGCCGTTGAGGGACGCGGGAGCGCCCGTGGCGGAGAAGCCCCAGGCGGGCGCGATGTCCGGCGTCGCGAACAGGGGCCGCGTCGACCTCGCTGCGACGGCGCGCTCCATGAGCGACGCCGTGCAGGTCATGGCGGCCAACGCTCCCGAGTACGCGCGCACGCGCGGCATGCACTGCTCGGCGCTGTTCCGCGGCGGCGAGATGCTGGGGTGCTTTGAGGACATCGGGCGCCACAACACCTTCGACAAGCTGGCGGGCCACTGCCTGCTAGAGGGCCTCTCCATGGAGGGTGCCCTGCTCACGACCACCGGACGGGTAAGCGCCGAGATGATGCGCAAGGCCGTCGCCATGGGTGTGGCCGGCGTGGTGTCGTGCTCGGGTCCCACCGACGTCGCGATCGCGCTGGCCCGCGAGGCCGGTGTGGCGCTGGCCGGCTACGCCAAGGCGCCGGAAGAGGCGGTGCTCTACGGGGTGGGGCGCGGGGCGCGGTGGGAGCAGCCCGAAAGGCCGGCCGACCTCGACCTGGCCGGGGCGGTGTAGCATTCGGGGCGGCTGGCCCTGCTCATGCCCGAGCGGATGTCGGACCAAGGCGAGGCAAGAGGCAAAATTGCCATATATTATGGCAATTTCTTTTCTATGTTGCCATAATCTATGGCAACATAGTCACGACGCTGCATCTCGAAGCTTCGGAGGTACCTATGGACACCGTGCGCGCCCTGCTTCGCCAGCTCATCAATGATTTCCACGAGTCGGTTCTTCCATCGGTGTCCACGGGTCTGATAAGGCGTGATCTAAGCCTGGGAAAACCCCTTGAGCCTGCCGTGGGAAATCTCGCCAAGGTGGTTACGGGTATTCGCCGGTGTGGAAAAACATTCAGACTGTACCAGGAGGTTGTCGATCTTCGTGTAGCGGGCATCTCGGCAGACCGCATATGTTTTCTCAATTTTGACGATGATCGCCTGAAGCCATACCCCCCAGATATCGTCTCACTGGCACTCGAGGTGTTTTTTGAGCTTTACCCACAGGCCCGTTCCGAGGGGGCGTATCTGTTTTTCGATGAAATCCAGGATGTGCCCCATTGGGAAGACGCCGCCCGTCGCATTGTGGATACTGAGAAAGTGACGATGTACCTCACAGGTTCCTCGTCTAAGCTCCTTTCGCAAGACGTGGCCACGCAATTTAGGGGCCGCTCCATTGCGTTTGAACTGTCGCCGTTTAGTTTTGCCGAGTTGGCGCGTTCAGAGGGGCTGCCCACTCAAGGTTCCTCTCTCGACAACAAAGAGCATGCGTCGGCATTGCGGCATGCCTTTGAGGCATATTTGATCGGCGGAGGCTTCCCAGCCGCACGGAAACTCGACGATATCGAGCGCGTACAGCTGCTCCAGACCTATGTGCATCTTACCGTGGCCCGTGACGTGGTGGAGCGGTCGGGCTATTCCAACGCGGCTTTTGTCCAAAACCTCGCCCGCATCGTGACGGCCTCCTCGGCCCGGGACTTCTCGATCAACAAAGTCCACGTCCAATCGAAAGCCCGCGGCTATTCTCCGGGACGCGACAGCATTGCCGCCATGCTCGTCGATTTTGAAGACGCCCATTTGGCCTATGGTGTCTACGAGTTCTCGCGATCGGTGCAGAAAATACGGCAGGGCGGTTTCAAGATGTATTCGGCCGACCCCGGCCTTATGTCTGCGCTTTCCCTGGCAACCACAGACGGTCTCACACGAGCGCTTGAAACGGCGGTCTATTTGGAGCTACGCCGACGCAGGAAAACCGGACGCATGGGCGAGGTATCCATGCTTAAACTGCCAAGCGGCAAAGAGGTCGACTTCATTTGGGGGGACGAGGCGTTTGGGCAAGCATACGCACTGGTCCAAGTTTGTGTGGACATGAGCGACTCCAAAACGCGTATGCGCGAGCTATCCTCCCTCGATGAGGCTTTGGAGATGTTCCCCGACGTTTCCGCCGTAGTCGTGACGTTCCACGAAGAGGGCGTGGAGCACCTGGAGCACGGTGACGTGAACATCGTACCCGCGTGGCGTTGGATGTTGGGAGCCTAACGGGGCGGGTTGGGAGAGGGCGAACGATACGGACCGGGAGGTCAGGTTCATATTGGCTGCGCGGGGCATTGCCTGCGGCGCGGTCCGTGCCCAGCGGACGCATCCCTGCGGATTCCGCTGGGCTATTCCGGCGGGTGAACAGCATGAACGCCACCACGATAGCCACAACGACTTGGGAGGCGTCTACGAGAACTACGTGGTACAGGAGCTGGTGGCCCACGGGTTCGACGCGCACTACTATTCGGGCAAGCGGGTGGGAGAGCTGGACGCGGTTGTCGAGCGCGACGGAGACGTGCTGTACCTGCCGCTGTATCTGGCGGGGCTGTTCTCGCCCGAGAATGCGGGATTTGTGGGGTAAGCACAGCGGCCCGGAAGCTGTCCTTGTGCTCCGGCGTCTCCCGACAAAGCTCGCGCAACCCCCATAACTCGCAAATGCGGCCAGGCCGTCTACCTGCGGTTTTATACCATTTCCGCAGGTAAACGGCCTGTCTTTAGGTGGCACGGAATCGGGGTTGTGCAGGTCTCCCGGCCGGGGACGCACACTCTGGACGCACGCACCCGAGCATGCGCCCCGGGTACGCGCCCCGCCCGGCCCGGCTCGCCCTACCCCTTAGATCGCGCGCGCCGCCAGGTTGCCCGAGCGGATGGCCAGGCCGATGTTCCAGGGCTCGGCGCAGTCGCCCACGCAGCGCACGTCGTAGCCGGCGGCGGTCAGCTCGTCGGCCAGGGCGGTGTTGGGCAGCATGTCGTAGCACTCGACCACAGAGTCGCAGGGCAGAACCTTGGGCACGCCGCCGTTCATCACGATGGCCATACCCTCGTCGCTCACGCCCTCGACGGTGGCGGAGTTCCAGATCTTCACGCCCTGGGAGGTAAGCTGCGGGATCACGTAGGTACGGACCCACATCGACTGCTCCTTGCCTACCTCGCTGGCGGGGGCGTCATGGACCATCTGGATCTTCTTGCCCTGGGCAAGCAGGTACAGGGCGCAGTCCACGGCCTGGGCGCCCGCGCCGCAGATGACCACGCGCTCGCCCAGCTCGGCGGCGGGCAGGTCGTCAAAGGCAACCACGGGCACGTTGGCGCTACCCTCGAGGCGCCCCTCGCGCTGGCCGCCCACGGCCACAATCACGACCTCGGGGGACTCGGCGGCCACGGTCTCGGCGGTCGCCTCGGTGCCGAGCACCACGTTCACGCCGTGCACGTCGAGCTGGTGGGCCAGGTAGTCGTTCAGGTCGCTCAGACGCTCATGGTCGCCCTTGTAGCCGCGGGCCACGGGCAGCAGGCCGCCCAGGGTGCCGTTCTTCTCGAACAGCGTCACGCTGTGGCCGCGCTGGGCGGCAACGCGGGCGGCCTCCATGCCGGCAGGGCCGCCGCCGATCACAACGACCTTCTTGGAGACCTCGGCGGGCAGGGGCTCATAGCCCTCGGGCATGGCCTCGGTGTAGGCCAGCTGGGTCGCGGCGTTCACGCGGCAGTACTCGGCGCCTCCGTCGCGGGTGTACAGCGCGTTGCCGCCCTTGTTGTGGCAGTGCATGCAATGGCAGCAGGGAGCCACCTCTTCGCGCAGGCCCTGCTGCAGCTTGTTGGGCAGCTCGGGGTCCACGGTCAGCGGGCGGGTCATCATGAGGTAGTCGACCTCGCCGTTGGCCACGGCGTTGGCAATCAGGTCGGGAGCCAGGCGCGGGTCCATGCAGCCGGCGCACGACACGGGCTTCTCTAGGTTCTTCTTGAACTCGGCGGCGCACTTGAGCAGCATCGCGGTGCCCGAGTAGTCGGCCAGGGCCATGCCGCCAAAGTGCTGCGAGAAGTCAAAGCGGGTGCCGAAGCCGGTGAGGCCCTCGCTCTGGTAGCCGCTGAACATCAGGTCGGGGGCGAACTGCGACACGTGCTTGCCCGGCACCGAGAGGCGCAGGTAGAACGTGTCGGCGCCGGCGGCCTCGAAGGCCTTGGCGTTCTCGACGGCGTCCTCGACGGTGATGAACATGTCGTTGTCGCCGATAAGGGCGTCGTTGTCCTCCACGGCGTCCATGAGCACCTGGATCGCAAAGTCCTCGCCGCAGGCCTCCTTGATGGCGCGGATGGCCTCGCAGGTGAAGCGGGTGCGGTTCTCGACCGACTGGGCGCCGTACTCGTCCTCGCGGGTGTTGAAGCGGCCGGTGAGCATGTTCTTCATGAACTGGGTGGCCGAGGCGTGCAGCTCGATGATGTCGAAGCCGGCCAGCTTGTAGCCCAGGGCGATGGTGGCCATGGTGTCCTGCAGCCACTTGAGGTCCTCGACGGTGGCGGTGGCCACGTCGGCGCTGCCGGCGGCGAGCTGAATGCCGGCGTAGGCGCCCTCGCTGTGGATGCGCTCGGTGAGCGGGGCGAGCTTGCCAGCGATGGCCTCGGGGGTAAAGTCCTCGAGCAGCCAGCCGGTGGTGGAGCGGCCCTCCTCGTTGACCTTGACCGAGATGAGCTTGCCGATGGCCGTCTCCATGAACACGAGCGACGCGCCGCCCTTGGCGAAATTGCCGTAGTAGTCGAGGAAGCCGTCGTTCACGCGGCCGTTCTCGGCGCAGAAGGCCAGGTCGAGCGTGTCGGAGCCGGCCGGGCTCTTGACATAGCGGTTCTTGAGCGTGAGTGTGCCGATCTGCAGCGGCTCGTAAAGCGGCGCGAAGTCGGTGGTGTAGGCCAGGTGGGCGTCGCTCTGCGGGTTCAGGACGGGTGCCTCGGCAACAGGCGCCGCGGCTTCGCTGGCCTGGGCGGCGCCGGGAGCGGCAAAGGTCGCCGAAGCGGTGGCAGCGGCGCCCAGAACGGCGGCCCCGGCCACAAAGCCGCGGCGCGACACAGTAGTGCTCTGCATAGGTTGTTCCTCCTTGGGTTGTGCGGTTGTCCCCCTTTGTGGTGCGCAAGCAGACCGTCCCCATGACGGGGCGTTCTTGCGCTTGGACCGGCCCTGCGGCAGCAAGCGCTTCGATCCATGGCAAACAACCTATAGGAGCTGCCGTTTTGGCGAATCACATGTTTTGTGTATAGCTGGCGTATAGCTGAAATCGCAGGGTTTCTCGCCCGGCGGTAGCCGGTGGGGGCGCGCATCTCTATACTGGTCAGACGTATTGACGACCGACAGCGACGCGCGACAGAAGGGGCCCAGAGGGTGAACGGTTCAGCACGCAGCCAAACGGCCCCGGCGGCCGCCTTGCGCCAGTACGGTCTGCCGGTGGTGGGCCTGGCGACCTTTAGGCTCGCAGCCTGGGCGCAGCTCTCGGGGGTGCTCGCCGCGGCGGGCAGCGAGTTCGTGGCCGCCAGCCACATCGTGCAGCTGCTCGCCATGGTCCTGGTGCTGGTGGCAGACCGCTTTGCGGTCTACTCGGCCAACCAGGTCCTGCGCGCCGCCGGCATCGCCACGGCCTGCACGCTAGCAGGAGTCGCGGTCTATATCCTGGGTCCTGCAGGCGAGACGACCTTGCTGTTGGGCGGTGCCATAACTGGTGCCGTAAGCAGCGTGGTGGTGCTCGCCTGGGGCTACTACCTCTGCTCGGTCGACCCACGGCATTCGGCCGTGGGCATTGCGGGCGGTTTTGCCCTCTACGGGCTGCTGACTTTGGTATGCGCGGAGCTCCCAAGTGGCGCCCTGGCGGCTATCGCGCTCGCGGGGCCGCTCATGTCGTTTGGCTGCCTGTGGGCCGGGTTCTCCTCTTTGACGCCGCAACCGGTGCGGGAGTCGGAGGAGAAACCCGCGGATTCTGCGGGCGCCGCGGTCTCCGGGGTGGGCGGGTCCTTTGCGCGCACCGAGGCCCCAGGGCCCCAGGAGGGCGGCCGCTTTACGCGCGACACCCTGGCTATGTTTGCCGTGTTGGGCGCCTGCACGCTCGTGAACCTGCTGGGCAAGCTGCTGATCCCCCTGGACGAGGAGCCCCACGCCCTGCTGCACCGTCTGCTCTGGCCGCTGCTGTTCGTTGCCCTGTTCGCGGTGGTGGCCCTGTGGGTGCTGGGACTCAAGCGCGAGCCTGAGGGCCTGTGGCCCCTGTTCGTGCTCGTCATGGTGTCGGGGCTGGTAGGGTATCCGTCGTTTATGGCCGTCGACCCGGCGTTTGCCTCGGCCTACCTGCGTGCCTCGCAGGACTGCCTCATGCTGTTCTGCTGGCTCGTGGTGGCGGCCCTGGCCTTTCGCCACGGCTACCGACGGCTCCCGTTTTTTGGCTGGACCACTGTGGCGTTTGTGAAGCCGCCCCTCATCGTGTCGGCCGTGCTGCTCATGGCGTTCTCGAGCACGCTGGCCCACCAGGACCAGGCGTTCGTGCTAATCGCCACCGGAGGTGCGGCGTTCTTGCTGGTGGCCGTCGTGGTGGTGCTGGCGGGGCTGGGGATGCCGGGGCGGCAGCGGGGCTCCGAGCAGGTCCCGGCAGGGCCCGGTGCGGACGGGAGTGGCGGATACCTCTCGAGCCTCGAGCGGGCCGCCGCCGAGCTGCAGGGCACCTACGGCCTCACCGCGCGCGAAACCGACGTGGCCATGCTCATGGCCCGCGGCAACACCATGGCCCAGACCGCCGCCGAGCTCAACGTGTCGCTCGACACCGTGCGGGCCCACTCAAAGAGCCTCTACCGCAGGCTGGACATCCACAAGAAGCAGGAGCTCGTGGCCTTGGTCGACGGGCTGTTGCGGGAGGGCGAGGGGTAAGGAGAGCGCCCATGACCACGACCTACCGCACCCTCGCCGGTCCCTTTGAGGCCGAAATCGCCGAGCGTAAGAGCCGCTTCATCTGCCACGTGGCGCCGGCGTCCACCGAAGACGAGGCACTCACGGTGCTCTCCGACGTCCGCGCCCGCCATCCCGAGGCGCGCCACAACGTATGGGCCTACCTGCTGCGCGACGGGCGCGAACGCTGCTCCGACGACGGAGAGCCCCAGAAGACCGCCGGCCTGCCCACCCTCGAGGTGCTACGCCGCAGCGGCCTCGCAGACCTCGTGGCTGTGACCACCCGCTACTTCGGCGGCACGCTGCTGGGCACCGGCGGCCTGGTGCGCGCTTACACCGAGGCGGTGCAGGCGGCGTTGGCCGGGGCGCAAATCGCCGAGTACACCAGCTGCGTGACCGCCGCGTGCCGCCTGCCCTACGCCCGCTACGAGCAGGTGCTCCGCCTGGCCGAGGACGCAGGCGGCAAGAGCCTGGGGGCCGACTTCGGGGCCGACGTGCTGCTGCGGGCGCTCTTCAAAGAGGAAGACGCCCCGGCGTTCGCGGCCGCCGTGCGCGAGCTCGCCCGGGGCGAGGAGCTCTGCGAGCTGGGCGAGCCGCGGTTCTGCCGGTTTTAGGGGGCGGGGGCTGAGTTTGCGTCTACTGGTGGCAGGTCCCGCAAGCAAAGACGTTCGCATGGTGGCAGTTGGTGCAGGTCTCCACCGCCTCGTCACGCAGGACCGAGGCCTCGTGCGCCGCGTGGCACGACGTGCAAGAGAGGTCGGCGTGGCCTTCGACGTCGGGCAGGTCGTGGGGGTTGACCTCGAGGCCTTCCTTGTCCACGAGCAGGCCCAGGTCCTGGGTCGCCTCCGCCAGCGCGGCCGCGTCGTGGCAGCTCAGGCACAGCTCTTCGGCGACCTCCGTGTGCTTGAGGCGGCGCACCTTCTTCTTGGGGTTGGGGCTCTCGTGAAGCGCCGAGAGCGTCTCTTCGTCGTAGTGGCACGTGCTGCAGGCAAAATCCAGGGCGGCGTGCGTCTCGACCAGGGACGTGGGGGCGTCGCTGCTCTCGGTCGTACCTGCGCCCTTGAGCTCTTCGGCCGCTGCCGCCTCTTTCTTATGGCAGGCCGTGCAGTCGAGGTCGTCTGTCCAGGCAGCGGGCTCTAAGTTGACCTCGATCGCCGCGATCTTCTCGCCGGGGTCTGCAACCGGCTGGCTCGGAGTCGCCAAAGCGACGCCGCACAGGCAGGTTGCAAGGGGAAGCGCCGCCAGCAGGCCGGCGCGCAAAACAAACGAACCGCGTGTCATCGTTCTCACCGTCTTCCTAGAGAGCATCTCTTCAAAGAGCCTCTTGCCAAAAAGCGCCGGAGGCCTGGTCTTGCAGCCCCCGGCGCATCATCGACTGGTCTATCTCCTCGTTAGCACCAGGCGTCGAGCGCGGCGCAGGATCGGGCGGCAAGTCTGCCCGACGAGATGGCCTCGCTCACGTTGCCACCGCCGTTGTACTGGTAGGAGTAGACGCAACCCAGCTCGCCAGCGGCGAAGAGACGGGGGATGGGCTGGCCCTTCGTGTCGAGCACCTCTCCGGTGGCCGAGCGCTTGGGACCGCCCTGGGAGTTCAGGATCGAAATGTACTGCCTAAAGGCATAGAACGGCGGCTCGAGCGGCACCAGATCGAAGGCCGGGACAACGACCCGCTCCTCTTTGCTGGATCCCCCGGAGCCTCCGACCATGCCGCCGAAGTTGCCGTAGTAGTCTGTGCCGCGCCCATAGTCCTCATCCTTGCCGGCGGCGCAGAAGGCGTTGTAGCGCTCGACGGTCTCCTCGAAGGCGTCGGGGTCGAGGCCAATCTTCTCGGCGAGCTCGCGGGCGGTGTCGGCCTTCACGATTAGGCCGGCGTCCACGTAGCCCTGGTTGTCCTCGGCGTCCTTGGGCCCAATGAGGTCGGTCCACAGGTACGGATAGGGCGGGAACAGCGGCGCGGTCTCGAACGCGGTGCTGCCCAGGACGGCATAGAGGGGCATCGGGACGTGCTGCGAAACATACACGCCGTCGAACATGCGCTTGCCGTGCTTGTTGAGGGACGCGGTCTCCTCGTAGCAGTAGCGCTTGGCGTTGGGGCCTACGTAGATGTAGTCCTTCGTCGACCAGTTGGGGAAGCTGACGCAAGGCGAGGAGCTGCTCACCTTGGCACCGAGGTTGGCGAGGGAGAAGTTGTTCATGTGCCACAGGTCGGCGCCCACGGACTGGGCCATCTTCAGGCCGTCGCCCATGTTATAGGGGGTGCCGGCGGGGGCCATGTCGGGGTAACCGCAGGTATAGTAGGTGTTCATGAGGTCGGGGTCGTTCTCCCAACCGCCGCAGGCGAGAATCACGCCCTTCTTTGCCTTGAAGGCGCGGCCGTCGGCGGTGAGCACGCCGGCCACCTCGCCGGTTGCGGGGTTGCGAACGAGCTCGACCGCACGGGCGTTGTACTCGATGGGCAGCTCGTAGTCGGATGCGACCTCCGTGAGGAACTCCCAGAGGTGCTGCTTGCCGGTAACGCCTTCGTGCAAATAGGTACGGCAGCCCTCCGAGCCCTCGATATCGGGGAACTCGGGGTTGCAGGAGGTCGCCTCCTGCAGGTCGGCCCCCAGGTTGTCGAACCATTCGAGGTTCTCGCAGAGATTCTCGGCCCAGGCGGCGAGGAGCGCCTCATCGACGGCGTAGGGGCCGTTGAGGTTCACCTGGTACTTGATGGCGTCTTCGGGGGTGTCGGGGATGAACATGAGCTGGCCGGAGACGCGGGTGTTGCCGCCGGACTCCTCTTCGGGGGCGAACTCGAGAACCAGCACGCTGCCCAGCTCCTCGTCGCAGGCCGTGATGCCGGCCGCCAGGCCCGCGCCGCCTGCGCCAACGACCAAGATGTCGGCCTCGTTGGCCCACGCGGGTTCCCAGCCGGCTTCTTCGGCAAGGGCGACGGGAACGGCCGCTGCCACGACCGCGGCTCCGGCACCTGCGATCATCGTGCGCCTGGTGATGCTCTCCATAGTGCTTCTCCTCCTTGGTTGAACCTTGGCCGGCTGCTCCGGCCGTGGTCCCAAGGTACCTCCGCTCCGGGCGACCACCCCTCCAGGGTGTTTTTGACCGCACGAGGCGTTCTGGGGACCTCCAGGATTTCTTTGGGCCCTCCAGGAAATCTTTGAAGGGGCCGGTATCGCCGGGAGGTACCATCGTTTGAGAAGGGAAAGGTGAGGAGATGGATACCAATCATCTTAGGGAGTTCGAGGCCTTTGCGCAGACGATGAGCTACTCGCAGGCCGCGCGGATGACCTTTGTCTCCCAGCCCACGCTTGTCGCGCATATCGCGGCGCTTGAGAAGGAGGTGGGCGCCAGACTCGTTGAGAAGGTGGGAGAGGTGCCGCGGCTCACCCCGGCCGGAAAATACCTGCTCGGAGAGCTGACCGCGGTTATAGGCGCGGCCGAGCGGCTTCGGGAGGAATGCCGCGAGGTGTCGGCATGTACGCTCGGGCTCACCATCCGCAACGACACGGCCTACTTCAACGGCTGCCTTGACGCGGCCGAGAAGCTTTATCTCCAAAGCAGGCCCGGGCATCGGGTCGAGCTCTCGTTCGCGTCGTCGGGTACCGACCGGTCCCGTGCGCTCGACCGCGGTGAGATCGATTTCGACATCGGTGCGCGCCACCGGTTGCTGGCCGGGGGAGATGACCGCCCCCACCGACGGGATCTGGGCGACGAGGTGCAGTTTCCGCAGACGCTGGAGCCGAGCCTCCTGTTTGTGTCCAACGAGAGCCCGCTGTTCGCAAAGGAGTACGTTGAGGCGTCCGATCTCGATGGCGCGACCCTCCTGCTGCCCGACACCCCCAGCTCGCACGCGCTGGGAAGCCAACTTGCGGCGGCATTCGCCCGGCTGGGGGTCGAACTGGGCACCACCTATAGAAGGTTCCGGTCACTGCACGAGTACTATGTCTGCAATCGGGGAGCGGCGCTGGGGTGTGTGAGCCCCTCCACCACCCAAAACATCGGCTTCATAGGCGAGGGAAAGACCAGGCGCGCTTTCTCCGTGCCGCAGCTGCCCCTGACCATGGTGATCTACACCGCCTACTGCCCCAAGAACCTCTCGGACGAGAAGGCCGCGTACGTGCGGGCCCTCGAGGAGGTGGGTCGGTCGCGGTGCGGGTTGGCGTAGGGGGGGGTGCCGGGTCGGCGGGTGCTGGATGTGCGTCCGGGCTCTTGCGTTGCTCGGTTCGGCGATGCTTCGAGGTAGCCGCGCCCGCAGCTCAGACGCGCAGCCCCGGGTCTGATATGCTGAGATGCACGCGACGTACGGCAAGGAGGCGCTGTATGACCATGGACAAGGGCAGCTACGAGGCCGGCATCTACCGCATGGGCGACGTGCGCATCATGGACCGCAGCGCAGAAAAACGGCTCCCTATCGGCTACGACGGCTTCGAGACCGTGGCCGATCGGTCTCTCTTTGTAGACAAGTCCCTGCTCGTTGCCGACATTCTGGGCGGCAACTACCCCATCACCCTCTTCTGCCGCCCCCGGCGCTTTGGCAAGACGCTCGCCATGACCATGCTCAAGGCGTTCTTCGAGATTCCCGTCGACGGGATAGACAAGGCCCCGCTCTTCGAGGGGCTTGCCATCTGGGACGCCTGCGACGGTCGCTATCGGGCCGAGCAGGGGGTCAGGCCGACCATCTTCTTCACGCTAAACGATGTAAAAAAGGCTACCTGGGAGGGGTGCTACGAGGCCCTTGAGGGCAAGGCCGCTGCCGAGTACCAACGCCACGGGTACCTGGCCCAGAGCGACGCCCTCACAGAGCAGGAGCGCGCCCAGTTCCTCCGGGTGAGCGGCATGAGCGGCACGCGCAACGATGTCGAGTCCTCTCTGCGCCAGCTCGCCCTGTACCTGCGCAAACACTACAACCGTCGCGTCGTGGTCCTCATCGACGAGTACGACGCCCCGGTCATGGCCGGCCACGAGAAAGGCTACTACCGCCAGGTGGTGGACTTTATGAAGGGCTGGCTCACCGGCGCGCTCAAGGACGGCGGTGCGGCGCTCGACCTCGCCTGCCTCACCGGCGTGCAGCGCATCGCCAAGGAGTCGATCTTCTCGGACCTCAACAACCTCACCGTTGATACCGCCCTCGACACCGAATCCGAGGAGCGCTTTGGCTTCACCGAAAAAGAGGTCGCCGCCCTAGCCTCCTACCTGGGCTATCCCCACAAACGAGACGAGGTCAAGTACTGGTACGACGGCTACCGCTTCGGCGACGCCGACATCTACAACCCCTGGAGCGTGCTCAACTACTTCTCCCGCGGGTGCCGGCCGGGGGTGTACTGGGCCAACACCGCAAGCAACCTGGCCGTGGGCGACGCCGTGCGCTCCTCGAGCGAGTCGCTGCGCGACGTGTTCGCCCTCATGGAGCCATGCGGCTTTGTGGAGCGCCCGCTCGACATGGGCGTGGTGTTCTCGGAGACGGGCGAGCGCGGAAAAGCCCTCTGGAGCCTGCTGTACCTGGCAGGATACCTTACCACCAACGACACCTACGACCCCGGCAACCGCCGCATCCCCCGCCGCCTACGTCTGCCCAACCGCGAGGTGGCCGAGGTCTTTAGGACCGAGATCGTGGAGCGCTTTGAAGACGAGTGCGGAGGTTACGAGCGGCTTCGGGACCTGCACGGCGCCTTGGCTAGCGGAGACGCGGCGGCCCTAGAGGCCGAGCTAGCGCATATCCTGGCCACCAGCCCCAGCTTCCGCGACCTCACCTCCGAGAACAGCTATCACATGCTTATGACGGGCCTGTTGTTCGGCGTGCCGGGCTATGCGGACCCCCAGTCCAACCGCGAGGGCGGCAACGGCCTGTTTGATCTGCGCCTTTCGCCCGAAGTGCGCCCCGACCGACCACCTCGGCCGGACCTGCCCGTCATCACCGTGGAGCTCAAGGTGCTCGACAAGGCCCATGCCCCCGTCGATAGCCCCCAAGCCTTGGCGGAGAAACTCGCGGAGCTCGCCCAGACAGCCTTGGGACAGATCGACCGCAGGTCTTACGACCGTGACGTGCCCAACCCCCGCCTGCGTTACGGCGTCGCCTTTGCAGGGAAGGCGGTCTCGGTGGTGTGCGAACGGGCGTAGCCCCCAGGCTCCGGAGGCACCTCGCAATCGCACGACCGGTTGCGACCCCGATCGCCCCTGCAGGCCGAAACCCGAGATACTTCCGCAGAAAGGGGGTTCGGGATAGGGGGAGAAGCAGGCGAGAGGCCCCGATGTTCCCGGGCATCCTGCCAAGCGGAGAAGCCCCGCAGCAGACGACCATCCTGAACTGCGGTTTTACTGAACGGTCCACCGCGGGGCGGAAGGCCCACCCTTCAAAGCCGCGTCCAAGGGCAACCGGTGCCTATCCAGAACCCTGATTCCGCGGCGCTATCTTGGTTTTGGCTCGCAAGCGAATTCGCAGACCCCGCCAGCCGGTGCCTCGGTGGCTGGAACCCAACCCGTCGCCCATCGAATCCAAGAAGTTCTGCGCATCGTGCATACTGGGACCACTGAAGTTCTGCGCATCGTGCAACCCAGGGAGGCACCATGCTCAAGCGCAAAGCCTACGACAAGCTGCTTGCCTGGAAAAAGTCCAGCCAGGGGCGGTCGGCGCTGCTCATCGAGGGGGCTCGCCGCGTTGGCAAGAGTACGCTGGCCCGCGAGTTCGGGCGCAACGAGTACGCCTCGTGCCTCTGCATTGACTTCTTCGAGGCCCCCGACGAGGTGCGGGGCTACTTCGAAGACTACCGCACGGACTTTGACACCCTTTTCCTATACCTGTCTACCTACTACGGAGTCGAGCTGCATCGGCGCGACACGCTCGTGATCTTCGACGAGGTGCAGGTGTTTCCCCTTGCCCGCGGTCTCATCAAATACCTCGTGGCCGACGGCCGTTACGACTACATAGAGACGGGCTCGCTGCTCTCGATCAAGCAGAACGTCCAAGACATCGTCATCCCCTCAGAAGAAGACCCCCTGAGCCTCGACCCGTTGGACTTCGAGGAGTTTCTTTGGGGCATGGGGCAAAAACAACTCGCAGACCTCATCCGCCTGCAACGTGCGGCAAAAAAACCGCTTCCCGACGGATTGCACGCACGTGCCATGGGACTCTTGCGCGAATACATGCTGGTGGGCGGCATGCCCGAAGCGGTGGCCACCTACGTCGAGCAGCGTGCATTCGCGCCTATCGACGAGATCAAACGGCGCATCCTCAACCTCTATCGCAACGACGTGGCCCGCTTTGCCCGCGGCTACGAGTTCAAGGTCGTCTCGGTGCTCGACGGCATCCCCGGCCAGCTTTCCAAGCACGAGAAGAAATTCACTCTGGCCTCCATCGACAAGAGCGCCCGCATGCGGTCGTACGAGGAAGCGTTCTTCTGGCTTGCCGACGCGCGTATCGCGAACCTGTGCTTTGCCGCGGCCGACCCCAGCGTGGGCCTGTCGCTCAGCATGGATCAATCGACGCTCAAATGCTACATGGCCGACACAGGCCTGCTCGTGACGTTTGCCCTAGCCGACAACGCCCTGACCGGCGAGGACGTGTACCGGTCGGTTTTGCGGGGGGAGATAGGCCTCAACGAGGGGATGCTCACCGAAAACGTCGTCGCCCAGATGCTCAAGGCGAACGGCCACCGTCTCTTCTTCTACTCCCAGTCGGGCAAAGAGGCGGGCGAGAAGCGCATGGAGATAGACTTTCTTATCGTACCCCCCTATGCCGACGCCGCCATGAAGCCGCGCGTGAGCCCCATCGAGGTCAAGTCTCCCCGCCAATACGGAACCACCTCGCTCGACCGCTTCAAAGAGCGCTTTGGCAAGCGCGTCGGCACCCAGTACGTGCTGCACCCCAAGCAGCTGCGCGACAAGGGAGACCGGCTGTACCTGCCGCTGTACATGGGGTTCTGCCTGTAGCCCGGTTGCCGCTGCGATTATTACCCAGGGGCAAAACTCGGACGTACCATCGCCTCTGGGTCCCCGGCGGATTCGGTTTCGCTGGCCATATGGTTGCCGCCCTGGGTATGGAGGGTGGTTGGGGTACTATCCTATATGGGCGTAAGGATACGATGCCAGCCTACACCAACGGTATCCACAGGTGAAAGTACCGCGTAAATGTTGTTCCAAACCCCGTGTTTACGATGCCCAGTGTAATCGCGTCGCTTGCAGGCTCCAGGCTGTTCTCGGCCAAATAGGTAATAACGGGACCCATGTCTGGAATAAGTTGCTTGTTGTCAGCGGAGAAAACAGTATGCACGGCTCGATCACATGGGGGAACAAAGGACACCTGGCCGCCTGCTTGAACCGAGAAATGGGAGGCGTGTTTGGCGTACATCCCCATTCCCGCCAGGGCGGTTGTGGGTTGCCTGCCATCGAGTAGATCCCGAATGGAATACCGAGTCGAGATCATCGTACAGGGAGCATAGCCCGCCCAGGTGGAGATGAGCTCCCGCTGCTCGGGGTCGTCGCACCAGACGCTGGGCGAAAACATGAACTCGATGCGGTAAAGCCCAGGGAACGGGGCTATCTCGCATCGGTTGGAGAGCAGGGGTATCGACTCCATGGCTTTCGAAGCGTCGCGCAGGCATTCCAATACGATGCGTTTTTGGACGAGCTCCTCTTCCAGCTCGCAGATCTTTACCCCATACATCCTCTGTATCGTCTCGACATCACCGGCTTCCACAATCCGCTCGGTCTCCTTAAGGGAAAAGTCGCTTTTGCGATATACCCGGCTATAGAGAAGCATCGTGAAGTCCATCATGTCAAACGAGCGAACGCGCGATCCCTCGTGTACGTCCGGATGAACGAAACCACGTCTTGCATAGATCCTGACGCCCTCGTCCGACATGCCCAGGAGTTCGGCCACCTGCTTGATCTCTTTGGTCGAGACCGGACCGCCATCCATGTTGTCGCGATACTGCTTTGAAAGCGTCACGATCGATCTCCTTTACCACGAACGGGAGGTCCTAAGACCTCCCGCAACAGCATAAGCCCGATTGGCCCAGACGGTCTAGACCGCCGCGACGGTGCCCTTATCCGCCTTGGCGGCGTTACGCCCGGCAATGCGACCGGTGGCAAGGGCTTCTCCCACGTTACCGCCGCCGTTGTACCCGTGGGCGTACATGCTGCCGAACTCTCCGGCACTGTACAGATGGGGGATCGGCGCGTTCTGGTAATCAACCACTTCGCAGTTCGCGTTGCGCCGCGCGCCACCCTGGGTGTTGGTCAGCGTGGGGGTCAGCTCCATGGCGTAGTACGGCCCCTCTTCGCTAAGGGGCGCCAGGGTCTCTGCTGGCCGACCAAACTCGAAGTCCTCGCCCTGCTCGCAATAGAAGGCGAAGCGCTGAACGGTTTTTACAAGGCCGTCTTCCGGAACCCCAATCATCTTGGCAAGTTCCTGCAGCGTGTCGGCCCTCTTGATCCAGCCCTTTTCGACCTCTTCGCTGTTGTCTTCGCTCCAAAACGTCGAGCATATGGGGCCGGCGGATAGGGCCGCTTCGTCAAACACGGCATAGGCGGGCAATGCCGACACGGCCGTCTGATACGTGCCGTGGGTGTGCATCTTGCCATGCTTGGTCATGGTTGCCTCGTCGATGAACCTTGTTCCGTCGGGGCCAACGTATATGGCCGTGCGGTTGCCCAGCGACGATGCCAGGGTGTAGCCAAAGTACGCCTTGCTTTCGGGGTCGTAGAAATTAAGGTCGGGACCCGAAGGGTTGCTCATATGCCACAGATCGGCGCCCGCCTTCATGGCCATGACCACGCCGTCACCGGTGTTGTAGGTGCTGCCCTTGGGATAGGCGTACTTCAAATGGCAGTAGTCCTGCAGCATTTGGAGGTTGCCCTCATAGCCGCCTAAAGCCATGACGACGGCGTTCGTCGGGCGCGGCTTGGCGTTGACCCCGTCGCTTTCAAACACCACGCCAAGGATCTCCCTGGTATCGGGGTCCTGGACCAACTCCTTGGCAGCGGCTTCATACATGACATCGATGGCGGGGTTCTCGTTGACCTTGGGCATGAGCAGACCCAGGAGCTTGCCAACCGAACGCTCGCCGTCGATAAGCCAGCAGCGCATGGTGTCGGACCCTTCGACCTGCGGGAACTCTGGATACTGGAGCGGCTGGAGGTCCATGGCGGGGTCGATGTTCTCCAATAGCCACGTGCCGTTCTGGCACATTTCGAGAACGGTGGTGCGCACAAGGGCCTCGTCGTACTGGAAGCCCTCGGCAATGCGTCCGAGATATCCGATGGCCCTCTCAGCATCGCTGGGATCCAGGATCTGCTGGCCGCAAACGCGCGAGTTTCCACCGGCCGCCGCTTCAGGGGCTTTCTCCAGCATCAGCACTGTACCGCCGGCTTTTGCCGCTTCAATCGCGGCGGAGCACCCTGCAAACCCGCTGCCGATCACGACCACGTCGTACTCGAGGTCGTAGGCCCCTTCCGCCTCGTCGGCCCAAGCCGCGGTGGCCACGGAGCTCAGTGCGGCCGCCCCCGTGACCGCAAGCGCATGGCTCAAGAACTGCTTTCTGCTCAGCTGGCCGTTCATAGTCTTGTCCTCCTTGGTAGTTTGTTGGCTAGCAACAACGCAAGGAAGACGCTACCGTGTCAACCTGGTTGACACGCAAGGGGCAATTATTCAAGTCTAACGGCAAAGGCTGCGCTGCTACCTGCGGGCCCGAAGCCCAAGATGCCTTGCAACGCCATCTCGATATTAGCCTGCAAGCTAAGCGAAGAATCAAGTCAAAGAGAGCCTGCCGGAGCTGCCAAAACCACCCCGCTGTGCGCGATGTTCTCCTCCAAATCGTGCACAGCGCCCCGGTTTTGACAGCTCCGAGCGTACACAGCGGCCTGGTTTTGGCATGCGGCTGCTTGCAGGGCCGCACACGCCCCGTGCCATCCAACGTAGGGGGTGGCCCACGCTTGAGCTACCCCGTCCTACAATCTGCCCAATACGTTCCTAATCTAATATATTAGTCATTTATTGCCATATAAGCAGATACTAGCTAATATATTAGTCACCACTCTCGCTCTTATGTCTTCTGGAGCCCACCCATGCCCTCGCCCATCGACATCCTCCTGAACCAGCACACTCCGCCGGACGTTCTGGCCGGTGTGGCCCAGCGCATGAGACAACGCCGCAAGGAGCAGCGCCTCTCTCAGCAGGAGCTCAGCCTCAAATCCGGCGTGAGCCTGGGATCCCTCAAGCGATTCGAGCGCGAGCACCAGATCTCGTTGGAATCGCTTGTTAAGCTGGCCTTTGCCTTGGGCTGCGAGGATGACTTCGACGGGCTATTCTCCAAGCGGGGGTATGCCTCGATCGAGGAGGTGATCGCCGATGCCAAGGGGACGCGCAGATAAGGTCTCTCAACCGGACGTCGATCTCGACCTGGGTCTTGCCGCCGTGGACGTCTCCTACAAGGGACGCCCCGTGGGTAAGCTCGCCGCAACCTCCGAGGGGCCTCTCGCCTTTGAGTACGATAACGAGTGGCTCGCCAAGGGGTTTTCTATCAGCCCCCTGAGCCTGCCTCTGACGCCAGGGGTGTCTGTCGCCAAACCCGAGCCGCTCAGTGGTGTCTTCGGCGTGTTCGATGACAGCCTTCCTGACGGATGGGGCAGGCTGCTGGTTGACCGCATGCTGCGGGCCAACGGCATCGAGCCCCGTAATGTCAGTTCCCTCGTGCGGCTGGCAATAGTGGGAGCGAGCGGCATGGGTGCCCTCGAATATGCCCCCCGATTCAGCCTTCCCCACGAGGAGCTCCCCCTCGACTTCGATGCCCTGGCTGCAGAGTGCACTAAGGTGCTGCAGAGCGAGCCCACGACCGACGCCGAGCTGGACACGCTCTTTGCGCTGGGAGGATCGTCGGGAGGTGCCCGGCCAAAGGCCTTGGTTTTTCTCGACGGGGCCAGCTGGATCGTAAAGTTCCCTTCGTCGTACGACCCGATAAACATAGGCGAGCAGGAGTTCTCCTATGCCAAGGCAGCCCGCACATGCGGTCTTATCCTGCCCGAGACAAGGCTGTTCCCCTCAAAGATCTGCGGAGGGTACTTTGGCGTACGGCGATTCGACCGCCCGCTCCAAGCCGACGGAGGGGAAACCAAAACACATATGGTATCTGCCGGAGGCCTCCTCGAGACGTCGCACCGCATCCCGAACCTCGATTACGACATCCTCATGCGGCTCACGCTCATGCTCACCCATAGCTCGTGCGATACAGAGGCGCTCTTTCGTCTCATGTGCTTCAACGTGTTCGCCGGCAACCGCGATGACCATGCAAAGAATTTCTCATACCTTTACGACGAAGACGATGGATCGTGGCACCTCTCGCCCGCCTATGACCTTACGGAGAGCGCCGGTACCTACGGAGAGCGCGCAACCACCGTCAACGGCAAGGGCAAGGACATCGACCTTGACGACCTGGTGGCCGTCGGAAAGACGGGTGGACTGGGGGCGCGTCAATCCCAGGCAATCGTCCAAGAAATCCGCGAGATTGTTCGAGACGAGCTCGGTGTGGAAAACGATTAGCTGCCTCGGCAAATCCAAGAAGTTCTGCGCATCGTGCAGCCTAGGGAGACGCCATGCTCAAGCGAATATCTCGTGGCCGACCGCCGCCCTATCTCGCGCCCAGGAACTTCGCATCCTCCCGCAGGAACCCCTCCGTGAGGTTGGCCAGCGCCAGATAGAGCCCCATGCGGGCGAACACACACATGCCGCGCGTCATGGCGGGCGTCCACTTTACCAGGTGGTCGGCCATAAAGGCGCGCTGCACCTTTTCGAGCTGCCGGGCGCCGTGGTACGATTCCATGATCGTGCACCAGATCTCCTGCTTCTGGGTGGGGGTGTTGAAGCCGATGATGACGTTGGAGGCGGTGGGGCTTGCGTCGACGTTCTTCTTGAGGAAGCCCGTCTGGTAGCGGCGGTAGGGCTCCTCGGCGATGGTGGGGTCATACCAGGCTTCGGCCAGCCTCCACGCAGGGCACGCTGGCGCCGCGCTGGCCACCGGGGGTGTCCCACACCATGTACTTGTAGGGGCTGCCGTCCTCCTGCAGGTCGACCTGGGTCAGCAGCGTGGTCTTCACCATGTTGGGGCCGTGCCAGATGTAGGGGATCTCGGGGCCGCTGGGCTCCTTGTCGTCGACCGCCAGGAAGCACACGTGGGCCCAGCGCTTCACGGGCCGTTCTTGATCACGACGTCGCACATGGCCAGGGTCGCGTCGGTGTCGCCCTTCACGGCCAGGTGGATGTCGCTCTCCTTGCCCAGGTTGGTGGTGCGCGGGTCCATGCTGGTGAACGTCTGGGCGTGGTCGAGCGCCTCGTCCCAGCTGATGCGCACCTGGCCGGGGTCCTCTCCCTTGGGGTTGGTGCGCTTCATGGGGTAGCGCAGGCGGTCGGGGTGGTAGCAGGCCTGCAGAGAGCTGACGCTCTTGTTGCAGCAGCTGCCCATGGTGTGCGGGGCGCTCTCGTCGCCCTCGATCTTGACCGCGCGGCCGTTCTCCACCGTGACCCACACGCCGCACTCCATCTTGCCGCAGCCGCGGCAGACGGTGCGGATCCGGCGCGTGGTCCCCTCGCTGTCCACGGCCGCGTAGGCTCTTCGGCAAACGCGCTGCCCGTGGTTATTGCCCAGGCCCGCGATGACCCCTGTGGCAGCCGCCATCGCCTCGCTGCACCGCATAACTCAGCAGGAGACACGGCCCTGGGTCGCACCGTCCACTTTATGGGGCTACGCCACAACCCCTGGCTGCTGACGGTGGTGTCGTCGCTGTCGATCGTCGCCGTTTCGCTCCTGCGGAGCTATATCCTTACCATGGCCGACCTTGTGGCTCTGAGTCACAGGCTCTGGGATGATGGCGAGGTCGACGAGGCGGAAGGAACCAAGGTGGCCGGCGCCGTTCGCACGGGCGAAGACACCGCGCAGGGAGTGGCTCTCCAGGCCAAAATCCCCTTCCTTAAACGATGCACCCTCATTGGCGAGTGCTACGGTCTCACAAAGCGTGAGGTGGACGTGTTTAGGTTGCTGGCAGCAGGACACAACTCTGCCCGCATCCAGGAGGAGCTCATGATATCCGCCGGCACCGTGAACACCCATGGCCACCATGTGTTCCAGAAGATGGGCGTGCACTGCCAACAGGAGGTAACCGGCCTGTTTGAAAAGGCCGACCTCGACGCTATCGCTAAAGATCTCAAAACGCGCGGGGTGTAGCGGGCTCGGCGCCCGATCGCACGCGGTCGCACCCCACGTCACCCCCAACGCAAACGGGGCGGCTCGCACACGAGCCACCCCGTCCCACAGCCTACCTGGCGCGTCCTTGCCCTATCGCCTTGCCTGCCTTAGGCCCACGGCTCCAGCTGCGAAATCTGTTCGGCAGCGATGCGGCCCCAGGTCACCGCACCCACAACGGCGGACGAGTGCAGCGACCACGGGTCACCCACAAGACCGGCCACGTAGAGTCGGTCGATGGGCTCGTCGGCCCAGTCGATGGCTTGGGCGCGCTCGTTATGCGCGGCGCCGCCGGTGGCGTAGAGCGTGATGGGCACGATCTCCATGGCGTAGTAGGGGCCCTCGCCCAGCGGCGCCATGGCGGGGCGACCAAACTCGGCGTCCTCGCCAGCCTCGGCGGCGGCGTTGTAGGCCTCGACGGTCGCCGCAAGGCCCTGAGGGTCGATGGTCAGATCGTGGCCCCACAGATCGGTGGCATGGCACTTCTCGGCCAGCTCCTCCAGCGTATCGGCCTTAACGATCCAGCCCTTCTCGATCTCGGCCTGGTTGTCCTCGCTCCACTTGTAAATGCCGTGGATGTTCCAGCCGTTGTTGTTGCCGTGAGTGCCGGCAAGAGGACCGCCCTCAAGCAGGGCTCCGTCGAACACGATGAAGGCAGGCAGGTTGGTGTAGCGGGTGTCGTCGATGCCGGAGCCCAGGCCTCCCTCAAAGCGGGTGCACTGGAAGATGTAGTCGTTCTTGGAGTGCTGGAGGTTGGCCTTCTCGTTCATGAAACGCTCGCCCGCGCAGTTCACGAAGATATAGTTGTCGGCAGCCATGCTCTTGGGGAACGCAAGACCGGTATCCACCTCTTCGCTGCCCTGCTTGGAACCCATGCAGGCGTATTCGAGGCACTTGCCAAAATTCTGGGCTTTGCAGCCGGCCTTCATGAGCATCTTGAGGCCGTCACCGGTGTTGGCGGGCGATCCGATGGTGGGGAAGAGTACGCCGGGCATGTGGATGCGGTTGGTCATCTCACGGTCGGCCTCGTAGCTGCCGCTTGCCACCACCACACCGCGGTTGGCCTTAAGGTAGATGGGGGCCTCCTTGGAACCGGCCACCACGCCGAGCACCTCGCCGGTCACGGGGTCCTGCACCAGGCCGATGCCAGGGGTCTCGTACATGACGGTGATCTTGTCGGCCCTCTCCTCGACAGCGGCCTCGAGGACGTGGTAGAGAACCTGGCCGAACGGCTCACCGTTCTCCGAGGCAACCACGGGGATGCCGTCCTGCAGCGGGACGCCCAGCCCCACCAGGTAGCTGCAGGCGTCGTTGAGAACGGACACCACGGCCTCGGCATAGGCGGTGTCGACGCCAGCCAGGGAGCTGACCCGATAGCCCTCGGGCGTAAAGCCGCCGTCGGTCAGGTAGCCGCCGCAGACCGAGCAGTCGCCGCCGGCATACTCCTTGTCCATCTTCTCGATGAGCAGCGACGTAAAGCCAAGGTCGGCCAGGTCGATGGCGGCGGCAGAGCCAGCCGCGCCGTAGCCGATGATGACCGCGTCAGCCTCGGCGTCCCAGCTCTCGGGCATCCACGAGGCGGCCTCATAGGCCTGGGCACTCGCGGCACCCAGGCTGGCGAGAACGGCGGCCCCACCCGCGGCGGCGGCGGTCTTTACAAGCGAGCGACGATTGAGTTCCATGGTTTTCTCTCCTACTTTACATGCCATTGGCTGTAGCAATTGAACGGGCCCTTGCCCCTAGGCCAGGAAATGCCGGGGTCACCGTGCGCATCGGTTCTCCCGGCCGACTGTCGCGGCGTTGCGTGGAACCCTCAGATACGTGGGCCTCGCCGCGACCGAGCCCATCATGGAGCGAGGCCCCCGGGTCAAAGCACGCACCAAAGGGACAAATTATTCGGGCAAAACCGTGCACCGCAGTTTGCCCCATAAAGAAAAGCGACACGGGAAAGATTGATAAAAGCCTCTTGTTACCTGCTGGTTTAACCAAAAAGGTCAACGGTTTGACCCCCGGTTGCAAACCCCGTGGAACAAGGGCTGCGTTACTATGATGCCGAAGACTTTTGCAGCAAGGTAGCAGCTGATGACCGATTTGTTGGCCGAACGGAGTGGGTTCATGGAGCGCATCGAGATATCCCTGAACGGAGCGTCGCTCAGGCGTGCCTATGCACTCTGGCTGAGTCTCGCGCTCTTCTTTGGGTGGGTGTCGATCGGTGCGAGCATGCCCGGCAGCCAGGCATCACAGCTCTGTCTGCGCGCAACGGCCGGTCTAGCATTCTTGGCGTGCTCGCTGCCTCCCCTGAGATCGCTTTTGCACAGGAGGTCCTCGTCTCTGGCGGCCTGCATGGTGTGCGCCGGCCTGAGTATCGTCTTTAGAACCACGGGCACCCTATGGGGAGTAGACGTCCTGCTCATCTGCGCGGGCGGAGTAACCGGTGTCGGATTTGCCCTCTTTGCCCGCCTATGGTTCGGCCGCTACAGAGGCAACGGCCCCGACCTTTTGGTGATGCTCCTACTGGCAAGCTGCCTCGCCAGCGTTTTGTGCGAAGGCAGCGCGCTGGGAGGGGGCGCGGCTCTTGTTCTGTCGTCTGTCATGCCGTTCCTTGGCCTCATCGCGTATGCGGCTGGAACCGCAGATATCCCGACCCCCAAGGATCCCCCTAGCCCCTACGGCCAATCAGGCACCCTAACAACGCGGCGGTCGTTTTGGATTCAGACGGTCGCTCTTCTGCTGTGCAACTTCGCAAGCGGCATCGTGTCATACAGCAGCCAAACAACTGGGGTCCCCGCGTATGTATCGATCATAGTCTCGCTGTCGTTGGCATCGGTCCTGCTGCTTCTGGGGCTACCCCGGCGAGAAATCCTGTTCTCCGGCCTGGTGACCGTTGTCTGCCTCTGCATCATCGTGTCTTTTGTGGCACCGCAAACGGGCGCGTGGCCACTGGGCTTTGCGCGCACCGGATTCTGGCTGATCATGTACTACTCGATGGCATGGTTCTATGACAAGGTCCGCCCTCAAGAGGGCTTCATGTCCCCCGTCTGCCTGCGCGGCTTTGCGATGATCTACCTCTCGAGTGCGGTGGCAAACGCCGTTGGGCAGTCGCTCGACGCGCAATCGGCCGGCATCGTGACGTTGGGCTTTTTGGTGGCCGCCCTGGTCATCGCGTTTCTCGACGCCAGCATCTCCCGCGAGCCCGAGGCCCCATCGTTGGGCACGTCCTTGGATAGCACCCCACTGCCACCCATAGAGGACCGCATAGCGCACATAGCAAACAGCTATCAGTTGTCAGACACCGAGTGCGAGATCCTTGGCTACCTGGCCAAAGGCCACTCCTTGCGGGGGGCCGCCGAACAGGTTCACTTCTCGGAGAGCTCGGCCAAATACCACCGCCGCAATATCTATCAGAAGCTGGGTATCTCATCGCGCGAGGAGCTTATCGAGCTAGTGAACAGGGCGGAATAGCAGGGCGAGAACCCCGCCGGTCCATGCGCCCGGACGCCCTCCCGTGAACGCGTGTGCGCGTGCATACCAAAACCACCCCGTTGTGTACGGTGCGGGGGTCAAAATAGCGTACACGCGAGCACCTTTTTGACAGCAATCGGGGGTGCGGACAAAAAGTTGGACACTGGCAGGTGTCCGGTTGGGAGTCCGCATGTACTCTAAGGAAGACAGGGAGCTCGCCCTGATGGCGCTCTCCGAGGGGTGGACGCAGGCCGAGGCCGCCGGGCTGGTCGGGTGCGCCCGGACGACGGTGGGCCACTGGGCCGCCGGCCACGCCTCCCGCAAGGAGCCAGCATACTTGCCCTACGACGGGAAGAGGGGCCTGGCCGCCCGCCTCCCGGCCGGCGAGCGCGCGGAGGACCTGGCGTCCGAGGGCGGCGTGAGCGCCGCGGCCGTCAGGGGCTGGGCGCGCCGGCTGGCCGAGGAGGGGGAGCTGGCGCTGATGAGCGACGAGGACGCGAGGGTCCGCTCGCCCGAGCCCGCCGGGCCGCCCGCGGAGCTGGAGGCGCTCAGGCGGCGCTGCGAGGAGCTGGAGCTGGAGAACGCGATCCTGGCCGGGACGGTCGAGATACTAAAAAAAGACCCCGGCGCCGACCCTTCCGCCCTGACGGCGGCGGAGAGGGCGGCGCTGGCGGCGTCCCTGGGGGGCAGGTTCGGGCTGGCTAGGGTGCTCGGGGCGCTCTCCCTGCCGAGGAGCACCTTCTACTACGGCGCGGCGGCCTCCTCGGCCCCCGACCCCTACGCGGCGCCCCGGCCGCTCGTCCGCGCCTCCTTCGGGGCCTCGGGAGGGGCCTGCGGCCCCAGGCGCGTGTGGTCCGACCTGCGCTCGGGCCCCGGGGAGCCCCGGCGCGCCCGCGGGGCGGCCTCGCTCGACCCGTCGCGGCCGGTCGTCGTCTCGGAGAAGGTGGTGAGGCGCGTCGTGCGCGAGGAGGGGCCGGGCCGCCCGCTCCTCGGCCTCGGCGGCCCGGCCCTACAGCTCCTACGCCGGCGAGGAGGGCCTGCGCTGCGCCCCGAACCTCCTGCTCGTCGACGAGGGGCGCGACCTGCACGACTTCTCGGCGCCCCGGCCCGGCGAGGTGATCGCCACCGACGCCACGGAGTTCCGCCTCCCCCGACGACCCGAGGAAGGTCTACCTGTCGGCGGCGGTCGACCCCTTCGGCGGGGACGTGGCCGCCTTCTCCGTGGGGCTGAGCCCCTCCAAGGCCCTCGTCGCCGAGATGCTCGGGGGCGTCGCGGCGGCCGCGCGGCGCGGCTGCGTGCTCCACTCCGACAGGGGGCGGCGCTGCCGCACGCCCGACTGGGTCGGGGCCTGCGCCGCCCTGGGGCTCGTGAGGTCGATGTCGCGCAAGGGGCACTCCCCCGACAACGCCGCCTGCGAGGGGTTCTTCGGCAGGCTCAAGGTCGAGTTCTTCCGGGGGCGCGACTGGTCGGGCTGGACCGCCGAGCGCTTCGCCGCCGAGCTCGCCTCGTACATAGCCTGGTACCGGGAGGGGCGCCTCAAGGCCTTCCGCGAGGGCGGCGGGACCGCGTGCGACACGATAGGGGGCCGCAGGAAGCGGCTCTGGCTGGTCGTCTAGGCCGTCCAAGAAAGCGTCCGCACCCCCTCGAGCGTACACGGCGGGGTGGTTTTGGCGCTTCCGAGCGTACACAGCGGCCCCGCTTTGGCGCGCATCCGCCTGCCGCCCGCACGCAACTGCCTGCGGGACCAGCTCGCTCCCAACCCTTAAAACCACCTAGCCAAAACGTCCAAAACCCCAGGTACCTAGCGGTATTCTCAACTTCGTCCCACCATTTTTGCTACCCAAAAAAGCCAACGACCCCCACCGCAGAATTGCCCTTTGCAGTTCGGGCGCTCCCCCTCCCCGCCCGCCATGATGGTGCCAGCCCGACGCCACGCCGGGAACACACGACCAGCGGGGAGGCCGCCAAGCAGCCGCCCCACAAGCAAAGGGGAGAACACCATGGAACAGCTCAACCGCCGCTCGTTCGTACAGGGTGCCGGACTGGCCGCAGGCGCAGCCGCCCTTGCCGTTGCAGGCACCGCCGTGGCCGACGAAAGCCAGGCTGCCCAGCCCTGGATGCCCGAGAAGTGGGACCGCGAGACCGACGTCGTGGTCGTTGGCTCAGGCTCGGTCATCTCGGCGGCCCTGCGTGCCCATGACGCAGGTCTCGACGTGCTGGTGCTCGAGAAGCACCCCACCTGGTTCGGCGGCTCGACCGCCCTGTGCGGCGGCGGCATGATGTGCCCCAACGCCACTCGCGCCCTGGAGCTCGGCAACCGCGAGATTCCCCGCGATATGCTCAAGGACTACCTCATGGACGTGGCCGAGGGCCAGTCGAGCGAAGAGCTTATCGACATGATGATCGACAACTGCCCGGCCGCCGTGGACTTCTTGAACAACGAGTGCGACTACAACTGGACCTCCGCCGAGCCGTCGCCCGGAAAGTCCTACAACTTCTACTACCCGGGCACCCCGATCACCGACGAGTACTCCGACACCGGCGTGAGCGTGTTCATCGGCATGCACGAGCCCACGGGCACGTTCATGGGCCGCGCCATCCAGGCCTTCTCCAAGGACGCCGTCGACGCCCGCGGCATCGAGGTGCTCATGGGCACCCCGGCCACCAAGCTCATCTACGCCGGCAACCCAGCCCTGGGCGACGGCGAGGTCATCGGCGTATGGGCCGAGACCCCCGAGGGCGAGCCCATCGCCATCAAGGCCCGCTACGCGGTGGTCCTGGGCACCGGCGGCTTTGACCACAACCGCGAGATGGTGCAGCACTACATCAACCACCCCATCTACACCAGCTGCTGCGTGCCCACCAACACCGGCGACGGCCACATCATGGCCATGGAGCTCGGCGCCAACATGCGCAACATGAACGAGGTCTTTAACCACTGCTTCAACATGGCGGGTGAGCCCGACCGCTACGTGTCGTGCAACCTGGATCTCGACAATGGCCTGACCAACTCCGAACAACAGAACCCCATCTGGATCACTCCCGGCCACGTGGGCAGCATCATCGTGAACCGTCATGGCGAGCGCTTTGTGTGCGAGGGCGCTAGTTACGATCTGTTTGGTCGCGCTTGGGACGCCTACGATACCGGGCGCCGTGAATGGCGCAACATCCCCGGCTATGTGATTGTCGACAGTACCTTCGACGGCAATTTTGGCAACGCGACTCCCACGCTCGCGTCCATGGTCGAGAGCGGCGAGTTCCCCGAGTGGGTCCATACCTTCGAAACCATGGAGGACCTGGCCGACGGCATGGGCATCGACAAGAAGAACCTGCTCCACACCGTCGAACGCTGGAACGCCATGTGCGAGGAGGGTGTCGACAAGGACTGGTGCCGCGGCGAGGCCACTTGGGACATGTACACCGCCGGCGACGTGAGCCGCGTGGAGTCGGGCGAGCTCAAGAACCCCTCTATGGCCCCGCTTGCGGAGGAGGGCCCCTACTACTGTGTGGAGCTCTATCCCGGCATGCTCTCGACCTCTGGCGGCATGGAGATCAACGGCAACGCCCAGGTCAAGAACGTGCGCGGCCAGGTCATCCCGCGCCTCTACGCCGCCTCCAACTGCATCGCCAGCCCTATGGGCCGCGCCTATGCCATCGGCGGCACCGCCATCGTGAACGGTTTTGTAGTGGGCTACGTGGCCGCCAACCACATCGCGACCCTGCAGCCTTGGGAGTAACGGGCTTGGTGCGGCGGTTGGCTGCCAACCGATAGACCCCACAGGCCGGACATCCCCTCGACATCCCCCCGAGGTGCCGGGCGACACCCACCATGTCGGCCGGCACCTCGCCCTGCGCCGCCCGCGATCCTACGTTCTTCCCCGCTGTATACTTCGGTGCAGCCGTATGGCACCAAGGGCAAAGGGGCAGTATGATCGACACCGTAGGCAAACGTATTTCGATTACGTTTTCAGGCGGCTTGAGCTTAGGGCTCGTCTTTTTCTGGGCGATGCTCGGTTGGAACTCGGGGCCACATGTGTTTGGCACCGAGGTGGTCACGGGTTCGCTGTATCCTATCGCCATCCAAACGGCCATAGCCGCGGTGCTGGTCGCCGTTGCGTTTTGGAGAAGGTCGCCTGCAGATAAGCCCCCGAAAAAGAAGGCCCTCCCCGGTAAGGGCGCTGTCGTTCCCATGGTGCTTGGCATTCTGTGCGCCTATGGCAGCGTGTTTAGTACTGCTTGGCAGCCCATTGCGGGAGGCGTTTTGCTGGGGGCGGCCCAGGGGCTGCTATTGGCGACGTGGCTTGAGGTGTATAGGACTGATCTGCTGCGCATGCTCCTGATGCTCTTTGGAGCCTCATCGCTTGCCTATGCTGCGTCGCTCATGGTTGCGGACGCGACCGGCATCGGCGTGCTGGCGCTATCGCTGATTCTGCCCGTGCTCGCAGTCCTTATCATGGGATGGTTCCGGGGTCCCGCGCTGCAGGAGGGCCAGGCTGTCGTGAGCCGTGGAGGCAACGGCGGCTCGCCCGTTAAGAATCCTCTACTGGGCGGGGCTTTCGTGCTCTGCTGCTTTGCAAGCGGCATCGTCTCGTTCAACGCTCCGGTAGGCCTCGGCTCCGGCGTTCCCCTCATGGCGGCCTCGTCCCTTGCGTGCCTGGCACTTCTCGTGCTGGTTGGACTGCCCCAGCTCAAGATCCCCTTTGCCCTGCTCTCGCTGGTCATCTGCGTTTTGATGGGCTGTGCCCTGGTTTTTGACCAGGCTCCGGCCACCCTTATCAACTGCATGTATGCAGGCTACTGGATATTGTTTTTGAGTGCCCTCGGCTGGTTTGCCCGCGCCCCGATGACCTACCGGTTTGCCCTGCGTGGATGGGCAGCCGTCTACTTCGTTACCATGGTGGCCAACCTGTTGGCCCTTGTGATCCCCCAAAACATCGGGTGCGCCATTGCCCTGGTGCTCATGGCGGCCATTTTTGTGGCGGCATTTATCAAGACGAGCTTGGCCCACAGGCCACAGGCACCCGCTGCATCCGTCCCTTCAATCATATCTGACCAGGGGATTCCTGACCCCCTCGACGCCTTGGCCCGCAACGTCGGTCTGACCGAAACCGAAAGGGAGGTGTTTGTCTTGCTCGCCAAGGGCTTTCCCCTCAAGCCCATCGCCACGCAGCTCCACATATCCGAAAGTACCGCCAAGTACCACAGGCACAACATCTACCAGAAGCTGGGCATCTCGTCGCGCGAGGAGCTGATTGCGTTGGTGCATGAGGCTGAGTAGTCGTGTGCGCGTCGAATATGCATGCCAAAACCACCCCGCTGTGTACGCGTGAACTTGCCAAAACCACCCCGCCGTGCGCGATTTTCTCCCCTAAATCGTGCACGGCGCCCCAGTTTTGACGCTTCCGAGCGTACACAGCGGCCCCGTTTTGGCACGCAAACCGCCGGTCGCACGCAAACCGCCGGCCCCGCCCCGCGTCGCACGCAGCCCCTACGCCCTCCCCCGCGCCCTCCGCAGCTCCACGAGCGCGAGCACCCCGAGCAACGCCTGCACCACGGTCACCGACCACCAGATGCCGTCGAGGCCCCAGAGCCGCGCCATGATGCAGACCACCGCCACCACGAGCATGGCCTCGCCCACCACCAGGCGCGTGGAGGCCTTGGCGTCGTCGATGGCGTAGAAGTACGAGATGCTCGGGTGCGTGAACGCGTACAGCAGGTACGACACCGAGTAGATGGGCAGCGCGTGGGCCACCGCCTCCACCGTGGCGGCGGACGCGCCAAAGAGCACGGGCACCTGGCGACTCAGCAGGGTCAGCGCCGCCAGCCCCACCACGCCGATGCCAAAACACACCAGGTAGTTGGTGTTGCGCAGACGCCGTACGGCATCGCGGTCGCCGCCTCCGTGGCGCATGCTCACCAGCGGCTGGCTGCCATCGGCCACGCCCTGGATCAGCAGCTGCGCGATGAACGCCACGTACGAGATGACCGCATAGGTGGCCACGGCCGCCTCGCCGCCTACCATGTTGGCGTTCACGTTGATGACCACCACGGTGGCGTCGGGCAGCAGCGTGAGGCCAAAGGGGGCCAGCCCCAGCCACAGGGCGTGGCGCATGAGGCTGCCGTCGGGTTTAAAGGCCGCCCGCGGCAGCCGGTTCTTCTTGCGGCCAAAGAACACCACGCATGAGCAGAAGGCAAAGCACTGCCCGATCACGGTGGCCGCCGCCGCACCCTTGATACCAAAGCCCAACTCAATCACAAAGAGGTAGTCAAGCACGATGTTGATAAGCCCCGAGAGGATCTGGATCACCATGGCGTACTTCACGCCGCCGCGGTTGCGGATGAGCGCCATGCTGCCGCCCACAAACACCTGGAACGGCACGCCCCACGCGATGACCGAGATGTAGGCTGCCGCCTGGTCCAGGGTTTCTCCCGAACCTCCTAGCAGCTGGCACAGGGGCCGCGCGAACAGGTTGAGCAGCAACGCCAACGGCACGGCGGCGCACAGGAGCAGTACGAACGCATTGCCGGCGGCCCGGGCCGAGCGCTCCAGATCGCCCTTGCCCTTCTCCACCGACGAGATCACCGCGCTGCCCATGCCGATGCCCATGGCCGCGGCCATCACGAGCGTCTGCAGCGGAAACGCCACGTTGATGCCGGCCAACCCCGCGTCGCCCACGGCGTGGCCCACAAAGATACCGTCGAACACGCCATAGATGCTCGTGAGCGTGAGCGCGATGACCGAAGGCAGGATATACGAGAGATAGGTGCGCACCGCGGGACGGCGAATCAGAACGGATTGCATAAAATGGTTGCTCCTGTGAATACGTACTCAGCTATGCCAATGCAACCCTCCATGGTAAATGAATAGACCGCTGGGGAGAAACCCTCTGTGCCCGGGCACGGTATCGACACAACAAGATACCCCGGCCCTCTCTCCCTGCAAGGGAGGGCCGGGGTGTCGCTACGGCTTTATGCTTGGACCGGCCCGCGGACCCCGATTGCCAAGGCTCGGATACGCCAATCCCAAACGGTGGCGCCCGGCACTCGAATCGGACGCCGACGCCAAACGCCAAGGCCTGGATGCCGGTCCCGAGGCGCAGCTCCGAGGTGCCTACTCCTCCCCAAACACCGCCGTGGGGTCGAACTCCTTAAGCCCCGTGAGCTTGCCGTCCTCGTCATAGACGGCACGCAGGTACAGGCCGTTCGTGTACTGGTCGCTCGAGCCGTACGAGAAGACCCCGCCGTCGTTCATGTCCACAAAGGCGTTCACCGGGTCGCTGCCGTGCCAAAGGTTCCCGTCGCGATAGGTCAGCCCGTACTTCTCGAAGGGCTTCAGGCGGTCGGCCACCGTGAGGCCCCTCGCAGAGGAGGTGTTCCCCTCAGCGGTAGCCGCAGGCACCTCCTGCTCGGCGCCGTCGCCCGCCACCAGCTCGGGCGCACCATTTCTAGCGGAGAGGCCCTTGGCGGTCTCGACCGCGTCGCCCTCGACAGCCGTCGTCTGCGCGGTGCCACCCCTCAGGAGGCACCCGTCGATCAGCCCCCGCAGCAGCGCGTCCTGCCCCTTCGAGAACTTCTCCACCCCGATGACGTCGCCCATGTAGCTCACGCTGCCGTCGACTCCGCGCTCGGTCTCGCGCACCACGTAGACGTCCACCGTGCCGTCGGCGCTGTAATAGTCGTTGGCGGTGACGTAGCTGGCCGCGGTGCCGTCGTCGTTCATCTCGAGCACCTGGCCGTCAAAGAGGTAGCGCACGGGCTCCTCCTGGTAGTAGTAGGTGCCCGTCGTCTCGTCGTAGACCAGGTCAAAGGGCGCGTACGAGACGATCAGGGCGTCGAACTCCTCGGCCGACCCGGGGACGGCCGCGGGCGTCTTGCCTTCCACCGTAGCGTCGTCTTCCTGGGTCAGCGACACCGTGGTCACCTCGGACTCCGCGGCCACCGTGAGCGCCACGCGCCGCTCGTCGAGGTCGGACTGCTCGTCGTCGCTGGCCTCCCGCAACTCCACCAGCCGGTCGTCGTCGTAGACGGCCACCAGGTCGATGCCCGTATCGCCAAAACGGAACTCGTTCATGCTGTTGGCGATCCAGATGCCGCGGCGCTCGTCGTAGACGCTGCGCACGGGCAAGCCGCCGTACTCCATGGTGAGCATGTGCGCATCGTCGAGGGGATTCATCTCGTAGCTCAGCCCCAGGGGCGCATAGCTGTCGAGCAGCGCCGCGGTGATGTCGCTATCGCCGTCGTCGAGCGTTGCGCCGTAGGCGGCAAGCGACTCCTGGAGCGCCGTCACGACGCCGGCCGCGTCCCCGGTGGAGCCCCATGCGTCGCTCAGGGTGACCTGGCCGTCGGCGTTGTCCACAAAGAACCAGGTCGCCTCGACAACCAGGTCGTCGCTCGACGCGTTCTGGGCGATGTCGTCCAGAGCCGCCGTGAGCTTCTCGCCTGTGTCGCGGTCCCAGCTGGGCGCGAGGTCCCAGTCGGCCAGGGCGTTCACGGCGCTGCGGGTATCCTCGATGGTCTGCACGTACTCGCCCACCGTGAGCGCATCGGCGTCGAGCACGTGGGCGTTCATCATGTAGCACATCTCGCCGCCGCTGTAGCCGCCCTCGGCCAGGGCGTTTGCCAGCGCGGAGGGCACCGCCTGCCCGTCGGCGCTCACCACGGCGTCGGTCGACACGAGGGTGACGGTGCCGGACCAGTGGGCGTCGGCGTTGCCGTCGTTCGCGGCCGTCGTCGGGAACCGGCTGCTGTCGAGCAGCGTGGGCGCCATGACGCCCGACACGAAGCGGGCCGCCCCGTTGGTCGAGGCCTGCTCGGCGATGTCGGCGTCGTCCATGAAGCGCATGAGGGTGTCGAGCTTCTCAGGGGTGTCGGCCACCGTGAGCGCCAGGTCGGTGAACTCGGCCACCGTGAGATCCTCGACGCCCGGCACGTTGAGCGCCTGCACCAGGGCCCAGTCGTCGGCGGAGTAGTAGGTCGAGCTCGTCACGCTGGCCCAGTCGCTCGTGTCGAAGGACGAGCTTGCGGCCACGGGAACCACAGGGGCCAGGGAGGCCACGGCCGCCGGCCGGTCATCGGGCTGCACGGGGGTCTGCGGGGCGGCCGAGGTGGCCAGGGCCGCCGGGATGCCCACCACGAGCGACGCGGAGGTCGCGACGGCGAGCAGGGAGGTCTTCTTGATATGCATGATTGCCACGATTCTTTCTTCGGTAGCGGTCTTGCTAAAGCCGCTGTAGAGCGGAGCAAGGCCGGATTTGGTCTCTTCCATAGCAATGAGGGTGCGCGCGTACTCGGCGCGCGAGCCGGTGCCGAAGCCGCGCACCACGCACTCGTCGCACGAGAGCTCCAGGTCGCGGTTGGCGAGCACGTACATGGCCCAGACCAGCGGGTTGAACCAGTGCACGCACACGCACGCCACGAGCACGAGCTTGGTCAGGGCATCGAAGCGCCGCACGTGCACCAGCTCGTGGGCCAGCATGTAGCGCACCTCGCCCTCGCGCGACCAGTCGGTATCGCGCGGCACCAGGATCACCGGACGCAGCACACCGTAGGTGAGCGACGTCGAGATGAGGTCGGACCGGCGCAGGCTCAACGGCCGGCGCAGCTGCCTGCGGTTCTCTGCAAGCCACGCCTGGGCGCGGGGGTCGTCCACCGGCAGCGACGTCGCAAAGTCGCGGCGGCACCGCAGGTAGACCGCCGCAAAGCCGGCAGCGCACAGCACCGACCCCATCGCCCAGACCACGGGCAGGGCGGCGGAGAAGGCCTCAAAGGTCCGGGGGTTCTCCGCCACGGGGGCGTCGGGGGCATCGGACTCGGCGGGCGCAGTCGATGCGGTGGGGTTCATGGGGTCCGTCGCCGTAGGGACCGCGTCGGGGGTCGCGGGGTTCTCCGCCGCCGGGGATGCGCTGGCGCCGGGGGTCGTCGTAGGAGTTGCGGGGGATGTCGTAGGGGTCGGGGGATTCATTGCAGGCGCGTCGGACGCCGCAAGAACCCCGTCGGATGCCGTGGGATTCTCCCCTAGCGAGTCGGTCCGGGCAGAACGTGCGTCGTAGGCAGGGTCGAGCGCCGCGATGGCCGCCGGAGCAGGGACGATGCCCTGCAGCAACGAGGCCGCGCTCCAGGGGGACGGAATCGAAACGGGGACGAGGAGCCGCACCGCCACGAGCGCCCACAGCGCGATGAAGGTCGCCTTGGGAAGTCGGTTCAACAGCAACGCGCGGGCCAGAACCACGGCAAGCACCATGGCCCCTCCGGCGAGGGTCATCTGCAGCAGGCTCATAGCGGGGTGCCTCCCCTACCAGTCGGGGTTGTTGGGTCGCTCGGGGCCGTCGGGCCGGCTAAGGCCGTCGGGCTACTCGAGGTTGTCGACGATAGACTTGAGGTTCTTGATCTCTTCGGGCGAGAGCTTGGTGCGGCTCAGCAGGGCGGCGAACAGCTTGTCGGTCGAGCCGTCGTACACCCGGTTGATGAGCTCCTCGGTCTGAGCCTGCTGCACCTCCTCTTTGGCGATCAGCGCATGGCACATGAAGTTGGGCTCTGTTCGCTCGATGGCGCCCTTCTGGATGCACCGCTTGATCACCGTGCGCGTGGTGTTCACGTTCCAGCCCACCTCGTCGCCGAGGATCTGGGCGATGCGCTTGGCCGTGGAGTCCCCCTCGCGCCAGAGGACCTCCATGACCTTGAGCTCGGAATCGAAGAGCTTCGCTTCCATGGTTGGCAGCCTTTCTGGAACTGTTCTTGGAGCAGACGTGCCGGGCTCCCGCCGGCCCCACCCTACGACACGGCCATACTACTGCGATAGTACATTGGGTGTCAAGGGAATACTACTCAAATAGTATGCAGGTTGTTGTCAGAGCGGGGGGATGGGAGGGAGTTGGGCTCTCAGGCGACGCTTCCATCCACACCGCAGGAGATGTATGCTTACAAGCATACGTTTTGATTGCATGTGTATTTCAAACGGAGACAGGAGCGCCATGGAGCCCCTTTGCATCGAGACACAGCGCATACCAGCGC
Source organism: Coriobacteriaceae bacterium (assembly GCA_019421015.1). Taxonomy (GTDB): domain Bacteria; phylum Actinomycetota; class Coriobacteriia; order Coriobacteriales; family UMGS124; genus JAHZGC01. The sequence continues at coordinate 188,876 of JAHZGC010000002.1, read as the reverse complement.
GAACACCGCTTTCTGTGCGAGTTCCAGCCCCCTTGCTCAAAGAGGTGCAGCGCTATGCGGACAAGCGGGGCATCACGAGGACTGAAGCGTTTTTGCAGCTTGTAGACCGTGGGCTCGCGGCCGTTAACGACGAGGAGGTCCCCGGCTCCATGACGTCGCTGGAGCAAAAGGTTGACCGGATTCTGGCATTGCTGCAAAACGACCCCCTACGCCAGGCTAGCGATCTTGACGGAGCCGCCGCCATCGCACGAACGATCGCCTCGATTTGCAAAGAGTTTTCCGCCATCTCGAAGGCGTACCTGTTCGGCTCATGGGCCCGAGGAACCGCCCGGCCCGAAAGCGACATAGACCTGCGCATCGAGGTCGACCGGGACCGTCCGTTCAACCTACATGACCTGGTCTGCCTTTCTAAACTCATCGAGCAGGAAACGGGGCGTCCCGTCGACATCGTATCGGCGCAGGTCATCAAGAACGCGACCCTGGCGGCAGCCATCGAGCGGGAGAAGGTGCTCGTCTATGAACGCGAGAAATAATGACCTGAGTCGTATCCAGGAGATTCACGGCAGATAAGATCCGAGCTTTGCGACTCGCTTTTGGGGTAGCACTCAAAGGTTAGTCAGTATCATCGCAGGCACAAGGCCCGCACACAGTAGCCCCACTGCACCGGCCAGACCAAACCGGGTCGCAAAGTCCCGATTTCTGCCACGGCCGCCCCAACCCGGCCGCAAAGCTCGGGCCGGCCAGCACGGCCCCGGACGGGTCGCAGGGTGCCGCTCTTGGCCAAGGCCCGACACCCCGGGGGCGGCCACGACCTCCAAAGCCGAGATGCTTCCGCATAAAGGGGGTTCTGGCTAGGCGCGGGCCACGCCTCGGCACCCGCCTGACAGCCTCCGATGCCCGGCCACTCGGCCCCCGAGGGCGCCCGCCATCAGCAAGCCTGCAAAACCCCAGGTCAGAGCCCCGCCAGAGAATCCCGCACCCGCGGAGACCCTCCCCGGCGCCGCCCGGAAGGCGCGACGGACCCGCACCCTCGTTCTCGCTCGCCTTGGCCTCCTGCGATGTTCGCCACGCACGTCCGGGGTCCCTGCTCACCCGCTCGCAGATAGCCTTGGCCGCCCAGACGCGCGCCGAGCTGGAGAGCGACCTGGCCCTCCCCCACGACGCCCGCGCCATAGCGCGCCGGCACAACGTGAGCGCGGCCACGCTCAACAACTACTTTCTCGGCCTCTACGGCTCCACCGTCGCCTCGTACCTGCGCCAGCGCCGCGTGGAGCAGGCCTGCGTGCTGCTGGGCCAAGGCCAGCCGGTGACCGCCGCGGCCCTGGCCGTGGGCTACGCCAACCCCAGCAAGTTCGCGGCCGCCTTCAAGCGGGTTACCGGCCAGACGCCGTCGGAGTACCGGCGCGCCGCGCGGCTAGAGCAGTCCGCAGAATTGCCGGGCAAGGCGCGCGAGGGCGCGGCATGCTAGCGGCGTGCCAGGGCACATAAGCCCGAGCGCAACGAGGCGCCGGTATGTTTGTGGACTGCCCTAACCCGCACAACCCACCCCCCATCTCATCCCCGTGCCCGGTGCGCGAATTTTCCGCGCACCGGGCACAGCTTTCTCTATTGGACGAAACCTCCAGCTCGCATCTATCGTATTCGGCGCATTCCCAAGCCAACCGAACACGAGAGGACCCGTCCATGGACATCACGCGCCGCAACTTTGTAACCGCAGCCGCAGGCGTCGCCACCGCCATCGCCGCCGGCGCCGCGGCCAACCGACCCCAAACCGCCCGGGCCGACGCCGCCCCCGAGCTTCCCAGCGAGCCCGTCGACGGCCAGTTCACCACCCGCGCCATGGGCCACGAGACCTGGGTGAACGTCACCACCACCTTCGCCGGCGACGCCATCACCGCCTGCCAGGTCGTCTCCCATGAGGAGACCATCGGCATCGGCAGCTATGCGGCCGCCCGCATCCCCGCCGCCATCGTGGCCGCCCAGAGCATCGAGGTCCCCAACGTGCGCGGCGCGGGCGTGACCTCGTGCGCCGTCAAGGAGGCCGTGCGCCAGGCCATCGAGCTCTCGGGCCGCTCGGTCGAGGCCTTCTCGGCACCGGTACAGAAGCCCGTCTCCACCGAGCACGTCGACCTTGAGGCCGACGTCGTGGTGGTGGGAGGCGGCACCGCGGGCCTCGTGGCCGCGGCCCGCATGGTCGAGGACGGCCTCGTTGTGGTGGTGATCGAGAAGCTCGACATCCCTGGCGGCTCCGCGAGCATGACCATGGGCGGCGTGCAGGCCGTGGGCTCCGAGCGCCAGCGCGCCTTTGACGTGAAGGGCGTCTACGAGGGAACCGCCATGATGGACCTCGAGGCCAAGATCGAGAGCCTCAAGCCCCAGGTCATCGAAGACGTGTCCAACGGCGAGCTGCCCTTCTCGCGCGCGACCTACAGCGTGGCCGGGCCGATGGCCGACTGGATGAGCTCCATCGGCATGGGCTTCATGACCCTGGGCACCTACGAGGGCGCGGCCTCCTACGGCATGCTCCTCTCGTCTGCTCCGGGCATGTACTGCGGCGGCGCGGGCTACCAGACCATGTTCCTCGCCAACCGCATCGACCAGTTCGACAACGGCCAGATCATCTACTCAACCACCGTGACCGACCTGATCCAGGACGAAACCGGCGCCTACGTGGGTGTCAACGCCCAAGGCGACGACGGCACCACGTACACCGTGCACGCCAAGGCCGTATGCCTCACCTCGGGCGGCTTTGCCAAGAACGTCGACATGCTCAAGGAGTACTGCCCTGACCACGCCGACCAGTTCTTCAACTGCTGCAGCGCCAGCACCGGCGACGGCATCCGTATGGGTCTTGAGGCCGGCTCGCCCATGACCTGCATCGGCCGCTACATGCCTGCCTACCTGGCCACCGCCAAGAGCGGCGTGGAGCTCGCCTTTATCGGCAACACGGCCCCGGGCCTCTTTGTGAACGTGAACGGCACCGACCTCGGCTCGGCCGTGAGCCACACCAACGGTGAGATCGTCAAGCTCGACCCCGCCAACGAGGACACCTTCTACTACGTGTTCGACGACTCCTCGGCCTGCAAGGCCCGCGACAACGAGTCCTACGGTATGAAGACCTACGCCCCCATCTTCGACCGCGGGGAGGCCGTGCGCTACGACTCGGTCGAGGCCGCGGTGGAGGCCCTGGGGCTGACCAACCTCCCCGCCGCGCTCGAGGCCCACAACGCCGCCGCGGCCGAGGCCACACCCGGCACATGGGGGGCGCCCGTGTACATCGAGACGCGCGACGGCGTGTGGGTGCTCCCGGTGACCCCCAACTTCTACCTCACCACGGCCGGCCTTACCATCGACGTCGACACCCACCTGCTCAACGAGGCCGGCGAGCCCATCCCGGGCCTCTACGCCGCCGGCGACGTGACCGCCTCGCCCGAGGAGCGCGACGGCATCCACTACGGCTTTGGCTACAGCACCGCCATGGCCTTTGGCTACCGCATGGCCCAGACCCTAGCCGCCGAGCTGCTGTAGAGACGCGCGCAAACCCCGCGTGGCCCCGCAGGCCGGGCCCGTGCAATCTGCAGACCCGGCCTGCGCTTCTCTCTGCCGCCCACCGCTTACCGCTCAGCCACCATGGCCGCCCTCACACAGCCGATAAACCCGCGCGCCGCCGGCGTCAGGCGGTCCTCCGAGAACAGCAGCCCGTAGGGCAGCGGAGGGCAGTCCACCAGCGGGCGGCGGGTGTAACCCTCCTGGGCGGCCGTTCCCAACGACGGGTACACGCTGACGCCGCTGCCACGGCGAATGGCGAGCAAAAGAAGCTCGTTGTCGGTGAGAGTGTCGTCCACCACAGCCCCACACCGGCGCAGCTCCTCCACCGAGGGCACTTGGAACGCGCTGTTGACCAGCGGTTTGAGCACGTACACGGTTTGGCCCCGCAGGTCCTCGAGCCCAAGTTCCGGACGCGCGCCCAAAGGATGGCCCGACGCCATCGTGACGTGGTAGCGCAGCTCTCCCAACGGCTCGAAGGTCTGCGGGGTGTAGGAACGCCCCTCGTAGTCGAGCAGGAGCACCACGTCGTGCGTGCCCGCCTCCAGGGCAGCCGACGGGTTCTCGAGATAGGTGAAGTCGGTCTCCACCGCGATGTCGGGGTGGGCGGCGCGGTAGCGGTCAACCGCCTCGAAGAACGACGGTATTCCCGGATAACGGTTGAACCCCACCCGCACCAGGGCGCGGCGCTTCTCGGCGGCGGTGTAGGCAGCCTCCCGCAGGCGCCCCTCTCCTTGGATCAGGGCCACCGCCTCGCCATAGGCCGCTCGAGCCGCCTCCGTGGGGACCACCCCGCGCTTGGTGCGCACAAACAGCTCGCAGCCCAGCTCCTTCTCGAGGCTCGCGATGCGGTAGGTCAGCGACGTCTGGGCCAAGTACAGGTCGGCCGCCACCTGGGAGAAGTTCCCGCACTCGTAGGCGCGCACAAAGCACGACAGCTGGGCAAAGTCCATGGGTGCCCCCTCTTTGAAATTAGCCCCGCGCTCTCAGCACGTCTTGCACCGTGCGCCCCAGCGCCGCCCGGATCCCCTCGAGCCTGCCCGGCATCGCAGCAACCTCGCGGTTGCATGCGAGCACGTCGACGGCCTCGTCGACAAACCCGTCGAGCGCCTCGGGGTCTAACCAGCCAAGGTCCCCCGCGTAGCGTTCCACCTGGCTCGAAATGTCCGTGGAGAACGGCATGGGGTAGAGCGCCTTCGTATAAGGCCTAAAGTCGTTCGCCAGCGCCCGGTCACACCACAGGCTCTCGCCGGTGTCGTAGATGGGGGCAAGCCCAACCCATCGGCGCGTCTCGGTCTCGACGATGACGCCGAAGTTCCCCCAGTGGCGGTCGAAGTTCGCCACGATGTGGTCTACCACAAGCATGCGCGACAGGCCAAGCCGAACGTCGGGTACCCCGTGGCCCTCGCAGATCTCGGCAAAGTTCTCGTAGCGCGACTTCGAGGGGTCGGATTTGTGAGACCGCACCACGTCGCCGGCAATCACCAGCTCGTGGTCCTTGTCAACCATGCACGGGCACGTCGAGAGGAAAGACGGATATCCGTTGGGCTGCAGCTCGTAAGGAACATACGTCCCTTGTGGCAGGATACGCCGGCATAGGGCCGTCGCAACAACCTCGTTGAACGGCTCCTGAAACAGGTTCGCCGCCTTTCCCGATTTGACCAGGACCCGCGTGCCATCGGGCGCAATCTGCCACCGTTTGGGCAGATTACCGTTCAGAGCCGCATCGGGCGACGAGGTCACCACCAGGCCGTCCTCCTCCACCCGGCGCAGGGCGGCCGAGCCCGAATCGGGGTCGTGGGGCGCCAGGGCTTCGCCCAACTCGGGCGAGAACGGATGGTCGAAGAAGTTCACCGTCTCCCAGCGAACGTCGTCGCGATCGGGCGGCCTGAACCAGTAGTGGTCCGAAAGCGACAGGCCCAGCTCGGCAACCTGCAGCTCCTCGGGGCTAGCAAGGCCAAGCGAGCTCAGAACGGGAGAAAGCCCCGGCCTCGACAGCGGCACGCCACGACCGGTCAGCCACGATGCGAGGGGACCCTTGCCAAACCGGCCGTCATGGCCGAGCGCTCCCAGCGGCAGGTACCGCTCGTCGAGCACCTCCGGTTTGCCGACCACCACGCGCCGCAGGGGGTCGTAGGAGAACCGCAGCACCTCCGCGTCTTTGCACATGAGCGTGCGCCGCAGCGGCTCGCGCTTGCAGCCGGCCGGTTCCAGAGCCATGGCACCTCCCCTCGTCGATGTGGGAGGGATTGTAGCATGGGGGATAGTGGCGGAACGGGGATCGCCGCGGGGCAGCCGGTTGCCCATACAACCGACCGCCCCCACTAAACATGAGCGGTGGCTCGTATTCTCAAAACCGCAGTGCCCGACCTCCTACGCGTGGCAGATCTGGCACTCGTAGACGTTGGCGTGATGGCAGCTGAGGCAGAGCTGCTCGGCGCTCCCCACAAATCATCGAACCTCTTCGCTGGATTCAACACTCGACACAAGCTCGATGAAATCCTGCTTCGTATGAACATCGAACTTTTGATAAATCGCTTTGACATGACCTTTGATGGTATCTTGCGACACCAAAAGTTTCTCGGCTATGACCTTGTAGCTCCTGCCTTCCGCTAAAAAGGCCGCGACTTCGGCTTCTCTAGTTGTAAGTCCACGCAACCTGCAAAGCTCTGCAAGCGATGTCTCGCCAGGCCCTTCAGGAACCAATCCTCCACCGCCGAAGCCAATTTGGGTCCAGAGACCCGAGTCGTTATCAAAAACAAGGATGCACCCGACCGTTAGGACAAATGCCATTGCAACGGCAACAGGCCTTCCGGCGCCTGGAACAAGGCTCTGTGCCGGCGCCGCCATCGCCGCCACCACCCCCAGCGCCTCGAACAGGTAGACGAACGAAACGCCTTCGGGAAAACAGAAGCGAGAACCATTGCCATGGCACCGACCGCAAGCGCCAGCACGAACGACTCCATCGGGGCGCCGGAACCCCCGAGCCTCAACCTCACCTGGGACCCCATCACAGCCGAGTCGAACCAGCCCCAGAAGACGCCCATGCCTAGCGCCCTCATCGTCGTTCTCCCCTTCAACGCTCCCCCCTCACACGCAATTCGTGTCCCAACTCGATTATCCACCAAGGACGGCCGAGGCGCACGACGCGCATCGGCCGTCTTCATGAATGGGCTGGGGACACGGGCCCTATGCGATGGAGTAGGTGCCGTTCTCGTAAATAACCTCAACGCCGTCGATTACGGCGTCCATGTACGTCACGAGATAGGTGTAGGTCTCATGGTTGCCGCGAACGGTCTCGCTCACGATGGTGGACACATCGCACTTGAGGGTGCAGCTCTCGACGTCCACGCCCATAATCTTTCCGACACGCTCGAAGAGTTCGGGGCAGGACTCAGATGTGACGGTCTGGGGGGTGCTGCCGTCGAGACCCAGGTCGTTTTTGTTCATGACCGATTCGGCCTTGCGGATGAAAGCGGCGCCCAGAGAGCGCGCCTCCTGGCCATCGGCGAGGTTACCAGCGATGGGACCGCTGGGCTCGACGCCAAAGAGGCCATTGGCCTCGATGTAGGCGTGTGCCCTGTATCGGCCAAACCGTTGCCTGGCAACCAGCCCTGAAGCGGGTAAATCCCATACCCCCCAAACCGGGTGGGGTTCTAGAGCGATCCAAGAATTGCCGCCACCGGCGTTATGCCAGGGCTCATGTGCCCCAGCACACCGCACCCTGCCGCGCCTTGCGGCAATAACTTTTGGTAGTGCCCTAGCCCCGTTTCTCAGCGCGCCAACGTTCCACCATATCCATGAGATCCTGCTTGTTGTGGACATCAAGCTTGGTATAAATATGGCGGATATGAGTTTTGACGGTGTTTTCACTTACAAAGAGCTTCTCGGCAATATAAACCATGCTGCGGCCTTCCACAAACACCGAGAGAATCTCAGCCTCGCGGTCGGTGAGCTGGTGTTCTGCCGCAAACGACGCCAGCTCGTTGGTGGGCTCGAATGCCTTGTCGCTCGCCATGGAGGTCTTGATCAGAAGCGACCACAGCTGCGACCCGTACTCCGTGTAGCTCACCAGCGCCACGATCGCCAGCATGTTGAGCGCCATGATGGCCATGGTTCGGACGGCCACATCAAGCCCCGCCGCCGATAGGAGCGTTCCCGCAAGCGCCCCGACGAAGATGCCCACCTGCTCGGCCAGCATGGCGATGGCGACGCTTTTGAGGGGCGCGTTGGGGCTTACATAACCGTGAAAGGCAATCATCGTCCAAACAAGCACGTCGAACCCGCAATACCCCACGGCCACCAGCCAGGAGCTCACCGGATAAAAACCGGGAATGAAGAGCCCCACGACCATGGCAACGAGTCCCACCACCAATATGTAGAAGCAGGCTTTGAACATGGTCTTTACGCGGTCGCGCAACACGGTGAGGCTTGCGACGAAAAACACCAGCGCCGTAAAACCGCGCACGCCCACCACCTGCACGTTCGAGCCGTCGGCCCCCGAGGAGGCGGGGAAGACGCTCCATGCATACATGAGACCAAAAATGGTACAGAAGGCCAGGATGAGCAAGAGCAGCCGTCGGTCGAACCCCAGGACTGTCTGCCGGGGGTCCAACACCTCGACCCTGTTGAACGCTTCCTGCTTCACACGATAGCGCCCCTTGTTCTGCAAAACCCACAATGCCGCATACACCCCCGCCGAGCAAAGGGGGAGAAGAGCCACGACGACCCCGGAGACCAACGGGGGCAGCACGGCGAGCAGGAGGTTAAAGGGCAAGGCGAGTGCCCATGCCCCCGCGATGTGGAGCACGGCGCGATGGTGTCCCTGGGCCACGCACACGAAGCCCCACGCAAGGGTGGATACGGCAAACGACACTCCCACGAGCACTTCCCCCACTGCCAGCAACACCGTCGAGGACAAGGCGCAGGCGCCTATAACAGTGAAGCTACCAAACGTTCCCACAATGCCTGACGCACAGGCGATGTTGCGGCGTCGGACCGAGAGGGCCGTCTCGCCCGAGGCCCGCGCCAAAAGAAGCGCAAGGGCCACAATAGAGGAGGCCGTGGCCACCAAGAAGGCGAACGCGTACGTCTGGGGATTGCCATAGCCGACGCATAGGGTGGGCGAGAACACCGCCGCGTCTAGCCACAACCAAAAAAGGCACGCCCCCACAATGGCAAGGGGCGAGGCCGAACCGGAGAAGTTGGCACCGAGCTCGGACTTGAGGTTGGAGGCGGGGGAAGACACGGTCGGCGGTCCTTTCGTGCGCAGAGAGGGGACGATGCGGCTGGGCACGCCCACCTCAAACGCTTCCACGGGCAATACGCGCTGAGGTGCAGTATACGCGCCCGCCCATGATTTGCCCAAGGGCGCGCAGCTGGCGAGAAGCATGGCCCCCGAGGGAGGGTCTACCCGGTACCCTTCTTGAAATGCCAGCTCAACGACTGTAATCACTTTTTGGTGAACTGCTCGCCGCGTCCAAATCACCAACTTGTCGCGTCGCGCCGCCGCAAAGCGCGGGGCTACAGTGGGCCTCGTCAGCGGCACCCGGGGCCGGCGCCTCAGGTGCATAAGCATACGCATAAGGTTGCAATAGGAAAAGGAGAAGGCCATGCAGGTCAACGTGTCCCGTCGAAGCTTCGTCGCAGGTTCCGCTCTCGCCGGTGGAGCCATTGCCGCCTCCGCCGGCATCGCCATGCCCTCCGTTCGCGGCGCCATCGCCGACGAGGCCGCCGCTGCGCCCGACGCCGAGTATGTGAGCCCCGCCGGCGTCGCCATCGACAAGGGCGCCGTCTCCGAAATCATCGACTGCGGCGTGGTCGTTGTGGGCTGCGGCGTCTCGGGCCTGGCCGCCTCGGTACAGGCTGCCCAGGAAGGCGCCAGCGTCATCACTCTGGAGGGCCAGGAGGTCCTCGGAGGCAACGGCATGGGCGTCGAGGGCACCTTTGGCGTGAACAGCTTCATGCAGCAGGAGCAGGGCATCGAGTGCGACCCGGCCGTCGTCATGCAGGAGGAGTTGGGCAAAACCCAATGGTGCGTGGACGGTCTGCTGTACAAGGACCTCATGCAGGCCGCTGCCGACAACATCAAGTGGATGGTCGACGACTGCGGCGTGCTCTTCTCCGGTGAGATCGACAACTATCCCTTCGGCGCGGTGGGCGGCGTCGTGGACTCCTTCCACTGGTTCCAGGACGGCGCCTGCGCCACGGGCTACCTGCCCCCCATGGAGGCCAAGGCCCGCGAGCTGGGCGTCGACATCCGCCTGAACACCCGCGCCGTGGAGCTGTACTTCGAGGACGACAAGCCCAACGGCGTCTACGCCATCGACGCCTTCGGCGACCTGGTGGTGTTCCGCGCTCCTGCCGTAATCATCTGCACCGGCGGCTTTGCCAACGACGACTCCCGCCTCGTGAAGCACGGCTTTAACCTGGACTACCTGGAGCGCATCGGCACCCCCGGTCACTACGGCGACGGCATCAACATGCTGCTGGCCGCCGGCGCCTCGGAGTTCAGCGGCGTGTGCTACCTCAAGTACAACCGCATCAGCTACAACTTCGAGATCGCCACGTTCGGGCCCTTCTACGGCGCCTTCTGCTCCGGCGGCCCCGGCATCTGGGTCAACTCCGACTGCGTCCGCTTCGTCGATGAGAGCTGCGCGCTGCGCACCGGCAACAACATCACCCTCTCCCATCCCATCCACAACCAGAACGCCCACGCCTACGTGGTCTTCGACACGCCCATCGTCGAGTCTTTGGCAGCCGACTTTGCCGACCAGGCGGCCGAATGGGACGTGGACCTGATGGGACAGTGGGACATGATCATCGAGGAGGGCACCGACGCCTGGCGCGCCGACACCATCGAGGAGCTGGCCGAGAAAGCCGGGCTCGACCCCAAGGCCCTCGCCGCCACCGTGGCCGAGTACAACGCCGAATGCGAGGCCGGCAAGGACACCTGGTTCGGCAAGGACGCCGAGTACCTCAAGCCCATCGCCACACCCCCCTTCTACATGGGCATGATCCACGAGGCCATGGAGGGCCCGCTCGGCGGCGTCGTGACCAACCGTGAGTTCAAGCCGCAGCTCGACGCCGGTGGCCACATGGACAACGTCTTCTGCACGGGCCTCGACGGCATCATGCTCTACCGCGACGTGTATCCCATCGACGTGCCCGGCTCCGCCAGCGCCGAGTGCATCAACGGCGGCCGCGTGGCCGCCCGTCAGGCTGCCGCTATCGCCGCCGAGCAGGGCGTGAAGTCCAGCGACCTGGCGATGGACGACCGCGGCAACGCCAAGCAGGTCGTCATGGCCGCCATCGACCTGTTCACCACCATGGACCTCGGCCTCACCGACGAGGACAGCCCCGCGACCATCGCCATGAGCGACCCGGCGTTCGCCGATTTCTTCGAGGCAGTCAAGGGCTACAAGAAGGTCGCCGGCATGGACCTCGAGGACGCCGCCTTCGTCGCCACCATCTCCAAGGTGAACGTGGCCACCGCCCGCGCCGACAGCCAGCAGGCCAACTACCGCTACGCGCTGCAGGAGGCCGACGTGACCGTCAACGGTGCCCATGCGACCTACACCAAAGCCGACGGCCTCGTTGTGGCATAGCGGCACCTTGCCGGCAATCAAGTAATACGGGGCGCAGGGTCGGACTTTTCGCCGTAGCTCGCCACGCTCCGCACAATATAAACGCCTGGCACCATCGCACGGGTGCCAGGCGTTTTTCCTTCAATGACTCCAGGAGCTATTCGGGTTTGACATTGCGGGGCATAGAGGACGACCGCAACGTGCGCAGCGCCCCGCAGGCGCCCCTTACGCCTCCAGCGCCCCCACGATGTGGGAGCCGGCCACGTAGCCCTCGTTCAGAGCGAAGCCCAGCGACTCGCCGAGCGACACCTGCAGCCAGTCGCTCTGACCGCCGGGCGTGCCGCTGCAGTTGCCGGCGGCATAGAGGCCCTCGATGGGCGCGCCATCGGCGTCCACGACCTGCTGGTACTCGTTGATCGCAAGGCCGGCGAGGATCGTCGAGAGGCGCGACCAGGTGTTCACAATGTAGAACGGGGGCTCCACGATCGGGAAGAGGTACTTGGAGTCCTTGCCGAAGTCCACGTCGAGCCCGGCCTCGGCCAGCTCGTTGTAGCGCTCGACGGTGGCGATCAGGTTCTCGGCGGGCAGTCCCAGCTGCTCGGCCAGCTCCTCAAGGGTGTCGGCCTTGTAGGTGGCCGAGAAGAACCCGTACGCGCCCTTGGCGTTGGACTGCTCGGTGCCGGGCATGCAGCCCAGAATTTTCTCTTCGGTGGGCGGCTTCATGCCCAGGGCCTCGCAGATCTGGGGGTAGGTGCTGTCGACCACCTGGAACATGCGGCCCTTCTCCTTGGCGCGGGCGGTGGCGTTGCACCACAGCGTGGAGTCGATCTCCTCGTTGATGAAGCGCTCGCCGTCGTAGTTCACGCACAGCAGCGGCACGCTCTGGAAGGGGCCGGTGTCGTTGTCGTGGCACATCTTGGTGTAGATGCCGTTGGGCAGCACGCCGCCGGCGAGCACGCCCATGAGGTGGCCGTCGCCCAAGCGGCCCGAGACCTTGGCGGTGTAGCCCACGGCCTGGGTGTTGTAGCGGGCGAGCATGGCCTGGTTGTTGATGAACGAGCCGGTGGCCAGGATCACGCCCTTGGTCACGTTGAAGCGCACGTAGCCGCCCGTGTCCTCGTTCTTGCCGATAACGGCAACGACCTTGCCGGCGTCGTCTTGCACCAGCTGCACGCCGGGCATGTTGAAGTAGTAGTCCACGTTGTGGTCGGGGCCGATGGTCGAAATCGAGGTCATCGCGTCGCCCCAGGTAATGGGCTTGTCGATGAAGAGCAGGCGGCGCGAGCACACGCGCTCGCCGTTCTCGTACTCGATCATGTCGTCGGAGACCAGGATGTTCTCCTCGGGGAAGCCCGACTCGCGGGCCAGGTTCAGCAGCATCTCGACGCCGTAGCCCGAGTACTTGGTGTAGTTCTCGACCATGAAGTAGTCGCTGGCGTGCAGGGTGTTCACGTTCCAGTCGTGAATGAAGCGCTTGAGGCCCCACTCGGTGCTCTCGTCGATCACCAGGCCGGCGCCCATGTTGCCCTGGGAGATGGGGGTCGAGACGTTCTGGAGCACGGCGACCTTCACACCGCCCTTGTCGGCTGCGGCAAAAGCGGCGGTGGTGCCGGCGGTACCGGCGCCCACAACCACCACGTCGTAGTCGTAGGTGGCCTCGAGCTGATCGTCGGCGATGGGGTCCACCACCACGCGCGACTCAGCGAAGACGGCGTCCTCGACCTTGGCAGCGGCGGCAGCCTCGGGGGCGGCTTCGTCGGCCACGGCGGTGGCGGCCATCATGCCCAGGGCGCTGGCCCCGGCCACGGCCCCGGCTCCCTGCAGGAACGAGCGGCGCGACACGGTGTTGCTCATGCTCATAACGGTTCTTCCTTTCTGGTTGTGGGCACGGGATAGGTGCTTGTGCTGTAAGGTAGAGAAGCCCGGCTCGAACGCGCGGCATCAATGGTGGGAATCTGGGCGTTTTTCTCTCTCCCATCAATGATGTGAGCGGCTTCGACCTGCGATTTTGCACAATGTCACCGGTGGCCGTCCCACCATGGCAACCCCGAGACCCAGGAGGCCGCCCATGCCCTTGACCGCGTCTCCGCGACAGCGCGGCGCCATGTTCGCCGCCTTCATAGGGCTTTCGATCGTGCCCGTGCTCGGTCTGGCGGCCTACCGCCTTGCCGGCTGGTCGCTGTTCACCGGCGGCCTTGCCGACTACAGCACCGGCGCCAAGTTCGCCGCCCGCGTGCTCCAGGTCTGCACCCTGGTGCTCGTGGCCGTCCTCGACCGCAAGGTGGCCTACAGCGAACGGACCGTCCGCAACGCCGTGGGCGTCTCGGCCGTCATAAGCGCCGCGACGACCGCCGGGGTCCTGTTCGTCCCCAACCCCACGGCCGTCCTCGTCTGCGCGGGCCTGCACGGGATCGCAATGACGCTGCTCATGGTGGGGTGGGGCTACTACCTCTGCTCGGTCGACCCCCGCCAGTCCGCGCTGACCCTCGCCCTGGGCTTTGCCCTCTCGGGCTGCATCGGCTGGCTGTTCTCGTTCTTGCCCATCCCCGCCGTCCATGGCCTCGCCATAGGGTCGCCCCTCGTGGCGACGCTCTGCCTGCTCTACGAGCTGTCGCGTGCCGAGGGCACCCCTGCTCCTGACGACCCTCTGACCCGTGCCTCGCTGCATGCACTGCCAACCGTGCTCATACTCCTGCTGGGGGCCTGCACCCTCACCGGCGTGTTCGTGCACACGCTGGTCCCCACCAACCAGATCCAGGCCGGCGGCGACTACCAGTCGATCACCGCCCTGGTCTACCTGGCCGTGGGCGCGGTCTTCTTTGTGTGGGTGGTGGTGCTGGGCCGGCCCGACCCCGAGCGGCTGCTGCCCCTGTTCCCCGCCGTGACCCTAGGCGGCCTCGTGTGCTACACGTCGTTCATCGGCCAGTGGCCCGCCCTCGCCATGAACATCCTCACCGCCACCCAGAACTGCACCATCATCTTCTGCTGGATGGCCACGGCTGTCTGGGTCTACCGGCTGCACCTTCCGCGGGTGTTCTCGTTCTGCGTGGCCAACATCGTGTTTGCCGAACCCATCACGCTCTCGATCACCGTCCGCGGCATGCTCGACCCCACGGGCCATGTGGCCGGCAGCATGCTCGCCATCGCGATCACCTTGGCATTGGCGCTGGTCCTCGTGGTGCTCACCGTGGGCCTGGCCTATGCCGAGGCCGTCAAGACCGCCCGCGCCGACGCATCCCCAGGCGCCGCCGGGCCTACCGTCCCCGAGGCCGCCCCGGCCGACCCCCTTATGGCCGCCATCGAGTCCATGGCCGACGACTACGCCCTTACCGCCCGCGAACAGGAGGTGGCCCTGCACCTGGCTCGCGGCCACACCTTCCCCGAGACCGCCGAAGCCCTGGGCGTCTCGCTCGACACCGTGCGCACCCACGTGAAGTGCCTCTACCGCAAGACGGGCGTGCATAAGAAGGGCCACTTCATCGCCCTTATCGAGGAGCGCCGGCCCGACCGCGAGGCGCTGGGGTAGGCAGCGGAGAAGCCCCCGGAGTCAGACGGCCCCACGGGGTTGCGCGACCAGCCGTCTCAAGAGGCTTCGGGCTCCCTACCAGAGGTCCACCGGCTCCATGCCGAGCGCCACGGACCGCGGCGTCATACGGTAACGGTCGTCGACCAGCTCCAGCGTGCCCGCAGCCGCCATGCGGTCGAGGGCGGGCAGCAAGCAGCTCGGCGCCTCCCGCCGCGCCATCCCGTCCGGCAGGTGCAAAAGCCCCGCGACCCGACGGCGGTCCTGGTCGGCGGGATCCAGCACACCCGCCACCTGGCAGGTCTCCTCCAGGTCTCCCGCATGGGCCAGGTAGCGCTCCAGATCAGGGGTCGTGCGGTAGAGAAGCCCCTCGTAGCAGCTCTCGCTTCCCAGGCCCACGCCCAGGGTCGCCGCACCCTCGCAGGCCATGCGGTCAAAAACCGGGGCCTTGGCCGGCTTGGCATAGAGGCCCGCGACCTGCGGCGCGTATCCGTAACCACGCAGGAAGCGGTCGGCGTAGGCACGCATGGCCACAAGCGCATCGTCGCTCGGGGCGGGTCGACCGACCGCCTGCTCGCGCCGCACGAACACGAAGTCGGGCTCCATGAAGAACGCGTCGTTCAGCGTGCGCCTGAACGAGTCCTCGGTCTGCTCGGCAAAACCGCACCCGATGCGGACCCCGTAGGACTCGAATCCCTCTCGCTGCAGCAGGAGCACCGTGGCAAGGCCGTCGCCCACATCGCAGGCGCGGTCGAGCCGCTTGGCCTCGCGCCCCTGGGTGGTGCGCACGTCGATGGCAAGCGAGGTAACGCCGGCATCGCGATAGGCGCCCAGGTCGTCGGCGGTCAGCCGCCCGGGCATCGCGTCCACGACCACCTCGCAGCCAGCGGCCACGGCAAAGCGCCCCCGCAGGGCATGCAGCACCCGCCCCAGGTCGGCAGCGGCCATGAGCTGCGGGCACTCCCCCACCACGCGAACCGCCCGCACCTCGTAGCCGCCCATCTCGGCCGCCGCCGCCTCGACGTCGCGCACCAGGGCGTCAGCGTAGGCGCGCAGCGCGTCGGCGTCCATGCCATCGCGCGGGGCAACGGGGACCGAGACAGTCACGAGCAGGGGTTCCATGGGCAACGTCCTTTCTGAGCGGGGTTTCTCCGCACGGTAGCACAGCACGACCCCGAGCTCCACGGACGAAGCTCCCATCAATGATGTGAAACCCACGGGGCGGCACCGATCGGGGCAATCGATCTTCGGTACCACGAAACCGTGGCACGACGGGTCATCGGTGGTATCCTCGCAGCATCGCGTCTCACCCCCCGAGCCAAAGGAGCCGTCCATGCGCAGCAGCGCTGCCAACCTGCCCAAGCTGCTTGTCCCCGCGCTCGGCATGGCGTTTCTCTGGCCGTACTTCAGGGCGTCGTTCCTCTCGTTCCTGCAGGTGTTCGCGGTCCATCCCTCCCCTGCGATCCACGCCGCCTACACCGCCTACGCCCTGGCGTTCATGCTGCTGGCGGTCGCCGCCGTTCCCATGGCACGCCACCTTGCGCGTTGGCTCGACTCCCGCTTTGCCCCCGTCGCGCTCGGGGCCCTGGGCTCCTTGGGGAACGCCCTGCTGTGGGTCGGGGGAAACGCCCCCGTCGCCGCGGCGCTCTGCGTGGCGGGATCGGTCGCGGCCACCGCGTTCTTTGCCGGCTCGGTGCTGCGCTACGGCGTTCGGCTCGCCGGCTGGAGCAGCCGCTCGGCAGCCATGACCATGTTCGCCTCATTCGGGGTCAGCTTCATCGACAACCTGGCCCTCGCCTCCCCCACCCCGCTGGCCTGTGCCTTCTGCATCTGCGGTCCTATCGTCTGCACGCTTTGCACCCCGGCCCGCGCCGACCGGGAGCAGGCCCCTTCCGCCTCCAAGGCCACCGCAGGCATCGGCCCCCTCGGCCTCGAGCGGACCCCGTCGTCGACCGCGCTTCTGGCCCTCATCGTGCTGCTTGCCCTGTTCTGCCTCACCGGAAACGTGGTGCGCGGTCTCACCAACCCTTGGTTCGCCTCGAGCGGACCCACCGTCCGCTCGCTCTACATGAGCCTGGCGAACCTCGTCTTTGCCGCCATCTCCATCGCGCTGCTGGCCCGCTGCGTCAACGTGCGCAAGGTGCTCTTCTGGAACTGGACCGCCTGCATGGCGCTGTTCTTCGCAGGGCTGCTGGCCCTGGTGTTCTTCCCAATACCCGCGGCCTCGGTGGGGTCGGACGTGGCCACCGTCTCGCGCGTGTGCTTCACGCTACTCATGTTCCTCTTCGCCCTGGAGGCACGCCAATGGAGCCCCCTGGGGCCCGTGCGCCTGCTGGCCCTGTTCCTGCTGGTCCCCGAGTCTCTGGCAGCCTTCGTGCGCCACATCGTGGTGCCGCCGCTGCTGGTGGCCACCGGTATGGAGCCGATCGCGGCCGCCTCCTACGCGGGCATGGCCATCATCTTGGTGCTCACGGTGACCATCATCTGCGTGCTGGGGAGCCTCCTGCTCAAGCAGGTCGACCGCGCCACCGAGCCTACACCCGCATCCGGGCCTGCGCCCGAGTCCCCCACAGCGCCCTCCCGAGACGAGCAGGCTCTCGACCGGCTGGCCCTCACCTACGGTCTCACGGCCCGCGAGGCGCAGACGGCCTCGTACGTCTCGAAAGGCTACAGCCTCGAGAAGACCGCCGAGCTGTTGGGCATCTCGATCAACACGGTGCGCACCCACATGCGCTCGGTCTACGGCAAGCTCGCCGTTCACTCGCGGCAAGAGCTGATCGACCTGCTGGACGAGCAGGCTACACGGTAACGCGGCCCCACGCGGTCGACCCCAGAGGCGTCGGGGCTGCCCGGAAACCCAAAAATGTCTCGAGGGTGTGGGTTGTTACATACTTTGATGCTCGATATATGGAGGCGGATAGTATAGCCCCAGGTAAGATATGAACCATTGCAAGTATAATATCATGTTCTTAAACAAATTCACGCCCTCGAGGCGTTTCTGGGTTTTGGGTGTCTGGGTTTCTGGGTTGGCCTCCGAACGTGTCCACTCCTTGCGCGGGATGCATTCGGTACGAGGCGCAACAAGGGGAGACCTGCACGGGAGACTTGTCGGGTCAAGCCCTCCCCATAGGGGCCGCCAATCCCATTAACTCACTGTAATACCAGCTCGTCACCGGCAACTCGTCTTTTGGATGCGAGGGTTTCTCCGCCTACGCCGCCCCATAAACCGCAAACAACCGTCCCTTTTATGCGACCGTATCCCCAGAGGCGCCGCCTACAGTGTGCCCCAGCGACGCGGCCTATACCCGCGGGCCTCCCGCCTGCGCAGTCCGCGCCGCACCCACCCGACAGGCGCCGCCCCGTGCGACGTCACGACATGAGACAAGGGGATCACCATGGAACTCAACCGTAGGCAGTTCGTCACCAGCGCCGCCGCCGTTGCCGGAGCCTCCGCCATCGCGGGCCTGGCCACCACCGCCGTTGCCGACGAGGCCGCCGAGGCCAAGGCCGGCTCCTGGCGCGACCGCCCCGCCCCCATCACCGACATCGCCGAGACCGTTGACGCCGACGTGGTCGTAGTGGGCGCCGGCATCGGCGGCGTGTGCTCCGTGCTCAAGGCCGCCCAGGAGGGCGCCAAGACCGTGTGCCTGCAGAAGTCCCCGTACGTGCTCACCCACGGCGGCAACTTCGGCGCCATCAACGACCGCTTCCAGAAGGAGGCCGGCAACCCCGAGATCGACCCGATGGACATCCTGCAGCACCACCTCAAGTACAACAACTACCGCCCGCAGTTCGACTTCGCCAAGGTGATCTTTGCCGAGAGCGCCGAGACCCTGGAGTGGATCGCCGACTCCACCGACACCACCTGGACCCCCTCCAAGCCCGGCGAGAAGACCATGATGGACTGGGACAACACCACCTTCGTCACCGGCCATACCAACTCCGCCGGCAAGGCCATCGACCTGGCCAACGTCATCGCCGAGAAGGCCCAGGAGCTCGGCGCCGAGTTCTACTTCAGCTGCCCCGGCGTGGACCTGGTCACCGATGAGAACGGCCGCGTGACCGGCGTCATCGGCCAGAACGCCGACGGCGACTACATCCAGTTCAACGCCGCCAAGGGCGTCATCCTGGCCACCGGCGACTACGGCAGCAACTACGAGATGTGCGCCGAGATGTGCCCCTGGGTCGTGGGCACCCACAACTACTACCAGCCCAACGACAACACCGGCGACGGCCACAAGATGGGCGTTTGGCTGGGCGCCAAGATGGAGACCCTGCCCCACACCAAGATGGCCCACATCCACAACTCCATCGACGGCACCAACCTCACCGACTCTCCCGTGAAGAGCGACCCGTTCCTCTGGGTCAACCAGGACGGCAAGCGCTTCGCCAACGAGCACATGGAGTACGCCATGGTGTGCAACACGGTGCGCGAGCAGCCCGGCGACGTGTTCTTCGTGGTGCACGACGCCAACTTCTCGGATCAGCGCCAGGCCTTCCTGAACCCCCGCGGCCCGGTGAAGGACGAGGCCGTCGAGGCCGCCATCGACCTGGGCTACACCGTTAAGGCCGACACCCTCGAAGAGTGCGCCGGGGCCTTCGGCATCCCCGCCGAGACCCTGGTCGAGACCGTGGCCCGCTACAACGAGCTCGTGGCCGCCGGCGCCGACGAGGACTTTGGCAAGCCCGCCGAGGACATGAAGCCCATCGAGGTCGCGCCCTTCTACGTGACCCGCACCTACACCCCCATGGACGTGACCATGGGCGGCCTCATGTGCAACGAGAAGATGCAGGTCCTGCATGAGGACGGCGGCATCATCGAGGGCCTCTACGCCATCGGCAACACCCAGGGCGGCTTCTACGGCGGCATCGACTACGACCTCGAGGTCGACGCCTTCAGCCTGGGCCGCGCCGTGACCACCGGCCGCCTGGCCGCCAAGTACGCCTGCGAGGAGTAAGGGCTCGCAACAAAGAAAGACCTGCACGGATACGGCGGGGCGGCGGGGCGACGATGACCCCTGCGGCCCCGCCGCCGTTGCAACCGTGCAAGCCAGGCATCGACCGGCGGGGGGTGGCCGCCTGTCTGGCAGCGATTTATGTCAAACTACTAAAAAATAGCATCAAGAGTGAGCATATAGCCCCTCACGGCAGGAAATGCACCCGCAAAATGGGGGTTCGTGCACCGCACGTCCGCCTCCGCCGGCGGTTTCTGGGCCCCTCGGCCCGTCCAAAGCCGACCGACCTGCTCCAACCTCATGGTCTTGCGCTTTTGACAACCCGTCTACCAGGCATTTTTCTGCCAACTATACTTCACAGACTGATACACTTCCATGTATCAATACTCACACGGTACACGATGGGCCTTTTTGCGGGCGCATTTCTGGAAAAGTGAGAAATACAAAAACAAATTGATATAACCGCCCCGGCTCCCAGCTCCCAGACCCCAGCCCTCCAGTCAGCCTCCTTCCATGCCCCCCGTCCCGCTCCTCATCCCTGCCCGCAGCCCTTACACCGCCGCGAACCCGCGCTCGAGGTCGGCGATGATGTCGTCGATGTGCTCGGTGCCGATCGAGAGCCTGATCGTGTTGGGGTGGATCCCCTGTTCCTCGAGCTCGGCGGCGCTCAGCTGTGAGTGGGTCGTGGTGGCCGGATGGATCACGAGGCTCTTGACGTCGGCCACGTTGGCCAGCAGCGAGAAGACCTCGAGGTTGTCGATGAACCTAAAGGCCTCCTCCCGGCCGCCCTTGATGTCAAAGGTGAAGATCGAGCCTCCCCCGTTGGGAAAATACCGCTCGTAAAGCGCGTGGTCGGGGTGGTCGGGCAGGCTCGGGTGGTTGGCCTTCTCCACAAGCGGGTGCCCCGCCAAAAACTCCACCACGGCCTTGGTGTTCTCGGCATGGCGGTCAAGACGAAGCGAGAGCGTCTCCACGCCCTGGAGCAGCAAAAACGCGTTGAACGGCGAGATGGTCGCCCCCATGTCGCGCAGCAGGATGGCGCGCACGTAGGTCACGAAGGCGGCGGGGCCGGCGGCCTCTACAAAGCTCACCCCGTGGTAGCTCGGGTTCGCGTCGGCGATAGCCGGGAACTTGCCGGCGCCCGCCCAGTTAAAGGAGCCGCCGTCCACGATGATGCCGCCGAGCGTGGTGCCGTGGCCGCCGATAAACTTGGTGGCGGAGTGCACCACGATGTCGGCCCCGTGCTCGAGCGGCCGGACCAGGTAGGGCGTACCAAAGGTGTTGTCCACCACGAGCGGCAGGCCGTGGCGGTGGGCGATTTGGGCAACGGCGTCGATGTCGGGGATGTCGGAGTTGGGGTTGCCCAACGTCTCGAGGTAGACGGCCTTGGTGTTCTCCTGAATCGCCCCCTCGAGCTCCGCGAGGTCGTGGGCGTCCACGAACGTCGCGGTCACGCCGAACTGGGGCAGCGTGTGGGCAAGCAGGTTGTAGGTACCGCCGTAGATGGTCTTTTGGGCCACGATGTGGTCGCCCGCCTGGGCCAGGGCCTGCAGCGTGTAGGTGATGGCCGCCGCCCCCGAAGCCGTGGCCAGGGCCGCGACGCCGCCCTCGAGCGCCGCGATGCGCCTTTCGAGCACATCCTGGGTCGAGTTGGTGAGGCGGCCGTAGATGTTGCCGGCATCGGAGAGGCCGAAGCGGGCAGCGGCATGGTCGCAGTCGTGGAACACGTACGAGGTCGTCTGGTAGATCGGGACGGCGCGGGAGTCGGTGGCGGGGTCGGCCTGCTCCTGCCCCACATGGAGCTGGAGGGTCTCGAACCTGTAGCGGCGCTCGCCCGACCCGCGGTCGCTTGGCTTGTGCTCGCCCGACCTGCCATCTTCCAACTTGTAGCCGTCTAACTTGGAGTCGCCCATGGTGTATGCCTGCCTTTCGTCGGGGCCAGCCGTAGATCGTCGGCCGTAGCTTAGCGCAATTACCTACCTGTTGAATAGGTTAATACCGCCTCCGAAACACCCCCGCAACCAAACGCCCCGACGGCAACCGCAGCCCGGGTCTGGACGAAATCGTAACTTTGCGACTCATCCGGGGGTGGCCGCGGCAGAGATGGGGACTTTGCGACTCGGTTTTGCCGGGATACCAGGGCGATGCGACGCTCGATGCAAACTGTACCTGCGGTGATACCAAAACTACTTAGATGCTACTCTAAAAGTGAGTCGCAAAACGGGGGTTCCTGTCATCTCAACCCCAGCCTAAGTCACAAAGTCCCAATCTCGTCCCCCCGGGAGCGCCCCCGAGGATCTCGTCCACCCCACGGCGACCCCCAAGGGTCTCGTCCCCACGCGATCCGCCGGCCCCCAAGGGCCCAGGCGGATTACCCCCCTCGGAGCTATCCCAAACCCGGCCACCGACCCAAAGCCGCCGTTTGTTTCCAACCTGCAAAAATGCATCACTTCTTCTTCACATGCGGCCCATTCAAGGTTCAAAATACTTTTTTATCCACGCTCGGTCATCAGCTCTCCCATAGGCCGTCGGATTCAAACGCATCACGTCGTCCTCAAGCGCGGATATTTGCCTGCCCCGCCGACTCAGACGTCGGGGCACCGAACAAGGAGGTCATGCATGGAGTTCACGCTCAACCGCCGTTCGTTCCTGCAGGGCGCAGCCGCCCTCGCCGGCGCCGCCGCTTTCGGCGGCCTCACCCTTGACGCCCAGGCAGCCACCCCCGGCAGCCGCATCGTCATCGGCCGTCCCACCGACGCCGACAACCTCGACCCGGTCACCTGCATCGGCAACCAGAACATCTTCCTGTTCAACCTCATCCTCGACGGTCTCGTGAAGACCTCCGACGACGGCGAGTCCATCGAGCCCTGCCTCGCCACCGAATGGGAGGTCTCCGAGGACGGCACCACCTACACCTTCCACGTGCAGGAGGGCCTGGTCTTCTCCAACGGCGACCCCGTCACCAAGGACGACTGGCAGTGGACCTTCGATCGCGCCATGCAGACCACCGACTCCAACTGGCATGAGTGCGTCGCCAACATCGACAAGGTCGAGTGCCCCGACGACACCACGGTCATCGTGACCACCAAGGTCGCCGCCGCCTCCACCTTGGCCAACCTCTGCATCTTCACCCTGGGCGTGCAGTCCAAGGCCTACTTCGACGAGGTGGGCGAGGAGAAGTACGTAGACGGCCCCATCGGCGTCGGCCCCTTCGTCATCAAGGAGTGGAAGAAGGGCGAGTACCTGACCATGCAGGCCAACCCGCACTATCGCCTCGAGGGCCTGCCCCTGACCGAGGAGATCGAGTTCAAGGTCGTCGCCGACGACGCGGCCCGCACCATCCAACTCCAGGGCGGCGACATCGAC
Source organism: Coriobacteriaceae bacterium (assembly GCA_019421015.1). GTDB lineage: Bacteria > Actinomycetota > Coriobacteriia > Coriobacteriales > UMGS124 > JAHZGC01. The sequence continues at coordinate 165,900 of JAHZGC010000002.1, read as the reverse complement.
GCCACCACCGACCTGCCCTTCTCCACCATGATGCAGCTTGAGAGCGACCCCAACGTGACCCCCGAGGCCGACCCCTCGACCATGGTCTACTGGATCTCGCTCAACGTGGAGAACGAGTACCTGGCAAACGAGAAGGTCCGCGAGGCCCTCTTCAAGGCCACCGACGCCCAGCAGTTCGTCGACGCCCTCTCCTACGGCTTCGCCACGGCCGCCGGCTCGGTCCTGAACCCCACCTCCGAGTACTGCGACCTGAGCCTGCAGCCGCCCGTGGCCGACGTCGAGGCCGCCAAGGCCCTGCTCGCCGAGGCCGGCTACGCCGACGGCTTCAAGCTCCGCATGCTCCTTCGCGGCGGCAACGCCACCTATGAGCAGATCGCCATGGTCCTGACCCAGCAGTGGGCCCAGATCGGCGTCACCATCGAGCTCGACCAGCGCGAGGCCACCGCATACTCCGAGGCCCGCAAGGCCATGGACCTCGACATCATCATCTCCGGCTGGAGCGACGACGTCCAGGATCCCACCCAGCTCATGCAGTTCATCTTTGACTTCAACGTGAACTGCGGCTACTACAGCAACTTCCACCAGCCCGAGGACATGGTGGCCCTCAACGAGCAGGCCACCGTCGAGATCGACGTGGAGAAGCGCAAGGAGCTCTACTTCCAGATCCAGCAGGGCTTCGCCTCCGAGGGCATCTTCATCCCGCTGCTCAACACGCCGTGGAACAACGCACTTCGCAACGACGTGACCGGCTGGATCCAGACGCCGCTCGGCAACTTCCGCTTCGACGAGCTCGCCAAGGCGTAACCGACCAGGCGGGCGCCGGCCCTTCCTGCAGGAGGGGCCGCTCTCACACAGCGTAATTGGGGGGCTGTGGACGACTTACGGTTGTTCGCGGCCCCTTTCGCGTCGATGTGGGTAGACAGGGTGGCCGCCGCAGGGCGCGTGCAGACGCAGCCGTGCGGCGGTGCCTTCGGTCAGCTGAGAAACCCCCGGCATTGCCATACGCGCCCTTGAGGCGCTCCCGATGCCGTGGGCCTCTCATCTGAACGATGGGTGGGTTACAATCGACCCTCACAAGGGGAGGAAGCGCCGCGCAGCTCCGCAGCGGCGCGCCAGAAAGTGAAAGGAGGAGAGGGGTGGAAACGCTGCGCTATATCCTGCGGCGCCTGCTGCAGATGATTCCAGTGCTCGTCATCTCGGTCGTGGCCATATTCCTGCTTATGCGCCTATTACCCGGTGACGCCGCCCTGGCTACGCTCGGGGACAAGATCGACCCCAAAGTGTACGAAGCGCTCAAAGAGAAGATGGGGCTCAACGCCTCGCTGTGGGACCAGTTCGTGATTTGGGTCGGGAACATGTTCCAGGGCGACCTGGGCACCTCGATCATCTACAAGGAGCCGGTCAGCACCCTGGTCGGCACCCGCATGATCACCACCATCTGCCTGGCCCTGACCGCGACGGTCTTCACCGTCATCATCGCGCTGCCGCTGGGCTACATCGCCGGTGCCATGAAGGACAAGCTGCCCGACGTCATCATCCGCCTGTTCGCCCTCATCGGCCTGGCGGCGCCGTCGTTCTGGGTGGGCCTCGTGCTCCTCATCATCTTTGGCGTGAACCTGCAGCTCTTCCCGGTCTCGGGCTGGGGCAAGACCTGGGGAGAGCACCTCTACTCCCTGGTCCTGCCGGGCATCACGCTGGCCTTCGCCTCGATCGCGGTCATCATCCGTAACGTGCGCAACAACGTGGTGGACGTGCGCAACACCGACTACGTGGACTTCGGCCGCTCCAAGGGCCTCTCGGGCTGGGTCATCTCCACCGGCTACGTGCTGCGCAACGCCCTGATCCCCACGGCCACGCTGCTCTCGATGCGCATCATCGGCATGCTCTCGGGCTCGGTGATCATCGAGAACATCTTTGGCCTGCCGGGCATCGGCGCCCTGCTCGTCCAGGCGGTCACCGGCCGCGACTACGCCGTGGTCCAGACCTGCGTGCTCGTCTTTGTGATCATCACCCTCGTGGTGAACCTTCTGACCGACATCCTGTACTCGGTGCTCGACCACCGCATCAAGCTGGGAGGTGACGAGGCATGAGCGACACCGCTACCGTCGCCGCGGCCCCTGCCCCGGCCGCTCCGGCCTACAAGCCCAAGAAGATCTCGGTGTGGCGCCGCAGCCCCAGCCTGCTCGTAGGCGTCGTGCTCGTTGCGCTCACCTGCCTGGTGGCCGCCTTCCCGAACGTGTTCGCCCCGGGCGACCCCACGGCCATGGACTTCTTGGCCATGCTCCAGCCGCCGAGCGCCGAGCACTGGTTCGGCACCGACAACTACGGCCGCGACATCTACACGTTGGTGATCCACGCCACGCGCCTCGACCTGCTCATCGGCCTGGGCTCGGTGGCCCTGCCCTTTGTGCTCGGCTCGCTGCTCGGCCTCATCGCCGGCTACTACGGCGGCAAGCTCGACGCCATCATCATGCGCATCCTCGACATCTTTGTGGCGTTCCCCTTCATGGTCCTGGCCATCGCCATCGTGGCCATCCTGGGCAACGGCGTCATGAACCTGCTCATCGCCATGTGGATCGTGAGCTGGCCGCCCTACACGCGCCTCGTGCGCTCCGAGGTCCTCATCGCCAAGAACTCCGAGTACGTGCAGGCCGCCAAGACCCTGGGCTACAGCGACTTCTCGATCATCATGCGCCACATCCTGCCCAACGTCATCTCGAGCTCGGTGGTCTACGCCGCCTCCGACATCGTCATGTGCATCATGACCGCGGCCTCCATGAGCTTCCTGGGCCTCGGCGTGCCGCCGAACACCCCCGAGTGGGGCGCCATCATCAGCAACGGCAAGTCGTTCATCACCGGCGGGTACTGGTGGATTTCGACGATGCCCGGCGTGGTCATGGCCGTCGTGGGCCTGGGCTTCTCGCTTCTGGGCGACGGCCTCAACGACCTGCTGCGGACCAAGGATTAGGAGGAGACACCCATGGCAAACATCTTGGAGGTCTCCAACCTCAGCATGTACTACATCACCAAGGCCGCCACGGTCCGTGCCGTGGAGGACGTCTCGTTCAACATCGTCGAAGGCGAGACCTTTGGCCTGGTGGGCGAGTCGGGCTGCGGCAAGTCCACCACCGCCCGCACCATCATGCGGCTCATCCCGCCCGTGGGCAAGATCGTGAGCGGCAAGGTCATGTACCACGGCCAAGACGTGGTGAAGATGAACAACCACGAGCTGCGCCAGCTGCGCGGCCGTCAGATCGGCATGATCTTTCAGGACCCCATGACCTCGCTGAACCCGGTGACCCCGGTGTCCAAGCAGTTCTACGAGTGCCTCAAGCGCGACGGTATGACCAAGCCCCAGATGCGCGAGCGCGCCATCGAGCTGCTGCGCCTGGTGGGCATCCCCGAGCCCGAGAAGCGCCTCGACAACTACGTCCACGAGCTCTCGGGCGGCATGCGCCAGCGCGTGATGATCGCCATCGCCCTGGCCAGCCAGCCCAAGCTGCTGCTCGCCGACGAGCCCACCACGGCCCTGGACGTGACCATCCAGGACCAGATCATCTGCCTGCTCAACAACCTGCGCGCCGAGCTGGGCATGAGCGTGCTGCTCGTGACCCACGACCTGGGCGTCGTCAACGAGATGTGCGACCACGTGGCCGTCATGTACGCGGGCCGCATCGTAGAGACCGCCGACACCCGCGCGCTGCTCCACGACCCGCACCATCCCTACACTGTGGGCCTCATCAACTCGCTGCCCGCCGAGCACGACGACCGCAGCCGCCTGGAGCCCATCCACGGCGCGCCGCCGAACCTGGCCCGGCCCATCGTGGGGTGCCCGTTTGCCCCGCGCTGCCCGTTTGCCACCGACCTGTGCCGCACCGTGCTGCCCGAGATGACCGAGGTCGGCCCCGGCCACCAGGTGCGCTGCCACTACGCCGACCCCACCGACCGCACCCGCCTGACCGGGGAGGCCGGCAAGGCCAGCGCCACGACCAAGGCCGCCAAGACCGCGCCCGCCGCAAGCACCGAGGGAGGTGCCAACTAATGACCCAGCAGTCCATGAAAGACGATGTGCTGCTCGAGGTCGACGACCTGAGCGTCGACCCCAAAAAAGCCGACCCCGAGGCGGCGGAGAAGCCCCGGACCCTGCTCGAGGTGAGCCAGCTCAGCAAGAGCTTCCCCCTCAAGCACACGGTGTTCGACGCCATCCTGCGCAGGCCCAAGCAAAAGCTCACCGCCGTCGACAACGTGTCGTTCACCCTGAACGAGGGCGAGACCCTGGGCCTGGTGGGCGAGTCGGGCTGCGGCAAGTCCACGCTGGCCCGCACGGTCATCAACCTGTACCGCCCGACCGCCGGGCGCGTGGTCTTTGCCGGCACCAACTTCTCGGAGCTCACCAAGAAGGAGCTGCGCGACCGCTGCAAAGACATCCAGATGATCTTCCAGGACCCCTACTCGTCGCTGAACCCGCGCATGACCGTGCGCCAGGTGCTGCGCGAGGAGCTGCTCCACCACAAGATGTGCCCCAAGGCCGAAGTCGACAAGCGTATCTCCGAGCTGTTGGAGCTCGTAGGCCTCTCGGAGGAGCACGCCGAGCGCCTGCCCAGCGCGTTCAGCGGCGGCCAGCGCCAGCGCATCGGCATCGCCCGTGCCCTGGCTGTGCAGCCCAAACTGATCATCGCCGACGAGCCGGTCTCGGCCCTGGACGTGTCGATCCAGGCCCAGATCATCAACCTGCTCATCGACCTGCAGGACAAGCTGGGCCTCTCGATCCTGTTCATCAGCCACGACCTGCGCGTGGTGCGCTACATCAGCGACCGCGTGGCCGTGATGTACCTGGGCAGCATGGTCGAGACCGCCGACACCGAGGCCCTCTACGACAACCCGCGCCACCCCTACACCAACGTCCTGCTGGCCGCCGCCCCCTCCATGGAGGCCGACCGCGCCGACGAGAAGAAGGCCGCCGTGCTGGGCGAGCTGCCGAGCCCCATCAACCTGCCGAGCGGCTGCCGCTTCCACCCTCGGTGCCCCTACTGCACCGAGGTCTGCAAGCAGGAGAGCCCCGAGCTGCGCGACCTCGGCGGCGGCCACATGGTTGCCTGCCACCACCCGCTGGGGTAGGGCGAGCGGCTTAAGCAGGTAGCACCGGCACGCACAGAACGCGAACGCGATGGGAGGGCCCTCGGGACGACCGCGGGCCCTCCCGCGTTTTGGAGAAGGCCCGGACCGGCGGCGGGGGCCGGGCCCAATGGCGAAACGCCCCGTGGGCGAGCCGAGCATGGGGAGTCCGGATGGCACCAAATCGGAGTTGCGCAAGAACCGACGGCCATGGTTGGCACCGAACTCCCGTTGTGTAAAAGAGCTGGCCAGAGAATGGCACCAAACTCCCGTTATGTAAGAGTCGATGGATGAGAATGGCACCAAACCCGGGTTGTGTAAATCGTCTGCTGACCAAAGCGGGCGGTCGCGCCTTCCGACAGTTTCACAACTCGAATTTGGTGCCATTTGGGGCACGTCGCCCTTACACAACGAAGGTTTGGTGCCAGGCAGGGCCGTCGCGGGCACGCGCAACGCCGACCGCCGTCGCAGCCGCAAGCGCGACGGCGCTTTCCGCAACGAGACCGCGCCTCGCCATACATTCCCCGCTCGTCAAGCTGGATGTGAAGAAGTTATGCAAGGTTAACCTTTGTTTCTCATCGGTTGTTAGCCTTGGTTGACACCACAGGACCCATCGGGTATTCTTCTCATCGTCGCAAGGAGCCAGCGCACCGACATACCACACGAGCGCATCTTCCGAGCACCGCGCGGCATTGGTTTGCCTCCCTCTCCTGTGGGGGCCGGCTTCTCCGCCGGCCCCCAACCCCCAGGGAACGGACGGCCGCCTCTTCTCTTGCCTCCCTCTCCTGGGGCCCCGGGTCTCTCCGCCCGGGGCCCATTTTTGGTTCGGCCGTGAGGGAGCTCCCGACCTGATGGCCGAGGTCGTCTCCCCCTCCACCCGCCGCCGAGGCTACATCCGCAAGCTCGGGCGCTACGAGAACGCGGGCGTGCGCGAGTACTGGGTTGTCGACCCCATGGCGGGGCGTACCACGGCCTACTGGTTCGATGGCGAGAACATCGCGCCGCGCTCCCATGCCTTCGACGAGCCCGTGCCCGCGGGCATCCGGGACGGGTGCTCGGTAACGGTGGGCGAGCTGGTATAAAGGGCCGCCTCCGGCGAGGCGGGGCGGGTCAATCGCCCGTGGGCCAATCGCCCGGCGGACAAAACCACGACTTTCTCGACCAACTCCGTAGGCGAGTCGTGAGACCGCACAACAACACCGCAGGTAGAAAGAGCGCACCTACAGGACCCCAACGCGGTCAGGGCTAGAACCGGTCGAGAAAGTCGCGGTCTCGTCCACAGGCCGCCCTCGAGAACCCCAATCGGTCGAGAAAGTCGCCATCTTGTCCGGAGCCGGGCTTGTCCCCCCGAGGACGGTTAGATCCCGTCTCCGAAGGCGACCGGGCCTCCCCCACCTCTCCTACCCGTTCACCAGCTCCAGCAGCTCCGCCCGCGAAGTCACCCCCAGCTTGCGGTAGAGGTTGTAGATGTGGGAGCGCACCGTGTTGGCCGAGATGAACAGCGCCTTGCAATGTAGGTCGAGTTGTAGCCGCGGGCCAGGTAGCCCAGGATCTCGCCCTCGCGCACCGAGAGGCCGCACGATCGAACGAGCCCCTGCACACGACGCTCCACTTTGCTCTCGGCGTCTACCTGGTCCTCGGTATCCGCCGGCAACCCGGCCACCCCTTCGGACGCAGGGTGCACGATGCGCCGCCACGACGCGACGCCGAGGTCCACGATAACCAGGCCAAAGTAAGCGCAGATCACCACCCAGGCCCACGGGCCCAGGTCGACCCGAGCCACCGTCGACACCGTGACGCCCAGGGTGGAGACCGTGCAGGCCAAGAACAGCGCCACCCCCACCGCAAACGCCGACGGGAACTCGTCGCCCTTCGAGACTACCGCGAACAACGCCCCCGCATAGACCCCCATGAAGATCAGGGGCGCGAACACGCTCGCCGCACCCGCCAGGAACAAGGGCGTGTTGTTTGGGAAGCTCCCCAGCACGATCGAGCATGCCACGCAGGCAGGCACCGCGATCTTCTCGACTATGAGGGCAAGCGGTGTGCGGTAACGCGGCAGGCATACCGCAAGCACCACCGTCACGGCCAGCAGCGCACCGGTGGTCTCGGTGTCCACGGCCGTCAGGCCTGCGGGAAACCGATAGCCGCCCGTGATGAACACAAAGGTCAGAAAGCCAAGGAACGGCAGCAACACGATCGAGAGCAGGTTACGCACCAGACCCAGGGTCCGTTTCAAGCGCCCGTGCGTAGAAGGGGCGCTGGCGACGTCCGCAGGGGTGTCCAGGCCGCCAGCGTGCCCGGCGTCCAAGCCGACAGAACCCCCAACCGCTCCGGCATCCCCAGCGGGATCGACACCCCCGGCAGGGGACGCCGCCACAGGAGACGCCCCGTCCGTCCTCGGCCCGGGTGCCAGCACAGCCGGAACGAACGCGCCCGCGGCCGCCATCGCAACTGCCGCCTCGACCACCGCCACAGACGGCAAGCTCCCCAGCCCCCAGGTCACCAAGGCCGCCAGACCGCAGGCGAGGCCCACGTAGAGCAGCGCCGAGCGCAGGTCGCTCGGAAAGCGTCTGGAGCTCCATCGAGCGCATGTCGTCCAACCGCATCACGGACTTCGTGGGCACCGAGCTCCCCGAGTATGCCGTCGAGATCAGCATGGCCAACCGGGAGGCCAAGGACGCCACCTACAACTGGCCGGAGGACCGCAAGCCCACCTACGGCCCCCAGGGCTGCGCCGACGGCACCTACGAGGTCACGCGCCTGGGAATCAACGGCCCGATGGAGTTCGTGATCGAGATCGCCGGCGACAAGATCACCGACGTGACCGTGGCCTCCCACAACGAGGTGGAGAACTTCGGCACCCGCGCCATCGACCAGGTGCCCGGCGAAATCGTGGCCGCCAGCAGCCTCGACGTCGACCTGGTGTCCGGGGCAGGTACTCAAACTCGCCCCGGGCGGCCCGATGTTTCACTCGAAGCTCCGGCCCCCTACCCCCACGCGCACGCCACCGCGACATCTTTCCCGCAGAACGCCACGCCGTAGCGCAAGCACCCTCCGGGCGCCTCGCAGTCGTAACGCTGCCGGTTGATCTGGTCCAACCCCTCGCGGGCCACCTCTGCCAAGCGCGCGGTCAGCGCCTCCCCATCTTGGGGCGCGTCGGAGCGGCCCAGCACCTTGAGCTCGACAGTGATAACCGGGAGATCCTCCAACACCGGTCGCCCGCCCTGCCCCTCGGGAGCGATCCGCAGGTCGTAGTAGCCGCGCCCCTCCTCGCGGTTCGAGCGCGGGTCGCCGTAGCCCGGCACGCCAAAGAGCAGGCCAGTCATGAGCATGTGGTAGCTGTTCTCCCTTACGAGGTCGCGCACGCTGGGGCTCGTTGCAAGGATGCGCGCGAGCTCGGCCTCCACCACCGCGGCGTCGCCGGCCACCAGGACCTCGTGAAGCTCAAGGAGGCGGCCGGCACCCCCGGCCACCTCCCTGAACCGCTCGATCACCTCACCGCGAAACACCTGCGCGATCTCTTTATTGGGGATACGCAGCCTGCGCACGCGGTAGCGGTCTCCCGGCGACTCGATATCGTCCGTCGTGAGATATCCGGCCAGGTACAGCATGCTCCACAGTATGTCGCCCGTGGCCCCCGACTCGGGAAACACGACCTCCATGTCGAGGGGGCGTGCAATGGTCCCCCCGGGCTGGAGCAGCCGACAGACGTCTCGAAACCCCGCACCGTTAGAAGCGCGCACGGCGTCGGCCACCACGGCGTTGCTGGCGGTGTTGGCCCAGTACACGTCGGGCCGGCAGCGCTTCGAGAAGTAGTTGAGCACGCTCCAGGGGTTGTAGATGTCGGCGTCGCCGAAGCGGTAGCCGTCGTACCACTCGCGCACCTCGCCATAGCGGTGGGGGTGGCCCAGGTAGTCGGCCAGGGCCGCCACCTCGCCCCGGGTGAACCCAAAGCGCTCGTCGCTCTCGGTGTCGAGCGGCGTGTCGACCGTGATGTTGTTGAGGTCCGAGAAGATCGACTCCTTGGCGATGCGCTGCACGCCGGTGAGGCAGGCGAACTCCAGGGCGGCCCCGCCGTCCTTGAGGGCGCCGGTGAGCCAGCCCTTGATAAAGCCCACCGCCTCGCGGTAGTAACCGTAGGTGTGGGCGGCCATGATCGGCGCATCGTACTCGTCGATCAGGACCACCGCGTTGCGGTTGTGGTGTTTGCGCAGGTAGAGGGTCAGCTGACGCAGGGAGGAGGCCACGTCGTCGTAAACCCCCTCTTTTCTCAGTACTCGCCCGAACTGCGCCCGCTCGATCTCAGAGAGAGCCGCGCTGTCCGCAAGGTAGCCGTGGCGTTGGTACTCGGCGGCGATCTTGCCTTCAAGGGTCTGGTAGCACTCGTCCCACGAGAGCTTCTTCACGTCGTTCAGCGAGAAGTACACCACCGGCCGCACGCCCTGCTCGGCCCGGTACCGGCCCCCGCGGCATCCCATATGCTCAGACCCTCAAAAAGCGGGGCACGCGAAACCCCGTCGCAGGGCAGCTCGAAGAACGTCCGGAGCATGGTCATAGCCAGGGTCTTGCCAAAGCGCCGCGGCCGGCAGAACTGCGTGACCTTGTAGTCGCTGTCGAGAATGTCCGCCACCAGCAGGGACTTGTCCACGAACAACGACCGAGCGGCCACGCGCTCGAAACCGTCGTCGCCAATGGGCAGCCTGTGGTCGCCGGTGCGGTCCATGATGCGCACGTCATCCACGCGATAGGCGCCGTTCTCGTATACGCCCTCGCCCATACCGACCCCCTCGGCCGTCACACGTCCGCATACTGTCGGCCATAGGATACCACCGGGTTCGGGCCGGCCTTCAAACGCACACCGCAAGGGGTCCACGAACCGGCATTTTGCAGGCTGCAAGGATCCGTGGAATCCCACAAGCTCCCGCGAAATCACCGGGAGAGCCCGCACGCAATACCTATGTGATACCTAGAAGGCAAGTAGATGATAAGAAGAAACGCCGGTGCCCCATAGGAGGACGCCAGCGTTTCTGCTGGTAGACGGCGTGTCGTTTCAGAACGACGCCGGGGCCGGGGCCGCAAATGTTCCTGAGTGATAAGAAGAAGGCAAGAAGAACCCGCTCTCGGCGCGATCTCCGAGAGCGGGTCCTTTGCAAGCAAGATAAGTCTTCGGCGCAGGCGCCCTTCTCCGCCGCCGCCCTAAACCTGCCCGTTACAGCGACTTCATGCGCTTGCCCAGGCAGTAGCCGGCGGTCACGCAGTTCATGCCCAGGTTGTGGCCCCAGATGCGGAAGTCGTAGATGTCGCCAAAGGTGTCGCCGATTAGCGTGCCCACCGCGTAGAGGCCGGGAATCGGCGTGTTGGTGCTGTCGCAGACCTCCTGGTTGCGCGTGGTGTTGAGGCCGCCGGTCACGCACAGCATGTAGGGCTCGTTGCGCACGCCGTAGAAGGGTGGGGTCTTGACGGGCAGCAGGAAGCGCTCGGCCTTGTGGAACTCCTCGTCGAGACCGTTCTCGCAGTAGCCGTTGTAGCGCTCAATCTGGGCCAGGAACTCCTCCTTGGCGACGCCTTCAAAGCCCAGGCCGTCGGCCAGCTCCTCGAGCGTGTTGGCCTTCACCGTGAGGCCCATGTTCGCGTCAAAGCCAGCGTACTCGGCCGTGGCCTGCCCGGCGGCGTCGGAGTTGAACAGCGTCTGGATGGCGTCATACACCTCCTGGACGTCGCGGTCCTCGGAGCCAATGTAGTCGCCCACCCACGGGGCCGAGTCGTACACCCACTGGTCATCCCACACCAGGAAGCTGCACTTACCGGGCTGCACGTTCTGGGGATAGGCCGAGTAGCCGTACAGCGAGTTCTCGTCGCAGTAGCGCTGGCCCTTGGCGTTCACCAGCAGGCCGGGGAACGCGGTGCCGGCGCCCGACGCCCACCAGCGGCACGGCAGCACCTCGTCGCCCATGGAGCAGATCATGGCCGCGTTGGGGGTGTACTTTTGCCACGCGGCACCGGCCCACAGCGCCATCTTGTGGCCCGAGCCGTCGTAGACGCCGCCGTTGCCGTACTGCAGGGCGATGGGGCAGTACTTGGCCACCATGTCGCGGTCGCGGCTGAAGTCGCCCGTGGCCAGGATGATGCCCTTGGTGCCGGCGTAGCGCACGTACGCCCCGTCTGGGCCCTTGGCTACCACGGCCACCACGCGGCCGTCGGCGTCCTTCTCGAGCTGCTCGGCGGTGGTGTTGTAGAAGATGCGCCCGCCGGAGGCCGCGACCTCCTCGGCCATGGCCTCGACGGCGATCTGCTGGGAGGCGCCGGCCGCCTGGTTCTCGGCGTTGATGAACGTGTGCGAGAAGGACGGGATGCTCATGTTGCCCGTGGGGTCGATGTAGGTCTGCTCGATCACGGTCTGGATTCCGTGGGCGGCCATCTTGTCCATGAGCCAGTCCATGGCCTCGCCCGAGTAGGTAAAGAAGTCCCACCACTTGTCCTGGTCCATGCGCCAGCTACCGGCGTTGAACTGCTCCTGGAAGTAGTCCTCAATCTCCTTGACGCTCATCTCGCGGCCCAGCTCCTTCTGGAGCTTGGAGTTGAAGGCCGCGTTGGAGCCGCCGCGCGACACGGGCTTGTCGCTCGAGGCGATAAGCACCACGTCGCAGCCGTCCTCGGTGGCGGCCATGGCGGTCATAAGGCCCGAGGTGCCCGCGCCCACCACGATCCAGTCGGCCGTCACGGTCTCGCCAATCAGCGACTCGTCGCGGGGGGCGGGGGCGATCTCGGCCGCCCACTTGGCGTGCGCGTAGGCGTCGGCGGTCATCACGATCTCGTCGGCCGAAACGCCCGCGCTGCCGCTGGCCTGGTCCAGCGCCGCCTGGGCTGCCTTGGCAACGGCCTTCGAGGTGATGGTGGCCCCCGAGACCACGTCGACGTCGGCGCCCTGCTTGGCCTCGATCTGGGCGGCGTAGGTGCCGTCCTCGATGGCCTCGTAGCCGCCGATGCCCTTGGTCTCGTTGTTGGGGCCGATCTCGTCGACGGTAATCTGGCCGTTGGCGATCGTGAGGGTCACGTTGATGTCGCCGCCCATGCCCGCGGCGGTGCCGGTGTAGGTGCCGTCGGCGTAGGGGCTGGCGGTCTCGGCCAGCGCCTGGGGCGCGGTGCCCGCAACGGCCCCGGCAAGCGCGGCGGCGACCCCGGCGCCGGCTGCGCCCTTCACGAGGTTCCTGCGGTCGATGTTCATCTGGTCCATGGTCTTCTCCCTGTACGCTCGATGCGGATGCGGGCTGTGCGTGCCGCCCGTACGACACCTCGCAGCTTAGAGGTGGCCCGGTGCGCCGCGCGTCGTTCAAACCGGCGCAACCGCCTTTGGAAACTGGGTGAAAACCAATCGCACATTTTGTACCATAGCCAGCGTTATACGAGGTAGATACCCTGGCTGGCAGAGAAACCAGCGGGTATGGAGGCATGCATGCCGCACAGAGTTCGCTTGCGCGCAGAAGACGTGGGCCTGGGGGCCTTTTACTACTTCGCGTCGGTGCCGGTGATCAACACCATCGCCTACGCCGGGTTCGGCCGCAGCGCCGACGCCATGGCGCTGTTCTTTGGGTGCCTGGTGGTCACCATGGCGCTCGTGCACCTGGCGGTGGTCCTGGTGCCGCAGCTGTGCAACCTGTTTGTGCGCCACATAGAGCCGGTGGCCTCCATACTCGCCACGGTGGCGGTGCTCTGCGCGGGCCTCTCGGCCGTGGGGGTGGTGGGGCCGGCGTTCTTTATCGCGTGCTCTATCCTCACGGGATTCACCTGCGCGTCGGTGGCGACCATCTGGGCTGCGTCGCCCTCGCTCAGCAACCTCAAGCCCTCGGCCTTCGAGATCGCCCCGCCGCTGGTATGGGCCGTGCTGTTTTACCTGGCCTACCGGCTGCTGCAGTTTGTCTCGATCCCCATAGCCACCGGCTGGCAGGTGGCGGTACCCCTCATAGGCATGATGGCCCTGCTCATGGCCTACGCCCCCGACTACATCTCGATGGAGAACGACGCCACCCGCCGGCGGTCGTTCTTGCTGCTCGGCATCGTGGCCACCACCTACGCCGTGGCCTCGGGTATGTTCGACGGGTTTGTCGGAGAAGCCCAGCGCGTCGCCTTCAACCCCATGGTGCTCATCGAGGGCGGCGGGGCGCTCGTCATAGCGCTCGTCTGCCTGGGGATGTGCAGGCTGGAGCCCGCCAAGGTGGCGCGGTTTAAAGGCGCGGGCACGCTGCTGCTCGTGCTGCCCACGTTTGCCCTGGGCTGCGTCACCGGCACGCTCAACGTGCCCGGCGACCAGAGCAACTTTATCTGGGAGGCCTCCATCTGGGTGCTGGTGCTCGCGGTGTTCGTGTACGGTATGCGCACCTCGCTGTTCGCCGTGCGTGGCCTTGCGGTGGGCGTGATGTGGGAGTCGTGGTGCATGGGGCAGATGGCCGCGCGCGTGCTCATGCTCACCCACGGGTCGGGCGCCCTGGCCATCGCGACGCTGGCAGCCGCCCTGGTGTACCTAGCCGCCGTCATAGCCCAGATCGCCGTGGCGCCGGTGAGGTATCCGGCGGTGACGGTTCCCGTTTCCGCCGGTAGCGACGGCCCGGCGGAAGAGGCCGGGGCCGAGCAGCCCGGCGACCCCTACGAGGCGCTTGGGGTGGAGTTCCAGCTCTCCCAGCGGGAGCTCGAGGTACTCCGGCTGCTGGCCGAGGGGCGCTCGGCCAAGTACGTGTCCGAGGAGCTGGTCATCTCGTTCAACACGGCCCGCTCCCACATACGGCACATCTACGAGAAGCTCGACGTGCACTCCAAGCAGGAGCTCATCAGCCTGATGCGCGGGCAGGAGGGACGCGAGGGGTAGGCGGAAGATCGGCCGAGGTCGCATCGGAAGCCCGAGACCCAAATCGAGCAGGTCTGGAGCACGGCGGTTTTATGAAGCAAGGGCAGTGGCCGAGATGGTGCGCTGAACCAGAAGCGGGTATACTAAAAGGCAGACGGCTGCCTGTGCTTCTCACCACAGGCGACGCCGGTTTCTTTTGGTCAAGGCCGCCAGGGTTGCAGCCCTTATGGCGGCCTTTTTTGATGTTTAACGCCGCCTGCGTCAAACAATATAACGCGCCAACGATCCCCATGCGAGCAGCATAGGCGCCTCCAAACACCTGCACATCGTCTGCTGTGCCCTGGCAGCCCGCATCTTTTCTCTGGAAGAAGAGCTTGGCAGACGGGGTCATCGAGGACGGCATTGAACCCCTGGAAACGGCGGCACCGTCCCTCGCGCCAAACGTTGGCAACGAGAATGGAAGCGCCCTGGTCTAACCAACTAGTTAGCCGCCCCTACGGCAACTTTGACCTTGAGCCCCGCCCCGTCCGAAATGGCCGGCGCCGTATTTTCGAAGTCCGCCCGGTCCTCGACCAGCCCGCTACAGTGGAGAAACCCCCTCGAGCGAGCGCGCCAGCTCCACAAAATCGCGCGTGTTGGGATTGTCGGCACGAAAATACATGCGCTTGGCACTCACGATAGGAGCGCCGTCGAGCGTGTCGTATACGATCACGTCGTCCCGCGCGCCAAACAACGCCTTGACGAGCGAGACGCTGCTGATGAACAAACCGTCGCGTAGGTCCTCGTATTTCAACGCGGAGCCCACAAGGTCCGCGCGCGGTACAAACCGCAGTCCCAAGTCGTCGCCAAACAGCTTGCTAAACGCGCAGCTCGTCTCGTTGTAATAGGCGCTGCGCGGCACAACGACGCTTGCGCCTTTCAGGTCGCCGCGAGCCAGCGGCTTCTCGCCAAACGGTCCTCCGTCCAACATGGCAACGACGGCAAGGGAGTCCGTACCGACCACGAACGATTCGACGCCGATGTCCGCCAAGGCTCCCGCCGCCTCCGTACCCTCCAAATCGTAAAACAGGGCGACGTCGGCAAGGCCGTCGGTAAAAACGGTAAGCAACGAGGCCTCTACGTCGAGAAACGTCACGGGGACGCCACGGCGTTTTGCCTCATGCACGATAGGGGCGACGGTGTCGTTCTGAGAAAAATGCTGCAGCCGCACAGCCGGCGCCTGTTTGCTGATGCGCCTGCACGTAGGCACGGCAACGTCCAGTATGCCAAGCACCTGCTGCGCGTACTCAAGAAACCTCACGCCCGCCGACGTTAGCCCCACAACAGGGCCGCGCTCAAACAGGCTGAACCCCACCTCGCGTTCGAGCCCGATAATGTGCTTGCTCAAGTTCGATTGCGTCATAGAAAGCTCTGAAGCGGCCTTGCGAAAGTTCAGGTGCTTTGCAAGCACCACGAACTCGGCAAGCGACTCGGTTCTCACAACTAATCCCCCAACATCTTCGCGCCCTCACGACATCATAGCCGTACACAGATTGTAAACCAGCGCACAGCGCACGTAGTGCCCATGCAAAACGGGCCATGGCATGCCCCTCGCACCACGTACCCGATTCCCTGATTCCATTTAAGCGCATTCCGATTCCCCTATCGCATCGGACGACGCTCAAATTGCCAAAACCCATGCCTTACCTGCTTTCTATACTGAACTCATCGCCGGTGAAAAAAAATAATCGCTTTGCCTTACTACCCAGGAGAGAATTAAAAGGGAGGATTGGCCCTATGAGACACGTACCGCGCGCAGTCGCCATCGGGCTGACATCGTTGACCGCGGCAGCCGCCATCGGGTTGCTCTACGGTTGCGCGATTGACGTCACCGTGGTGCCCACGAACGACGCCGAGAAGCAGGCCATCGCCGTCTATGATGCGTCGCTGCAGGACGGCTTTGGGTTCAGCGTCGACGTGGACCCCTCTTCGCTTTCGCTGGTACCGCTCGACGCCGCTGAAGACGAAAGCGCAAACGAGCAGACCGACGCCACGGGTACCGACGAAACCGCAAGCGCCCAAGAAACCGCAGGTACCAACGGGGGCGCAGCCCTCCCCGACACGTGGACGCCCGACGTGGACTGCACCCAATGCCACAGCGCGCAGGTCGCCACGCTCGATGACGAGAGCTGCGGGGCGTCGGCCCACGCCGCCATGCTCGGATGCACGTCGTGCCACACCGATATCGACAACCTCGAGCACGCCCACCGGGACTACCTCACCTCGACCAAGCAGCCGACCAAGATCAAGTACGCCTTCGTCGAAACAGATTTCTGCCTCTCCTGCCACGAGAGCTGGGAGGCCTTGGCCGAGAAGACAGCGGACTCCACGGCTTGCACCGACGCCATGGGCACCGTCGTGAACCCCCACGCCCTGCCCGACGTCGCGGAGCACCAAAGCATCCGCTGCACAAACTGCCACACCATGCACGAACCGCAAGATAGCGAGGCCCTGCGCTCGTCCGCCTATCACGCATGCGTCCAATGCCACCACACCGACGAGTTTGTCTCGTGCACCACGTGCCACAACGACTCGTTGTAGCGCGGTTCCATAGCTCTGCCCGCCAACACGGAACACGGTAGAAAGGAACGAACCATGACCCAGAGCATCTCTCGCCGCAATCTCCTCAAGGGTGCCGCCGTTGCCGCCGGGGCAAGTGCCGCGCTCACCGCGGCCGTCGCCCACGCCGAAGAGTCCCCCGCCGGTCGGTACCTTTGGACGGCGTCCGCTCCCGACGCCTGGGACGAGGAGTGCGAGTTCCTTATCATCGGCTGCGGCGGCGCCGGCGCCTGCGCCCTCATCGAGGCCAACGAGCAGGGCATGAAGGCCATCGGCCTGGAGAAGGGCGAGACCATCACCAAGTGCAACACCGCCCGCAGCGGTGGCGCCGTGGCCGGCTGCTGCACCCGCCTGCAGGCCGAGCAGGGCATCGAGGACGACGTCGAGATCTTCATCAACGACATCAACAAGGCGGGCGACTTCTTTGGCGACCAGGACGTCATCCGCGCCTGGGCCGAGATGAGCGGCGATACCATCGACTGGATGTACGACATGGACGTGCCGTTCAACCCCGAGACCTACCTCGCCCTGGGCACCACCGTGCACTCCGTCGCCCGCGACTACAAGGGCGCCAACGAGCCCCGTACGGGCATCGACTGGATGATCGGCCTCAACGACGTTATCCAGCAGCGTGGATACGACCTGCGCCTGCAGACGGCCGGCTCCAAGATCTACATGGACGAGACCGGCCGCGTGGTGGGTGCCCAGGCCATGAACGCCGACGGCTCCACCTATGAGATCAAGGCCACGAAGGGCGTCCTCATCTCGACGGGCGGCACGGGCAACGACCTTGAGTACTGCGCAAAATACGCCCCCTACTGGCAGTGGGTTCTCGACAACGGCGACCCTAACAACATGTACTACCACGGCTGCCGCACCAACCACGCCGACGGCTACAAGATGCTCGAAAGCGTGGGCGCGTGGATGTATCCCTTTAAGCCCGACATGGCGCTGAGCTTTGCCGGCGACGAGCAGGACCTGTGCGACACGCTGCCGCCCTCGCCCGCGTTCTGGCGTTACACCCCGCACCACATCGTTGTCGACAAGTACGGCAAGCGCGTCTACGACGAGACGAGCTTCGAGTCGTTCATGATCGATCGCCCCATCTTCAAGTGCGAGGACCTCAAGGGCTTCTTCGTCTTTGACGAGAAGTGCCGCACCTCCGACGTGGGTCAGAAGTACCTGCAGTGGTTCTTTGACAACTACGAGCAGGCCGGCTATGCGGACCGCCTCTGCACCTGCGACACCCTCGAAGAGGTCGCCGAATACTGGGGCATCGACCTCGACGGACTGATGGCCACCGTCGACGACTACAACGCCCGCTGCGCCGCGGCCAACGCCGAGGGCCAGGGCGAACCCGACGAGTTCGGCCGCACCCTGTGGGACGGCGCCCTCGACACCCCTCCGTTCTACGGCCTGCAGCTCGGCTTCTCGTACACCACCACGAAGGGCGGGGCGCGCGTTAACGAGAAGGCCCAGGTCAAGAACTACTTCGACGAAGTCATCCCCGGCCTGTACGCCGCCGGCGAAGACTCGATGTTCAACGGCCACGGATCGGCCCATGTCCACATCGTGGGCGGCTGCAACAGCTACGCGTTCAACATGGGCCGCATCGCAGCCCGTGCCGCCGCAGCCGAATAACCGCAGCACGATAGCCAGGCTACGCATCGTTTGTCACACCCCCGGCGGGCATCCCATTGTGGGATGCCCGTTTTTATAACAAAGCCCGTGTCGATAGAGGGGACGTCCAGCATGAGATCGCAAACGACCGGCACGCTCACGGCGCGCCAGGTATCGGTCGCCGTCGGCTGCGCGCTGGTGCTCACCGTGGGCGTCGGGTCCGTCCCGTTCATCAACGGGGCCTCGGCCTACATCGCCGGCGGCCTCGACACGACCCTCGTCGCCTATTCATTTGGGCCGACCGTCAAATCGGCCTGCGGGTTTCTCGTCAGCCTGATCGCCGCACGCCTTATCGGCCTGCTCGGCCCGCGCCGGTGCCTTCTCGCCGGCGTGTTCCTCTCGGCTCTCGCCATCGTCTGCTGCGCCCTGGCGTCGGACCTCGCGACCTGGTACGCGGGCAACGCGCTGTTTGGCGTCATGGCCGCAATCGGGTCCACCGCGGCGGCGACCGGGGTGTTGAACGAACACTTTGGCAGGCGCACCCCCGTGGTGCTGGGCATCATCATGGGCGTCATGGGCCTCGCCGTGTCGCTGTTGATGCTCGCGGAATCCTGGCTGCTTGCCCGCTTCGATTACCGGATCGTGCTGGACGGCTACGCGATCGCGGTGCTCGCCATAGGCGCCTTCGCCGTCCTTGCGCTCATTGGGCGCCCGCCCGCAACCGACTGCACCGCATCAGAAGGCGGCGCCTCCGCAGCAACCTGCAATCAAGACGATGACGGTCTCACCCTGCAAGAGGCCCTGCGCACGCCGGCGTTCTACCTGTTCTGCCTCGCCATGGTGTGCGCAGCCTTCCCGACCAACAGCTTCTCAGCCTACGCCCACATGTTCTTAGTGGCCGGTGGGACGGAGCCGGCCGCGGCCACCTCCGTCCTGGGCGTCTTTGTCTTTGCGGGCGCCATCGCCAACCTGGCGTCGGGAACGGTGGTCAAGAAGCTCGGAACCACGCGCACCGCAGCGGTAATGTTCGGCGGCTTTGCCCTGGGCATCGCATGCCTGGTCGCAGGAGCCGTGACCGGACAGCATGTCCTGCTACCCGCAGGGGTGGTGCTGTGTGCGGCGATCGGACCGTCAGGCATCCTGCCGGGGCTGCTTATTCCCCAGCTGTTCGGCCGACGCGACTACGCCTCCATCAGCGCAGTGGGCATGGGCATGTTCTACCTGGGGGCCGCCTGCTCGTTCTTTATCTCGGCCCTCGCCATCGAAGGCCTGGGGTTCAACGCGGGGTTCTGCTTGCTCGCCGCCATCGGCCTGCTCGGCCTTGCGCTGTTCGCCGCCGCATCGCGGCTAGCACGTCGGCCGAGGGCTTCTCGGCCGTGAAACGCGTTTTATCTATAATGGGGCATGACCATTTGCCATGGCGCTCTTGCAGGGGCCCTGTTCTGGAACCCGTCCTCGCAAGCACGTCGCAGGCGTCCCGGTTCTCTGCTGGCTTCTCGCAGAAAGGTCCATGCCGTTGCCTTCGTCAGCCATTAACCGGCAGCCGTCGCCGGCCTTTCTGATCTGGATCGCCCTGGGCATCGCGTTCTCAAAGCTGCTGCCGCTCAGCTCCGGCGATACGGTCGCCGAGTTCCTGTGGAACGGCGCCTCACAAGCCGGCGCCACGGCCAATGCCGGCAACTACACCGGGCGCATCTTCGCAGCCGTTGTCTTCATGATCTTGGCCCGTCGTTTTGAGCACAACGAGAAACACATCCTGCTCACAACCATGCTCCTGAGCATTCCTGCGAAATTCGGAGTCGTCCTCGCCTACTATCAGAACCTTTTTGACCCTCACGCCATGGCGCTCGTGCTTTCCCTTGTAAACGGCGCCTGCCAAATGATTGTCGAAACACCCCTGTATATTCTGCTCGCCCGCTACGCCCGCTTTAGCGAAGCGGCCCTGTGCATAACCATTGGAACAATTGGCTACACGGTTCTAACCTACACCGCCAACCTCATCCCCTCGTACTATGCGCAGCTGGCCATCTTGGCGTTTGCACCTTTTGGGATATGGGTCTGCTGGATTCTGGCCTGCAAAACCGCTCCTTCCACTTCCGCAACGTCCACCGCGAGTACGGCTGCCCCACGTTGGTCCACTAGGCGTCTTCTGGTGGTTTTGGCCCTTGTGTGCGCAGCGCGGTCTCTTCTACGTGTACTCGGAAGCAGCAAGACCTGGGAAGGCTCTGGCCTGTTTCCCCTAGCAGCCGGTCCCGTGGGGCCCATAACCCTCGCAAGTTCCTGCCTGGCGTGCCTGGCGCTTGTCTGGCTCATATTCGCACTCCCCAAAAAGCACCCGTCGCGCGCCTGTACCATAGGCCTCATCGTGGTGGTAGGCAGCCTACAGATCATTGCCATCGGAGAAGCCCTCGACTTCTTGGCACCCGTCCTTGCAACGGCGGTCACATCGGCCTGCGAGTTGTTTAGCGCGGTTCTGGTTTGGATGGCGTTTTTGGACTGTGTACAACGCACCCAGATGCCTCCGTGGCGCATACGCGGACTCATGGTTCTCTCTGAAACCGTATGCACCGTCGCCACCATGAGCATGCTCCCCGACGGCGTGAACAGCTCCGTCGTGGTAATGGTCTTTCTCTACGCCATGGTGGCGGCCCTGCTTGTGCTCGAAAAAGCCGACGGGACTCCAAGCACATCGCCCCGCACCATGGACGAGACGCCCGCGGCCATCGCGGACGCACGGGCCAGCGAAGAGGCGGCAAGGGCGTTTGCGGGGCACTACGGGCTCTCGCCGCGCGAGCAAGACGTCCTGTTGCTTTTGCTGGCCGGCCGTACCCGTGCGGAGGTGGGTGCCGAGACAGGCCTCGCCGACGGCACGGTCCGCACCCACGTGACCAACATCCACAAGAAGGTGGGCGTGCACAGCCGCGAGGAGCTGGTCGAACGCTTCGAGGTCTTTGAGAACGGAGGAGCGCCGGCGTCTTTTAGCGATAGGCTGGGATAACGCATAACGCCGAGTTTCGCGTTCAATGTACGACGGGCGCATGCCGTCGGCGATGGAGACGCAATCAACTTCTAAGATACCGTAGGTCGTATATCAAAGGTGGTTGACTGTATTCCGTATCCGCTCGACGGCACCGCCCCTCGATCGTACATTGAACGCGATATGAGGCCGCCGGCCCCTCGGGGCACCGTTTCAGAACTCGAACGCTGCCCCGAAGGGCCCTCGTAAGCCCTAGCCCAGCTCTTGCACGGCCGTCTGGGCCGCGATCTTGCCAAACAGGGCCGAATTCCCGATGCAACCCAGGTACTCGTCGTACTCCATGCCGCCCGCGCAGCCAAAGGTCGCGTACAGACCGGGCACGGGCTGGCCGCTGTGCCCCACGGCATGGCCGTCGGCATCGATCTTCACGCCACCGAACATGCGGCTGATGGCCGAGGTGACCTGCAACGCATAGAACGGCGGCTGCACCAGACCCTTGGCCGTTCCGGCGGCTATGCGTGAGTCGGGCACGTCAAACTCGGCCACGTTGCCCGCGACGTAGTCGGAAAGCGTCTTGAGCAGCGCGTCGCGGTCAACGCCCCGTGCCGCCAGAAGGTCGACCAGCCCCTCCAGGGTATCGGCCTGCTCCACCACGGCGCCAAGGTCCGCAAGCCACGCAACCGAATCGGCCACGTCGGCCAGCTGGGCATCCACGATACCGAAGCCCACGGCCTGGTCCTGCTGGGCAAGGAGCTCCGAGGCGTGGTAGGCACCGGCGGCCACGCGGAACTGGTTTCCTTCGTCGGCGAACCGCTTGCCCGCGAGGTTGACCAGAATACCACTGGCACCCAGCGTGGCACCGAGCCGGTAGATCTTGGAGATGTCGGCCTTGTTTGCTGCATCATAGGCCTCGGGAGTCGCGGGCAACACGCTCGGCCACGGGGCAAAGAACCCGTAGAAGCGGCCCATGCCCTTGGTGAGACAGGCACCGGCCGCCGCAGCCATACGCTGGCCGTCGCCCACGTTGAACGGCACCGCACGCGGCACCGTGTTGTCGGCATAGGGGCCCACGTACTCGACCTTGGACACCGGGTCGTTGACGTAGCTGCCGCAGGCCAGGATAACCGCCCTTGCCCGGACCTTGGTGCGCACGCCCTCGCGGTCGAAGAGCACGGCGCCCACCACGGTACCGTCCTCCACCACAAGGTCGACGCCACGGGTGCACAGCCGGATCTCTCCGCCGGCCCCCTCGATCGAGGCGCCCAGGTCATCCATGAACGCCTTGCGCGACTCGTAGGTGCCGGTTCCCTCCTCGTTGGGGAAGGTGCCTTGCATGAATCCCTGGTAGTCCACCGCCTCGTAGTAGTCTGACCCAATGGACGGCAGGTACTCCCTGGCGAAGTCGTCCCAGTCGGTCAGCACGCGGGAGAGCAGCGCTGCGTCGGCCGTGGGGGCGAGCTGGTGAAGAAGCTCGAGGTTCTCGGGGTCATCGGCCGCATCGGCGTAGATGCGCACCAGGTGGCTCGAGCGCATGTAGCCCGAGCTCAGAAGAAACGAACCGCCCAGCTCGGCGCCGGCCTCGGCTACCATCACGCTAGCACCCTGACGCGATGCCTCGTAGGCTGCGATGCAGCCGCCGATACCGCCACCGATGACCAGCACATCCGTCTCGGCATCGAACCCGGTGGGAATGGATGCCTCGTCGGCCTGGGCGCTCGATGCCGCAAGAGTCCCAAGGGCAACCGCCCCGGCGGCTCCAGCCACAAGGGCACGGCGGTCGATCGCCGTCTTCGTTGCGCACTCTGTATGCATGTTGCATCCTCTCTGTTCTTCTGTTCCGGTAAAACGCCCGGGCACCTGCGCGTACAAGCACCCGGGCGCCATGGCAAACCCCGCATAGGCCACAGCCGATGGACCGGGCCCGTCGGATGGTCGACCTACTGCAGCGGTTCCAGCTCGTAGATGCTCCGGGCACAGATGCGGCCGAATGCGGCACCGGCTCCATTCTGGCCGCCGGTTACATGGATACGTGCATCGCCGAGAATGCGGGCAAAGGCGACCTCGCCAGCCGCATATAGGCGCTCAATCGGAACACCG
This sequence comes from Coriobacteriaceae bacterium, assembly GCA_019421015.1. Taxonomy (GTDB): domain Bacteria; phylum Actinomycetota; class Coriobacteriia; order Coriobacteriales; family UMGS124; genus JAHZGC01. Next base: position 142,651 of record JAHZGC010000002.1, on the reverse strand, counting down.
CGCACATCAAGAACTTGCCCCTTGGGATTGATGGCAAGCCCGCCCTTCGAAGTGGCAAGAGAAATGCCGAACTCAACGCCCCAAAACGGCGGCTGGGCAATCTTGTTCAGAAACTCCGTTCGACCGAACTCGTCAGGCTCGCCGGAGTCCACGTGCGTGTTGTACTCTTCTACCGTGGCTTTGGTCTGCTCCACGTCAAGCCCAAAGAACTCGCACAGCTCTTCGATGGTGTCTGCCGAGCACACCGAAGGCATGCCGTTGGCCGTTGCCAGATCGATGATATCCTGCGCGTAGGTTTGGCCCTCATCGCTCTGGCGCACGACATCGTCAAAGATGGCTACCGACCAGAGCCCGGGCGTGTTGATAAACTTCTTGCCGTCCCCATAAAAGTCGCCGAAGTTCGTCTCGTCGTTAAACCTCTTGCCCTCCGAGGTGACTTCGATAACACCCACCTTTGACCAGCGGTGAGGCAAAAAGTTGCCGCTGCCCTTGGTTTCAGCCGGGCCCACCTGAACACCGCCTCCGCCGTAGTTGGCCGGCGAGAAGGAGGCGTCGGCACCAATGGCCGTAGCCATGGCAATACCGTCACCGTGGTTTGCATCGGACCCGGTAAACACGACCTTGCGGGCGTTCTCGATAACCCAACCGGTATACGGGTTGTAACGGCTCCACATCTCCTTGCTGTTACCGAGGCCACCGGTTGCCAGGACCACACCCTTGAGGGCATGCACGGTCTTCTCAGCACCGTCAGGCATCTGGATAAGACATCCGACCACACGTCCCTCTTCATCGCGGTAGAGCTTCGTGCCCCTCGTCTCAAACATGACGTTCAGATCTCGTTCTTCGATTGCCTTTTCGAGACCGAGCATCCAGCCCAAGCCGTCGCCCACCGGCAAGGAACGATGGCACCGATCGATGCTGTTCGAGCTGGCGTTAACGATGGTCTCAGAAATCTCACACCCAAGCTCTTCGAGCCAGTCAACGGTTTCTCCGCTAATCGTCGCCCATGCCCGAATCACATCGGGATCGTTCATCTCTCCGCCGCAACGCAGGATGTCCTTGACCATGACCTCGACATCATCCTCAATACCAGCGGCCTCCTGAAGCTCCGTGCCGCAACCGGCAAGCGAGCCTCCGCTCAGCGTGCAGTCGCACTCGGTGATACCGCCGGCGGCAGTCACCAGCAGCACGTCCATACCGAGGTCGTAGGCCTCAACTGCAGCACAGCTGCCGGCAATGCCCGAACCAAGCACCACGATCCCGGCCTCCAGATCCCATGCCTCGGGAACCTCGGGCACATAGAGGATCTGGGGGCCGGCTATAGCCTGCTCGTCGGCGAGAGCGCCCTTGGCGCTTCCCAGCGATGCGACGGCCAGACCGCCCACGGCCGCAGCCCCCACAAAACCCCTGCGCGAAACCTTGCTCGTGTTTTCCATACAAGTACTCCCCTTTTTGTTAAAAACGCCCTAATGACACGTGCCGCACTCGAACACCTCTGCGTGGTGGCAGCTGATGCACTGGTTCATGGCCTGATCCTGGATAACCGCCCCTTCCTCGGGATGCGCGGCATGACAGCTCACACAGTCCAGGCCGTCATGAGAGTCGTTCTGAGGCAGGTCGTGGGGGTTCACCACGAGGCCGCCCTTGTCCACGAGCCCCTGATAGTCGGCCGTGGCCTCTGCGAGCGCCTCTTGGTCGTGGCATCCCTGGCAGAACCCCGACGACACCTCGGTCTTCTTGAGACGACGCGCCTCCTTGCCGCTGTTGAGCTTCTTGGCATCGTGGGCCTCTTCGAGACCTTCGGCGTCGCTGTGACAGGTAAAGCAGTCAAAGCCCAGGTCGGTCGCGTGCATGGCGGCGTAGGCCGTAATGGCAGCCGCGTGCTCGTCGTCCGCAGGGGCGGCGGCGTTTTTGGAATCGCCCTTGTCCTGGGAGCCTTTTTCGTTCGCCGAGCCTTCGTTCTCCTTGGCATCCGACGGCTCAGCGGGCTTCTCGGCTGTGGCGTGGTCAGCGCCTTCCTCCTGCGCGGGCTTCTGGGCTGCGGGGTTCGAAGTCACCGCCGCCTCCACGCTCGCGGCCTGGGCCTCGTGGCACAGTGCGCAGTCCAGGTCGGTCGACCAGACATAGTCTGTCTTGCCGCCGTCGGATGCAGACCCCGACGCCGCCAAGGCCGATCCAATCGGCACGGCGCCCAGAAGCAGGCCTAGGGCGGCGGTGGCCACCAGGCGGGCCGTACGGCAGTTCCCGTTACGCACGCGATCCATTTAGCACCACGGCTCCTCGGCAGCCATGGCCTCGCCGGCGATCTGGCCGCATACCAGGCCCTCGGTGATGTTGCCGCCGCTCTGATAAACCCACTTGAAGCACGACGACATCTCGCCGGCGCTGTAGAGACGCGGGATGGGCTGGTTCTTCCAGTCGACCACGTTGCGGTTGGCGTCGGTGAGCAGGCCGCCCTTGGTGTTGGGGCCGCCGGCCACCAGCGGCATCGCGTAGAACGGGCCGGTCTCGCACTTGGTCCAGCCGTTCTCATCGCCAGTGTAGGAGTTAGTGCTCTTCTTGGGCACGCGGCCAAAGGCCTCGTCGACACCGGTCTCACAGGCCTGGTTGTACTGCTCGTTGGCGGCCACCAGATTCTCGGCGCTCATGCGGCCCTTGTTGTCCTCGGTCTCCAGGATCTTCTGGGCCAGCTCTTCAAGGGTGTCGGCCTTCAGAATCCAGCCGGCCTCCACGGCGTTCTCGTTGAGGGCGTCCCACTCAAAGGGGATGAGGCCCCAGGCCTCGCTGGCCAGCGCGCCCTTCTGACGGCGGTTGTCGTCAAAGATGAGGTAGGCCGGGATGTTGGGGTACTCGAGGTTGCTGATATCCATGTGGACGGCCTCTTTGTACGAGAAGTAGCGCGAGGGGTCCTTGGTGAACTTGGTCTCGTCGATAAAGCGGTTACCGTGGGCGTTCACGATATAGGTGCCCTCGGTGCCCACCGAAGCGTCGCAGTTCAGGCCGAAGCGCAGACCGTTGTAGAGCACGTCGGGGCAGGCCAGGATCATGCGGCACGAGGCCTTGGACGCCTTGAGCATCTGGGCGCCGGCCTCCAGGCCCATGACGATGCCCTGACCCGTGTTGCTCGGCGTGCCATAGAAGGTCCAGCCCGTCACCGCAGGACCCTCAATAAAGGCGCGGCGCAGCTCCTCGCTGTACTCGTAGCCGCCCGACGAGAGCATGACGGCCTTCTTTGCCTTGATGTAGACCGGCTCGCCTTCGGGGCCGCCCTTGAGCGCCACCAGGCCGATGACCTCGCCACTGGGGGCCTGAATAAGCTGCTCACCATAGTGGCCCCAGAGGAACTGGACCAGCTCGTTGTCGATGAGCTCGTTCTCAAAGGCGCGCATGAGTGACTCACCCCAGGCGGTCTCGTACTTGTCCATGAAGTTGCCATGCAGCGCCAGGCCCGAGTTCTCGACGTCGTACATGGGGGCGTACACGCGATAGCCTGACTGCTCGGCACCGGGGAAGGTGGGGAACGCCGCGCCGCCGAACATGTTGAACTGGATGTCGTCGTCGAGGCTCGTGACGAAGTCGAGCAAGCCGGGCTCCAGGGCTGCGAACTTCTCGACCATCTCCTCGATGAAGAGCGGGGAATACTCGCCCTCAGTCATGCCGGGCAGGATGTCGCCGCTGAACATGCAGCGCAGGTACTGCTTGAGGGCCTCGGGGTCGTGGTCGGCGTCGGGGCAGTGGATAAGGCCGCCCGACATGCGGGTGTTCGAGAGGCGGTTGTCGAACTCGTCGCGCTCCACGACGATGACCGAGCTGCCCGCGCGCTCAACGGTAGTGGCGGTAGTGGCGCCGGCGACGCCAAAGCCCAGCACCACGACGTCGGCCTCGTAGTCCCAGGCGACGTCGTCGGGGTTCACGTTCACGGCGTGGGCCTGCCGAGGCAGGGCGGTTCCGGCAAGCGCGGCCGCACCGGCGGCGGCCAGACCGGCGCCCTGGACAAACGAGCGGCGCGAAACACCAGGTGTGCATGCAGACATAGGTGGATCTCCCCTCTTGGTCGGTTCGCCGGCCCCCAAGGTCGGCGTTGAGGACCATCTTGGGGGCGCCGAGGGTCAGACCCGCAATGGATGAATTGTAACGGGGCGGCTGAGCTGGGAGTTTGAGGCGGCAGAGGTTCCATCGGGCACACGGTAAAGCAGGCTCCTCATCACAACGGCAGGCGGAGGGATGAGGCGCGTGATGAGGGTGATGAGCGGGGCATGGCGGGCACCTATAGGACCGCCACTAAACTTTTTAAGTTAACTGTACACAAAATTGACTGATATTATGTACATTTAATACCTAAAATTATAGGATATCTTGTATGTCTTCATCCTCATCGCCCTCACCCGCAATCGCCCTGCGCTACGGGCAGCCTACAAGGAGATCTCGCCGATGACCTATATGCTCAGGAAACTCGAACGCCCGATAAACGAATGGATCCAACGAGGGTGCGCGCAGCCCCTCCTCCTCCAAGGTGCACGGCGAGTGGGCAAAACGGTCTTGGCCGAACACATTGGCCTCACGTCGTTCGACGGCAACTTCGTCAAGGTCGATTTCCAAACAAACCTCGCGCAAGCGTCCTCGATTTACGACTGGCCCACCAACGACACAGGGGGAATTGTCCGACGCATATCAGACTATGCGGGGCGGCCTATCGAACCCCATAAGACTCTTATCATTCTCGACGAGGTCCAGCTCTGCGAACAGGCGTTGAACTCCTTGCGTTTTTTTGCAGGCACCCCCTGGTGCGTCCTGGCAACAGGAAGCCTCCTTGGTGTTACCACAAAGAAACGGAAGTTGCCCTTTCCCTCAGACATACACCAGTTGGAGCTCCACCCCCTCGACTTCGAGGAATACCTCTGGTCGATTGGAGAGAGGCCGATGGCCCAGGCCATCCGCACCCATACCCAGGACGGAAGTCCCTACGTGCTCCACAATCGTGCCCTCGATATATACCGTCGTTACCTAGCTGTGGGCGGAATGCCCAAGGCCGTTGACACCTACCGGCAAGGCGGCTCGTTCGAGGATGTCGCCCGAATCCAGGAGGAGATAGATGCCACATATACGGCCGACATGACCGATCCCGAGAACGGTATCAGCGGCATATCGGCCAAACGAATTTGGGACAGCCTTCCTAAACAGCTTTTAAGATCCTCGACAAAAAAATTCAAGTATGCCGACGTCATCAGAGGAGGCCGCCGTGAGCGTCTCCTAGAGCCCCTCGAGTGGCTTGATGCGGCAGGCATTGTCACCATACACGACCTCACCTGCGATGATCGCGCCCCCATCGCTCCCTTCAACGATGAGGAGGGGAGCTACTTTAAAGTCTATGTGGCCGACACGGGCCTCATGTTCCACAAATTCGGCATCGACCCACGCATCTTTCTCGATGACAGCCTACGCCAAGTCCTCTCCTCGGATTTTCGAGGAGCCCTAGCCGAGAACTACGTTATGCAGGCCTTAAATGCGAATGAGGTCAATTCCTATTACTGGATGCAAACCAACGAGGTTGGTAACGGAGAAATTGACTTTATCTTTCAGGACAGAATGGCTCGTGTCATTCCCATAGAAGTCAAATCGGCGCGCAACGTACGGGCAAAGAGTCTATCGCGGTTCATGAAAGAAGGACGCGCCCCATTTGCCGTAAGGCTGTCCGAACAGAACTTCGGCATCGAGCCCATGAAGGACTCTGCCGCAAAGATGCGAAGCCTTCCCCTCTATGCCGCCTTTTGCATCGAGAACAGTCCAGAGTTCCTGGAAATCTAACGTCTTCAACCAGACCCCCAAGGAGCTTGACCACATTTGACCGCATCGCAGAACACCACCGTCTTCCCCGCCCCCGCCCCGGCCGGCCGCCCTGGGCGGGGCCGGTTCAACCCGCGCGACCTTTGGCGCGCCCGTGAGCTCGACCAGCTCATCGAGCAGGCCTGGGCCCAGACCGCCCCGCCAGCAGAAGGCGACCTAGACGGTCCAGGCGACCCGACCTCCCCCGGCACCCCCGATGTCCCCGCAGTCCCAGGCACCAACGCCGCCGAATCCCTCCCGCCCGCGGATCTCCCCTTGTGGCTCGCTCCCCACGAACGAGCGCAGCTCGAGCACGAGGCGCGCTTCATCGGCTGCCTCGAGGCCATGGCCGCCTACCGGGAGCTCTCGGGCACCTCGTGGCGTACGTATCGAACCGCCGAAGCCGACGAGTTTGTTGCCCGCTTTGCCCAACCCGGCCGAGACGCGTACCTCGAAGAGTGGCTGGCTCACAACGCCGATAACCTCTACCGCCAGGCATGCGCCTTCGTGGAGAAGGACTACCAGCGCACGCACGATGTCCGACGCCATTGGCTGCGCGAGCTCAAGGCCTCCGGGGAGTACGACGTCCTCGTGGCCAAGCAGCTCGAAGCCTGGCGCTCCGCCGCCGACGGCACCGTTCCCCAGACGCTGCTGCAGGCCTATCGCGACGAGATGGCCCAGCTCCTTGCCGACCTCACCGCCAAGCACAAGCAGGCCGTGCGGAGCGCCAAATCGGCCCGCACCAAGCTGCAGCTGCACGCCCGGCTCGTAACGCAGTGGCCCCCCGGATGCGACGCACTCGCCCCGCTCGGCGGCGAAGAGGCCTACCTGGAGCGCCTCGCAAGCGAGCTGGCACAGAAGTCCGAGAACGACGAGCTGCTCCTGAACACCCACGGCAAGCTCGGATTCGTCCGCGCATCGACAGTCCAGCCCGACGCCGTGCGCCGCGTCATGGGCGACGAGAGGGCGTGGAGGCGCTCCGTTGTGCGCACGCTGCGCCGCGGGCAGCACAGGCACGGTCCCAAGAACGTCGAGAAGAGCGGCCACGAGGACCTGGGCAAACGCATATACCTCGACCTGCGCGACGCCGACGCCGACCTGCGGCAGCTCGGCTCGTCGCCCATTGCAAGCGCGGTGGGCGCCTACGTCGTAAACCAGCTGCTCGCCGACCGCATGCCCCGCCTCGAGGCCCGGCTTATGGCGCTCTTTGACGCACAGGCCTACGTCGACGCCTTGCGCACCTCGAAGCGCGCCGACCTGCGCCGACTGGCAGAGGCCCTAACAACCAGCGAGGTAACCGAGCAGACCCGCAAGGCCGCCCTACGCCGCGCCCAAGCCGAGGCTGCCGCCAGCGCAAACGCCGATCCCTACCTCGCCTATCCGAGCCAGCGCACCCGCCCGCGCACGGCCGTTGTCCACGTGGGCCCCACGAACGCCGGCAAGACCCACGACGCCCTGGCCGAGTTCAGGCGCGCCGAGCGCGGCATCTACCTAGGCCCGCTGCGCCTACTCGCCGCCGAAGTGGCCGACTCCGCAAACGAAGGCGGCCTGGGCTGCTCGCTCGTCACCGGCGAGGAGCGCCGCCTCGTGGAAGGGGCGACGCACGTGGCGTCGACGGTCGAGATGTTCGACCCGCGCGTCTCATGGGACGTGGCCGTGGTCGACGAGGCGCAGATGATGGGCGACCTCGACCGCGGGGGCGCCTGGAGCCGCGCGCTCATCGGGCTTGACGCCGACGAGCTGCATGTATGCTGCGCCCCCGAGGGCCTCGACATCGTGCGGCGCATCTTGGACGGATGCTGCGAGCGCTTTGGCGACACGTACCGCGTGGAACGTCACGAGCGCCTGAACCCGCTGGTCGCCGCACCGGCAACCGTACGCTTTCCCGAGGACGTGCGCCCGGGTGACGCGTGCATCGTCTTCTCGAAGCGCGACGTCCACGCCGCGGCGGCCGAGCTGCGCGAGGCAGGCCGCTCCTGCTGCGTGGTGTACGGCGCGCTCCCCCATGCCGTGCGCCGGGCCGAGGCGCGCCGGTTCCGCGAGGGCGCAGCCGAGGTGGTCGTGGCAACCGACGCCATTGGGATGGGTCTGAACCTGCCCATCAGGCGCGTCGTCTTTCTCCAGCACGAGAAGTACGACGGCCGCATGCGGCGGCAGATCACAGCGGGAGAGGTCAAGCAGATCGCCGGGCGTGCGGGACGCTATGGGTACACCGAGGCAGGCGAGACGGCGTCGGCCGTGGACGCGGCCTTCATCGGAGAAGCCCTTGGGGCCAGGGTGAGACCGGTGCGCCACGCGACGTTGCCGTTCCCCCGTGCGCTTCTTGCCGTGGACGCACCGGTGTCAGTCTTGCTGGACGCCTGGTCGAACGCCCACGCGCCATCCCCGTTTCGCTGCGCCGACTACTCGGACGAGGCCATGCTCGCCGAACGCGCCGAGCGCGTCACGGACGACGCGGCGACCGTCTACGCCTTTGCCACGCTGCCCTTTAGCGCGCGCGACAAGCGCGTGCTCGACCTCTGGGAGACGGTGCTGCTCGCCCACGTGAGGCAAGAGCCGCTGCCCGACTTCGACAAAGGCTGGTTGGCCAACGACCTTGACTCCATGCAGGTGGCCTACGACCGGCTCGACCTGCTGTGTGCCTACCTCATGGGACCAGGGGAGGGCCATCCCACCGCCGCGACCGTCGATCTGGCGGACGTCGCGCTGCTGCGCGACGAGGTGTCCGCCGACATCTCGGCCCACCTTGCCCGGCAGAGCTACGAGGCGAAGCGCTGCTCGGTCTGCGGGCGCCCGTTGCGCTGGGGCCACCGCTTCGGGGTGTGCGACCGCTGCCATCGCAGGCGAACGCACTAGGATATTTCTTTAAACCCCAGCTCAGCACCCCATCCCATGTTTTACGGGATGGGTTTCTCCCCCGCCATGGGATTATGCGGAGGCCCCCTCGATGCCATTGTGGGTGCCGTCAACCGGGCGCCGCGCCGCAAGCCGCGAGTCGCAGCCAAGCGCAGGCGTCCACCTCGCAATGCGTCACCATAGAAGAGAAGGGAATCTCACCATGGCCACCAACACCACCGTCACGCGCCGTTCGCTCGTCGGGGCCTGCCTTGCCGGAACCGCCGGCCTGCTCGCCAGCGCCCCCACCGCCCGCGCCGCCGAGGCCGAGCGTACCTGGGACGCCGAGTGCGACGTGCTGATCGTGGGCTCGGGCTACACCGGCCTGGCCGCCGCCATCGAGGCCAACGCCGCCGGGGCCGACGTCAAGATCATCGACAAGCGCGCCTCGTTCGGCGGTAACTCCATGATCGCCGACGGCGACTTCGCCGTGTGCGGCTCCTCGGCCCAGAAGGCCCAGGGCGTGGAGGACTCGGTCGAGGACTACGTGAACGACATGCTGGCCGCCGGCCTCAACCTGAACGATGTCGAGAAGTGCCGCGTCATCGCCGAGAAGTCCAACGAGACCTGGGAGTGGACCCAGGACTACCTGGGCGTGAGCTTCGTGACCCTGGAGGACGGCAACATCGAGCTGCTCCCCTACGGCGGCCACTCCAACTACCGCACTATGAAGCCCGTGGGTGCCGGCGCCGCCTACGTCATGGCCCTGGGCGACAAGGTCGAGGAGGCGGGCATGGAGGTCGAGACCGGCGTCATGATGACCAAGCTCATCACCGACGAGACCGGCCGCGTCATCGGCGTCGAGGCCAGCGAGGGCGTCACCGACAACGACCCCTCCACCGGCACCCCCATCGCCATCAAGGCCCGCAAGGCCGTCATCCTGGCCACCGGCGGCTTTGCCGGCGACGTGGAGTGGCGCAAGCAGCACGACCCCACCGTCGACGAGTCCATCGACACCACCAACCGCGAGGGCTCCACGAGCGAGGCCTTGCAGGCCGCCATGCGCGCCGGCGCCCTGGGCGTGCACATGGACTGGATCCAGCTCGGCCCCTGGTGCAGCCCCGACGAGACCCATTGCGGCGCGGCCTGGACCTACATCGACGCCGGCTTCCCCTACGGCCCCTGCATCGACCCGCGCACCTGCAAGCGCATCACGAGCGAGCTGCAGGACCGCAAGCGCCTTTGCGACGCCATCATCGCCAACGGTGAGCCGCTGATCCAAATCGTCGACGAGCGCAACCTCCCCGCCTGGGCCTTCCCCTACCTCGAGACCTGCCTCGAGTACCCCTGCACCTGGAAGTTCGACAACCTCGAGGACATCGCCGCCCAGTTCGACCTCGACTTCGACGCCATGAAGGCCGAGATCGACCGCTACAACGGCTTCGTCGAGAACAAGCTCGACGAGGACTTTGGCAAGAAGATCCCCGAGGGCGCGCTGCCCATGGCTGAGCCGCCCTTCTACGTGACCCGCGTGTGGCCCAAGGCCCACCACACCATGGGCGGCCTCAAGACCAACGCCGCCAACCAGGTGCTCGACGTGGCCTTGCAGGTCATCCCCGGCCTCTACGCCGCCGGCGAGGCTGCGGGCGGCATCCACGGCGCCTGCCGCCTGGGCTCCTGCGCCACGGCCGACTGCCTCATCAACGGCCGCATCGCCGGCCAGAACGCCGCAGCCGAGCAGGGCTGGGAGTAACCGGCGGCCACCCACACGGCACCCGCACGGGCGCCACGCCTGCACGACACGCCCCTACGGAAGCCGGCCGCACCCTCGGCCGGCTTCCGGTCTTTATGGGCTCGCCGCACCGCAAAAGGGCATGCCGATCACGCCCTCCTTCGCTATGATAGAGAGGACCCCGCACCGTGCAGGTGCCCTCGACTCCCAGCCAAGGACCGGCCCGCCATGCCCACCGCCACCGTCGAACGCAAGCCCGGCATTCCCCCGCTCCAGCGCGCCTGCCTCTTCCTGGGCATGGCGTTCTACTGGTCGTGCTCGAGCATCAGCCGCAACGACTACGTCATCTTTCGACGCACCTCGTCGTCGTCCGACGTCTACACCACCCTCTTCGTGTTCCTCATGGCCATGCTCACGCTGGGCATCGCGTTCTACGCGCTGCGCCGGCCGTTGGAGAACGCCCTGGTGCATCGGCGGTGGTTCGTGGGGGCCCTCTCGCCCCTGGCCTCGCTGGCCCTGGTGCCCATGCTCTACACCGACCCCGGCTCCACCGACGCCTACTGGCCCCTGCGGGCGGCGAGCTGCTTTGTGCTGGTGGGGTGGTACCTGGTCGTCACCTTTGCCTGGTGCCTCTCGGCCGTGGCCCTGGGGGTGCGCGAAGGCGTCCTCACCGCGGTGCTCACCTACGTGGCCAGCTGCGCGCTTTCGGCCCTCTACCTGCTGCCGTCGCCCTGGCACGACGTCCTTGAGGTGGCGGCCCCCACGCTCAGCGGCCTTCTGTGGCTCAAGAGCCCCGTGCGCCAAGAGGACAACGTGGCCTTCTCGCCGGGGGCGCTTAAGAACTTTCCCCTCATCGCCATCGTCTTGTGCGCCGTCTTTTACTGCGTGGCGGGCAGCGTGCGCGACTACGTGGGCTACGAGAACTTCGAGTCCGCCGAGGGCTTTAGGGCACTCGTGCCGCTCGCGGTGCAGGCAGGCTCGGCCGCCGTGCTGTTCGTGGCGTTCAGGCTGGGATTCAGGTCCGACGCCAACTGGCAGTCGTTCCTCACGGCCCTCGTGGTGGCGATCATCTTTTTCTTTGGCTGCCTGTTCGTGGTGGTGCTGGGGTGGGTCCCGGCGGCCAAGGGCGGCGAGCTGCTGATGTCGGCCAGCTACATGTGCTTCAAGCTGCTGCTCCTGATATTCATCGTGGTCGTGGCCGAAAGCCTGCAGGCCTCGGTGGTCACCGCGTTCTCGGTCTTCTTCGTGTCGGTGGCCACGCTGTTCATGTTTGTGGTGGGGACGGTGCTGCCGTTCGCCGTGAGCCTGGCCGGCCTGGACGTTTACGCCAACCGTCAGACCACGCTGCTCGTGGTGGC
>JAHZGC010000002.1:0-130893 GCA_019421015.1 Coriobacteriaceae bacterium | reverse complement strand
GCTCATCACGGTCACCCTGGTATGCCTGCTGCGCTATGTACTGGCCAACGAGCGCTCGGTGGTGGCGTCGTCCCAAAAGACCGCATCCCACGAGGCGCTGCAGCGCATCGCCCAGGCCCACCGGCTCACCCCGCGCGAGGTGGACGTGGCGGCGCTCGTGCTGCAGGGCTACAGCCTCAAGATGGTGGCACAGATCCTGTACATCGCCGAGGGCACCGTGCAGACGCACATGAAGAACCTCTACCGCAAGCTGGGACTGCACAGCAAGCAGGAGCTCATCGCGCTGGTGAACGAGGGGGAGAGGGCACAGGCGGACGTTGGAGCCAGAACAGCGTCCAAACACACGTCTCGGACCGGCACCTCGGTGTTGCCCTAGTCGTCCACCCGCTCCGACGCCCGCCGGTCTATCACAGCGCCAATGCGGCGCGGGATGCCCACCACCAAGGCGTTCCCCATGCAAAACGCTCGGTGCCCGTCGCTCATCCCCGCAGTCCAGCCTTTGGGAAACCCTTGAATCTGGTCGAGTTCGTCAGGAACAAGCCTGCGCCATCGTCCGTCAGGCATCTGGATGATGTGCTTGAACCTCGACGGAGTCTTGCCGCCCTCGCCCGTCAGAATCGTACGTGCGGGCTTGGTCAGCAAATCGGGAAACGCCATGCTCCCCTCGGAATACTTATACGCGTGGCCCTCTTTTGAGATGCGGTCTATGCTTTTGCCGCCCTTGAGGTAGCGCCACTGCTCAAGATCAGCCTCGTCGACGTAGAACTCCGCCGGGACGTCCTCTGCGGGCGATAAGATATCGCCGAGCACGTTGCGCTCCCCTGAATAATCAGGGAAGACACGCGCCGTAAATACGCGACCACCCTGCATGGCACCGGCGTTTTGGAACCGCGAGGTCTTATCTCCTACGCCAAAGCTCTCTGAAACGGCCGTCACATCGGTCGGCACCTCGAACTCATGGACGCGGTCGACATCCCCCAAGATTGGAAACGCCTCGGCGATGACGCCGGCATCGAGCACACGACCGCGCAAGTCCCATGGTAGGTCGGTCTTCTCGGCAAAAATGTAGGTTCGCCGGCGCTGCTGGGGAAACCCGTAGTCCGCCGCATTAATGATGCGCCACTCGACCGCATAGCCGCGGGCGGCCAAGCATGAAAGCATGATGGCGAAATCGCGGCCGCGCTGCGTCGCAGGGGACTTGAGCAGGCGATCAACGTTTTCGAGGAGCAGGTAGCGCACCGGTGTATCCTGGCGCGCATTCGCCCCGTCAAGGAACCGCAGAATCTGCCACCACAACACACCCTTTTTGCCTTCGATGCCACCCGCCTGAGAGAGCGTCTTCGCAACGGAGTAGTCCTGACAGGGGAAACCCCCAACGACCATGTCTACCTGGGGGATTTCCCGTCTGCCCTGCTCGACTTCGTCGAGCGCGCGCTCGATGTCTTCGTTGACGACCGAGCCTTCGCCAAAGCGCCGGGTGTAGCACTGCGCCGCAAACTGACGCGTCTTTGTCCCCGGCGGTTCCCACTGGTTTGCCCAGACGGTCTTGAAGGAGCCGGCGCTCGGCAGCTCAAACTCGGGGTGGCATACGTCATGGTAGCCCTCGAGACCCAGGCGGAACCCGCCTACGCCTGCAAACAGCTCCGCAACCCGAATATCTTGCATCCGGCCACTCCAAACTTTTAACGCCGCCAACAGCAAAACCAGGCACCGCGCAGGGCGGCGCGCCGAGTCTGAATGATCCCATACAACACGATTCGCGTCCAGATCTCTCCAACAATCCGCGCAAAACTTACAGCCGCCAAACCGTGGCGGATACAGCCCTATAGCCCCGCATCGCGTAGGATGCCGCGGATATACGTACCATTGAGCCAGAAACTTTGCGTGGTCATCCATCGACCGTCAGGTAACTCGTTTCCGCAGTGCGGGTCATCTCCCACCTCGGTGCCATCCAAAAAACGGTAGTATCGCCGTGCCGTATGGGGCCGCACGTGGGCAACCCCGTTAAACGTGATGCCCGGTAGGTCGTTCTCGTACGACACGCCGCCATTGGCACGCCTTTTGGGAACTATCTTTACGCCACGCTGTACAACGTATCTGGCCTCTTCCCAACAGTCCCGCAACGCACCATCAATCACATCCACCGGCATACTCCAAAACGCGGCGCCTTTGAGCACCGACGCATCGCCGATTTTTTCGAATACAACGAACAGAAAGCGCGTCTCATCCATGTAGTCACGCAAGGGAGCCTCGTCCCACGTCTTTTGCTCGAGAAGGTCAGCAAACTTGAACGTGTTGAGCGAAAGGGACTCGCGCACCGTTTGGTCGCCTTCATCCTCACGCACGGTTCGTACGCTGATATTGGCCTTCTCGAACTCCTCAGCCCTCTGGCCTCGCACGCCCAACATGCGATAGACCAACTGGGTCCACTGCGCCTTGTTGCCCGTATAGTCCATACCGAATTTGGCACATAGCTCCCGGTCGGTCGCACCGACGTTCTCGTTGATAAGCGACAGGACGAGTTCCTCAAACGTCCGGGTCTCCAACATTCGCGTGTCTTTGACAATCGAGTCTTCTTCTTGAACGGAGCACGGCATTATGTAGTGGTGCAGAACGTAATCCATATATGAGCGCTTATAACAAAACGCACGACGCTTGGCACCCGTGTGCGGGGGATAGAACTGCGCGACCAGTTGTTGGTTTCCCTGTCCTTTGGTGCAGGCACCCAGATACGTGGTCATGCCTTCACTGAGCTGCTCGGCCTTCCCCTCGCGCAGCAAACCGACGATTCGCCTGTAATCGTCTTCGATAATCTTGAGGTCCGCCGCAGGAGGCGTAAATAATTTGGCATAGCAAATCTGCTGGTCGTATTTATCGACGTCCTCGTCGCGACGGTAGATAACCAAAAGAATGCATGCCATTTTCGGCCACAAGTGCGACGCGTAGAGGTTGACGGACACCTCGCAGTCATAGGGAATCATAGAAAGCACGAGCCGCTCCCCGGCGGACAGGTCGCCGTTGCGCTTGACATCGAAACACGTCGTTTTGAGCTCGACGTTCGCCTCAACAAAATCAGGTCGGCTGTCACTATTCGCCCGATAGCCAAAAACATACTCCTCAACAAGGGTACCCAAACCCCCTTTGTAAGCAGCGTTATTGTATGCACGATCGATACCGTCGGGGTTAAAACCCTGACTGTGTATCTCGCGAAACGTTTTGCCGATAAGCCTCCGGGCTATTCGTTCGAGCACTTGGGGACTACGCAAATCACTAACAGAAACGTCGAACAGAAAGCCTTCCGGAACAAGGGGCTTGTTGCTCATAGGACCTCCCGTAAACGGACGGCATATATATTAGAGAGAGTATAAGCCGACGGACTCCCATTGCTAGATGATATGACCGGAACCTAACGTAACCGCAAGGGCCCCGCCCTACCTCCCGCACAATAGCCGCGAAATTGCGACCGTATGTGTAGGACAATCCCAATTTCACGGCCCGATTGAGGCTACCCCCATCGCCCACGCCGTTCCCCGGGGAGCCGACCAGAACCGCGCCAAACGATGTATCCTTGGGAGCCGCCAGACGCACCGGCTCATAGCCGTCGCGCGGCGCCATGTCTCGACCGCACCCCGACCGTCAAGAAGGACCCCATGGCAACAACCGCCACAGCCCCCAGCACCGCGGTTTCCACACCCGCCGGCATCCACCACCCCTGGAACCTGCTCAGCGGGTTCTCGCTCAAGTGGATCGCCATCGTGACCATGCTCATCGACCACACGGCGGCCACCCTGGTGTGGAGCTACTACCTTGACCTGCGCCAGGCCTTTAGTCCCGACGCCTTCCTGTGGTACGACATCTACATCTGGATGCGCCGCATCGGCCGCATGGCGTTCCCCCTGTTCTGCTTCGTGCTGGTAGAGGGGTTTATCCACACCCATAGCAGACCCAAGTACGCCCTGCGGCTGGCCATATTCGGCATCGTGGCCGAGGTCCCCTACGACTACGCCCTGCACGACGCCATCTCGTGGACGAGCCAGCTCAACATCATGTTCACCCTGCTGCTGGCCTTCTGCGCCCTCTGGCTCGCCGAGGGCGTGGGCACGCGCCTCAAGCTGCCCCGTTGGGGCACCTCGCTTCTGGCCGTAGGCACCATCGCCGGGGCCGCGTGGCTTGCCAACGGGCCCCTCGACGTGAGCTACCACGCCTACGGCATCGTCTTAATCGGCGTGCTCTACCTGGCCCGCAACCACCGGTTCGTGCAGTTCCTGCTGGGCTGCGCCGCCACGGTGTGGTACTGCTGGGAGCACGACAACTCCCTGCAGCTCTACGCCGCCGCCGGCCTTGCCTGCATCGCGCTGTACAACGGCAAGCGCGGGCGGGGGATGAAGTGGTTCTTCTACCTGTTCTACCCGGTGCACCTGGCGGTGCTGGGGCTGCTCAACGCCTGGCTGTTCTAGAGCATTTTGAATAAAGCCCTGCACCGCGTTGCGCCGGGGCTTATGTGCCCTGGCACACCACGCCCCGGCGCGCCTTGTGCAGGAACTTTTTCAAAATGTTCTAGGGCGGTCTAGAGTGTCGCCCGAGTTGCCGGTCGGGCCCCGGATGAAGCACGGCAGGGGCGGGTGGCCGAAATCCGGGGTTTGCGACATGAGCGGGGGTACGGATGGCCGGGATTTGGACTTTGCGACTCGCTTTTAGAGTGATACCAGTATGATTTTTGGTATCACCACAGGCAGAAGCCCTACCAAAAGCCGCCTAATCTCTCCAGGCCGGCAAAACCGCGTCGCAAAGTCCCCACCTCGTCCACCGCGTCTTTGATCGTGTCGCAAAGTCCAAATCCCATCCGCAGCACCCCGGTTCGCGTCGCAAAGTCCCCAAAGTCCCATTGCATCCGCCGCACCCCCCACGGCACCCAGCGGGCGGCCGCCTCCTGTCAAAAGAAAAGGGCCCCCAGGCCTCAACGTGCCTGGGAGCCCTTTGTACAAGCTGGTTGGTTTAGCCGACCGTCACACAGGCTCTCGCCTGCTCACGCCTCGGCTCGCCCGCCTACGCCACCTGCGCGGCGCTCGCGCCGGCGATGCGGCCAAAGGTGATGACGTCGGCGATGGCGTCGGAGCCCAGGCGGTTGGTGCCGTGGATGCCGCCGGTGATCTCGCCGGCCGCGAAGAGGTTGGGCACGGTCTCGCCGGACTCGAGCACGACCTGGGCGTCGGTGGTGATGTGCACGCCACCCATGGTGTGGTGCACGGCGGGGACCACGCGCTGCAGGTAGAAGGGGGCCTCGCCAAAGGTGTTCATCGTGGAGCGGTAGTTGAAGTCGGCGTCCTCGCCCTTCTCGCACATCTCGTTCCAGTGCTCCACAGTCTTGACCAGGGCGTCGGCATCCACGCCGGCGGCCTCGGCGACCGCCTCGAGGGTGTCGCCCTCAAAGAGCGTGCCGTACTCGGTGCACATCTTGACCTCGCCGGGGTGGTTGTCAAAGAGGCCGGTCTCGTCGACGCCGGTCTTGTCCCACAGCAGGTAGGCGTAGTTGCCGGTCTGCTCCTTGATGGCGTTCGAGATCACGTCGCGGCGCTCGAGCTCCTCCACGAAGCGCTCGCCCTCCTCGTTCACCAGGATGCCGCGGTCCATGAGGCGCATGTCGCAGATGTAGAGCAGCGCACCGGTCACGGGGTCGCAGGTGGGGTAGGTCTGGATCCACTCCATGCCCACGAGGTCGGCGCCGATGCCTTCGGCCATCACGATGCCATCGCCGGTGGTGGCCACGGTGTCGGTGGACTTGACGTTCTCGTCGAGGTCGGGGTTGTACTTCATGCGCATCTCGAGGTTGCCGCCAAAGCCGCCAGTGGCGAGCACAAAGGCCTTGCCGGTGAACTCAAACTCCTCGCCGTCGGGGTTCACGGCCTTGACGGCCACGATGGAGCCGTCGTCGCCGGTCACGAACTCGGTGGCCTGCAGGGCGGTGTAGATCTGGATGCCAGCCTTCTCAGCGTCGCCCTTAAGGGGCCAGGTGATGGCGGCGCCGGTCTCGCCCTCGGGCACCACGGAGCGCTTCACCGAGTGGCCGCCAAAGAAGTTGAGGTGCGTGAACTCGACGTTGTGCTCGTCGCGCAGCCACTCGGCGGAGTCGAGGGCGCCGTTGGCCAGCACGTGCACCAGGTCGGGGTCGGCGATGTTGTCGCCGCCGTTCATGATGTCCTGCTCAAAGAGCTCGGGCGAGTCCTCGATGCCCTCGGCCTGCTGCAGCCAGTTGCACGGAGCAGCCATGCCGCCGCCCGAGATCTGGGTGTTGCCGCCGATGCTCGGGAGCTTCTCGAGCACGATGACGCTCTTGCCGGCGTCAGCCGCGGTGATGGCGGCCGAGAGGCCCGCGCCGCCCGCGCCGAGCACGATGACGTCGGCGTCGGTGCTGGCAGGAGCCTCGTAGACCGGGGCGGCGTGATCGGCCTTGGCCAGGACGTCGGTGTCGAAGCCGGCCTGGGCCAGGGCGTCGGTCAGGGCCATGACCACGGCCACGCTCGTGATGGTGGCACCGGTCACGTTGTCGACGTTCAGGGTCTGGTTCTCGACGATCAGGGGCAGCATGGTCTTCTCGATAGACTCGACCATGCCGGGCATCTCGTTGTTCTCGCCGATCTGGATCTCGGCGATCTTGCCGTCCTTCACGGTAACCGTGACCTCGACCGGAGCGTGCTTGCCCTGGGCGCTCGCGGTGTAGGTGCCGTCCTTGACCGCGGAGTCACCCTCGGCAAAAGCCGCAGCTACAGGCATGCCGGCAACGGCGAGCATGGCGGCGGTGGCACCGGTAGCCTTGACGAACTGGCGACGAGAGGCGGTAACGTTCATGGTCAGACGCTCCTTTGTGGATGCCCCCGGCGCAATGCCGGGGAGCGTAGGCGTTTCCCGTGCCGGGCGGCGCGGGCTGTGACACCATGAACATACCCACGAAACGCATTTGTTACATCGGCACTGAGGTTTGAGTCGCCAAGCTGGGGATTTACAGGGTTTCAACCCTGTGCAGGCTGTCAAGTTTGAACCTATACGTAGGCAAGTCGGTTAATGAGAGCTGATTTGACACAACGTAAACACCGCTATATCGACTTGCAAGCCCCTACTCGGAGGCGTCGCGGTCGAACAGCTCGATAAGCTGAGAGCGGTTTGAGGCCCCGGTCTTGGCGTAGATGTGGTTGAGGTGGGTCTTCACGGTGCTCTGCGATATGTAGAGGGTCTTCTCGACCACAGTCATGGGTTTGCCGGTGATCCAGATGCGCAGCACGTCGGTCTCACGGGGAGAAAGGCCGTAGCGCTCGGCAAACGCCTCCACGGCCTGGGGATGCGCAGGGGCGGCCAGCCTGGAGGCGACCTCGACGGAGGCGGCCCCGTCTTCGGAGCGCCGCGCCGGCGCGGAAACCTTGGCCGAGCCCGAGAAGCCCATCATGAGCATGAGCGCCGCCATGAGCACGGCGAGCATGGCCACGAGCACCCCCGAGTTCGACGGCAGCAGGTCGGCGGCCTGCTGGCCCAAGACGCTGCCGCCCCACTGGGCAAAGCGCAGCAGCGCGAGGCAGAGCAGGGCGGGGGCACCGTCTTTGATGATGACGTCGACCATGAGATAGAACATCAGGTACTTGGTCATCTCCACGCCCACGTTGGCCACAAAGAGCACCGCCGTGTGGGCTCCCCCGCTCAAGAACAGGTTGCCGATGCCGGCAAGCGCCATGAGCGGCACCGCAATGTAGATAGCCGTCTGGACGCTCTTGCGGTACGAGAGGAACGCCAGGGCCACGCCCGCACAGCAGGCGAACATGGCGACGCAGGGCACCAGGGCATCGGCCAACGTGGTGGCGGTGAGCGAGCTCGAGAGGCTGTTCATGCGCGTGGCGCCGTAGCAGAAGTACGAGAGCGCCACAAAGGCCGGGATACGCCACGGCACGCGCCCAAAGCTGCCGAGCAAACCCGTATAGGCGTCGGAGGAGCCGAGCGCTGGGTCGGGCGTTATCACGCCGTCGTCGGGATGCGCGCGTTCCTGGTACAGCAGGGTGGCGAAGGAAACCACCGGGAGCGCAAACGTGGCGGCGCAGGCTCCCGCCTGGGGCAGCATGAGCACCACGGTGTAGATGGCGATGGCAAACACGTAGCCCAGCCCCGCCCGGGCCGCGGTGGCCGCAATGCCGCGCACCGCCATGCGCTCCTCCCACCCCAGGCGCATGGAGCTGCCAAAGCCGCTCAACCCAAAGCCCACGCACGAGACGAGGGCCGCCTCCCCATGGTTGCCCGCCACGGCAAGCGCCACGGCCAGGACCTCGCAGGCCACGAACACGCTGAGGACCGGGGCGTTTCTCCGCAGCGGGGCCACCCGGCCCCAGACCGCCATGAGCACCAGGGCCCCCAAGGCCGTCATAGCACCCTGGACCAGCAAAAAACCGTCCATGAGCGCCGCACCGCCCATGTCGTGGCGGTCGAGGAACAGGGGGCTGTCCCAAAAGACGTAGCTGTAGGCGATGTAGCAGGCAAGGCCGAGCGCGTCGACGAGCGTGCTGCGGTCAGCAGCGACCGAGATGGGTGGGCTAGCAGGGGTGACCGCCATGGACGCGCTCCGTTTCGGGCTTCGGGCAAAGTCGGCCATGGGTCGATAGCCGACGGGGCCATTATGACCGATGGGGGCACAGGCTGGCAAACCGCGCGAGGGGGGCTGGACGGTGGAAGGATGGGGGGAGAACAGCCGCACGGGGGAAACGGGCAGAGGAGCGGGCAGGCACGGGAAAGCGGGCAGGCACGTTCACGGCGATGGCCGAAACGGCAGATAGCGCCGCAAGATCGGGGTTCTGGATAGGCTCTCCGACCCCGCATGGAGCCGCGCACCGACAAGACGAGAGAGCCGGTGGGACGGGCACGCCCCTGACCTGGGGATTTGTTAACCCCTCGGCCACAAGCAGGCATCGGGGCCCGACGAACAGGCACCAGACCTCCTCCTACACCTATCCAGAACCCTGATCTTGCGGAAGTATCTCGGGCCTCGGCCCTCGGCCCGCAGGGTCGCGGCGCTCGGTATCCCGAAGCAGGCCAGCCCCCCGCACGACCTGTAGCAGAGACCCCGGCGGCATCAACTCGCGAGGCTACCCCGATGCCGCCCTACCGCGGTCACGACCATGCGGTGCAGCACCGCACAGGACGAGGACTATAATGTCGTCCATCGAAGCGGGACACGGGCTTAGGTCGGTGCATATGACCCTTGAACGGGATTTCGACATAGAACGCATGAAATTCGACAGCGTGCTCGACTACCTGTTGCCCACCATATTGCTGCTCATGATCCGCATCCGCTTCCTGCGAGCGGCACTCGAACGCCAGGCACTCGACTGGCCCTCGGCTCTCATATTGCTGTTTTTGCTCGTCGACGGACATGCTATCGCCATCGGCGAACTCGCCCAGGCCCTCGACCTGAGCACAAGCACGGTCTCGACCACAGCGCGCAAGTTGGAGGCACGCGGTTTCACATTTTATAGCGAGGTACCGGGCGATCGGCGCATTGTCCAGGTATCGCTAACGACGGCAGGCACAGAGGCAGCCGAGCGCGCACTCGACTGCCTTGCCCAGGAATTTCGTGAGCAGTTCTCACTCGACCCGGGCCTAGACCCGGAAGAGGGATTTTCCGAAAGCGCTTACGGGCAGCACTCGTACGCAATTATGGCAGGAGGCCCTTGCACGGCGGACGTGCTCTGGCTGCTCAGCCACTTCCAGGCGTCCCTGGTTATGCTCCAGCGACATATCGGGACGATAAAAGGCTGCACCGACCTGGCCTTTCTCATGCTTATTGTACTCTACCGCACAGGAGGGTCATCACCGTCGAACCTCTCTCGCGCTTTGGTCGTCGACCGCTCGACCGCATCGCGCGCCCTACGGTTCTTGCTGGGTGAAGAGCTGGCAACCCGCACTCGTGGCAGCGACGACCGCCGTAGCGTCGTGGTGCGCATATCTGAAAAAGGCATTGCGCTGCTGGAACGCATCATTCCCCAGATGCACGCTGAAATTGTTGACACCTCCCCACTCGGCCAGGCAACGAGCTTTGCCTGGTTCGCCGACTTTGCCAGCGCATGGATTCGCCTGCGATCGCACGGCCTATTCGACGGTGCTGTTGACCCCATACAGGGACCGCGGCGTCTCTGTGAATAATCGTCCCATCCGTTCACCTTTTATAGCGCCAACCCTTCCATGCCTCATCTTTTGCAGGCTGCCATCGTTGCAAATCGACCCTATATAGTGCTTGACCTGCAAGAATGCCCATAGCACAATAGCCGCATACCCCGGGGTTTCCCACACATACACGGTCTGGACCTCATGCTTTGCCATTCGTAGAAATGGCGGAGGCCCACGTGCTCTACGGCCGTGTCGACCAAGGCATTCGACTGCAAGGGGGAATTATGTCCGACATCACCACCACCCGTCGCCGGTTCGTCGGAGCTGCGGCTGTGGCCGGCATCGGAGTAGGCCTGGAAGCCGCCACCGCCCGGGCAACCACGCCGCAGGAATGGAACCTCGAGGCTGACATCGTCGTATGCGGCCTGGGCATCGCCGGCATTGGTGCCGCCATGCAGGCGGCTCAAGACGGCGCCCGGGTCATCGTCTTGGAAAAGCAACCGCCCGAAACCGCCGGCGGCGACACCATGTGTAACAATGGCGGTGTCTTCTGGACGAACACAATGGTCGAGAACCTGCGCGTCAACTCAATGGGTGAATGGGACGAGCAACTATGCCAGGAATACCACGAAGAGGGATTGCTTATCAAACCGTTCCTTGAGGAGGGCGGTGCCACCTGGATGCTCGAAAGCGACCAGGTCGATATCGTCAACGGTCTGGGACCAGCGTTCTACGAGGCCGCCCTCGCCGGATTCGACGGCTGCGGGGCCGAGGTCCATTACGAAACCCCTGCCAAAGAGCTGGTGTGCGACCCCGAGAGCGGGGAGGTCCTGGGCGTACTGGCCGAGAAGGACGGCAAACCAATCGCGGTCAAGGCGGCCCAGGCCGTTATTCTAACCACCGGCGGCTACCCCGCCAACCAGGGGCTGCTCAAGCAACTCAACCTCGGCGGCGACATGGACTACTACTCAATCGGTAGCCCCTACCTGCAAGGCGATGGTCTCAAAATGGCCTGCTCCGTGGGTGCCTCCCTCGCCAACCTATGGCGCGGTTGGGAGCCAGACTACCCCGTCTGCAAGGCAGCCTCCGAGGAGCTCGGAACTGGCATCTCACTCGCACGGCCCGAGCACTTCGTGCAACCGTCGTACATCTATGTAAACGGCCAGGGCAAGCGCTACTGGAACGAGAGCACGTTCATGACCCACTGGAAAAACGACACGTACGGCCAGGTCGCCTACAACAACTACGCCTACAATAACAAGCCCTCGTTTTTGGTGTTCGACCAGGCGTGCTTCGAAGCCCAAAGCGTCGGCAACACTCAGTGGAGCTACGGCTACGGCCGACTAAGTCCCACGGAAGCCTACATCTGGAGCGATGACAACTCTGCCGAACTCGAACGCGGCTGGATAAAGAAGGCCGACACCCTCGAGGAGCTGGCTGAACTCGTGGGTATCGACCCCGAAGGACTCGTTGCCGAGGTCGAGCGCTACAACGGCTTTTGCACTGCCGGGCTCGACGAGGATTTTGGACGCACCGACAACGTACCGTTGGGAGCAGGTCCCTACTATGCCATCGAACAGGGCGTCTGCGTCATCTACACCATCGGCGGTCTGCGCACCGACGCCCAAAGCCGTGTGCTTGACTGGAACGGAGAGCCCATCCCTCGCCTTTACAGCGCCGGTAACATCGGCCAGGGGGTCTATGTGATTCCCATAGGTCTACAGGGAGCCTGGATCGCCGGGCGACGCGGTGCCCGCGACGCGGTGACGCTCGAGCCCTGGGGGTAACACGCCCGCAAGCCGCCGCACGGCACGCCAGAACGTGACACGGCACCCGAGGCGGATATAGGAGGCAGTTTGGCTCACGGGGTCGACCGGGCAGAGGTGCAATCCGCCCGACCGGCCCCGTGAGCATGCGACTTCTGTATGACGGCTGCCGGGGGGAATAGCGACCGCCCGCGCAATCGAAAGGTGGCGGCCGTGGCGAGCATCGGGTTTGCCTACAGCGCGCCCACCATCGTGACCTGGTCGCATTGGAGCGTGCCGCTGACGTTGGGGTTCTCGGCCGTCGGGGGCACCCCGCTCATCGCCGGCTTCACCGCCCGCGCGGCCCGTGTGGACGTGCGCCCCACCCTCAGCTGGCTGCTCTTTGGCTGCGGGCTGGCCGGGCTTCTGAGGGCGCTGGCGTGCCTGGGGCTGGAATGGGGCTGGCTGCGCGAGGCGAGCAACGCCCTGGGGCCCCTGGCCGAACGCATCCCCTGCTATCCGGCCCTAACGGCGGCCTATGGGACGGCCGGGCTTCTTGCCTACGCGGCGGCGGGAACGGCAATCGTCCGCGGCCGACGGCGCAACGCATGGCCCTCGGGCACCGCGCTCGGCGTCGCGTCCCTGGCCTACCTGGCCGGGCTTTTTGCCGTGCGGTTCGGGTTCTACATGACGCACATGACGGTGGGGATCGGGTAGACCGGCGGGAGAAGCCCGGCCGCACGGGAGCGCCCCCGCGGGCAACGCCCGTGCTCCGGGACTTTCCACACAATCCCAAGGGTTGTACGGCCTTTATGGCGAACGGTCGAACGGCCCTATACTGGACTCTTGCCTTAAGCGAGCCAGCCTCTTACGCGACAGCGAACTTAAGCGAGGTGCCCATGAAGTTCGGCCTTAAAGACCTCTTTAAAGACGTCACCTGGATGCAGGTCGGTGCCGGTGCCCTGGCGGCCGCGACCTCGCTGTTCCTTGCGTCGAGCATCGGCATCGCCGGGTCGGTGATCGGTGCGGCGGTGGGCTCCGTCGTCACCACGCTCTCGTCGGCGCTGTACAAGAGTTTCCTCACCGCGTCCAACGACGCCATCAAAGAAAAGATCGTCGGCCCCGGGGCCGAAAAGACCACCGTGCTGTCGACGGCCGAGCTCCCCCCATACGGCGGCGCCTGCGTCCCCTCGCACGCGCCCGACGAGGTGGAGCGCGTCAAGGACCTCGCCCGGCGGCGCAAAAAGCAGCGGATCAACCGCATCGCCGCCGTGGTCTCGCTGGTTACCGGGACAATCGCCGTGGCGGCCTGTGCGGCCGTGGTCTACCTGGCAACCGACGGGGCGGGGCTTGGCTATCGGCCGGAGCCGCAGGGGCGCGCCGTCTTACCGGCGCCGTCGGTCACCGCACCTCCCGATGAGGGCGCGACCGCGGACAGCGTGGGCGACGCGGACGAGCCAGGCACCGCAGATGATGCGGGAGAAACCGGGGGCGCAGGCGCTACGGGCAACCCCGCCGCCCCAACCCCGGACGCGCCTGCGCAGCCGCCCGCCGACACGGAGGCCGCCGCTCCCCCAGCGGGCGGGACCGACGAAGAACCGGCCACACCGACCCCACCTGCCGATGAGGGCGCGGGAGACGCTTCCACAGGCGACACCGACACCGGCGAGGGGACCGAGCCAGAGGAAGGTGCTGCCGGCGCAGGCGACGACGACAGCGCGGCGCTCGGGGGCACCTCCGCCACGGAGGGCGGTGCTTCCCCGTCGGGCGCCGGTACGACCCGGTCCTTCGGCGGCTGGCCCACGGCAGGATAGGGCAGCACCTCGATGGCGTCTCCCCCAGCCTTTCTTGCGCGCAACCGAAAGAGCGGGGTCGTCAAAACCCACGTCGTGTGTACGCCTTACCTGTCAAAAGGATGTGCGCGTGTGCGCCAATCCGGCTCAAAAGCGCACACGGGAAAACGATTTTGACGGCGAGGGCGTACACGCGGCGAGGATTTTGGCGGGAGGCCCAGACACGTAGGCATCCGTTTCGGCGATTCCCGCCCACAACCACGCGAAAGCCCCGCACCCCCGTGCCCCGACTCCCCGTGCGGAGAAGCCCCCGATTCACGAGGGCTTCTCCGCCAGCCTTTGTGCCTTATGGGTTTGTGCCGCGCCACGCCGTTACTTCGTCGTAGACACAGACTGCACGTCGACCAATGCCGGGCTCACATAGGTAAAACCACCGTACACGTCGTTGATGTAGCGCGCCGCGTCGATGCCGGCGAGCCGGCCGCTCGTCCACAGCCAGCCCTGGGCCGGGCCGCCGTAACCGGCATAGTTGCGGTTCGGGTTGAGCAGCACGCCCATGGAGTCGACGCCGATGGCGTAAAGTCCCTCGATGGGCGTCGCGTGGTCGTCCTTGAGCACGCGAATGCGCGTGTCGACGTCCAGGCCGCCGGCGGTGGAGAAGTGCGCCGGGTAGACCTTTACCGCATACCAAGGACCGTTCTCGAGCTTGGTAAGGAACTCGGGCTTCTTCTCGAAGACGGCGTCCTCACCGGCGTCGCACACAGCGTTGTATTCATCCACGGTGGCCTGCAGCGCGGCGGGGTCGATACCGATTGCCCCCGCGAGGTCGGCGAGCGTCTCCCCCTTAAACGCCATGCCCTCCTCAACGGCAAAGTCCAGCCCCTCGTAGACCTCGGGCACGGGCATCTCGGCGGGAATGTCGCCCTGGGAGCAGTAGCCCTCGAACTTGGGGATCTTGTTGAAGCCCTCGGCGGCGATTTCGCTCAGCACATCGTCGGAGAGCACCGTGTAGTAATAGCTGCCCGCCTGGTAGCAGGGCCACGACTCATGCTCGATGTCGGGCGAGAAGCTCTCGTAACGCGCCTCGTTCATAAAACGGGCACCCTCGCGGGTCACGGCCACCGTGTTGGCGCAGATGCCACAGGCAAGCGGGATGTTGTTGAGCGTCCAGGTCTTGTAGCGGCCAGTGCGCCCGTCGAGCTTGTCCTCGTAGAAGTTGATGGGGTAGCGGTCCATCCAGTGGTCGAGCGTCACATGCATCACGTTGGGGCTCATCTCGATGTTCCAGGTGCCCGCGCCGTGCTCCAAAGCCGCCTTGATCATAAGGCCGGTGTCCTGGCCGGTGCCGATACCCCTGCGCTCGCCGCGCCACTGCGGGGCCAGCAACTCGTCGATCATTTCGGGGTTGCTGCCGAAGCCTCCGGTATTCATGATGACTGCCTTGGCGTTGATGACGTACTCCTGCCCGCTCACCAGGTTGCGAGCCTTGACGCCGGTCACGCGGTCGCCGTCCATCAGCAGGTCGTAGGCCTCGGTCTCGAGCATGTAGTCGCCGCTTTGAGCCTTGACCGCCGAGAGCATGGCCTTGTAGTAGGCTTCGACGCCCTTGCGGCGGTCCTCGTAGGAACCAGCGTCCTTGTTGGAGGTCAACACCATATTGAAGCTGGTCAGGCCGCTCGTGATCTCGTTGTAGTCACCCATGGAGCCGAACTTCCACCCCTGCTCGAAGAACAGCCAGTCGATGGTGTTGCCCGACTCCTCGAAGTAGAGGTCGATGAGGTCCTCCTTGGCCATCATCTGGCCGTCGGTGGTGCAGTAGGTCTTCCAGTCGCGCTTGAAGGCCTCGGCGTCGTCAAAGGGCTCGCCGTTGTTGAAGAGTTCCTGGTAGCGCGGCGGGTTGATAGCGCAGCCCTCGTGGGTGAGGGCCGACTTGCCGCCGTACTTGCCCGCGCGGTCGATGCCCAGCACGCTTACGCGCTGATACCCGTTGAGCTTTTGAATCTCCTCGGTAGCACTCTTCATGGCGATGATACCGCCCGTACCCATGCCCACCACAAGCACGTCGACGTCGATGACCTCGGGCTCGCCGACCTGCGGCTTGGCCGGTGGCACCATGAACGCGCTTACGGCGCTCGGGTCCGACCCACCCTCGACCAGGGCCTGCTGCAGGGCCTTCTTCATGGCGAGCTTCACGGCGCTGCTCGACGCGGTGGCGCCGGTGACGGCGTCAACGGCGATGGACTGGCTCTCGATGATGCGCGGGAACATGAGGTCCTTCACGCTCTGGAGAATGACCTCGGACTCGCCGTGGGCAAAACGGTCCTCAGGGGTCTCGATCTTGAGGATCGACGACTCGTTCACAGTCACCGTGACCGGCAACTCCCAGATCTGCCAATAGCCCTTGGCACCGGCGGTGTAGCTGCCCGGCTTCATCTTGACCACCGTAGAGGCCGAGATGCCCATGGCCTCGTTGTACGCCTGCGTCGCGGCGTCGAGGATGGCATCGGAGGTCACCGTGGCACCGGCGACGGCGTTCACGTCGATGGACCCCGACTCGACCATGGCCGCCTGCATGCTCGTAACGGCACGGCCGCCGCGGTCAGGGGTCTCTTCGGGACCGCTGATTTGGACGTCCACCACACCACCGGTGGCCGTATCGACCGTCAGCGTCACAGACACAGGGCCACCAAATCCCTGCGCCTCGGCGGTCACCGTAACCACGCCCTGCGCCGGGGCCTCAGCAGCCACCTCGGCAGCATGAACGGTCTGGGGCACGGCGGCGAGGGCTGCGATACCGGCCCCCAAAGCCGCCCCTTTGAGCAAACTGCGACGCGATACGTCTGTGATACCCATGGCATCTCCCCTTCTGCATGTTTTGCGCGAACGCCTACACATCGTGCGACCGACCGGGCACGGAACCCGGACGGCATGCCGGCCACGTTACCGCGCAAGGGGTGACCCGCCATCGACTGAGTAAGCGGATTAGACGCAGCAGGGCATCCGCAAGTGCCCTCGACCCGTCTGGCCGATGACACGCAGGCCATCGACGCGTGGAGTCTAATCAGGGCTCTGTACAGGGCTTTTGTCTTCGATGGTCTTCTCGACCATCTCGATAAGCTCCTGCTGCGCGTGCACGCCCAACTTTTGGTAAATATGGGTCACATGCGTATGGGCAGTGCCTTTGGAGACGCCCAGCTTTTGCATGATAACGACCTCGGTTCGGCCGCGGGCTAAAAGCTCGAGCACCTCCAACTCGCGCGGGGTAAGCCCATGTTCGTCGGCCACCTGGCGCACCCCGTCGGTCAAAGTGGGACCGGACGCGGAGGGCCGCGCCGGCTGAACCACGAAGAGGTGCTCCAACGTGCGTTCAGGAAAAAGCCACACGAAGCACACGATGAGGGCCAGGATGAGTACCGGCAAGATCGTGGCAACCTGAACAAGTTGGGCATTGGACGCCACCGTCACCGCGGCAGCCAGCCCCAGACCGACACCGTAACCGGCGTTTTTGGCAATGTTGAGCAGCCCCAGCCACAAAGCCGGCGGCAACGCGCACTCCTGCACGGCCCGCACCATCACCACGAGCGTGAGAATATCGAAAAACTTACGACCCACACCTGCCACGGCGAGCCCGGCCTCCCCAAGGGACTGGGGGGCTATGAGAAACAGGACGAACCCCACCGCTGTAACCGGCAGGATGAAGCGAAAAATGCCAATGGCGCTTACGCGACGCACCAGCATAAACGACGTGACTAGAATCAGCGCGGCCAAAAAGTTGGCCCAGAACCGAACCGACGAGACCACCGCGGGGGTAAAGGTGTGGTAGGTCAGCGTCACGAACAGGTTGTACGTGAGCGAGAACACAAGGCACCCCGACACAACGCTCACCAAAGCGCGCACATTTGGACGAGGGCGTTCGTGCCCTCGGGGCGTATCGTCCCAAGCATAGTTTGCCGCATAACATACTCCCGACCCCATGAGCAAGAACGCCCCCACCCCGAGCGCCGCCGGCGAGGGAAGCAACCCCACCCCTATGTTGAGCAGCGACGATATGGCCATGGCAAATAGGATGTACAGCGGAATCGCGGCGTAAGGAATTGACACGAACCGCATGGCCCACACGATTTCAAAAAACGCCCCACACGCTCCAGCCCCCGAAAAACCGACCCAGAGCAACGGCGCGCACACCGTGGGACCGGCCATGCCCACGCAAAGGGTGCACAGGGCCGCAAGCACCGCGACAACGGCAAATACGCGCCGCCCGGGAAGCCCCCGGCGCAGTGGGCCCGCGATAAGAGCACCGCCCGCAATAATCGCGGCGATGTAGATGAACATCTGGGCATTGAGCACCGATCCGACCGCCCATGGCTCACGGGCGGCCTGAGCCAGCAACCCCGTAATCCATGCATGGCTTAGACCGAACCCCATGAGGTCCCATCTAAACGGCGTGAGCGCCCCTTCCAAAGAACCCCGCGGCGAGTCGTCCCCCATCTCAGCTCCTTTACACCCCCGCATCAACGGTCACCATGCTAGCAGGGAAAGACGGGCCGTTACGCGACGGATTCCATACGCACATCGCCCGCTTGGCCCCGAGCGGCATCGCCCCTCCGCACGCCTTCAAGAGCTCGGCGGTTGAAATCACATTCAGTTCACCGTCAGGTAGAAGTATCATCACCACGCGGTAGGGGAGCAACAACCGGGTTTCTCCACCACAGCCCTCCCCCGCCGGCCGTACACTGAGTACCTCAAAGATGCCATGCCGCACGTCCGCCGCACCGCGCATCCCATCCACCGTCAAGGAGGTTTCCCATGCAAAAAGACGACGTTCTGGAGCTCATCAAAGACGCCATGCGCGCCAAGGACAAGGCACGCCTCTCGATCCTGCGCCAGGTGAACGAGGAGTTCAAGAAGATCGAGGTCGACCAGCGCCGCGAAGTCACCGAGGCCGACGTGACCGCCTGCGTCAAGAAGCTCGTCAAGGTCACCAGCGAGACCCTGGGCTACTCGCGCCAGGCCGGCACCGACGACGACCGCACCGCCACCCTCGCCTACCAGGTCGAGGTGCTCGAGGGGCTGCTGCCGACCCAGCTCAAGGGCGAAGAGCTGGCCGCGCTCATCGACCAGATCTGCACCGAGGGCGGCTATACCAGCAAGAAGGACATGGGCAAGGTCATGAAGGCCCTGGGCGAGCAGACCGGCGGCAACTTCGACAAGCCCGAGGCCGCCGGCATCCTGAACGGCCGGCTGGGGTAAGCGGAGGATTCGTGGAATACGCGCGTCTTGTCCAAAAGAAAGAGAGCCTTCTCGCGGCACGCAGCTCCATCGCACCGGAGGTTCTGCGCAGCTTCGACCGAAGCTTCGACATCGAATACGCCCACAACTCAACAGCCATCGAAGGCAACACCCTCTCGCTCCTCCAGACCAAAACCTTGCTCGAAGATGGCATCTCGGTGGGCGGCAAACCCTTGCGCGAGATTTACGAAGTTGCGAACCATGAGAAGGCGTTCTCGTACGTGAAGCGTCGCGTCCGCGACGGCCAGCCACTCGACGAGCGAGCCGTTAAAGACATCCACGCCCTTCTTATGGAGAACATCCTAGTAGGCGGCGTATATCGCAATGTTGAAGTGCGCATTTCGGGGGCCGGGCATAAACCTCCGGCCCCCGCCGCCATGTACCAGCAAATTAAGGACTTCTTCCTCGATCTGACCGAGCGCGGATTTGACAACGCCATCGAGCTGGCCGCCTGGACGCACGCCGAGTTCGTCAGAATCCACCCGTTCGTCGACGGCAATGGCAGGACATCGCGCATGATCATGAACTATCAGTTGATGCTCGCCGAGTTCCTGCCGGTCTCCGTCGCCAAAGAAGACCGGCTGGCGTACTACGAAGCCCTGGAAGCCTATGCGGTGCAAGGGGACCTCGGTCCGTTCGCGGAGATGGTCGCCGAGCTAGAGGAGCGCCGCCTCGACGAGTACCTCGGAATCACGGCGTAGCCGGAGTCCCCCGGATAACCAACTGACCCCGCGCGAGACCGAGGTCTTCGAGCTGCTCGCGGCCGGCCGCAACGGCGTGTACATCCAGCAGGCCCTGGGCGTCTCGTACAACACCGTAAAGACCCACGTGGCCCACATCTACGCAAAGCTGGGTGTGCACACCCACCAGGAGCTGCTCGACTTTGTGGGACGGCAGTAGGGAGAACGGTTAAACGGGCCCCGGCCCGAGCAGTCCGCGATTCAAATCGAGCGGTCGCTACAAGGCCGGGGCCGTCGCGTCATTCGACACCCCTCAGGACATCGGCCGCCCGGAACAGGTAGGGAATCACGATGCCGTAGATCACGTCACCGTAGGGATGGGTGTCTCCCACGAGCGCCCGGTCGCCCGTCTGGCCCACCGCGGCCTCCGCGTCGTCGGCGAGCAACTCGACCCAGCTATACAGCTCTTTGGCCATCCCCTCGTACCAACGGGCAAAAAAACCGCCGCTCGGAGCCGACGCGGTTGCCACGTCGGGCGAGGCGACCTCGGCCCCCGCGCTTCCGTTCTCGGCAAACTCGACCGACAAGCCTCCCCAGACACACAGGCGCCCTGCGGCGTCACGGGCAGCCTGTGCCCCGCGGCCCAGGCAATCGGCCGCGCAGCCATGCACGATGGCGAGGATCGCGGCCCCCTGTTCCCCCACTTCCAGGGCCGCAGACGCAGGCGCGGCCTCCCGCAGACGCACGGCCATGGCATCGTAGGCCCGGGCGGCCCGGGCGTAGTCGCGCACGATCCGCAACAGGTCGGGAGACGACCCTGGCGACGGGATCGAAGAGGCCGCCGAGGTTGGCGGGTCCGTTGGGGGCGTCGGAGTCAATGGGGTCATGGCCAGCTCCTTTGCTACGCGAGCCCACGCAAGGCGTCGGGCCCCGTGTTGGGAGTACCTACGGGCGGCGCGGTGTTCTCGGCATCTCGAGGCACCTCGGGCACCCCACTATACCCCCGACGGCGGCCCGCGCCGGCGGCGCCGGTCTGCCCATACCCCAGCGACCCCGCATTGTCCGCGTTTTGCGAACAGATGCGCCGCTTTGTTCCTTGAGGCTCCCCGCCGCGGCGGCCTACAGTCATGGTGCGGGCGAGCCAAGCACCAGGCGAGGCCGACCCGCCCAAGGAGAAAGGGGAGGCAATGCGCACCGAACCCGCTGGGAACATCACGCGTAGGGACCTCGTGCTGGGAGGCGCGACCGCCATGGGGGCGGCGGCGCTGGGAGGTGCCCCGACCATCGCGGCGGCCCAGGCCGAAGGCGCGGCAGAGAGGGTCGCAAGCGACCCGGGCCACGTTGACTACGAGGTCTACAACACCGACGTCTGCATCATAGGAGGGGGCCTGGCAGGCGTGGCGGCGGCCATCGCGGCCGTGGACGCCGGCAAGGACGTGGTCGTGATCGAGAAGGGACCCCACGGCTTTGGCGGCCCGGCCGGCTACAACTGGGACCAGTTCGTGAACTTCGTGCGCGACGACCTGCCGTGGCGCGAGTCCACCGACTTCGTGCTGAACGAGCTCACCAACCAGGCCATCGAGAAGAACAGCTACGAGCACTGGATGGGCGAGGACCGCAACCTCATGGTGCGCGACGTGAATTTGGGCTACGGCCTGCTCGACCGCGACCCCGATACGGGCGAGATCAAGCCTTTGCTGGACTTCCCCACGATCTACGGCATCTACCGGGGATTCTCGCGCCACCAGCTCGACGCCATGGGTGATTTGGGGGTCAAGATCCTCGACCAGACCATGGCCACCGACATCGCCGTGCAGGACGGCGTCTGCTGCGGCGTCATGGGCCTCCACATACCCACCGGCTCCTTCAGGGTGGTCCGCTCCAAGGCCACGGTGTGCTGCACCGGCGCCTCCACCTGGATGTACGGCTGGAACACCTGCGGGGCCCGCACCATCAACTCGCCCGACAACACCGGCGACATCGACGCCGCAGCCTTCCGCCACGGCTGCGCGCTCGAGGGCAACGAGTTCTTCCAGTGCGACCTGCTCAACATCGAGCCCCGTGGCATCGCCTGCTCGTTCCAGAGCGGCATCGGCGCCGACTCGGGGTGCTGCGAGTACATCTGCGACAAGGACGGCAACTACTTCTTCCGCGGCATGGACTACTCCACGCTCAACAAGATCACCTTCACCCAGGCCATCGCCCGGTGCATCGCCGAGGGCGGCGGCACCGAGAACGGCGGCGTCTACGTGGACTTCTCGTCTCCCGAGGCCTTTGGGGCCATCGGCGAGACCTACCAGCGCAACATCGGGCTGTGGAAGGAGGTCTTTGGCATCGACGTCGAGGGCACCAAGCTCGAGGTGTGCCTGGAGGCCTACGAGCACGCCGGCAACCCCGTGGCCGACGGCGACCTCATGGTGGAGGGCATAGCCGGCCTGTTCCACGCCCGCGGCGGCGGGTTCTCGGGGGCCCAGGGCGGCAGCACCGTGAACGTGGCCCCGCGCAACGGCTCCTACGCCATGAGCCGGGCCGTGGCCTACATCGACCAGGCCCAGGTTCCCGCCCTGGACGAGGCGACCGTGCTCGCCGAGCACGCCCGCCTGCACGAGCTGTTTGGCCGCACCGGCGGCAAGCGCCCTCAGCAGGTGCGCCGCATGATCCAGCAGGCGTGCTACCAGGCCTGCCAGCCGGCGCGCCCCTCCAGCGAGATCGAGGCCGGCATCGCCGAGCTCGCCCGCATTCGCGCCGAGGAGATGCCCGCCATGACGCTGGGCGACCGCTCCCACGTGTTCAACACCGACTGGAAGTGCGCCATCGAGAACTACAACCTCCTCGACCTGGCCGAGGCGGCCGCCCGCAGCGCGGCGTTCCGCGAGGAGACCCGCGGGCACATGTTCCGCCCCGAGTTCCCCGACACCGACGACGAGAACTGGCTGTGCAACGTCCACGCCCGCTACAGCGACGGGGTCATCACGTGCGAGAAGGCCCCTGTCGTCACCGTCGAGGACTAGAGAGGTATCCCCATGAAGATCAGCATCCAGAAATACGATCCCTCCGTCGACGAGAACCCCTACGTGGTCGACTACGACATCCCCTGGCACGAGTCGATGACCCTGCTCGAGGCCCTTACGGCCGTCAACGACGAAGAGGCCCCCGTGGTCTTTGACTTCAGCTGCCGCGGCCGCGACTGCGGGCGCTGCGCCATGGCCCTCAACGGCACGCCGTGCCTGGCCTGCGTGACCCTGGTCGACGAGGCGGGCGAGAACCTCGTGACCCCGCTGCCGGGCTTCCCGGTGGTACGCGACCTGGTGGTCGACAAGACCAAGGTGACCGACCGCGTGGCTTCGGCCATGAAGCGCCAGCGCGCCAAGCCTGTGACGCTCGACGAGATCAACGCCCCCGTGGACCCCGACGTCTACGCCAAGGTGGACCCGCTCGAGCACTGTGCCCGCTGCGGCGTGTGCACCGCCGCCTGCCCCGTGGTGGCCGAGCAGGGGCTCAAGAAGTTCGCCGGCCCCACGCAGATGGTCGCCACGGCCCTGCGGTTCTACGACCCCTACGACCAGGGCGACCGCGTGCTCGAGGCGGTGCAGAGCGGCCTGTTCAACTGCATCCAGTGCGGCACCTGCGACGAGGTCTGCAAGGCCCTCGAGATAGACCACCTGGCCACCTGGGCCGACCTGCGGGCAGCCGCCGAGGAGCGCGGGCTGGCGTAGGCGAAAGGCCCCGGGGCGGCGCGGCACCGGACGGGCAAAAGGGCCGCCGGCCGTAAGGGGCCAAAGACCAGAGACCCTCAGGACAAGAAAGCCCCATTGTCCGCAGCGCGCGGGACGCCGGCACCATACGGCGCCCCGCGCGTCCTATACTCGTGACGTAGGGGCGTCCGCACCGGAGAAGACCGGGGGCGGTTGGCGCGGCACAAAAGGGGGCGCGTCCATGAAACGCGAGCCGTGGGATCCAGACAGTTTCCTGAACGACGCCGACGTGCAGGCGAAGCTCCGCATCATGCACGCGGTCGACCGCTCGCTCGACCAGATCACCGTTACCCAGATCTGCACCAGGGCCGGCATGTCGCGCCAGGCGTTCTACCGCCACTTTCCCGACAAGTACAGCCTCCACTGGTGGTGGCCTACCTTTGTGCACCGCTTCTACCTGGTGGAGGTGGGGCGCACCATAGACTGGGAGACCGGCTACCTGCACCACATACGGCTGCTCTCCCTTGAGAAGGACTTCTTTAGGGTGGCGACGCAGTACACGCTCAACATCTCGACAGAGCGCACCGTCATGCCGCATTTCAGGAAGTGCGCCCTCCTGGAGACCCTGCAGGACTACCAGCACGTCGCCGTCGACGAGTCACTGATGTTCTGCATCGACAGCTGGGTCAAGACCGAGACCGAGATCCTCACCGAGTGGTACCGCCTCGGAAACGTCCCCGACCCCCAGACCGCCTCGCGGCGCCTGGCCAGCATCATGCCCCGCAGGCTCTACGACATCCTGAGCGTGCCCAGCGAAAGCGGGGTGTGACGCAAGCCGGTTGGCAGAGAAACCCTTGACTCGGCAGACTACTCGAACGTTTCCCCGAGCAGCCCCAGGTCCCCCGCAACGCATGAATCTACGCCGCCCTGAGATTTTCCTTACAGCTTCGTCAACTTGTTTCCACAGCCTCCGCAGGGGTTTGCTGGCGTTGTTCGCCACCAAGGCGTTCGAACTACTAACCTACGAAAGGGGAATTCGCCATGGAACCCATCACCCGGAGAAACTTTGCCCACGTGTCCGCGGCCCTCGCCGGAAGTGCGGCTCTTTGCGGCGGAGCGGCGGTGGCTGCGGCTAGCGAGGCACAGACCGTGACCTATGCCGACACGATTGCCTGGGACGGCACTTACGACGTCGTGGTTATCGGCTTTGGCCTCGCCGGTGCCGTAGCGGCTCGTTGTGCCGCCGACGCAGGCGCACAGGTCCTCTTGTGCGACGCCGCTCCCGAAGGCCAAGAAGGAGGCAACTCCCGCTTCTGCGGTCAGAAGTTCTTCTACGGTTCTGACCGTGCCCTGCTCGAAGAGTATATCGACGCTCTCAACTGGCAGCTCAAGATTGATCCAGATATGCGGGAACTCTGGATTGATTCGGTCAATCACATGGACGATTTCTTGCGTGAATACCTGGACATCGAGCCTACGTTCCAGAGCTCCGAGGTGTACCACGGAGTCAGCATGGTACCCGAATATCCCGAGTTCCCCGGAGCTTCAACGGTTCAGTTCCTGAGTTGGGATACCGACACGACGTTCGGGGCAGGCCTCTTTACTCTCTCGCGCAACCAGGTAGCCGAGCGCGCCGACCGCATCAGCATCTGGTTGGAATCTCCCGCCAAACACCTCATCCAGGACCCGCAGACCAAGGCCGTCATCGGGGCCGTCATCGAACGCGACGGCCGCCAGCTCAATGTGCGCGCCCTCAACGGCGTCTGCCTTACGTGCGGCGGCTTTGAGTGCAACCCCCAGATGATCCAAGACTATCTGGGCACACCGCGCATGGCCTACCTCGGAGGCGCCTTCAACAACGGTGACGGCATCAAGATGGCCCTCGAAGTGGGCGCTGATCTGTGGCACATGACCGCCTACGAATCAAACTCGAGTGCCCCGCTACCTGATCCCGGCGAAGGCAAGCGCGCCAATATCGCGTTGGTGCTTGACTTTACGGGCGCCTGCATCGTCGTGGCCGAAGATGGCTCGCGCTATATCAACGAGTCCGAAGCCCCTGGTCGCCACGGTCACGCCTGGACCCCAGGCAACGTGTACCGCAACCCCGTGCAGGGCTGGCGTCCTTACATGGTATTCGACCAGGCAAAATACGATGAATATCAGGAGAGTGGCGTTCTTGACTGGGACGACGTCGTCAACAACCTTGTCAGTGCCAATACCCTCGAAGAGCTCGCCGTTACCTGCGGCATGAACCCCGAGACCCTAGCCAAGACCATCGAGAACTTCAACTTCTTCTGCGAACAGGGCGAGGACTACGAACTGCGCCGTGACCCTGCCACTATGGCACCCTTTGGCGACGGCCCCTTCTACGCCGTGCTGTGCGTACCGGCCGTTCTCAACACCCAGGGTGGTCCGCGCCGCGACGTGAACGCCCAGGTGCTTGACACCTTCGGCAACCCCATCCCACATCTCTACAGTGCCGGCGAGCTCGGCGGCATCTGCTCGTTCCAGTACCAGGGTGGTGGCAATCTGGCCGAAGCCATGGTGTTCGGCAAAATCGCCGGCGAGAATGCCGCCACCCCCAAAGACGACAGCCTGCCGCTCGACATCGAGACCAAGGTTTCGTCTACCGACTATGATCCCGGCAAGAACAGCGACAGCATCGAAATCGAACAGGTCGCGTAATCCAGGGTTAAACCCACCGAACTACCCGCGCTAAAAGCCGCACCCTCAATTCGGGAGGGGTTATCCGCAGCCGTCACGGGCGGGGCCGCAATCCTCTCTTTCGCGACCCCGCCCATAAGAGCATCTCCGTCCCTTGATCCCGATGGTACACTCCCCACGACACAGGCCGCACATTTCGGGAGAGACGAGACCATCGTGACGACCGCACCCTCACATGAGAGCCACCTGGAACAGGCGGAGGTACCCGTCCAATTCGATCGCGCTTTCAAAATAGGCGATGCAGCTCGCTTCATGGGGCTGTCCCCCCAAAGCCTGCGCGATTACGAAGCGGCCGGCGCCATATCGCCCGCCCGAAGCCCAGCGGGCACCCGATCCTATGACTTTAACGACCTCACGACCCTCGAAAACCTCCGCATGTGGCGCCAGCTCGGTAAATCACTCCAAGAGGCAGTCGAACTGGTGCGCTGCTCGTCCACGGCAACCATTCAAACGTCCATCGCAACAAGTCACAAAGAATGGGAGCAGCGAGCCGCCCAGGTCAAAAGCATTGCAAACCGTCTCAACCGCATGGACGGCATGCTCCGCCAGTCGTCCGCCGGCGGCTTGTGCATCCAGCGCGAATCCATGGACCCGCTTTACATACTCGCACTGGTCCGTCACGGTCAACCCGTCGAAGACAAACGCCTCGACACCCTCGTGCCCCACTGGTTGGAACATGTGCCAAGCGTGTTCTACGCAAATGTGTTTCAGGACCTTTCACAACCCCACTCCTCGGTAGCAGGGTTGGCCGTTCATACCTCAGATGTTTTTGGGTGGGACCCCCACCTCAACGGTTCCGGGCTCCTGTGCACCCTATCGGCCAAACACGCTATCCACGGTTTTGGCTGGCGAAACCCCGGCGACGACGAACTGCATGACGTTGAGGCCCTTGCGCAGGCTGCCCCGCGTCTTCGCTGGGGCAAGCCCAGATGCTTTATCGCCGAAAGCCTTCTCTCCATTGACGACCAGAAAGGACAGCGCATCTTTTGGAGTCAGTGGCTCCTATACTAAAGCCAGGGACATGAACACTCGGTATAGAGCTTCGAGACTTGCGGGCTAAGGACCTAGGGATATGGGGGTTCGAGAGCATCCTGACGTAATTCGCGTTCACTGTACGGCTCAACGGATCCGCTGTCTTAGAGCTGTGAAAATATATGTATTTGATATTAATACTGAGCTACCTTTAGCGCTGATAATTCCGGGATTCAGTCGGGACACAGTTTGTCGTACAGTGAATAGAAATCCCGTCATGGTGGCCAAATGTTATTGCTTTTGATTATATCTGCCCGATCTTTGATATAGCCAATCCTCTACAGCACGATCTCGAAGCCCACGCGCTCCTTGGTGGGCTCGATGGGGCTCGTGATCAGGATGTCGCAGCAGCGCGTGAAGCCGTTCTTGGCAAAGCACCCCTGCATAGGCAGGTTGCCGTGGTGGGTGTCGACCCGCACGCTGGCGAATCCGCGCTCGCGGGCAAGGTCCAGGCACCTCTGCAGCAAGAACGACGCCACGCCCCCGCGCCGCCCCGCCGCGGCCACGGCCATGCGGTGCAGCACCGCGTAGGGCGAGGAAAGGGCCGGGTCGTTGGGGGCCTCCGTGAGCCACGCCCCGCTCGTCACGTTGGCGTAGTCGGGCTCGGCCTCGCCGCAGAAGGCCACCACGCCCAGGGGCTCGCCGGTCGTCTCGTCCACGGCCAGGTAGTCGTAGCCCCGCTCGATGTCCTCGCGCACGCGCTCGGGCGACGGGTTGCCGCCCTGCCACTGGTCGAGGCCCTGGGAGGCCAGGAACTCGCGGCCGGCCGCGGTGATGGCGACGACGGCGTCGAAGTCGTCGAGCGTGGCGGGGCGAAACTGCATGGGTGGTCCTTCCTGTTTAGGGGCCCGCGGACGATGGCGAATGCCCGCAAGCGGCAGTGGATGCCCTGGGCGAGCTGTTGCACCCAAGAATAGCAGGCTTGCGGGAATGTCTTGGCAGGAATGTCCCACGGCGTAGGAGAGCAACGCTGTGACAACGGAAGTAATACCGCAAAAGGGCTGCCTCGAAAGGCGTGCAGGGGCACCACGAGCCGAGCCTTCGATGCATTATCGGGCCGATTGGCCGATAGGAGGACGGGGGGGTGGGGAGGTAGAGAGGGGGGTAGGGCAGTCATAAATCAATTGCGAATATATATGCTCCGCCAAGACAAAATACACCCGCAAAAAGGGGGTTCGTGTACTGCTTTTCGAGCCATCGGAGACCAAGCGGAAGCAGTCATGGAGAGCTTCGCGATCACACGAGACTCCCCTTGTGCCAAGACGCCCCTTCTACCTGGGGTTTTGCCACATTGCTATTTTGAGGATGGTCTCGGGAGACAATTTATCAATAGCTTTACGGTACACGATGTGCCTTTTTGCGGCTGCATTCTCTCTCAAAAGGATAAAATATTAATAAAGTGATACCCATTCCTGGCACCGTCCCCCTCACCCCATCTCCCATCCCCCTTCCTTTCAACCCCACCCGAGATCGGCCGCATCCCCAGCGCCCTACCGTGCCGCCGTCTCAAGAAGCTCCACGAGCCGCCCCCGAGGGCTGGGAGGCCGCCGAGATGCCGATGCCCGCACGCGAGTAAGGAATCAAGGGGCGCTCGCTGCGGGGCTCCCGGCCGGGGGCGTCGCGGCCTTCTCCGCACGCTACGCCCCCGCTCCCTCGCGCTCCACGGCGTCGAGGAGCTCCTGCCGCGAATGCACGCCGAGCTTGCAGTACACGTGGTGCACGTGGGAGTTCACCGTGGCCAGCGAGACGCCCAGGCTCTCGGCTATGCGGGCGGCGGAGCGCCCCTGGGCCACCAGCATCACCACCTCGAGCTCTCGGTCCGAGACACCGCAGCGCCGGCCCAGCCGCCTGACCTTGAGCTCGAGGCTCGGGGCGCCGTCGCCCTCGGGCATGGACGCCAGGACCTCGACGCAGTCGCGGTCGGTGAAGACGAACACAAAGGCCGCAGCCGCCAGGATCCCCAGAAGCACTGGGAGCAGCTGCATGGAGTCGGGGCCCTGGAGGCCGCGCAGGCCCTCGATGCCGATGCCCAGCAGCGTGCCGCCCGCCCAGAGGGCCCGCGCCATGCCGAAGGCACGCACGGGGGCGATCTCGAACCCGATGCACATCTGGTACAGCACCATGAGCACGATCATCTGGAAGAAGAACGACGCCACGTCGAGCAGCATGTGGGCGACCCAGTCGCCCTGCAGCAACAGGGGCATGCACAGCACAACCCCCAAAAGCAGCAAGAACGAGATACGGTAGGCCACCGAGACCCCGTGGGCGTCTCGCCGGTCGAACACCGCGATGAGCCACGCGGCGCAGGCCACCTTGAGCGCGGCCCCTCCCAGGTTGGCGACGCCGGAGTAGAACGCGATCGCCGTGCCGCCGAGCAGCAGGTTGCGCACCGTCTCGATCACGACAACCACCGCCGCCAGGCACAGGCCGAACCGCAGGAACAGCCGGCACCGCCCGGCGGCGTCTTGGGGCAGGTCGGAGTTGGCGACGCCGGGCTCGCAGGGAAGGTCGGGGGCGCACGGCAACCCGGCGTCGCGGGGAGCGCCGCAAGACCGCAACCGCCACCCCGGGCCGGCAAACGAGCAGCCCACCGACAACACGG
Source organism: Coriobacteriaceae bacterium (assembly GCA_019421015.1). Classification (GTDB taxonomy): domain Bacteria; phylum Actinomycetota; class Coriobacteriia; order Coriobacteriales; family UMGS124; genus JAHZGC01. The sequence goes on along the minus strand of JAHZGC010000002.1, from coordinate 101,196 downwards.
GGAGCAACGACCCCACCACCGACGAGAACCACGGGCTCACCTGGTCGGTGGAGAGCACGTTGGCCAGAGGATAGACGAACAACAGGCTCGCCACCACGCTGCAGGCCAGGCCCATCATGTCGCGGCGCTCGCAGAACCGCTCGTACCAAGCCAGATACAGCCATGCGAACCCAACGCCCACGCCCACGGCCGCCACATGGATGGCCACAACCGAGAAGCCCGGCGGCAAAAGGGCGCTCAGGGGACCCGTGAGGCTGGCGGCCGACGCCACGACGCCCACCGCCACGAACAGAGGCCGGCTGCCCGAAACGAGCCGGCCCAACCGCCTCCACAGCGCGGCCCCCAGCGACAGCGCGAGGGCGGTGGCAAGCGACAACCAACGCAGGTCGTAGAAGGGCTCGCCGTAGGTAACGGGGTCGGGCAGCGCGATGCACAGCACGGTCCAGGTCTGAACCAGGGCGAACCCCACCACATACGGCCAGAAGACCTGGCTAAAGATGCGGCCCAGCTCCCCCTGAAAGCCCGAAGCTCCCCCAACCGCCGCGGCCGCGCCGCCCCCGCGCCGTGCGACCATAGTGATCCCCTTCCGCTCAAAAACTGTTGACCCCTAAATGCTTGACAACGTTTTTGCTGGTAAACAGCCATGTTTTTAGCTTTTGTTCCCCAGGGGCCACTATAGCACTTTCTGTGGAAGACACCCGCACGGTGCCTTCTTAGACTCGGGGCCATGCACATCGCATAGGCATCCAGACCCAAGGGAGAGACCATGGCCATGCAAACCAGCCTTTCAAGAAGGACCTTCGTAGCCGGGGCGGCGGCGGTCGCCGGCTCGGCCCTGCTCGCCGCCCCGGCGCTGGCCGGCGTGCCCGAGACGTGGGACCTCGAGACGGACGTCCTGTGTCTGGGCGCCGGCGCCACTGGCCTCACGGCCGCCCTGTGGGCCGTCTACAGCGGTGCCGAGGCACTCGTGCTCGAAAAGGGCGTCTCGGCGCTCGACAGCTGCTCGGCCCTCGCCGACGGCCAGCTCGCCATCGGCGGCTCGTCGGTCCAGAAGGAGCAGGGCATCGAGGACAGCCCCGAGAAGTACTACGAGTGGGTCGAGAGCATCCAGCCCATCCAGCAGGTGGCCGACAGCGACCTCGAGACCTCCAAGGCCGTCTGCGAGGCGTCGGCCCCCGTCTTCGAGTGGCTGCTCTCGCTGGGCACCCAGGTCTACGGCGACCTACAGGACTTCCTCGACATGGGCGTGCCGCGCTGGCACACCATCAACATGCGCGACACCATGACGCTTCTGCTCGACGAGTGCGACAAGCAGGGCGTCGAGATCAGGTATGAGACCCCGGCCACCCGCCTCATCGTGAACGCCGACGGCCGCGTGGTGGGCGCCGAGGCGCAGGCCGACGGCAAGCCGATCGCCGTCAAGGCCCGCCGCGGCGTGGTGCTGGGCACCGGCGGCTACTGCGGCAGCCCCGAGATGCTCATGACCTTTAACGGCAAGAAGTTCGCCGGCGCCAAGCCCGTGGGCTGCAAGACCAACACCGGCGACGGCTACACCATGGCCATGGCGCTGGGCGCGGCCATCCGAGACGTGCACGTGGCCCCGTCGCTGGCCCTGGCCGCCGCCGACACGCTGGTCGGCATCGTGCAGCTCCCCCGCGCCGGTGGAATCCTGGTGAACGACAAAGCCGAGCGCTACACCGCCGAGAACATCGGCGCCTCCCCCGAGGCCGCCGCGACCTCGCTGCAGGGCGGCAAGACGTTCATCATCCACGATGACCCCCAGATGTCGATGGAGCACGCTTCAATCACGCTCAACCGCCACGACGTGCTGGGTGGCACCGTGTACGACGCCGACACCATCGAGGAGCTGGCCGAGAAGATAGGCCTTGACCCCGCGGCCCTCAAGGCCACCGTCGACACCTACAACGGCTACTGCAAGGAGGGCCACGACCCCGACTTCGGCCGCGACACCATCGACGAGCTTGAGGGAAGCGCCCCGGCACCGGCCCTCGAGACGCCGCCCTTCCACGCCATCGAGGTCTGCGCCGCCATCTACCCCACGCAGATGCGCCTGAACAGCGACGCCAAGGCCCAGGTGCGCAACACCTACGGCGAGGTCATCCCCGGCCTGTACGCCGGCGGCCTCATGGGCAACATCGGCATCCGCAACCCCGCCTCGGGCCAGGTGGCGCCCGCCCTGACCGGTGCCTTCGCCCTGGGCTACATCGCAGGCCAGGAAGCCGCCGCCCAGGAGCCCTGGGAGTAGGAAGGGCCGACTAGCGGGCCAGTCCCGCTAACAGGGCGACCTCACAAGCAAGCCGTTCGACAGCGCGCCCCCACCAGCCGTCAATCCCCCCGACGGTCCCGGCTGGGGGCGCGCTTGTTTGCAACGACCACTCTGAGGCCTCGTCAGCACCCCAACCCCTCGTTCGCCAGCCGGCAGAGCCCCTGGATTCGCTCGACCATGTGCTCACGGAACATCGGGCGGTCGACGGCGCGCATCACCACGGGCGCAGGGAGGAAGCGCGTCATCTGAGCCCGGAACTCCGCCGACTCCACGATGGCGGGAAGCTCCTCGAACACGCGGCACAGGCACATGGGGTACCGCTCCTCCTGCCCGTAGTCGCGAATTTTCTGCTGGAGCAGCCCGGGCAGCAAGTCGTCCTTGAAACGTCAGGCGCTCCAAAAGGCGCGCGTCGTCCAAGGCCTGAAAGATCTTAGTGTCTAGTTATAACCACTTCTAAACTAAAAAAACTCCCGGCATGCTCGGAGCAGCCACGGAGCCCCATCGGTCGACCCCCCCCCTCCAAAAACTACACTCCCCTGAGATTCCCCCTACAGCCCCCCTCGCTTGTTTCCACAGCCCCCTCAGGGCTTTGCTGGCACCGTTCGCCGTCGCGGCGTTCGAGCCATCGTCGAATGCGGGCCCTCGCCCGCAGCCAACCGAAAGGGGAACTGACCATGGAGCCCATCACCCGGAGAACCTTCGCCCGCACGTCTGCGGTCCTCGCCGGCAGCGCGGCCTTGTGCGGGGGCGCCGCAGCGGCGTCGGCCAGCGAGGCGCAGGCGATTACCTACGCCGACACCATCGCCTGGGACGGAACCTACGACGTCGTGGTCATCGGCTTTGGCCTGGCCGGGGCCGTGGCCGCCCGTTGCGCCGCCGACGCCGGCGCCCAAGTGCTCCTGTGCGATGCCGCTCCCGAGGGGCAAGAGGGCGGCAGCACCCGCTTCGCAGTCCAAATGGTCTGCAGCGGCGTGAACCCCGATAACATGTTCGCCTATTTCAAGGCCCTTGCCCAAAAGTTCGACGTCGACAATAAGACGTTGCGCATATACACCGACGGCATGTGTAACAATACACGAGTACTTCGCCTGCATGGGAGTCGACGACCCCCATGAAGACAAGCGGCCTTCGTTTGTCTGCTCCGAACATCCCAGGTCTTCCCGGCGGCGGCACCGTCTATATGACCTACGTCCACCAGGGCGTGTTCGACAGCGTCTTGCAGAACGTCCTCTACCAAAACGTCGTGGATCGCGCCGACGTCATCGACGCAGCGGAGAATACGGCAACGGGGCGACCATCCTCGTCAGCGATGGCGGCGAGCGTTTTATCGACCAGGGCGATCCCTACAGCACGATCTCGAATCCCACCCGCTCCTTGGTAGGCTCGATGGGACTCGTGATCAAGATGTCGCAGCAGCGCGTGAAGCCGTTTTTCGAGAAACATCCCTGCATGGGCAGGTTGCCGTGATGGGTGTCGACCCGCACGCTCGTAAAGCCGCGCTCGCGGGCAAGATCCAAGCACTCCTGCAGCAAAAATGAGGCCACGCCCCCGCGCCGGCCCGCCGTGGCCACGGCCATGCGGTGCAGCACCGCATAAGGCGAGGGCTGGCCGGGGTCGTTGGGGGCCTCGGTGAGCCAGGCGCCGCTCGTGACGTTGGCGTAGTCGGGCTCCGCCTCGCCGCAGAAGGCGACAACGCCCAGAGACTCGCCGGTCTGCTCGTCTACGGCCAGATAGTCGTAGCCGCGCTCGATGTCCTCGCGCACGCGCTCGGGCGACGGGTTGCCGCCTTGCCACTGGTCGAGCCCCTGCGAGGCCAGGTATTCGCGACCGGCCGTGGTGATGGCAACAACGGCGTCGAAATCCTCGGGGGTGGCGGGGCGAAAATGCATGACAGGGTCCTTTCGGGCGTGGCGCGCATGCGCGACCAGGGCCAACACGGCGTGGTAGGGCAAGCATACCACCGCATCCGAGGAAAAGCAGAAGGACGCGAGTCTCTCACACCCGCCCATTGCGGCCTTCACCATACAGCGGAGAAGCCCCTGGAACCTCCAAGGGCTTCTCCGCCAGAAACTACTGATTATGCGTTCCTAAAAAAGCAAGGACTCCGCAGTCCCTACGCGTCCCAGGCGTCGAGTCCGGCAACGTCGCGTGCGGCGGCGATGCCGTACAGCATCGCGCCCGAGATGCCTTCGGAGCGCAGGATGCTGTTCGTGCCAACGTTGCCGGCCGCATAGAGGCGGGGAATCGCCTCGTTGTCGCCGTCAAGCAGGCGCGACGCACTGTCGTGGAACAGGCCGCCGATGGTGTAGAGCACGCCGATGCACAGCTCAACGGCGTAGAAGGGACCCTCGGCAACCGGAGCCATCTCGGCGGCGGCGCGCCCATACTCGTCCTGGCCCGCAGCGCAGCCCTCGTTGTAGCGCTGGACGGCCTCGAGCAGGCCCTGGGTATTCATAGACACGGGGTTGCCGAACTCGTCCACCGTCTGGATGGCCTCGGCAAGCTCCTCGAGCGTCTCGCCCTTGAAGAGCCAGCCGCGCTCAAGCTCGGCACGGTTGTCCGAGCTCCACTCGTACACGGCCGGGCGATGGGGGTGGCTGTCCAGCCAGCCCGCCTCACGTGGGTTGGTGATGGGGCCGCCGTCCATGACGGTCGAGTCAAAGATCGCGAAGCAGGGCCAGTTCCGGTAGCCGTCGAGCGCGATGGTCGCCTCCTCGTTAAGCGGCGTCGCCGTGCCGCCGAAGAAGTCGTTGACGTCGAGGGTCGACTTGCTGTGGCCGATGTTCTGGCGCTCGTTCATGAACCTCTGGCCGTCCTTGTTCACAAAGATGAAGCCGGGGGTCGTCTCGCCATACAGCGAAGCGCTCGGGCTGAAGGAGGCGTGCACCGCGCAGCCGAGCTCCTCGCTGGCGGGCTTGATGCACCAGTTGTCGATCTCGTAGCACCAGGCGGTGTTCCTGAAGTCGCCGCCGGCCTTCATGCCGATGCGTGCGCCCATGCCCGTGGTGTAGGGGCCGGAGGCGTTCGGCATGAACCTGCTGTGCTGGTGGAAGCCCTGCATCATCTGCTGGTTGGCCTCGTAGCCGCCGGTCGCGATCAGAACGCCCCGCTTCGCCTTGAGGTAGACGGGCTGGTCCTTGGTACCCGCCACGGCACCGTAGACCTCGCGGGTCATCGGGTCCTGGACCACGTCGATCGCCGGGGTCTCGTACAGCACGGTGATGTTGTCAGCGCGCTCCTCGACCGCCTTCTGCAGCGCCTCGAACAGCGCGTAGCCGGTCATCGAGTAGCCCTCGACCGTGCTCGAGGCCATGACCATCATGTCGGTCTCAGTCACGGGCATGCCGATGTTCTTCGAGAACTCGATCACCTCGTTGGCCCCGTCGATAAAGCCCTCGGCAAAACCGGGGCAGGCAACGCCCATCGTGGACTTCTCCAGCATCTCGGGGGTGGCGAAGTGCCCCAGCCACGGCCTGCGGGCAACGGCAAAGATGCCACCGCTGACCGAGGTCGCGCCGCCGGCGTTCTGATGGTCGGCCGACTCAACGACGATGACCTTCAGACCCGCGTCGGCCGCCGTGATGGCCGCGGACGCACCGGCAGCGCCAAGGCCCAGGACGACCAGGTCGGCCTCGTAGTCCCACTGCGGCATCCAAGACTCATCGGCATGGGCGACCCCCACGCCCGCGCAGCCCGCCACAACACCGGCGGCCGCAATGCCCGCACCCTTGACCATGCCCCTTCTCGTTACAGCCATCCCCATGTACATCCTCCTATAATACGTTGGCCATAGAGCCGTTGCGCGACTCGCCGAGATTGTATTTCGTGCCATCGGAAACGGTGAAATGGCGTTTACACTACCTACGGTTCCGTTTTGGAAACGCTGAGTTTCCCTGTACGCTATCGGCGGAGGACGGGTTGCATGGACATACAGCAGCTGCGGGAGTTTTTACGGCTTGGGGTAACGCTCAATTTTAAAAAGACGGCCGGGGAGTTCAACATCTCCCAGTCAACCCTAAGCAAGCACGTGGCTGCCCTGGAACGGGAGGTCGGCACCACCCTTTTCGACCGCACGACGCGCGAGGTCTCGCTCACCCGCGACGGCATCGAGTTCTTTAACGGCTGCTACTCCGGGATCGAGGCGATCGACCGGGCCCTGGAGGAGATAACCGCCCGCAAGCATGAGCACACGGACCTCGTCACGGTGTGCGGGGACCTGAGGTGCCCGCTGGTGGTCGATATAATCAACAGCGCGACGAGCGGCTACGAGCAGTCCAACCCCCATGCCCGCGTGTCGCGATACCAGCCCCACACGTCGACCTCGTTCTTCTCCATCGCAAAGAGCAACGTCCTCGACCTGGTCCGCGACGACGCAGGCACCGTCGCAGTCTCCGTGGGGCCCCTTTCCCTCGAAAACCAGGCCGAGTTCTGCGCGCAGTACCTCACCTCCGAGGGCCTGTTTGCCTACGTGCCGAACGACCACCGCCTCGCCCAGCAGGACCGGGTGAGGCTGGCCGACCTTTCCGACAGCACCTTTGTCTTCACGACGGCCTTCCCCCTCCTGACGGCACACATCGAGGAGGCGTGCCTGCAAAACGGCTTCAGCATGCGCAAGGCGGTAAGGGCCTGCGACTCCATCGCCGACTACTTCGGCTCCCCCAAACCCAACGACGTCTATATCTTCTCGGAATCGTGCCTCACGATCCTGCCGAGCACCATACTGTCCCGGTACCGGCTGATCCGCATCGAGGGAGAGGGGGCGTTCATCCCCATATTTGCCCTGTGGAACCGAGGCGCCCCGAAATCGGTCGACGAGTTCGTCGGCTTCCTCATCCAGAGCGCCTCGGCCCTTAGGGCTTAGACGCCCTCGACCCCTACTCGTGGCGCACGAGGAACCCCTCGAGGGCCGCCGCGTACTCCTCGGGGTACTGCACGTGGCCCATGTGGGCGCCACCGGGGATCAGCGCCCACTCGCAGGTGGGGATGCGGTCAAGGCTCTCCTTCATCACCAGGGCCGTGGCCTCGTCGGCCGTGCCCGAAAGCAGCAGCGTGGGCACCGTGAGGCGATGGAGCTCGCCGGTCACGTCGAAGTCGCGCATCTTGCCGGTCACCACAAACTCGCTGGCACCCTGCATCACGCCGTAGCACTCGCCGGTCATGTCGAAGCTCTTCTGGATGCACTCGGGCCAGGGTCGCGCGCAGCCCGTCACGTGGCGGCGATAGTACTCGTCGGAGGCTTCCTGAGCGGCCGGGTCGCTGTAGTCGCCGGTCTCCTCGGCCCTCCACAGGGCACCCTGCATATCGGCCGGCAGGTAGTCCACCAGCCGGCGCGCCTCGAGCAGCCAGGTGTTGATGTTCGCCGGCGATGCCGCCACGGTGAGGGTCTGCAGGCCGTCGGAGCAGCGCAGCGCGTACATCATGGCCAGCATGCCGCCCCACGAGTGGCCAAAGAGGTGGATGCGGGCGAGCCCCAGGGCTTCTCGGACGGCATCGAGCTCGTCCATCCACAGCTCGTAGGAGTAGAAGTCGTCGCCCTGGTGCGGGATGGCCGAGAGCCCGCAGCCGATCTGGTCATAGAACACGAGCTGCCGGCCGTAGCGCTCGGCCATAAGCTCGTAGGGCTCCAGGTAGAAGTGGGTGCTGCCGGGACCGCCGTGCAGCATCACGAGGGGCGGGCGGCCCGCCTTGTCTTCTCCCACGATTTTGTAGTAGGTTTTATATCCCTTATAGGGGACCGTTCCCTCAGCTACCTTGGACATTTGATTCCTTTCCCCGAACTTTGCCGTCAATGTCGTCCTTCACCTTTACGGCTTGGAAAAATATTGCGGCCTTCTCTATAAAAAGGTCCGCACCATGGGAAAGGAAGAAAAGGGCGCAGCCGTCTTTGAAGACGACGCGTTCGTGCCGGTACCCCCCGAGTCGCGCCACAGCTGGTGGAAGACCAGCTTTGTGTGGGCCGGCTCGTCGATCTGCGTGCCCGTCATCATGATCGGCGCCATGCTCATCGCCGGCCTCAACCTGGGCGAGATGGTGCTCGCCACCGTCATCGGCTCGGCCATCCTGGCGGCGCTGTTCTGCCTCCAGGGCATGCAGGGCACCGACATGGGCCTGCCCACCGCCATCCTGGCCCGCGGGGCCTTTGGCAAGGAGGGCGCGGGCATCATCATCAGCTTCATCCTGGCCTGCACGCTGGTGTGCTGGGCCGGCACCGACTGCCAGGTGGCGGGCGAGTCGTTCTTGCAGATCCTCTCGCTCAACGGCATCTCGGTTAACCGCGAGGCCTGCATCATCGTGCTCGGCCTCATCATGCTCACCGTGTCGATCTTCGGCGAGAAGATCATCACCAAGCTCAACATGGCGGCCGTGCCGGCGCTCATCCTGCTGTGCCTCTACGGCATCGTGACCTGCGCCAGCCAGGTCGACGTCCTGGCCCTCCTCACCGCCGAGCCCGTGGAGCCCATGCCCTTGATCGAGCGCATCGACGCCGAGACGCCCATCGAGATCGAGCTCGTCTCGGTCGACGAGATGGACCCCGACTTGCTGGCCGTAACCGTGGGCAAGTTAGGCCCCATCTCCACCGACGCCGCCTCGTGCCACAGCGCCCCCGACGGCATCCTGGCCCTGCGCAAGATGCAGCAGCTCATGGAGGCCCAGGGCAAGAAGATCGGCTACCTCTACACGCTGGAGCACGACTGCATCCAGCTGCCCTACTTCCTCAAGGTGGCCTCGGCCTGCGGCCTTGCGCTGCTCGACGCCGACGCCTGCGGGCGCTCGGTGCCCACGGTGGGTAACATCCTGACCTGCGTGTACGGCTATCCGGCAAGTCCCTTTGTGTACGCATCAGCCCGCGGCGAGACCGTGGTCATCGAAACGCAGGACCCGCTCGACACCCAGACCGTGGAGCTCATCGGCCGCAGCATCGTGGTGGCCTACAACAACATGCTCATCAGCTACTGCATGCCGCCGCTCACCAAGGATCAGTGCGAGACGTGCCTGGTGGCCGGGTCGCCTTCGAGCCTGCAGGCCACCGGTCGCGCGCTCATCGCAGCCAAGGTGGCCGGCGCCGACCCCGTCGAGGCGGCCCTAAGCACCTTCACCGGCAAGCTCATCTGCCGCGGCACCGTGGTCGACCGCGAGCTGGTGTGCCGCGACGGCTTCGACTTTGGCAAGACCATGGTGCGCGACGACGAGACCGGCGAGGTGTTCACCCTACTCGTGCAGAACGAGAACCTCGCAGTGCAGAACGGCGCCGGCAGGCTCGTGCTGACCGCCCCCGACTCCGTGGCCATGCTCGCGCCCGAGCGCGGCGAGGGCATCACCAACGACGAGCTCCGGATCGGCATGCCCCTCGCGGTGCTCGGCATCAAGGCGGCCGAGCCGTGGTACCGCATCCCCGAGGGATTTAGCTGCTGGGACGAGGTGTTCCGCAACGTGGGCCTGGGCGAGAACGTGGAGCACGTGACGTTCTAAGGCACAGAGTCCGCAGCGGAGAAATCCCCGGGGTGGTTGGCCTTCGGCTCTGGGGCCGGCCAAAATGGTCTAGGCCGCACGCAGCCCGCATCGCTCAATCTCGATAGAACGAGGGCCGGTCCCCGTAGGGCCGGCCCCCTGCAAAAGCCGAGGACTTTGCGCATATGGTCGAACACGTCGTCGGCAGTTGCCACGGTGATCCCCGTTTGCTGACATGTGAATGAATGTCCAAAGCGATTGTAACAGCAGTCAAGATAGTTTGGCATACGGATTTGCCTCGTGGCACGGTATCGAAGACCTGATGCTTACCGCCAATATGCCAGGCAACAACCACTAAAGCTTAAAGTCCGCCCTATATTCTCATCGCAAGGTGGGTGGCGTAGACCGGGACATAGATCCTATCACCCTCGACCTCCAGGTTACCGTCGTGCAGAACCAGAGCCTCCTGGATCTCTCGGGCTTCAAGCAGGTTTGTGAGCGCGCTGTGCCGACGGTAGTTCTTGCCCGACTTCACCTCGATAGCCCGGATCCTCCCCGTCGATGGATCCTCGATGACGAAATCCACCTCGCCGCGCTTCTTCGACGAATAGTAATGGGGGGAGAAACCGCGAGCGACAAGCTCCTGTGCAACGACAGCCTCGAAGACGGAGCCGTAGTTGATGCCTGTCTTATCGTTGATGATGTTCAGATCCACATCGCCCATCAGCCGCGAGGTGAGAACCCCAACGTCGTTGAGGAAGAACTTGAACGAGGTCCGATCCTCGGAGAACCCGAGTGGGTAGCCCACCTCCCCCACCCTAGTCGCCTCGATGGCGATACCTGCGCTCGTGAGCCAGTCGAACGCGGTCTCAAGGTTCGCAAAACGCAGATCGTGACCGAGCCTGGCGTACTTGAAGCGCTTCGTGGGAGCGTTGAGTTGGGCAGGGATGGCCTCGTAGACCATCTTTATCTGCCGGGCCTCAACGACATCCGCGACATACTTGGCGATGTCGCTCTCGTAGAGATCAAAGATGTCGCGCTGCACACCACGGACGGGCACAATCTGCGAGGATCCCACGTAGGACTGCACCGCGTCGGGCATGCCGCCTACCAGAAGGTACTCCCTGAAACGCCGGGAGAGCAGCCCGTGGATGAAGTCCGGCACGGGCTCGTGTGCAAGCAGACGCCCCTCCATGGCGCCCCAGACCTCCGGCGTCACGCCACAGGCAGCGCAATACTCCTCGAACGTGAGAGGATACATGTTTATCTTGTGCAAAAAGCCCACGGGCAGCGAGCGCACCTGCACATAGGCGTCGAGCCCCAGAAGCGAACCAGAGAGTATGACGTCGAAATCGAAGCGCTCGGCCAGGAACTTGACCCAGGTGAGCATCTCCTTGCACTCTTGGACCTCGTCCAAGAAGAGCAGTGTGCGATTCGGCACCATCGAGACGCCCGTAAGCGCCGAGATGCGCAGCACGAGGTCGTCGACGTCCACCGCCGCAGAAAGAGTCTGGACAGCCAGCGCGTTGCCGTAAAAATTAACCTCGGCGATAGACTCGTACTCCCGACGGGCAAACTCGCGCACCAAGGTAGTCTTGCCCACTTGGCGTGCCCCCATAATCATGAGCGCCTGCTGGGTTTTCGTTCGCTTCCAATCACAAAGCTGTCCAAGCGCTGTTCGCTGCAGCATATGGCATCGTCCTTTAGCTGGTGATTCCACTTTTCCAGCCCTATTTTCGCTCAAATGGACCGCTTTTCCAACCATAGTTTAGTCTATCTATCCCGTTTTTCCAACATAGGCGATAGGGCTGGATCTATCGGGCGGACCTCGTTGGCGGCCAACCGTCTCAAGCATTTCTCGCACAGCGCAATCTGGACCCTTGGAGGGCCTCTCGCCTTGCTTTGCCAGGGTCGCGCGAATAGCCGGAATGCCCTACACTCAACCCATGTCGCGCCATGTCGCAACAGCCGCTTCGAAAACCGCGAGGAGGGCCCCATGAAGGTCAACGACCGCTACTGCTCGTTCTACTACGAAGACGACCCGGAGCACGGCGAGGTGGAGATCGATCCCGCCGCCACGGCGCTTCTGGTGGTCGACATGCAGCACGTCTTTGTGACGCGCCCGCAGCCGCAGGACCCCACCCCCGCCGACCTGCGCCGCGCCGAGCGCTGGGAACCCTACTACCGGGCCATCGACCAGACGGTGGTCCCCAACAACCGCCGGCTGCTCGACGCCTTCAGGGCCAAGGACATGCCGGTGAGCTACGCGCGCATCGCCTGCCTGCGCCCCGACGGCCGCGACCGCTCGCTGGTACAGAGGTCGTCGGGCTTCAACGGCCTGCTGCTGCCGCTCGACGACCCGCAGGGCCAGATCGTGCCCGAGCTCGCACCGCTGCCTAGCGAGATTGTCTTTACCAAGACCACCGACAGCGCCGTGACCGGCACCAACCTCGCGCTGGTGTTCAAGAACATGGGCATCGACACCGTGGTGGTGACCGGCGTGATGCTCGACCAGTGCGTCTCGGGCACCGTGCGCGCCCTGGCCGACGAGAGCTTCAAGGTATGGCTCGTAGAGGACGCCACCCGCGCCGCCACCGAGGAGCTGCAGGTGGCCGAGCTTACGATCCTCAACAACATCTACTGCCACGTGGTGACCACCGACGAGCTGCTGGGGGCGCTGTAAGAGAGGCGGTGTGGTACGGGCTTTCACGTAGCACGGTTTGCGGTATGGCTCCGTCTCGGGAATCTTGGCCACCACCACAGGCGAGCCCTCGAATTCCTCAACGTCCACCGCAGCGCGAACGGGGGGTTCCACTTTCTCGTGGCATACGTTCGACAGGGAGTCCATGGCGGATTTCGCATCGAAACCCTCGGCCGGGACAAAGCCATCTTGTTCGGAGATGCCACACACGATGGTACCGCCCGAGGCGTTCGCAAACGCCGATACCGTTGGCGATATGGCTTCTATCTTCGCGCTATCTTCGCATCTTTGCGCCGTATCTTCGCGCTATCTTCGCGCTATCTTCGCATCTGAACCCACTTACCCCCGTTCTTTTGTGCGCGTTGCAAGTATCCCGACGATCGCGCCCAACAAGACAAGCGGCGCGACCCGAACAAACAGCCACTCGAACGAGTGGGCCGCCACACCGAGCACCGCGGTCTCGGGATCACTGTAGTCCCAGCCCAAATAGGGGCTTCCCAGCACGCAGAGAGCTGCAAGGATCGCCCCCACGCCAACGCACGCCGCAACGAACAGCCCGCGAAGAATCCGCTTGCGCACGGTTTTTCTCTGCGCAAGTTGCAGGTTTATGACCTCTAACTTTTCAGAGATCGCCCTGACGTCATCGGCTTCAGCCTCCACGACGCATTCTCCGAGCAGCGTGCTTACGGGCGTGTCGAGCGCCTCGGCTATGAGGATCAGCATATTGGCGTCGGGAACTGACAACCCCTGCTCCCATTTCGACAGCGTCTGCCGCACGACGTTCAGCTTGATGGCAAGCTCTTGCTGCGAAAGTCCCTTTGACTTCCTAATCACCTTGATGTTCTCGCTCAGCATCAGAGACGGGCTCCTTTCTTTCGGCTACCGTCGATATTGAAAGCCGAACCGCCCGTTGCCGCAAGCAACGCTTTTTAACATCGCCCGGTAGCAGGGATTTCGACACAGACCGCGCCGCCCTGCACCGCATCAGATACATCGTGCCAAGGGCGAGACATCAAGCATCGAGCCCACAGACACCAACTAAAAAGGGAGAAGCCCATTCGCAAGGGCTTCTCCCCTGGGGGAACTACAGCGAGCAGCGAGCCAGGTTCCGCAACTCCTCAAAAAGCGGGTTCCGGCTCGCAAGGCGCGCGAGGGCGCGGCGTACTGGAGTACGTAAGCCCTCGCGGAACGCAGCGAGCCGGGTTCCGCAACTACTTCCCAGTGCCTGCGGCGACGGGGCCGGAGAGCTTGGTCATATCGTACCCCGCGGCCTCGACGTCCTCGTCGGTGATCGGCTTGCTCGGCTCGAGGTTGCCGCCGGTGGCCGCCTGGATGCCGCAGTAGCGGCCCGAGGTCATGCAGTGGCCGCACGACATGCCGGTGGTGTACATCGACCAGTCGGGCAGGCCGCAGAGCTGGCCGGCACCGAAGCCCGTGGCCCACAGGTTGGGGATCGGGGTGCCGTCGGCCTTGGTGACCTGGTAGTTCTCGTTCACGGTCATGCCGGCGCACAGGGCCGAGATGCGGATATGCTTGTGGATGCCGTAGAAGGGCGGCGTGTCGATCTTGGCCAGGTACTGGGGCCGCTTGCCAAAGTCGTCGTCAAAGCCGGCGTCCACGAGCTCGTTGTAGCGCTCCACGCTCGCCTTGAGGGCGTCGGCCGGGATGCCGAGCTTCTCGGCCAGCTCGTCGAGGGTGTCGGCCTTGTGGGTGTCGATGAGCACCTCGATCACGTTGTTGCCGCTCTCGGCCGAGCGGTCCATCTCGACCTCGGGCATGTAGACCTCGAGGGCCTCGGGTGCCACGGGCTTGCCGCCCCACGCGGTGGCCTGGTCGACGTAGTTGGCGTCGAAGATCTGGGAGTACCAACCCGGGCGCGGCTGGTTGCGCAGCTCGCAGTTGACCTGCTCAAAGCAGCAGTCCTCGTTGAGGAAGCGCTCGCCGTCCTCGTTCACCATGAGGAAGGGCTCGTTGAACATGGGGCCCGAGTCGAAGTCGTGCATCATGTGGGCGTGGCCCACGGGCACCAGGCCGGCTCCGATGGCCATGGTCATGAGGATGCCGTCGCCGGTCTTGCCCATCTGCTTGCGGTCGAAGTCCTTGACGTCGGGGCAGTAGCGCTCGACGAGGCTCATGTTGTTCTGGTAGTCGCCGGTCGAGAGGACCACGCCGCGGGTGGCGTTGAACTTGATGTAGTTGCCGTCGGCGTCCTTGCCCACCACGCCGGTCACCGCGCCCGACTCGTCCTGGACCAGCTGCACGCCGGGGGTGCTGTAGTAGAAGTCGACGCCGCGCTCCTCGGCGAGCTTCGCGAGAGCCTTGATCATGGTGTCGTTGTTGTACGGCTTGGGCCCAAAGCGGTTGGTGCGCTTCACGCACTTGGTGCCGTCGTCGTACTCCATGGTGGTCTCGCCAAAGCTATAGGGCGGGAAGCCGGCCTCCATGGTGCGGACCTCCATCCAACGGATGGTCTCGCCCGAGTGGTCGTAGTAGAAGCGGGCCAGGCCGCGGTCGGCGCGCCAGTGGCAGTCCTCCATGAAGCCCTGTAGGTGGTTCATGACGCCCTGGGGGTCGCTCTTGTCGACGATGATGCCCGTGGACGAGCCGCCCTGCGAGATGGGCGCGCTCTCCTTCTGGAGGCAGGCCACCGTGGCGCCCTCCTCGAGGGCCGACAGCGCCGCGGGCACGCCGCCGGTGCCGGCGCCCACGACCACGACGTCGTAGGTCTTCTCGTCGGCGAAGTCGGTGATGGGGGCCAGCTCCACGGGGGAGTCGGCGAAGTCGGCCTCGATCAGGCCGGCCGGATACTCCACGGCAGCGACGGCCTCGTCGGCCACGGCTGCGGACGCGCCGGCCAGACCGGCGGCGGCCACCGAGGCGGCTCCGGTGGCGGCAGCCGTCTTGAGGAACGTGCGGCGGGTGAGCTCGTGCATGGGCATGGGCGTCTCTCCAATCAATCCAATCAATCGGTTCCGGGTCGGATCGCAACGCGCAAACGAACACGCCGCTCACAGTAGGACGCCCCCAGGCCCCGATGTCACCCACAGCGTGGTGGGAACCGTACCCACATTTTGTGGGTACGCCATGTAGCTGGCATTTTGCAGTTCGCACTCCCCACACGGACGCGGGCGCGCTATGCTGGCAACCGCACGCACCGCCCGCCGACCCGCCAGCGCATTGCCTGTTCCGCCGAAGGGAGCGCCATGAAACCGTTCGCATACCTGTGCGCCGCCTTTGGCATGGCCCCCCTGCTCGCCCTCTTCAGGCGCGACGGGGCCGCTATCCTCTTTGAGAGCGCCAGCGGCTCCCCCTACGGCTCCCGTCTGGGTTACTTTCTCTTTTTGGGGCTCGCCTGCATAGGCGCATGTGTGTGGCTTTCGCTGGGCAAACGCCACCCATCCGCGCGCATATACCGCAAGGACCCACGCCTCGTTGTGGGGGTTTCGGCTGCAGCGACCCTGATTGCCGGGGCGTTCGTCCTATTCGGAGGGGTGGACGGCACCGGCGTCGTGGGTACGGCGGCGGTCTGCGTCGGGTTCGCCCTGTGGGCCGTCGTCATCGTGCCCGTGTGGGGAGGCGCCCTGGCCGCCCACAAGCGCACGCCCATCATGTGCGCCGTGGTGCTTGCCCTTTTGGCCAGCCTCCTGCCCTCCACCGCGGGCGCCTTTGTGAATGGAGCGCTCAAGCCCCTCGTGGCGCTCGGGCCGCTCGCGGCCGGGGTCCTGCTCGTGCTGGGCTTTCGGGATATCGTCACCGGGCCGGCGGCGTCCGGCACGGCCGCCGAGAGCGCGGAGCCCGAGCGCCCCGCCCAAGACCCGCGCCCCCGGGGAGGCGACACCGTCACCGTGGAGCTGCGGCGCTTCCCGCTGTTCTTCTCGGCACTGGTGCTGCTCGGAGGCGTGATCCGCGGGTTTTTGAACAACGGGGCCTTCATCAACTCCCACGACCCCGCCAACAACCTCACGACCCACGTGGTCTCGGCCGTGCTGGTGACGTGCGTGTTCTGTATCGCCGCCCGCTGCGAGCGAACGAGCGTGGCCGTGCGTCGGGCCGGCGGCCTTCTCTTCATGTTCCTGCTCGGCAGCCTATTGCTCATCGCGTTTTTAAGCGTGGAGCTTGCGCCCATGCTGCCGCTGGGCCGCAGCCTCGTCATCGCCGGGAACACCTGCCTCACGGCGCTGTTCTGGGCACTTCTGGTGTTTGTGCAGCAGGAGGCGCCCCACCGCGACGCGGCGCGGTTCGAGCTCTATGTGGTCGCCGAGGCCCTCGCGTCGTTCTGCAGCTACCTGTTCACGCCGGCGTTCGCCCAATACCTGGGCATCTCCCTCGAAAACCAGGTCTTTGGCTGCTCGCTGGCCACGGCGTTCGTGCTTGCCGTTGCCGCCTTTGCGTTCTTGGGCAACGGGGAGACGGGCCTCGACGACCGGCAGGCAGCCGAGGCGGCGCGCTCCCCGCTCGAGACCTGCCAGGAGCTTGCCCCGCGCTACGGCCTCACCGAGCGCGAGGTGCAGATCTGCGCGCTCCTTGCCCAGGGGCACACCCTCGACGCGGTGGCCGACCGGCTGGGCCTCTCGGCCAACACGGTGCGCAGCTACTCCAAGGACCTCTACCGCAAGTTGGGCGTCCACAAGAAGCAGGAGGTCGTGGAGCTGGTGGGGCGCGCCGGGGAAGAGGCCGGCGCCCGGTAGGCGAGACACAAGGCGCCATTACCCGCGCAGCACGTCAATGAGCTGCTGGCGCGACGACACCCCCACCTTGCGGTAGATATGGGTGATGTGGGTCTTGACCGTGGTGCGCGAGATTCCCAGGGCCGACTCTATATATGGTTCGTTGCGCCCCTCGGCCAGCAGGAGCAGCACCTCGACCTCGCGCTTGGTAAGCCCGCGACGGGCGGCAAAAGACTCCAGGGCGGCCCGGCCACTGCCGTCATCGGTCATCACGGGCCCCTCCGTGGCTCTCCCCAGGCCTGCCGTACCGCCGCCGAACCGCACCCCCCAGGCGGCAAGGGCGCGGGCCACGAACGTGCGCAGCACGAACACGGTGCCCACAAAGGCAATCAGCAATACCGCCGGGACCACGCTGAACAGCGTGTCCTGGAACATCGTGACGTTGTAGAGGGGACCCAAGAAGACGTAGGCAAAGACCGCCGCCCCCAGGCCACCTCCCATTATAGCGGCCAGCCCCCGGCGCACGGCCCGGCCATCGCCCTGTCCGGCCGCGAACACCAGAAGGGCCGCCGCAAACAGCGCAGCCAGGATCCCGCAGGCCACAAAGAGCACGAAAGCCGCAGCGCTCGTCCCCATGGAGGGCAGCATGAAGAAGATGGCGGCAAACAGCGCGAGGGCCAACAACACGGCCCCCGTGGCGGTGGCCCGACGCCTATAGGCGATGCCCACCGCCAGCCACAGCAGGCCGACCACGAGCGCAAGCGCCGCCACGCAGCGCCAGCTTGCCAGCCCCATGCACTCAACCGACCCCAGCGCCTGAGACGCCAAGTTGGTCGTCTTAGGATACATGGCCGGCATATAGACGGCGAGAAGCCCCGCAAGCACGAGAAGAGCCAGCAGGACCGCTCGAGACGGTGCCAGCTCCACCGGCCCACAAGATGGGTCGCATCCAGGTGCAGAAGATCTTTGAGCGGAACGCGCCCCCTGCACCAGGAACCGACGCCACCCTGGCACGAACAGCGCCGCGGCGGCCACGGGCAGCAGGGCAGCACACCAGGCAGCACCATGGGGTAGCAGTGCGGCCAAAGCCACAAAGGCCGCAAACGCCAGCGTGAACGACGAGGCCGCCACCACAAGCGAGCCTCGAAAACCCAGCCTGCAATAGCAGGCAACCGCCAGCAAGGTGGCGGCGGCATAGGCGATGCCCTGCACAAGCCCGCAGACACCATAGGCAGCGGGAGCCCGCACGACGTCGGTTGGAGACGGCAGCCCCAAAAAGACGGTGGACACCGCAGCGCACAACGCCCCCAGCGCGGCCAGAACCCAGAGCGCGCGAGCGCCCTTTGGCTTTGGGATAAGCAACACCCCCGCAAAGAGGCCAGCGAGGGAACCCAGGCCCAAGGCACCGCTCTGAGAGACCGTAGAAACAGGAGCGAACAGCAACCCCGAAAACCTGACCAGGAGGGCCCAGGCCATGGCGCAGGCAGCCGCCCCCGTCAGCGCACCGTAAGAGTGCACCGTCGCGGCCACCCCGCGCAAGATCGGTTCATCAGCCCCAGCGCCCCCGTTGCCCTTTGCCATGCAGGTTCTTCTCCGCCGCGCGATCACTTGTGTTCCAGGATGCAACTATAGAGCATTTTGGACGACCTCGCCCACAGGGCGGGCCCGCACCTGAGGCCCGTCAAGGGGTGGCATGCCGGGTCAGCTCCTCCTACCTGAGGTAGGAGGCCGCCCGACCTGGGCAAAAATCAGACCTCCCATAGGACGCGGCCGCCTGGAGCCTGCGCCTAGGATGCGAAGCGACGCGCCGCACCTGGCGCACACCGTACACGCCTTCGAGCATCGCAAGGAGCACGCAATGGAGAACACCCTGGACAGGCGCTCGTTCATCGGATTCGCCGCCACCAGCATGGCCCTGGGGGCCGTGGCCGCCGCCCCGGCCCTCGCCGAGGAGTCCCAGGCCGCACCCCTGGCCGGCGCCGGTATCCCCGAGCAGTGGGACGACGAGGCCGACTTCGTGGTCGTGGGCGCCGGCACCGCCCTTACAGGCGCCCTCAAGGCGGCCGCCGAGGGGATGAGCGTCATCGTGATCGAAGCCCGCGGCATCGTGGGCGGCACCACCGCGCTCTCGGGCGGGTCGGTGTGGATCCCCTGCAACGACTACGCCGAGGACGACCCCGCAGCCGCCAAGGTCTACATGACCAAGGTCGCCGACGGCCTTTCGACCGAGGCCATCATCGACGCCTACATCGCCAACGCCTCGCCCATGATCAACTTCATCACCGAGGAGGCCGGCGTCGAGTGGGTGGTGGCCGATCGCACCGACTACCACGAGCAGTGGGAGGGCGCCACCACGGCCACCCGCACCGTGAAGCCCAAGGACCCCAGCGACCCCGAGGGCAAGAAGAGCCTTTCGGGCGTGGGCTACACCCAGCCCCAGGCCGACCGCCTCGAGGAGCTGGGCGGCCGCATCCTGCTCAACACCACCGCCGAGCGCCTGGTGGCGCGTCCCCTCGAGGACGGCCGCCAGGAGGTCCTGGGCGTCGTGGTCACCGACAACAAGAGCGGCGAGACCAGCTACATCAAGGCCGCCAAGGCCGTGCTGCTGGGTGCCGGCGGCTTCGACTACAACGACGACATGAAGGCCCAGTACCTCGACATCCCCAGCCCCTGCACCTTCCAGGTCGAGACCTGCGACGGCAAGGGCATCCGCATGGCCCAGGGCGTGGGCGCCGACCTCGCCATGATGTGCTACGGCTGGGGCAACTGCGCCT
Source organism: Coriobacteriaceae bacterium (assembly GCA_019421015.1). GTDB lineage: Bacteria > Actinomycetota > Coriobacteriia > Coriobacteriales > UMGS124 > JAHZGC01. The sequence goes on along the minus strand of JAHZGC010000002.1, from coordinate 81,318 downwards.
ACAAGGCCATCGGCGAGGAGGCCTACGCCAACCGCGTGGTCGACGCCAACATCGCACCGCTGTGCTACCAGCGCGACACCTCGTCGATGTGGATCAACCGCTATGGGCGCCGCTTCTGCGACGAGGCCGCCAGCTACGACTCGTTCTGGTACGGCTTCGGCAACGGCCGCGAGACCACCGGTGAGATGCTCTACACCAACATCCCTGCCTGGTACGTGTGCGACCAGGGCAACCGCAACCGCAACGCCGGCGGCGACGGCGTGGCCACCCCCGAGAAGGGCGGCAACCTGTGGGGCGTGGGCGCCGCCGACGAGGTGCCCGAGTGGGTCATCCAGGCCGACACCTTGGAGGAGCTGGCCGAGAAGATGGGCCTCGACGAGCTCGGCACCGAGAACTTCCTGGCCCAGGTGGAGCGCTTCAACAAGTACGCCGCCGAAGGCGCCGACCCCGAGTTCCACCGCGGCGAGTCCACCTTCGACCAGGGCGGACCGGGCCGTCCCGCCGACTGCCTCGAGCCGATGGACATCCCGCCCTACTTCGCGGCCCAGATCGTGCCGTTCCTGCAGGGCACCAAGGGCGGTCCCCGCACCAACGAGTTCGGCCAGGTGGAGAGCGTGCTCGGCGGCATCGTCCCGCGCCTGTACGCCTGCGGCAACAACGCGGGCTGCGGCACGCCCGGCAAGTACTACACCGGTGCCGGCGGAACCGTGGCCCCCGGCATGGTCTTTAGCTACCTGGCCGCCATCGACGCGGCGGGGTTGGAGAGCTGGGAGTAAGTCAAAAAATCGCGGCAGTGCAGGAGACCAAATCCTGGCCGCCGGATAATCAGAGGTTGCTCTGCCCGGCAGGGGTCCAGACGCCGCTCCTTCGGCTCTGGGTCCCTGCCCATGCACACCATACGACGATGTGCGATCAGTTTTTAGGATTCGCTAAACCGCCGGGATCCTTCGCACCCCCGGTCCAATGCGCCAAATACGCCCCCACGCGCTCGGCGACGTTCTCTTGCAGGTTGCGGTAGAAGAACTGGTAGTCGTACACGTGGTAGACGCCCTCGTCGAAGATGGGGAGCGCAGGCGGGTAGTCTGCCGGGTCGACGCCCGTGACCTTGAGGGTGCCGCGGGCCGGGTCGAGGTAGGCTCCGCAGAGCGCAGGGATCTCCTCGACCACCGCGCCGGCGTAGTCGGTAAAGCACGCGCCCAGGTTAAGCTCGGCAGGTGCCAGGTCGCTCGAAGTCTCCCAGCTCAGGGGGTTGATGGCGAGCGTCGAGGTACCGGCCGGCACGATCAGCGAGTCTCCGACCGCAGGGTCCTCGGAGTTGAACGCCACGACCACGCCCGTGTCGTCGGGGCCGCAAGCGGCCAGCAACCAAGGCGTCGCAGCGCACTCCTCAGCGGTCAATCGCCAGCCAATGGCATAGGCCGCCACCAGGCGCTCACGCAGCCCATCATCGCCAAAGTAGTCCCTGACCAGGCGGATCACATGCTCGGACCCCTGGGAGAAGCCCGCGAGCACCAGCGGGCGGTCGGGGCTGGCCTCCAGATATGCTTCGAACGCGGCAGCGACGTCGGCATAGGCGGCGTCGATCGCGCTGTCGAGGGCGTCTCCCCCGGCGTCATACATGGCCAGCGTGGCCTGGCGATAGAACGGGGCGAAGACCCGGCACTCGTCGCGGTAGATGCCGAGCTCCATGTTGAGCGCCCCCACAAAAGACGCCCGGTCCTCGGCGTTCAGGAGGTCCATGTTCGAGCCGCCATCCTCGCCCAGGACCACCGTGGGCGCCACGATAAAGAGACCGGCCGGCTTGACGACCGTGGCGCGGGGACCGACGCCGACCGCAGGGCCGGCGGCGTCGACAAGGGCACCGTCCTGGTCGTCGACCAACCAATCGTCCCAATAGGCCCAACCCTCGGGGGAGGCGTAGTCGGGAGCGGCCTCCGCCGCAGCTCCATGGGCCACAGGAGTCCCAGCCGCCGCGGAAACCACGCCCGCAAGCAGCGCAGCCGAAGCCGCACCAACGAACGCGCGACGCGAAAGAGGGGTGTCGAGCAACTGGACCATACAACCTCCCGGACAACATGCACAGCTGGGACCAAAGACGCAGAAAGCCCGGCAGCCCTCCGACACCTTACACTGTAACCTATCCCCGGCGTCGGGGCACCATGTGCTCCGGCCGGCCACCCCCGTTTTGCCCAGACGGCAAATCGGGAGATCTTTCCGCACAAAGGGGGTTCTGGATAGGCGCCCGGGCCGCCCATGGGGCCTCGGCAACCAGGAAGGCGTCCGGGCGCGCAGGGAGGCTTGAGGAAACCGCAGGTCAGAAGGGTATCAGTCGCAAGGCCTTCTCTCCTGCGGGCGGAACGGGGACATCGGGGACCTCGCAGGCCTAGCACGAACCCCGATTCTGCGGAAGCATCTGGCCACCGGGCACCTCGCATCGACGGGGCCTGCGCCGACGACCCCGGACCAGCAGAGTTCCGGCCCCCCGCAGGAGCAAAAGCGGCCTCAGACGAGCCGCCCCCGTCGCATGGCGGAGGCGGCTCTTATTCGTTTGCACATGTTGTGGTGGGGGTGCAGGCTGGTGCGTGGATGTGCGTACCTGTGGCGAAGGTGGCGCATGTTTGATATGTGGGTGAGCCGTATGCAAACAAAGGCACCGCGCCCCGGCCCGCGAACGGGCTTGCGGCGCAGCAAGGCCAGTTTAACGCACCGGGCACCCGGCTTACAACGGGCGAACACATGGGCGATAGGGTTGCTACCTGCAGGTTTGAGCACCACCCCCACCCCCGAGCAGCGCAGATGGTGATGTTGTGGGAGTTTGTACAACACACCGGCTCCACCGTCTGGGATGGTTGCCTTTGACGCCCACCTAAGGAGCCCCCATGCCCGCACCCGCGACCGAACCCGCCGCCCGTACGCCCTACCGCCCCCACCGCGCCCGGCTCTTGGGCGGGCAGGCCCAGCTCTACGACCTGCTGCTCGATGGGCTTCTCGCCCATGAGGGGCACATCCGCCTGCCGCGCGGCACGACCGGGTCCCAGGTGCAGCCCCTGCTCGAGCATATACGGCAGGAGAACCCACTGGCCCTGTTCGAGGGGGCCCGAGTCGTGCGCTGTTACGCCTTTGGGCCCGCGGGAACCTTCTCGACGCTCGAGGTGCGTTACCGGACCGACGCCGCCGAGCTGCAGCAACTGATGCAGCAGGCCGCCCGGGACGCGCTGCACCACTGCGGGGGCCCCGAGGCGGGCGAGGCGGCGCTGGCCCTACGGTTCCACGACCGTCTGGCCGCCCAATGCCGCTATGTGCCCGACGCAACGCTGGCCCACGAAGCGGCGGGGGCGCTGGTGTACGGCGAGGCGGTGTGCGACGGCATTGCCAAAGCCTACAAGCTGCTCTGCGACGAGGCTGGCATTCCGTGTGCCGTGGTCACAGGCAGCAGCGGCGGCCCCCACGCCTGGAACGTCGCGAGAATCGCGGGACACTGGGCGCACATGGACGTCACCGACGACTTGGCCCTCCCCCGAGGGTGTGGAGCCAAACAACGCGCCGCCGGCAACCGCGTGGCGGGCGGTACCGACGACAAAAGCGCAGACATAAGCCGGGCCTACTTCGGGCTGTCCGACCGCGAGCTGCTCCCCGGGCGCTCCATAGACCAACCCTGTCCCGCCTGCCCCCACAACCTAGGGCTCTACCGCTCGCTGGGGCTGCACGCCAAGAACCCCGCACAGCTTGCCAGCCTTTGCCGGCAGCAGTTTGAACGCGGCAGAAATGCCTTCGAGGTCGAGCTCGGCAGCGAGTTCCCCCGCTCGGCCGACGCACCCGCCCAGACCGGCGACAGCCTGCTCGCCGTCGTGGGGGCCTCCCTGCTACAGGCCGGCCGCTCGGGGCGCGTGCAGCTGAGCTCGCGACGGCCCGGGGTCGTGCGGGTAACGGTGCAGGACAGCTAGAGCATTTTGAATAAAACCCTGCACCGCGTTGGGCAAAGGCGTATGTGCCTTAAGCACACCGCGCCTTTGCCCACCTTGTCCAGTGATTCTGTGGGCTGCCCGAGGAGAGCGCCCCTACCTCCCAAAGCCAACCCGCGATGTGCGCGCCGACCCTCCCAGGTCGGGCTGGGCCCAGGCGGCCCGGACATCGGCGGCGGTCAGGAGCTTCTCGTCGCAACGGCAGGCGCACTCGATGATCGCGCGGTCAAAGAGCCTCCGCACGCTGCGAGCGTTGGCAAAGCCGCGCATGCCCCGCATCTCCTCCAGACACCCCTCGAGCGTCGGAGAGACCCCCGGGTGCAGGGCGTAACCGTGGGCGGCCGCAAACACTCCAAAGATGCGTGCGAGGTCGGCCACGCCGTAGTCTTCAAAGGCGACCCGAAACCCAAACCGGTCGCGTAGGCCGGAGTTGCGCCCAAAGAGCTCCTCGATCTCATGGGGATATCCGGCGACGACGCACACAAGGCGATCCCGCTCGGCCTCCAGCATCTCTACCAGGGTGTCTATGGCCTCCTGCCCATAGTCGCCCGCCGAGAGCAGCCCGTAGGCCTCGTCGATGAAGAGCATCCCGCCCAAAGCCCGCTCTACCACCGAACGCGTGCGCGCCGGGGTGTGGCCCACGTAGAGCCCCACCAGGTCGGCGGTGGTCGCCTTGACAAACGTGCCGTTGCCGTCGGTCACCCCCGCGGCGTCGAGCCACGCGAGCATGCGCCGGGCCAGCTCGGTCTTGCCGGTGCCGGGCGCGCCCACAAAGGCCATGTGCAGGCACTCGACGCTGCGACGGCCGTGCTTGGCCACCAGGATGCCGATCTTCTCGAGCATCCTGCGCTGGGGCTCCAGGCCGATCAGCCCGGCAAAGGCGTCCGTCTTGCCGGAACCGGCAGCGAGGCACCCCACCGTGTGCGGCTCAAGGTCGGCCGGACGCACGCGGTCGCGGGCAACGTTGTCGTCGCCAAGCTTGGCCAAAGCCGCCAGCGTGTGGTTGCCCGCCCGACGCGGGTCCACCTTGGCGTAGGCCGCCAGGCGGTAGGGCGAGAGCGCCTCGATGGTGGGCTTGGGGTCGCCGCCACCCCCAAAGACCTCGGCCACGGCGTCGGACTTGGCAAAGAACGGCACGCGCGCACGCCCGTCGTCGTCCACCACGGCCGACGACGCCACAATCCGCACACCCGAGGCACGCAGGAGGTCCATCGCATGGGCGACGCGCTCCCAGTCGGGGTCGCGGCCCACGTCGAACATGCCGGCAAAGAACTGCGGGGGTTTGGGGGCCATCGAGGCCATAGGGAGCTCCTTTCAGAAAGCACGGGCGAGCGATAAGGGCAGGTAGAGACTGCCCAGTCGTCTACGCGCAGACCTTCTCCTCCCCCTCCTCCCGAGCGATGACGTCGCGCACGTAGCGCATGACGGCCGGATACCCCACCCCGTCGACCCACGAGAGCGCCTCGGCAAGCGTCCGTTCCAGCTCGTCGGCGTCGGTGCTCTCCAAACGAACCCGCATCGTGACCTCCCCATCACGCTCGTCGAGCTCCAGGTCGTCAAGGGTTTCGTCGTCGGCCTCGAACATCGCGCGGGCAAACCCGCGGCACATGCGGGTCGGAACCTGAACGGCCGGCGTCAGGCGCAGGTAGGGCCGGGCGGAGCCGGTCTCCACCGTCACGCCGCAAGCGCAGTTGGACAGCTCGTAGACCGCGTAAACGCTGTCGTCGTCGCAAAGTGCCAGCACCTGGCCGCACACGGCGGTGCCGGCGAGGTGGGTGGGGTTGGCGTGTATAATCATCTGAACACTCCTCTTCTTCCAGGTAAATTTGCGGGCGATGGCCGCTCGCCGCGTTCCGCAGGGCCTCACGTACGTTCAGTACGCATCGCCCCTGCGCGCCTTGCGACCGGCCATCGCTTCGCGCGGGGTGGGCGATGGCCGCTCGCCGCGTTCTGCGGAGGCTAGGCCAGCAGGGCACGCAGGCGGTCGGCCATCGACGGCTCGGCGTCGTCTTCTGAGCGGGTGCTCTCCCAGATGTCCCATGCGGGCCTGCCGCCCTCGAGCTCGGCGACCAGCCGGGCGTTGGCATGGATGGTCGAGAAACCCTTGCCCAGCCATTCCTCCAGGTCGTCGCCCTTTTTAAGGTCGCAGGCCACATCCGGCACAAAGTGCACGCAGCCGTCTTTGCCCAAGGTCAGCCCGGGCACGATGAACGTCTTGTTGAGCCGCCGGAACAGCTTGCGCGCCCCGGCCCTGTTTTCGGGAGAAACCCTGAGGTGGGAATTGATGTCTATGGATGCCTTGCCCGTCTGCGGGTCCACGACCGCCACCGCCTCGGCGTAGCCGCACCCGTAGCGGCTGCCGCAGGCGCGGAAGGTGCCCTCGGGACCCTCGTGGTAGCCGGTTCGGGCGCCCTCGAGCTGAGAGCGCGCCATCCCCAGCGGGCCGTCGTCCAGTACCTCGACGTCGGTCGCGAGCACGGTGCCGTCAGGGTCGATGCCGTCGGGGTCGTCGGCCTGTTCAAACAAAGAACGCAGTTCGTCGAGGTAGCCCATGGCGCGGTCCTTTCCTTCGGGGTTTGTTTGGCAAGGACCATGGTGATGGGCGCGCCGCCGGCCTGTTTGTACAAAACGGCCCGCAGCCGGCCGCATGCACAGGCTGTGCGAAGACCGTATGCAGCTATCGATTTTAGGAGGGCACCCTCCACCGCCCCGAACACCCCGATGGGCCAAACCCGAGATTCTTCCGCACAAAGAGGGTTCTGGATAGGCCCGCAAGGGCCCCATGTGTCCCATTTGCCCGCAGGCAAGAAACCCCCGCAACCAACACCCTCCTGACCTGCGGGTTTATTGGGTGCCCTTCGCAGCGGAGAATACCTCGGGGGGTAGCGGGGACATTTCGACTCCGGGACGCCTATCCAGAACCCCCATTCCGCGGCGCTATCTCGCCCAGCGCCACTTTGTCGAGCGCCCGCCTCCCACCGCCCGCCTGCAGCTCCGCTCCCCGGGGCGCCCGCCTACCCAACCCGCCGCACCAGCGCAAACCCCGCCGCCGCAAGCCGCCCCACCAGCTCGCGCATGGGCTGGCGGTCGTACTCTTTGACCTCCTCGGCCAGCTCGTCGTAGTCCACCAGGTAGGGAGTGGTCTTTGCCTCCGGGTCACGCACGGGCCCGCTCACCCACCCGTCGGCCAGGCGCTCGGCGACCCAGCGGTCGTGCTCGGCGCGGGCGAGCAGCTCGACCTGCGCCTCGTCCAACCGCCCGATCACCTCGCCGGGGGCCTCCCCCGCGCCGACCTCCCCCACCGCCACCACGGCGCACCCCAGCAGCGCGGCCTTGTCCCACAGCCCGCGCGCCTGGGCGATTCCCGAGCGCCGCAGGGTCTCGGGCTGGTCCTCGTAGCGCTCGTACTCCACCGGCAGCCCATCGCGGCGACGGTGCTCCTTGTACGACTCGAACGACGCCCGCGCCATGGCGACCAGCTGCTCCTCGCGGGGTTCCCCCGATTCCCGGGGCGTCTCCCCCGCCCCGCGCACCACCCGCACGAGCGCAAGACCGATCTGCCGCAGGTGCCCCGGCGCGGCGGCCGCCTTGGCGCGGTCCTTGTCCTTCTCGGCCTCGGGAAGCCCCCCGTAGGCCACCAGGCACGGGTGGGTCCTCCGGGCCGTATCTTTGACCGGCCCCCACTGCCAACCGGCCGCCAGCCGCTCCGAAACCCACCGCCCGTGCTCGATCATCGCAAAGCGCTCAACCTCCCACGGCGCAAGCGCCGCCACCTCCTCGCGACCGCCCGTGCGCCCCGCACGCACGAGCTCGTAGCCGAGCTGCTCGAACACCGTCAGGGTATGCCGGGCCGAGAGCCTCCCCGACTCCTGCAGCTCCGCCGGCTGGTCCTCGAAGCGCTCGCACACGGCAAGCCCCCGCCGGCGCATCCCCGCGGCGTAGGTGCGGTAGTTGAGCCGCGCGAGCTCCTCGACGCCCTGCTCGAGCAGGCACTCCGGGTCGTTCTCGACGCGCTCCAGGTCGGCCCGGTCCAGATAGCCGCCGTGCTTGACGCGGCAGGCCGCCACCCGGCGCGCCTCGGGACTCGCCGGCAGCAGCTCCCCCACGGGCACAAGGCCCAGCACGCGGGCCAGCGGGTCCAGGTCGCGCGCGGCCTCGATGCGGCGCGGCGAGAAGACCCCGCCGTCTCCCACCGCAAAAAACGCCCCCGACCCCGGGGGGAGAAACCCCGGCACGCGCCCGAGCACCTCGGTGCGGTCGAGCCCCGGCGACCCCTCGACCCAGCCGCCGTCGAGCTCGTAGAGCAGAAGCGACAGGTAGCCCATGTCGATGTCGAGCGGCGTGGGCGGGAGGGGGTCGGCCGGCCGCGCCGTGGGGCCCTCCCCCGCATGAAAGCCGAGACCCCCATAAAACAGCAGGTCGTAGTAGGGACGGTAGATCGCCCGCGGCATCCCGCCGTAGGTCGTGGCCGCCCCCTCGAGGTCCACCAGGGTGGCGCGCAGGTCGGCGGGGTCGGGCCCGATGCGCCGCACGCACACGTTGGCGGGGCGCAGGTCGCGGTGGTAGAGGCCGTTCTCGTGAAGGGCCTTGAGCTGGCACAGCACGTCGAAGGCCACCTTTTGGTTCTGGGCGCGCCGCGCGTCGGTTCCCAGCGGGGCCAACGGCAGCGGAGAAGCCCCCGGCACCGCGGCCCCCTCGAACAGCGCGGCCTCAAGGCTCACCCCCACGTCCTCCTCGACGAGGTAGAGCACGTCGTCGCCCGCGGGGCCGGCCGCCCGTGCCATGGCCAAAAGCTCGGGACCCGCGCCGATCTGGCCAAACCGGGCCAGTGCCGCGCACTCGGCCCCGAACTCGAAGCCGTGTTCCGCGTCGAAGGCCACGGCCACCGCCGCCACGTCGCGCCCCGGCCCGCGGAACCGGCCGCCGCGCAGCAGCCGCTTGCGCCCCGAGGAGGAGGGCTCGCCGACGGCGTCGGGAGCCGTGAACGTCCAACCGTCGCAGCTCGAGAGCACAAAGCCCGGAGCGGCCACGACCGCCCGGGTGTCGGTCGCCAACGTCTCGGCGGTGCAGGTTGCCGTGCCCCTGGGTTCCATCGGTGCCTCCGTAGTCGCGCGCAGTGCGGTTTGTCCTGTTGGCACCCGATTATAGAGGGCCGCGCGGCCTGGGAGCGTCTATCATTGACCCACCGGCACCCAGCGCGTCGCCCAGGGAGGCACCATGGCAAAAAACGGCTTGAGCGCGGCCATCGAGGCCCTCTGCAGCGACCCCACGACCCGCGACCATCTGGCCCAGGCGCTGGCCGGCATGACGTTTGACCAGCTCACCGCCCCTGAGCACCACAGCCAGATCGAGCTGCGTGAGGCCCTGCGTGCCCACTACGGGCTGGCCGACAACCTTGCGGTGGCAGGCGCCGTCGAAGCCCGGGTTACCGCGCTCGCCGCCGACCCCGCAAGCCCCCTTGCCCCGGCTGCCGCCGTGAGCAAGCTCGTCTCTGTGGAGCGTGCCCTGGCCCGCCACTTCTCCGAAGACCGCGAGCCGGCCCGCTCCTGGCGTCCCACCGTGGAGCGCTACGGCAGCTGCCCCACCGACGAGGCCCGCATAACCGCTGTGCTCGCCGGGCTTATCGCCCTGGGCTGCGTGGGCCCCCAGGCGTTTAGGGCGGCCAAGCCCCTGGCGGCGGAGAACCCCAACGGGCTCGCCCGTGCCGTCGTCCTGCTCGCCGACACCTGCGAGCCCAGCCCGGGGCCTGTCTACCAGCGAGTTCGCGACAAGCTCGCGCTTCAGTTGACCGGCCTGCCCTTCGACGAGTTGGCCGTGCTGCCGCAGCGAGGGCTTCTCGACCGGCTTACAGCGCGTTGGGGAACCCAAGGCCCCTGGGAGACGGCGCTGCACCTGCGCCACAACGTACACCTGCTTGCCCAAGACGGCACCTCGCCCGTCGGCGCCCGCGTTGTGGCCCGGGACTTTGGGGCGCTCACCAAGCCGCTGCTTGCCCTTGCGTTCCCATCGCGAGACGAGGCCCAGGCCCTGCGCTCCGACTACCTCGAATGGCTCGAATACGGCACCTACCTGGGAAGACGCCCCGAAAGCGCCCTCGTGCGCACCGCCCTGGCGTCGGGGCTTCTGTGCCGCTGCGCCGTTCAGGCGTCCCGCGCCCCGCTGCTTGCCGACGAGATGTTCCTCAAGGCCTCCGTCTGGGACGAGGGGCCCCTCATGTACCTGGGCTGGGCCTTGAACGCGCTGGTGGAGGTGGGGCCGCGGGCGGCGATGGGGGTCTCGCCCAAGCAGGCCTACCGCTACCTGGCCTGCGAGCTCATGGGCAAGGCGGGCCAGCAGGCGGCCGTCGACAGCTTCGTGAAGTACAACTACCGCTTTGTGGTGAACGACGACACGGCCAAGATCTGCCTCGAGGTGCGCCAGTCGTGGGGCGGCGAGGGCGGGCGCATGAGCAAAGACGAGGCCCTGGCCGGCCTTGACGCCATGCTCGCCGACCCCACGAACCCCTACCTGCGCGCCCTGTGGGAGGGTGGGAACGCCCAGGCGTGGCTCGGACCCCAAGCGCCCTTTGACGTGCTGACCTGCATGGCCGACTACTACCGCCTGCGCGGCTACGGCAGCAACGAGCTGCAGGCGTTTAGGCACCGCTTTGACCGCTACCGGGCCGCCCTGGCACAAACGGGTGGGCCCGAGCATGCCCGACGCGCCCTGCGGCTGCTGCTCCTCTCGACCATGTTCGGCCCGGGCGACGACTCCGCCCACAGCGGCACCGTAAACATCGAGCGCAGGGTCGCTACGCCGCTGACCTGGCAGATTACCGAGGTGGAACCCGATCCCTCGGGGTGTTACCGGCCTCTTTCAGGCCCCTGGGGCGAGAAATCCGCGGAGCTCGCACGCGCCACGGGCAGCGGCGGGATCGCCACGCTCTTTGGCGAGGACGACCCCTTCGTGATCGGGCGCGGCGTCACCGAGAGCCAGGAGCGGGCGGGCCGCGGGTTCGTTGCGGGCGAGCGGCTGGGAGGCGACGGCGAGGCTGTTGTGCCCGCCAGCCTCTACAGCCGGGTGCACGCCAAGCTCTACTTTGACGAGGGCCGGCGACCCGTGCTCGTCAACGCCTCGGGCACGCTGAACGTGCGCCTGGTGCGGGCGGGCGGCCCCGTTGCAATCACGACCGACCTGCGCCCGGGACAGCGGGCGGTCCTGGAGCCCGGCGACGTGTTTGTGCTGAGCGCCGGCAGCGCCTTTGCAAACCCGGAGCACCGGGCGATCGAGCAGCGAATGTTCCGCAGCTATCGGGTGGAGGGGCGGTAGAACAGGCTCAAACGGCGCACCGGAACCGTGAGGTCACAGAATCTCGGCCCTCACACCCGCAGCGAGTCCTCAAGGCGCTCCAGACAGTCGGCAAAGGCGTCGAGCACCGGATTCGATCGCTCGCGCGACATGAGCAGGTAGGGAGTCGCATAGCACGCGGGTTCGAGCAGATAAAACCCGCATTCTGAGTTGACCCGGAACAGCGACGACGAGTCGCGCATGTCGTACTCGAGCACCACCTGGGCGCACCCCCGCATGTCGAGCATGGCCAGGGTCTCGAACGACTTCATCTCGAGCAGGCGAAAGGTCGGCGTGAACCCGTGGGCCTCGCACAGGGCCGTCATGTCGGCCTTGAAGTTGGCGTACTCGGGGCGCAGCGGCAACACGATGGGCAGGCGCCTGAACACGTCGATGCCCAGGCCATCCCGGGCCGCCCCCGCCGCCTCGTCGTCGGGCAGCTCATCTTTGCGCAGGTAAACGCCCATGCGGGAGCGCTCGTGCCACAGCGGTATGACCCTAAACTGGTCGCGCTCGACAAACTCCGGCTCCCCCGCGCCGCAATGGACCAGCACCCCCACGTCGAATTCTCCCGCCTCCAAAGCGTCGGCGATGGGCCGGCCCAGCTTGACCGGCGTGAACTCGAACGCCACCCCCGGGTACGACTCCTTAAACCGGTAGACGGCCTGGAGCATGAAGTTCTTTACGCTCTGGGAGAACACGTAGTCCTCGAGGCGCACCGTGCCGCGCGCCACGCGCTTGGCCTCGGCAAGCCGGCGCGCAAGGCGCTCCTCGGTCGCAAAGAACTCGCCCGTCTCCTCAAGGAGCACCCGGCCGCACGGGGTGAGCTCGAGCTTGCCCCCGCGCGAGAACAGCGTGGCCCCCAGCTCCCGCTCGAGGTCGGAGATGTGGCGGCTCAGGGTCGACTGCGCCATGCTGAGCTCGCGCGCCGCGGCCGCATAGTTGAGCCGCTCGGCCAGAACGGCAAAGTCGTGCAGGACCGACATGTCCATGGGCCTCTCCCCTCGCGCCTGATGGCGGCGCCGCCTCCGTTGTACCCCCGGTGCCCTACGACAAGTCTAGAGCATTTGGGAGAACCGCGGGGAGAAGAGCGCGGGCGGCCTAGCGCACCTAGGCCCCATTCCATCCATCCGCCGGATAACTCCGTTCCGCATCCTGCAATATCCACATCTACCTGCGTATATCCCGTTGCAAAAGTCTCATTTCTACCTTCCGGCCACGCGGTTCTAATCTAGGGCCGCTCCAAAGCAGCCAAGGAGGGGCCTTGGCCCAACGAAAGGGGAACCCATGGAAAACACCGCCCGCACCATCAGCCGCCGCAGCCTCGTTGCCGGCTGCACCGCCCTCGCCGCAGGGGCCGTGGCCGCTCCCGCCCTGGCCGGCGAGCCCGAGTCCGCCCCCGCCTGGAACTACGAGGCAGACGTCGTGGTCGTGGGCGGCGGATGCTCCGGCTGGGCCGCCACCTGGGAGGCCATCGAGGCCGGCGCCAGCGTCATCGTGCTCGAGAAGAACGGGGCCTTCGGCGGCGACATGGCTGTGTGCCAGGGGCTTCTCCCCGGCTACGACACCGACTACACCCGCTCCATGGGCGTGACCGCCACGGCCGACGAGGTCTACGACGAGTACATCGCCCGCGGCCAGAACCCCCATGGCCTGCCGCCCCACGACGTGGTGGAGTACGTCTTTAAGAACTGCGGCTCCAATATCGACTTCATGGCCGAGTGCGGCGTGGAGTGGCAGCGCGCCGACGTGCAGGCCCACTACAGCCAGTACGACATCTTCTTCCAGGCCGCTTACGGCGACATCGTGGGCGGCGCGGGCTTCCGCGAGCCGATGACCAACTACTTCGAGTCGTGCGGCGCCGAGCTGCTGCTCGACACCCGCGCCATCGAGCTTGTGACCAACGCGGACGGCCGCGTGATCGGCGTGCGCGCCAGCCGCGACGGCGAAGACGTGCTGGTCAAGGCCAAGAAGGGCGTGGTCCTGTGCACCGGCGCCTACACCGCCAACAGCAAGCTCATCGGCATGTTCGCCGAGCAGTGGCGCGGCGTTGCGGGGTGTGGGCGCGAGACCTCCACGGGCGACGGCCTGGTCATGGCCATGGCGCTGGGCGCCATCCCCGTGCGTACCCAGGACGGCGGCTTCTTGCTCGCCAACAGCCAGTACAACACCGGCAAGAACGTGGCGGCCGACCTGCTCTATCGCGGCATGATCGTGGATCAGAGCGGCAAGCGCTGCATCAACGACGGCGCCTCCTACGCCAACAACGACCTTATCGACGAGTTCCAGCGCCAGTTTGGCCTGCAGTCCGAGGACTACCTGTGGTTCGTCTGCGACGGCAGCGACGAGACCTCCCAGTACTACGAGCTCAACAAGGCGAGCTACGGCATGACCGACGACGACTTTGTGAACGCCGACACCCTTGAGGAGCTTGCCTCGCTCATGGGCGTGGACGCCGCCAACCTCGAGGCCTCGGCGGCCGAGATGTGCGCCAACGCCGGCGAGCTCGTGGACCCTGTTTATGGCGAGAGGACCTCGAACTTCCCGATCAACGCCGTAGAAACCGGTCCCTTCCACGCCCTGAAGCTCGCCCCCTCGATCGTCATGACCACGGGCGGCCTCAAGGCCAACCTCGACGGCGTCGTGCTGCGCGCCAAGCAGGTGGGCGTGGTCAACGATCTCAAGCCGAGCGACAACACCGAGTTCTTCGAGGCCATTCCCGGCCTGTACGCCGGCGGCGAGGTCGTGGAGTGGTCGTGCTACACCGGCTGGTCGTGCACAAGCTGCTTCACCCTGGGCCGCATCGCCGGCCGCGCCGCTGCGGCCGCGGAGGCCTGGGAGTAGGCCCCGCGCGCAAGCCCAAAGCCCATTCCCCCATGGCGAAGAAACCCCGGAGGTCCCGTGCGACTTCCGGGGTTTCTCGGTTAAGGGCGGTCCGACCGGAACGGGACGCAAACACCCACTCGCAGCACCAAAATTCTCCCCCGAAGCCCCTCCAGCGGCATCATGTGAGGGTTGTGCGCGACCCGCAAAGGCCAATCGGACAAAAGCAAAGAGGGGCATAGGTATCAAACTACTAAAACCGCAGGTCATGCAGGTGTCGCTTCCGCCCAGACTCCGACCCTCGAGCGCGGCGGCCCCCGAAGGTCGCACACAACCCTCACATGATGCCCTTTGGGGGCAATCGGGGCAAAAAAGCTCGTATTAATTTCTAAATTTGATGAAAATTGGGCGGTTACATCGGGCAGCAGCATCGCCCCATAAGCGATTAACCGAAGCAGTGAGCGGCCCCACCCCAAAGAAAACCCCGCTCGCCCATCACGCGGCAAGCGGGGTTTCCCATCCCTCGGGTTCAGCTACCTACGCACCCAGAGCATACTGGGCCACAATCGGTCCGGCCACATAGCCCGACACCAGCGCGAATCCCACGCCATCGCCCTGGCCGTAGTAGTTGCGGTTCCAGCAGGTTCCGTAGGCGTCGGAGCCCACCGAGTAGAGGCCGGGAATGGCCTTGCGGTTGACGTCGAGGGCCTGGAACTGGCTGTTCACGTTGACGCCGCCCACGGTGCCCAGCTGGTTGTAGGTGATGCCCACCAGGTAGAACGGGGCGGTCTGGATGGCCACGAGGTGCGCCGGGTCCTTGCCAAAGAGGGCGTCAACGCCGTCGGCGCAGTAGCCGTTGTACTGGTCGAGGGTGGCCTGGAGCACGGCGGCGTCCATACCGGCGGCCGCAGCCAGGTCCTCGACGGTGTCGCCCTTGTAGGCCCAGCCGTCACCGTGGGCCACACAGTCGTCGAGCACCTGCTGGAAGTTCTCCCAGGGGGTGTCGGGCGCGAAGTCAGGCTTGTACTCGGGGGGCATACCGGGCGAGTCGGCAAAGCCGATGGCCGCCGTGCCGCCGCTCACCAGGGCGTCCACCATGGCCTGGTCCATCATGGCGTAGGTCACGCCGCCCGCAAAGGCGCCCCCGTTCGAGGCCGCCGTGGCCACGTTGACCCAGTCCTCGTTGCGGAAGCGCACGCCGGCGGTGTTCACGTCGAGGAAGCTCGGCACGTAGCCGCAGATCATGGGCATCTGCTGCTGGAAGAAGGGATACCCGCGCAGCTTGGCCAGGGCGAGCGTCTGGTGGAGCATCATGCCGCCCAGGTTCTTGGGCTGCTCAGAGCCGGCGTCCCAGGCCATCTTCATGCCCTCGCCCACGTCCTGGGTCAGGCAGCCGCAGACCACGTCGTAGCCGGTCAGGTCCTTGAGCCACGCGGTGTCGCCGCCCAGGCCGCCGGTGGCGATGACCGTGGCCTTGGCGTTCACCGTGAGGGTCGAGCCGTCCTTGCGGGTGCAGGTCACGCCGTGCACGCCCGCGTCGTCGTGGATAAGCGCCGTGGCGCAGGTGTCGGTGTAGACCTGGCCGCCGTTGGCCAGCACCGTGGAGTCCATGAGCTCGCTGTAGGTGGTCGGGCGGTCCATATAGGGTTCGAGCATGGTGGGGAACATCGAGTTGGGGTCGGAGAGGTACGGGAACATGCTGGTCTGCGTGGCCCCGGCCAGCCACTGCACGGCCGGCGTGGTGTTCTGCACATAGGTAAAGACCAGCGAGGGGTCGGCCAGGTACATCTGGTTGGTAACCCACTGCACCATGGTGGTGCTGGCGTCTTCGGGCGCGTACATGGCGCTCATGAAGCTCATGAGCGAGCAGCCGCCGATGAGGCGCACCTTCTCGACCAGGGCCACGGTGGCCCCGGCCTCGGCGGCGCGGGCGGCGGTCAGGATGCCGCTCATGCCGGCGCCCACCACGGCCACGTCGACGTCGACGGTCTCGTCGGTGCCCTTTTCGACCTGGCTGGGCTTGTTGAACTGCTCGGGGTCGCCGCCGGCATCCACGATGGCCTGGCGCACGGCGGTAAGAATAGCCGCGCTCGTGAAGGTCGCGCCCGAGACGCCGTCGATGCCAAACGACTGGGCGGCCACGATCTCCTGGCACAGCTGCGGGATGGCGTCGGCCGTGAAAACCTCGGTCTCCTGCTGGTCCACGACCACCACCGAGACGATCTGGCCGTTGCCGAAGGTGACCTCGACGGTCACGAGGCCGTTGCGGCCCTCGACCTCCTCGACGTAGACGCCATCGGCAGGCAGGGCGCCGTCGGCGGGTTTGGCGTCGTCATCAGCCTTGGCAGCATCGGCCAAGGCGGAGGCGGCTCCCTCTGCGGCGGCGGTGGCGGCCAAGGCAGATGCCCCGGCGACGAACGTGCGACGCGTGATGTTCTCCATCATGTGGACTCCTTTGCATGACGCGGGTTGTCCGGCCCGAGAAGCCCGCGCACTCAAGGGAAGCGCCGCCCGGCAAGCACGCACGGGCGGGACGTAGGCGCGGCGCGGATACCGGGGCCTTGGGGGAGCTTGTACCCTGCGTGGGGACGCAACACCCAAACCCGCGACAAACGGGGGTCGATTGTCTAAATGAGGGCAACACGGGCGGGACAGGCTAACTTGTGCTTTTGATTATCATTGAATCGGGAGATAGCGCCGCGGAATGAGGGTTCTGGATAGGCCCGCGAGCGCCCCGATGTCCCCACGAGCCCGCAGCACAGGGAGGCCCCCAGGCAATGACCCTCCTGAACTGCGGTTTTACTAGACCTGGACCCGCGAGGCAAAGATGACCCGCCATGGCGCGCAAAGCACCCCCACCCGCCTATCCAGAACCCCAATTCCGCGGAAGCATCTCGGACTTCTCAGCTTGCTGAAAACCGATCAGTCCGTAGCACATCTTGCGACCACCATTGTCGCGCTCCCCGTCGCTACCCCTCCACCGATTCCCCGTGATCCTCGCAGTACGCTATGCAAAACTCTTCAAGCTCGGGAAAGTCTCACTCGATGCTGTCCCAGATAGCCTCCCGATCGGCGGCCCCGTAGTCGTGAGCCAAAATGTTGCGCATGCTCTTTATGCCGGCCCAGTAGATAGACGGATACGCCTCCCGCGTCTCCTGCGACATGGCCCCGGCCTCTTCGGTAGCCCTAAAACACACATGAGCAGGCCATCCGCCGCCAAGCGGCCTCCGACGGTCTCATCGCTCAAGAAGTCTTCCTTGGTGAGGTTCAGATGGGCCAGCCGCTCCTTGGTTTCTTGGATGACGGCATACAGTTCCCTGACACGTTTGATATCCGTACCCTTAGCGCTCATAGACCACGACGCCCTCTCGCTCAATGGCGGCCGCCAACGCTTCGTCTTTGATGACACGCGCGGAGACCACATCGACCCTCCTGCCCGTCTCCACCCCAACGGCCTCGCTAAAAGCCGCAATGTTCGCGCAGGTGAGAACGGCCGCCGTTGCACGAACGATGCGCAGGTCGATGTCGCTGTCGGGGCGCGCGTCCCCACGTGCATGGGATCCGAACAGGACGACGCGATCGATGGCAACAAAGGGCGCGGCCGCCCGTTCCACCGCCTTCGCTATATCAAGACGGCTAAGCGCAACGGGAATCTCGGTTGGACTGCCAAAACCAGGGCCGGAATCGAAAGCGGCGGGGGTGTTGGGCATGCTAAGCGAAGGGATGAACGGCAGCCGCTGCTCCCTAAGCGTTTGGCGAGCAAACATGTTGATTGCTGTCGACACGCTCATGCCAATCTGATCGCAGAAGTCCACAAAGGCGCGCTTGGTCTCTTCGTCCATGCGCACGCTCAGAACCGCCTGGGCCACATGAGCCTCCTCTACAAGCTGGCAACGCGACTGGTGATGGGCATAATGTAAGATGCAATTGTACATCACCTGTCATACTACTAGAGCATACCCATGGGCATTGCCGGCGCACGCACGAATTGTCATCCCCGACGGACGCCCGATTGCCCGGCAGTCTTACAGGCGGATAGCCCCAAGGGCAGATAGCGCCGCGGAATGAGGGTTCTGGATAGGCCCGCGAGCGCCCCGATGTCCCCGGATGCCCGCAACGCAGGGAGGTCCCGCAGGCAATGACCCTCCTGAACTGCGATTTTGCTGGGGCCGAAATCGCACGAGAGCGAAGGCGGGCCATCGGGTAGCGCACGGCGCCCACCTCCGCCTATCCAGAACCTTGATTATGCGGAGGCATCTCGGGTTTCGCAGCTTCTCGGTCTCGCGGCCTGCCGGTTTTAGGCTTCCCGGCCCTGCGCCCTACGCAGAACCGGAGCGGCGCCTGCCCGTGGGCGACCACTCGATCCCCCGCTCGTCCAGCCGGTAGAGACGCCGCCGCAGGTCAGAGCGCCGCTGCTGCCAATCGTAGCGAGACTCGCCGGCCCGGTTGCGAACGCCCAGATAGTTGCACAGGCGCAACAGGGAATCGTCGACCATCACCAAGGAGTCGAACTGCTGCGTCGACACCTCGACCACCCGGTAGCCCATCGTCCGCAGGGCCTCCCGCTTGTCGTTGTCGCGCGCCCTGCGCCAACCCTTCAGATGGTGCGTGTCGCTGTCGTACTCAAGCACGACCTTCTCGTTGGGCCAGCAGGCGTCGACGTCAAACGACCGCCAATTGTGGATTGCCCCCAGCCGACCGTCGATCTTGATGTCGTAGTTGAGCTGCGGCTTTGGGATCGCCCGCCCACCCATCGACCGGGGCAGCGTCGCCAACAGCGCCAACGCAACCTCGCGGCGAGAGGCGGCATGTCCCAACGCATAGCCTGCGGCGCGCAAGGCCTTCTTTGCCCCATAAGCTCCCAGCTCGCAGGCCTTCTCCACATAGCCGACGAGACGCTGCGGCGTGGTAAGGGGCCGAGCGGGCAGCAGCGCACCCCGGCACCGGGGATGGATGGTATACAGAGAACACAGTTCGCAGGCCAGCCAAACGAGGTCGAGCACATCAAGCTGAATGGCGGCCTGGAGAAAAAGATACTCGGGCGAGCTCAGAAGCAGGCCGTCCTCAAAACGAACCAAGGAGCCGTCGGGCACCCGGGCTGGCGCGCGGTGCGAAACGCGGCGATCGGTCTGCCACCGCGGGACGTCGTGGGGAACCAAAACGTGCACCGGCGGCGTCAACCCCACAACGGGGCACGGCCCCTCCTTGAGGCAAGCGTCCGAGAACCGGCCGAACTGGCGCAAGAGCAGGTCGACATCTTGGGGCGAGGGGGCGCGACTGCCCACATTGCCGCAGTTCAAACGCTTAAGCGAAAGCGCCGATAACCGCACGGCAGGATCCGACGAGCCCCGTTGGTCGTCGACGATGCGCGCCGCATGATACATCTCGAGTGCCGACTCGAGGCAGATGATCGTATCCATGGAGGGAGGCTATCACGCATGGGCGCTCGCCGACTACCTCCGGGACTTCTCCGCAGAACGCCTACGGAGGCCATTTTGGCAGATACCGCCGCATAATCAGGGTTCTGGATAGGCAACTCGACCGCCCAAACGCCCCCGGTAGCAGCCCTAGGGGAGAAAACCTTGGAGTTGGTGGGTACCTGCTTATAAAAACAGCCCATCTACCAGGTATTTCTCCGCTAGCCCTTGAAGCAACCGCCGAGCGCAAACTCGAACAAAAAAGATTGCGCCTATCCAGAACCCCCTTTCTGCGGAAGCATCTCGGCTTGCAAGTCGAGGGAGCGATTCATACAGACAGGTGTTCCCATATTGGGAGGGTCGCCCGCACTCTCCAGCCCGCACGCCATCGCCCCGCCCGCGCCGCCCAGGCCGCACACATCGCTCGCCTCGCCCCGCCCGCGCCGCTCGCCCTACCCCAGCTCGCGCGCCAGATACCGCCCGGTCACGCTCGCGGGGTCGGCGGCCACCTGCTCGGGCATGCCGGTGCACACGATGCGGCCTCCGCCCACGCCGCCGCCGGGCCCCATGTCGACGATCCAGTCGGCGTTGGCGATCACGTCGAGGTCGTGTTCGATGACCACCACGGTGGCGCCGTTCTCGACCAGGCGTTGGAGCACCCCCAGCAGCACGGCCACGTCGAGGGGGTGCAGCCCGATGGTGGGCTCGTCGAACACGAAGAGGGCGTCTCCCTGGTCGCGGCCCATCTCGCTCGCCAGCTTGAGGCGCTGGGCCTCGCCGCCCGAAAGCGCCGGGGTCGCCTCGCCCAGCGTGAGGTAGCCCAGGCCCAGGTCGCTCAGGGTCTGCAGCTTGGCCTCGGCGGTGCGCAGGCCGTTGATCAGCGGAATCGCCTCGTCGACCGTGCAGCCCAGGAGCTCCGGCAACGAGATGTCGTCGGTCGTGCCCTTCACCGGGCGGCGCACCGCGTAGGCCGCCCCCGCGTAGCGCGAGCCGCCGCAGTCGGGGCACTCGATGGTGACGTCGGGCAAGAACTGCACATCGAGCGAGATCTGGCCGGTTCCGTCGCAGGTGGGGCAGCGCAGCGAGCCGGTGTTGTACGAGAAGTCCCCCGCCTTGAGGCCCTTCTCCTTGGCGTCGGCGGTCTTGGCGAAGGCGCGGCGCAGGTCGTCGAGGACGCCCGAGTAGGTGGCCACCGTGGAGCGCACGTTGGCGCCGATGGGCGTGGCGTCGATGAGGTCGACGCGCTTGATGTCCGGCGCGTCGAGCGACACCACGTGGGCCGGCAGCTTGTGGCCGGCGAGCGACGCCTTGAGCGCCGGCACCAGGCTCTCGAGCACCAGGGTGGTCTTGCCGGAGCCCGAGACGCCGGTCACCGCCACCAGACGGCCACGGGGAATGGCCAGCTCAAGGGGGTGAACCGTATGGATGGCCGCCGTCTCGAGGGCAATGGCGCCGTGCTCGAACATGGCGTCGGCCGCCGCACGCTCGCGCACCCGCACGCGCTCGGTCCCGGCCAAGAAGCCGCCGATGCGCGTGCCCGGGGCCTTCTCGACCTGCTCGACGGTGCCCTGGGCCACGATGGTGCCGCCGTTGGCGCCGGAGCCGGGACCCACCTCGATCAGGTGGTCCACCGCGCGCAGCACCTGCACGTCGTGGTCCACGGTGACCACCGAGTTGCCGTCGGCCAGCAGGTCGTCGATAACGGCGAGCAGGCCGTCGACGTTCACGGGGTGCAGCCCGATGCTCGGCTCGTCGAGCACGTAGAGCACGCCGGTCGTGCGGTTGCGCACGGCCCGGGCCAGCTGCACGCGCTGGCGCTCGCCGGTCGAGAGCGTGGAGCCCGCACGGTCAAGCGAAAGGTAGCCCAGCCCCAGCTGCTGCAGGCGCGCGGCTGGCTCGGCCAGGGTGTCTACGATGGAGCGCGCCATGGGTTGCAGGTCGGCCGGAAGGCTCGGCGGCACGGCGGGGACCCATTCGACCAGCTCGTCGAGGGTCTTCTCGGTTGCCTGGGCCAGGTTGATGCCGCATATCGTGCTCGAGCGGGCCTTGGCGCTGAGCCGCGTGCCATGGCAGTCGGGGCAGGGCTGCTCGCTCAGGAACTTGGCCACGCGGGCCAGGGCCTTCTCGTCTTTGGCCTTAGAAAGGGCGTTCTCCACGGTGTAGACGGCGTTGAAGTAGGTAAAGTCCAGCTCGCTGTAGGTGTCGTTGTTCTTGTTGTGGTAGAGGATGTGTTTCTTCTCGGCCGGGCCGTGAAACACGATGTCCTTCTCGTGTGGCGTGAGATCGCGGAACGGCACGTCGGTGCGCACGCCCATCTCGCGGCAGACGTCCTTCATGAGCGACCACATGAGCTGGCCCCACGGGGCCACCGCGCCCTCGTCGATGGTCAGGGACTCGTCGGGCACCAGCGTGGACTCGTCGACCCGGCGCACGATGCCCGTACCGTCGCAGGTGGGGCAGGCTCCCCCGCCGTTGAACGAGAGGTCCTCGGCGCTCGGCCCGTAGAACTGCGCGCCGCAGGTGGGGCACTCGATGGGCTGCTCCAGGGCCACGTTAAGCGTGGGAGGGCAGCGGTGGCCGTTGGGGCACACGTGGCTGCCCACGCGCGAGAACAGCAGGCGCAGGCTGTTGAGCAGCTCGGTCGAGGTGCCAAAGGTCGAGCGGATGCCCGGGACCGCCGGCCGCTGGTGCAGCGCAAGGGCGGCGGGCACGTAGAGCACCTCGTCGACGCTGGCCTTGGCCGCCTGGGTGAGCCGGCGGCGCGTGTAGGTGGAGAGGGCCTCGAGGTAGCGGCGGCTGCCTTCTGCGTAGAGCACCCCGAGCGCCAGCGACGACTTGCCCGACCCCGAGACGCCCGCGATGCCCACGAACCCGTTCAGCGGGATGTCGAGGCTCACGTTCTTGAGGTTGTGCACGCGGGCGCCGCGGACCTGGATGGCGGTGGGCTGGGGGTGGGTGTGCTGCATGGGGGCGGAAACCTTTCGGGAGGATAGAAGCGCGGGGCCGGAGGTACGGTAGTTGTGCAAGGTATAGTACCCGAGCGACGTGGAGGGCACGGGGGAGGAACTCGCGGTGGGGGGAGGCGGGTGGAAGGCAGACCGGGGGCGGCCAAGCGGGGCTGGGACTGCCGAGCGAGGTGGAGACTGCCAAATAAAGTAGGCTTTTCTGGCAGAAGCCCTTCTCCAAGGGAGTGCCGCCAAACAAAGCTGGTTTATTTGGCAAACAAAAACAGGTCCATCTACCAGCTGTTTTTCATTATTTCCGCAGGCAGATGGCCTACCAAATAAAGTAGGTTTATCTGGCATGGCCTTTCCCGAAGAGCCCTCTTGCCAAATAAAGCTGCTTTTTCTGGCAGGCAACCGGCAGACTGCAGGCAAATGACAGGGTCCTCTCCCACCTTGTCCTTCACGCTCCATATCCGTGCTACCCTGAGACCCAGCATCCCTGCACGAAAGGACATCCATGGGAACGGCCGCCCTTATCCGCAAATACCTTCCGGCCCTGGAGCTGCTGGCCCGCTACGACGAGGGCGAGGTAATCGCACCCAAGGGGCAGGCCGCCACCTGGGAGCTGACCTACGAGGATGCCCGAGCCTTCATCCAGCAATTGCCGTTCTACGAGACCTCGGATCTCTTCGGCCGTGAACGCGATGGTTCCTTCGAGGGCATTGTACGGGGGCTCTACCAGTCGTTCGCCGGGTTCGAACTCTACCCGTCGCTGGAGGCCAAGGCGGCGAACCTGCTGTACCAGGTGGTCAAGGACCACCCCTTCTACGACGGAAACAAGCGCTGCGCCGCCGCCCTGTTCGTGTACTTTTTGGAGCGCAACGGGTTGCTAAGCCCTGCGCGCCAGCCCGTCGAACCCAACGCCCTGGCTGCCATAGCGCTTATGGTTGCCCTTTCGGCACCGACGGAGAAGGACACGATGGTCGCTCTGGTGCAGACCCTGCTCGAGGTGGAATAAAGGGTTTTCGGCTAGGGGCCAGCCTGTGGACAAAACCTCGACTTTCTCGACCTATTCGGTGCCTGAGGGGGCGCCGGCGGACAAGATTGCGGACTTTCTCGACCGATATGGACCTCCCCTTGTCAGGATTTCTGAGGGGGCGAGTCATCTACCAGCAGCTTTATCCCGCAGGTCACCAGGCCGTCCGAAAAATCGGCCAAGAAAGTCGAGGTTCCGTCCAAGAGACCCGCCGGAAAGACCCCATGGGCCAAGAAAGTCGCGATTCTGTCCGCGCCCACGGGCAGTCGGCGCGCCTCCGCGACGCCCTACCTCCGCTCCCCCTGCCGCACCGGCAGGCGGCAGTGCACCAAGATCTCTCCGCGTTCGTCGAACACCTGGGGCCAGCGGCAGACCGACTCCTCGTAGTAGTCGCCCACCACGTCGAACCCGCGGTTGCGGGCGTGCTCGAACAGGGACTGCAGAGCCGAGGGGCCCGTCGCCGTGGCGTCGCCCGGAAACGCGTGGCTCACGTACATGGTGAGCAGCTCGCCCATGCGCGCAATGATCCCGCGCTAGCGCTCGTGGAACAGCAGGTTCTGTAAACACATCGAGAGCAACGGGCAAGCCCAGTCCAAGCCCCCCCTCACACCCGGCGGAGACGCGGCGAAGGCGACGGGGCGTTTGCATGCTTCGGAAACAATGGCCCAAACCGGGCAGTCGCCTTCCGCGTGAGCCCTTCTACTCCTCCTCCACCTCGAAGCGCCGCAGGTCGACGCCCTCCTCCTCGGCCTTTTGACACAACTCGTACGGGTCCATGGAGCTCACGTCCGCCAGGTCCCCCAGCGCCGGCGCAAACCCGTTGAACATCGCGGTACCGTAGTAGTCCTCCATATAGTCGCGCAGCGCGTCGACATCGATGGTCGCCATGATGAACATCCTTTCTCACGGGGGCCTCGACACTGGCAGATGCCAGGCGCTTCGGCCCACCCTTGTTGGTCCCGGTCGTGGCCGCAAAGGGCCGCCGGCGTTCCTACCCCTCCACGGCCTCGACGAGCTTCTGCCAGATCTTCACCATCGCGTAGGTGTCGAGCTCGCAGTAGCGCAGCAGGTTCTCGCGCGTGCGCGCAGCCTCCTCGGAAGCCATGTTCACCAGGTCGGCGTAGACGGCCATGGCCTCGCTGCCGTTATGTACACCGTCGAGGCTGTGGTAGTCGAGCTCGGGATCGTCGGGAAACAGCGCCGGCAGCACCCGCTTGATCGAGTTGCTGCCGCCCATGGCCCGGGCGTAGTAGGCACCGCTGCTGAACGGCTTGAGCAGGTCGTCCATGCCGGCGTTGATGGCCAGCAGGTGCTCGGCCAGGTCGGGGAAGGCCGCGGCCAGCTCGCCGATGCGGCCCTTCTCAAAGGTCATGTTGTAGGCGAGCGTGCACGCGCCCATGGGGATGTCGGCCACCAGACGCTCGGCCACAGCGCGGCAGGGGTCCTTGCCCGCCTCGGCCAAAAACTCGCGGTGCTCCAGCTCGGCCCCCGGCTCGCGGAGTACGTGGAGCGAGTACTGGGTGGGAATCTGCTGGTAGGGACGCACGCCGTCGAAGGGCGGCACGGCCGGCTGGAACGTCTCGAAGTCAAGGAAGTACAGCGGAAAGCTCAGCCCGTCCAGGAACCCGGCCACGGCCTTGCGGTCGATAACGGTGTCGAGCCCCTCGACCTCGCAGCGCACCTGCACCGCCTGCCGGCCATTCAGCTTAACCTTGTGGTCGAGAAGGTCCTGGAAGCTCACGATTCCCCGGTCGAGCAGCTCCAGACCCTTCTTCATCTGCATGCGGCTCAGGTCAAAGACGTTGGGCGTGGGCAGCTCGCGCCAGCACCAGCCGCAGTAGCCGCACTCGTAGGGCTTCTTGCAGCGGGCACCGCAGGCGATCGGCGGCTCGTCGGGTTGCTCCGCCACGGCCTTGAGCCGCTCGACGGCAGCCCCCACCTCGGGCTGCATCGCAAACACCTGCTCGGTGCAGTCCTCAACGGTGAAGAGCTGCCGCAGGTCGAGCTCTCCCCGGCGCACATACTGGTTGTTGAGATGCATGAGGGCCGCCGACTTGACGTTGAACCCGCAGCGGCGCAGCACCCAGGTCTGGAACGCCATGTCGTGCAGGTAGATGTCGCTCATGCAGGTGGACGACTTGACCTCCACGAGACGCACGCCGTCGGGCTCCGTGAGCAGGATGTCGACCATGCAGAGGCACCCGTCGCAGGCAAATGTGGCCTCGCAGACGACGGGCGTCGCAGCGTCGAGCAACTCCCGCGTCGTGGCGGCCATGGCGGAGAAGCCCTGCGGGGCAAAGGGCACCTCGACGTAGTCGCCGAAGTAGCCCATGGCCAGGTCGCCCACCGCGCTGCCGGTGTCGAGCGCTGCCTGATTCAAGGCCGCGTCGTTGAATTGCTCGGGCATGTGGAGGTCCATCCAGAGGATCTTGGGGCACTGGATGCCCTTGACGTAGCGCGACTTGGAGAGGTTCATGGCGAGGCTCCCAGGGTGGGGTGAGCGGCAAGCGGGCGGCAGGGATGCGGGTGGAGAGGGGCTGAGGGTATTTTACAACTGTTTACTGTAAGAGCGAGGCATTAGGAACCCACGGCTTTTGGCGCGGTCTGCCCACAGTCCGGCAGAAACCGGCAGAAATCGGAACTTTGCGACTTGAGCAGGGTTGGGAATGGCAGGGATCCGAACTATGCGACTCGCTTTTACGGTAGCACCACTATTAGCATCAGTATCACCACAGGTGAGAGACGCACCGACCTCCACACCCTTCTTCCCTACCACCAAAACCACGTCGCAAAGTTCGGATTTCCGCCAGTCGGACCACCCGGAAAGTCGCAAAGTCCCGATTCCTGCCAGCAAGCCCACCCTCCCACGTACCCACGCGCCATCCCCGCCACCCAACCAGGCTATCCCACCGGTCAGCCAACCACTCCCCATGCCGCTCGTCCTCCAAAAACCACCATGTACCCCTCGACATCGCAGAACCAAAAGAGTAGGTTGTACGGCACCCGGGTTACCGGGCACAGCAAGCAACCAAGGAGGACCCCCATGAACTGCCTGTCCAGCCTCGACCGTCGCGGCTTTTTGCGCGGCACCGCCGCCCTCGGTGCCCTGGTCGCCTTCGGTGGCTACGCGCTGAACGGCACCGGTGCCGCGCTCGCCGACAGCGCCGACGCCAGCGCTTCCAGCCGCATCGTCATCGGCCGCGCCGTCGACTCCGACAACCTCGACCCGGTGACCTGCATCGGCAACCAGAACATCTTCGTGTTCAACCTCATCCTCGAAGGCCTCGTCAAGACCTCCGACGACGGCGAGTCCATCGAGCCCTGCTTGGCCGAAAGCTGGGAGGTCTCCGAGGACGGCACCACCTACACGTTCACCGTGAAGCCCGGCCTGCTCTTCTCGGACGGCACCCCCGTGACCGCCGCCGACTGGGAGTTCACCTTTAACCGCGCCATCGAGGCCGAGGACTCCAACTGGCACATGTGCGTCGAGAACATCGACCACGTGGAGTGCCCCGACGACACCACGGTGATCGTCGTGACCAAGGAGCCGGCCGCCTCCACCATGGCCAACCTGTGCATCTTCACGCTGGGCGTGCAGTCCAAGGCCCACTTTGACCAGGTGGGCGACGAGGGCTACATGACCGACGTCATCGGCGCGGGCCCCTACATGATCAAGGAGTGGAGGAAGGGCGAGTACCTGACCCTGGCCGCCAACCCCAACTACCGCGAGGCCGGGCTGCCGCTCACCCAGGAGATCGAGTTCAAGGTGGTTGCCGAGGACACCTCGCGCCAGCTCCAGCTCCAGGCCGGTGACATCGACATCGCCACCGACCTGCCCTTCTCCACGCTCATGCAGCTCTCGAGCGACAGCAGCGTGGTCGTGAGCCCCGACCCCTCGACCAACGTCACCTTCCTCTCGTGCAACGTGGCCAACGAGTACCTGGCCAACGAGACCGTGCGCGAGGCGCTCTACGAGGCCACCGACGCCCAAGAGTTCGTCGACGCGCTCTCGTACGGCTACGCCACGGCCGTGGGCAGCGTCTTTGCCCCGACCTCGGAGTTCTGCGACCACTCGATCGAGCCGGCGGTGGCAAACGTCGAGGCCGCCAAGGCGCTGCTCGCTGAGGCCGGCTACCCCGACGGCTTTAGCCTGCGCGTCCTTCTGCGCGGCGGCAACGCCACCCAGGAGCAGATCGCGATGATCCTCATGCAGCAGTGGGCCCAGATCGGCGTGACCCTGGAGCTCGACGCGCGCGAGGCCACATCGTTCTCGCAGGCCCGCGCCGACCGCGACTTCGACATCCTGGTCTCGGGCTGGAGCGACGACGTCCAGGACCCGGCGGAGTTCATGCACTTCCTGTTCAGCTTTGACGTGAACTACGGCTGCTTCACCAACTTTGAGCAGCCCGAGGAGCTGGTGGCCATCAACGACGCCGCCAACGTGGAGCTCGACAACGAGATCCGCAAGGAGCTCTACGCCCAGATCCAGCAGGCGTTCCGCAAGCAGGCCGTGAACATCCCGCTGTTCGTGACCCCCTGGTGCAACGCCTACCGCACCGACATCACCGGCTGGATCCAGACGCCCCTGGGCAACTTCCGCCTGGAGCACCTGGCCAAGGCGTAAGGCAGGCGCCGCACGTGTTAGGGCGCGGGGAGAACGACCGTAGACCCGGCTATGCGCTGGGATCGGCCGGCATCCTTCCCGCGCCCATGCGGCGGTAAAAGTCTTCGGGGATGCGCCGGTGCCCGAACCCCTTGACCTCGATGCCGCCTTCGATGCGTCTGAACATAATCCGGCACATCGCCCTGACGCCCTGCCCGACCCAGGGCTGGTAGTGATACGAGCTCCAACCGGACAGGTCATACTTCAAATCGGAGGGTGTCACGGCTTCGGCGACCAGACGCCCCAGGGCACGACACGTGCTCGCTACGGCGGCCTTGAAGTCCCGTTCTTCGGGAAAGGCGTAGGCAAGAAGAAAGACGTCCTCGACAAGGTCGTTCGGATCCATGGCCAGCCCTTTGACGGCGGAGACGGCCTCGGCGGCTTCGAGCAGCACCGCCTCGCTAATCATCAGCAACAATCCCCATGAGCTCCTGTTTGCGGGCCTCGAACACGGAACGCACGCCAGCGGCCAGGTCGTTGCCCGTCAAAGGATGCGACGCTTCCCGTTCTGCGAACATCGCGGCGATTTGCGCGCGTTCGAGCTCCTCCTCAAGGCGGTTATATTCCTCGACCATAGCCCGCATGTCGGAGTCGGACACCAGCCAGCCGGCCGTGTCCCCCCGGTCGGTAACCTCCATGATGCCGGCCTCTGGCAGCATCGAGCGCCAATCTTTTCCGCGGGTGAGGTCGGTCACGCTGATTCTGCGACAGCCGGTTACGGCGTTTCGCACCTCGTTGACCCTGTCGAGGATGGCGTTGGGAACCATGGGTACTCCTATGGATGACAAATGCGCGGTTATATGCACAAATAAATACCCGTATAATAACACGTTTAAAAGCAAGCCGTTCGGTCAGCCAATCGCGAAGACATCCTCAACCAACCAGGGCACCCGAGGGTGTCTCCCCCAGGTGCCCTGATTGATTGGGATGCTACGACTCTTCTCAAAGTCGTTGACGGCGGGTATAATGGATGTGTGCCAGCGAGCCATGCCTAGTCGTGTGGGCGGGCAGCGCGGTTTGAGACTTAGGCCGGGTAGGGGTACCCGGCCTCTTCTTTTTTTGGGGGCGGGTTACCCCCTACCGCGGAACTCGCCTAGCGGGGTCGTGCTTCGGGCGTTTTGTCACCGCCTCCCCTCCTACCGCCCGTCAACCTCTTGACACCTCGCACCGCAGCGTGAGCGAGGGGCTTGCCGAGGACGTCTAGGACGGTCGCCAGGGCGGCGGCCAAGGTTGCGTAGAAGTAGAGCTTCTCCATCGTTACCGTGCCTTTCTGCGCCGCCCGCCTTTCGGCATTGGGTAGCGCAGCCCGCTGGCACAGGGGAATCTTACCACGGGGGCATGGCTCAACGCCGGCCTAGCTCAGCCGCCCCAAACACACAGGGCACCTGAGGGTTTCTCCCCCAGGTGCCCTGGTTGGTTTACGCCTTGTGAGACGCCGGCCGCCGCGCTTCGCGCCGCAGCACCCCGCGTCGCCCTTCGCCGCTAGTAGCGGTTGTCCAGGATGCGCGTGGACTTCTTCTCGGAGCGGGGTAGGTCGCCCACGCCCACGGCCTTGGGGACCACGGTCACGCCGATGCGGTTCTTGAAGGTCTCGAGCACAGTGGCCTCGATGGCGCGGCGCTCCATGGCGTCGTCGGTGGTGCACTCGAAGTAGACCGTCATGATGTCCTTGCCGTTGAGGTGATCGATCATGACCTGGTACTCGCTGCTCACGCCGTCGACGGCCGCGCAGACCTCCTCGACCTGGGCGGGGAACATGTTGACGCCCTTGACCTTGAACATGTCGTCGGTGCGGCCCACCAGCTGGCTGATGCGCGTGTGGCCCATACCGCAGGGGCACTCGCCGGGGATGATGCTCGTGAGGTCGTGGGTGCGGTAGCGGATGAGCGGCGCGCCCTCCTTCACGAGCGTGGTGATCACGAGCTCGCCCACCTCGCCGTCGGGCAGCAGCTCGCCGGTCTTGGGGTCGACGACCTCGAGGTACACGTAGTCGTCCCACACGTGGATGCCGCAGTCGTACTCGCAGCTCACGCCCACGCCGGGGCCGTAGATCTCGGTCAGGCCGTAGATGTCGTAGAGCTTGACGCCCAGCTCGTTGGCGATGCGCTCGCGCATCTTCTTGCCCCAGCGCTCGCTGCCGATGAGGCCCTTCTTGAGGGCCAGCTGGTCGCGGATGCCCTCCTGGGCGATGCGCTCGGCCAGCAGCAGCGCGTAGCTCGAGGTGGCGCAGAGCACGGTGGACTGCAGGTCCATCATCATGCGCAGCTGCTTCTCGGTGTTGCCGGGACCCATGGGGATGGCCATGGCGCCCATGCGCTCGGCGCCCAGCTGAAAGCCGATGCCGGCGGTCCACAGGCCGTAGCCCGGGGTGATCTGGATGCGGTCGGTGGGCGTGCAGCCGATCACGCGGTAGCAGCGGGCGAACATATCGGCCCAGTCGTCCACGTCCTTCTGGGTGTAGGGGATGATGACCGGCGTGCCCGTGGTGCCGCTCGACGAGTGGATGCGCACCACCTGCTCGTCGGGCACCGCCTGGATACCGAGCGGGTACGCCTCGCGCAGGTCGGCCTTCTCGGAGAAGGGCAGTTTGGTGAAATCCTCGGGAGTCTTGATGGTCGCCATGTCGATGTCGGCGAACTTCTTGGCGTAGAACGGGCTGCGCTCCTTGATGGTGGCGAGCTCGCGCATGATGAGCTCGTACTGGAACGGCTTCATAGCCATGGGTGCCTCCTAGCTTGTTGGTGTGCGTCGATTGCGCATGGGGAACAGTGTAGCGCTTATGGGGGCTACGCGGCGGAGAAACCAGCGGCCCATTCCAGCCAGACCCGACACAAGGGCCCCGGACCGATGCACGCGGTCCGGGGCCCTCAAACTGCACGCTTGCCGCGCCATGCCGCCGCCTACGCCGCGACCTCCGTATGCGTGTAGACGGGCCCAAAGCCCAGGGCGGAGTCGGCGCCGCAGGCAGCCGCGAACACGCTCACCGTCCCGTCGGCGATAGGTGAGAACCCCACGGTCCCCAAGCACGCCTCGCCGTCGCGCTCGAAAGCGATCTCAAAAGCGTACACCCGCGCGCCGCCCTCGGAGCGCAGGGAGAAGTCCACTATCTCGCCGTTGAATCGGGCGGCCAGGTCGCTTGCGGCCACCATGATGTCGCCCACCGTGACCTGCGCGCAACCCTGCACGCGGCTGAGGCAACCGCTCGCACAGTCGACCCAGCCGGGCACGCCAAACGCCCCGGCGACCATGCCGGGCTCAATGGCCTTGTGACATTGTGCAACGGCGTCGGCAAAGGAGGCGGAGGGGCGCTGAGTCTGTTTCTTCATGATGACCTCTCAATCCTTGTTCAAACCGCGCCGCCGGGCTGTTGCGCGTCGGCTGGCCGGGCGGTGCGGTGTCGGTGGCCAGGCTATGCGTCACGCACGTTTTTTACCCGCCGTAATGCGCGCGCGAATCACCTGTGCGCATGGTTTTTTATATCGCAACAATTATACTTGCACGGTTGCAGGCCGTGTCCGCCCCCCAGGGCGGAGCCGCTCACCTCAAGCCCGTTCCCAGCCCGTCCCGAGCCACCCCAAAGGAGTCCCATGACCCCCGACACGAACCCCTCGCCGCTCGCCCTCACGTTCAACATCGATCTCACCTCGCCCAAGGGAGCCGCCTTGCGCGCGCTGCTCGACGGGGCCGGCGTGGCGGTGAGGCCGGTCGGACCCGAAGAGCTCAATCAGTCGGTGGGACATCTCGCCGGGCTGCCGGGCTTCTCTCCCTGCCCCGCCGACGCACCCGCAGGCACCCCCGCCCCTGCATCGGACCCACTGCCCACCGAAGAGTTCCTGCTGCTGTGCAACATGGAGGAAGACCAGGTCATGGCCGTTATCCGCGCCATGCGCCCGGCCGGGGTGGCCATCGGGTGCAAGGCCGCGCTCACCGAGCACAACCGCCGCTGGGCCTTTGGGGACCTGGTGCGCGAGGTAAGCGCGGAGCACGCCGCCATGGCCCGCTACCGTGCCCAGCAGCAATAACCGGCCCGAAAGGCCCCTCCCATGACCGGCGCGAACCCACCTCTCCGCGGGCGCTTTGCCCCCACCCCCTCGGGCCGTATGCACCTGGGCAACGTGTGGTGCGCACTGCTCGCATGGCTCGACGTGCGCTCCCGCGGCGGCGAGCTGGTCTTGCGCATCGAGGACCTTGACCGCCCGCGGCTGCCTCGCGGAGCCGACGAGCTGCTCATGGACGACCTGCGCTGGCTCGGCCTCGACTGGGACGGCGAGCCTGTCTACCAGAGCGAGCGTTCCGCCATATACGCGAGTTACCTGGAACGGCTCGAGGAGCTCGGGCTCACCTACCCGTGCTTTTGCTCGCGGGCCGACCTGCACGCCGCCGAGGCCCCCCACGCCAGCGACGGCACGCCCCTGTACGCCGGCACCTGCAGGGACCTCTCCCCCGAGGAACGGGCCTTAAAGGCGCAACGGAGAAACCCGGCCGTTCGCCTGGCGGTACCCCCGGAGGACGACGCGTCCGGCACGGTGGCCTTTGTCGACGACGTGTGCGGCCCCCGGCAGGAGTGCCTGGCTCACGAGTGCGGCGACTTCATCGTGCGGCGCAGCGACGGGGTCCACGCCTATCAGCTGGCCGTGGTCGTGGACGACGCGCTCATGGGGGTGAACCGCGTGGTGCGCGGCAACGACCTGCTGACGTCGGTGGCGCGCCAAGCCTACCTGCAGCGGCTGCTCGGCTTTGCGCAGCCCTCCTACGCCCACGTCCCGCTGCTGCTCTCGACCGGCCGCGAACGCAGGCTCTCGAAGCGCGACCACGACTGCGACCTGGGCTTTATGCGGGATTTCTTTGGGCGACCCGAGGTGCTGCTGGGCCGTCTTGCCAAGCTGGGCGGTCTGCGCGAGACCGACGGGCCCGTGACCGCCGCCGAGCTGGCCGAGACGTTCACCTGGGACGCCGTGCGGGCGCACCCCGACGGCCTGGCTGTGCCGGGGGGCTTCTTTGGGTAGGCAGCCGCCCAAACGCAGCGGAGAAGCCCCCGGAACTCCGAGAACTTCTCCGCTGGTTAGAACCGAGCTATAGCTTGCAAGGCACGGCGGGCGCTCAACAGGACACCCGACGGGCTGCCTTTCTTACGCCTCGGCCGGGGCCTGGACCTCGCCGCCGGCGAAGTCGGTGATCATGCCGCGGCGCATACGCTCGGCGGACAGCATCTCGACGGCCTCGACGTAGTCGCGGCCGAGCTCGGGGTAGTCGCCGCGGTAGCTGAGGATGCGGGCGTCGGCCGGGCACACGGTGACGCACTGGCCGCAACGCACGCAGGCGTTGTTGTGCAGGCAGATGCCGTCCTCGTTGAGGCTGATGGCCTCCATGGGGCAGCGCTCGGCGCAGGCACCGCAGCTGATGCACTTCTCGGGATCGTACTTGAGCAGGTAGGCGTTCACGTTCACGTTGGCGTGGGCCTGGCCGCCCATGGCCTTGTAGCCGCTCAGGTTGCCGCAGCAGTCGCCGTGGCACATGCACATGATGTCGACTTCCTTCATGCTGAGGGACTCGGGCACCATGCCGGCGTCCATGCACTTCTCGACCATGGCGATGGCCTCGTCCTGGCTGATGTAGCGGCCGATGCCGATCTCGTCGAAGTACTCGGCGAGCTCACCGAAGGACAGGCAGGTCTCGAAGGGGTGGTCGCCGTCGCCGTGGCACATGGGGGCGCCGAAGGACTTCCACATGAGGCGGCACTGGCAGGGGGAGACGGTGATCTTCTCGTTGGCCTCGATGATGGCCTTCCAGTCCATGTAGGGGGCGAGCTCGTCCTCCTCCACGACGTCGGCGCTCACGGGGTAGGTGTGGAACAGCGGCACGAGGGCCTCGAAGGACGAGCCGGGCTCGGCGCCGCCGATGCCCAGGGCGTCAAAGGCGCCAGCGGCGGCGTAGGCCTCGGGAGCCTCGGCCACGCCGTCGGGGTCGCCGCCGTTCTCGAAGTAGGCGCGCAGCTCGTTGAACTCCCAGAAGCCGTTGATGTAGGGCAGCAGGTGGTACACGATGTGGCCGGAGTGATTGGCGCGCATGATCATGCCGCGGGAGGCCAGATCGTCGCAGATCTCGGTGCACTCCTCGACGGGACGGCCGCTCAGCCAGTGGTAGTCGTTGGCGTCGAAGTACTTGTTGTAGGGCATCTCGATCTCGTGCTGGGCGTCTTCCTCGCTCCACAGAGACATGATCATCTCGTAGGAGTTGGGCAGCGGGGTGCCGCCGATGCCGGAGCCGATGCGGTTGATGTGGTTGCGCAGCTTGACGTACACGGCGGGCACGGTGGTGCCGTCGGGCAGGACGGCGTCCTCGATCTCGTCGAGGGGCAGGGTATCCTGGACCATGTCGACGAGCTCGGACATGGAGGCGTCGGCCAGCTCGGGCAGGACGTTCTCGTAGGCAGACTCGCGGGTGGTGTGGGGGGCAACGACGCCCTCGCCCCAGTACTCGCTCGGGTCCTCGAGCTCGTAGGTGGTAGCGGGATCGGCAGCGGCGGCCTCGTCGGCCACAGCGATACCGGCCTTGGCAGCGGCGGCGGCCATCGCGGCCATGCCACCCATAGCGGCCATGCCACCCACAAACGCGCGACGGGTCGTGGTGATGTCAGACATAACTATCCCCTCTCTCCAAAGGTCTTGCTGACGTATTGCTTTGTGGTTCGGTAACCCCCCAAGCCGTATTTAAGCACGGTTATCAGGTGTCAGAAAAGCCCCCTTGACCTGCGTTTATTAGACGCCTTTGAGGGTTGTGTAACCAGGCGTTGACACTGAGGGCGGCCCGTCTAAAAGTGCTATGGAATCGGAGTTGTGTAGCATTCATGGAGAGTAAGGCGGGGTTAATTCTTGCGCTGAGGGGAAGGGATGGGGACACGGGGCGGTGGGAACGCAGGATGGCACCGGACGCGAGTTGTGTAAGCCCCCGGGGAGGGAGGTGACACCGAATGCGGGTTCTGTAAGCCAAGAGGCGCGGAGATAGCACAAGACGCGAGTTTTGTAAGTCCGGGAGCACGCACGATACCGGTTTTTGTCCGCGAGCCCTTTCATATCTCCGATTTGGTGCCAGATGGCTCCGGGCACCCTTACAAAACTCGCATTCGGTACCAGTGGACGCTCTGCCCCCTTGCATAACTCCAGTTTCGTGCCAGCGGTCGCTTAGTTCACGGACGGGGGGGATGGCTCCATACTACCCGAGTCGCGGAGACCATATGGCAAAAAGTCCGGGAAATCAGGATGCCCAAGGTACCGAACGGCAAGAGACATGAGAAATCAGGAACCCGATGGTAGCCGACCAGTCCAAATGCCTGGTAAATTTCCTGATTTACGAGGTTTTATGCCATTTTCTGCCACCGTAAACCCCCGAACATCCTGATTAGTTTGATTTCCTGCCGTAAGACCCGGCCGGCATCCTGATTTCCGTGGTTTCTTGCCATGGCGGGCAAGCGTCCTCGGCCCCGCGACCCAGGGGGAGATTGTGGGGCCGACCAACCGCACAAAGCGTGGTTGTTGGCCGAGGTGCCCGAGAGCCAAAGCTGGTTGGAGCCGCCCATGGAATCGCTCAGCGGCTGGCCGTTAACGTCGAACCCGATGAGGGAGTAGCGCTGGTCCAAATAGCGCAGGGGAAGCGCCACCTCGTAGCCGTCCGCCGAGGTGAAGACCACAGTGTTTACCCCAGCGTCAGGGTTGGCCGCATCGACGATGGAGCGAAACATGACACCGCTCACGTCGGTGTCCGCGGAGGCCACGCCGTTGGCCGGGTTGCTCGCACAGCTGCAACCCATGACGATGTTCATGGGTCCGTTCTCTACCAGATCGCCCACCGTGGCGACAAACTCGTTTTCTACGGCGCCACCCACCTCGATGGTCCAGTCCAGGGCGTTGAGGCTCTGCGGGGCACCCGCATAGGTGGAGCTGCGGGCGTATCGAGGTGTGCCCATGACCCGGGCGATCGTGTCGATGGAAGCAGGCGCACCCTGGCTGTAGGCAAACGTTCTGGCGACGGCTGGGGCCTTGGCCACAGCGCCCTTATCGGCAGCAACCTTCTGAAACACGCCCTCTTGGGAAACGGTGGCCGGGGCCTCGCCCGCAGAGGCAAAACCCCCTCCCGCGCCCATCCCGGCCAGCATGAGCGCCGAACCGGTTAAAGCGGCCACACGATGCGCAGTTGTTGTCTTCATGGTTACAGCTCCGGAATCTCCTCTTTGGCCACGACCATCTTCTCGAGAAGCGAAATACGGCCACAGGGAATACACCCGCACAACGGGGGTTCGTGTACCGTGCAGTGTTTGATATTGACCGCCCGACTGAAGGCCGTGCAATCACGCCATGGCAAAACCCCTGGTCAGAGTGTTACCCGGAATTGCGGCTCCCCGTTCGACCATCATTGGGATGGCGCCAACGACCCCTTTGCTCCCCTTTGCGTAAAAAACGGAGATGTTACGCGGTACACGAACCCCCTTTTCGCGGGTGTAATTGCGTTCAAAACAGTTAAATATTCAATGTATGATGCATATCGCACCCCCTCCCGTGGCGCCCGCGTCAACGCCCCATAGGTAATGTTGGGCGTCCCCCGCTCTGGGCGTCCCCCGTTGCGGGCGCCCCCCACCCCAAAGACCACATCCGGCCGCAAACCCATCCCAACAGCGGGCCCCCACCCGCCAGCCCTTCTCCCCCACGCAAGCGGTCCCGCCGCCCAGGGGTTTCTCCCCCAGGCGACGGAACCGTTTGGCAAGCGCGTCGCACCAGCTGTCCGCGCAGCCGTTATCGCACGGCCGTTATTACCCGCGCGCAACCCTTAGAACATGTGCGCCACCACGGGCACGAGCCAGACCCACAGAATCACGGTCGCGGCAAAGCCCACGGTCGAGACGGCCACAGAGCTCGCACCCTCGCGCACGTAGATGTTATAGCGGCTCGAGATGATGATGCCCGAGAACGCCGGCGGCAGGGCCACAGCCATGATGAGCATGCCGAGCTTGCTGGGGTCGCTTGCCATACCGCACAAGATGCCGGCCACCAGGAACACGGCGGGGGTCAGGATCAGGCGGAAGAAGGTGTTCCACAGCACCTCTTTGTCGAGGCTGAACTTCACGGTCGAGAGCGCCAGGCCGGCGGCGAGCACGGCCAGGCCCGAGTTGGCCTTGGCGATCAGGTCGAAGCAGGGGTCGAGCGGGTCGGGCACGCGAATGCCCACGAGCACGAACACCACGGCGAGGATAGGCGCCCAGCAGACCGGCTGCTTCAAGGCGCTGACCAGGGCGTTCGAGTTCTTGCTGGTCTTGGCGGCCTGACCGTTCTTGGAGCCGTCGGCCACCAGGAGCTCGGCGTCCTTGTTGCCGGCCTTCTTGGCCTCGTGCTCGGTCATGAGGGCCTTGGTCCCCGCGGCGCCCCCGCTGGCGGTGGTGCCAGCCGCCACGGTGCCGGCCGCAACGGCGGCGGCAGGGACGGCCTCGGCGGCCAGCGTGTTGTTCGAGACGGCCTTGGCGGCCTTCTCAAGATCCTTGGCCTGGCCGCGGTTGATGAGGTACATGCCGATGGGAATCGTAATGGCGTTCACCACGATGGCCACGATGGCGATGACCAGGTTGGTGTCGACGGAGTCGCCGTAGATGGGGTCGAGCACGGCAAAACCAAGGAACCCGATGGTCGGCGAGCCGGCGATCAGGGCGCAGACGGCGGCCTCCTGCATGCTGTGGTGGAACAGCTTGCGGCACAGCCAGTAGCTGAGCATGAACATGCCCACCACGCCCACGACCGAGAGGATCGTGAGGGTCAGGTCGCTGAACAGCATCTCGCGCGTTGCCTTGACGATCGAGACGAACAGAGCGGCGGGCAGGGCGATGTTCAGCACGACCTTGTTGAGGCCCTGGCGCTGGTCGTCGTCGAAGTAGCTGAACTTGCCGCAGATGTAGCCGAGAATCATGATCACCAGGATCGGCAATATGTCCTGTATCAAGATTTTTTCCATGGTCCGACCTTCCAGGGGGATCGGTGATCAGAGGCTTTTCGCAGCGGAGAAGACCTGGGAATCGGGGGCTTCTCCGCCGCGCGAGTAAAAACGCGGCGAGCGGGGTTCCGCCACCGTACTAACGGGCTAGATGGTCTTAGTGAGATCTTCCATCTCGCTGGTGGCCAACGGCCCGCGCACAGGCTGCGGGTTCAGGTAGCTGATGTGGCCGCTCTCCTTGCCCGAGTGGATGCTCAGCTGCACGTTGATCATGGCCGGCTTCTTGGAGGCGATGGCCTCGGTAAGGGCGGTCTCGATCTCCTGGGGCGTGGTGCAGTAGTAGGACGCGCCGCCAAAGGCCTCCATAATCTTCTCGTAGCGGCCGGTGGCGGTGAGGGTCAGCGGCGAGGGGTCGCCGTCGGTGCCCAGGTTCTCGAAGTCGCCGCGGTAGATGCCGCCGTTGTTGAGCACAATCTGGGTCACGGGCAGGTTGAAGCGGGTGATGGTCTCGATCTCCATGCCGGCAAAGCCAAAGGCGCAGTCGCCGCTGATGGCCACCACGGGCTGGCCGGTCTCCACGGCGGCGCCGATGGCGTAGGGGGTCGCCACACCCATGACGCCCCAGGTGCCGCAGTCAAGGCGGTGGCGCGGGAGGGCCATGTTTATGATGTCGCGGCAGTCATCGAGCGCGTTGGCGCCGTCGTTGGTGATGTAGACCTCGGGGTGCTGGTCGATGACCTTCTTGATGGCGCCCAGGGCGTTGAAGTGGTTGAGCGGCTCGGTGACCTCGGAGGTCTTGCCGGCGAACTTGGCGTCGTTCTTCTGCTTGTCGGCGTCGAGCAGTTGCGGCCAGGCGGGGTCGACCTTGATCGGCGTGGTCTTGAGGCCCTTGAGCAGCATGGCCATGGCGCTCTTGATGTCGCCCACGATGGGGGCGTCGATCTTGCGGGAGTTGTCGATCTCGGTGGGGTCGATGTCGATCTGGATGAACTTGACGTTCTCGTTCCAGTGCTTGCCCTTGCCGAAGTTGAGCATCCAGTTGAGGCGCGCGCCCACCAGCATCACCACGTCGGCCGTGCGCATGGCGAGGCCGCGGGCCGAGGCGGCGTTCTGGGGGTCGGTGTCGGGGATGAGGCCCTTGGCCATCGACATGGCCAGGTAGGGGATGCCCGTCTGGTGCACGAAGTCCTGGATCTCCTGATCGCACTGGGCGTAGGCGGCGCCCTTGCCCAGGTAGATCAGCGGATTCTTGGCCTCGGCCAGCAGCTTGAGGGCCGCGTCGACCGACGTCTGGGAGGGAACCATGGCGGGGGCAGGCTCGTTCACCGCGTAGATGGTCGCCTTGGCCGTGTCGAGGTCCATGGTGGCGCCCAGCAGCTCGCCAGGAACGTCGAGGTACACGCCGCCGGGACGGCCCGACAGGGCGGCACGGATGGCGCGGGCCACGCCCAGGGCGATGTCCTCGG
This sequence comes from Coriobacteriaceae bacterium, assembly GCA_019421015.1. Classification (GTDB taxonomy): domain Bacteria; phylum Actinomycetota; class Coriobacteriia; order Coriobacteriales; family UMGS124; genus JAHZGC01. The sequence goes on along the minus strand of JAHZGC010000002.1, from coordinate 41,708 downwards.
GCTTGTCGATGCGGTAGGCCGCCTTGCAGAACGGCTTGGCAAAGTTGTACTGGTCCAGGCCCTCGTAGTCGCCCTCGCCCATGTCGATGAGCTGGCGGTCGCTGGAGCCCGAGATCATGATCACGGGCCAGCCGTTCTCGGTGGCCTCCTTCAGCGGGGGCAGGCCATTTAGGAAGCCGGGGGCCGAGACGGTGATGAACACGCCGGGCTTGCCGGTGATGAAGCCGGCTGCCGCAGCGGCGTTGCCCGCGTCGGCCTCGTGGCGCATGCCGATGTAGCGGATGCCCTCGCCCTGACCGATACGGGCGACGTCGGTCACGGGAATGCCGATCACGCCGTACATCTTATTGAGCCCATTGGTGAGCAGGGCCTCTACCAGCATGTGCATGCCGTCGGTGAGGTTGGCCGCAGGCGCCGTGGCGGAAGCGGCGGGAACCGCCGTTGCGGCGGCGGGAACAGTCGTAGCCATAAACAGCCTCCAAACACGTAACGAATGAACGTGTAAGACCTGTTCCCTTTCCCGTCATTTTCTAGAAACTTTGGCATATCTAATGGTAATAATCACACACTGATAAGACTGTTTTAGCACCTCTAAGATGTTTTATTCACTATTGGTTCTGGTACAATCGGAAGGGTTATAAAAAATGGTTGCTCCGTTGGAATATCTGCACGTAATAGATATAACGCAAGGCATCGCAGGTCCCTCTTGCACACAAATGCTTGCATGGCTCGGCGCAAGCGTTGTTAAGGTGGAACCGCTTGGCACAGGCGATCCCGAACGCCGTTGCCTGCAGGACGTCCCCGATACCGACAGCCTGGGATTTGTGCAGCTCAACACCAACAAGCGCTCAATCGCGGTGGACCTGGCCTCCCCCGATGGCGCGCGCATCCTGCGCGACCTTCTCGCCCAGGCCGACCTCTTTGTGGAAGACCGCGGCCCTGCGGCCCTCGAGGGTCTGGGGCTGGCATGGGACAGCGTGCACACCCTGAACCCGCGGCTCATCATGGGGTCGTTGAGCTGCACGAACCCCGGTTACCGCTATCAGCCGGCCGAGGCCTTCGACGCGCTGGCCCAGTGCATGGGCGGAGCCGCCTCGAACACCGGCTGGAACATGGGGCCCAACGACGCGCCGCTGCTCTCGGGCTCGTCGCTGGGCGACGTGAACGCCGGCATGCACCTGCTCATTGGGTTGCTTGCCGCCCTGCAGCAGCGCTCCCGCACCGGCGATGGCTGCCACGTGGAGCAGTCCATGCAAAACGCGGTGCTCAACCTGGGGCGCGTGCGCATGCACGACCAGGCGTTCCTCGACGCCAAGGGCTACCTGCCCGAATACCCCAACTACCCCTACCAGAAGCAGGGGCGGGCCGTGCCCCGCGTGGCCAACGCCGAGGGCGGCGGCGAGCTGGGGTGGTGCTACCGGTGCAAGGGCTGGGAGACCGACCCCAACGCCTACGTGTACGTGGTGGTGCAGCGGGCGGGCAAGGGGTTCGAGGAGTTCTGCGACGCGCTGGGGCTCGAGAGCTGGAAGACCGACCCGCGCTACAACACCCCCGAGGCCCGCTTCGAACACAAGCGCGATATCTACGCCGCCGCGGAGAAATACACGATCACGCGCGACAAGTACGAGGTGACGAAGGCGCTCGGGGCGGCCGGCGTGCCCTGCGGGCCGGTGCTGAGCTGGGCCGAGCTTGCGGCCGACGACGAACTGGCACAGGCCGGACTTATCGCAAGCGTGGACCAGGGCGGCGCGCGCGGGACGTTCAAGCTGGTAGGATGCCCGATTCTGTTCTCGGGCTGGCAGCCGACCATTGGGCCGGCACCGGCGCTGGGGGCCGACACCGCACGCATGCTGAGCGAGCTGGGGTACACGGAGGCGCAGGTGGACGAGCTGCGGGAGAAGGGGGTTGTGGGGTAGGAGCGCACAGGCGGACGGCGTGGGACGCCGGATGGGGTGGCCGGGTGGGATGGTTGGCGGCCGGCTGGTGGGTGGTCGGCGGGTTGGCCGACAGGTGGCTCGCGGCACCAAATGCGAGTTTTGTAAGGGCGCGGGGCGCGCGTTGGCACCGGATGCGAGTTTTGTAAGCCCGTCGAGCGGAAAGTGGCACCAAACCGGCGTTCTGTAAGCCCGGGCCCTCGATTTTGGGCGATAAGCCCCCGACCCTGCTTACAAAACTCGTATTCGGTGCCAACACAGGTCGATTCCACTTACAGAACGCCAGTTTGGTGTCAGCTCGACCTGGGGGAATCCCGGCACGCTGTCGGCGGTCTCGCCTCCATTTCATGATTTACCCGGGGGGCGAGGACCGCTGGCAAGAATTGCGATAAATCAGGAAGTTTTCCGGCCCCATTGGCAAAAAATGCAAGATATCAGGATGACAGAGGCCCTCCAAGCATGTAAAACATCCTGATATCTCGAATTTCTTGCCAACCCACAGCTTCTGCAGACTTGGGCACCTCCGGCGGCATCCCCAACGTCCCCGAACCCGACCGGGTACATACCGCCCCAAACACGCGTGCGCCATCTACGCAAACGCCCGCCCGTACCCCCCGACCCCAAGAAGGTGCCTCTCGCCATGACGACCACCCCGAACCCCCAACCTTCGTCCTCCCCCGCCCGCCAGGCCATGGACGGCATGACCGCCGCAGCGTGGGCGGCCTACGCGCTCAGCGACGTGGCGGCCATCTACCCCATCACGCCGGCGTCGCACATGGCCGAGACCGTGGAGTCGTGGGCGGCGGCCGGGCGCCCGAACCTTTTTGGCCAGCCGGTGGCGGTCAAGGAGATGCAGTCTGAGAAGGGCGTGGCCGGCGCGCTCCACGGCGCCTTGGCCGGCGGGGCCCTGGCCAGCACGTTCACCGCCTCCCAGGGCCTCATGCTCATGATCCCCAACATGTACAAGATCGCCGGCGAGCTGCTGCCCGGCGTGTTCCACATCACGTGCCGGTCGCTGGCGGCCCACGCGCTCTCGATCTTCGGAGACCACCAGGACATCATGGCCGTGCGCGCCACGGGCGTGGCCATGCTGGCCAGCTCGTCGGTGCAGGAGTGCATGGACCTGAGCCTGGTGGCACACCTGAGCGCCATCGAGGGGTCGCTCCCCTTTGCGCACTTCTTTGACGGTTTTCGCACGAGCGACGAGATCTGCACCATCGAGACCATCGCGCCCGAGGCCATGACCGGCCTGGTGAACTGGGACAAGGTCCGTGCGTTCCGCGCCCGCGCCATGGACCCAGAGCACCCGCAGATTCGCGGCACCGCCCAGAACCCCGACATCTACTTCCAGAACCGCGAGGCACCCAACCGCTACTACGACGCGCTGCCGGGCATCGTGGAGAAGACCATGGCGCAGGTAGCAGCCCTTACCGGCCGCAGCTACCACGCCTTTGACTACGTGGGGGCACCCGATGCCGAGCGCGTGGTAGTGGCCATGGGTTCGAGCTGTTCGGTGGTGGAGCAGACCGTGCGCCACCTTAACGCCCAGGGCGAGAAGGTGGGCCTCGTGAAGGTGCGCCTCTACCGGCCCTTCGACGCTGAGCGCTTTGTGGCGACCCTACCGGCGAGCACGCGCGTGGTGTGCGCCCTCGACCGCACCAAAGAGCCCGGCAGCCAGGGAGAACCCCTGCTCCAGGACGTATGCTGCGCGCTCATGAGCCAGGGGCGCGGCGACGTGCGGGCCATCGGCGGCCGCTATGGGCTGAGCTCGAAGGACTTTACCCCCGCCATGGTGCGCGCCGTCTTCGACAACATGAGGGATGGTGGCGGAACCTCGGCCGCCGCGTTCCCGGAAGGCTCACGTACATCTAGTACGCCTCACCTCCCGGCACCTTGCGGCCGAGAACCCGCTCTGAGCGACGGCGGGACCTCGGCCGCCGCCCCCATGAAGCCGCGCTTCACCGTGGGCATCGACGACGACGTGACCCACCTGTCGCTGCCGGTAGGCCCGGAGCTCGACCTGCTGGAGGGACGCGGCCTCACCCAGTGCATCTTCTACGGCTTCGGCAGCGACGGCACCGTGGGTGCCAGCAAGGAGGCCGCCAAGATCGTGAGCGACAAGACCGGCGCCTACGTGCAGGAATACTCGTGGTTCGACTCCAAGAAGTCGGGCGGCCTCACGATCACCTACCTGCGGCTGGGCCCCGATCCCATCGATGCCCCCTACCTCATCGACCGCGCCGACTACGTGGCCTGCCACAAAGACATCTACGTCAAGCGTGGCTACCGCATGCTCGAGCACCTCAAGGAAGGCGGCGTCTTTGTGCTCAACGCCCCCTGGACCACGGTCGGCGAGCTCGAACGAGAGCTGCCCGCGACGCTGCGGCAGGCCATCGCGGCCAAGAAGGCGCGCTTCTACGTGATCGACGCCTCGGCCATCGCGGCGCAGGTGGGGCTTGGTGCGCGCATCAACATGGTCATGGAGACGGCCTTCTTCAAGCTCTCGGGCGCCATGGACTTCGACGCCGCGGCAAGCGCCCTCAAGCGGGACGTGCAGGTGATGTACGCCTCCAAGGGGTCCGACGTGGTGGCCAAGAACATCCAGGCCATCGACGCCACAGCCGGGGCCATCGTGCAGGTCGACTACCCCGCCAGCTGGGGTACCGCATCGGAGAAGGCCCCGGAAGACGAGGGCTTCTCCGATGCGAAGAGTCAAGGTGGCGCGACCACAGCGGGGCCGTCGCCCTCGGTCGGACCCCACGGAGGCCCCTCCCAGGCCTACCTGGACGACGTCTTCTGGCCCATCGAGCGGCTCGAGGGCAACGCGCTGCCGGTGTCCAAGCTCGATCCCGCCGGCATCGTTCCCCCAGGCACAGCCGCCTACGAGAAGCGCACCGTGGCCTTTGAGATCCCGGAGTGGGACGTGGCCAAGTGCGTGCAGTGCTACGAGTGCTCGCTCGTGTGCCCCCATGCGGCCATCCGGCCCTACCTGGCCACCGATGCCGAGCTCGAGGGCGCGCCGGCCGGCTACGCCACCAAGAAGGCCAGCTTCAAGGGGCTCGAGGGGCTCAACCTCCGCATCCAGGTGTACCCGCAGGACTGCGTGGGGTGCGGCTCGTGCGCCGACAACTGCCCCGCGCCGGGTAAGGCCCTGGTCATGCGGCCCCTGGCCAGCCAGCTCGACGAACAGAGGCAGAACCTGGCGTTTGCCCAGGCCAACGTCTCGATCAAAGACGACCTGATCCCCGCCACCAGCATCCCCGGCACCCAGCTCCAGCAGCCACTGCTCGAGTTCTCGGGCTGCTGCGGCGGCTGCGGAGAGACCCCGCACGTAAAGCTGCTCACCCAGCTTTTCGGCGATCGGCTCATCATGGCCAACGCCACCGGGTGCAGCTCGATCTGGGGCGCCTACAGCCCCGCGATGCCCTACACCGTGAACCGCCGTGGCCACGGGCCGGCCTGGGGCAACTCGCTCTTCGAGGACAACGGCGAGTACGGCTACGGCATCGCCAAGGCGGTCAAGGTGCGCCGCCAGCACCTGGTGAACCTGGCCACCTCGGTGGCCCAGGCAGCGGAGACGCCCACCGAGGTCAAGACGCTCCTGGAGGCGTGGATCGCCGTGCGCGACGACGCCGACGCTGCCTACGCCGCAGGTCAGGCAGCCCAGGATGCGCTGCGCAGCTGGATGCAGGGGGCGGAGAAGACCTCGGGAATGGACGGCATAAGCGGAGTGGCGGTAAGCTCGGGAACCGCAGGCGCTCCGGACAACGGCGCTTCCACGGAGGCCGCCGCAAGGTCGCGGGGGCTTCTCGCCCAGGTGCGCGAGATCCTGGACTGCGGGAGCATGTTCGGCAAGAAGAGCGTCTGGGCCGTGGGCGGCGACGGGTGGGCCTACGACATCGGCTACGGCGGCCTCGACGAGGTGTTGGCCAGCGGAGAGAACCTCAACGTGCTGGTGCTCGACACCGAGGGGTACTCCAACACCGGCGGCGAGATGAGCAAGGCCACCCAACTGGGCAGCGTGAGCGGCTTTGCGCTCAACGGCAAGGCCACGCCCAAGAAGAACCTGGGCCGCATGATGATGGCCTACGGCTACGTGTACGTGGCGCAGATCTGCCTGGGCGCCAACATGCAGCAGGCCATCGACGCGCTGCGCGAGGCCGAGAACTACGACGGGCCGAGCATCGTGATCGCGCTGTGCCCGTGCATCAGCTGGGGGCTCAAGGCGGGCATGGGCACCTCGATCCGGGCGTCCAAGGAGGCGGTGGAGGCGGGCTACTGGCCGCTGTTCAGGTTCGACCCGCGGCTGGCCCGGCAGGGCAAGGACCCGCTCACCGTGGACTGCGCCGCGCCCAACGGCTCGATGAAGGACTTCCTTGCAGGTCAGGACCGCTATGCGCGACTGGCCAGCCGCAAGCCCGAACTCTCGAGCCGGTTGCAGAGTGAGCTCGCCAAGGACTGCGACCGCGAGTACCAGGTGCTCTCGCGCACGGTGGGGGTGTATGGGGAGTAGGCGTCCGTTCGCGAACCGTTCGCGAACCGGGCGTCCGTGCGCGAACCGTTCGCGAACCGGGCGTCCGTGCGCGAACCGTTCGCGAACAGGGCAGCCGTGCGCGAACCGTTCGCGAACAGGGCGCAAACACGCTCATAGAGAACGTCGATATCCCGGGCAGTACCGCCATAGCCAGCCATAATCGGGCGTATTATGGGAGACAACCGACCGGCAAAGAAGAGGTGCCCATGGCATTCATGAACGAGCTCAACAACCTCCATGAGCACCAAAAACTAGAGTTTAAAGAGGCCTTCGCCGGACTCCCCGAGGACATCTGGGAGACCTATTCGGCGTTCGCGAATACCGAAGGCGGCGAAATCGTCCTTGGCGTTCGTGAAGAGGCACAGGAGGGGCGGCCGTCCGTCTTTACGATTCAAGGGGTGCCCGACGCGGATACCCTCATCAAAGCCTTCTGGGATGTTGTGCGCAACCCGTCCAAAGTCTCCCGCGATGTCATGCTGCCAGACGGCGTGCGTTCGGTCAAAATTAACGACAGCACGGTCGTTATCATTACGGTACCACGTGCCGAACGATCCGACAGGCCGGTTACCGTGTGGAACCGTCGAGCGAAAGCTCTCGTGGCGTTCGTACGCCGCGGCAGCTCGGATATCCAATGCGGTCAGGACGATATCCGGCTCATGGAGTACGACGCGATTCCCGCGGCCGATCGCCAGCCGTTGCGCGAGCTTTCGCTCGACTCCCTTAATTCCCAAACAATCTCGTCCTATCGCGCCCTGTTTGCCGCCGACAAGCCCACGCATCCCTGGCGATCCGACACCGACGCCGATTTTCTTTACCACATCGGCGCGGCAGCCAAGGATGCCGACGGTCTTCTGCGCCCCACCAGAGCCGGGCTGCTAGCCTTTGGAAACGAATACGACATCACAGCGCTCTTTCCACACTTCCTGCTGGACTACCGCCAGGAAACATCGGGGGAGCTCCGCTGGGACGACCGCGTGGTATCCACCAGCGGCGATTGGAGCGGAAACCTGGTCGATTTCTACTTCACAGTCGCCAACCGCATCGACCGCGCGCTCGCAACGCCTTTTAAGGTCGACACATCCGGCATGCGCCACGTATCGTCAAACGACGTCAAAGACTCTGTACACGAAGCGATGGCCAACGCGCTGGTACACGCCTACTACGGAAGCAGCAGCACCGTGCGCGTCGTGCTGCATCCCGACCGGCTGACCGTCACGAATTCGGGGTCGTTCCTGGTCGACCGCGCAGTCGCCATAGAAGGCGGCCTCTCTGAGCCGCGCAACCCCACCCTTATGAGAATCTTTGGGCAGGTAGGGGTTATCGATCGGGCCGGCAGCGGGATCTGCAAGATTTTTACCACCTGGCGCTCCATGGACTGGCAGGAGCCCCTGCTTCTTGAGACCCATGCCCCCGCTGAGGTGCGCATGGAGCTCCCGCTGCAAGCTATTCCGGCAAAACATGCGACAACTAAGCCCATCGACAACGCAACTATCCTGGAAGCATGCAACGAAGCCGGCTTTATAACGGCCGCGCTCCTGAACCAGCGCTTTGGGCTAAGCGTCCGTGCCGCCCAAAAACGCCTCAAGGGCCTAGAGGAAGCCGGGGAGTTGGAGCACGTACGAATCGGCAAGTCCTACCGATACGTGCGGCGTTAAGGGCGAACCGGCGAAGAACGGCCAGCAGAGGACCTCAGTCTCACGCGCTCCAAAAAACGGGCGCGACCCCAGAAGGCAGTTGCCCCGGGGCCGCGCCCTCTTGCGTCTTGGCCTTAACCGCGCCTCTTACTTCGCGGCGAGAGCCTTGCCCACGAGCATGCCGTTTACGGCGCTGCGGCCGCAGCAGGTGCCGGCGCCCTGGTTGGGATAGCTGTCGAGGTGGTTGCAGCCGCAGTCGTTGCCGGTCACGTAAAGGCCCTCGATGACCTCTCCCTCGGGGGTCAGCGCGCGGTACTCGTCATCGGTGACGATGCCGTCCATCGACTCGTTGGTGATGCGCCGGCCCACAGGCATGCCTTGATGCCGTCGCCCTCGGCGGCACCGAAGTTGAGGTTGCCCGTGCAGCTCTTCCAGAAGTCGCCCTGACGGTCCTTGAACATCTGCATACAATTGCACTACCCTGAAGAGCCGACCGCCAGCATATATTGCGGCACAAAGAGCCGTCGTTTGTATCACCAAGCATACCTACCGGTCGCAACCAGACCGTCAATATCCTCATAGGCGTTCTCAAGACGCTCTATGTAGCAGCTCGCACCATCATCAGGGTATACCCAAGCAAATTCTGGCCTTTCCATTTGGATTGATCAAACCTATTGGGATCTTTCATCGACAGGCCAGTACCCCAAATCTTGTCTTGTACAGCACATTCCGCCAGCACCGAATCGCCAGTTGCCTTTAGTCGCCCTCTTAAATCATCGTTTTGCGAGAACTTCGCCAGAAGTCCCTCGTAGACAACGATTTGCCGAACACCGTTCCAAAGGCCCTCATCGTAGTTTGACACAAGCCTTCCGAGCGTCTTAATCCGAGCCACATCGTCTGTGGCGAGTATCTGCTCCGCCGCAGGTTCATCGCAGAAACAGACCGCCTTTCGGTACATCATGAACTGTTCCACCGAAGAGAACGCGATGTCATCCACAACGAATCGCGAGAGATACCAGTTGCTCATGAAGCCGTTGTCTTCATCGGGATTATGAAAGCAGACGATGCTCATTTCGCTCCGCCGACCTTTTGCACCGCTAGGTCAAGCTCTAGGTCATGCAAGCCGCAGTAGGCCTTCTTTAAAAACTCAAGCGGCACCTCTTTCAGCACTTCGCTGCTTGGGATATCGTAATACCACTGATAGTAGGCATAGAACTCCCCAATCCAGTCGGGCATAAAGCCATCAAGCGCCTTGCCGGGCTTCAGGGAATATCCTTCCGTTTCGGTAAAGTAGGCCCACAGCTCTTTGGCGCTCATGGTATTAACGTAGGCTTTTCCCTCATCGATGCCTTTTCTCGTCTTGCTTGCCATATAGGCCTTGATGAAATCCTCGGTGTCGGCCTCGGGGTGGGTTTGAGCGATGATATCAAAGAGCTTACCTTGATTTTCGACCACATCGTTTAGATAGTCTTGTGCATATGCCCCCATGGTCATCGCTCCTCAAATAGCGTGCTGAACACCCTTGTCACACGGTTAGCGTCGGAGTCAACAAGTTCGCACATCTTTCGCCTGGCAATAACGTCTCTCTAGTTATACCTCTCGTTAAACTCTTCGTAGGGCACAGCCTGCAAATCGCTTTCGAGCTCATGGAGCTTGGAGTACGCAAGCTCTGATTTAATGCAGTACTGGATGCCTAAATCTCCCAAAGAAAGTAATTCTTCGAGAATGTCCATGTCGATATTGTCCCGCACGAATTCCCTGGCAATATAAAAATAGGAGGCATTCGCCCGCCAGCCCTTGATGACATCGAATCCGGCAGTGTCCACGCCATACTTATCGATAAACTTCTTTGCGAGCACGCGATAGCGTTTGGAGTCCGCCGCATCCCTATGCTTCATCAACTCGGCAAGCCAAGGAAGAACGCCCTCGTTTTGAAAATCCAAGATTTTAAGATCACTGGTATCAAGTTCATATTTATGAACCCAGCCGTTCACTTAACTAGGCCTGCAAACTGCCCATTCCTTCGCAAGGTCTAGGCTTCCGGTAAGGTAGAAACCACGGCCGTAGTCGTGCTTTTCTTCGCCCCTACCGTATGTTGGCACTACGACTTTGTCAGGAGCACCGTGAAACAGAATCAGCTTTTCCATTCCCGCCCTCCTAAACAAACATCTTCTCGAGCATAGACTTCTTGATATCGACCGCCTTGCAAACGTCCTCGACGTGCTCGCTCGTCGCGGCGACGACCAAATCGCCAGGTTCGGCGTAGCCCAAATCCTCCGCTACGTCGGCGCGCACGCGCGAAACCGCCCCTTTTGGCTGTGGGTGATTTTACCCTGAACGCGTCCTCTACTCCCCCTCCACCGCCGCGAGCATCTCGGCGCGGGCGTCCTCGATGGTCTGCACGACCTCGGCCTTGTAGGTCTCACGGTTCCAGAGCTCGTCGAGCTTGAGCAGCCCGTAGTCCACGCCGACGCCTGCGGCCCCTCCGGCCGCAACACCCGCCACGACGCCAACCGGACCGCCCACGGCACCCACAACGCCGCCAACCGCCGACCCCACGGCCCGGGAGCCCAGACGCTTGGTGATCTCGGAGACGATCGTCTTGAAGAAGGACTTCTCCACCACCTTGCCTACCAGCTTCTTTGCTGCGATGCCGGTGCCCACGCCCACGGCCGTGCCCGTTCCGGCGCTGGTCAGCAGGCGCTCGCCCGCGCTCGCAAACTGCTCGCTCGGCTCAAGGGGCTCCAGCAAAGCGTCGGCCGTGACCTCGTCCTTTACCTCGGGGAGCCACTCCGGGATCCCGGCAATCTCGCATTCGGCGATCTGCTCCATAAGGTTGTCTTTGAGGGCCTCGGCGCGGTCCCAGTAGGTTTGGAGCTGGGCCTCGAAGGCGGTGTCGTCGACGCCGGCCTCGATCTGCGCCACGAACTGGTCCTGCGCGAACTCCTCCACCGAGCCGGTGATGAGGCTCAGCAAGCGCTCGTAGTCGGCTGGGAGGCTGTAGTACCAGTCCAGGTAGGCGTCGACGTTGGCGACGCGCGCGTCGTAGGAGGCGTTGATCAGCGGCACCAGGGTCGCCTGGGCCTCCTCGGCCAGCGCCGCCGCGTCGAGCTTGGCCTGGTTGAGCGCCTCCTGCACGGCCTGGTACTCGTAGTAAGTGCCGTCGAGCACGTAGACGGCCAGGTCAACCTGGTCGCGCACGAAGAGCTGAGCCGCGGTGTACTCCTGGGTCTGGGCGGCCTTGGCAACCGCGGAGTCGGCCGCCGTGTACAGTCCCACGAGTGCGACGGGCAGCACGACGGCCACCACGATGTTGCGCTTCACGACCTGAGTAGGCACCGCATCCGGCGAGGTACCCGCATCGAGCGGCAGAAATACACGCTTGAGCTCGGACCAGCGCAGGGAGCACAGGCCCAGAAGGCTCGCAACGCCGCAGAGGGCCGAGAAGACCAGCAGCGCCCGGCAGAGGACATAACCGACCGGCGAGGCTTCCGCTGCGCGCGCGGTGCCGTAGGCCGCAAAGCCGTCGACCAGCGCATATATCGTGCCCGCCTCGGTTGCCAGGGCGGACGGGGAGCTCTCGAAAGGCTGATCCACCGAGAGGAATGCCTCGGACGCGCTGGTGAAGGTCTGGGCCGGCTGCAGCTGGCCGATGCCCGCATAGGCTGCAGCCAACAGAACGGCCGCGATTGTGCAGCTGAGCAGCGTTACCCTCGAAGCGCGGTACACCGGCTTATACTCACGGCGCAGACAGCGCTGCACAAGCAGATAAACGCCCAGGTAGAGGGGTATGGCGACCGCCATGAGGACCCACTCGGCCAAATCCCAGGTAGGCGCTTCGAGGATAAGCCCCGCCATGCACCAGGCCGAGGCGGCAAACGACACCACAAGGCAGACCACACGCCCGTTGTTGAGCCGCGAGAGGAGGCCCTTCTCGGCGTATTCGTGCTGCTTGAGGGTCTTGCGCACCACACGGTGGTAGGTAAGCCCCACGGCCGAGACGGCACTCAGAACCGCCCATACCAACGCGATGACCAACGGCGGCAGCATACCCGCACAGCGGGCGAACAGGTACAGCAGGCCGATGAGCACGGCGGATTTGACGAGGTAGGCTATCCAGCGCGCGGACGACGGCGCGCTGGGGGCGTCCGCCGGCGCGGTGGGTGGGGCAAACTCGGTGGATGCATTGGGCACATTGGGCTCAGTGGTTGCGACGGTCGCGGTGGCCGCGTTGGGTACGTCCTCGGGCACGGGGGCCTCCTCCCGATTATTTTGGAGTGGCTGCCCAGTGTAGCGCAGTTCGTGGGCGAGAAGGACGGCGCGCGAAGGGGGCAGACCGCAATCTGCCTAACGGAAACGCTGCAATCTGCACAATGAAAGTGCTACAATCTGCCTAACGGAAACGCTGCAATCTGCACAATTGAGCTATTTACCAGGTATTTTACTACAACGCTTTGGAGCTATCTTGCCTTCCGCTTATCTACCTCGCTTTGCCGACCAAGAACTCACCGGAAAACTCAATCGCTCGGGCGCAGTCCTCGTTCGCGGGGCAAAGTGGTGCGGCAAAACCGCCACCTGTACCCGACAGGCAAACAGTGCCGTCTACATGCAAGACCCCAACAGCTACGAGAACAACCTGATTGCTGCGCAGGCCCAGCCGTCGTTGCTCTTGGATGGAGCGGCTCCGCACCTCATCGACGAGTGGCAGGTCGCCCCCCAACTATGGGATGCCGTACGGTTTGCCGTCGATCAAAGCGGAGAAAAGAGTCGTTTTATCCTCACGGGATCGGCAACACCCCTGCATGCCAACGAGCGTCCAAAGCACTCGGGCACAGGGCGCTTCTCTTTTCTCACCATGAGACCCATGTCGTTGTTCGAATCGCAGGAGTCCAGCGGCGAAGTCTCGCTTTCGACGCTCTTTGACGGTGGAGAGATACGCGGCTCAGCGCCCGGAAACCTGGAACCCATGGTCTACTCGCTATGCCGTGGGGGATGGCCGGCAGCCGTTGTGCTCGGAGGTGAAGACGCGCTCGAAACCGCCTACGACTACATCGAGGCCGTTGCCGAAGAAGACGTATCGCGTGTGGACGGAGCCCGCAGAAATCCCCAGTACGCCCGCCTCATCATGCAGGCCTACGCGCGGTGCACGGCCACACAAGCAGACATGGCCACCATTCGCGGAACCATCAAGGCCCAAAAAAGCGAGCTCTCGCGCGGAACGGTGGACTCCTATGTGGCGGCCTTGCGAGCCCTCTACGTCTTTGAGGACCTCCCGGCCTGGACACCGTCGCTACGCTCAAAGACCCGGATAGCGACCACCCCCACCAGGCACTTCGTTGACCCCTCCCTAGCGGTGGCCGCACTTGGAGCCAGCCCCGCGATCCTGCTCAAAGACCTTCCCACCCTGGGCCTCCTGTTCGAGTCAATGGCCGTGCGCGATTTACGGGTCTACGCCCAGACGCTCAAAGGGGATGTGTTCCACTACCGCGACGCAACGGGCCTCGAGGCCGACGCCGCGGTCGTGCTTCGGGACGGACGTTGGGGCCTGGTGGAGGTCAAGCTGGGCGCATCGCTCGTGGACGAGGGGGCTGCAAACCTCCTCAAGCTCGCCGGGCGCATCGACCACGATGTGATGGGCGCGCCGTCGTTTTTGCTGGTCATCACCCCCACGCACTATGCCTATCGCAGGCCGGACGGGGTATATGTGGTGCCGCTGGGATGTTTGAAGCCATAGATAGGGTATCTCCCCTCTCCACCCCACCCGCCCCTACGTCGTCTCGTCCTTCTCGACCTGGGCCGCCCTCGCCTCGAGGGCGGCGATCAGCTCCTGGTGCGAATGGACGTGGACCTTGCGGTAGATGCCGGCGATGTGGGTCTTCACGGTCTCGCGCGACACACCGTGCTCGTCGGCGATGGAACCCCGGTTGCAACCCCGGCCTATCGACGCCCAGAAGGCGACCCTGGAGGGCGAGCTCGAAAGCGGCCTGACCTTCCAGGCCGACACGCTCGAGGAGCTGGCCGAGCAGATCGGCTGCGACCCCGCCGTGTTCGTGGCCGAGGTCGAGCGCTACAACGAGCTCTGCGACAACGGCAACGACGAGGACTTCGGCAAGCGCGCCGAGATCCTCTACCCGGTCAAGAACCCGCCGTTCTACGCCGGCCACCTGCAGGCCTGCCTGCTCACCATGTGCGGCGGCCTGCGCACCGACCTGCAGTGCCGCGTGCTCGACGAGGACGACCAGCCCATCGAGGGGCTCTACGTCTGCGGCTCGGCCGCCGGCGACTTCTTCGGCGCAGGCGACTACCCCACCTTCGTCGCCGGCATCGGCCACGGCCGCTGCGTGACCTTCGGGCGCATGGCGGGCATCAACGCCGCCGGCGGAGACGCCCACGCGGAGATCCCGAGCATCGAGATCTAAAGAGAAGTGCGGCGGCTTGCGCCGCATGGGCGAGATAACGACGGGCCGGCTCCGCACCTCGGCGGGTTCGGCCCGTTGGCCAGGGAGTTTTGAGAAACCCCTGGGCGGAGAGGAGACGACCTCGCTATGGAAAAACCCAGCTGGGCGCAGGCTCACCGATCGGTGGCCAAGAGGCTGCTCGCGCGCCGCAACGACAAAGAGGGGCTCGTCGACTCCCTTTCTTGGGCGCTCGAAACCTGCTGCGTGCAGTTCCCCATCGTAGAAGCCGGAGAGGCGCTCGACGCCCTGGACCCCTTCACCTTCATGGCCGCCTGGTGCCGCCCCATGCCCGAGGCCCGCAAGGAACGCCTGTTCCTGCTGGTCTGCGAAGCCCTGGAGCTCGAGGTAGCTGAGACCCCCTCGTTTTATGACTGCCCCGAGGTCGAGGACTATCAGGTGCGCATGTTCTCGCACCGGGACAAAACCATGGGCGAGGAGATCGAGCGGCTGTGGGACCTGTTTGCCGCCGCCATGGGGCTGTCCGCCGGCGATGCCGAGGATGCGGACGAGCGCGACGCCCTTGTCTGCGCCTTTATTCACGCCTATGACGCCGTCGCCCGGTCCAAAATCCCCGCCCGCACGGGCCTGGCGACGCAGCAGTGGCGGATCGACCCCCTGCGGGTGGCCCCCCCAGCAGGCACGCCCTCCACGCCCCCCGAGTTCCTGGAGGCCCTAGCACGCGGCGCCACCCCCGCCCTGCCGCAGAGGCGAGCGCCCCGCATCGACCCTGAGCAGACAGAGGGGCTCGCCCGGGAGTTCCTCGACCGGTTGGGGGAGCGCCCCACCCGCCAGGCCCCGGCGTCGGCCCGGGCGGCTGCGGACTTTGGCCGGCACTGGGATCCTGCGACGCCCGATTTACCGTCGATGCTCGGCCGATGCCTCGAAGACGGGGCGCCCTTGCTGGACGAATGCGGCGCCCGGGGTGCTTATAGGGAGCTGGGCGTCTTTACCAGCCAAGAACCCGAGGTCTTCGGGGGTGCCCTCGGCAGGCTCTTCTCCCCCGACCGCCCGCTTGAGGAGCGCATCGCCCCCTTCACGGACGCCTGCGCCGTTCTTATCGAGCGCCAGCGCAGCCTCATCTGCAGCGCCGTTGCCCGGCCATCGGCAAGCGCCACCTACCGCACGGCCGCCACACTGCTGTTTCTCCACGAGCCCGGCCACTGCCACCCGTTCTCGCCCCGCAAGCTCCAGGCCCTCGACAAGCGCTGCGCGTTCGGCTGCCGTTACCGCATCTCAAAGCCCGAGTCCGTCTCGTACTACTTTGACCTGGCAGACCAAGTGGCGGGGCTTCTCGCCCAGAGCGGGCTGGGAGAAGAACTCGGGAGGGCGCTTGGGATACTGGGGGTGCCGGGGCTTTCCCCTGCAGGGCGACATGCGGTGGTCGTCGACGAGCTGGCGCGCTTTGCGGTGGAGACGAGCTGCGACCAGGGGCCGTTCGGGGGGCGACGATAGCCATGAGGGGAGTAGGGGCGGTCCTGGACGGGTGGCACCGAATACGGGTTTGGTAAAAGTCCGGCGCAGCCAATGGCACCGGATCGGCGTTGTGTAAGGCCAGCTGGCCCAAGCTGGCACCAGATGCAAGTTTTGTAAGAACTCGCACGCAAAAACCGGCGTTATGCGCACACCCGGGCTTACAAAACACCGATCCGGTGCCATATTCCGCTACCCGGGCTTACAGAGCTCGCGTCTGGTGCCACCCGGGGTCGTCGAGACTTACAAAACAAGCATTCGGTGCCACCCGGGGCGTCCCGGACTTACAGAACCCTCTTTGGCGCCACGAAAGACCACAACGGCATGCGGCGGGAGCCCATCCCTCACGGGACACCCGCCGCATACCCCACTCCACGTCTTACGCGAAGTCGGCGATGGCGCTCAGTGCGGCCGTGTAGCCAAAGGTGGCACCGCGGTGCAGGTTGCCGCCGTAGTACGAGGCGGTGGGGCGCACGATGTTATAGTTGCCCGCGGTCTCGCCGGCGGCATAGAGGCCGCGGATGGGCTCGCCGGCGGCGTCGACCACGCGGGCACCCTCGTCGATGACCAGGCCGCCGTAGGTGTTCTTGACGTTGGGGATGGTCTCGAAGATGTAGAAGGGCCCCTCCTCCATGGCGATGAGCGCGCTGGCGTCCTTCTCGAAGTCCTCGTCGACCCCGGCGGCGCAGTAGCCGTTGTACTTGGCCATCTCGGCGGCCACGACCTGCGGGTCAAGCCCGGCTTTCTCGGCCGCCTCCTCGATGGTCTCGCCCTTGAACACGACCTTGCCCTCCTGGGCCAGGCGCTCGAGCTCCTCGTTGTTGCTGTCGGTCACGTAGGTGGCGTAGTTACCGTAGTAGATCATGTCGACGGTGTCGAGAAGCGCCTGGTTGGCAACGCAGTACACCGTGTTGCGGTCGGTGTCGAAGTAGGCGCGGGCCGGGCTGGAGCCTTCCTTCCAGAAGCGAACGCCGTCGGTGTTGAGCCACACCAGGCCGGGGGTCTTGAACTGGATCTCGCGGTGCACGGGCATGCCGTTGCCCTCGTACATGGGCAGCGTGCCGCCGTCGGTGCGGCAGAAGTCCATGTCGTGCAGCACGGCACCGATCGCGGTGGCGGCGGCGAACATGTTGCCGATGGAGCTCGAGTTGCCCGAGCGCGCCCAGCGGGTGTAGATCTCGGAGAGCATCTCCTCGTTGGCACAGTAGCCGCCGCACGAGAGGATCGTCGCAGGCGCACGATACTCGCCGCCGTCCTCGGTGCGCACACCCACCACAGCGCCGGCCTCGTCGGTGACGAGCTCGACCACCTTGGCGTTAAGCGCATAGGCCAGCTTGCCCTCGTCGACGAGGCCCTGCACGGCGTCGGCAGTGCCCTCGAAGATGCTCAGGCCGCGCTGCTCCGAGGAGATGAGGTAGGCCGCGAAGTAGTCGACGCCCTCGGTGGAGTTGCCCGCGGAGGCGTTGTTGCTGTGGGCGCCCACGCCGTCGCCGATGGGACCGCCTTCGAGCCAGGCGGCGCCGTACTTGGTCAGCATGTCGAGGGCGGCGCCGCTGTTGTAGGCGGCCACGTACGAGAGCTCGGGACGGAACGTGGACTCATCGCCGTCCATGAACCACGCGTACAGCCGGTCGGGGTCGGTCTCGTAGCCGTACTGGGGCAGCGTGGTGCCGCCGGCCGCGGCGATGTAGCCGCCGCTGTACATGGTGGAGCCGCCGAAGCACGTGTTCTGCTCCAGGACCAGCACCTTGGCCCCCCGGTCAGCCGCGGTAAGAGCCGCGGTGAGACCGGCGATGCCCGCGCCTACCACGATGACGTCGGGGGCAAACTCCGCAAGCTCCCCGTCGACACCGGCGGGCTCAGGGGTCACCGCGTCGTCGGCAAACATGTCTTCCGATGCGCCGGCCTCGGTCAAAGCCTGGCGGATCGCGTCCTTCATGGTCGTCGTGGTGATCGTGGCGCCGGTGATGCTGTCGACGTTGACCGTCTGGTGCTCCACGACGTTCTTGGCGATGGTCTCCTGCGCACGCTGGCCCATGTACTTGGACTCGTGGGTGTCGGTCACGCGCACATCCACAATGGCATCCTCGGACACCTCCACCTCGACGGTGTAGGGGGCGTAGCATCCCTGGGCCGTGACCTCGTAAACACCGGGAGTCATCTGCACGGCCGGTGCGCTCGACTCGGTAGCCAGCACCGTGCGGGGCCCCAGGACGGCCGCCGCCGCAACACCGGCGGCAGCGATGAACGAGCGGCGGCTCAGGGAACGGGCTTCTCCGCCAATGACACCGATGCAATCGATCATGTTGAGCTCCTTGGGTTCGTGAGTCGGGGGCACCTTCGGTACAACCCCGCCGATGGGCACCCGGGCGTTGTTTGCGCCGGGCGTAGGCAACGGCTCGAATGATGCACGACCCGTCGGCCGCCCCTATCGGACAAAGGGCTACAAATGCCAGCTAAAGCGCGGTATCATCCGGTTTGTCCGATAAGAGGGGCAAGGTGTTGACGCTATGTTAACCAAACACAGGGCATCGCTTGCGTCCCTTGCCGCGCTCGTGCTCATAGGCGTCTGGGTCGATATAACCGGCTACCTCGACGTCTTTGCCGACCCCTCCGCGACCGACCGGGCAAAAGAGGCCGCCCACTATGCGTGCTACGTAGGGCGCGTCGCGGTCGCAGCCCTCTTCGCCCTTCTCCCCCCGCCAAATCGATTGGTCGCCGGGACGCCTGGCCCCCGCTGTGCTCGGGCTCATGCTGGGCAGCACGGTGCTCTACTCGTTCGGGTTCCATCAGTCTCTGTTCGACCCGCTGCTGGTCTGCGCCGCAGGCTCCCTGCTCCTAGGGGCCAGCCATATATGGGCCGTCTCGGCCGTGTACGCCTACATCGCCTGCGTCGATTCCCGGCGAGAAGCCCTGTACGTGCTGGTGGCGGCCCAAGTCCTCGAGCGCCTGGCTGCGGAAACGGTCGGCTACCTGCTGAACGAGACCGCGCTCATCGTCGCTTCCTACGCGCTTCCCGTCCTGGGCGTCGGTGCGCTCTTGCTGTCGGACCGGCTCTTTGCCCACTGCCGCCCCCGCCGCACCGCCGCCCCCTCTGAGGTGGGAGGTGCCGCGGCCCAGCGCTACTTCGTGGCCCTGTGCGTCATGACCGGCGTGGGCCTGGTAGCCTGCGGGGCCATGAGCACCGTGGGGATCTGGGGCAACGCCGGCAGCGGCCAGTATGCCGGCGAAACGTGGTCTATCCTGGCCGCCATGGCCGAATGCCTGCTCGTGGTGCTTCTCTGCCGCGCGACCTTCTTGTCCAAGGAGCGCAAGCCGCTCGCCCTGCGCTACCAGAGCTCGCTGCTGGTGCTCATCACGGCCTTTGCCCTGACGTCGTCGCGCCAGATGCTCTACGCGCTGCCGGCCGAGGTGGTGGACGGGCTGCTCGTCACGGTCGAAAACTACGCGCACATCCTCTTTTGGGTCGTGGCCCTCGACGCTGCCGGCTCTTTGGGCTGGCCCATCTACCGGGCGTTTAGTGTCGGCTTGCTGTCGTGCAGCGTAACCGGCCTCGTATGGAGCGTGTTCCTAGAGCACCGGATGGCCGCCGCCGAGTCGGCCGTGTTCATCGTCTTTTACCTCATCATCATCGCGTGCATGGTGTACCCCCAGGCGTTCAATCGCACGAACCTGCGGTCGTCGAGCAGCGAGGAGGACCTGAACGCCTTCGTGCTCGACGGCGAGCGCCGCCTCACCGCAGGCGTCAACGGAAAGATGCTGCAGGAAGCCCTTGAGCTGCGGTGCGCAAACGTCGCCCAGGAATACGCGCTCTCGGCCCGCGAAGGCGAGGTGCTGGTTCTGCTCGTGAAGGGCGAGACCCGGCAGAACATGTGCCGGGAGCTGCATCTCTCCGAAGGCACGGTCAAGACCCACCTGACCCACATCTACAAGAAACTGGGCATCCACACCCAGTCCGAGCTGCTCGACATCGCCTACGACACCGGGAAGGGGTAGGCGCAGGCGAAAACAGGCAGCAACGGCCGGCAGGTGGCACTAAACCGGCGTTGTGTAAGGGCGCCCGGGCAGGGCTGGCACCGAATGCGAGTTGTGTAAACCGGCGAGACTTCCTGCGGCACCGAACGCGGGTTTTGTAAGGACCGGGGGGCAAAAACCGGCAACATGCGCGCCCCGTGACTTACAGAACGCCGATTCGGTGCCATTCTCTCCTTTCGGGACTTACAGAACTCGCCGTTGGTGCCACCCAGGGCCGCGGAGGCTTACATAACGCGAGCCTGGTGCCCGGCACGCCACCGGCACCTTCGGCCGACGGCGTGCCAGACGGGAACGTCCCGATTTGCGCGGTTTTATGCCACGCGCGCTCCCATGCCGCACGCGCCCCGCTACGCCACCCAACCCCGACGAGCACGGGCCACCGCAGGCCGCGCTATACTCCCGCAAGACAGCACCGCACGACACCGCCCTCCCCCGAAGGAGTCTCCGTGACCGTCACCGAACCCCGCGCACAAGGACTGCCCCTGCGCAGCTTCCTCGACCGGTTCGTGGGCAACCTCTCGCCCTCGGCGCTCATGGTCTCCACGTTCTTCTGGTCGTGGTTCGACCTCGTGCCCTTTAGCCCGCTTCTGCCCCAGGCTGCCATGGCCCGGCCCCTCGCCTGGGTACCCGTCGCGTCGGTGCTGCTCGGGGCGGTGGCCCTGGCAGCCTACGCCCTCTCGGGGCGCCTGCGCTCGCTCAGCCTCAAGCCCTCCTACTTTGCCGGGGCGTCTTTAGTCCTGGGCGGTGCGGGGTCGCTCGCGCTCTACGGCGGCTTTGCCACCGGCTGGGCGGCACTTCTGGTGGGCGGCACCGTGCTCACCGGTCTTTACCAGGGAGTCGGCGCCGCCGTGGTGGGGTGCGTGGCGGTATGCCAGGGCAAGACCAACGCCCTGATCCACATTGCCGCCTGCCTGCCCTTCAACGTGGTGTTCGTGCTGCTCGGCATGTTTTTGCAGCCCGGGGCGGCCGTGGTGCTCTGCGCGCTCCTCCCCCTGCTCTCGGCCCTGAGCTACCAGGTGTTCCTAGTGCGCGGGACCAACGCCCAAAACCTCGCCACGGTGGAGAAGACCTCGCAACACAGCGCCAGATCGCACCGTGAGCACCCACGCTACGGCGGCTATGTCGTGCTGCTCATCCTGGTCACGGCGGCCTTCGGATTCATGGAGGCGCAGGACCCCGCCACCGCCCGAGACGCCTTTGGGGTCGCCTTCCTCGACTACGCGTCGCTGCTCATCCGCGGCGTCTGCGCGCTGGCGGTGTTCTGCGCCTACGTGTTCTACTCCAAGCAGCCCCAGACGTTTCTGGTCGTGGCCATCGCGCTCATCGCCGCCGGACTTTTGGCCCTGGGGCCCACGGCGGCACTCGGACCGGTGGCCACGGTGTTCTCGCACCTGCTCGTACTGACGGGCTATGCGGTGTTCGACCTGCTCATCTGGGCCATGCTGGTCATCGTGCACCACGGGTCGGCGCTCTCGATGCGCCGGTTCCTCTGCATCGCCTACGCCATCGACGGTGTGGGGATCTCGGCCGGGATGGCACTGGCCGTCCTGCTCCCCCAGCAGAGCTGGATCGACCTTGCGGCCATGGTGCTGGGAGGAGCCCTGCTCGCGGTGGCCCTTCTGGTGCTGGGCCGCCCCCACTCCGTGCGCGACGACCTGCGCGGGGCCCTCCCTGCAGAGGAGGCCGCGCACGCGGGCAGCGTACGGGCGGGCGGCGTGCGATCAGGAAGGGCGACAAAACCCGGCGCACCCTTTGGCGCATCCGCCGGTAGCGGCCTCGACAACCTACCGGCGCAAGAACCGAACCGCACGGGATCGGCCACATGCCAGCACGCGGAGGCGGGGGCGGCAGGGTCCACACCTGCGCACGTCAGCGCCGTGAACGCCATGGCGGCCCGCTACTTCCTCACCGAGCGCGAGGCGGGCGTGCTCGGGCTGCTGCTCGCCGGCCGCAGCGCCCCCTACATCGCCGAGCAGCTATGCGTGTCGCAGAACACCGTGAAGACCCATGTGCGCCACATCTACGCCAAGCTCGACATCCACACACGCCAGGAGCTGCTCGACCTGGTGCAGGAGCAGGAGACTTAGAGCATTTTGAGAAAGTCCCTGCACAAGGCGCGCCGGGGCGCGGCGTGCCGAGGTGCGCCGGGGCGCGGCGTGCCGAGGTGCGCCCCGCCGGATATCCCCAGGGCTTTTCCGCCGTGACCTTCTACCCGTGTTGACGTACTGTCAACATCTCGTCACAATCGGGTGACTTCTCCCCCAATCGCCCGTTTGTCGCGACCCGGGCCCTTCCGCGCCGTGGCACGCTGGGGTCACGCCGGGCACGGCGGACGCCCCCACGCTCCGCACGCCCGGCAGCCACACAGGTGGGCGGGCACGGGACCCGCCCCTGACGCCAAAGGGGAGAAACCATGGCAGCTTCTACCGCTCTGACCCGTAAGAACTTTATCCTGAGCGCCGGCGCCGCGGCCGTTCTGGCCACCGTGCCCACGGCCTTTGCCTTTGCCGACGCCGCAGCCGACGACGTGATGTACGAGGTGGCCACCCGCGCCGGGGACGACTGGGAGAGCAAGGTCACCGAGGAGCTCTCCTGCGACGTGCTCGTGGTGGGCGGCGGCTTCTCGGGCACCTGCGCCGCGGTGCAGGCGGCCCAGAACGGCGACAAGGTCATCCTGGCAGAGGGCCAGACCTTCTTGGGCGGCAACGGCCTGGGCATCGAGTGCACCAACGCCTTTGGCCTGCACCCCAACTCGGCCGACGTCACCCTGGGCGAGATGGTGGCCTTCGAGGCCAAGTCGCAGGCCTACACCGTGAACCAGATGTTCATCCGCGACATGGTGAGCCACGCGGCCGACAACGTGCAGTGGCTCATCGACAACGGCGTGCAGTACACCCCCACCGAGGAGCTCGACCCGGCCTACCTCGAGATGTACAAGGCCGGCCGCTACCGTGCCGAGTACAGCTTTGACTACGTGTACGCCAACGGCGCCGCCGGTCAGGGCTTCTTCCCGGCCATGAAGAAGCAGATGGCCGACCACGGCGTGAACCTGCGCATGGGCACCCGCGTGCGCAGCCTGGCCCAGGACGCCGACGGCAACGTGACCGGTGCCTACGCCACCGACACCTACGGCGACGTGGTCAAGATCAACGCCCGCGCCATCATCGTGGGCACCGGCGGCTTTGGCGAGGACGCCGAGCACTGGGCGCGCCTGGGCATGGACATCGAGGACATCCGCATCATCGGCACCCCGGGCCACTACGGCGACGGTGTGAACATGATCATCGAGGCAGGCGGCATCGACCACGGCGCCCCGGCCTTTGGCTGCACCAACATCATCGGGTCGGCCGGCCCCTGGGGCCCCATCTGGGACAAGCTGTGCTGGGGCGGCCCGAGCCTGTGGGTCGACATCAACGGCGAGCGCTTCAGCGACGAGGCCGTCTCGACCTATACCCACAACTTCGAGCTGCAGAACGTGCCCGTGCGTCTGGCCGGAGGCACCTGCTGGGCCGTGTACGACGCCAACATCCTCGAGGCCATGATCGACGGCGACGAGGAGGCCCGCACCCTGTGGGACGAGATGGTGGCCGAGGGCGACGACGCCTACACCGCCAACACCCTCGAGGAGCTCGCCGACATCATGGGCGTCGACAAGGAGCTGTTCCTGGCCCAGGTCGCGACCTACAACGAGCACGTGGCCAACGGCATCGACGGCGACTACGGCAAGGACCCGCAGTACCTCATGCCCATCGAGACCGCACCGTTCTACTGTGGCCTGATCCGCGGGGCGCTCGAGGGCCTGTACTCGGGCGGCGTCAAGACCGACCGCACCTTCCACGTGAAGAAGCCCGGCCGCGACCAGGCCTTCGAGAACCTCTTTGCCATCGGCGCTGACGGCGGCATGCTCTACAACCACGTGTACGGCCTCGACATCAACGGCTCCATGAGCTGCCACGGCGTGAACTCGGCCCGCACCGCCGCCAACTGCGCCCACGAGCTGGTGGGCACCACCGAGGTCCCGGCGCCTTCGATCACCAACCCCAACACCGCGGTCAAGACCATCGTCAACCAGCTCAACATCGCCGACCTGGGCATCACTGCGGCCGACTCGCCCTGCACGGTGAGCAAGGGCGACGGCGCCCACGATGCCTTCTTTGCCTCGATCGAGGCCCTGACCGGCCAGAAGATCGACGCCATGGAGATGGTCGTGAACGTGACCGAGTCCGAGGGCGCCGAGATCGCCGCGACCCACGAGATCCCGATCGTCTACAACTACGTGCTCGAGAGCCTCGAGGGCACGGTGGACGGCACGCCGGTGAGCTACACCAAGTAAGGCGAGACGCGCAGATAAAGGCAAGCGCGCAGGTGGACGAACGCGCAAGCGAAAGACGTGGCGGCCGGTTGTCCGAAAGTCGGGGCAGCCGGCCGTTTGTGGCTCTGCGACGCCCGCGCCAGCGCTGCATATATCATTTTACAAATGAATTGCTTCTTCTTTTCTGGTTTGAGCCCCTTCGGTGGCCGCATGGGGCGGTCGTGCGGGATAGCCGGGCGGCGCCGCGCATCGATGTACGGCGAAAGCAAGGTGTCACCCGGGAGGTTCACCGACGATACCTGCGGTTTTAGCAATTTGATAGTTGAGAAACCTTAACAGGCGTGCCTTCAAGGAACTGCGACGTCCCGCACGACCCGGCGACGCGGCCAGAAAAGGGCCTTTTCGAGCGAACTCCGACCGTCCGAACGCCGTAGCGCCTCCGTCTCGCAAGCACATTCGCAGAGAGTCCGGCACCGAATGCGAGTTCTGTAAACTTGCCAACGGGATGGTGGCACCGAACTAGAGTTTTGTAAGAATCAGTGGGTGAGAATGGCACCAAATCGGCGCTGTGTAAGTAATTCGAGGGCCTCTCGTCCGGAAAGTCGGATTGCGCGCTTACAGAACTCGCTTTTGGTGCCAGCACCCAGCCCTTCCCCTTACAAAACTCGAGCTTGGCGCCAGCCTTCGGACTTGACCCTTACACAATTCGGGTCCGGTGCCACCCAAATCCGCTAACCCTTACCGAACCCGCCTTTGGCGCCACCCGAAACCGTTAGCCCCGACCCCCAGCCGCGCACCCCCTCCCCCGACTTTACGCAGCCTTTACACCGCCCTTGCCAATCCTTTGCCCGCCCCCCGTATGCTGGTCCCGGCAAGCATCCGCCGGCGCGTCGCGAGAGCTTCTCGGCCGAATCACAGGGCTTCTCCCCCACGGTCTTCTCTCCTGCGAACGCCGCGGACGACCACCCCGACCTGCAAGGAGCACCGTGCCTACGGCGATTCCCACCCTGCTCGGCCTCTTGGGAGGCCTCGCGCTCTTCTTGTACGGCATGAACCTTATGACCGACAGCCTGCAAAGCGTGGCCGGCGACCGCATGAAGTCGATCCTTTCGGCCGTGACCCGCAACCCCGTGCTCGGCGTGCTGGCCGGCGCGCTGGCAACGGCGGTGCTGCAAAGCTCGAGCGCCACGACCGTGATGGCCATCAGCTTTGTGGCGTCGGGCCTCATGGGGCTGCCCCAGGCCATCTCGATCATCCTGGGCGCGAACATCGGCACCACCATCACGGCCCAGATCATCGCCTTCAAGCTCTCGGACTACGTGCTGCTCTTTGTGTTTGTCGGCTTTGTGGCCATGACCCTGGGGCGCTCGGCGCGCACCAAGGAGATCGGGCGCTCCGTCTTTGGCTTTGGCCTGCTGTTCCTGGGCATCGACACCATGGGCGGCGCTATGAAGCCGCTGGCCCAAAGCGAAGTGTTCCTCTCGCTCATCGAGCAGGTGGCCCACATCCCCGTGCTCGGCGTGGCGGTGGGCACCCTCATGACCGTGGTGGTCCAGAGCTCGAGCGCCACCATCGCGGTGCTCCAGAACTTCGCGAGCCAGCCCGCCGCCGACGGCACCTCGAGCATCCTGGGCCTGGAGGGCGCGATCCCAATCCTTTTGGGCGACAACCTGGGCACCACGATCACCGCCGTCCTCGCGTCGCTCGCCCTGGCGCGCCCCGCCAAGCGGGTGGCCGCCTCGCACTGCCTCTTTAACCTCTCGGGCTGCCTGATCTTCATCTGGCTCGTGGTGCCGTTTGCCGCGCTGGTACAGGCCGTCTCGCCCGCAGGCCCCGAGGTCGAGGTCGTCGCGCGGCAGATCGCCAACGCCCACACGCTGTTCAACGTGATCATGACGTTGCTGTGGCTGCCCTTTATCGGAGTGATGGCAAAGATCGCGACGCGGATCCTGCCCGACGAAGGGCAGAAGGGCCAGGTGGAGAAGGACCGGGGATCGATAGCGGACGCCCCGGCGATGGCGAGCCTGCTAACAGTCCCGGAGGCGGCTCCGGAAGCCGAGGCAGCATAAGAGGGAGGCGGTGCAGGCGAGGGGGCCCCGAAACAGAGATGCTTCCGCAGAATGAGGGTTCTGGATAGGCTCGCGAGGGGTCCGATGTACCCCATGTGCGCGCAGGGGAGAAAATCTCGCAGCCAACACCCTTCTGACCTGCGGGTTTATTGGGTGCCCCTTTGCGGCGGAGAAGACCTTGGGAGCAGAAGGGCTCCCTCGGCCCCGGACCGCCTATCCAGAACCCCCACAGCGCGGCGCTATCTGCCGGTTTGGCGTCGGACGTGAGTGCAAGTTGTCGCGGGTGGCCGGACTCCGATGCCCCAGGACAGGCAGAGAGGCCCACTATTGCTTCGGTAATGCTTCATTATGGTTCGCCGCACCCCAAGCCATCGAGCCCCACGGCCGCCCTACGCCCCCACCAGCCCCGTGACGTCAATCTCGTTGGCCTGCTCCAACAGCCAGTTATACAGGTCGAGCACAGCCTGCGAGCTCTCGTCGATGCGCCGGCCCAGGTAAAACGGCGAGAAGACCGGCGGGTCGTAATAGACCACGGTGCGCTCCGGGTGCAGGCCAAAGGCGGGAATGTCCTCAAAGAACGACCGCGTCGCCGTGAACATCTCGTCCTCACCAAACGCGTTGGAGAGGTACTCCTCGAACGAGCTCGTGTAGTAGGGCGTGATGATCGGCGTGGCGCCCGCCTCGGAGAAGCTCGTCTCGACGCTCGCCTTAAAGTCGTCGTAGGTGCTGTCGCTCATGAGCGGAAAGCTGCACAGATCGAAGTCGTCCATGCGCAGGCCCTTTTTCTGGACCAGGGGGTTCGACTTGAGGAGCCACACGCCGGCCTCCTCCCGGCAGAACACCGAGCACACCACGCCCCTACGCTCCAAGTCGACCAGCGAGACGTCGGGCTTTCGCACCACAAACGCTATGTCGACCGCCCCGCGGGCCAGCGCCTGCACGTTGCCGCCCTTTTTGGTGTACTCCCCGCACGCGAACTCGACCTCGGGACGCTCGTTGCCGTACTCGGCCAACAGGGCAAAGAAGCAGTCGTGCACGCGCGGCGACATGCCCGTGCACGACACCCGGATGCGCTGCCGGGCAACGCTTCTGGGGTTGGCGCAGCTCTGCAGCGCCTCGGCATACAGCCTCGTGATCTTGTGGGCGTACTTGAGGAACCGGCTGCCCTGCGGGGTGAGGGCGCGGTTCGGCCATCGCGTGACCAGCGCAAAGCCTACCTCGCGCTCCAGCTTGTCCATGTGCTCCGAAAACGACGACGGAGAGAGGTTGAGCCGCGCGGCCGTTGCCTTGAAGTCGAGGTCGCAGGAAAGCTCGATGAACTCCTCCAGCAGCTCGATTCTCATGCGCTCCCCCTCTCCAATCCCGACAAAACCAATGCCGATAGTACCAGCCGCCCGACCGCCCGTTCAAGGCCGGTGCCTCCGACGCGCGCCGGGGAATTCGGAAAACCCGAACGGTACTTCGCTCTTTTGGATGCCCCGTTTCGATAGGGTGCATTTTGTTGAGAGGCCCCCTCCCCCGCCCGTAGCATGACCTCAGCACCGGGCGCCCCATACACGGGAGCGGTCCCGGTGGGCAATGCCTTTTACAGAACCAGGGGAGAAGGTGCACACGCTATGATCGAACTAAGCAGGAGGAACTTCATGGGCGCGGCCGCCATGGCCGCCGGCATGGGCGCGATGGGCGTCGGCCTTGGTGCCAGCCAGGCGTTCGCGGGCCTGGACGAGTCGGGCATCGACCCGCGCGGCGCCGGGCTGCCGTGGAGCGGCCCCGGTTCGCACCTCGGCGACTGGAACGGCACCCCCGAGGCCATCAAGGCCGTGGGCGGCTGCACCATGCCGCTCGAGGAGCTCAACTACCGGCGCAAGCTGTACCTCGACTCCATGACCGAGGATTACGTGTGCTCCGACGGCACCGTGATCCCCGTGGTCTTTAAGAAGGTCACCCGTCTCGTTGGCCTCTACAGCTACGGCCTGGGCAACGACGAGAGCGATATGAGTTACACCTTTGCCTATAAAGACATGTCCGAGGAGGAGGCCGAGTGCTTCCTCGACATGCCCATGGGCCGTCACTTCACCGCCTACGAGTTCGCCGCCGAGTCGGGCCGCGACCTCGAGCAGTGCGAGCGCGTTTGCGAGTCGCTGGCCTCCCGCGCCTGGCTCAACGTCATCAACAATGACCGCGGCACCCTGTACGCTCAGGTGTCGTTTGTCCAGGGCATCTATGAGTACCACGACGTCGACTTTGCCCGCAGCATGGACAACTACTTCGACTTCCTGCTCATGAGCGGTGACATCAACCACGTTGCCTACGACAAGAGCGGCGCGCACTTCTTTGGCCCCGCCCCCGTGAGCCGCGAGTCGGTCAAAGACGGCGCCATCTACCCCTACGACGACCTCCGCGCCATCTGGGCCACCAAGAACAAGTTCTCTCTCTCGCCCTGCTCCTGCCGCTTCCTCAACAGCAACCTGGGCAAGCTCGAACTCGTGAACGGCGACCCCAACTACGGCTTTGGCGAGTACGACCTGAGCGAAGCCTACACCGAGCCCTGCGGCCACCGCTACGAGACCTGCCTCTCCTGCGGCGAGGAGGCCCAGTTCTGGATCGACCACGGCGTGGGCCGCGAGATCTCGCGCGAAGAGGCCCTCGCGATGATCGACCGCCACGTGGAGGACGGGTTCATCCTGCAGCACATCCTCTCCAAGGAGGCCGAGACCATCTGCGCCTGCCACGGCGACTGCTGCAACGAGATCGCCTCGTTCAAGGCCCTACACGACGAGGGCATCCTCGCCGACTCCAACACCTGGCAGGTCAACCGCCACTACAAGATCACGGCCGACCTCGACCAGTGCCTCAAGTGCGGCGCCTGCGCCGATCGCTGTCCCATGCAGTGCATCACCATGGACGGCCCCGACGGTACCCCGCAGGTGGGAGAGCTGTGCTTTGCCTGCGGCCAGTGCACCATCGTCTGCCCGGTGAGCACGCGCATCCTGGAGCCCCTGCCCGAGGACTCCTTCCCCCCGCTGCCGCAGGACATCTTTGACATGAACAACATGCTGTGCGCCCGCCGCTTCGAGGCCGGCCTGATCTGGTAAACAGGGAGAACACCATGCACGAGATGTCGCTGGTCAGAAGCATCGTGAACATCGTCCTCGAAGAGTGCGCGGGTAAGGGCATAACCAAGGTGGAGGGTATCGACCTCGTGGTGGGACAGCTCCACGACATGATCGACGCCTACGTGCCCGACCTGTTCCGCTACCTGGCGCGCGGCACGATCGCGGCCGAGGCCGAGGTCACTGTTCGCCGCGTGCCGCTCAACGTTCGGTGCCACGAGTGCGGCGACATCTTTCCCATCGACGTGCGCGACCCCGACACCTGGTCGTGCCCGCGCTGCGGTGCCTACAAGAAGTACCGCGTGTTCTCGGGCGACGAGCTCTACATCGAGTCGATCAGGGTGCTCAGCGAGAAACCCGTGGACGACGGCACGCTCGTGAGCCTCTGCGCATAGCACGAGAGAACTGCAAGACCCGCAAGCATATACGCCTCATGGAACCCGCCAAACAGCAGCGATGTTCGGCGGGTTCCACGGATTTACGGGATGTACGGGACTGCGGCAATGTACGGTTTTTTAATTTTGATAGCAACTCTCGACCGAGATGTTTCCGCATAAAGGAGGTTCTGGATAGGCCCGCAAGGGGCCCTGATGCACCCCGTTCGCCCGCAGCGGAAAACCCTCGCTGCCAACAACCTCCTGAACTGTGGTTTTACCAGGTGCGCAGAGAACTCCGGAGACACCACGCTTCAACAGGGACACCCAGGCAACCTGCGAGCCTATCCAGAACCCCCAAAGCGCGGCGCTATCTGCCGATTCGGGGCTCGCCGAAAACTTAGGCGCATCTGCCGTTTCGGGCACCGGCATGAAGCGGCCCGCACCCAGCACCCCCGCGAGCACCCAGCACCCCCGCGAGCACCCACGCACACCCGGCAAGGACCAGCAGGCCGCTTGCGACGGACACGACCCAACGGTAGACTCATCCCGTAAAGCAGGCCGCTGCTTTGAGGGGGCGCACGGGCTATGGACAACTCATCCACGCACAGCAACGTCGGGTGGCAGCCGGCCTTGGCTAAACGCCCCCCAAGCGCCACGGCCCTTGCCGCGATTGTGGCAGCCGGCATCGGCCTTTTGCTGGGGTCGATCTGGGCCTCGCGCGCCCAAGACGTCTTCGGCGGCCCCGTGTATCTTCCGGGCGGCCGAGCCGTGGCCACAATCCTGCTGGTCCTTTGGGGTTGTGCGCTGGCACGGCGCCCCGTGGGAAACCCCGTGCTCCTGCCCATTGCCGCGGCCGCCGTTGCCGGCCACATCGGCTGCCTGCTATTCGCACGGTTCGCCGCGGCCCCGCAGGACCTGGCGGCTCTCGGCTTTGCCGCCTGCGTGATCGACGGCATCTTCATCACGGTGGCACTCCCCTGCCTGTTGAACGCCACGCTGCGTCTGGACCGCACGCGAGCCCGGCTGGCGATAGCCTTCGGGTTTTTGGTCGCCACCGCCTACAGCCTGGTCTTCTCGAACCTGGGCGCCGGCGTAGGCCTCGCCCAATGGGTAGTCGCCGACCTGGCCGTGCTCACCCTGTGCGCCCTGTGTTTGCGAGATTCCCAGACCCGCGAGGCACCGGCACCTGGGTGCGGAGCCGCCGAGACACCCTCGGAGCCGCAGGGCCCAGCAGCGACCCTCGGCAACGGGCCCCTCTCCGCCAACGCGACCCAGGGTTGCCCACCCGCCCCCTCGCTCGTCCCCTGGGCCGCCGCCACGGTCGTGGCGCTGGCCCTTATGCTGGTGCAGGGGTTCGTGGTGCAGGCCACCGGCTACGGCGCCACCGGCGAGGGGGCGCGCTTCGGGGCTGCCGGCGACATCCTCTCGTTCACGACCCGCGTGCTCGTGGTGCTGTACTGCGTCTTTGTCGCCAGCAGCCCGCGTCCCGTGCCCTCGGCGGCTACGCTTGCCCTGATCTGGTGCGTCGCCCTGGTCACGACCGCCCTGGGGTGGGGCACCGACGCCGGCCATCTGGGCGAGCTCCTGCTCGAAACCGGCTACAACGTGCTGCAGACCGTTATCTTGCTGTGGGCCTACGAGGTGGCGACCGCCCGGCCCGCCCAGGCCGGCCAGCTGTTCTGCCTGGCCAGCGCCGTGATGCTCTCGAACCAGCTCACCCGCATCGTCGGCCTTGCCGTGCTGGGCAGCTCGCCGGCCAACAGCACGGCGGCCGTGGTGGACCACACGGTCGTGGTGGCCCTGGGCGCAATCGCCACCGCAGGCACGGCGGACTTCTTCCTGATGTGGGCGCGGGGCGGGTCGGTGGCCGACCGCTTGGCCCGGAGCGGGTTAGCGCAGGGCGCCGCAGCGGAGAAACCCTCGGCGGGAGGGGCGCGACCTCAGCCCAGGGTACGCGCGGCCGTGTCGCAGGTCGACATTCCCGGGTGCCCCGACGTCTCCGGAAACTCCTCCGCTGTCCCACCCTTCGCCCAACAAGAGGCGGACTTCTGCCGCCGCTTCGAGCTGGCCTGCAACGCCCACGGCCTCACCCAACGCGAGCGCGAGATCCTCTTCACGGCCATCCACGGCTACACCATCGACAACATCGCCGACCGCCTGAGCATCTCGCGCGAGACCGTGAAGTCGGGGCTCGCCCGCGCCTACGCCCGCGCCTACGCCCGCGCCGGCGTGAACGGCAAGCAGGCGTTCTTGACGCTTATGGACGAGCAGGGGTAGATAATTGGGGGAAGGCTCCCGGTTTCCAGGGGAAACTTCCAACCCATTGGGTAGACCAACGTTCTCACAGTAGTCGTTAGCCGTGGACCATATATCAACTTATTAAAAATTAACTCTTTTTTAGGAAACTACACCCGCAAAACCGGGGTTCGTGTACCGCGGCTTCGAGACAACGCGCCCATTTTGGGCTTCATCTGCGCCCCACGGCGCGTGTCCGATCGACAAAAGCAGGCTCCGCCAGAGCCGGGCGATTTTAGGATATCGCATCTACCGGGGGTTTTCTTAAATATCATATTCATAATGTCATATGGCCATGTATACATCAAACACCATACGGTACACGAACCCCTGTTTTGCGGGTGTGTTTTGCGATCAAGCGCAGGTCATATAGAAGAATGATTTTCAGCCCCCAGCGTCCGCCCCTCCTCGGTGCTCGGCCCCGTTCTCACCCCATGCCTCCAGCCACCACCATCCCAACACCACCGTTCCATCTCCCTCCCACGAGCACCTCGCAAAAAGTGCACCCTTTACATGCCACGGGGTATGCCATCACATTTACCCCTCCCCACCAGGTATTCCTCCGTTTTTCGCGCCCTCCTCCCCCGTTCTTCGCCCCCGGTTTTTGGGGGTCTTCTCCGCCAAATGCGCGATTTTGTAGTCATGACGGCCCGCCCCTCCGCGCCCAACATAGGGCCCCGTGCAGCCGGCCGCGTCCAAGCGCCAAAACACCAAAGCGCCCAAGCGCCAACGCCGGCCCATAGGGAGAACTCCCACGGGAACCACCCGTGGGGGGAACGGGAAGAGGAAGGGAAACCATCATGCACGACTCCACCCAGAACGTTTCGCGCAGAGGCTTTATCGGGGCCATGGGAGCCGCGGCCGCAGCTGCCGCAGCCGTCCCCGCAGTCGGCGTCGCGCTCGCCGAGGACGTCGACGGCGGCTCCACCGCGCCGGCGCGCACCACCGGCTTTTCTAACAACGAGCTGCTCGACCAGAACCGCGACGTGCTGATCAAGATGGTCCAGGACGCGCCGGTGGCCACCGAGGACCTCACGCTGCCCGACGGCCGCGTGATCGACAAGACCTACGTGACCCTGTGGAACCGCCTCAACCGCCTGAGCAACGGCCTCAACAACACGCCGGGCGCCTACAGCTTCGACATGATCCTGGAGCTCTGGAGCCTCGAGGACGCCGAGCACTGGAACGAGCTGCCGCTGCTCGAGCGCTTCTCGGCCTACGACTACGCCTGCCTCACCGACCGCAGCGAGGCCGAGGCCCTCGACATCCTGAACGACCTGGCCAACCGCCGCCTCATCAACCGCATCACCCGCGCCGGCGTCGACTGGTTCTACGTGTACTCGTGGCCGGGCGCGCTCATTCCCAACCTGTACTACCGTATCGACAAGGACTTCATCGAGAAGAACGACCGCCTCTTGGGCGTGGACGCCGGCAACGGCGCCCAGTACCCCATCTACGACGTGTTTCCCGTGAGCGCCGACGTGGTCGAGGGCGGCAAGCTGGCCCCCTACCGCGACTGGCGCGCCATCTTTGAGCGCAACACGGTCTTTACCGCCCAGCCCTGCGGCTGCCGCAACAAGGCCATCCTGCGCGGCCACGAGGAGGAGCACGAGGAGGGCATCTGCCACTGCATGGTCTTTGGCGAGCTGGCGGAGTTCTTTATCGAGACCGGTGTGCCCGCCATCACCAAGGAAGAGGCCCTGGCCGAGGCCGAGAAGCTCGTGGACCTGGGCTACGTACCCGAGGGCGCCTACGCCGACTACCCCGACATCATGTGCTTCTGCCGCAGCGACAACTGCGCGCTGCTCGGCACCTACCGTTCGCTGCAGGGCGAGACCGGCACGTTCCCCAACGCCTCGGCCTACGTGTTGGACTACGACGCCGAGAAGTGCCTGCGCTGCGGGGCCTGCGTGGAGCGCTGCCCGCTCATGGCCGTGCGCCAGGACGAGGACGGCCTGTGCATCATGGACAAGTGGTGCGTGGGCTGCGGCCAGTGCGCCCTGGTGTGCCCGGCCGACGCGCGCATCCTCAAGCTCAAGCCCGAAGACGAGATTCCCCCCAAGCCGTACCTGCTCGACCAGATCGTGTGGAGCTCGGTGGACCGCATGGCCACCAACCGCATCGTGGACTTTGAGGGCACCGAGCTGCCCGAATACGCCGTGGAGGCGAGCCTTGCCGCCGACGAGGCCACGCACGCCAAGTACAACTGGCTCGTGGACCAGAAGCCCGTGGTGTCGGCCGAGGGCTGCGCCGACGGCACCTACGAGGCCGTGCGCAACGGTCTGGGCGGCCCCATGAACGTGACCGTGACCATCGAGGGCGGCGTCATCGCGGCCGTCGAGGTGGGCGAGAACCGCGAGACGCCGGTCTTCGGCACCCGTGCCTTTGACCAGCTGCCCGCCGAGATTGCGGCCGCCAACGGCACCGACGTCGACATCGTGGGCGGCGCCACCCACACCTCGATCGCGCTGCTGCGCGCCGTGGCCGACTGCATCGAGCAGGCCCGCGGGTAAGGGCGAGAGGGAGAAAGGGCTCGCTGCTGGGGCCGGCCTGCGGATGCGGGTCGGCCCCCTAAGTATGGAGGTCAGGGGGTCGAAAGCCGGGGGCCGAGGTAGGGATGGGCTGTGAGAACGGGGGGCCGAAGGGAAATGATAATCAATATAAAAAGTTATATGCCCTCGATTCTCGGTTTATGCTTCCCAAGTGGCCGCATCGGTGGGTCGTGCGGGATGACCGAGCGCCAATTCAACGATGCCTGAGAAGTTGGGCAAGGATCACAAACGTCCTACCTGCTAATTTAGTAATTTGATACCATCCTGCACCTGACTGTTTACGCCAACGGCTTTGTTACGATCCCGCACGACCCTCGCATGCGGCCACCGAAGGGCCCTTTTGGGCAAACGCCGGCCTCCAACCCCGCCGATTCCATCGGAATCCTGCCAGGCTACAGACCGTCAGCGCCATGAATCCGGCAAAACGCCGCCCGCATGTCTTCGACGAACGCGTCAAATGCCGGGTTCTCGCACCGTGTGAGCCATACCATTCCCAAATGATAGCGACAACGTGCCTTGAATGGTGAAGGCCACCGCCTCTAAGGGCGTCATCCTGGCCACCGGCGACCACGGCAGCAACCAGGAAATTGTGGCCCACTACTGCCCCGAGGTCATCGCCAACAACATCGCGTCGCTGTGGATGAACTTCGACGTGGAGGGCAACCCCACCAACACCGGCGACGGCCTTAAGCTGGGTGCCTGGGCTGGCGCGGCGATTCAGCAGCACCACGCACCCCCAATCGGTCGAGAAAGTCGCAGTTCCGTCCATCGGCACACCCATACGACGCCGTCGCACCGCAAGCCTGCCGAGACGCGCTCCTCAGAACACGCGCCGGGCACAAGTCCCGCCACCACAGTTGCTTGCTATAATCGCCCAACGCCGCTCCCACCATCCCCACTCGCACAAGGAGCCAACACAGCATGGCCACACGCGCGCGCATCCGCAAACCGCTCGCCCTGATCGGGGCGGCCCTGGCCTCGATCGGGCTTGCCCTTGCCCTCACGGGCTGCGAGGCCACCGACGTCGACGTCTATATCCCGACCTCCGAGACCGTCCGCTACGCCGACGGGAGGCCCGACCTCGTGAAGACCTACACCCTCGACGAGCATGGCAACGCCGTGACGGTCGCCGAGCGGCAGGGCGAGGCCGGCAGCACCATCGAGTACACCTACGATTCCTACGGCGTCGCGAACGGCTGCCCCACCTTGGACGACGCCTCCATCGACACCGCCGTCGAGCTCGACGACCGCGGGCAACCTACCAGCATCTCGATCACCACCGACCTCGACGGCGGCCAGATAACCTACACCTACTACGACGTGCGCGGCCGCATCGAGACGGTCGAGGTCACCCGGGCCGACGGCCGCTCCCAGACCAAGCGCTACGACCGCGACGGCTGGCCGCTGGAGGAGACGGTCACCGACAGCGACGGCACCGTGCACGAGGTGTCCTACGTGTACGAAATCAACGAGAACGGGGCCGTCACCAAGATGTACGTCTCCACGGACGGCGACAAGCCGCAGGCGTTCACGTTCACCTACGACGAGAACGGCTGCATAGCGACCGTCACCGCCCCCGACGGCACCGTGACCTCCTACACCTACGAGCTCGTCAAGGACCCATCTCCCTACGCCATGGCGCAGGCGCTGCTACGGATGCCCGTGTAGAGGGTTTCTCGGCCACCCCAAACCCACAAGGCCCCGGGGCCGCCGGGCTTCTCCACCCAGCGGGCCCGGGGCCCGTTGCCTACCGTATGCGATTGCACGCCAATCCTTGCACTCCAGCCCTACGGCTGCACCTCGGGCAGCGGGGCCACGACCTGCTCCCGCTCGTAGTCGGGGTACTGCAGGTCGGCCTCGGTGAGCAGGTTCGTCCCCTCGCCGTGGCAGCGCGAGCAGAACTCCTCGTTCGCCTCGGGCAGGATCACGCCGTGGGTAAAGCCGGCGTACCAGGTGCTGCCGTTGTTCAGCAGCTCGTCGGGAATCGTGAGGGCGGTGGTGGAGTCGCCGAGCATGCCGCCGTCCACGGGCGCCTTCACGAGCGTGGTGATCTTACCGTTGCCCAGGTCGTAGCCCAGGCACAGCACGTCGCGGGACTCAAAGGGCACGTCGCCGCGGCCCTCGGCCATCCAGCCGTGGCACGACTCGCAGGTTCGATAGGTGCCCGAGTGGCAGGCCCAGCACTCGTTGGCCTCGAGGTGCCCCTCGTTGTGCCAGGCCCTTCAAGGGACTCGACCGCGTGGCAGTCCTCGCACTCGGTGGTGATGGCACCGCTGTGGGCCATGGTGGAACGCTCCACACCGTCACCGTGAATCTCGTTGATGTTGTGGCAGTCCATGCAGCTCATGCCCGCGCCCGCAGGCCCGTGCACGTCGTAGCCGGTAAAGCAACCGGCGATCGACCCCGCATCTTACCTGCAATCCTTGGCCGCAAACGGCCTCTTGGCCCAATCTACGACCCGCGATGGCCGGTGAGAAGGCCCAGAAAGCGTATATTTGACCAAACCAGAATGGCCCCGACCGACAGGTCGGAGCACCTGGCCCCAAATCCCCCGCGCCGCAACTCCGGGAGGCACCCATGCGAACGTCGCGCAGCGCCCAGGTCGACATTGTGCTCGACCGCACGGCCCCCGAACCTCTCTACCAGCAGATCTACCAGCGCCTGCGCGACGCCATAGTGGCCGGAGCCCTGCGGGAGGGCGACCTTCTCCCCACCACCCGCAGCGTGGCATCGGGACTCGAAGTGGCCCGCTGCACCGTGGAGCGCGCCTACTCGCAGCTTGCGGTCGAGGGCTATGTGGACGCCGTCGCACGTTCGGGCCATCGGGTGCGCCGGCTCCAGACGGCGTTCCTGCAGTCGGCGGCCGCCCCGCGCGAGGCGCCCCACGTGAAGCTACCGGCCCGGCGGGTGGCGTTCTTTGAGGAGTTCGAGCACGGCCCCGACGTGCCCTACGACTTTGCCTTCGCCCGGCTCGCCCCGGGCAGCTTCCCGGTCAAGACCTGGCTGCGCCTGGAGCAGGAGGTGCTGCACTACGCCGACGACGACCTGCTGGGCAACTACCCCCTCGAGCACCGGCCGAGCGCCCTGCAGCGCGAGCTCGCCCGCTACCTGCGGCGCACCCGCGGCGTGGTGTGCGCCCCCGAGCAGGTGGTCGTCCTGCCGTCGACCGACGTCGCCCTGACCACGCTGCTGGGGCTCTTTGACCCAGGGCGCCACCGCGTGGGCTGCGAGGAGCCCGGCTACACCGGCTGCGTCGAGGTCGCCCGGCGCCTGGGCTTCTCCGTGGACCCACTGCCGGTGGACCGCGGGGACGCCGCCTTTCTGGACGCGCTGCGCACCGCAGGCTCCGGCGTCGCCTTTGTGACGCCCTCGCACCAGTTCCCCACCGGGGCCGTCATGCCCCTGAGCACGCGCGCCGAGCTCCTGAGCTGGGCCAACGCCAACGACGTCTTTCTCATCGAGGACGACTCGTGCAACGAGTACCGCTACGACACCGACCCGGTGCCCTCGCTCAGCTCCCTCGACGCCCAGGGCCGCGTGTGCTACCTAGGGAACTTCTCCAAAACGCTGTGCCCCGGCCTGCGCGTGGCCTACGCCGTGGTGCCCGAGCGGTTGCTCGAGCGCTACTTCGACCGGTTCTGGTCGGCCAGCACCGCCGTGTCGCTCATAACCCAGGAGGTGTTAGCCCGCTTCATCGCCACCGGTGCCATGGACCAACAGGTGCGCAAGATGGTGGCAGCCGGCAGGCAACGCCACGACCGTCTGCTGAGCTGCCTGCGCCAGGGCTTCGGCGACCGCATCGCGCTCCAGGGGACCAACGCCGGGCTGCATTTCTGCGTTGGGCTGCCCAACGGCATGAGCGAAGACGAGCTGGTAAGCAGTGCCCGCGCCCAGGGGGCCCAGGTGTACCGTTCGAGCATCTACCGCTGCTCGGGGCGGCCGTATCCCCCGCAGGTCATCGTGGGCTTCTCGGCCATCGACCCTGACGAGGTGGCCCCCGGCGTGCAGGCGCTCGTGCGGGCATGGGGGTAGGGAGAGGGGGAGGGACGAGCGGGGCGAGCGGCGACCGCTGGCACAGCTGCTTTGCAGCTGGAGCCTCCATGCCTTTTGCCGCAAAGAGCGCCGAAGCGAGATACTTCCGCAGAATGAGGGTTCTGGATAGGCGCGGGAGGGGCTCCATCGCACTTTGCCGGTCTGCCCGCTCCCCCGTGCGACCCTGGGTCCAGAAAACCCGCAGTTCAGAAGGGTCGTTACCCGCAAGATCATCCCCACTTGCAAGCACCTCGGAACATCGAGGGCCTTGCGGCCCTATCCAGAAGCCTGATTATGCGGTGCTATCTGCCGATTTGGCCGTCTCCGCAAACCACGGTTCCCCGCGTCAGCACCGAGTCGTCCGATTACCGCTCTACCGCCTTGCGTATCTCCGATTCAAAGTGGACGCGCACGGCCCCCTCTTCGTCATAGCGATCCATAATGTATTGCAAGGCACTCCATTTATGTTCCTCAAGATACGAAGCAATTTCAGACTCGCTGACGTCCGTCCGAACGCCTCCGGGCTGGAGACCTTCGTACAATTGCTGGGCGTACTCCCTGTTTGAGAATATGGCATTGGCTACACAGCCTTCAAACACGCGAAGCATTGGGGACCATCTCGTATAATTGAATTGACTCATGGCAATGCGGTCCTTTCGCTCGTGGGCCCCTTATCGCACACAAGTATCCATCGACCTATTCGAGGTCTCCTCTTCGTTATATTGTAAGCAGCATACGGTATGCAAGCGGATACACACAAAAGGGTTTCCCGACCGTGGTCCAGCCGAGAAACCCCTAGCAATCCGTCTTCTCTATTCGTCAGCCAACCCTTCTGGCCGAGCTGCGCCTTCTCCCCTACGCCACCACAGGCGCCTGGGTGCCCAGATACTCGCCCAAAAGCGCGCCGAACACCGTGGCAAATCCGATCGAGATGCCGTTCATGGGCGCCGTGTACTGCAGCGGGAAGCGGCCGCCGCTCGCGTTGCCGGTGGCGTAGAGGCCGGGAATGGGCTCAAAGGACTGGTCGAGCACCGCCCCGTTGCCGTCGATGTAGAGGCCCGCCAGCGTCACGAGCACGATGTTCGCGTTGCGGGTGTTCTTCTCGGCGTAGAAGGGCCCCTCGTTGATGGGCCACATCATGTCGGCGGGCTTGGCGTAGTCCTCGTCGCGGCCGGCCTCGGCGAACTGCGAGTAGCGCTCGACCGACGCCACGAAGTTCTCGGCGGCGTCGCCCGTCAGGCCCAGGTAGCCGGCCAGCGTGGCCAGGTCGTCGGCGCACCAGACGCCGTTGGCACCCTCGGCGCCGGCGGCCTTGGCCTCCTCGAGCTTGGCGGCGTACTCGTCCATCTTTGCGTCGCTGATGTCGCTCGCGTTGAAGTGGCCCAGGGCCTGGTTCTCGGCGAACTCGCGCCAGTGGCCCTCGTCCCACACCTGGATGATTTCGCTGCCGATGGGCTGGCGGGCGCTCTGGCAGCCGGCCACGAACGGCACGCCGAAGGCCTCGTTGCAGAAGCGCTTGCTGTACTTGTTGATCCAGCAGCCGGCCGCCGCGCCGAAGAAGCCCATGGGCAGGGCGCTCGTGGCGCCGCCCATGGCGGCGCGCGGTCCGATCTCCATCACGCCGCCGGCGCGCACGCCCATCTTGATGCCGCTGCCGTCGCGGCCCGAGCCCACGAGCTGGGTGTAGGGGTTGCACTCCTGGACCTCGGTGCACAGGGCGCTGTACATGTCGGAGTTGGCGCTGAAGTCGCCGGTGGCGATGACCACGCCCTTCTTGGCGTTCAGGCGCACGTAGGTGCCGTCGTCGGCCTGGGCCACGATGCCGGTCACCACGCCGTCGGCGTTCTTCTCGATGAGCTGGGCCGTGTGGCCGTAGAGCGCCTGGGACTCGGGGCTGGCGGCGATCCCGGCATCGACCGAGGCCACGCAGAACTCCCCGGAGCTGCTAAAGGCGCCGCTGCCCAGGTTGATGACGGCCGGGTAAGTCCAGAAGTAGCCCTTCTTGTAACTGTAGTCGCGGTCGAGCTGGATGGCGTTCACGCCCGTGACCGCCGAGAGATCCGGCTGCAGCTCCATCATCCAGTCCACAAGCTCGCCGTTGCGCCAGGCGAACTGGCGGATAAGATCGGGGTGGGCGCGGCCGGCACTCCGCAGCTGGTAGGAGTCGATGAAGTCCCACGGGTCGAAGGTGTCTTTGGAGACGCCCAGCACCTCATCCTGCCACTGCGAGTTGAAGTGACCCAGCTGGCCACCGTAGAAGTTGAAGGCGTCCTTGCTTTGAGAGTCAACGCCGATGACCGTGGTGTCCTTCTCGGGGCTTCTCCCCCGCGACGGGGCATGGGGACGGCTACCGCATAATTGATGAGGCCATCTAGCTGGGAGGATGTGGCACGCAACCGACACGTGGGAGCACCATGCAACCTGTGGCCCGCAGGCAACGCGCAGACCAAACGCAGGCCGGACACCCCGGAAACTACCCCGCGGGCCCTCCCGGCGAGCGCCAGGCCCCCGTGCGCAGCCAGAAGGCCCCATTCTGGCAAATCCCAGCCCTACGTACGTCTGAACCGACCTCGGAAGCCCTTTCCGGCCCCCTCCGGCCACGCACGACCCGCGGTTTTGCCGGGGCGGCCGCCCGGGTACCGGGAGCGAGGCGTACGTACAGCTGGGATTTGCCACCAGAGGCCCGCTTCTCGTGCACGGGCCCTCCCGGAGCCTCGCGAGGCCGCCATCCGGAGACCCCGGGCCCGTAGACGCTCCAAACCCACCTACTCTAGGCCTTCGCCCCTCCCGCGAACTTCTCCCCCAGAAACCGGGCCAGAAGCGCCAAGGCCGGGTTGGGGTTGTCTGTCAGATACGCCAGCGACACGGTTGTGCGCACGGGAGGGTTAAAACG